>JAKFEQ010000085.1:0-264090 GCA_036675625.1 Opitutaceae bacterium | reverse complement strand
AGGCGCGCGGCGTCCCGCTCGCATTCACCCTGCAAGCCGCGTCGCGTCCTTCGGCGCCGCTACCTCATCGCGCCAAACACCACCGCCGCGGCCTCCCGCCAGAAACACTCCGGTTCCGAGAAACCCGCTCCCGCCAGCAGCTGCAGCTCCGTCCAGAGCGGCGGATAATAGTCCTCGTTCGCCCAGCTCGCGAAATGCGCGAACGCCTGCTCCTCGCCGATCCCATGCGGCGCCATGCTGCGGGCCCACAATTGAAACGCATGCTCGCGCAGCGCCGGCGTGGCGCACACCGCGGTGTCGGCGTTCACAAACAAACCGCCCGGCCGCAGTGCCGCGTGGATGTTTCGGTAAATCCCCGCCTTCGCCGCCATGTCTCTGACGTGATGCAACGCGATGCACGCCGCGACCGCGTCGCACGGTGGCAGCGGATCGGCAAACGAGCGCTCGACCGTGCTCACCCGGGCGCCGAATTCCGCGCAGCGCTCCCGCGCGATCGCGAGCATCGCCGGATCCGTGTCCCAGATCTGCACCTCGACCGCGGGAAACCGTTCCGCGATCGCTGCTGCCAGCGCGCCGGTGCCCCCGCCAAGGTCGAGCACGAGTCTTCCTTCACCGCCGTCGGGTAAGGCCAGCGCGAGCAGTTCAAGCTGCACCGGCCGCATCGCCGGATACGCCGGCACGAGCTGGCGGATGAGCGCGTCGTAGTCCGCGACGCGCAGTTTCAAGTGACCGGAAACGGAATGAGCCATGGTGGAACGCAGGCATCCGGCCTGCCCCTCGAACAGACCGGCCACGCCACGTGGACGCAGCCTTTTTTTTCAAATCGCCATCGCTCCGCCGGACAACATAACAACACGCTTTTTGCCGTGAACGAGTCTCCCTCCGCTGCCGCCGTCCCAATCCCGAATGTCCTCGCCGAGCGTTACGCATCGGTCGCGATGAAGGACATCTGGTCCCAACAGGGCCGCGTCGCGCTCGAGCGCGATTTCTGGATCGCCGTGATGAAGGGGCAGCGCGATCTCGGCGTGCCGATCCCAGCCGAGGCGATCAAGGACTACGAGAAGGTGAAATCGCAGATCGACCTCGTCTCGATCGCTAAACGCGAGCGCGTGACGCTCCACGATGTGAAGGCGCGAATCGAGGAGTTCTCCGATCTCGCGAAGCGGCAGTTCATCCACCTCGGTCTCACCAGCCGCGACCTCACGGAAAACGTCGAGCAGCTCCAGATTTTCCGCTCGTTGAAGCTCGTCCACTTCAAGGCCGCCGCCGTGCTGCTCGCCCTCGCGAATCAGGCCGAGGCGCACCGCGATCTCATGATCACGGGCCGGACGCACAACGTGCCCGCGCAGCCGACCACCTTCGGCAAGCGGCTCGCGATGTTCGGCGAGGAATTCATGATCGCGTTCACGCGCATCGAGGAATTGCTCGCCCGTTATCCCGTCCGGGGCCTGAAGGGCGCCGTCGGCACGCAGCTCGACCAGCTCACGCTCCTCGGCGGCGATTCCAACAAGGTCGACCAGCTCGAGACCCGCGTACTCAAACATCTCGGCTTCCACGCCTCGCTCGGCGCGGTCGGCCAGGTGTATCCACGTAGCTTGGACTTCGAGGTCACCACTGCGCTGCACCAGCTCGGCGCCGCCGCCGCGAGCTGCGCGACCACGTTGCGCCTCATGGCGGGAGCGGGTCTGCTGACCGAAGGTTTTCAGGAGGGCCAGGTCGGCTCGTCGGCGATGCCGCACAAGGTCAACGCCCGCAATTGCGAGCGCATCTGCGGCTTCTCCACGATCCTGCAGGGTTACGTCGCGATGACCGCCGTGCTCGCCGGCCACCAGTGGAACGAGGGCGACGTCTCGTGCTCGGTCGTGCGCCGCGTCGCGCTGCCCGATGCGTTTTTCGCGCTCGATGGCGCGCTCGAGACTTACCTCACGGTGCTGCGCCAGATGGAAGTTTTCCCCGCTGCCGTCGCCGCCGAGAACGAGCGCAACCTGCCCTTCCTTGCGACCACCACGATCCTGATGGAAGCCGTGAAGCACGGCGCCGGCCGCGAGACCGCGCACGAAGCGATCAAGGAACACGCGCTGGCCGCCGCGAAGGCGCTGCGTTCCGGCAACGGCGACGCCGACCTGCTCGGCCGGCTCGCCGGCGACAAACGCATTGGCCTCGGCAAACGCGCGCTCCAGGCGATCCTTTCTGAAAACGCGCGCTTCGTCGGTGCCGCGCCGCATCAGGTCGACGCTTTTCTCGCCGAAGTGAAACCGCTCGCGCGCAAGCATCGCGGCGCGGCCGATTATCGGCCCGCGCGACTACTGTAGTCGGCGGGCATTTGTCCGCGGGAGCTGTTTCTCCTGCGGAGCCTCACCATGAGCGGCGGGGCTCCCCGCGCGAATCAGAATCGGGTCGAGATCGACAGGATCACGCGACCGGGCAGACCGCGCGATTGGTTCGCGTTGAAGTACTCCGTGTCCTCGATGTTTTTCCAGCTCAGCGTGCCCGACCAGGCCGAGCGCGACATCTTCCAATCGTAGCCGACAACCGCATCGAAGATCGTGCTGCTCTCGATGAAGAGCGTCGGATTCGCGGTGCGTTGCGCCTTGTCGCCGGTGTGCACGAAGCCGCCGCCGATCCACCAGTTCTTGAATGCGCCTTCGCGGAAGTTGTAACGCGTCCACAACGTCGCGAGCGTCTCGGCCGAGCCTTCCGGCACGGCGTTCAGGATGAGTCCCTTCGCTTCGTTGTAGGCCGCCTCATACGCCGCCTGGTAAACCGGATCGGCGTTCTGCGGGATCGCCGGGAAGACGGCCTTCGTCGTCTTGATGTCCATCTTGCTCAGCGTCGCGTAGACCTGCCAGTTGTCCATGGGCGACCACGTGACCTCCAGCTCGACGCCCTCGCTCTCGTCGACCGTGCCCTGCCGCGTGATCGTCGGAAACGTGCCATCCGCCGCCGTCTCGCGGAAACGGAGAATCCGGTTTTCGCGCTCGAGGTGGAACAGCGAAATCGTCGACGAGATCCGGCCGTCGAAGAAGTCCGTCTTCGCGCCGATCTCGTAGCCGCTGCCCGTGGTCGGCTTCGCCGGCTCGGAGATCGTCACGCGATTCGTCGCGCCCGAGGGCAGCGCCGGATTGTATCCAGGATTAAATGACGTGAGGCTGCGGTCCTCGATGAAGAACGACTCCGAGTAGCTCGCAAACAGCAGCAGGTCCGGGCGCACCTTGAAGCCCGCGCCAAACTGCGGGGTGGTCTTCTTCGCGGAGAACTCCGCGCCCCGGCTCGGCGGCAGCGCCGGAGTCGCGAGCGTCGGGCGGAAATCCGTGCTCACGGTCTCGGTCTTGTTCCAGCGCGCCCCGCCGATGAGGATCAGGCGATCTTTGAAGAAACTCGCGTTCAACAACCCGTAGACCGCGGTCTCCTCGCCGTCGCTTTCGTTGAACGAGTTCACGTTCGGAATCGTGTTCACGTTGTAGGCCGGCGTGTGATCCCAGGTCGACGGATTGTTGTAATCCCACGGCTGGAAATGTTGATTCGGCGCCGTGTTCTCGTTGGCCAGCCCAGCCGGCGGAGCGGAGTTGCTCTCGCGCCGAAAGCTGCCGGTGCCGATCTCGCTGAGATAGGCGCCAAAGAGCGGCTTCACGGTGACGTCGCCGACCTGGAGACGGCCGGTCAGCTCGACTTGATACGTGCGCGAATCGCCAAACGATTCCTCGAGCCGCTTGCGGCGCGTCAACAGCGCACTCGCCGTCTTCGATGGATCCGCGAGCACGGCCCTCGGATTCGCCCGCGCCTCGGCGACATAATCGAAACGGCTCCGCGTCGCGAGATAAGCGGCCGCCGGCACGATCGTGAATTCGCCCAGGCCCGTGAGCTTGTTGCTCACCTTAAAATCGTTCCACCCGAAGTTCGCGCGCGCACTCCAATCCGTACCGAGCTTCATGTTCACCTCCGCGTTGAACGAATCGAAGTCGCCGTTTCGATAATCACCGTTGCCGACGTAGTTGAAATCGTGCGGCAGCGGCGCGTAGTCCATGAACCCGAGATTGAGGTTGCCCACATCGACGTAAGCCTGCGCGCGCGCGCGGTCCGCCACGCGCGGGAAGTTAGCCGCCGTCGCCGCCACATTCACTGCGAGATTTGGCTTCATGCTGACGAGCGGTGTCTGCTGCCGGCTGTAATTCTCGTAGTCGAGAATCACGTTCACGCGATCGGTCAGGCGCGCCGATACGCTGCCGGCGAGCAACTGCGAATCGCCGCCGCCGGGGTTCGTCCAAGCCAGAGTGTTCTCGTAGGCCGCGATCAAGCGCGCATTCACGCGCCCGTTCGCCATCGCCCGGTTCACGTCGAGCTCCGTCCGCCAGAATTCGTCCGTGCCGATCTGCTGCTTCACCTTCACGAACGACCGCTCGGTCGGGCGCTTCGTGATATAGTTCACCGTGCCGCCGGGAGTGATCTGCCCGTAGAGCAGCGACGACGGCCCCTTCACGACTTCGACGCGCTGGATATTGCCGGAATCCACATAGCGGTTGCCAACGAACCCATTGCGCTGCGGCGTCACATCGCCATCGAAGCCGCGGATCGAAAAGCGATTGTTGCCCTGCGTGAACTCCTTCGCGCCACTCGTCACGCCCGGCGCGTAGCTCACCACGTCGAGCAACTCGAGCGCACCGATGTCCTCGATGAACTGCTCGGTGAACGCGCTGATCGAGAACGGCAGATCCTTGATCGGCGTGTCGACGCGGGTCGCCGACACGGAGTTGCCCGGACGATAGCCTTTGTCGGCCGTCGTCGTGACCTGAAATTCCGAGAGCCGGACAATGTTGTCCGCCGCCGGCGCGCTCACGGTCGATCTCGTGGTTTGCGCCTGCACGGTCGCGGCCAGGGCGAACACCGCACAGCACGTGCGGCGAAGGGTGGGTTGGAATGCGTTCATGAGGATCAGGGTTTGCGGGGTGGGCGACGTTCAAAAACGGGGTATCGAACGAGGCAAGTTGTGATAATTATTAAGTGCGGGCCGCTGCCAAGCGTAATCTTTTCTGCGTGGTCCGAAACGCCCGGCATTTCACTCACGTCGAACGCCGTGCAGGCGCCCAGCCTGCACCTTTTCACCAGCTAAAAAAGCCTTGGCTACTCCGAGCGAACGGTGAGAGGGCCGTCACCGAATTCCGCCGTGAGCCTCTGGCCAGGCTGCACGGCGGCGCGACGCATCACGGGAGTTCCGTGGTCGTCTTTCATAATAACAAATCCACGGTTCAGCACCGATGCGGGGCTCGCCGCCTGCAATCGTTTCCAGAGCGCCAGCAGCCGGTGCGATTCGATCTGCACGCGGCGCTCGGGCGAGCGATGTGCGAGCAAGCTCCTCAACTCGTTCAACTGCTCCCGCCGCGCCTGCGTCGAATGCCGCAGCGCTGAATTGAGGCGATTCGCCAGATCGTCGAGTCGCAGAAACCCCTGCTCGATCTGCGTCGCAGGCGTCAACAGCCGCAACCGCGAGCGCGCGTGATCCAGCTCCGCGGTGGCGTGACGAACCCCGGCATCGACGAGTGTTGTCATCGCTTCCTCCGCCTGCCGCACGCGATCGGAACAACCAATGAAATGACTCGTGATCAGCTCCGCCGCCGCGCTCGGCGTCTCCGCCCGCACGTCCGCCGCGAAGTCGCATAACGTGAAATCGATCTCGTGCCCCACCGCCGAGATGATCGGCACCGTGCACTCCGCCACCGCGCGCACGAGCGGCTCCTCGTTGAAGGCCCACAGATCCTCGAGGCTTCCGCCGCCGCGCCCGATCACCAGCAGATCGAAAATCTGCAGCTCCTGTGCGCACCGCAGCATCGCGATCATCTCGGCCGCCGCGCCCGCGCCCTGCACCTTCGCCGGCAGCACGATCATGCGCCCGCACCATTTGCGCCGCATCACAATCCGCGCGAAATCCTGCACCGCCGCGCCCGTCGGCGAAGTGATGAAGCCCACGACCAACGGCATCGTCGGCACCGCTTTCTTCCGCTCGGCCGCGAACAACCCCTCGGCCGCGAGTCGCGCCTTCAGCACCTCGAACTCGCGTTGCAGGCGGCCGAGCCCGTCGTCGACGACCAGCCGCACGATGAGCTGATATTGCCCGCGCGCTTCGTAGACGCTCACCTCGCCGTAGACGACCACCTGCGCGCCGTCGCGCAACTTCACGTTTTGCCGCATCGCGTCGCCGCGAAACAACACCGCGCTGAGCTGCGCGCCGGCATCCTTGAGCGAGAAATAGAAATGTCCGCTGGCCTGCGCGCGCAGGTTCGATACTTCACCGCGTATCCAGCCCGGACGTACGCCGGTTTCCAGCACGTGCTTCACGCGCCGCGTGAACTCCGTGACGCTCTCCGCTCGCGGCGTGTCGTCCAGCAGCGAGTCCGCTCCGGCGGACGATACCGGAGGAGGCGTTCTCATGCGGCGGCCTTTTTCTTGGCCAGGTGTTTCCGCACCAGGTGCGTTCCCACGCTCAGAGCCGCGATCAACAGGACCGCCGTGATGATCACCTTGCCGCGGCCCTGGCTGAGCGCATCGCCGAACAACATGAATCCGCAGTTGATCGGCCACTGGATCGCGCACGAGATCGCGAGATAACGCAGGAACGGCGCGTCCGCGAGGCCCAGCAGATAGTTCTGCACGAAAAACGGAAATCCGGGCGTCACGCGCAGCAGCACGATGAGGTCGGTTATGTCCTCGCGATCAACCTGCGGAATGCGGTAACCGAAATGCCCCAGCACGCGCGTGAGCCACGGCCGCAGCCAGCGACGCGCAAGCCAGTAAGTCACGGTCAGGTTGAACGTGAGCGCCGCGATGCCGAGCAGGATGATCGCGGGAAACCCGAGGCGTTCGCCGAAGAGCGGTCCGGCCGCGAGCGCAAACGGCGCCATCGGCACGCCGAAGGCGGGCAACACGGCCATGGCCGCGAAAAAGATCGCCGGCCCCGCGCTCGTGACGTTTTCGGCGCCGAGTGTGACGAGCCGTCGCGCCTCGTTCCAAGCGACCTGCCAGCCGACGAGTTGCAGGATGACGCCGACCACGACAACGCCGAGCCCGGCCGCGATCGCGAGTTTCGCAACGGGCAGTTTCCTTTTCGGCGGCAGCGTCGGCAACGACATCGCGCCAGCCTGCCGCCCGACGCCAAGCACCGTCAAGAACTCGGCAAAAACCGCGAGCGCGTCGCACGTGGCCCCGACGGACTTGCGCGAAGTTCCGGCGGTCGCTGTGATGGCCGCATCGATGCCGCGCCCCGCTGCTTCCGTCCACGCGCAAACCTTTGGGAGCGCGGGCACTCCGCCCGCCACCGGCGGCGCCACGGGTGTCCGTGAGCTCTCGGCCAATGACCGCTCGCGGCTGCCGCACCTCGTCACGATTGCGTGGCTCATCGTCCTCGCCGCGGTGACGTTCGCCCATCCCTCCGCGACGCGCATGCACACGTGGCCGTGGGCGTTGATTGTGACGTTGCTGTGGCTGGCGCCAATCGTGGCGTTGTTCCTCGGTACGTTCGCAAAGAGTTCGTGGCGGCTGCCGCCGCCGATTCTGACATGCGGTCTGGTGGTTTTCGTCGTCTCAGTGATCGCGGCAGCCATCAGCAGCCCATTCGCGCCGGCGAGCCTCCCGCGGATCTGGCCCTCGCTCGGCGGCACCGCGCTCATCTTCGTCCTATATCACGCCTGGTCCGTATCGCTGCCACGGAGGATCGGTCTGTTTTTCGCGGGAGCAGGCACGCTGTTCATCCTGTTCGCATTTGCCGGCTGGTGGGGCGGCACCTGGCCGCTGCCTTGGGGCGTCCGCAACGACATTCCGTTCGGCCACTCCACCTACACCGCAGGCGCAGTCGTTCTGTTTCTTCCCTGGATCGCGCTGGAGATCCACCACGCCCGCGGGCTCGCGCGGGCTGGATGGGCGGCGAGCGCGAGCCTCGGCCTGCTGGTCGTCGCGAGCACGAGCAGCCGCGGCAGCGCCCTCGCGCTCGCCGTCGTGGCCACCACGGCCTCGCTGGCCTTCGTTGTTTTCGGCCGTTGGTCGCGTCTGCGCAAACTCGCGCTCCTCGCCGGGCTCGCCGCCGTCGTTTCGCTGCTTATTGCCACGAATCCGCGGCTGCGCGACCTAGTCGTGCATCGTCGCTGGAGTGCGAGCGCGGAAGAGAGCAACGTGCAGCGCCGGGCGATGATCGAGGCTGGTCTGCGACTCGGTGCGGCGCGTCCGCTGTTGGGCTGGGGTCCCGGCACCGTGCCGCTCGCTTATCCGCGCGTTCGCGCGCAGCTCGACGGAGGCGTCGACAACGTCCTGCAACTGCACTCCACGCCCGCCCAACTCTGGGCGACCACCGGCGCAGCAGGCATGGCAGGCGCAGGGCTGATCCTGCTCGGCGTATCCATGATCGCATTTCACGCCCGACGGCAGCCCACGGTCCGGGCAGCCATCGCCAGCCTGGGCGGCTATGGCTTGGTGTCGCTCACCGACCATCAGCTCGATCTGCCGGTGTTTGCCGCCGTCGTGGCGGCCAATGTCGCGCTTCTCTCGGCTGCGGGCGCCGACAGGCGCGAGCATTCTCCGGCCAACGCACGCCGGCGAACGCTCACGCTGGCTGCGCTGGCCGTGATCGTGGCCGTCGCAGTTCCCGCCACCCTTCGTGACTTGCGGGCGCGCCACGCCTATGAGAACGCCCTCGTCGCACTCGAGCAGGGCGATCAGCGGAGTTTTCGTGCGGCACTGGATCGCGCCACGGCCCTCGCTCCGCACGACCCCCACTTCGATCATCAGCACGCCGGCCACTTGATCGTGGCGCGGTTCACGCTGCGTGATCCCGCCGAACGTGCCGCGCTCGCAACCCGCGCCGCCAAACTTCTCGAACGCTCGCTCGCCACCGGCGTGCACCAGGAGTTCGCGCATTTCAATCTTGGCTGGCTGTATTTGGAACAGTCGCGTCCGAGCGACGCCGTGCGCCACTTCACCGCGGCCGCCCGGTTGGTGCCGGACAAAGGAGGCGTCTACTTTGGGCTCGGCCTGGCGTGGCTGGAAAGCGGGCGCGTCGACTCCGCCGTTCGAGCCTTCGCGCTCGAATGGATCAACGACCCCCGCAGCATCACCTCCGCGGCCTGGGAAGTGCCGGCGCTGGCCCCGCATCTTCCGGCAATTCACGCGGAGATGGTTCGGCTCTTCGACGGCCTGCGCGCGCTACATCCGAGAGCTGCCGTAACCGAGAATTGGATACGTTGGTGGCGCGGCGACTCCCCTGCCGGGCTGGCCGCATTGCGTGCGCACAACGGCGCAACCGCCCGGTTCCTCGCGGCGCAATCCGCGATCCACGCGCGCCAGGAACTGGGAGGTGAACTCGCGGGCGCTGCCTGGGCCCGGGCTTACGCTGCCTGGCGCACGGGATCGGACGCCGGGAGTTTTCGCTCCGCCGCCGGCGGCGACGAAGCGTTTGCCACCGCCCTCGCCCGCCGCGCTCGCACGCACCGCGATGATTTTCGTGCGTTCCTTTCCGCGCCGACCGGTGACGAACCTGCGCTCGTCCGCTCGTATCGCCGCCAGCGTCCTGGCTACGGCGTTCTGGCGCTGCACCCGGAAGGGGAACCCTTGATGGACGGCTATATTGTGCAGGAAAATCGCGTTACCGCCGAGTTCGCGAGCGACCTCTTTCCGGCCAAGGGCTGGCTGCCGGGCCGATTCCTGCTCGCCTTGCTCCCGGAGCCGCCACGATGAGATACGTCGCATGACCCGCACGAGTTCCAGCCGACTGCGCAAAGTCGTCCTCCCGGCGTGGCTCCTCGTGGGCGACACCCTCGTGGCGTTTGCAGCCCTCGCGCTGGCCTACTGGCTACGTTACGAATCGCCGCTGCAGAATTTCGCGGTGATCGACGTGCCCGATCCGCGTTTCGCGAATTACGTTCCGCTGCTGCTGCTCGGCGTCGCCTTCCTCGTCGCGGGTTTCGCACAGCTGAACCTCTATGAGGAGCGGCTGCTGCTGCGGAAATACCAGAGCCTGGCGCTCATCATCAAAGCGACCACCTATTGGCTTGCGGCCTATCTCGGGCTCGCGCTGGTCGTGAAATTCGATCCGCCGATCTCCCGATTGTTTGTACCGATCGGATATGCGTGCGTGCTCGCGTTGATGTTTCTGTGGCGCAGCGCATTCTACTCGGCGCTCGTCCGGCCGCGCTGGCGTGAACAAATCCGCCAACAGATCGCGGTGCTCGGGTGGAACGAGGCGGCGGCGGCCCTGGCGGAAGAGCTCTCCAGCCAGCCGGCGCATCCGTATCGGTTTCGTGGATTCATCGCCTTGCCGGGCGAGACTCCGGCCCAGGCGACAATGCTCGGGTCGCTCGACGACGACCTGGCCGCCATCCTCATCCGCGAGGAGATCGACATCCTGATCGCCTCGCGCACGGACCTGCCGCGCGAGCAGCTCCTGCGCGTCGTCAACGGCTGCGAGCGCGCCTACGTCGAGTGGAAGGTGATCCCAAGCTCTTTCCAGATCCTGCTCAGCGGTCTGCGTCTTCAGACGGTGGGCCGCCTGCCCGTGCTGGGGGTAGACGAGCTCGCAATCAACAAGCTCTTCAGCCGTGCGCTCAAACGCTTCATCGACCTCGTTGGCGCGGCGTTCGGACTCGCGTTGTCGGCCCCGCTCATTGCGGTGCTGGCCGTGTTGATCAAACGCGAGTCGCCCGACGGACCGGTATTTTTCCGCCAGACGCGGATCGGCTCAGGACATCGGACCTTCACCCTCTACAAGCTGCGCAGCATGGTCCCGGAGGCCGCGGCGCGCGACGGTGAGCGCCAGAGCACCGCGCGCGGCGATGCCCGGCTGCTGGCGATCGGCACATTCATGCGTCGCTGGAACCTCGACGAAATTCCGCAGTTCTGGAACGTGCTGCGCGGCGACATGAGCCTGATCGGCCCACGGCCCGAGCGCCCGTTGCACGTGGACCGGTTGTCCGCCGAGATTCCGCACTACCTTCCGCGTCACCTCGTAAAACCGGGCATGAGCGGCTGGGCGCAAGTCAACGGGCTCCGCGGCGACAGCTCGATCGCGCAGCGCATCCAGCACGATATATACTATATAGAAAACTGGTCGCTCTGGCTCGACCTGCAAATCCTGCTCCTGACCTTCGTGCGCTGGAAAAACGCGTACTGAGGAATCGTCAGAGCGGCAACCGATCAACGCGCAATCCGCGGATCAGACCGGCCGCACCTGACGGTAAGCGCGCCGCTTCGCGCGCCGCAGCGCGATCCATTTCCACACGCCGAACGCCGCGTGGTATTTCCAGCGCACCCACGCCGAGCCCCGCGGATTAAAATGCTTCAGGTAGACGTCGCGATTCGCGTCGAAGATCGCGCGTGACATCGCGTCGTAATTCTTCGCCACGCTCAACCCCTTGAGATGCGTGATCTGCACCCGCCCGTCATAGACGATCCGCCAGCCTGCATTGGAAATCCGGATACAGAGATCGAGGTCATCGCCATACATGAAAAAACGCTCGTCAAAAACCGCCCCGCCGGTCGCAACGGCCTCGAACGCGCGGCGGGGTCCGAGCATGAACGCGCCATTGATCGCGCCCACCTCATGGGTGCCGTCGACTGGCAGATGGGTGAGGTTGTAGCCGGCGAACAGCGCGCGATGCGAAAATCGCACGGCGAGTCCGCTCGCGCGGCAAAACCCATCCCAGAGCGTCGGAATCGAGCGGCGGCAGGCGAGATCCATAGTGCCGTCAGCCTGCATGAGCCGCGGCGAAATCAGGCCGATGTCTGGCTCCTCTTGCAAACGTGAAAGGCAATGCGCGAACGCGGTCTCGTTGCAGACCGTATCCGGATTCAAAAAAAGGACGAATTTCCCATGTGTGAGCGCGTAACCGAGATTGTTCGCACGCCCAAACCCAAGGTTCGTGATGGGCGTGACATACTCGACGTGGGAAAACCGCTGGCGGATCAGCTCGCCGGTGCCGTCGCCCGGCGAGTTATCCACGACGACGATCTCCACCGAACCCGCCGATAGCATTCGCGGCAACGAGGCCAGGCACGCGCCGATCTCATCGCGTGATTTGTAGGCTACGATGATGATGGAAAGCAGCGGGATCTCCGGCGTGGGCACACGCGCACGCTGCGTGATGCACATTGCCAACGCAATATCCAGCGTACGGCCTCTTAGCTTAGCGGTGATCGTGATCCACCAAGATCGCCGCCACACCTCGCTAACGTGTGGGAGCAGCGGCCCGTACACCCCGGGAGGGTGACGATTTCTGGGGTTGCCTGCCGGCCTCCAACGGCGACCAGACATTATTAACGTTAAACCGACTTTCGCCGTCCATCCGGACACGGGCCGGTTCGACCCATCAACCCGTCCCAGGTGCCGAGCACCATCGCCTTCACTTTGCGCCATTTCTCCGGCTCGAAGAGGGCGACACGAATTGTATTGCCCACCGCAAAGCACAGATCGAACAAGGCCCAATGGGGCACCGCGCGCGCATGTCGACGCCATACCCGCATGCGATTTCTTGCGATATAATAATGTCGCAATGCTGAATGATACATCGGCCTGAACTCTTTTCCCAACAGATACCGAAGCCGTCTGTCGCCCAGCCTATGTTGAAGCGTTGCCGCCCTAGCCACAGCAATGGCTCGGCCTAAGCGATCAACCCTCAGGCAATAGTCGATGTCGACGTAGTCGATAAAGAGATCCTCATCAAACCCTCCCACTGCCTTCCACGTTGCCAGGTCGAGCATCGCGCCAGAGGTAATTACCATCGTCACTTCCGGCAAATCGTCCCCCTGGCATTCCACGCGTTGAAACAAACAGCCACAAAGCGGATGCCGTCGCAGCCAGCGGTATCCGCCCGACACGAGCGTCTTTTCCACAATGCGCGGACCGATGACTGCGGCCCGGGAGTGGCGTTGGCGTGCCGCCAGCAAAGCGGCCCCCATGCCGTCTTCCGGTTTACTATCCTGATCGAAGGTCACGATCCAATGACAGCCCGCAGCAACCGCTCGTTGAGCGCCGATATTGAGTGCGGCCGCCACTCCCCGGTTTTCGGGCAGAAAACAACATTCCACTCCCGGGATAGCCGCAAGGCGCGCCTGCCAATCCGGCGGAGACGCGTTATCGACCACAATCACATGGCCGCACTCGGCCACCACGACCCGCAGATTTTC
The DNA here is from genome assembly GCA_036675625.1 of Opitutaceae bacterium. Taxonomy (GTDB): domain Bacteria; phylum Verrucomicrobiota; class Verrucomicrobiia; order Opitutales; family Opitutaceae; genus ER46. The sequence continues at coordinate 250,932 of JAKFEQ010000085.1, read as the reverse complement.
GAGCACGTCATCGTCCGGATTATACGTAACCACCACGCCGCAAACGAGAGAGTCTTGGGTCACCGCTTCCTCCAGCTTGTCGTTAATTCATCCGTGACCGACAAAATTGTCCGGATTTGCGGCTCCGCCATAAATTGCGCCGCCACTTTGCGATGTAAACGTTGCCCGCATTCGCGGGCTTTTTCGGGATCCTGCAGAACTCCCAATACTCTCGAAGCCATCGCCGCGGCGTCGAGTCTGGGCACCACCAAACCCGGTGCGTCGCCCAGGAGACTCAGTAAACCGCGAGCGTCGTCAAACCCGAGCACCGGTCTTCCAAGCGCAGCCGCCTCCAAGGCAACCAGGCTAAAGCTCTCGATCCGGGAGGTGACGATGACACAATCGCTGGCGGCGAACCAAGGTTTCGCATCCGATACTTCGCCGACAAAGCGGACCGTGTGCCCCAGCCCGCGATTTCGCACGAGCCTTCGCACCTTCATCGCGAACCGCCGGTCCATCACTCCCCCGATCCACGGGAATACCAGCTCCCTCCGCGTAAGGCGCGATAGAGCTGCGGCCACTTCGACGAACAGGTCCGGTCCCTTCAACCAGTGAAGGTGACCGCATCCAGTAATCACATACGCATCTGCCGGCAGATCCAGATCCCGGCGCAGCGCCTTGCGCATTTCGTCGCTGGATGTCTGCGGGAGCGAGGTCAGGAAGTTCAGTACCACCGTGATTCGATCTCTCGTGGCGCCACACTCGACGAGGTCCGCCATAACCACCGGTGAAGCGGCGATAAAGCGGTCGGTGTTCGCGAGCGTTTGAGCGAGGGCCGCAGGGCTCGTGAGATGCCGCATGGCATATGCCAGCTCGTGCACGTGAGTGAGAATCGGGCACTCCAAGCTCCTCAATTTCGAGAGCAGATATCCGTTCGTCGCGGTATTATTATAAATGAGATCGAATCGCCGCGGCTGCCACTGCCTTATCACGCGCGCCAGCCGCCGCGGGTGCATGATCGGCCGGTCGAAAAATCTTCGAAATAAACCCGCGCGCACCGTCGGCCCCTCCGCCAAGGAATGCGACAAAAGGTGAATCTTCCCCAAAGCGGCAAACTCGGCCTGCAAAGGGCCTCCGCGCCGCAACAAAATCTCACATGTCCATTCGGCTCCACGCACCGCCCTGATTTCGCAGAGAATCTCGAGCAGCATTCGCGGGGCTCCGGAATTGGATGCCTCATGCGAAACGATGAGCCAGTGTTCACTCATTCTGAAACGTTCTCGAATCGCGGCGAATAGATCGTCTCGCGCGGCGGCACATCATCGCGGACGCGGTGGCTTGCGGGCGAAGCGATATATCAAAGCACCCACGCAAGCGCGGGTCAGATGCATCGTGGCAGCAAGCCAGGACCGCCAGAGAATCGCCTGATGACGGCGAAGCGCGTGACTCTTCTCCCATCGGATGACTGAACGGGATTCGGGCAGCTGACTGACCCCCCCCGGAGCAAACACGGTGAACGGCACAGCTAGAACATCAACGGGCGCGCCCCGTTGGAGCACCCTCAACCACCACTCATAGTCCATTGCTATGGTATAGCGTTTATCAAATGGCCCAAACCGGAGGAACAGACGACGTCGAACCAGGGTGGAGGGATGCGGGATCCAAGAGCGAAACGGTGGCCACTGGCTGTCGGCTGGCAAATGTGGCCGGGGTGCCGATTCGCCTTCATAAGTGATGCCGCCGATGACCACGTCTGCACGCGTGGTATCGAGCAGCGTCATGAGAAATCCTGGTGCGAGACGTGGGTCGACCCGATCTCCGGCATTCAGAAACCACACCCATTCTCCGCCAGCGCTGGCGATACCGGTATTAAATGCATCCGCAATACCTTCAGGAGAACGTCGCACCAGACGCACACCTCCGTCGCATTCCACTTTCGCGCCGGCAGAATCGTCATGCGCCGATCCGCCATCGATCACCACATGCTCGGCGCCGGCAGCACGCAGTGCAGCCGCGCTCTCCAAGGTGAGATCCAACCCCTCTGAATTGCCCTTGCAAATGGTGATGAGGGTAAGCCGCGGATCAATCATTGCTCCTCCATAGCGGCCGTGCAGGACTGCGAGCGCGGGGATCGTCCCGCCATGCTTGAAAGAGCCGGAGTTTCATTCTCTTTTCAAATAGCCGTAACTGGAGCGGTAAATCAACGTTTGGTCTTCGCCCGACGAGGGACGAGGGAATCAAAACTCCTGCGTGCACGAGGTAACTTGTTCAACGTTTTAGGCCCCGGCCGCTCGGTTCGCGCCTCCAATTCCACCGCGCGAGTGAGCACACGGCATCCGATTCGACTATTGCGGACGCGGCTTATGGAACTCCAGCATGGGACACATGCAAATGCCGCGCGATGCTGCGCCTGCCAACTCCAAACGGGCTGCGTCGAGTGCTCTTCTATTTTCGCCACCCATGCCAAACCTTCGCGAGACGCTGAAATCCGGCCAGACGGTCGTAGGGACGTGGTGCAACTCCGGCAGCCCAATCATCGCCGAATTGCTCGCCGCCTGCGCCTTCGATTACGTGTGCATCGATGTTGAGCATTCCGCCGTAGATTTACCACAGACACAGCAATTGTTCCAGGCAATCACCGCCGGGAATGCCAATTGCGCCCCGATGGTTCGGCTGCATGGCGTCGATTACGCGCTGGTAAAACGCTACATCGATGCCGGCGCTCTCGGTGTCATTTGCCCGCTCATAAATACTCGTGCTGAAGCAGAACTGCTCGTTTCCGCGGTGAAGTATCCTCCACAAGGTCGACGGGGCGTCGGTTTCTGTCGTGCAAATCGCTTCGGTCTGCGAGTCGAAGAGGAATTCGCGACCGCAAATGACGAAATCTTTACGACGATCCAGATCGAGCACATCGACGCAGTAGAGAATATTGATGAAATCTTGGCTGTCGCGGGAATTGATGCCGTATTCATTGGTCCTTATGATCTCACCGCTTCGATGGGAATAACCGGCCAGTTTCAACACCCCCAGTATCTGGCTGCACGCCAACAAATCCTTGCCGCCTGCCAGCGCCATAATGTCGTTCCTGGGATACACGTCGTCCAGCCCGATGTAGAGGAGCTATTACAGCGAGCTAAAGAAGGCTATAGGCTCCTCGCTTATAGCCTCGATATTACCATGCTCATGCATACTTGCACGATTGGGATAGCGAAACTGCGAGAAACACTGACGAAAAGGTTATAGCATGTCCGCTCCAAGCCCCGTGATCGTTGCGTTATTACCCATGAAGGCTCACAGCGAGCGCGTGAAGTCCAAGAACTTTCGCTCATTCGCCAACAAGCCGCTGTTCCGCTGGATTCTAGATACGCTCCTGGCCCTGCCCGAGATCTCTCGCGTAGTGATCAACACCGACGCTCGCGCAATACTCACCGAACACGGCCTGATCGAGAGCGATCGCATCCAAATCCGCGACCGCATTCCGGCGCTTCGCGGGGACCACGTGAGTATGAACAAGATACTGGCCGAGGACGTCGCCGCCACACCAGCGGACATCTACCTGATGACCCATACCACCAATCCCCTGTTAAGCGGGACCTCGATTCGGCGGGCGCTGGAACAATACCAATCCGCGCTGGGCACCGGTGCAGCCGACAGCCTCTTTTCGGTCAACCGCCGCCAAACCCGTTTCTTTCGCGCCGACGGCTCGCCGGTGAACCATGATCCCGCCAACCTCCTGCGCACCCAGGATCTCGAGCCGTGGTTCGAAGAGAATTCCAATTTATACTTATTTACTCGTGAGAGCTTCCGCGCCAATTGCTCCCGTATCGGGCGCAGGCCGTTGCTATTCGAGACACCACAACTCGAGTCGGTCGATATCGATGACCAAACCGGCTGGAATCTAGCCGAGATTCTGGCGCTCTATCACCAGCTTGTGCGCGTCGGTAGCTGCTCGATAGGGTCGTATCACGTGCCATGAAAGCGATGCTCAAAGGCGCGGTCCGCAAACTCCTGGGCCGCGAGCTGACTGAATCAATCGTCGCTCGCCTGAGGCCCCGCAATACGGGGTTTTCTGAGGCGACGCTGATCGAATACTACTTTGCTCAAAGGCGCGACGGATTGATGGTGGATGTAGGCGCACATTACGGCGAGACGTCGGGGCCTTATTTGCGGCGAGGATGGACGGTTCATGCGTTCGAACCCGATTCGCGCAACTTGGCGGAATTGCATCGCCACCTGTCGCCATCCCCCAAATTACACTTGCACGAGGTTGCCGTATCCGACCATGAGGCGGACGGGGTGCCGTTCTTTACGAGTGAAGAATCACACGGGATATCAAGTCTTTCCGCATTTCGCCCAACCCATCGCGAGGCTCAACGGGTGAGGCTCGTTACGTTGTCGAGCACCTTGACTCCTCAAACGGTCAGCCATGTCGATTTTCTGAAGGTCGATGCGGAAGGTTATGATCTCTTTGTGTTACGCGGCTTCCCTTGGGAGCGCCTGCGTCCGGAAGTGATATTGTGCGAATTCGAAGATCGCAAGACGCTGCCATTGAAATACGATTACCGAACGTTGGGTAATTGTTTACTGGCGGCAGGCTATACAGTGTATCTATCCGAATGGTGGCCAATTATTAGGTATGGAACAACTCACTGCTGGCGGAGATGGCAGCAATACCCCTGCTCGCTGTGCGATCCCGAAGCATGGGGCAATTTCGTTGCATTCCGTCCAGGCGCAGATTTGGCGCCAGTATCGTCATACCTTGCGATATTTCAAACATCCGGAACCATACCGTAACCGCCCCCGGCATGTGCGCTACTCGCAGAGTTACAGGATGCAGGCGTGACGTGCGCTGAAATGATACGCGCGAAGACACTGCGGGGCCGCCGACATCTCAGCGGCCAAGGATTAACCATCCACCTTGGATCCAGTCCCGCGCGATGTGGCGGTCATTTGAGTCCGACACGGTTAAGCACAGGCACGAGTTTCAACCGCAGGCGATCGCTCGAGGCGCAGGAAAGTATGTTACTTTCAACAGCCGAGAGCGCGACTTACTGTTACCCCGATCCAGATCCTCGCTGCCTCGACACCTGAAGCTGCGTTGGGCCTCCAACTGATCCGTCCATGTTTTCGGCTCTCTGGAGTTCACCCACTCTCAATACATGGGCAAGTTTTCTTTCCCGGACGGTTGGATCGCTATTAATACTGCCACTCGTTTTGCACCGGTTTGATCCGGCGGATTTCAACGTTTGGTCCCTCTTCACCATTTTCCTCGGAGTGCAACTTCTGGCGGACATGGGCTTTTGCCTCACATTTGTGCGAGCAATTGCAGCCGCGCTGGCCGGCGCCGCTGATGCGAGCTGCTTCTCGCCAGACGCCCGCCCAGTAAATGGCGCACCAACCAATTGGCCCCTTGTTCAACGCATCATTGGCACGATGCGCTATGTCTATATACGACTGGCCGCGATGTATTTTGCGGGTTTGGTGTTCGGCGGCACAGCACTGATGCACAGCGTTATAAATCAAACGAAAACGCCCGCATCAGCATGGCTGGCGTGGGGCCTTGTGGTAATTACGGGCTATGTTAACCTCCGGACCAGCTATCTCGGCGTGCTACTCCAGGGTTTAAATCAAATTGCGGCGCTTCGCCGATGGGAGGCACTCACGAGCACATGTGCTGCGCTGTCCGCGCTTGGGGTTCTCTCCTTGGGCGGGGGACTGCTTCCGCTGATCGTCGTTGCCCAATTCTGGGCTTTGCTGGGCGTTTGGCGCAACCAATACTTGTGCCGCACTATAAATAACCGCGAGTTATACCCGCTGCCAACACCGCACGGCGATACGGAAATTCTCAAGGCAACCTGGCCCGCGACCTGGCGAAGTGGTCTGGGTGTCGCAATGTCCTACGGACTCGTGCAAGCCACTGGGATCATCCATGCGCAAATTGCGTCAGCCGCCGCCTCTGCGAGCTATCTTTTCTGCCTGCGAGTGTTACAACTGGTCAGCACCTTCTCCCAAGCACCGTTTTACAGCAAGCTGCCTTTGCTCTCACGACTTTATGCCGAGGGCCGCACAGAAGCCATGATCAAGCTTGCCGAAAAGAGCATGCGGCTTGCACTCTGGGCTTTCGCGCTCGGATTTTCCGCAGCTGTCTTTTTCGGCGCCGACCTTCTACAGCTGCTCGGAAGCGCCATCGTTTTCCCCGACAGGATTCTCTGGGTATTACTAGGTACGATGTTTTTCATCGAACGATATGCCGCCATGCATCTTCATTTCTATAATACGACTAATAATATTATCACTCACATCGCCAACGGAGTCACAGGCTTGCTATGCATCGTATTTATTCTGGGGTTGATGCCACACATCGGACTGCTGGCCATGCCGGCTGGTTTGCTCGCGGGCTATCTCGCATTTTATGCGTGGTTTCCTGCAGTAATGTCTTACAGAAATTTCCGCATGCCATTTTTGAGATTCGAACTGAGGACCAGTGCTGGTCCTCTTTTCTGCTTTGCCGTCGCCGTGACAATATTGGTATATCGGCGGTAACCTTCACCCTTCGCTTCAATTTTTTACTTTAGTGACGGATTATGTCTCCAAATACCGACATCGAAGAGGACGCACCGGTTAAGGAATTCCGCGATACAGTGAATCCATATCGATTCGCATTACGCGTAGTGCGAGACCGCCTCCGTTGGGATCTTCGACTACACTCGTGGCGCAGTCGCTCTCGCCTGCGAAAGCTTCGGGATCAGCACTCATCCGGCCGCGCTGTCATCGTGTGTAATGGCCCGAGCCTAAACGAAACCAATTTAGACCTATTGCCAGACGTGTTCACCTTTGGGCTAAATAAAATACATCTGCTCTTCGAACGTAGTGCGTTTCGACCCTCGTGCATCACTGCCGTCAACCCGCTCGTCATCGAACAGACTTGTGAATTCTACAACCGAACCGACATACCACTATTTTTGGATTCGCATGCCGCTCCTCTGGTGAAAGCACGCGAGAACGTGATTTTTCTGCATTCTGCCGATCAACCGAAATTCGCGCGTGATTGTTCGATGAGTATTTATCAGGGGTTCACCGTTACGTTTGTTGCAATGCAACTCGCGTTCCACATGGGGTTCCGCGATATCGCACTTGTCGGTTGCGACCATAATTTTGCCACCAAAGGCCGGGCTAATCAGGCGATCGCCTCCGAGGCACACGATACCAGTCATTTCGATCCCCGTTATTTTTCGGGCGGTCAGAAGTGGAACCTGCCTGATCTGAGTGGGAGCGAGTACTTTTACACCGTCGCCGACGCTCACTTTTCCGCCTTCGGCGGCAGAATCATTAACTGCACGGTCGGCGGCCAATTGGAACTGTTTCCACGAATGCCGTTATCAGAGTGGCTGCACGGCAGGTCGTAATGAGACCGACGCGCCTTGGCAAAGAACGATTGTCTCAAAAGCCTTCCCGCAGGCCTCACGTGCAACGTAGTTTGGCCTTTTACCTAGCCCATGGCACCGTCCCTCACCCACCGTTTTATCCATCGATTGCGCGGCGGTGGGCTGAAATGGCTGGTCGCCGCGACCTGCCATCGACTTGTGCCGCAGCATCTCGCGATGAAACGCCAGGTGCTCGAAGCGACCCGCCGTGCAATCGGGCTGGAAATTGGAGGACCAAGCCGGGAGTTCGCCGCCAGGAGACTCCTACCGGTTTACCGTCAGGCAGACCGCATCGACAACGTGAACTTCTCCGCGCAGACGGCTTGGGAAAGCAGTCTGTGCGACGGAGGTCCGTTCCACTTTGATCCTCCGCGCGCATCTGGCACCCAATGGCTGCGCGAAGCCACCCTTCTCAGCGGCATCGCCGATGCCACTTACGACTTCGTTCTCTCCTCTCATTGCCTCGAGCATACCGCAAATCCACTACGCGCATTATCTGAGTGGCGTCGCGTGACACGTCCCGGTGGTCATCTAGTGCTCCTACTCCCGGACCCGTTACGGTCATTCGACCATCGTCGGCCGATTTCGACAATAGAGCACTTGCGCGAGGATTTCGCGCGCAACACCTGCGAAGACGATGTATCGCACGTTCAGGAAGTGCTCGCGCTACACGATATTTCGCGCGATCCGGGCGCAGGATCGCCAGCGGCGTTTCGCGCCCGGGTCGAGCAAAACAGAGAGAACCGCTGCCTTCATCATCATGTGTTCGATCTCGCGCTCATGATGGCCGCTTTGAATGAAACTGGCTGGCTCGTCCTCGCCACAGAAACCGCTCGCCCGGTCCACCTCGTCTCCCTCGCCAAGAATCCTGCTGTCAGTTAGAAGCTTCCCCTTGTCGATCGGTTCTTCAGTGTCCGAATCTCCATCGATGAAACTTTCCATCGTCATCCCGTGCTATAACGAAGCCAAAACAATCCGCGTTATCTTCAATCGCGTCCGCGCAGCACCTTCTCAGAGATGCCTTTCCTTCAGGGCGCTATTAGCCCGCCGAGGCAGTTGGCGCGGATCAACTGGCTGAGGAAGATGGCGCACGACTCAACGGCTCCGGCGCTCGAAAAATAAGGGCAGCGAGAGCCAGGAAGCCCCCCAACAAGAAGAACATCCAGCCCGCATTTTTCACTGCTCGCACCAAACCGCTCACGAAGCTCGGTTCGCGCGTCGGGATTAATTCGGGAGCCAGCAACGATAACGAGGAGAGCGGCGCGCCGTTTATGTTTCTAGCTACCGCGGGATGAAGCGCGAACCGATTAATGGAATCATCAAAGAAAGAATAGTTTCTGCGCGCCAATCGGTCGTTCATCCACAGGCTTCGCACAACGATGTCTCCGGACAACAGCAGCCGGCGATAGTGAGTCACCGCTTCGTCTCTATCATCGTGGGCCGCTCGGATATAGGGCCAGCTTTGACTTCCGATCAGCGCGGCGAAAAAAAACAGATATACCACCGCAAGGGCCACCACACCGGAATGAAGGAACTTACGCCGACCCGGAAATTCCTGCGCCATGCCGAGGAGGATTGCGAACAGACCGAGGGGTAGCAGCGCGAGGGTTTCCCAGTGACGCATATGGAGGGTGGACGGCGTCCGGCTGATTGCGATCAGCAGAGCGTTGCCCGCTCCAAAGGCGCTCAGACCAAAGGCCGCGGCCAACGCCTGAGATCGAGACAAAGAAGTTCGCAGCACACGAACCAAACCCAAAGCAACGAATGCCGCAGCGACAATTCCGCAGATTGAGTTCAGGAGGGGCCAAGAAAGCAGCGCGGAGAAAAAACGCATGATCTCATAGCCCCTCTTCAACGAAATGGGGGGCGAATTCGCTGACGCCGAAATAAACGCGAAAAGCGCGGCCATTCCCAAGCTAGTCGCCCACGCGATCCAGAAGCCGCGGCGGCGTTCGCCCACAGCCAGATGGACAATCAGCGTGGCGAACGGAATAACAATCGCCGAGGCGAGGCTCAACAAACCGATTACCAGGCTGAAAACCAGAGTTAACCCGCTCCGCCAAGGTGAGGTCCAGCGAAGCACGGTCCAGATCGACCAAAGCAGCGCCAGCTCAGCGAAATAAAAGCACACCTGAAACCCGCACAGTTGATTGTAGCCCGATAGCGGCGCGGCAAAAACCACGACACATGCCATGAAGATCGCCCCTTTAGCCGCGGTCGATCCAGACGATAGAAGGCGGAACGCAAACATCGCAACAAAGGCCCGGACGAACGCGGAACAGATCGCTAGAAACTCCACATCCCAGTAACCGTTCAGCAGGTATCCGATGAGGCACAGCAGCCTGGGAATGACGGGCAGGTGCTCGTTGTGCGGAACGAAGAGCGTACTCAAAACGCCGTTCCCGCCTACAGCTCCGAGGAGCATGTTATTATATTCCGCGATCCACTGGTCGTAGTACGGCAACGGGCTCCCCGCATAGGCAAAAACGACCAACCGTGACCCAAGAACCAGGAAAAACAGAGCCCAGCTCCACCAGATCGCACGTGCGACGAGCTTCGGCCCCGACACAAGCGACGAATTCACGGGACTTGGATTCAATGAATCGAGCATGGTGTTTGCCACAGTCCGACATCATCCAACGGGAGGATGAAAAGGAGCAAGCATCGTGATCACGGGATGGCTTGCTTGGCGCAAAGAGTAAACGATGCGTCAAACGGCGGCGTGAAAAGGCTTTCGCCGGATGTACAGTCCACTAGCGTCGAGCAGCGGTCATGAAACTTCCATCGTCATCCCGTGCTATAATGAAACCGAACAAACCGCATGATCGTCGACCGCGAGCGCGCTACCAAGCTTGCAGATAAGCTACTTCACGGAAGCGCCGGGAACGAAAATTCCTCGGGCCAACCGTTGAACTGTGGCAACCGCCAGCCGGTGATCGTGGTCGCAAAGAACCAATGACCGAGAATCCGGCCGGCACGACTCGACCCGGCGCAGCCAGGGAGATTGCAGTAATCGGGCTGGCTGCGCTTTTGCTTAGTGCCGCGCTCTTCTGGCCGGATTACACGTTGCTCGACGGCGATGACTGGGGACGGATGCACGTGTTCTATAAACAGTATTATCGCGAGTCGCTGCTCGCCGGCCGGCTGCCGCTGTGGAACCCACACGTGGGGCTTGGACGGCCGTTCCTCGCCGACATAGAAACCGCAACTCTGTATCCACTCAATCTGGTCTATCTCGCAGGCATCGGCGCAGGCTTGTTTGCCACACTGGCGCTGCATCTTGGGCTGGTGATCTGGGGTGGTTTGCGGTTAGCGCGGCGACTTGGTGCCTTGAGCGAAGGTGCATGGCTGGGCGCGCTGGCGTTTGCTTGTAGTGCGCCTCTCGTTGGCCGGTTGCAGAGCGGCCAACTCCAGGTTTTCTGCACCCTGTGCTGGCTTCCGCTCGCAAGCGACCTCGCCTGCGCGCTCGTGGCCCGACCTACTGCGCGTGCTGTTGTGCAGTTCGCTCTTGGGCTCGCTTTGATGTTTCTGGCAGGGAGTCCGCCGATGTTTTGGATCTGCGGCTGGGCGATTGCCTTGTTTGGGCTATTTCAGCGCCCCGCCCTGCGCAGCCTCGGCGCCTTGGCGGGCGGCACCGCGCTCGCTGCGAGTCTGGTTGGAATCCAAGCGCTGCCGTTCTGGGAATTGGTGCTCGAAGGCAACCGCGCTCTTGATGCATCAGCGTTTGCGCTGGCAAATCCGCAGGAGGGCAAGAGCTGGCTTTCTCTCCTCGTTTCCAAGCCGCGGAACGCATTTTTTTATTGGGAGTACAACCTTTACGCCGGACTTCCTGTCGCCCTCGGCGCTATCGGTGCCTCCCTGTTGTGGCGACATCGCGCCGTGCAGTCGCTTTATCTGCTCGGGGGGTCTTTTGCCCTGCTCGCGTTGGGAGCGGCCACGCCAGTGCTACCATGGCTCGTCGGCAACGCCCCGGGCTGGGCCGCGCTACGGATGCCGGCACGTTATGCTGTCATCGTGGCATTTGTGGCTGCGATGCTCGCGGCGCTTTCAGCGAGCCGCCTCGCTGCTTGGCTGCAGGCGCGGTGCTTGGCGCGCGCGCGGATCTGGAGCATTGTGCTCCTCGCGCTTGCAGGCGTGAACGCGGCTGATTGCCTGCGGGCCCTTCACGAGCGCGCCGCGATGTACGCGAGCCCCGCTCTTGAGTTACACGAGGCGCAGATCGAGAAGGCACTGCGAAAACATCGTCTCCTCGCCCCCGGCCTGCCGACGCCCCGAGTGGTCGCGCATTTCGGCATCATGCGGGAGAATTCCGGCATGTCGCGCGGCTACAGCACCGTGGCGAGTTATGCCAACCCCGCGCTCGCACGCGTGTGGGGATATCTTCACACGGCCGCAGGCGCCCAGCAGGATCCGATGGATCCGATTAATATGCCCGTTGAGGTTTTCGCGCGACACGAACGGTTGAGGGGCATGAATCTCGCGCTGTGGTGGGACATGGAGCAACGCAAACTCCAGTTCGAACACGCGCCGGATCCACGAGCCTTTGTCAGCCCGAAGGCAGAAGTGCTGACCGGCGATTGGCACGATGCCAATCGTCGAATCGTCGCCGGCTTCGACTTTCACCAGACGGCATTGCTCGAGCGCGCGTTCGCGTCGGCAGCGGCCGGCTTGACGAGCCCCTCGATCGCTTCACCGGTACACGCAAAGATGCAATCGTTCCAGCCCGAGCGCCTCGTAGCTCGATACGACAGCGTTTCGCCGGGTATTTTGGTTTTGTCCGAGGCGTGGTTTCCCGGCTGGACGGCGCACATCAGCAGTCACACCGCGGCTGTCGTGCCGGTGAATGGATGGATGCGCGGTGTGGCCGTACCAGCGGGAGAACACGAAGTCACGCTGCGGTATCGTCCCCGCAGCCTCTGGCAAGGCAGCCTGATCAGTTTAGTCGCATGCGGCATCGCTGCTGTGCTTTGGATTCGCTATCCTGCGCGGTGCCGGCTCCGATCGTGAATCTCTCTCTCTCATGAAGGTGTCCATTGTCATTCCTTGCTATAACGAGGCAAAAACCATCCGCACTATCGTTGATCGCGTGCGCGCGTCGTCGGTAGCCGACAAGGAGATCATCATCGTCGACGATTGCTCGCGCGATGGCACGCGCGACATCCTGCGGACTCAGATCGCTCCGCTCGTCGACAAGATCATTTACCACGAGGTCAACCAAGGCAAAGGCGCCGCGCTTCGCACCGGTTTCGCCGCCGCCACGGGGGATGCAGTGATTGTCCAAGACGCCGATCTCGAATACGATCCGACGGAATACGCCCGGCTGCTCCAACCCATTATCGAAGGTCGCGCGGATGTCGTGTTCGGCTCGCGCTTTCAGGGCGGGCAACCGCACCGCGTCGTGTATTTCTGGCACATGGTCGGCAACAAGCTCCTGACGCTGCTCTCGAACATGGCGACAAATATAAACCTCACCGACATGGAAACATGCTATAAGCTTTTCCGTCGCGAGGTGCTGCAGAAGATCACCATCGAGGAGGATCGGTTTGGTTTCGAGCCCGAGATCACGGCGAAGGTCGCGAAACTTGATGTCGCCATCTATGAGGTGGGCATCAGCTACTACGGCCGCACTTACGCCGAGGGAAAAAAGATCGGCTGGCGCGATGGCTTCCGCGCGCTGTGGGCGATTTTCAAATATAATTTCTTGCGCTAGCGCGCCACGCCCATGGGCCGCCTCGTCGGGTTTTTTGGATTCGACCCGTCTGTCTCCGAGGAGCGTGCGTGCTTTGCTCCTGCCGTCGCTTTATCGCTGGCCTTGGCGGCACTGCCCTTTCTGCTCCATGTCGAAGTCGATACCGACCGGGCGGTGCCGCTTGCGTTTCTTCCCGCGGTCTGGCTCGGCTGGAAAATCACCAAGCCAGCACGCCAAATTGACGCGTGGCTGCTGTTGTGGATCGCAGTCGCCATGCTGGTTTCCACCGCCCTCGCGGCCCACGCCGCGCGAGCGCTGGTGATGATCGCAGCGGTCGGCTGGACGCTCGCTGGCGCATTTGTCGCACGTAATCTGGCCGCCTGCGCACCAGCGGTGCGACTAGTGCTGGCGGGAATCGCCGTGGGCGCAGTCGCAGGGGGCGTGATGGTTCGCTTCGGCGCCGGTGCAGAGCAGATGTATTTTCCCACCTATTGGAGCGCCCGGCTTTTCGGCGCGCATCAGTTTGCCGGCTGCGTGGCCACGCTCGGCATTCTCGTGATCGCTCCACCCAATCAACGAAGTCTGAGAATCCTGACGGTCCTGGCGGCGATTGTCATCTGGACGGGTTTTGCGTGGTCTGGCAGTCGCGCGCCGGCAGTCGGCTTGGCTGTAGCACTCGCATTATGGCTCTGGCGGGGAAGCACACCTGAGCGGCGCCGCCTGATGCTATGGGTACCGGGACTGTCCATTGTGGCCCTCGCGTTATCGTATCCGCTTGGCATCCCCTATCCACAATTGGGCTGGTGGGACGCATTTGAACGCACGGCGCGAGCCGCCAGCATCGAAGTTGCATCGTCCGAGCGCTCGCGCTTCTGGGCGGTGGTCTGGCAGGAGATCGCGCGGTCGCCCTGGATTGGGCACGGCGCCGATAGTTACCTTTATATTCATCCGGCCCAGAACGGAAACCAACCGCACAACGTGGTGCTGCAATGGCTGCTCGAATACGGGCTCCTTGGCGCCGTGCCTCTCATGATACTTGTCGGCCGTGGTATCTCCGGCCTGCGAACGCAAGCCGTCACGCCGTCGGATACGCGGCGCCCCTATCGAATCTGGGCTTCCGCCTCGCTCGCCGGCGGGTTGGTCTACGCGCTTTTCGACGGGGTTTTTTACCACATGATCGTCTTCATGCCGGTGGCGGTGATTGCAGGCGTCGCCTTGGGCCAAAACCCTCAGCCGGGCCAAGCTGGCGTTGCCAACCGAGTCCGCGCCCTCGGCCGATCTGCGCTCCTCGCCTGTCTGGCGATCTTGCTCCTGCACAACTGTCTGCATGTTATGCAACTGAAGGCCCGCAATGTCGGGCCCGACTCAGCGCCTGCTCGAATTCTCAGGGCCTTTCCGAGCACCACGCACGCTTTGCGCAACTGGATCGACGCATGGCGTCAGACTCAGCCCGAAGTGGCGATGGAGTGGATCAAATGGGCCCAAGACGCCTCCATCCATCAGGGAGCCTTTCACGTTTACGCCGCACAGATCTACATCTGGAAAAAAGACTTCAAAGCGGCGGAAGCCGAGATGCTGCGTTGCCTGGAGAAAGTGCATCATCTTGAAAGAGCGGACGTGCTCGATGCGCTCGCCAACGTGAGAAAACGTGCAGCCGGACAGGAGTCCCATCGTGCACCTCCCGCCGCCGAACCCGTACCCACGCTCGCTCCAACTCTTGATGCCCGCTGAACCTTCTATTCCTCGCATTGCGGTGGTAATTCCCGTCTTCAACGAGGCCGCCGTACTCCCGGCGTTGTGGAGCAGGCTCCAGAAGGTTCTTGGCGCACATCAGGAAAACGCCTGGCGGGTGATCTTTGTCGACGACGGCAGCTGCGATAACGGTGTCGCCCTAATTGAGCAGTTCATCGCGCGCGAGCCCGAGCGGTGTTCGCTGGTTCGCCTGTCGCGCAATTTCGGCCACCAGGCGGCACTCACCGCTGGACTCGCCGAGGCCATGGGGAGCGACGCCGCAATCACGATGGATGCCGATCTGCAGGACCCACCCGAAATCATTCCCGAGCTCATCGCAGCTTGGCGCGCCGGAGCGGAGGTCGTGCTTGCAGTCCGCCGCTCCCGGGAAGACAGCGGTCTGCGTAGACTGGGCTTCAACGTCTTTCATCGCGCCTTTGGCCTCGTATCCGATTTTAACGTCCTGCCCAATACCGGCACCTTTGGTTTACTGGGCTCCGCGGCGCTCGAGACTTTCAATCGGCTCGGCGAAAACCACCGCTTCTTTCCCGGGCTGCGCGCGTGGGTAGGCTTCACTCAAGCCGAGGTCGTCTATGATCGAAAGGAGCGCGCCGCGGGAACACCTGGCCAAACGCTTCGCCGACTGGTGCGCTACGCCCTCGATGGTATATTCAGCTTCTCCCACCTGCCGCTGCGGCTCCTCACCTACTCCGGATTGTTCATCGCCGGCTGCGGATTTGCTGTGGGATTGTATTTTGTGATCCGCCGATTGCTGGGGCAGGAAATCGCTTTCACCGGATTTACGACTTTGGTCACGCTCCTGCTCTTCCTCGGTGGCGTGCAGCTGATCGGTATTGGGATATTGGGCGAATATCTCGGTCGCATTTACGATGAGGTGAAGAAGCGGCCGCTCTACGTGGTGCGAAAAGACCGAAAACGCGATTGATTTCAATGGCCCGAGCTACCGTTCGCTCCCGAGTCACCGCGCTCGTCATTACAGCGGCACTCGTCCTGTATTGGTTCATGGCGACAAGCGTCTCCCCGCGCATGGGCGTCACGGGCGACGAGGTTGTACATCTGACTGGCGGCTATAGTTACTGGATGTTCAACGATTATCGGCTGCATCCCGAGAACGGTAATCTGGCCCAGCGCATCGCCGCCCTGCCCTTGGCCTTCATGGATCTGACATTTCCGTCTTTGGATGATCCGTATTGGATGACGTCGAAGGTCAACTTGGTGGGCGAGAAATTCTTCTTCCGGCTCGGCAACAATGTTGAGCTGATGCTGATGAGCGCACGTATGATGATCGCCTTTACCGGCGCGTTTGGCGTTTGGCTCATCTGGCGGTGGGCACGAGGTCTGTTCGGGCCGGGCGCCGGTTGGTTGGCGCTGGGATTGGCGGTCTTCTGTCCAGCACTGCTCGCACATGGCGGGCTCGCCACCTCTGACATGGTCATGACGGTCTGTGTCCTGAGCGCGCTGTCCGCCTTCTGGCTCCTCCTCCATCGAGCCACTTGGTCTCGACTCGGCCTGGCCACGCTCGCCTGCGGCCTGGCGTTTCTTTCGAAGATGTCCGGCGTCATCATCGTGCCAGTCATCGCTCTACTGGTCGTGGTGCGCTGCTTCCGCCGTGCGCCGCTGGTAATGGCGTTTGGTCCAACGCAATGGCGACGCACGACCCGGACCAAATCCCTCGCGATCGTCGGCCTCACGGCGACCGTGGCGGCGGGCAGCTTGGTTGTGTTGTGGGCTGGCTTTGGCTTTCGCTATTCCGGATCCAACCCGGAGCGCGCCCCGGCCTCGGACTATTATTTCTCCTGGGATGTCGTCTTGAGCAAGACTCCGCTTCCTCAAGGACCGCGATCAACACTCGACCGGTTGATTCCTTCACGCCCGCCAGCAACGCAGACCTCCCTCGATCGGCTGATTGAATGGACTCGCGATCACCGCCTGCTTCCCGAGGCCTATCTCTGGGGCTTCGCCCAAACCTCCAAATTCTCCCGCTACCGGCCAGCCTATCTCATGGGGGAGCTGCGCACCCAGGGTTGGTGGGAGTTTTTTCCGCTCGCATTTCTGCTCAAGACCCCCCTCTCGGCTCTTTGCCTGGGCCTAGCCGGGCTCGTCGGTCTGATTTGGGGACTGACACAGGGAATCCGAAAAGGCTCCGCCCACTCTTCACGGTGGGCATACAAGGCAGCACCCCTCATCTTATTTTTTGCACTATATTGGTGCATTGCGCTGACGATGAATCTGAACATCGGCCATCGCCATATTTTGCCCACTTACCCCGTGTTCTATATATTGGCTTCGGCGTCCATCCTGTGGCTGAGGTTGGCCCGTCAACGATTGATTGTCGTCGGCCTCATCACGGCGGTCACCCTGCATGCGGGCGAATCGTTATTGTCACGGCCATTTTATCTTTCATATTTCCAATCTCTGGTCGGTGGCACGGCACAAGGTTACCGCTATTTAGTGGATAGCTCGTTCGATTGGGGGCAGGGACTTCCAGAACTCGAAAAATGGCTGGTCGAGAAACGAGAGCGGGGCGACAACGCCACCGTACACCTTTCCTATTTCGGCGCAGATTCACCGCGGGCGCGAAATCTGGATGTGGTGCGGTTTGGTGATATAATCAGTGACAACGGCAGGCGGGTATATCCCGCCCCACTCAAAGGCGGCTACTACGTGATCGGGGCAACCAATTTCGTGCAGGTATATGCCGCCACAAGAGGCCCGTGGAACCTCCAAAAAGAGAGGTTATACGATGAAATACGAGCACGCCTACGGCGGCCAGAATCGCGGAACCCCCAAACAGCCGAAAGTCGAGATCGTGTGCTGGACGACTGCATGGACCTCGAGCTCCTGCAGGCCGCGCGTATTTTCAACTATCTGCAGGGCAGAGCTCCACGGAGAATCATCGGCGGGTCCCTGTTGCTGTTTTATCTCACAGAAGCCGAAGTCAACGAAGCGTTATATAAACCGTGGCCCCAGCGTTGAAACATCAGCCGCAACAGCCCAGAGTTCCCGCATGGTTTCCGGACTGCGTCCCATTCCAGGGACGACCCGCGTATAACGGCACCGCCAAGTCGATCGAGCATGACATTACGTCCCGCCCGCCTCCATCTTGGTTCCGCTTCGGAAGCACAGGTCTGCACAACTCGTAGACGATAAATGCCATCTCCCCCGGACATCACCCGGCACAACGAAGAGATTCACGAGAACCTCCGCCACTGGCAGCGGAAGCCCGCCCTCCAGGCGGAATATCGTCGCTTCTATCAGCTGATTGCGGCCCGTCTAAAAGACCTCCCCGAAGGAGCCGTGCTCGAGTGCGGATCGGGTATTGGCAACCTCAAGTCCGTTCTCCCTCATGCTATCACCAGCGACCTCTTTCCCAATCCGTGGCTCGACCGGCAGGAGAATATCTTCGCCCTCAATTTCAGCGACGCATCACTGGCCGCTATAGTGATGTTCGACGTGTTTCATCATCTGGAATATCCAGGTTCTGCGCTCCGAGAGATTCACCGTGCCCTTAAACCTCACGGACGCGTGGTGATATTTGAACCGGCCACCGGCCTTCTGGGCCGCCTTGTTTTCGGTCTGCTCCACCATGAGCCACTGGGGCTCTCCGCGCCCATCACCTGGGATGCCCCATCCACGTTCGACCCCCAGAAAACGCGCTACTACGCTGCGCAGGGTAACGCATCGCGAATCTTCGGACGTCGACAAGGGCCTCCCAGCCTACCCGGCTGGGTCGTGCGGGAGGTTTCGTTTTTCCCCGCTTTACCATGGCTCCTGACCGGAGGTTTTCGCGGTCCAATGTTGAGCCCCGGTCCGCTGCGCCTGGCCGCCGCAGCCTTGGAACGCGTGCTCGCACTCGCACCGCGTTTCTTCGCCTCACGTATGATTGTAGTATTGGAGAAGACCCCGGGATGACCACACGCGCTCAACGCACGGCGGTCACCGCACTGGTGATCGCGATGTGCGCCGTCCACGCCTGGATGGCCGCAAGCGTATCGCGGATTTTCAGCACGACCTTCGATGAGATCGCTCACCTCACCGCAGGCTACGCGTACTGGACGACGACAGATTACCGCTTTCAACCGGAGAACGGCATCTTGCCGCAACGCCTGGTCTCTTTGCCGCTTCTGGCCTTGGACGTGAGGTTTCCTCCGGATTCTGGAGAGGTCTGGCGCAAGGCCAATGTGTGGAAAGTTGGCCACGAATTCTTCTACGAAAGCGGCAATGATCTTCCGGCCATGCTTGCCGCCGGTCGGGCGATGAACGCGCTTCTTTCGGGCATATTGTGTTTTCTCATTTTCCTCTGGGCGCTCGAGATCTTTGGTCTCAAACCCGCCTTGCTCGCGCTGGCTCTGGCGGTGCTCTCACCCGCTTTGCTCGCACATGGCGGGCTCGCCACGTCTGACACCGCCGCGACCCTCGGATTCAGCGCCGCTTCGCTGGCCTGGTGGCGACTGCTCCACCGCATCAGCATCGGCCGGCTCCTCACCGCCGGCCTGTGTGCGGGTCTGCTAGCGGTGTCGAAATTCTCAGCGCCCTTGCTCGCCCCCATGGCGCTGCTGCTCTTATGCATCCGCTTGGTCCGACGCACACCCATTGCGGTCGGATTCGGACATCATATCGCCAGAGTCACGGGCTGGCGGCGTCTTCCTGTCGTAACAGGAGCAGCGGTAGTCACCACTGCGGTGGCGGTCATCGTGATTTGGTCAGCCTACGGTTTTCGCTACAGTGCGGCGCCTCCGGGGAATGAAACCGGAAAGGAGTTTTCACTATCATGGGACGAAGTTTTGCTCAACAGCACCCCTCCCGCCCGGGCGCCCACCGCGCCCGATCAGATCGATTTACGTCCCGGCCCTGTGCAACACTTCGTCGCATGGGCGCGCAACTGGGAGTTGCTGCCTGAAGCCTGGCTATATGGTCTCACGTTCGTCGAGAAACACTCCCGCGGTCGTTCAGCGTATTTTTTTGGCGAATACAGCCTGACCGGCTGGCGCGAATTTTTCCCGACGCTCTTCCTCCTCAAAACCACGCCAGCGACGCTTCTCCTGCTCGGCATGAGCATGGCGGCTCTAGCCTGCACCCAGCCTCGTCGTCGCGGCATCTGGCTATATCGCATCGCACCGCTGCTGGTGCTCTTAGCGGTTTACTGGGCCTTCTCCATCCAGAGCAAACTCAACATCGGCCACCGTCATCTCCTGCCGACATACGCCCCGATCTATGCCCTGACTGGCGCCAGCCTGCTATTGGTGCAGCGACACAGGGCATGGGCCGCTCTGCTTGTTGTTCTTGTTGCCTGGCACACCCGCGAGTCGTTCGCCATTCGACCCGATTATCTCGCCTATTTCAATGCCATCGGGCGGGGACCGGAACAAGCGCACCGTCTCTTCGTGGACAGCTCCCTCGACTGGGGACAGGACCTGCCGCGCCTGAAAACCTGGCTCGACCGGCATGCGAGACATGAACGTGTCTTTCTTTCCTATTTCGGAACTGGCAGCCCAACGCACACCGGGATCCAGGCGACTCGCATTGGCGACCACCTTTTCGACCGTGAGCCACGCGGTACGGTGCCGTCCTTGTCAGCCGGAATCTACTGCCTGAGCGCCACCATGCTCAGCCAGATCCATTCGCCCGCACGTGGTCCGTGGACGGCTGAAAAGGAGCATGCCTATCATCAGCTATCTGCGTGGATTCGTCATTTGCGCAGTCGCCCCCCTCATGAGCCGCCGACGTGGGTCGATGGCTCCACGCTCGATCCCTCGGAGGTCAGTGCCCGGTTGTTTCACTACGAGCATTTGCTCTTCGGTCGCCTCTGCCACTTCCTGCAGGTGCGGCGGCCAGACGCACTTATCGGGTATTCCATCCTGATCTTCCGTCTCACGGCCGACGAGGTGTCGTTGATCCAAGGCACTCCGAACGCGCCGGCGGCGCCCCAGAAATAATCGCTGCTCCCAAACTTCAGCCAGGCGCCCACGCGATACCTACCGGCTCTCTGTTTTCTCGCGAATCTCGATCACGCGACTCACCCGCAAGAGGCGCCCGCCTATCTGCCGTTCGTGGAGTGGCTCCAATATAATTGAATCATCCAGCCTATCTCTCGGATCGAGGACGAATCCTCCTTCGGCTGCCACTGGTCGATAGTATTGGAAAACCAGCACCTCGCGAAAGGTTTGTTGATCCCAATGATACTTCAGGCGCTCCATTCTACCTCTCATGAGCTCAATCGCCAAAGTGGGCACACGTAGTAGCATCCAATTCAATGCCGTCTTGTTGGTAATAATAAAACGAGGCACGTCTGCCCGCTGTGCAACCCACGATTCCTCCCAGCTCATTTCGGCCGCGAGCTGATTGATCGAGTTGTGATGAGCCGTCGCACGAAGTCCGAAACCGAGATAAGTAATCAAAGCCCCCATCAGGAAGCACCGGGCAAATAGGCTCTTCCAATTTAGCGGCATTGATCCAACCGCCCAGGCGATCGCAAACCCCAACACGACGTGAAACGGCAAGGCTAGTCTCGATACGATAGGATCATCCAACTGACCCCAAAAATATAACATAAGCAGCCCTAAATTCGCTGCGACGGTGAGGCCGAATAAAAACACGGCCAGCTCCGCTTCCGAGGCCCGACTTCGTTTGCGCCAGCCACGTATTAAACTCCAGAGCGCCCATGTAAGTGCGATGAATCCGGCACACGACAGCCAGATAGCGTTCAGCCTTTTACCCGTTAAATCGAGAAAGTAACTGACCGCATGCTGCAGATTGTTTCCGAGGTGCTCCCAGCCAAAACGCGCCGAAACATCTTCCCGAAGTTCCCAGAGCAAGGGCGTGCCTGACAGATAGGTATGCTGCAAAGCCGCCGGCACGAGCAGCAAGGGAGCCACTATAGCCGACACCGGCAGAATCACTCGGCCTGCTCTTCGCCAACCGATCAGCACAACCACGGCAACCGGCACAACGTACAGCACCGATTCGTATCGCGATTGGGCGAGCAAAACACACGAGAGCACCATGGCCGCCAGTCCACGTTCGTCAGGACGTCGCAGATACGCGACCGCGAGTCCGACGGTCAGCAGCAACATTGCGAGATTCAGCATCTCCATACCTGCGCCGTTGGCATTTTGCGCCAGCAGCGCAGAGGCTCCAAAACACGCGGTCCCAGCCAGAGCGCCGCGCCGGCCTCCTAAGGCTACTCCAACCCAGTAAAACAATCCCAACACAACCGGTAGCAACACCGTATTGAGCAGATTTGCATTGATGGAACGGTAGCCCGTCAGGTCATGCACCAGAGAAACTGCAAATGGAAAGAAGAATGGGCGCTTATCCAGATATACGGTCAGGGGACGGAACACGCCCTCCACTTCATATCCACGGAAGACTGTGCCAAACTCCCGAAAAAAATGGAGATTGAATGCTGTCGATTGCAGCACCGCCTCATCATATAAAACCTTATACGAGTAAGGTACGGTCAGGCCTGCCACAATCGTTAGACTTAGTATCAACCAGATCGCCGGCGCATGCATGACGCAACGCTGCCATGATCGTTGCGATATGACCGCGGCCGCACTTGGTCGAACAACCCTGACCAGCGCCCACAGCCACCATGCGAACGTCGCGCACATCGCATAATAACCACCATGTTGCAGTTGTCGTCCCGCCGCTGCGGCAGAATTAAACAAGAATCCATAGCCGACCGCCACGACGGCAATCAGCCCGAAGATAACCATCCACCGTCTCGGACTTGTTCCAACACTCGGCACAGGCCACAAATTCACGGCAGTTGCTTGATCCAGTTTTCCAAATATAGCGTTCGATTTTTATCGAGCTCAGCCGGTGAATGCCGCTCGGCCAACGGCTTGACAAAACGAACGGGCCGGTGGTCGACCCGATCTCCGGACATAATGGCTGTGATACGACTGATGCGGGCAAATTGCAGAGTGCGTATCCGACGCTCGAAAACGATCTCGAGTTCGAATTCGGCCCCCAACTCGTCTTCACGTACTACCGCGGGTTGTCCCGTCTGCTCATCGAGCATCACGCGCTGGTAAATAAACATCTCTTGAAAACTATGATTTCGCAGATGATACGCCAACCCCTCCCTGCGCGCCTGAGCCTGTTGCACCGGCGTCGCTGGAATCTTATGCAAGATCCAGAAAAATGAATCCCGATCTATGAAAAGCACGTTTTTATCCACCAAGGACGCCAGGAACTCTTCCCGGGCCTTCATCTCCATGCCGGGACCATAGTCTGTACGATAGGCCTGTCGCGCCATGACAGGAAGCCCGTGAAACAATAGACCACCTAAAGCAAGCAGCGCCGTCGCCTTCCATGCCCACACGTGCTTGTCCCACCCCCGTCCAGCAATATATAGGGCAAGCACCATCAACAGATGCACCGGCAAGCTCAATCGGCTGATAATCGGATCGTCGAATTGACCCCAGAAATAGAGTAGATAAAGCGTCGTGATTGCCAGCATGCTGATGGCAACAATCGCCCAAGCGACATCAGCGTCCGAAGCATGACGCGGCGCGCGAACGACGCGCAATATAAACAAAAACAGAAACGGCAGCGCCAGCAAACCGACACCAGCAACAACCGGCGAGTTGGCTAAATATCCCCCGAAATCAAAAAAGAACGCGAGCGCGTGCCCCAGATTATCGGGCAAATAATAAACCGCAAAGGGCGTGTTCGTCCCCGGCTTATCGCCCAGCTGCCAAGCTTGAGCATTACCTGAGAACAAACGGTTTTGCAGCAGCAGCGGTACAAGAAAGATGGGAGACAACTGAAGGGGCCAACTGAAGCTCACCCGGCCGGCTCGGGCCCACCCGATGAGTGCC
Source organism: Opitutaceae bacterium (assembly GCA_036675625.1). Lineage (GTDB taxonomy): Bacteria > Verrucomicrobiota > Verrucomicrobiia > Opitutales > Opitutaceae > ER46. The sequence continues at coordinate 227,260 of JAKFEQ010000085.1, read as the reverse complement.
GCTGCGGCTGCGGGAAACAGGAACAAAGCGGATTCATAGCGCGTGGACGCCAGAAGCAGCGTCCCGAAAACCAGGGCCTCCAAGCGACCAGCGCTCGAATTCCGCAAATAGCCGGTCAAGAGTAGCGCGAACGCAGTGAGCAGTACTAAATTCAAGAGCTCAAACCCACCGCCGGTTGCCTGTTGCGCAAGCAATGGCAGCCCCGACAGGAACATTACACCTGCCACGCCTGCCCATCGATTGCCTGTCACCTGCCAGCCAAGTAAATAGACTAGCCCCAGCAGCACCACCGCCAGAACCATATTCAAATAAAAGGCGTTGGCCGGACGGTAACCGGTCAAATCATGCACCGTCGCGAGTAGGAACGGATAGGCGAAGGGTCGTTTATCGACAGCACGTTCAAGGATCTGAAAAGGTCCGTTCACGTCGGTCACCCGCGTGGGACAGGCTGCGATCCGCTCGTAGTGTAGACCCATCGCAGTTCCTGAAAGCATCAGTTCGTCCGCCAATATCTTGTAGCCGGGCTTTTCATGCGCCGTCCACATTGCGACGATCAGCACGACTATGAGGGATACTCCGATCTCAAATCGGCCGAACGTCTTGGTTCTCCAGACCATCGTAATCAGTGGCCAAAGCGCCCGGCCAAACATCACCACCAGGAGCAACAAAAACCAATAGCCGGCATCCGCCACCCATCGAATGCCCACGGCGATCGGAAGAAGCCAGCGGGTCACCACCAGGATGAAAACGAGCGTCAGCCCCAGCAGTAGAATCCGCCGGTCCGTAAGAATGAATCTAGGCATGAAAGAAACACGAGAAAACGCAGAGATGGACGATCGCCGTTGGTGTGTGATATCCCAAGCTTCGAAAGCCAGCCATCACTACTGACTCGCGATCAAGGCGATTCCAGGCGAACAAAAAAAAACCGCCCACCTGAGGTGGGCGGTGCGATTAACCAAAGATAAATATCAGTTGGTATACGTAATGGTGCGGGCGCCGGCTACATTGCTGGCAGTGACACCTGCTCCCTGATTGATGGTCGTGCTATACGTTTCCTGAGCCACGGTCTGAATCTGCTTGATGTACTGACTACTTGCCGTGCCCACGAGCACAGCGGACGAAACCTGAGTTACGCCCTGCTCGAGGAAGTACTGATCGGCCGCCGAACCCAGCTGGCGAAGGTTGTTCAACACCGCCTTGTCCTGCGAGCTCGCGCGAACCTTCTGGAACGCCGGGATCGCCATCGCGGCCAGGAGGCCGATGATGACGACGACGATCATGATTTCAACGAGCGTAAAGCCCTTGTTGGAGTGTATTCTGTTCATGGATATGCCTGTCTATTATGGATCGATTATAAACGCTCAAATGCGAGCAGTGATGCGAGACGATGGCGTTAAGCATTTTCCACGCAACGTCAAAAACTCGGTTTGCCCGATGTATACGTCAGCGGTTACCCGTAGGGTATATGCCTCAATAGAGTGCGTAATCTCCGCTTCAACGACGACCCTTTTTGCTCGAAGCGCGCGGCTTGGCCGGCGCAGCGGCGCGGGTTTTTGTCGGGCGGCGAACCTTTACAGGCGGCTCCAATAGCTTGCCGACATTCACCTCTTTCGCGTCACGCCAGAGCCTCTCCAAGCCGTACCGCTCCCGCGTCTCCGCCAGAAAAATATGCACCATCACGTCGAACGCATCGATCACCAGCCAGCCGCTCTCCTGTCGCGTCTCTTTCCCCACGAGATGGACGTTTTCCGAATCGAGCGCCTTCTCGATCTCGATGCGTAGAGCGCGGAGATGTGGCTCCGACGTTGCGGTCGCGAGCACCAGATAGTCGGTGATCGACGACTGTTCGGATACGTCGAGCACGCTCAAGTCGCCCGCTTTCTTGTCGTCGAGCACTCGACAGCAGGTCCTCACGAGCTCTAGCGCGCCGTTCTTCTTCGATTTCATCGGATGTCGCGATACAGTGAGTGTTCCTTGATGTAAACGATTGCGTGATGCGGCACGAAATAGTCGAGCGACAGGTTCAGGCGCGTTCGCTCCCGCAACTCGGTCGAACTGATCGCCAGGAGGTGTCCGTTACACCGATGCAGCCGCAGTCCGGGAATTGGGGGTTGAGCCTTCACCGCATATCCAGGGCGCTCGAGAAAGATAAACTCCACCAGTCGCGCCAACTCGGCGATGTCCTTCCAAAGGTGAAGCTTCGGAAGCTGATCCCCTCCGATGACCCAGTAGAGATCGTCGTTCGGATACAGCGCCCGAAAATGCCGGGCTGAATCGATCGTGTAGCTCACCCCCCCGCGGCGTAATTCGAAATCGGATACTTCAAAGCGCTTGTCCCACCCGACAGCCGCTTCGAGCATCGCCAGCCGATCCTCCGCCGACGACTGGACTTCCGTCGGTTTCAGCGGTGCCTGCGCCGCCGGCACGAGAATCAAACGGTCGAGCTTGTATTGCTCATAAGCGTCCTGCGCCGCCAGCAAATGACCGAAATGAACCGGGTCGAAGCTCCCACCGAGAAAACCGATTTTCACCGGCCGCAACGTGTTGAACGGGTTTTGCCCTCGCAAGGCTCAACTTGACTAAACCACGTGACGCGCCGTTCAGCACCAGCGCCGGCAGCTCGTCGACCGGAATGCGAAACTCAACCTCGGCCCGCCTCAGACATTCTGCTCGATTCTCCCGCCATCGAGCAGGTAGGAGTGGCGGCGTCATTGGCCCGGGTGGTGGAATGGTAGACACTAGGGACTTAAAATCCCTTGCTCGTAAGAGCGTGCGGGTTCGAGCCCCGCCCCGGGCACTCTGAAGGCGTGTCGCGGCGCGGCTTCATCCGCCGCATGCAAGGCTGCGAAATCATGCCGGACCGCCCCGCCGGCAGCAGGGCGACGTATGGGTCAATATAGCGAGCGGGATCGACGAGCCACATCACCCTCCGCCGGTTTTTCTGCAATGGTTCGCAGGTTTGCTCCACGCTGCTCTCAGACGCGAATTTCGCGGCGGCGCCCTTGCGCTTCGCCACCCATCGGCTTGGCGGGCTGGACGAGACTTTCACTTGATGGTGTGGAGACACTCCCAGCAAAAAAAAGCCGCCGCGAACAGGTCGCGGCGGCTCTTGGAAAAACGAAATGAATGCGGCTCAGGAAACGTGACCCGAGACGAGCTTCGTCATCTCGAACATCGACACCTTCGACTTGCCGCCGAATACCGGCTTCAGCTTGTCGTCCGCGTTGATCTGGGTCTTCACCTTCTTGTCCTGCAGGCCATTCTTCTTGATATAAGCCCAGAGCTTCTTGGTCAGCTCCGTGCGAGGAAGCGGGGCCGAGCCGACGACAGCAGCGAGCGTCGCATCGGGCGTGACCGGTTTCATGAAGGCAGCATTCGGTTTACGAGCGGGAGCTTTTTTAGCCATGGTAATATGTGATTTTGGAGTGTTTTCCCTCGGACAACAGGGCTCTTCTAGAGGGAAAAATGCGCGCTTGCATAGGAAAATCTTCAACTTTCTAGAGTGAGAACGACGCGTTTTACCTCGTTAAATGTGTGTCACTCAGAACGCCGCCGCCCTCGATCAATCCTTCCCTTTCTCAAGGCATCTCCTCTCACGCCGCGGCGTCCATCTGCACAAATTGTCGATATAGCACCGCGTAGTGCCCGCCCTGGGACAGCAGTTCCGGATGCGTCCCACGTTCCTGGATACGGCCTTGGTCCAGCACCAGCACGAGGTCGGCGTGGCGGATCGTACTGAGCCGGTGCGCGACGACGAAGCTCGTGCGTCCGCGCAACAGCGCGACCAGCGCCCGTTGCAGGCGCGCCTCCGTCATTGCATCGATCGAACTGGTCGCTTCGTCGAGGATCACGAGCCGTGGATCAGCGAGCAACGCGCGCGTGAAGCATACCAGCTGCCGCTGCCCAACCGAAAGGGCGGAGCCGCGCTCGCCGACGTCGGTGTGCAGCCCCTGCGGCAACGAATCCAGAATGTCGATACAGTCGAGCTGGCGCGCCGCTTCACGCACTTCGTCTTCGCCGGCCTCGGGCCGGGCAAGGCGGATATTGTCCAGCACGGTGCCGCTGAAGAGGAAGTTCTGCTGCTGCACCATTCCCATCTGCCGGTGCAGCGAGCGGCTCGTGAGCGAGCGAATCTCGCGCCCGTCGATCAGCAGCTCGCCCAACGTCGGCAGATGGAACTTCGCCGCCAGGTTTACGATCGAGCTCTTCCCGCTGCCCGTGTGCCCGACGAGCGCGATCGTCTGGCCCGGCTCCGCTGTGAACGTCACGTGATGCAACACCGGCCGCGTGGGATCGTAGCCGAACGAGACGTCGCGGAATTCCACGTGCATGCCGGACACAGCGGCGGGTTTTGGCGTTTGGCGTTTGGCGCCCGGCGTTGCGGCATCGCCCACCACAACGGCACTCCGCATCCCGGACTCCGCAGCCAGGCCCGCGCCGACGGCGCGCGCATCGACGAGATCCGTGGCGTCCGGCGCGTCCTCCCAGTCCGGTTTCGTATCGATCAGCTTGAATACACGCTCGGCGCCAGCCATCGCGATGAGCGCCTGGTTATATTGGTTTCCGATGATCGCAATCGGCGCGAAGAACTGGTTCGCGAGCAGGAAAAAAGTGATCAGGTCGCCCACGCCCATGTCACCGTGAAACACCCGCCAGCCGCCGAACATCAGCAGCGTCGCCACGAAGAACTGGCTGTTCAGTTCGAGCAGCGGCGTGAGGATCGCCGAGGTCCGGGCCAGCGCGATGCTGAAGAGCGAGTGGTCCGCCAGCAGGTGCCGGAAGAGCCCTGCGTTTCGCTCCTGCCGCACGAAGCCTTGCGTCACGCGGATCCCGTTCACCGACTCCGCGAGCGTCGCGGTGATCCGGCTGAAACTGTCGCTCGCCGCGCGCGAGTAGTGGCTCAGCTTCACGCGGAAATGGCGGTTCAACGCCCACAACACCGGCGCGAGCCCCAGCACCACGAGAAACATCACCCAGTCGCGGAACGCCATCACCACCGCGGCAAAGAGCATCGTGCCGAACTGAATCACGCTGACAAATAGCACGTCCTGGATGCCAAGGCGGAGCGCTTCCACATCGCTCGTCAGCCGGCCGATGATCCGCCCGAGCTTCACGCGTTGGAAAAAACTCATCGGCTGCCGCTGGACCTTGCGGAAGATATCCGCCCGCAGCCGGTTGATCACCGTCTCGCCAACCTCGAGCGCGTAGCGCTGCCGAAAGTGAAACAGGCCGTCGGTCGAAAGTGCGAGCAGCGCGTAGCCCATCACGCCGAGCGCGAGACCGGAGGTGTCGCCGCGCTTGATCGGCCCGTCGATGATCAACGCCATGATCCATGCGAAGGCCGGCAGCTGCGCGGCCCGCACGATGCTCAGCACCGTGAGCGCAGTGAGCTTCCTCTTCGCCGGCGCCGCATACGTGAACAGCCGCCGGATCAGCGACCATTCCAGCGGTCTTTGAACCTCGAGATCCTCGTCGTCATCGCGACTGCGCCGCACGAGCCCGAGGTCGCGAATCTCGGAAGCCGTGGATTCCTTCTTCACGCCGCACCCTCCCTGAGCTTCAGCTCCTGCAGCTCTCGATTGTCGACCAACTGCAATCCCGCGACGTGCAGGTACGGTCCCTGCTCGCGCATCAATTGCTCGTGCGTGCCGCGCTGCACGATCCGGCCATGCTCGAGCACGATGATGAAATCCGCCCGCCGCAACGTGCTCAGCCGGTGCGCCACGATGAACGTCGTGCGCCCGGCGATCGCGCGGTCGAGCGCCTCGAAGATCTCGTGCTCCGTCTCGCTGTCGATCGCCGCTGTCGGATCGTCGAGCAACAGGATCGCCGGTTCGAGCAGCACCGCGCGCGCGATCGCGAGCCGCTGCCGCTGGCCGCCCGACAGGCTGTTGCCGCTTTCGCCGAGCACGGTGTCGTAGCCTTTCGGCAGCTGCATGATGAACTCGTGCGCGGCCGCGATGCGCGCCGCTTTCTCGACCTGCGCCGGCGTCGCGTCCGGATGGCCAAACGCGATGTTCGCGGCCACCGTGTTGGAAAACAAAAAGCTCTCCTGAAAAACCAGCCCGATGTTCCGCCGCAGGTCGTCCAGGTCCAACCGTCGCGCATCGATGCCGTCGATCAGGACCCGGCCGCTCGTCGGGTCGAAGAAGCGCGGCACGAGGCTCATCAGGACACTCTTCCCCGCTCCAGTGGCGCCTAGGATCGCGACGCATTTTCCCGCCGGCACCGTCAGGTCGATGTCGCGCACGACCGCCTCCGCGCCGTGGTAATGGAACGACACGTTTTCGAATGTGACATCCCCCCGGAGCTTCGGCCGACGGATCGCGTCCGGCGTCGATTTCACCTCCACCGGCGCATCCAGAATTTCAAAAACGCGCCGCGCGCCGATCAGCGATTGCTGCACGGAATTCACGATCGTGGCCACGTTGTTCACCTGCCCGGAAAACTGCTCGAGCAAGCCGGCAAACACGATGAGCCCGGTGCCGAGCGGCAGTTGCCCGTGGATCACGAGCCAGCCGCCATAGCCGATCAGCACCATCATGTTGATCCGCGTGAGAAAGCCGATCGCGGGGGAAAACAAGCTCACCCGCCAGAAGATGATGTGCTGCTGCGCGAGCACCGCGTTGTTCGCCGCGTCGAACTTCGCCCGATCCTCCGCCTCGCGGCCAAACGCCTTCGTCACCGCGATGCCCTGCAGGCTCTCGACGAATGTCTGCACCATCTTTTCGACCAGCGTGCGGTTGTGCGCATATTCGGGCTGCGTGCGGCGCGTGTGCCACGCCGACAGCAGCCAGAGCAGCGGTGTGGTCGCGAGACAGGCCAGCGTGAGGGCCGGGCTCAGGCTCGCCATGTAGATGACGTAAACCGTGAGCGAGATCACCATGATCACGCTCTGGATCAGCACCTGGTCGACAAACATCCGCACGCTCTGCACATCGCTCGTCACGCGCGTGATGATGGAACTCGTGTTGTTTGCGTCGAAGAAACGGAAGCTCAACCGCTGCATCCGCTCGTAAACCTCGGCGCGCAGATCGACGACCAGCCGTTGTTGTACCAGCCGGTTCACCGAAACCGCGTATGTATAATTCAAATACGCCCGGCCAATGGCGAAGATCAGGATCAGCCCCGCCAGCATTCCGAGCACCTGCCAGTAGGGCCACGTGTCCGGCAACGGCAGCCCGAGCTTGTTCGCGGCGAGCGGCGTGCCGTCGATCTTGTGCTTCATGTAGTCGATGCCCATGCCCGTGAAGCTGAGCCCCAGGATGCCGAGCGAAAGCAACGCGAGCTGGATTCCGAGCACCCGCAGGCAGTGCAGCCGGTAGCGCCAGGCGAAACCAGAAAGCCGGCGGACCAGGGCCCAGTTCGACTGCGTGGGAGCAGTCGAGATGGGAGGCGCGGAGGACATGCGAGGGCGTCGACGCTATCCGCGCACCGGAGCGGCGCACGAAATATTTTCGCCCGTGCGCGGCAGGGCGCCCTGAGCGTTTCGCTCGTGCTTTCAGCCGCGTCCGATCGCGCGCCGAAATCTTATGGCGCGCCTGCCCTGCCGCCGCCGCGCGTTACCGCTGGCGATAATTGGTGGTCGGCACGCGGCCGGTTCCCGGCCGTTGATTCGACTGCTGCGGCTGCACCTGCGGCACACCGACCTGAGGCCGTGCACCCTGATTCATCTGCTGCGTCGCCTGCTCCCGCAACGCCCGGCGACGCGCGACTTCCGCGGCGACCGCTTCGAGGCGACGCTGTTCATCCGCCGGCGTGGGATTCAAGACGACCGATTGTGTCACCGCCGGCGCCACGTTGGTCGGCTGCGGCACGGGCGGCGGCGGCATCGCCTGCGCGAGATTGCCGCCGGAAACCACCTTCGATTTGCGTTCGCCGAGCGTCAACGTGCGACCGCCGTGCTCGATCGTGAGCGTCCGGTGATCCTCGTCGTGCTGCTTCGCAATCACATCGAGATCGGGATTGCGTTCATTCAACTTCACCCAGGCGAAAGCCTTCTTCGCCGGATCGAAGATGCGAAATTGAATGCCCTCGGCCGTCGTCATGTAACCGCGGTACTCGAGCGGTGCGTCGGAGGTGGGCGCGGAGGGACCCGAGGCCTGCGGCGGCAGAAATGGAGACCGCGCGGTCGCTCCCTCGCCCGTCTGCACACCCGCCATGATTGCAAATCCGGCAACGGCAAATCGGCACAACGTCAAAGGGCGGGGAAACATGGCGCGGGACTGAACTAAAGGACGCCACGAACCGGCGTCAAGTGACGCACGATATCCGCCCAAACGATGTCCACGGGCTCGCGCCGTTCGGCTCCGCGTTTGCGCTGACGCCGCGTTTTCCTCGCGCATATAGTACAAAGAGACCGCCTTATCGCACCGATCCCGGCGGCTGGTCGGCGCCTGCCTTGGCGAGCCGCTCCGCGACGTCGCCCGCGAGATGGACCGTCTGCGTCGGGAAAGCGAAGCTCAAGCCTCGGGCCTCCACCGCGCGCATGATCATGACGTTGATCCGCTGCTTCACGCGCATCGCTTTTTGAAAATCCGGATCTGGCACTTCGTAAACCACCCAGATGTCGAGTGACGACGCACTGAAGTCGCGGAAGAAAACCATCACGCCGGGTGCATCCACTTCCGGCTGCGAAGTGATGATGCGGCGGATCTCCTCCACCATCGCATCCATCTGCTCGGGCTTCGTGTCGTAAGTCAGACCGATCACCTGCTCGAAACGCCGACGCGTAAAACGCGACAGGTTCGTGATGGTCTCCGCTGCGACCGTCTTGTTCGGAATCACCATCAGCGATTTATCGATCAAGCGGATCCGGGTGGACCGCAGACCGATGTCTTCCACCCCGCCGACATTGCCGCCGATGCGCACGACCTCCCCGATCCTGAACGGCTGGTCGATCGCCACGACGATGGAGCCGAAGACGTTCGCCAGGGTGTCCTGCGCCGCGAGGGCAAAGGCCAGTCCACCGAGCCCAAGGCCGGCCAGGATCGCCCGGACATTGAACCCGAGACTCTGAAACACCATCAACACCCCGAGCACGACAAACACCGCGATCAGCGTCTTCTTGATCCACGGCATGAACGCCGCGATCCCCTTACTCCTCGCAATCGCTACTTGATGCGCGTGGTCGAGCAGCGTGTTGAGCGCCCGCAGCAGCAACCAGAAGATCGCCAGCGAAAACGCCACCGTCGAGGCGTGCTGGAGCAGCGCGTCGGATCCGGGCGGCAACTTCAGGATCTTAAGTGCGGCGAAGAGGCCCACGAGCATCACCAGTGTCCCCACGGGAGCCTCGAGCGCGGAAAATAGTTTGTCGTCCAACGTCGTCTGCGTGCGCGACGCAAAACGGCGAAACACCCCAAAGAAAACGCGCGTCACGACCCGTCGCATCACCAACGCGGCCACCAACAGACATCCGCTGATCACGAAATGCGCGACCGTGTTGCCACTGGTGCGGAGATCGAACGCCTGCAGAATCGAATCGACAAACTGCTCCAGAAGATCGGGCGACTCAGCGGCTCGCGACTTGTCCATTCCCACGGTCGCCGCCGCTTTGGTCGCCATTTCGCGCTCCGCCGCACCGGAGGAGACACTTGAAGTCGCGGGCGTCACAGCGCTTTCGCCGGCGGACGTCGCCTCGGCTGCGCACAACGCGGGCTGCAAGAGCGCGAGCGCGACGAGCGTCGCTAAGGACAGAAGCAGGCGTTTCATAAGCGGCGGGCAATCAAGGAGCGACCCCGGCATTGTCAAAATCTTTGCCGGGAGCTCAAGGCGTGCCGTCAAGCCGGGCTCTATCATATCCGCTACAGTTTCTGAAATAAGAAGCCGCCCTGGCTGCGAGCGAGCAGAGCTCCACCCCCAGACTAAGACTTACACACCTTCGGAAGTAAAATCTTCGGGCAAAATTCCATCACTCCCCGATTGCATGGTGTCAGCCTCCGCGCACAACGTTGCCGGTTTATGCTCCTGCAGTTTGCCACGCTCAACGTCATGCCCTGGTGGGCCTGGGTTGGTTTCTTCGCCTTCATCGCCGCGATGCTGGCAATCGATCTGGGTGTCTTTCGACGCGGTTCGCACACGGTGTCGATGAAAGAGGCGCTCGTCTGGTGCGGCGTCTGGTTCGTTCTGGCCATGGCGTTCAACGCGTTGATCTGGTGGTGGCGCGGAGCCGAGTTCGGCCAGCAGTTTCTCGCCTCCTACCTGATCGAGCTCTGCCTGAGCGTCGACAACGTCTTCGTCTTCATCCTGACGTTCGCCTACTTCAGGGTGCCCCCAAAGTGGCAGCACCGCGTGCTGTTCTGGGGCATTCTCGGCGCCGTGCTGATGCGGACGATCTTCATCCTCATCGGCGTGAGCGTCATCGCCCGTTTCCACTGGGTGCTCTACATTTTCGGCGCGTTCCTCGTTTACACGGGCATCAAGATGGCGCTGACGAAGGAGGAAACCGAGATTCATCCCGACGAGAATCCGGTCGTGAAGCTCTTCCGGCGCCTGTATCCAGTCGCGCCACACAACGAGCACGGCCACTTCTTCACCAAATATCAGGGCCGCTGGATGGCCACCCCGCTGTTCATCGTACTGCTCGTCGTCGAGACCACGGATGTAGTCTTCGCGGTCGATTCCATTCCTGCCGTCCTCGCCATCACCAAGGACGGTTTCGTGGCCCTCACCTCGAACGTCTTCGCGATCCTTGGCCTGCGCTCGCTGTACTTTGCCCTGCACGGCATCATGCAGTTGTTCCGCTACCTCAAGACAGGCCTCGCGGTCATCCTGATCTTCATCGGTTTGAAAATGCTCATCGAGCCGTGGTTGCACGTGACCACCACGCTCTCGCTCGGCGTGATCGGCTCGGTTCTTGCCATGTCGATCCTGCTCTCCGTCACGATCAAGCCCAAGGACAAACACCCCTGAGGCGAGCGCCCCACGACCAGGCGCGCCCGACTTATTCGAGAAAGCGCGCGTTCCATTCCGGCCGCTTCAGCGGCCGCGGACGCCACGGCCCGAACAACGCGTAACGCGTCCGGCCCACCATTCGATAGCCGATGTCGCGTAGTGCCCGCGGCACTACACCGAGCGCTGCGGCCAGCGCTCGCGCCCCTGGGCCTCCGGTCGCGCGCAAGGCCGCGATCACCCCATCCGTGCGCAGTAGGTGCCAGGGCTCCGCGCGGCGACTCCAGTCCGGCACAAACACCAGCGTGTCGAAGTCCACCACCGGCAGCCCGTGGTCCCGCAAGTAGCGTTGCGCAGTCGGCCCCTGCAGCGGCGCAAAATGGAGCCGCGCCTCGCGATCCCACCGCAGCAGCACGCGTACGAGCCGGTTGCACAAGCCGCACGTGCCATCGAAAAACAACACCGGTCCAATAACCTCCCCGCGCGGCGGATGCATCGAGGTGCTCGGCGGAAACGACATGCCGCAAAGTCGGCGCGCCAAACCCGACGCGCAAAAGAAAACGCCGGGGCCCTACGTGGGCACCCGGCGGTTGCAGCTATGACTGTGCGCTTGAAGCGGGAAGCGCGGCCCGCCATCGGCACAATGGATTTCCCGCCTAGCTCACCGTGATTTTACGCGGCTTGATTGCCTCGTGCTTCGGCAGCGACACCCGCAGCACGCCGTCACGCACCTCGGCCGCGATCTTATCGATCTCCACCGCATTGTCGTGGCTCAACACCAGCTCGAACGCGGCGTCGGAGCTCTCGCGATAGACGGACGTCCAGCCTTGCGGCTGTTTCCACGCGCGGCGACCCACGATGCGGATCTGCCCTTCCTCCGCAGTGAGCTCCAAGCCTTCTTTCGCGACGCCGGGAAGGTACACGGTCACGCCAAACGCTTCCGGCGTTTCCTTCACTTCATACGCGGGTTTCACGGTGCGACCGAGATCAGCGGGCCGCTGGGAGTCGGTCGGAGAATTCGCCGGCGAACGCGCCAGCGAGGGAATAAGTGTATTTAGCAAGGCCATGGTAATATGGATTTTGAATTGTCGGGTTAGTTGAGCGTTGTCCCGCCGTGGCAATTATTTGACGGCGACGTTGATCTTTCTCGGCTTCGTCTCTTCGCGTTTCGGCAGCGTCACGGTCAGCACGCCGTTTTCGTAACTCGCGGCGACTTTCCCGGTGTCGATGTCCTCCGAGATGCTGATAGAGCGGCTGAAAGAGAAAGACTCCTCCTCCGCGCCCTCTTTGGCAGGAGGCGCTTTGCGGGCAGCCGTGATCGTCAAATAGCCTTCGACCATCTCGACGCCGATGTCGTCGCGGCTCACGCCCGGCAACTCCGCGCGAACGTACGTGTTGTCCTTGTCTTCATAGAGGTCGACCGCGAACCGGTTCGACGCCGTGTCATTGGTGAAGCCACCGAGCGCCGTTTCAAACAGGCGGTCGATTTCGCTTTCGAGGCCCGCCCAAGGCGACGGCTGAAAGCGACTCGAAGGCTCGAGGATGCGTTGTGTAGGATAGGTATAACGGACGAGTCTCATGATAATTTCTCCTTTGGAATGGATGGGTTGTTCGATTCCCCTTCCTTGCATGCGGCGCACCATTCGTGTGCCTCCGATAACTCACGTCCGTTCGGAAAGTTGAGCCGTACGGCCCGGTTGCCCTCTGGGAAATTCCGTCACGCGCGACGACTCACTGCGCAAAATCGTCGCGCGGGCACGGAGCCTGCGCCCAGCGCCCGCGCGGTTTTCCGCACCGGAATTCCAAAAGCTTGCCGTTCGTGAGCGCGCTTAGCGCCGTCGCGTGCGCGGCAACGTCCGCACCAGCTCAAGCAGCTCGGCCTCGGTAAACGGCTCTTCCCGCCCGGCGATCTCCGCCCGCACCGCGGCCACCTGGCTGGCCGCAACGGGGTCGGCGTCGTGCTCCCACGAGCGGCGAATGAAGGTCAGCACGGCCGCGATCGCCTCATCGTCCAGCGCCGCTTTCCACGGCGGCATGACCATGTTTTCCTGCACTTTCCCATTCAGGACGATGCGCGCCAGCAGCCGCGGGTCGCCGAGCACCCACTTCGAGTACACGAGTGAAGGCGCGAGGCCGGCCAGCCCCTGGCCGGTCGGCTGGTGACACGCCGCGCACGTCGCCATCCACTGCGCTTTTCCTCGTTCGAACCGCGCTTGCTCCGCCGCCGTGAGCGGCCGCACGGCCGTCGCCGCGCCCGGTTTGCCGGGCCAGCGCACGAGATCGAGCACCTCCTGCGCAGCCTTGGCGGAGGCCGTATTCTTCTTCGCCGCCAGCGCGATCAGAGCCTTTGGCTCGACCGGCCAGCGGCCCATCACGGCCTTCCCATCCGGCGAACGCGGCAGCGAGTGCCGCACGCCCGCGAGCATCTCCTTCCGCGCCCACTCGGGCATGGCCGGCGCCGTCAGCGACTCGAACACCCGCTCGAGCTGCCCCGCGTTACCCGCTTTCATCGCCGCGCTCGTCGCAAAACGAATCACCTCGCCCACCTTCGCCGCCGTCGCCCCATCCTCCTTCGCGAGCGCCTCGACAAACGCGATCTCGCGCCCGCCGAGTCCGCTCACGATCGCGTCCGCCAGAAATTTCTGGCCGCCCGCCTGCACGACCAGTGCACGCAACGCCGCCTCGCCTTCGGGCGACTTCGCCTCGCCCAACGTCAACGCGAGTTGCAGCCGCACCTCGGGTTCAGCCCGTGTTTTCACCAAGGCTGCGAGCCGCTCCGTCGTAGCCCGGGCATCCTGCCCGTGTTCCCGCTGCTTCGCGGGCGTCCCGCCCGTGTCACCACCCAGAAACCGCTCGCTCAGCCGCACTGCCGCGGCCGCCACGCGCGCGTTCGGATCCGACAGCGCCTTCGAGACCGTGGCGCGATCCAGCGCCTCAGCCCCTCCGCCTTCGAGCGCCCAAAGCGCATGCAACCGCGCGTGCGCCGGTCGCTGCGTATCAACAGCCGCCCTACGCAACGCCGCCGCCGTCGCCGCGTCGCGTCCACCCTCGCGCACCAGCCGCTCCACCAGCAGCCGCTGCGCGGTATCGCGCACCCAGCCGTTGCCATCGCTCAACTTCGCCACCAGCCCGGTGGCCGAATCGCGCGCGAGTCCCGCATCGAACTTCCCCTTCGGCGCCCCCTCTGGGACGATCCGCCAGATCCGGCCTTTCGCGATGCCCTGGTCGAGCCCGCGCTCCTCGACCTGCTTGCGAAGGAACGAGGTCATGTAGATTCGGTGCTGCAAAATTCCGCGGTAAAGATCGACGACGTAGAGCGCGCCATCGGGTCCGTTGTACAGATTCACGGGCCGGAACCGCTCATCCGTCGAGGTCAGGAACTCCGTGCCCTCGTAAGCGTTCGCACCCGCCAGCAGGCCTTCCGTCTCCGTGAGGCGGATACGTTTGATCAGGTTCGCCGAGGGCTCCGGCACGAAGGCATCGCCGCGAAATTCGGCCGGGAAAAGCGTGCCGCGATACACCACGGGGCCCGACGCGGCCGTCATGGAGGTGATCTTGAACTCTTCGTTCAGGATCTTGTAGCCGCGATTCACACCCGGCGTGATCCGGCCCGGCCAGATGCGCAGGTTCGAGGGCACGAGCTGCACGCCGGCTCCGGCCGCGGCGAAACCCGGATTGCGTTTCAGATATGCCGCGGGCAACGCGTCGTGCCGGAGCGGGTCGCTGTTGCTGTTATAGAAAATCCGCCCCGCGTCGTCCTGCGTGATGCCCCACTGGCCGCGCGTGATGGTCGCTTCGCGCGCGAATTCTCCGTCGCCGAGCCAGCGAAACCGCGCGGTGTAGTTCGCCGAATAGATCCAGTTGTCGAGCGCCCACATCAGGCCGTTGGCATTGTGCTCGGGGTTCGTGATGTTGCCGTAATCATCCGCAATCTTGGTCTTCTCGTCAGAGACGCCATCGCCGTTCGTATCGCGGAAAAACCAGAGCTGCGGCGGCTCCGCCACCAGCACGCCGTCACCCACCAGCGCGAGCGCTCGCGCCATCACAAGCTTGTCCGCGAACACCGTGCGCTGGTCGTAGCGGCCGTCCCCGTCGGTGTCGGTGAGCGTCGCGACGATCCCGACCGGCTCGCGCTCGCCGGTGCCGTCGGCATTGGGCATGTAGCCGCGCATCTCGAGCACCCAGAGCCGGCCGTCAGGCCCGAACTGCATCGCGATCGGATCGCCGATCAACGGATCCGCCGCGATGAGCTCCGCGCGGAATCCCGGCGCGAGCGTGAAGGTCGCGGCCTCCTCGGCCGGCGTGCGCACCGGAGCAGGCGGCACCTGCACATGCTCCGGCAACGGCTTCTGTTCCTCCCCTCGCTTATCGCCGCTCTGGCCCAGCAAGGACGCAGCGGAAAGGAACAGGAGGGTGAGTGCGCGAGTGATACGATCCATCGGAGACAAAGCCCCGCAAGACGAGCAGATCGGCGAAGAGGTGCAAATTTCGCCGCGCGAAAATCTCCGCGCGCGATCCGCCGCGCCGCATCAAGGCGCAGCTTTCAACAGATCCGGTTGCCCCGCCCGCTTCAGGCTTTCAGCCAGCGCACGTTCCGTATCCGCGGACGCGTCGATCTCGAGCAGCTTGCCGATCATCGCTCGCGCCGACTCGAGCTCGCCCGCGCCGGCGAGCACCTCGATGTAACCCAGAATCGCTCTGATGTCGTTGCGCAGGCTGGCGGCGACGGCCCGCGGATCGCGCGCCACCGAGCCCGGCCGGCTCGCCCGCATCTCCACCAGCCGCAACATGCTCTCATATGGCATCGCGCTGAGCGCATCGGCATAACGCTGCATCGGCAGAAGAACTCGATACACGCGCAGGCCGAACGCCCGCCGCCGCGGATCGCCGGCGGGCAGTGCATCAAATGCTTTCAGCAACCGATCATTGTCGTTCAGCGTCGCGCAGAGCGCCGCGAAGTCGGAGACTGCCCCGCGATCGTCCGGCTCCGCCAGAAGCCGCCGCTCCGCCTCATCGCACCGCTCGACCAGCGCCTCGCGCGCCGCCGGATACGAAGGCATGAGCTTGCCGATATCGCCCAGCAGGAAACTCGTGCGCACACCGCCGAAGCTCGGCACGGCCCGCATCCCGGTATCAAACAACCACAAAAACTCGTTCAACGCCGCCGCGTGATCCCCCGCCTGCGCGAGCGCTTTCCCGTTGTCGTAACGCGTGCGCACGAGCGTGTGATCGATCGCCGCCGCGAGTGCGGCGGGGTTCGGCATCGCCTTCGGCTCCGGCTCCTGCGCGTCGGCGACAGAGGCGGCCACCGCGGAAAAAATGCACAACCACACGAGCCGGGGAATTTTCATGGGCGAATTCGGACTTTTAACACTCCGCCGCCCAACCGCAATCCGGACAAACGGTTGGCAGGTAATCGCACATCCGCACGCTTCGCCTCCGCCTGAGGTGGGGCCCGGCTCTCCGAACCGGCCTGAGTTCCAACCCGCGCACTCCCTGTTCATTCGCGACCTCAAACCCGGCCGGCTCGGAGAGCCGCGCCCCACCTCGCGCAGCGCGTGCGTAACACTCGCGTTACCGTTTTCCATTCGCACCGCCGCGCGTCCGCGCCGCGGAATATTCCGCGACATTTGCGCCTCGCACTGAAATCCACCACGTTCCGCCCGCCATGCCGTTCCGCCGCCTGCTGCTCGTCTTCGTCCTCGGCTTCACGCCGTCGCTCTTCGTTTCGCATGCCACAGCCGCGGCGCCGAAATCCCACGTCAAAGCATCGCTCGTCGCGGCCGATTCGTCCATCCAGCCCGGCCGCGAACTCACCGTCGCGATCCGTCTCCTCCACGATCCGCACTGGCACACCTACTGGCAAAATCCCGGCACCGGCCTTCCGACCGCACTCAAGTGGCAGCTCCCCGCCGGCTGGAAAACGAGCGCGATCCACTGGCCCGCGCCGATCCTGCTGAAGGACAAGAACGGCACCGTCATCGGCAACGGCTACGAGGGCGAGACGCTCCTTCCCGTCACCCTCACGCCCCCGGCCGACGCCAGGCCCGGCGAGACGATCGCGCTCAACGTCGCCGTCGACTGGCTCGAATGTGAAGCGATCTGCATTCCCGGCGGCGCCAAGCTCTCGCTCACGCTCCCGATCCGCGCCGAGCCGCCGCAACCCGATGCAACCTGGGGCGAAAAAATTCGCGCCACCGTCGCCAGCCTCCCGCGAGCCGATCCCGCCTGGAAATTTTCCGCCGCACGCGAGGGCAAGAACGCCACGCTCACCGTCACGCCCGCTGGCGATACGAAACCTGACCACCTGCCGGCCGGCCTGCATTTCTTCAACCGCGACAACGTCATCGCCTACGATCAACCGCAGGTCGTCGCGCCCGACGGCCGCGGCGGCTTCGTGCTCGCGCTGAAGGTATCCGATGAAGCTCCCGCCGACGCCAAGACGCTCGTCGGCGTGCTCACCGCCGAGAACGGCTGGCGTGCCGACGGCACGCTCCGCGGTCTCGCCGTGGACGTCCCTTTCAGCGGCCCGCTGGCCGCCATCGCCGCCGCCGCCAGCGGCACCTCCGGCCCTCAGCCCTCAGCTCTCGGCTCCCAGCTCCCAGGCTCCGCTCCCGCCGACTCTTCCCTCTTCGCCACGCTCGCCCTGGCGCTGCTCGGCGGGCTCATCTTGAATCTGATGCCGTGCGTCTTCCCCGTTCTCGGGATCAAGATCCTCGGCTTCGTCAACCAAGCCGGCCATCAACGCAGCAAGATCGTCGCGCACGGGCTCGTGTTCACCGGCGGCGTGCTGCTCTCGTTCTGGTCGCTCGCCGCCGTGCTCGCGATTCTGCGTGCGAGCGGCGATCAGCTCGGCTGGGGCTTCCAACTGCAATCGCCCGCCTTCGTCTACGCGCTCGCCGTACTCCTGCTCGTGTTCGGAATGAACATGAGCGGCGTCTTCGAGTTCGGCCTCAGCGCGACCGCGGTCGGCGGCAACCTGCAACAGAAATCTGGATACACCGGCTCGTTCTTCACCGGCGTCCTCGCGACCGTCGTCGCCACGCCGTGCAGCGCGCCGTTTCTCGCGCCCGCGCTCGGCGCCGCGCTCGCAGTCTCGACCGCGGAATCGTTCGCGATCTTCACCGCCATCGCGGTCGGCCTCTCGGCGCCCTATCTGCTGCTCTCGATTTTTCCGCAGGCGGTCAAAATCCTGCCGCGACCCGGCGCGTGGATGGAAACGTTCAAGGAATTCATGGCTTTCCCGCTCTACGCGACGGTCGGCTTTCTGGTCTGGGTGCTGGCGGCGCAAACCAGCGAGGAGGGTTTCCGCGGGGTGCTCTTCAGCCTCGTGCTGATCGCGATGGCGGTGTGGATGTATGGCCGCTGGCATGTTCCCGGCGCCAAGCCCGCCCGCGCGCGCTTCGGTGTCGCCAGCCTCATCGTCGTCGGCGCGCTGGGGCTCTGGGTGGGCTGGCCGCGCACGACGCTCGCCGCCGCCGCGGGCGATGCCACGAGCGCCCCTGCCGTCGTGTGGGAACCATGGAGCCCCGACGCCGTGGCGAAGCTCCGCGCCGAAGGCCGCATCGTGTATGTGGATTTCACCGCGCGCTGGTGCGCGACCTGCCAGACGAACAAGAAACTCGTCTTCGGCTCGGACGATGTCTTGCGCACCTTCGCCGAGAAAAAGATCGCGACCCTCCGCGCCGACTGGACGAGCCAGGATCCACGCATCACCGCCGAGCTCGCGCGCTACGGTCGCTCCGCGGTGCCGTTCAACCTGATCTGGTTTCCCGGCCAGGAAGCGCCCGCAATTCTCCCGGAGCTCCTCACGCCAGGTACCGTACTCGACGAGCTGAAGAACGGCGAGGCTCCGAGCGGCGGTGACCGCGCCGTGATCACCGCACGGTAGCCGGGCAAGGGACGACGCGCGCGCGCGCAGCCCGCTGTTTTCCCGATCCGGTCAACGGCTGATCACACGGACTGGACTGGCTTCACCGGGTTGGGGAAAGGTGACGAGATACTGTTGCCCCGCCACATTCACGTCCAACGTCGTGCTGCCGGCGGAATCACGCAGCGCGCCAGTCCACGGGACAATGTGCCCGGCACGAGAGGGCACCAGTAGGGTCGCCAAACCAAGAGAAGTCCGATGTTCACGGGTGCCGATCTCCACATGCCAGATGTTGGGAAAGTCCCCCATCGGCGGCGGATTAAATCCATCCGTCTGGGTGAACTCCAAAGGCACGGATGAGAAAAAACCGATTTCCACACTCGCCTTCGGTCGGACCAATTGAAGCCGATGCGCGGCCACGTCGATCGCGAACGCGCTCGGGCCGTGCAGCATCAGTTGAAACGTGGAGGGCTGCGGCGCGAGGAGCTCGTCGTAGAGGATCACGAAGGGCACCGGCTTCTTGATAAACAGGACGTGCCGCCAAGCCTTGGTGAGCCGGCCGGCATACGCGGGCGTGGCGTCTCCCGCTATATAATCATACGTGGTCCCGATCTGCTCGCGAACAATGCGGCCGGTGGAAACCTCGGAGTGTGGGATCTGGCCCTCGCCGTCGACGAGCACCGCATTCTGCGCGCGCGTCGAGTGTACATAGTCGTAGTGAAACTTGCTGCCGTGCACGTCGCGATAGCCGTTGGCGAGGAGCAGGGCCTCTCCATAGGCATTCAGGAAAAAGGAATTCTGCGGATTGTGACCGTGGCTCTGCGAGCCGAAGGGGCTCGATTTGAACGCGAAATGCACGTCGTCGCGGCTGTCGAGCAACGTGGTGTGGAGGCTCGCCACGCCGATACCGTGAAACACCTTCGAAGTCGGCAGGTCGACGGGAGCCTTTGGCGCCGGGATTGGGGGGAGGTTCACTTCGTAGAGGAAGCCGAGCACGCCGCCGTTGCGGTGCATATTTTTCGCCTCCGCCCACCACGCCCAATAGCCGGCATGGTCCTCTTCGCCGGATGCCGACCGGGTGCGAAGATGATACTCGAGGAAGCTCGGCGCATCGAGCGGCTGGTGCGCGAGGTCGCCGAATCCGGCGTTCGGCGAATGCGGCGGCGCGAGATACAGCGGATAATCTCCGACCTGGGCGAAGAAGGGTTTCCGCATTCCCTCGATCCCGAGCGCCGATTGGGCGACCTGCAGCCACCACACTGCTTTGCTCTGGTAGGCCCACCAATAACGCACGCCTTCGTGCCAGCCGCCGTCGTCGTCCGACCAAACCGGATACGCCGAGAAGAACCGGTTCACCGCGAAATCGAGCCACTGCGGAGCTTCCGGGATCTCGTCGATGAACGCGATCGCCGCCTCGGCCATCTTGTGCCAGATCCGGTTCGCGTGGCTGCCGAACGGCCGCTGCAACGAGCCGATACCCTCCTGCACTTCCCAGCTCCGCCACGCGTCCAGCAGGCGCTCGCGCATCACCGTCTGGATTTTCTTCCGTTCCGCCGGGGTGAACATGTCCCACGCCCAGTCATAAGCGCGCGCCGGCCGGAAGAGCATCGGCTTGGCCGCCTCGCAGTTCAGCTTGAAGAACGTGTTGCCCTTCGGATCCCACGAGGCGAGGTGCAGGACCCAGCGGCGCGCGGCCTCGCCGTATCGTTTGTCACCAGAAATCAAATACACGAAGGCCAGGGTCTCCGCTTCCACGCACGCCTTTTCCGTCTGCACGCGGTTCGGCGCCCAATGCTTGATGAGCTCGAGGTTCGTCTTGTCCCGATTCGATCCGGGATGCGCGGGCTCGGGCGTCGGGCCCGCCGCAATGATGCGATCGGCGGACTCGCGCAACCGGGCAAACGCCTCCGCGTGGCGGCCGCCGGCCAGCGCGCGAATGCGCGGCAGGTCCTCGGGACGCAGGAAGAGCCGCGGGTGGCCGCGTGGTATCCGCGCGCGCTGCTGCGCCACGGTCGGCATCGGCAATTCGGCCGCCGAGGCGGGAACGCGCACGCGTCGCGCGATGCTCCATGCGGTGAGCTCGCCCTCGGGCGTCGCGCCGCGGTAACGCCAGAAATATTCTCCCGGCTTCAGCGGACGGTCGTGCGTGTAGGTCGGCCACCGCACGCGTTCCACGGTGGTGCTCGTCGCCTCCGGGAACGCGGGATCGGCGGACCACTGCACCGCATACGTTTCGAGCCCGGCCGGCGCGACCCAGGTGAAGCTCGGCGGATTCAATTCAACGGTCGCGCCGTCGGCGGGCCGATAGCCCCACTCTTTCGCCGTCGCCGGGCGCTGCTCCAGCGGCAGCGCCGCCAGGACAACACCCGGCACGGTGAACACGAGCAGCGAGAGAGTGAGGCGCCGGAAGTTCACGGATTGAGGCGTTGCGTGAGCTGCGCTTCGAAAAGGCTCGCCGGGAGCGTCCCCGAGGTGGGCACGTCGAGTGCGCCCGGATAGTCGCCGTGCGCGCTGTGGTTGGAGCGGAAGTCGCCCGTGCAATCGACCTCGTAGTTCATGCCGGTCGGCGGCTTGGCGATGATCGCGTGGCCGGGACTTTCCACGTCGCATTTATACGCGACTCCGGTCACCGACGCCCAGCCATGGCCGTTGGAATTGCTGCCGTGGTTGCCCATCCAGAGCATCTTCGTGTCGAACGATGCACCGGTTTCGGGCGAGCCGACGTGACGGAATTCGCAGTTGTCGAAGAGCGTGCCGTTCGCCCAGCGCTGGTGTCCGTCCTCGGTCGCCGCGTAGTTGTCCTCGGCGACGCAGCGCAGGAAGACGTTGCCCGAATCCATGGCATGCCCGCCGCCAATATACGAATGGCGGTTGCGGAAGGCATACGAATCCTTCACGAGCACGAGCTGCGCCCCGCGGAACGAGACGCCATACCGGTACGCACTGGTGATTTCGCCGTGCGGATCGATGACGTCCACGTTTTCGAACGTCAGGCGGCTCGATTGATACGGCGAGATCCCCTGCATCTTGTAGTTCTGCGCGACGACGTTGCGCAGCCAGCAGTTTTCGGCCGCGTAGAACCGGATGCAGCTCGCGGCGTGGCCGTTGTCGAAATTGGACGTCGTGATGTGATCGACCGTGAGGTTCTCGATGCCGACCCGCTGGCGCGTGGTCTTGGTGTATTCATATACGAAGCATTGCGAAATCGCCTTCACGAGGGTGTAGAACACCGGCGCATCGACTGTGATTGTGTTGCCGCTCACCGCAGTCACGTGCCGATAGTAGCGAATCGGCACGGTCCCCTCCGCCCATTGTTCCGGTGAAGGCGCGCCGCCGCCGATGGCCGAAACCCAGGCGGAGGTGCAGGGATGCTCGATGATGATGCGATCGCCGACGCCGATTTGGTGGCCGCTCTCGAGGTCGAAGCTCATGTCGCCCACATTCACGACGTCCGTGGTGATATTCCACGTGCTCCCCGTGCGACCTTCGTCGAACATCACGTTCGGATCTTCGGTGAAAGTGGAACCGATGCCGACCGTCTGCGCCGTGCTGACTTCACTCGCAATGATAGTGGAAGCGGTGCCGGCACCGCGCAGGACCACGCCGTCGGCATTGATGGTCAGGCTCGTGACATTCCAGGTGCCGGCGCCCAGAACGACGGCGCCCCGGTAGCCGTGGCCGTTTGGCGTGAGTGCGGCCACGGTGTTGATCGCGTTCTGGATTCGCGTCGTCTCGTCTCCGCTCGGATTGCTCAACGTGACCTGCGCGGTGTAGTGCGTGCCATATACCGGCAGGCTCTCGTTGCTGTTCATGTAACCGGCATAAGAGAAATCGGGAATCCGGTAGCCGTTGGCATCGGCGGGAAAGGTCAACGTGCCGCCCGAGGCCACGATGTAATTGTGCCCGCTGCCGCCACCCGTCTCGAACTCGAGGAACGGCCGCTTGCTCTGATCGGTCTCCTCGCTCGAGGCGATCGTCATCATCGTGTTTTGCGCCGTGATGTTCGCGAGCTTGAAGGTCGCTGTGCCATCGGAGCTCTGCGCATCCACGAAGGCGGTGACGTCGATTGTATACCAGCCCGTGGTGTCCACGTCCACCACGCCGATCGTGGTGGCGCCCGTGGCGCTCGGCTGGTTGTTCCACGTGATGTCCGCCTCGGATTTGCTGTCGTCCGTGAGCCCGTAAACCGTCACTGGCGTGCTCGCGATGTCGGTCTTGTTGTAGAATGCGAGCGTCGCCGTGGTGACGTTTGCCGGCAGCGTGGACAGATCCACCTTCATATACACAATGCGGTCGAGCGACGTGGTGCCGATGTCCTTCAACAGCAGCTCTGTCTGGCTGCCCTGCACGGTCGTGGGGTTGGTCGCATCGGCATAGGTATCGTCGACGATGGCGATGACGTCGGTCGCCGGAACCGGAGCCGCGTCGATGGCGAGATACGGCCGCTTGGCGGGATCGCTGTCCTCACTCGCGGAAAAGGTGATATAGCTACCGACGCCGGTGACGTCCGCCAGCTTGAACGTGACTGTTTTGTCGGCGTTCTGCCCAGTCAAATAACTGGTGACGTCGATCTCATACCAGCCTACCGCGTCGACGTTGATGGTCTCAATGGTGACCGCTCCCGAGGCGCTTGGCTGGTTGTTCCAGGTGATGTTCGCCTCGGTCTTGCTGTCGTCGGTCAGGCCGTAGACGGTGACCGGGGTGGTGGCTACGGCCGCTTTGTTATATAGGTGCAGCGTCGCGGTGCCGATCGTCCCCGTGACGGCGGAGAAGTCGGCTTCGATATAGACGACGCGATCGTAGGCGGTCCCATTCGAGTCCTTGAGAATCAGCTGGCTCGAGCCGCCTTGTGCGGTGCTCGGATTCGATCCGTCGGCAAACGTATCCTCGGTGATCGGCATGATCTCGATCGCCGTGGGCGGCGCCACGTCGATGGAAAGAAACGGCCGCCGATCCGGGTCGGAGTCCTCGCTCGCCGCGAGGGTGATATAGGTGCCTGTTTGGGCGATGTCGGCGAGCTTGAACGTGGCCACCTTGTCCGATGACTGAGCCACTATATAATCCGTGACGTCCACCGTATACCAGCCGGCTGCCGTCACCGTCACCGTCGCAATCGTGGTGGCTCCGCTCGCGCTGGGCTGGTTGTTCCAGGTGATGGTCGACTCCGATTCGGTGTCGTCGGTGAGTCCGAACACGGTCACCGGCGTCGCCGACACCGCGGCTTTGTTGTAGAAGTAGAGCGTGGCGGAACTCACCGTTCCCACCACCGAGGTGAAGTCGGACTCAAGGTACGCGATCCGGTCGTAGGCGGTGTTGTTGGAGTCCTTTATAATCATCTGCGAGGAGGCGCCTCTTACAGCCGTGGGGGCCGTGCCGTCGGCGTAGGTGTCGTCGACAATCGCCACGAACAGCGGGTCGGCGGAAACCGTCGCGGACGATAAGAGAGTGCCCGCGACAAACAGCGCGGAGAGCAACCGGCGGCGTCGGCTTATGGACGCGTGGGGACGCGGAGCGTCCGATCTGCGGCACGGCGCAGAATGTGATCTCGAGCTTGAACAATGTGGGTCGGTGATCATGGGGTTTTCCTTTGGGGTGGGGGGATGGCGGGTTGAACCGGAGCTTGGCTCCGAGTCCGGCCCGTGGTCGGCAGCGCCTGACCGGAGCCGCGCGAACGCGTGGAGCACACACATCCAAGGGCCGCACGAGCACAACGCGTGCGACAGGTTAGCCTAACCGTCTGCGCGCCCGCCTCGTAGTCGTGATCGGGGAGTTTCGCACGGCGTGAACGGTCCTTCTCTGCGTGCTACGCTAACGCGGAATACACCATCGCCCTGCAATGCGGAGGATGGTTCAACCACGCCATGAACCAGCGAAGCACCCTTGGGGCGAACCCGCATGGCAGGAGCAGCGTTCAGCGGATTGCGCGTCGCGTGCTCTGCGCAATCGCGCTCACGATGGCCTTCAGTCTGCTCGGAGCTCCGGCCAATTTTTCCGAAGGCGAAACCGCGGCGGTGAAGTTCGGCGTTCATGAGATTGCGCTGACGGGAGATGCACCGCGGGGAAATCCATTCGATACGATCGTCTCGATCCGGTTCGTGCCACCGTCGGGCGACGCTCACGCGAAGACGGTGCTCGGCTTCTACGACGGCGGCACCACGTGGCGGGCACGGGTCTATGTCAGCGAGACCGGCACCTGGCACTGGACCAGCACGTGTGAGACGGATGCGCGGCTCGACGGGAAATCGGGAGCCTTTGCCGCGTCGGAGTCGCGGCTGCGCGGCCGGCTGCTCGTGCATCCGAAGAACCCCTGGCAATGGGCGACGGAGGACGGTCGCTGGTTTCTGAACCTGAACGACACCGCGTATTTTCTGCTCTGCCCGCACCAGGCGTTTGGCCAGCCGGTGCGGGATGACGACGCGAAAGCCTACGTGCGCGACCTGGTCGCCCGCGGCATCACTTCGCTGCGGAGTTTCACGCTGGTCGGCCCGGGAGGCCACATGGAGGACGGGCCGAAATTCGCGCAGCGCTGGCGCGACTCGGTGTTCGAGGATGATGCGATGACGCGGCTGCGGCTGCCGCATTTCCGCGTGGCGGATGAAAGGCTGCGCTGGCTCTTGAACGAGTTTCCCGACGTCTACGTGCAGTTCATCCTGTTTCCGCGCGGCTCGCGCTGGTCGAAGGACGACCAGATGTGGCGCAGCTTCACGCCGGAGCAGAGGGAGCGCGTGATGCGCACCATGATCGCGCGCTATGCCGCGTATCCGCAGCTCTTCTGGCTCGTGACGAACGATGCGCACTACGGTCCCGAGTTTCCGAACAACAACGCGTTCGCGCGCGAAGCCGGCGAGTATTTCCTGCGGCACGATCCGTGGCGGCATCCGATGGCGGCCGGGCACGCGCGGCGCCTGCCGTATTATTTTGGCGGCGAAGCCTGGTCGACCTACCTCCATCTCGAGGAGAATTTCGACACGGGCGCGGTGCAATGCCGGGAGCATTACCGATTCGGGAAGCCGGTGTTTCTGGGCGAGGACCGCTACGAGCAGGACCATCGCGAACGTGATCCCATGCACATGCAATATTTCCAGCGGCGGTTGTTCTGGTCATGGCTCCTTTCCGGCGGGAGCGCAAACTACGGTGGCCGCTGGTGGGATGTCGTTCCGTATGGCGAGACCGGCACGCGGCCCTCGATCCGCGGCGCGGCCGGTGGCGAAGCCGGCAAGACGCCGCCCACCGTGCACTCGCGCGCGCTAGTCGGCCTGGATTCGGTGCGGGCGATCCGCGACTATTTTCTCGAGCGGAAGATCGAGCTCTCGGACTTCCAGCCCGCACCCGAGATCGTGAAAAACGCGACGGGCACTCCCGAGTCGCGAAAGGCAAAGGTCATGCGCCGCGAGTCCGCCGAGTTCCTTATCTACGACGCGAACGCGACCTCCGACGATCGCACCATGACGACGGACGGCGCGCGCCGCGTCACAATCACGGTCGATCTCACCGAGCTGCCAGGCCACTACACAGTCGAATGGTATCGCGCCTTGGACGGTGCCGCGCAGACGGCCCCCGATGTCGCCGGCGGGGCGCCGCGGACGCTGACGTCGCCGTGGCAAGGGCATGATTGCGTGGTTCGCCTGCGGCGGAAGTGACCGCTCCCGCAGCCGCGGCACGGCGGATGGGTTACGCGCCGGACGCTGCGTTTCAGACCTCGATCATCGCTTTGAGAACCTGTACATCCCGGGCGATCGCGGTCTGAAACATGCGCGCGGTATCCTCGAATGGGATACGATGAGTGATCCAGGGAGCCGTGCACACCTGTCCACTTTCGGCCAGCGCGATGATGCGCTGAAATGTGGCTGGCGGTGCGTTGCGGCTCGCGAGCAGGGTGATCTCCCGGCGGTGAAAATTCGGGTCCGAGAAGGAGATGTTACCGTTGCAGAGCCCGACGAACACGATCCGGCCGCCCGGCGCGACGAGATCGAACGCTGCGGCCATCGAACCCGGGTTGCCCGTGGCGTCGATCACGACCGTCGGAAGATCGCCGCCGAGGCGCATCAACTCGGCCGCCGGATCGCCACCCGCATGAAGCGTTTGCTGCACGCCGAAGAGCGCGCGGCACGTGTCGAGTCTGGCTGCGTTGACATCGATGACGGCGAGGCGCCGGGTTCTCGTCAGCGCGAATTGAATCGCGCTCAGCCCGATGGGGCCGGCGCCGGCAACGAGGACGAAATCGTCCTGCTGCACGTCTGCGCGCTCCACCGCGTGGGCGCCGATGGCGAGGGTCTCGATGAGCGCAAGCTGATCATAGTCGAGGCGCGCCGAACGGTGGAGCTTTACGGCGGGCACCGCGAGCAGGGGGCGCATGCCACCGTCGACGTGGACGCCAAGCACCTTCAGATGGGCGCAACAATTGGATTTTCCGCGGCGGCACGCGCTACAGCGGCCGCAGTTGAGATACGGCTCGACCGAACAACGGTCGCCCCTGCGAAGCCCGTGCGGGTTGCTGCCGGGATCGATTACTTCGACCCCGAGTTCGTGTCCGAGCACGCGCGGGTACTCGAAGAAGGGTTGCCGGCCGGCAAAGGCGTGCAGATCCGTGCCGCAGATGCCGACGCGGTGCACGCGCACCAGCGCCTCGCCGGGAGCGAGCACGGGCTCCGCGGTGTCCATCAGGCGAAAGACGCCCGGTTGCTCGAGCACGACAGTTCGCATGGCGATCAAGCGAGCACCGGATCCCGGTTCTCGGACCGGCCGCGGGTGTAGTTGCGATTGCGGATCGGTTCGAGCACGCCGAGCACCCGCGCCATCAACTCGAAGTCGATCGCCTCATCGAGATAGCTCGCATTCTTACGGATCGTGGCGGGATTGGCGGTGCTCACCAGCGTCGTGGCGATCGCCGGATGGTGGGTCGCAAACTGGAGCGCGAGCTTCACGATATCGGCTCCAGCGGCCGCACAGGTGTCGACCGCACGCCGGCAGCCGTCGACGACCGCGCGCGGCGCAGGATGCCACGAAGGGACACCCCGCGGCGTGAACAGGCCCATGCCGGTCGGCGACGCGTTGATGATTCCGACGCCATCACGGGTGAGGTCGGGGATCAGCGTCTCGAGCGAACGGTCGTTCAGCGTGTAATGGCAGAACGAGAGGATCGTCTCGACCACGCCGGGCCCCGCGCGCGCGATGATCGCCGGAAAGATTTTCAGCGGCAGGCCCGTGATCCCGATGTGACCGATGCGACCCGCATCCCGCAGCTTCACCAGCGCGGGCAGTGTGTCGGTGACAATCTGATCGAGGTCGGCGAACTCGATATCGTGGCATTGGAGGAGGTCGATGTAGTCCACGCCGAGCCGCGCGCAGCTCTCGTCGAGGCTCCGCGTCACCCGGGCGGCCGAGAAATCGAAAACGCCTTCGCCATATTGCCCAACCTTGGTGGCGAGGATGAATCGCTCGCGCGGGATCTCCCGGAGCGCGCGGCCGAGCACCGTCTCCGCGCGCGTCGCGCCATAATACGGCGACACGTCGATGAAGTTGATGCCGCATTCGATCGCCGCGTGCACGCATCGCACGCCCTCGTCATCGTCGACGGGACGAAACACGCCTCCCAGCGAAGACGCGCCAAAGCCCAGGATGGAGACGCTCAGGCCGGTGCGACCGAGGGGGCGATAATGCATGGGCCGACGATGCGGCTGCCGGTCGCAGTTACGATTGGGGCGGCTGGTTAACCTAACATTCCATCCCATCGTCGCGCGCAAGGCCGCTTTCCGTTTCACGTCGGGCCGCTCTGTCGTGTTAGGCTAAACCAACAAAGGATGCGCTTCCGCCGTCCCACGTGCGCAGCCTGCCGATCAATCCACCTCATGCCATCCGCCCGCGAAGAACGCCCGTCGTTGCCGGAATCGACGTTTTGCCGCCGCCTCCGGCCGCTCGGGCGAATCCTCGAGGACCCGGATCACCACGTGTGGTGCTGCTCGCCCATTTGGGGCGACGACGGACGCGTGCACGTCTTCTACTCGCGTTTCCCCAATCGCATCCCGCACACGCCGGGCTGGCTGACGCACTCGGAGATCGCGCATGCGGTGGCGGATCGCCCGGAGGGGCCGTACCGCGTGGTCGGCGTTGCGCTGCGCGGAAGAGGCGCGGGGCACTGGGACGCGCTGACGATGCACAACCCGACAATTCACCGCGTGGGCGATCGCTACGCACTCTTCTATATTGCGTCGGCGGGCACGCCCGAGACGCCATGGTCGGATCTCGTCGCCAGCCAGCGCATCGGGTTGTCCGTCGCTGATTCGCTGGACGGACCGTGGCCGCACCGCCCGGCTCCGCTGCTCGAGACGGGGCCGGCTGGCGCCTGGGACGACCTGCTGACCACGAACCCTGCGTTCCTCGCGCATCCGTCGGGGAAATATTGGCTATATTATAAAAGCATGAAGCGCCGCGATTGGGAGACGCTCCCCAACGGGCGCCGGAAATACGGAGTCGCCGTGGCGGATCAACTCGAAGGGCCGTATATCAAACACGCGGGAAATCCCGTCGTCGATGTGTCCGGCCGGCATGCGGCGGCGCAGCTCGAGGATGCGTATGTCTGGCTGGAGAACGGTCGCTATCGGATGCTGGCGCGCGACATGGGAACGGCGAGTCCCGCGGTGGGATTATATTTCGAGTCGGCGGACGGCATCACATGGTCGGCGCCCGAGATCGGCTATCACGCCGCGCCGCGTTATCTCGCTGAGGCCTGGAATATGGAGCCGGAGCTCGCCCGTTTCGAGCGACCGCAGATCCTGTTCACGGACGGCCGCCCGACCCATCTGTTTGCGGCGTGCCGCGGAGGCCGCTCGGGCACCTCCAGCGCGGTCGTCCTTGCCATCGGCCCCGAGTGAGCCCGCGCCTGCCTTCGATGTCCATCCAGCCAAACATCCTGTTTTTTCTCACGGACGATCATGGGCCCTGGAGCCTGCCGTGTTACGGGAACCGTGCGTTGCAGACTCCGACGTTCGACCGGCTGGCGCGCGAGGGCGCGGTGTTTGCCAATGCCTTCACGCCTTCTCCCGTGTGCTCGCCCGCGCGCGCCTGCCTGCTGACCGGAAGGACGCCGTCTCAGGTCGGTATTCACGACTGGTTGCAGGAGGCGGACCGCGGCATCGCCGAACGGCCGTGGCTCGCGGGCGAGGTGACGCTCCCCGAACTGCTGGAGCGCGCCGGTTATCACACGATGCTTTCCGGCAAATGGCATCTCGGCCAATCGTACCGCACGCCGTCGGGATTCAGGCGGTGTTTCGGCCTGCCAGGCGACCAGGGTGCGCACAACGAACGCTACACGTATCATCTCGATGGCACGCCCGTGACGCTGGCGGGCAACAAGAGCCGGCACATCACCGACCATGCGATCCGTTTCCTCGATGCGGCTCCGAACGAGCGACCGTTTTATCTCCAGGTCGGCTACATCGCCACGCACTCGCCCTACGACGCGCAGGCGCACGACCCCGCGGTGGTCCGCGCGCTCGCGGACACGAGCTTCGCGGATTTTCCGGAATGCGTGCCGCATCCATGGAAAAAGAACGAGGGCTTCGACGCCGACGATTCCCTGCCCGACGAGGTGCGACGCCGCCGGCT
The DNA here is from genome assembly GCA_036675625.1 of Opitutaceae bacterium. GTDB lineage: Bacteria > Verrucomicrobiota > Verrucomicrobiia > Opitutales > Opitutaceae > ER46. The sequence continues at coordinate 196,896 of JAKFEQ010000085.1, read as the reverse complement.
CGGCTACTACGCGGCGGTCACCGAGATCGACCGGGAGATGGAGCGCCTGCTCGCGTGCCTGGAACGCAAAGGCCAGCTCGATCACACCACTATTGTCTATGTTTCCGACCACGGCTGCGCGCTGGGCCACCATGGATTTTTCGGCAAGGGCAATTCCACGCGGCCGCTGAACATGTACGATGTCTCCCTGCGCGTGCCGCTCATCGTCCGCGGACCGGGCGTGGCGCCCGGCCGGCGCGTCGGCGAACACGTGGACCATTACGATTTGTTTCAGGCGCTCGCGGAATGGGGCGGCCTCCCGGAAAACACCCGCCGCGATCCCGCGCGACAGTATCCGGGACGCAGCCTGGCGCCGCTCGCGGCGGGCAAGCCCGTGCCGGACTGGAACAACACGCGCTTCGGCGAATATGGCGATCTGCGCATGATCCGCACGCCGCGCCACAAGCTGGTGAAGCGTTATCCGGGCGGCCCGCACGACTTCTTCGATCTCGTCGAGGATCCCGGCGAGACGGTCAATCTCTTCGGCATCGCCAGCAGGGCCGAGACGCGCATCGCGCTCGAGCGGCAGATGGAAGCGTGGTATGCGCAACACGAGACGCCCGCCCGCAGCGGACTGCGCGTGAAGGCGCTTCCGCGACACAATCTCGGCGCCGAGGCCTGGCGCGACGGCCGGCGGGAAGCGGCCGGCCTGCAGATTTACTGAGCCATGGCCGGTTTGAATCGGCAACGCGGCGCGACGCCGTTTTCGTCTCGCGGCGTGAAACCGACCTCCGTTCGCGTCACCATGACGTCCGTCGCAGAGGCGGCAGGCGTCAGCATCATGACCGTCTCGCGCGCCTTGCGGAACAATCCGCGGCTGCCGCTCAAGACTCGACAGCGCATCCAGGCGATCGCGAAGAAGCTCGGCTACCGGCCCGACCCGACCGTGTCGCAGCTCATGGCGCGGCTGCGCTCGAGCCGGACCAAGGATCCCGAGACGCTCGCCTGGCTCAATCCGCGGCCGCTCCGGCCGGACTGGCGGGATGCGTTTGCGAGCGAGGAGTTTTTCCAGGGCGCTTCGGATCGAGCCGCGCAGCTCGGCTACAAGCTCGACGTGATCTCCGGTCATGAGCCCGGGCTCACGTCGCGGCGGCTCACGCGCATCCTGCAGACCCGCTCGATCGTCGGCGTATTGATTGCGCCACTACCGGGCATTCCTGAAACGGTCCCGCTCGAGTGGAATTGTTTCGCGGCGGCCACCTACGGCTACACGGTCCTGGAGCCGCCGCTGCACCGCGCGTGCAATCATCACCCGCGCATCATTCGCCGCGGCTTGAGCGAAGCCATCGCACGGGGATATCGGCGCCCCGGCTTGATGATTTCGAAGACGGACAACCTGCGGGTCGACGAAGGCTGGACCGCCGGCTTCCTCTCCTTCCAGCTCCACCTTCCGGCGAGCGATCACGTCCCCGTCTTGTTATATGATCAAAACGACATGGAGCTCACGGCCCGGTGGCTGGATCGGCACGCGCCCGATGTCGTTTTCGCGCACGCCACGGACAACCTGAAGGCGATTCGCGCCACCGGTCGTCGGGTGCCCGACGACATCGGTTTCATTCATCTCGATCTCGACCGGCACACCACCCACTGCGCCGGGATGCGTCAAAACCACCCGGTCGTCGGCGCGGCGGCGGTCGACCTGGTCGTGGCGCAACTGCACCGCGGAGAGCGCGGAATCCCCAAAGTGCCCAAGCTCCTCCTGGTGGAGGGCGAGTGGGTCGACGGCCCGACGATCCGGCCTGGGCGCGCCGAATAGCGACGCGATCGCGACTGCATCCCAGCCACCACCCGTTGTTCCCCCACGCCCCATGATCTCCCCGCCGCAGCCTGCCACGCCCATCACCAGCGACGAAGCCGTTTCCCGGACCAAGAAATTCGCCTATGGCGGCGGCGGATTTGCGGACGTCTTCATCAAGCAAATCATCAACAGCATCGCCAACCCGGTCTTTCAGATCGCGCTGGGCGTGAGCCCCACGCTCATCGGCATCGCCATCGGCGTGGTGCGGCTCTGGGACGGATTCGCCGACCTCGTGGTGGGCAAGGTGTCGGATCGCAGCGAATCCCGTTTTGGCCGGCGCCGTTTCTACATCGCGGTCGGCACGGTGTGGGCGGCGGCGGCGTTCGTCGCGTTGACGTGGTTTCCGCAAGACGCAGGAGCGACTTACTATTTCTGGCACTTCTTCGCCTGGTCGCTCGTTTTTTTTACCGGCTATACAATCTACTCCGTGCCCTTCGCGGCGATCGGCTACGAGATGACCAGCAACTATAACGAGCGCACGCGGATCTTCGCCTATTCGTCGTTCTTCGGCGGCATCGCTTCGCTGGCAGTGAGCTGGGCTTTCGCGTTCACACAGCTTCCCGTGTTTGGCGGCACCCTCATGGGCACGCGGGCACTGGGCATCGCGTGCGCACTCGTCATCCTCGCCACGGGGATCCTGCCGTGCCTGTTCCTGCGTGAGCGCGGAACGGCGGAAGAGCAGCGCCAGCGGGCGCGGGAAACCAAGCCGCTCAGCTGGGCGGAGGCGCGTTCCGCCTTCAAACTGAAGCCCTACCGGATCGTGCTGGCGCTCGTGTTCCTGATGCTGCTCAGCGCCTGGATGGTACAGGGGCTCGGCCTATATTTAAATGTCTACTTCGTCTATCCGGGCGACATGGCACAGGCGGCGGTGATTCAGGGCTGGGCGATGACCGGCCAGCAGATCACGACGATTCTCGGCGTGCCGGTGATCTCGTGGTTCGCCACCCGTTTCGGCAAGCGGCGCACCTTGCAGGCCTGCCTGGGCTGCATGCTGATCGGTTCGATTTCTAAGCTGTACACATTTCATCCCGATCGGCCTTATCTGGAGATCGTGACGATGGCGTTGCTCGGTCCCGGCACCACGGCCGTGTTTATGCTCTGCCAATCTTTTCTCGCGGATATATGCGACTTGGACGAGCTCGAGAACGGCCAGCGCCGGGAGGGTTTCCTGGGCGCCGTCTATCTCTGGGCAACGAAGCTCGCGATCTCGGCCGGTTTCATCTCGACGGGCCTGGTGCTGACGGCAACGGGCTTCGACCGCGATCTCGGCATGAACCAGCCTCCAGCAACCATCCTTGGCATTCGGCTCTTGTTCGCGCTCGTGCCGGCCGTCGCGGTCACCATCGCGATCTTTCTCGTCGCCCGGTTGAAGCTCGAGAAGGACGACGTCGCAGCGATCCAGCGCGCGCTCGCCGCACGGAAAAGCGCGGCCTGACGGAGTCGCGGGCGCCCGAGGTGGGTTAGGCTAACACGGCCTCTGGGTTGCCGGAGTTTTTCGGCGCGGCCATGGAGGTCGTCCACGGCAGTTCTACCGCTGCCAGTCCCGCGCCGCGGCGCGCTGCAACCCCACCGACCTCCACCAGGCAAACATCAATCGCATGCAACGTCTCGTACCGATTACCCTCGCCCTTCTTTGCACCGCGCGGCTCGCCGCCCAGGCGTCGTCCGCCTCGCCGTCGTCGGCCGCCGACGACGTTCCCGTCGTCCTCACCCCCTTCGAAGTCTCCTCCGAGGGAGATCGCGGCTACCTTTCAACGTCCTCGGCCGCGGCGAGCCGGATCGGGTCGCAGCTGAAGGACATCACCCAGACGATATCCGTCCTGAACGAAGAACTGATCAACGACCTGGCCCCCGATGGGCTGAACGACATCCTGCGTTACGCGTCGGTGGTCGAGGTGCCCGAGGGCGGAGACGAGACGTATACGATTCGCGGCAACAGCGGCGGCGTGCCGTTGACCGACGGCTTCCGCGTACCTCGGCTTTTTCCGAACGACCCGGCCGACGTGGAGCGCGTCGAGGTGCTCGCGGGCCCGGCGTCCGTGCTCTACGGCAACGTCTTTGGCATCGGCGGCGTGATCAACCGCGTCACCAAACGGCCGAAGTTCTCACGGCAGCACGGGCTGCAGCTCCGCTATAGCAACGCGAAGGAGGATTATCGCGGCGTGATCGATAGCACCGGCCCGCTGCCGTTGTTCGGCGGAAAAAAACTCGCCTACCGGTTGATCGCCACCGCGCAGGACGGAAAGAAGGAAATGGATCATAGCTTCTTCCGCCGATACATGGTGCGCGGCAAATTGCTGTATCAATTCAACCCAAGCACCTCGCTCGTGCTCGAAGCGGCCATCGCCAAGGTGTGGTCTTCCGAGGGCAACACGCTCGGGCGGTCGTGGGACTATATTCTCTATCGCACCGCGGCGGGAAACCTCGTCTCGCCCACGACCCCGACCACCGGCGGCGTGGCCAACACCCCGGTGCTGATCAATGTGCCCGACCACGCGAATCCAGAGGAGGATCTCGTGCAGGCGCAGGTCTGGAACCGCTCCACCACGGCGGTGTTCACCTCGAAGCTTTCACCGGAATGGGCGCTGCGGCTGGCGGCGGTGGCGACGTGGGCGCCGCAGAACTGGGTCGTGCCGGGCGTGGTAACTTCGATCATGACCGATGGGCAGCGCATCAACCGCGGCCGGCCTCAGTTCCGGCATCGGGGCGTGGGGAATTATTTCTGGCAGGGCGACGTCGCCGGCAAATACGACTTCGAGAACTTCAAGGTCACGATCGTCGGCGGCACGGAATACTCGGTCGACGTTTCCCAGGAAAAATACAAGGCCGCGCCGTTCACCATCGGAGCCTTCGATTTCTTCAATCCGGCGTATACGACCGAGCTGCCGGCGGTCGAGACCTGGACGCCCACCACTCGCACGGACACGCGCGTGTTTGCCTGGGCCGGATTTGCCATGACGGAAGTCTCCTTCCTCAAGGACCGCCTGCGCTTCAATGGTGGCATGCGCCTGATCGACTTCGAACAATCGGTCCGCACGCACCTCTCCGACGGGCCGAGGAAATTCAAGGGCGAGACGACCCCGGTTCCGAAGTGGGGCGCGCTTTTCCGCCTGACCGACGACATCGGCCTCTACTACGGCCACGGTCGCGCCTATCAGCCTTCGACGTCCGTGAACCCCGACGGGCAGATCTTGCCGGCGACCGAGGGCCAGCAGGATGAAGTGGGCCTGAAGGTCTCGCTCTTGGAAGGACGCATCTCCGGCTCGATCGGCGCCTTCGACCTGCGTCAGGTCAACATCCTGGAGAACGATCCCGACCGCGAGGGCTACCGCATTCCCGTGGGCGAGGTCTCGACCCGCGGCTTCGATGTGACAATGACCATCTCGCCCACCAACTACTGGCAGATCGTCGGCGGATACTCGACCGCGAAGGCGGAAACAACCTCGAGCATTCAGGCCGCCAACATCGGGCTCGCCCGCACCGGGCGGCCGAAGCATCGCTGGAAATTGTGGACGCGCTATCGCTTCCACACCGGGCCTCTCAAGGGCCTTTCGCTCGCTGCGGGCACGAACTACGTCGACACGCGTTCCATCCGGTTTGCGACGGGATCGGCGGTCGCACTGACGCTGCCGAGCTATCAATTGTTCGACGCGATGGTCAGCTACCCGTGGCGCAAGAACCTCAGCTTCCAGCTCAACGTGAAGAACGTGAGCGACGAGCTCTACTATCCCTCCGGGAATACTACGCGCTGGAAGGTCGGCCAATCGCGCATCATATCGTTCACGACGAACTACAAGTTCTGACCCCGCGCATGTCGTCACCCTCGTCCCAGTCACCCGTCGACAGGAATTCAGCGGCCTCACCGCCGACGGCCCGGCTCACGCGTCGCCAGTTTCTGAATACAGGCGCGATCGCCGGGTCGCTGCTCATCCTCCCGCGGGGCCTGCGCGGCGCCGGCGGCACCTCGCCGAATTCCCGCCTGCGGATCGCGCAGATCGGTTCGGGAGGGCGCGGTAAGGCCTCGCTGACGGGGCTGGCCGACGAGCAGTTCGTGGCCTTCTGCGATGTCGATGAGCAGCGGGGCTGGGAGGAATTGCACGCCGGCGAAACCACGAAGCCGCTCATGGAGAAGTTCAAGGACGCGCGCTTCTTCAAGGATTACCGCGTGATGTTCGAGCGCATGGCCGACCAGATCGATGCCGTCGTCGTGTCGACGCCCGACCACAATCACTTCCCCGCGGCGATGGCGGCGATCGCGCACGGCAAACCCCTGTATGTCGAGAAGCCGCTCTGCCGCTGCATCACGGAGGTGCGCGCGTTGCATGCGGCGGCGAAGCAGGCCGGCGTGATCACGCAGATGGGCAACCAGGGCCGCGCCTTCGAAGGCATCCGGCTCGCGAAGGAATGGATCGACGCCGGCTTGCTCGGCAACGTGCATACCGTGCACACGTGGACGGATCGGCCGCGCAAGCCCTGGTTTCATCCCGCCGACTTCGATCCGGATGCCGACGCTCCCGAGGAGCCGGTGCCGCCCACGCTCGATTGGGACCTCTGGCTCGGCCCGTCGCCGGTGCGGCCGTATCGCTCGTCCATCGCGCCAATGCTCTGGCGCAGTTTTTCCAGCTACGGGTGTGGATCGCTGGGCGACATGGGCTGCCACCAGCTCGACAGCGCGATCTATGCGCTCGATCTCGGCGCGCCGTCGAGTGTCGAGGCGGCGTCGACGAAGGTGTTTCCGAAAACCTTCCCCGACTCGACCGCCATCACCTGGAAGTTTCCCGCGCGCGGCAAGCTCGGGCCGGTCGAGCTGAAGTGGTTCGACGGAAAACTGCTGCCGCCGCAGCCGGTGCCCGGATTCAAGTTCAACGAGAGCGGCGGCGCGATTTTCCACGGCACGAAGGGCATGATGGCCCTCGGAAGCCACAGCGGCAGCGCGCGGCTGATTCCAGAGAGCCGCATGCTCGAGCTCGGTGGCCAGCTCCCGGCGAAGACGATTCCGCGCGTGAAGGGCGGGCCGTTCCGCGAATTTGCCGACGCGATCCGCGGTGGTCCGGCGTGCGGTTCCCATTTCGATTACGCGGTGAGATTGACCGAAGTCGTGCTGCTCGGCGTCGCCGCGATTCGTGCGCAGGGTCTGCTGCGCTGGGACAGCGAGCGGATGTGTTTCCCCAACCGGCCCGATGCCGATGTGTTCGTGGGCCCCGGCTACGAATACCGCCCGGGCTGGGGTGTTTAGTTAATCGAGCTCGCGGATCTTGATGTTCCGGAACCAACACTCGTCCTGATGATACGTGAGCATGATGTGGCCCGCGATGTGTTCGCCGAATCCGGGCTCGTTCCTGAACTTGCTCTTCGCGATTCCCGCCTTCACCTCGGGGCTTCCGAGCGCGAAGGCGAGAACCCGTTTGCCGTTGAGCCAGTGCTCAACGTGGCCGCGGCGGGCGACGATTTTTGAGCTGTTCCACTCCCCGGGAGGGCGCAGCGGCTTGTCGGTGGCCGGCGGCAACACATCGTAAAACGCCGCGGTCTGCGCCACCATCCCGCCACGCTGCGCGGCCAGGCTGGCGTCATCGATCATCTGATATTCGGGGCCGGGGGATTTGGGCCGTTGCTCGGTGACGAAATACTTCACGCCGTTGTTGCCGCCGGCGGATAGTTTCCATTCCCACGAGAGCTCGAAACTCTTGAACGTCCGCTCGGTGATCAGATCGCAGCCTTGGGCCCGGTCGAGCACATGGAGCGTTCCGTCCACCACCTCCCATCCAGCCATCGGCCTGCCCCCGAACGGCCGCCAACCTGCGAAGGTTTTTCCGTCGAAGAGCAGCTGCCAGCCCGCCGCTTGCCTCGCGGAGGTGGGTTGACCCGGGCCTGCGCGTGTCACGTCGCTGCAAGCGACGGCAAACAAAGCGGAGACGAGCAGCGGGAATCGGAGGAGAAGGGGTCGAGTGGTGCTTAACATGGAGGGTTGAGTCGTGGGTGCCGGCGATGCGCCAGCCGTACCAGCCGAAGCGCCCACTGCTCGCGGGGCAAAATGGCCTGCGAACCAACCGGAACAATCCAAACTCCGAGTTAGGGTAACACGCCGCCGCCGTTGTCCGCTCCCGACCGCGCCCTGTCCACTGCTTGCGCCCGGCCGATGAACCCACCTTCCGATTTCTCTCCGTCCGCCTCAAGGCTGCCGCCACCCCGCACCTCCGCTGCATTGACCCGCCGGGCCTTCCTGCGACGCGGGCTGGCCGGCGTGCTGTTCGGTGCCGCGGTGCCTCAGCTCGTGAGTTCCCGCGTGCTCGGCCAGGAAGCGCCCTCCAAGCGCGTCACCTTGGGCTTCATCGGGGTGGGTTCACACGGTTTTGGAGTTAACCTGAAGTCATTCCTCCAGCAGGACGACTGTCAGGTGGTGGCGGTCTGCGATGTGTTCAAAAGCCGGATCGAACGGGCGCGCGCGGCCGTGAACACGCATTACGGCACGAAGGACTGCGCGGCGTTTGCCGATTTTCGCGACCTGCTCGCGCGCCCCGAAATCGATGCGGTGGTGATCTCCACGCCCGATCACTGGCACGTGCCGATGTCGCTCCTCGCCGTCGCGGCAGGGAAGAAGGTTTTCTGCGAAAAGCCGACCCTCACGATCGCCGAAGGGCGGAAACTGGCCGACACGGTAAAGACGTGCGGCGCAGGGTTTGCAGTAGGGTTGGAGGACCGCGCCGTGGTGTATTATCACATGCTCGCTCAAGCGGTGCGCAACGGCGCGATCGGGGAGCTGCGGCGCATCGAGGTCGGGTTGGTCGAGAAGCCGGCGTTTGCGCGCGAAGAACCCGCGCCCGTACCCGCCGATCTGATCAGCTACAATCTGTGGCTTGGACCTGCACCTTTCCGACCTTACACGCCGCGACTCACCGAGCCTCAGGTGTGGCGACAGATTCGCGACTTCTCGGGCGGTTCGCTCACCGATTGGGGTGCTCATCTCGTGGACACCGCGCAGGTGGCCAACTTCGCGGAAGCGACAAGCCCGTCGGAGGTGAGCGGCACCGGGGTGATTCCGCCCGGGTGCATCAACGACGTCCCGCAGAAATACACGCTTTCCTACCGCTACGAAAACGGCGTGACCATGGACGTGAAGTCCGGCGGGACTTCGCTCCGTTTCGAAGGCACCGAGGGCTGGGTCGGCAACACGGGCTGGTCCGGGCCATTGCAAGCGAGCGACATGAATATCTTTCGGCGGAAATACGACCCAAAGACGAACAAGCTCTGGCCGCGACGGCCGCGCGAGCAGCGTGACTTTCTCGACAGCATCCGCAACGGGCAACCACCCATGTATACCGCCGAGGCGCTACACCGCTTGTCGACGACCCTGCATCTCGGCGCGATCGCGATGGAGCTCGGGCGACCCCTGCGCTGGAATCCCCGCACGGAGGAGTTCACAGACGACCCCGCAGCCAACGCATTGCGTGCACGCACGCCGCGAACCGCCTGGGAACACGCATGACCCGGCTTTCGCTCTCCGTCACGCCCCGCCAGCGAAACTCCGGAAACCGTTGGATGATGCCGCAGATCCGACCGATTTTTTCCAAGTCCCCCCGCATCGTTTGACCCACGGCCACGATGGCTCCACGGTGCGCGCGTGCTCTCCGACGCCTTCGCCGGTCTGCAAAAATTAATGCTTCCCGACCGCTGGCAGGCGCTCGCGCTGACGGCGTTGCGGGCGGGTCGGGATGTGGTGGTGGACGCACCCACGGGCGCCGGAAAAACGTACGTCTTCGAGCGCTGGGCCGAGCAGACGAACTTCTCCAAACGCGCCCTCTTCACCGTTCCTACGCGCGCGCTCGCCAACGACAAGTTCGCCGAGTGGCGCGCGCGCGATTGGAACGTCGGCATCAGGACCGGCGACTTGTGCGTCAACCCGGAGGCGCCGATCGTCGTCGCCACACTCGAGGCCGTCCAGGGGTTGATCGTGGCGCCGTCGCTCGCCTCCGCGTCCCATCGCACCGAAGAGCCTTTTCAGCTACTCGTCGTCGACGAATACCACTGGCTCGCGGACGCTCATCGCGGAAATCACTACGAAGGCGTCCTCCTCGCCGCTCGCCCCGAGCTCCAGCTGCTGCTGCTCTCCGGCGCCGTCGCAAATCCTCACGATCTCGCGGACTGGCTCCGCCGGCTCGGCCGCCAGGCCGATGTCATCCAACATCGCGAACGCCCCGTGCAACTCGAAGAAGTGGACGTCGACGATCTCGTGCACGGGCTGCCGCGCTGCATCGAGGGCTTCTGGGCAAAACGCGTGGCCGGTGCGCTCCGCGAGGGCCTCGGCCCCGTGCTCGTCTTCGCGCCCCATCGCGCAGACGCCGAGCGACTCGCCCGGCAGTTCGCCCGCGAATTGCCGCTCGCCGAGCCGCTCACGCTCACGCCCGAGCAGGAACAACTCTGCGGCCCGCGCCTCGCGAAGCTCCTTTCGCGCCGCGTCGCTTACCACCACAGCGGGCTGAGCTACGCGCAACGCGCCGGCGTGATCGAGCCCCTCGCCAAGGCAGGCCAGCTTCGCGCCGTCGTCGCCACGCTCGGCCTCAGCGCCGGCATCAACTTCTCGCTGCGCTCCGTCCTGATCACTGCGAACAGCTACCGCCACGATCACCTGGAACGCGAGATCGCGCCGCACGACTTGCTGCAGATGATCGGCCGCGCCGGTCGTCGCGGCCTCGACGACGTCGGCTACGTCCTCGTGAGCAGCACCACGCCGCGCATGCGCCGCGCCGAGCCGCTTCGCCTCAAGCGAGCCGCGGCGCTGCCGTGGGCGATGTTCCTTCGCCAGCTCCGCGCCGGTCGCGACGCCGCGGAAATGGCCGCCACCGAATCGCACCGCTTTTTCACCGACGAACGCATCTCGCTCGGGATCGATGCCAGCGGCAGTGACACGGAGCCGCAGCCACCGCCAGACGCTTCAACGTTCCCCTGCGGCGAGCGCACGCTCACCGGCCGCGCCCGCCTCGTCCGCCGCGAGCGCAACCCGTTTCTCGCCTGCCGCGACTGCGTGCACCGCCCCGCCTGCCTCGCGCTCCCGCCCACCCCCACCCTGCTCTGGCAATGGCAGCGGACCGGCGTCCTCGACCGCCAGCTCCGGCTTACCGTGCGCGGCGAGATTGTATCCTTTTTTCTTGGACCGGAAGGCCTCGCCCTCGCGGCCGCGCTCGAAGACCGCCGTTATCCGCTCGACGACCTGCTCTTCGACGCCGCCAACCTGTTCGCCGGCGATCGTTTCACCGGCACCAATCCGCGCCGCATCGGCCGGCTCGCAGATGCCTGCGCGCGCGCCTACCGCCGCCTCACGATCGACGGCTGGCTGCGCGAAGGCCTGCCGCTCCAATACGGCTCCGGTGCCAGCGAATCCGTCCGCGCGCTCGTCGCGGAGGGCGCGCGCGCCCGCGAAGTCCTGGAGGAGATCGAGACCGCCGGCCGCGGCGACATCGACCGGCTGCTCACCGAGTGGCGCAGCTTGTTGCGCCAGGCCGCTGCCGCCGGACCGCTGCTCGGCGACGGCGCGCCGATGACCGGCCGCGACCACTTCATTGCCGAACGGTGGGACAACTTTCGCGCCCTCGCCCGCGACTGGCTGCGTGAAGCGCGCAACGACTCGCTGCCCGACCTTCCGTCGCTCACCGCCGACCAGCGGCGCGTGGTTAACCACAGCGTCCTCCGCAACCCGCGTCCGGCCGCGCCTGGTCGCATGACGCCCACCGCTGCGCGCTGAACCGCGCCTGCGTCCGCTTCGGCGCAGGATCCCGCGTGATCCCGTGTGACCTCTCGCGCGCAGCCCGCGTCGCACGCACAGCACCGCCGCGCGTTTCCCGATTTTGGGAATAAGCCATTCCGCAAACGGAGTCGCATGGTCGTCATGCGTACCGCGCAGCCGGACCGTGAGAATTTCTAGGCGTTTGCTGGCAAGGTCTTGTGAGCGCGCGAAAGTCCGGGCACACGCGTTGCTAAGCTCCCAACCGTTACATTCCCACGCATGAAACCCATCCGCTTTGTTCTCCTCGCCCTGCTGGCGTTCGTGTTCGCCTGCAAGAAAACCACCTCCGCTTGCTCCGCTCCTGGCCGCAGCCATGTCGTCGCGGTTTCCCCGACGAAAAAAGACCCCGCCCAACAGCAACCCGCGTCGCGCCCCGCACCGCCCGCGCATCTGTTCATGTAAGAAGAGGTGCGGGCACCCGCCCACGCCGCTCGGTTCGTCCCACCCATTCTACCGCTCGCCATTCCAGATGATCTCCCTCCGTCACGTCGATCGCGTGTACCCGCTAAAAGGCGGACCCTATTACGCGCTGCGCAACATCAACCTCGAGGTGAACGAGGGCGATTTCGTCTCGATCATGGGCCCGTCCGGCTCCGGCAAGTCGACCTTGCTGCACATCCTCGGCCTGCACGACGCCGCATGGCAGGGCGAATACCAGCTCCTCGGCGCGCCGGTGCACCAGCTCGACAAAAAGCGACGCTTCGAGCTGCAGAAAAAACACATCGGCTTCGTGTTTCAAAGCTACCACCTGCTCGACGACCTCACGGTCTACGAGAACCTCGAGGTGCCGCTTTCGTATCGCGACACGCCGAAGAAAGAACGCGAGAGCATCGTGTGCGACGCCCTCGATCGCTTCCACATCGTGGGCAAGAAGGACCTCTATCCGTCGCAGCTTTCCGGCGGTCAGCAACAACTCGTCGGCATCGCGCGCGCACTCGTCGCCCGCCCCGCGCTGATCCTCGCCGATGAGCCGACGGGGAATCTTCATTCCGATCAAGGCCGCGAGATCATGGAGCTCTTCAAGCGCCTGAATCAGGAGGACGGCGTCACGATCGTTCAAGTCACGCACTCCAACGAGAACGCCGCCTACGGGACGAAGATCCTGCGGCTGCAGGACGGCATGGTCGTGAGCAAATGAAGCTCTCTCGCGTCCGAGCCCGCACCGCCCTCTTCGCCGTGCTCGTCCTGGCCGCGGCCTGCCCCGCGCCCGGCGCGCCGCTCACGCTCGACGAAGCCATCCGCCTCGCGCTCGAGCGCAACCAGACGCTCAAGGTCAGCGCCTTCACGCCCGACATCGCCCGCGCGAACGTCCTCGCGGAATACGGCCGCTTCGACCCCGCGTTCACCTTTCGCCGCAGCTACAGCGAAGGCCAGACGCCCGTCGCCACGACGCCGCTCGTCCGCTCGCTCACCCAGAGCGACGATTACGCTCTCGCGCTCGGCGGCCTCACGCCGTGGGGCCTGAGCTACAGCCTCAACGCCACCGCCGACAACCAGCGCGGCACCTTCAATCGCTTCACCGACAACTACGTCACCTTCGGCGGCGTATCCATAACTCAACCACTCCTCCGCGGCTTCGGCTTCGGCGCCAATCTCGCGAGCCTCCGCATCGCCAAGGCCGACCGCCGCATCGCCGACTGGCAGCACCGCCAGACCGTCATCGACACCGTCACCAGCGTCGTCCTCGTCTACAACAGCGTGATCCAGGCGCGCGAAAACGTCCGCATCGCCGAGCTCTCCCGCGATCTCACCGCGCGTCTCGTGCAGCAAAACGAAACGCGCAACCGCATCGGCCAGATCTCCGATGCCGATGTCCTGCAGGCGCGCGCCCGCCTCGCCGGCCGCGAGGAAAACGTCCTGATCGCGCAACGCACCGCGCACGACCTCGAGAACCAGTTTCGCCAGTTGATCGGGGAGACGCGTTACCCGATCGACGGGCCAGTCCTCGAGCTCGAGCCGCTCGCGCCCGCGAGTCCCATCCAGGTCGATGCGGCGGCAGACCTGAAGCGCGCCTTCGAGCTGCGTCCGGACTATCAGGCCGCACGCCTCGGCGTGACCCGGCAGCGCGTCACCAGCGCCGCGGCCCAGAACCAGCTTTTGCCCCGCGTCGATTTTGTCGGCAGCTACGGCTACAGTGGCATGGATGAGGATTTCGGCACCGCACGGCGGCAAGTGCGCGACCGCGATGCGCGCGCCTATTCCGCCGGCATCGTGATTTCCGTCCCACTCACTTTTGCCGAAGGCCGTGGCCGGGCGCGGGCCGCGAAGCTCGGCGTCCGCCAGGTCGAGGCCGACCTCGCGCGCGTCGAACAGGACATCGCGCTCGATGTCGCCGCCGCAGCCGGACAGATCGAAACCACCCGCCGCCGCGTCCAGGCCGCACGCAACGCGCTCGACCTCGCGCAGAAATCCCTCGAAGCCGAGCAGAAGAAGTTCACCGCCGGCACGAGCAGCACGTTCCTTGTTTTGCAGGCGCAGGAGCAGCTCGCACAAACGCAGAGCAGTCACGCCCGCGCGATCGCCGACGAGCGGCGCGCGCGCGCCAACTACGAACGCGACACCGGCACGACGCTCCTGAGCCGAGGCATCACGCTGGAGTGAGCGGCGACGACGGACCCTCCTCCCCCCGTTCGCGAAACAATGCGCTCGGCGCCGTATCAGATTTTCGGATGCACCAGGCGGCCAGGGGCATGCGACCGCAGCGTGAGCGGTGTTAACTAAACCTCGACGATTTCCCGGGCTCCCGGAAGAATCGCGCCAGTTTTCATCCCCATGCGCTCACTCCTCCGCCTCCTCCCGGCGCTCGCATTCGCGAGTGCTGTTTCACTCGCCCAGGTCCAAACCGCCATCGCCGCGACCACGCCGGCGAAAGTCGACGCCTCCGCCGCAATCGAAAAGAAGGATGCCACCGGCCGGTTCCGGACGATGCACGAGTCGTTTCTCGCCCGCGGCAAGCAGGGTCCGATCGGCGTGTTGTTCCTCGGCGATTCGATCACCCAGGGCTGGACCAAGGCGCCGCACGTCTGGGAGCACTATTATGGAAAATGGCAGCCGGCCAACTTCGGCATCGGTGGCGACCAGACGCAGCACGTCATCTGGCGCATCGAGAACGGCGAGCTCGACGGCATCTCGCCCAAGGTCGTCGTCCTCATGCTCGGCACGAACAACACGGGCGCGCACGACGCCGCGGAGATTGCCGCCGCCGACAAGAAGATCGTGCAGCTGATCCGCGCGAAGCTCCCGCAAACCAAGGTGCTCGTCGTCGGCGTCTTCCCCCGCGGCCCGCGCAAGAACGCGCAAGGTGTCCTCACCGACGCCGCAATTGCCGATGCCGCCAAACGCATGGCGATCATCAAGGATCTTAACGCCGAGCTCGCGAAGCTCGATGATGGCAAGAACGTCCGCTACCTCGACATCACCGCGAAATTCCTCGGCGACGACGGCAAGATCCCGTCGATCATCATGCCCGACCAGCTCCACCCGAACGCAGCGGGTTATCAGCTCTGGGCCGAAGCGATGCAGCCGCTTCTCACGCAGATGATGAAGTGACCGCGGCAGCTGGCCCCAGCTCTCCGAGCCTGCCCTGGAGTTTCGTCCATTCTGCGCCCCGAAGGGGCGCGATTCGTTAGCCCAAGGCGGCGCCTTGGGTTTGAATCGATGTATAAACGACGAGCCCTGAAGGGGCGTAACCCGAGCCGGCTCGAGTTTCCGTCTGCGCTCCGCAGCAGGCCCGGAAAACAAGCGCCTGCTTCGCCGCGGCCAGCTCAGTCCTTCCCAAAACTCAGCAGCTCGATCTCGAACACCAGCGTCGCGTTGCGGCCGATTTTCGGCGGCTGTCCGCGGGTGCCGTAAGCGAGCTCCGGCGGGATGATCACGAGCCGCTTCTCGCCCTTTTTCATCAGCTGCAAGATCTGGTCCCAGCCTTCGATCACCGCCTCGCGCCGAACGCGAAACGTGAACGGCTTGTCCGGGTCCGTCGCCTGGTCGAAGATCTTGCCGTTCAGCAGCCGGCCCACATAGAGCACGTTCACCTTGTCGCCCGGCTTCGGCTTCTCGCCCTCGCCCTCGCGCAACACCAGATAACGAATGCCCGTCATCGTCTTCTTCGCCTCAGGCCAGGTCTTCTCGACATAGTCGAGATCCGCCGGCGGCAACTTCTCGCGTTGAGCGCGCAAAGCCGGAGCCGACCCCACACTCAGAGCCACCAGGACGAAGACGATTTTGACCAGGGATTTCACAGTGAACACGGATAAAAGCTTTCGTGCATCCGTGGCATCCGTGTAAACCGTGGTCAACCCTTCTCCCGTAATGCCCGCGGCCCGCCCCACCGTCGTCATCCTCTGCCCCCAGGAATTCAAATTCACCGATCACGAAGCTTCCGTGGAACGCCCCTTCCTCGACGAAGTTGCGGACGTGAAAACGGTCTGGGTCGATTTCAATGCGCCCTTCCCCGATGAAGCCGCCGCCGCGGACGCCTTGATCCTCTGGCATGGCCCGCTCGTCACCGCCGCGGTCATCGCGCGGATGAAGCGCTGTCGCGCGATCATCCGCAACGGCGTCGGTTTCGACACGGTCGACATCGCCGCGGCAGCCCAGGCAGGAATTCCCGTTTGCAACGTGCCGGATTATGGCACCGAGGAAGTCGCCGACCACGCGATCGCACTGACGCTCGCCCTTTACCGGCAACTCTTCCCACTCGACGCCGAGGCGAAGCAGCTCGGCTGGAAGATCAGCGTCGCTCCAAAGATGCGCCGGCTCCGCACGCAGACGTTCGGCGTGATCGGCCTCGGCCGCATCGGCACCGCCACCGCGCTCCGCGCCAAGGCGCTTGGTTTTCGCACTGTGTTTTACGACCCCTATGTGCCGAGCGGCACGCACAAGGCGGTCGGTATCGAGCGAATTGATACGCTGGAGGAGATTCTGAAAACGGCCGACACGCTTTCGATCCACACGCCGCTCACGCCCGAGACGCGCGGCATGATCGGCGCGAAGGAGATCGCGTTGCTGAAGCCGGGTTCGTTCCTCGTGAACACCGCGCGCGGCGACATCGTCCAGAAGGCGCCCGTGTTTGCCGCATTGCATTCCGGCCATCTCGCCGGCGCCGGCCTCGATGTGGTCGAGGCCGAGCCTTTGCGCACGGCGGAGGAAGCCGCGACGCCCAATCTGATCGTCACCTGTCACGCCGCGTTTTGCAGCCCGGAGGGCATGGTCGAGATGCGCAGCACCTCGGCCCGGATCGCGCGCGCCGCCGTACTCGGACAGCCGGTTTGGAACCGCGTGAACTGAGATCGATCGCACGCGGCCGGCGGGCCGCCGTTCCTCAACGGCACTCAACCGCCCATCCCGTTCACACGCGGGGCAATTCGTAACCCTTCCGATACGCCCGCTGCAGCAGCTTGCTCGCCGCAGTCGCGTTCTCACCCACGAACCGTTCCTTCGCGCCATCCCACTCCACGCTGCGGCCCAGCTTGTAGCTGATCATTCCGAGCAGCGAACACACCGTCGAGCGATGGCCTTCCTCGATGTCGCACACCGGCCGCGCGCCCGTCTTGATCGCGCCGAGAAAATCCGCCCAGAGCTCCGTGATGTTCTGGCCGTCGGGCTGGTTGAGCTTCGCATCGGCGTGCTCCGGCGTGCTTCCGTCCAGCGGGTAAAACGTCCACCCGCCGCGATGCCCCAGATGAAACGTCCCCTTCGTGCCGTAGAAATACGCGCCCGCGATATCGCCCTTCTCCGCATGATTGCCGCCGAACTGCCGCGACTCCCACGTCATCGTGAACTGCTCGAACGCAAATTGCGCCACCTGGTGATCCGGCGCGTCGCTCGTCTGCTCGTTCGCGTGCAGCACAGGCGCGCCCTTGATCGGCCGGCCACCGGCGGAGAACACGCGCTTCGGCCATTTCTCCCCGGTGATCCACAACACCTGGTCGAACCAGTGCACGCCGATGTCGCCGATGTGACCGTTGGCGTAATCGAGATACATCCGGTGGCCGCGCGGATGAATCCCGCGATTGCCCGCGCCGACCGACGGGTTGCGCGGATCGCCGCCGTTGAACGGCCGCACCGGCGCCGGTCCGCACCACATGTCCCAATCGAGCTCCGCCGGCACCGGCTGCGTCGGCAGCGGCTTCTCCGGCCCGGTGCCGCCGGCGTTGAGATGGCAGCGGATCATCCCCACCGTGCCCGCCTTGCCCGAGCGGATCAGTTCGCGCGCGGCGATGAGATGGGGCGTCATCCGGCGATGCGTGCCCACCTGCACGACGCGACCAAATTTGCGCGCGGCGTTCACCATCGCGCGACTCTCCGCGATCGTGTGCGCGGTCGGTTTTTCAACGTAGACGTGCGCGCCCGCCTTCACGGCCGCGATTGTCGGATGCGCATGCCAGTGATCGGGCGTCGCCACGATCACGATCTCCGGCTTCTCCTTCGCGAGGAGCTCGCGGTAATCGCGGTATTTCCGCGGCTGGTCGCCACTGGACTTCGTGATTTTTTCCACGCTCGGATCGAGCGCGCGTTGGTCGACATCGCACACCCCGACGATCTCGCACGCGCCGCTCGCCATCGCTTCGCCGACAATGTTGCCACCCCACCAGCCGGCGCCAATGAGTGCCGTGCGATACTTCCGGCCGGCCTTGTCGGCGGCACGAATGTGAAACGGAAACGCCGCCAGCGAGCCGGCCGCGAGCGACGAATGGAGAAAGGTGCGGCGATTCATAGGGGTGAAATTTCAACCCCCAATAACCCAAACGACCCGGCTACTCCAAACACCAAATCTCATCGCCCGCTGCGCATTGTCGACGCCCGGGATCCGGCGTCGGGTCGATTTCGCTACGCCGCCAGCGGCTCCTTCTTCACGGCGCGCCCGCCGATCATGTCGCGCAACTCACTCCACGCCTTTCGCAATCCCGCCGGCCGCACGCCGCCGCCCAGCAGATATGCACGCGCCAGCGTCGCCTCGTGCCCGCGATATCGCGGCGGCAGCGCGAACACCGTCCGGTCGTCTTCATCGACAATGTCCGAAAAGAAGATGCCCTCGCCGACCGCGAGTGCCTGCTTGCCCGGCTCCACGCGCGCCACACGCGGCCGGCCGATCAACCACGGGCGATAGACAAACTCGAGTCGGCCCTCGGTCCGTTGCACCAGCCGGCCGTAACTCCGCACCGGCACGCCCTGCTCCGCCGTGAGCACCGCACCCGCAAACATCTTGTTGTCGTTCTCCGCCGGCCGGAACCGGCGACTCCGCCGCGTCACGATCTCCCAGCAAAGCATCGCGCCGAAAATCATGAGCCGAAACGCCCAGCCCGATACACAATACGCCACCACGATCACCACGAGCGACAGCGCCGCGCCGAGCCACGGATCGATCGTGGCCGCAATCGTCACGAGCCCCAGCAGCGAGGTACGCGCGGCTTTCAGCGCCCCATCGATCAAGCCCCACGGGCTCAGCAAAATCAGCACGTTGATCGCATGCGACGCGAGCCACACGAGCAGGAAAACCGCGATGCCGAAGGGCACCGTGAGCGCATTGACGAGCCACGTGACATCCGCCGCGCCGAGCTGAACCGCCGCGAATCCGCCCGCTTCGAGCGTCGCTCCCGCCGCAGCCGCGATCGGCCCCGGCTCCGGCTCGAACAGCAGCTTCGCCATCGCATCCAGCGCGAACGGCACGACCGCACCCGCCGCGATGAGTCCGCTGAATTTGTTCTCGATCGCCTCCAGCACATCGAGCGGCTTCTTGAGCCCGGTGGGCACCGTCGCGCCAAACGCATCCTTCGCCGCGCACGCCGCCACGACCAGCAGCGCCGGCAGCCAGAACTCCGGCTGCGCGTACCACGGGAGCTTGGCGCGCGCCGCCTCGTTTTCCGCCTTCAGCCAGTGATAAAGCCCATACGCGCCCGTCCCAAGCAGCGGCGAGATCGCGATCCCGGTGATCGTCGAGATCGCCGATGCGACCGGCGCCCCCGGATAACGGTCGCCTCGCGTCGCGCCCGCCGGCTGGGCCGTCGCCGCCGCCAGCGCAAACGGCACGATCACCACGAGCAGGGTCACGAGGAGCAGCGTCCAGGGCGCGAGGCGTTTCATGGCGGGGAAACGCTATCGTGCGCGCCCCGCGAGAAAAGTTCGATTGTCGTTTTCCCAAAGGTGGGGCCCGGCTCTCCGAGGGCGGCCCGCCCGTCCGCGGACGCGCAGGCTGCGCGTCCCTACCTTCACAAAATCGACGCGCCCTACCCATCCAACCGTCCATTCCAACTACACAATCCGCTCCCGAATTGGACCTTGCCCACGCTTTCGCCGCCGCCACGGTTTTTCCTCCAGCGCGCGGCACGGCTCCTTTCGGCAAGCCCGCCCTCCTTTCTCAATCCGCTTCATGGCTCCGCCGTCCAGCCCCTCCGCGTTTCCGCGCCGCCTTGCGCTCCTCGCGTGGATCCTCATCGCGGCGCTGCCGATCGCGTATATCGCGGCCATGACCATCGCGTTCAGCCGCAACATCGTCTTCTGGGACGAGTTCGACACCGCCCTCGCGCTGATCCTGCGGATCGACGAAGGCGCCAGCGGGCGCGAGCTGCTCCAGCGCTTCTTCGCGATCAACAACGAGCACCGCATGCTCACCAGCCGTTTGCTCTTCGCGGCGAGTTACTGGCTGACCGGCACGATCAATTTCCACGTCATCGGCGCGATCGGAAACCTCTTCCTCGTCGGCGCGTGCGCAATCCTCGTCTGCTCCGCCGGCACGCGCGAGCGCCGCCTGCGCCTCGGCGTGGTGCTCGCGTTCCTGATGTTTCAACTCGAGCACTTTGAAAATTTCTTCTGGTCCGGCGCCTCGATCGACCACTTCCAGGTCGTGATGCTCGCCGTCGGCACGATCGCCGCCGTCGCGCACGGCTCGCGCCTCTCGCTCGCCGTCGCGGCCGTGCTCGCGCTGCTCGCCACCTTCACGCTCGCACACGGCACGCTCGCCTGGCCGCTCGGCGGACTGCTCCTCCTGCAACAACGGCGCGGAAAACACCTCATCGCGTGGTCCGCATGCACCGCAGTCGCCGCCGCCGCGTTTCTCGTCGGGTTCGAATTCAATCCCGGGCATCAGATCGACGAGCCCGGCGGGAAAAACGCGTTCGAGATCGTGCGCTACTGGCTCGCGCTGCTCGGCGGTCCACTGACGCTCGGCGAAGTCCGCTTCGCGCCCGTCGCGGGCATCGTGCTGCTCGCCGGCTTCGGCCTCGTTGTCGCTCGTGGTGCGTTGCGCCGCGAGCCCGTGGCGCTGTTCAGCGCGTTCTTCGCCATCATCTCGCTCGCCCTCGTGGCGTTCGGCCGTGCCGAGCTGGCCGGCGCCAGCACCGAGCTCAACTCCCGCTATCTCGTGCTCGGCGCACTCGCCTGGGCGATGCTGATCTGGATCCTGCTCGAGCTCGCCGCCGAGCCCGCGCGACCTTTTCGCCAGCTCGCGTGGCTGCTGCCCGCCCTCGCCGTCTTCACGCTCGCCGCCAACCTGAAATTCGCACCCATCGTCGAGAGTTTCATCGAGGTGCGCGACCGCGCCGCGACGTCGTTCATGCAACACCAGATCGACGGCAAAGGCGTCACGCGCCTGCACCCACGCGATGGCCACGCGGACGCCCTGCTGCAGCGCGCGGCCGAGCGCGGCGTCTACACGCTGCCGGCCGTCTCAAAGCGTATCGCTTTTCCGGATGCGATGCCGAACACGGAAATCGTCGCGCACATCGACGAGTTCCTCGTGAACGATCGCACGATCACGATCGGCGGCTGGGCGATGATTCCCGGCCACACCTCGCGGCGCGGCCAGGCCCGCGTGCTGTTACGCTCGGCGAAATCGCAGCTCGCGTTCACCACGGTCACCTTCGTTCGCTCCGATGTGGCCCAGGCTTACAAGCAACCGAACTGGCTCCGCTCCGGCTTTCGCGCGGTGATCGATCGCGCACAGCTCCCGGCGGAAGACTTCGATGTCGGTGTGGCCGTCGTCACCCGCGGCGGAGCCACCGATTTCATCATGACTCCAAACCGCCTCGAGCTCTCCGCTTCGCCTGCGCGCGCCGTGCGGCTGCCCGACTCCCGCTGATCGCCGCGATGACCTCGACGTCCGCCTCCCCGCTCCGCCGCCGGCTCACGATCGCCCTGCTCGTGCTGCTCGCGCTCCTGCCCGTGCTCTTCATCTTCGCGCGCACGCAGGACGCGCGGCGCAACATCGTCTATTGGGACGAAATCGACACCGCGGTCGCGATGATGCTGCGGCTGCACGATGACGCCTCGCCGGGAAATTTCCTGCGCGAACTCTGGGCCATCAACAACGAGCACCGCATGGTCACGAGCCGGCTGCTCTTCGCCACCAGCCACGCGCTCACCGGCACGGTGAATTTCGTTTTCGTCAACGTGGTCGGCAACCTGACGCTCGTCGCGCTCTCCGTGCTGCTCATCGTCGCCGCCGGCACGACCGCGCGGCGGCTGCGGATGGCCGTCGTGCTCGCCGCGCTGTTGTATCAACTTCAACACTACGAGAGCTTCATGTGGTCGGGCGCATCGATCGATCACTTCCAGGTCGTGCTCCTGGCCGCCGCGGCGATCGTCGGCGTCGCCCGCAACACTCGCGCCGGCGTCATTGTCGGCGCTGTCTTCGCGACCCTCGCCACGTTCACGCTCGCGCACGGCATTCTCACGTGGGCGATCGGCGCCGCGATGTTGTGGCACGCCGGCAACCGCCGCGGCTGCGCACTCTGGTGCGGCATCGCGATCGTCGCGGTCGGCGCCTTCCTGCTCGGGTTTCAGCTCAACCGCGCGCAAGGCTTCGCGACGCTCTCCGGCGCCGGCGTGCTGCTCGTCGTCGGCTACTGGCTCACGTTGCTCGGCGCCGTGCCGGCCCTGGGCGGCAACGCCCTCGCTCCGTGGCTCGGCGCCGCGTTGCTCGGGCTCATCGGCTGGCTCGCCGCACGCGGGGCCGCGCGACGCGAACCGATCGCCTTCGCTTTCGCCGCCTTCGCGATTTTCGCCCTCGCGCTGATCGCCGTCGGCCGCGCGGAACATTCCGCCGGCGTCGTGTATTCGCGTTACTACGTGCTCGGCGCGAGCGCGTGGGCCATGGCGATTTTCATGCTGCTCGAGCGCTACTCGTCTCCCGCGCGACCGCTCGCGCTGCTCGGCTGGACGCTGCCCGTGCTCGCCGTGTTCAATGTCGCCGCCAATCGCGCTTTCGCGCCCCACGCCGACAGCTGGCTCGAGTGCCGCGATCGCGCCGCCGTGCATTTCCTGCAACACGGCGTCGACGGCCGCGGCCCGCTCACGCTTCATCCGGCGCCGGCTCACGCGACCGCGTTGCTCCAGAAAGCGGAGCAGCACGGCGTCTATCGCATGGCACCCGTGTGCCTCGAGCGGACCTTTCCGCGCGACGCCAAACCGAGCACGCGGCTCGCCTACTTCGTCGATGCCATGACGGTTTCCGAGCGCTCCGTGTTCATCACCGGCTGGGCCGCGCTCACCGGCGAACGCGCGCGCCGCGGCCAGGTTCAACTCGTGCTGCGCTCGGACAAGGAAACGCTGCTGTTCACGACCGTCACCGAGACGCGCCCCGATGTCGCCAAGGCCACGGAGAAGCCCGAATGGGAACTCAGCGGTTTTCTCTTCGTCGCCCGGCGCGAGCGCATTCCCGAGGGCGATTATCAGGTCGGTTTCCTCATCGACGGGCCCGACGGCCCGGAGTTCACGCTGACCGCGCACCGCGTCCAGCTCATCGGCGAGGGAAAGGCGCTACTCGCCACCGGCGACTGACGTTGGGGAAGTGAAAGTGAGAGTGAGAGTGAACTCATGTGTCACCACCATCTCCCCTCACCTTCACCTTCACCTTCACTCTCACTCTCATCCCCCCCATGACCAAGGCCGAGCTCCAACGACTCCGTTCTCTCCGCGAGAAAAAACACCGCGAAGCGCTCGGCCTCTTCGTCGTCGAAGGCGAGAAGGTTATCACCGAGCTCCTCGCGGCGAACTTCCCCTTCACCGAGCTCTACGCCACGGACGAGTCGCACCTCCGCGCCCTTTCACTTTCACCTTCACTTTCACTTCGCGTCCGCGCCATCGGCGCGGACGCGATGGCCCGTATCAGCCATTTCCCTACACCGTCCGCCGTCCTCGCTGTCGGCCGCATCACGCGACTCCCGCTCGCGCCGGATGCCGCGGATCTCGCGCACGGTCTCACCCTCGCGCTCGATGGCGTGCAGGACGCCGGTAATGTCGGCACGCTCCTGCGCATCGCCGACTGGTTCGGCTTCGACCGCGTCGTGCTCTCGTCCGATTGCGCGGACCTGTTTCACCAGAAGGTGATCAACGCCAGCATGGGCTCCTTCGCCCGCGTGCGCGCCCACACCGCCGATCTCGCGACCGCATTTGCCGCCCTGCACGCCGCGTCCGCATCATCAGCCAGGCGCATTCCGATCCTCGGCTGCGATCTCACCGGCCGGGATGTCCACACGTTACCCGCGATGCCCAACGCCATCGTCGTGATCGGCAGCGAAGGCCGCGGGCTCTCGGCTGCCGTGAAAGCCGCCGTCACTGAGTTCGTGACGATCCCCCGTTACGGCGGAGCCGAGTCACTGAACGCCGCGACCGCTGCCGCCATCGTCTGCGACAACCTCCGCCGCGCCTTGAAGTAGCGCCAGCATCCTGCCGGCTTCCGAGTCCGCCCTCAGGCTTCCATCAATCACGGGCGGCGGCAGGGCCTTCAGTCTGTGCGTGTTTGTCATCCATTAGATGACAAACACGCACCGGGAAAACGGCCAAACTCCAGGCTTCGGTTTCCAACCGAAAAACCATGACGCTCGCGCCAAGGCTCCCGCCGCCCACCATCAGGCGGCGGTCGCGTCCGCCTCACGTTTCATTCAACCGCTCGCATACCTTTTACCCAGCCACCCGTCTTGCCACGCCTCCTCCCGCACCTACGCTCTTGGTCCCCTTTTTCATGAAACGTCCCCACCCGTTCCGCGCCGTCCTGCTCTTCGCGAGCGTTTTACTCATTCCGTTCCTGGCCTCGCTCGCGCCGCTCCACGCCGCCGAGCTCGTCAACGACGATGATGACGACAACAAGCCTCGCGAGCGCGGCAAGATCAAGGACGCCGGCACGCGCCTGCCCACCCCGGAAGTCGCCCCCGCTTCCGACGAAGCGGTGCAAGCGCTCAAGCGCATGCAGGTACCCGCCGGCCTCGAGATCAAACTCTGGGCCGCCGAACCGATGCTCGCGAATCCCGTCGCCTTCAACTTCGACGAGAAAGGCCGCATCTTCGTCGCCGAGACGTACCGCTACCGCACGAGCGTCCTCGATATCCGCGACTATATGTGGGTGCTCGAGGACGAGCTCGCCTCGCGCACGATCGAGGACCGCACCGCGATGATCAAAAAGCGCTTCGGTCCCGAAGGCGAAAAAGAGCTCTCCATCGAAACCGAAGTCCTCCGCCTCCTCGAAGACACCGATGCCGACGGCGTCGCCGACAAGAGCTACGTTTACGCGGACGGCTTCAACTCTCCGCTCGACGGCATCGCCTCCGGTGTCCTCGCGCGCCGCGGCAAGGTCTGGTTCACCAGCATCCCCAGCGTCTGGCTGTTTACCGGCGACAAGAAGGCCGAGACCCGCACCGAGATCAGCCGCGGCTACGGCGTGCGTTTCAACTACACCGGCCACGATCTGCACGGCCTCATCTGGGGCCCCGACGGCAAGATCTATTTCAGCAACGGCGATCGCGGCGCCACCGTGAAGACGAAGGAAGGCAACGTCATCGACACCGCCGACATGGGCGCCGTCTACCGCTCCGATCCCGACGGCTCGAACCTCGAGCTCTTCGCCTACGGTCTGCGCAACCCGCAATCCCTCGTGTTCAATGAATACGGCGATCTCCTCACCGGCGACAACGACTCCGATCAGGGCGACGAGGAACGCCTCGTCCACGTCGTCGACGGCAGCGACAGCGGCTGGCGCGTCGGCTACCAATTCGCCCCGCTCGGCCGCGCCGGCCCGTGGAATCTCGAGAAGCTCTGGCACCAGCGTCACGAGGGCCAGCCCGCCTACCTTCTCCCGCCCGTCGCCAACATCGAAGACGGCCCTTCCGGCATCGAATATTATCCCGGCACCGGCCTGAATTCCTCCTACAAGGGCACGCTCTTCGTCACGCATTTCAAAGGCGCGATCGCGCGCAGCGGCATCTACACCTACAATCTTAAACCCAAGGGCGCGTCCTACGAAATCGCCGACTCGAAACCGTTCCTCACCTCTGCGCTGCCCACCGACGTGAAGTTCGGTCCTGACGGCCGGCTCTATATTTCCGACTGGGCCGACGGCTGGCCGAAATCGAAACGCGGCCGCATCTACGCCATCGCCGACAAGAACGCCGCCAGCGATCCGCTCATCAAGGAGACGAAAGCGCTGATCTCCGGCGACTGGACGAAGCGCTCGGTCGACGAACTCGCGAAACTTCTCGGCCACGCCGACTGGCGCGTCCGCCTTGAAGCCCAATACGAGCTCGCCGAGCGCGGCTCCGAAAGCTTCGCCACGCTGGCCAACACCGCGACAAACAAGTCCGCCAGCCCGCTCGCCCGCCGCCACGCCATCTGGGGCATCGGCCAGCAAGCCGGGAAAAGCGCCGAGCTCCTTCGCCCGCTCCGCACGTTGCTCAACGACTCCGATTCCGAAGTGCGCGCCCAGGCGATCAAAGTCCTCGGCGAACGCCGCTCCAAGCAGGACGCCGCCGCCTTCATCGCCGCGCTCAAAGACGAGAACGCCCGCGTGAAATTCTTCGCCGCGCAAAGCCTCGGCAAGATCAAGCACCAGCCCGCCACACCCGTGCTGTTCGCGGCCCTCCGCGCAAACAACGACAAAGACCACTACCTCCGCCACGCCCTCGTCATGGGCCTCGCTGGTGCCGCCGATCGCGCCGCGCTCGCCACCGCCGCCACCGATTCCTCGCCGGCCGTCCGCCTCGGCGCCCTCCTCGCGCTGCGCCGACTCAAGAGCCCCGACGTCGAGAAATTTCTCGCCGATTCCGACGCCTACATCGCGAAGGAAGCCGCCATCGCGATCAACGACGAGCCGATCGTCGCCGCGTATCCCGCCCTCGCCGCGTTGCTCGATAAGCCCGTCGGCTCCGATCCCGTCACGCTTCGTGCGATCAACGCCCACTTCCGCCTCGGCCAGCCCGCGAACGCCACCGCCCTCGCCCGCTACGCCGCGCGCACCGATGCGCCCGCGAACCTCCGCGCCGAAGCCATCACCCAGCTCGCCCTCTGGCCGAAGCCTCCGCAACGCGACCGCATCGTCGGAATTTATCGTCCGCTCGGCCAGAGCGCGTCGAGCGGCCAGGCTCAACCGACCCGCGACCGCACGATCGCCGTCAAGGCGCTCGAGCCGATCCTCGGCGGACTCCTCGCCTCCACGTCGCCCGCGGCCGTGCAGACGGCGGCGCTGAAAGCGCTGCAGGATCTCGAGATCGCCGGCGCCACCGACGCACTTTTCACCGCCGTCCAGAACGGCGAACTCGCCGGCGCGACCCGCGCTTCCGCCCTCAACGCGCTCGATAAAATCAAGGATCCCCGCCTGCCCGAAGCCGTAAAGTTCGCGAGCGAATCCTCCTCCTCAACGCTCCGTCTCGCCGCGCTCCCGATCGCCGCACGCCTCTCTCCCGCGGCGGCTGCGCCCGTGCTCGCGAACCTCATCGCGAATGGCGGCACCGACGAAAAGAAGGCCGCCTATCGCGCCCTCGGAAACCTGAAACACCCCAGCGCCAACACCCTCATCGCCGAGCAACTCCGTGCGCTCGCCGCCGGCAAGATCGCTCCAGCCGTCCAGCTCGAACTGCTCGCCGCCGCCGGTGCCCCTGCGCGCCGTAACAATCCCGAGATCAAGCAACTCCTCGCCGACCACGAAGCCGCACTCGCTTCCGGCTCCGACCCGCTCGCGCCCTTCCGCGTCGCGCTCGCCGGCGGCGACCGCATGCGCGGCGAACGCATCTTCCGCAATCAACCGGTCCTCGCCTGCATTCGTTGCCATCGCGCCGGTGGCGATGGTGGCGACGCCGGACCCGACCTCGCCGACGCCGGCTCGAAATACACCCGCGAATATCTCCTCGAAGCCATCGTGAAGCCCAACGCGAAGATCGCCCCCGGTTTCGACACGATCGTGCTCACGTTGAAAAACGGCGATTCCGTTGCCGGTATTGTCGCCAGCGAGACGCCCGACACCCTCAGCCTCCGCAACACCGACAACAAGCTGGTCGAGGTGAAGAAATCCGACATCGCGAAACGCGAAGGCGCCCCGTCGTCGATGCCCGAGATCTACACCACGATCCTCACGAAATCGCAGCTCCGTGACGTCGTTGAGTATCTGGCAAGCCTCCGCGAACGCCCCGCCCGACTCGACGTCGCCCAGCCCCGCGCCCTCCGCGGCTTCCCGCCGCCGCCGCGCCGCGCCGAATAGCCCAAACAAAAACACCCGCGAACGGTTTCCGTCGCGGGTGTTTCGTTTTTCGGCGACGGCACCGTGCGTGGCGCCGTTTAGTTTAGCTCATCACGTCTGCGGGCCACATCTTCACCGCCACGTCGCCCGCCACGCGGCAAACTCCGCGGGCCGCACGCGATACCGCGCGAAGTTCCCTTCGTGCAGACTCGTCAACTCGGTCTCCGCCATTTCGGCGAAGCGCACGCGATCGTTTGGATCGGGCAACTTTTCCGCCGCGGTCCGCACGTAAGCCGCGGCGGCCTTTTTGTCCAAGCCACCGCACACGACGCCCGCCACCGCGGCACGCAAGAGTTCGCGATGGCGCAACCGAAATGGATTCGGTTGCCCCAAGGTCTGGCGCACCGCCGCGTAGCGCGCGCACGACCGGCCGTAAGCCCACGCAAACACATCGCGGAGCAACTCCACGCGATTGAGCTCATACACCCCGAGCAGGCCGTGCACATAGTCGTCGCGCGGCAGATCCACGAAGGACAAGGGCGAGAGATTGCACCGCACCAATGGAATGTTGGCTGCCAGCCGCGACACGCGTTTGTTCACGTCATCGAAGGGCTGAAGGTAAGGAATGTGCACCATCGCGAAGAACGCCTGCTCGAACGGGTCTTCGATCGCGGCGGCCTTCGACAGGAATTGATCGAAGCGATCCTCGATCGTCTGCGGCACGGCCAGCGGCATGAAGACCGTGCCTGTGATCCCCACCGGACGCGTGCGCAGCCGCCCGCAACCTGCGGGATCTTCCAGCAAGTTTTCCGACAACGCCGCGTGGAGATTACAGAGCGTGTAGCGATTGAAGCCGATCTCTCCGGCCTGCTCCGCCAGAAGCTCGATCGCCGCCTTGTGATTGAGGATCATCTGCGCCTCCGCCGTCTCCTTGCCTTCGATACCTTCGCCGTGTTCGAGGAGTCGCTGCGTCTCCAGCAGGGAGTAGGTGTTGCCCTCGAGCCGGCTCGAATTCCACGTCAGATCGATGAGAACGCGGTCGAGCACCTGGCGAAAATGAGTTCCTGCCGGCTGCGCCTGCCCGTCCGTCCGCCCCATCTCCCCAAGCTTGCGCCGCAACGTCTGCGGCACGTAAGCCGTGGCGTTCGGGACATACTGCTCGAGAAATGAGCCGTCGTAACCGACCGGCCGCCGAACCAGGAGCGACCGCACAACGCTGCGTTTGATTTCCCGTCCGGCGGACGAAATCGGAATCCCGCCTTCGGCATTCGCCGGCGGCAACGCGGTCTCTTGCGCCATCGGCGCCGCCCCCTCCGCAGCGAAATAACGCCGCCCCGCCCGCTCACCGCGGCCGACAAGCCGGCCTTGCGCCACTAACAACGCCAACCGGCGTTGCAGCGTCCGACGCGGCAGCGGCTCCGCCAACCGGCGCGCGATTTCCTCCAGTGCTGCCGGCGCACCAAGCCCGGCCACCGTCTCAAAAACTCCGCTCAGATCCGCTTCGTAAACGTGTCTCGGCATGGCGCAAGTGGTGGCGCAAGAGGCGCGCTTGCGCCACAAAATTCCGCTCCGTAGGGCAAATTTTCTGCCCTTGCGCCACATCTTCGAGCGCTGCCGCACGAGTTCTGGCGCAACGGGTCAGCTTTCGGGCCGCGCCACCACCAGCGTTCGCACGATTCCGATTCGTTCAACTTCGAGCTCGACCTGATCACCGGGCTTCAGCCAGCCCCCGGTGTTTTCCGGGCCAAGCTCCAGAATACATCCCCCTCCGACCGTGCCGGTGCCGATCAAGTCGCCCGGATAAAGCTCCGCGTCGCGGGAAGCGTGCGCGATCATCTGCGGAATCGTATGGTAGAGCGACGCCACGTTGCCGCGCGAGAGCTCGCGACCGTTCACGCGCGCGGACATCTCGAGCGTCAGCGTTTCGCCCTCGATGCGGTCGGCAAATCTCGCGCGGGGCACAAGCCATGGGCCGACCGCGGTGGCGAAGTCTTTTCCTTTCGCCGGCCCGAGGCCGACCGACATCTCCTTCCGCTGCAAGTCACGCGCGCTGAGGTCGTTGATGATCGTAAAACCGAACACATGCTCCCACGCGCGCGCCGCCGGAATGTCGTGGCCGCCGTGCCCGATCACGACGCCTAGCTCCAGTTCATAATCCAGCTCGGCGCAACCCGCCGGCGCAAACACCTCCGCATCGTGGCCCACCAGCGCGGTCGGATTCGAAAAATAGAAGACCGGCATCTCGTACCATGCTGGAGGCACCTCCAGCCCGCGGCGCGCGCGTGCCGTTTTCACGTGCTCTTCGAATCCGTAGAAGTCGCGAAACGACGGCGGGCGAATCACGGGCGACAAAAACGAAAATTCGCTCTCGCGATAGCGCGGCCCTTTCCACGCCGAGGCCCGCTCTGCGAGATTCGCACCATGCCCCATCAGCCAGGGAAGCGTCGGCTTCATCCGCGGCGCGTCCCGGCCGATCAACCCCGCGAGTTCGATCCACGTGCCATCCGGGGCGGCAGCGACGGGAACAGGCTTGAGGCACGCGCGGGGCAGGATCGTGGCTAAACGCATCTGAGGAAACGACGTAGACCGCAGCCAGCGGCCGCGGTGTCTCGCCCGGGTTATTTTTCCGCCCAGCCATGGCACCCCGATGCCGTGGCCACACTCGCACCGATGGCAGGCCGGGCGGTCAGGGCTTCGCCACTTGGCCGGCCAACAGCGTCTGCCTCGGACCGACGCCCGGCACCTCGAACTCCCAATCAGGATTGATCCTCACGGTCACAGCCTCGCCCTGCCGGATTTTCGCGACGTAGTGCGCCCAATTGTGATCCGTGAAAGCCGGCTCGCGCAGTCGTGGGACATTCAGGACGACGATGATGGCCAGTGCGACAAGCGCCGCGCGAGACGACCAGGCCCGTTGCGCACTCGCCGTGGCGACCACCAGCCATAGCGCGATCAGTTGCAGTGGAAAAAAATAACGCGATCCGGCGCCGTGGAAAACGTCCGGCAACACCTGACGACAGCGGTAGAGCGCGGCCGCCAGCAGCCCGACAAACGCCAGCGCGAGCCAGATCCGCTCGAGTCGTGCCTCATCGCGGCGCAACGCCATCGCCGCGATCGCCGCAAGCGTGGCGACGCCCCAAGCGGTTCCGACCGGCACGCCGGCCATCGCACCGAGCCGGCCACCGGTGAGCAGTGACGCACCCACCCGCATGCCCGGCACCGCGAGGAGCGTCTCGGCGGCGATCGACTGAGCGGTGTCTCCCAGCGAATATCTTATAATGAGGGTCAGCTGAATCGCCGCGGCGGCCCCTGCGATCGCCGCCAATGCGAAACTGAATCCAGTTTTCCGATACCACGCCCGCCACGCGAACAGCGGCGCGCCCACGATCACGAAGGGCCCGGTGAGCCCGAGCAGGGCAACGGCGGCCGCATCGTGCGCACATTGCCGCGGCGATTCCGGTTCGCGCGCGATCAACACGAGCAGCAGCCCGCCCGCGAGGATCCATTGCAGGTTCGTCAGCGTGAGCAGCACCTCGAACGCGTCGGGTACGGTGACGACCGCGAGCGCGTAGCCGATCGAGGGCGGCAACGGGAAACGCGACGACTGCGTGCGCGCCGCCACATAGAGCGTGCAACCCGCGGCCGCGGCACAATAGAGCGCAGGCGACAGCGTGGGATCGACGAGCGCGGCGAGCCACGCGATCAACCGCAACACCGTGTGCAGATAACCGGCCGAAGGCGTGAAAAGCGCATCCGCACCCAACGTGCGCGATTGGAGAAAAAACACCGGCCCGTCCTCCGCCCAGAATTGCGGCGCCTGCAACAGATCGGGACGGCGCGCGATGAAGATCGCAGTGCAGAGGATCAGCGTCCACGCCAGCGGAGGTCGCGCGACCAGCGCCGCAGCAGACGTTTTCATGGAAGACCAGGTCTGCATACGCTCGCCGGCTACGACAACCGGGCGTGCCGAACCCGCTAGCGGCGCGCAGCAGCCGACGAAAACACCCGAACACCATCTTCAGTGTAGCGCTGCCGCGGGCATTCGTGATTCGCTGCCCTTTCGATGAGCTCGTTCGATTTCGACACCGTGCCGGACCGGCGTGGCACCGACTCCCAAAAATGGCAGAAATACGCCGGCCGCGATGTGCTGCCGCTGTGGGTCGCCGATATGGATTTCAAATCCGCCCCCGCCATCATCGACGCGCTGCACGCGCGCGTGGAGCACGGCATCTTCGGCTACGCCCGCCCGGTGAAATCAACCGTCGACGCCGTGGTCGACGCGATGCAGCAGCGCTACGGCTGGAAGATCGACCCCTCGTGGATCGTGTGGCTTCCCGGCCTGGTGGTCGGTCTGAACGTCATCGCGCAGGCCTTCGCCGAGCCCGGTGACGAAGTGCTGACACTCACACCGGTGTACGCGCCGTTCATGAGCGCGCCGAAGCACAGTGCGCGCGTCTCCATGACGGTGCCGTGGGTCCTGCAGGAGAACGCGTGGACGATCGATTGGAACGCCCTCGAGCGAGCGATCACGCCGCGGACAAAACTCTTCTATCTCTGCAACCCGCACAATCCGCTCGCGCGCGTCTGGCGCCGCGACGAGTTGACGCGGCTCGCGGAGTTTTGCGCGCGCCACAATCTCGTGCTCTGCTCGGACGAGATTCACTGCGACCTGATCCTCGAGCCATCGCTGCCCCACATCCCGACCGCGATGCTCGCGCCCGAAATCGCCGCGCGCACGATCACGCTGATGGCGCCGAGCAAGACCTACAACGTGCCGGGCCTCGGCACCTCGATCGCGATCATCCCCGATGCGATGCGGCGCGCGCGTTTCATTCGCGCCACCGCGGGGATCGTCGCTGAAGTGACGTGTCTCGGTTTCACGGCCTGCGAAGCTGCGTATCGCGATAGCGAGCCCTGGCGCCAGGCGCTGCTCGGGTATCTGCGGGGCAATCGCGACTACCTGCTCGAGACGATCGCGCGGGAGCTGCCCGGCGTGCGCGTGGAGGCACCGGTCGAGGCCACCTATTTGTTATGGCTGAATGTGTCCGCGCTCGGCCTCGAGAATCCCGCGGCGCATTTCGAGCGTCACGGGCTCGGGCTGAGCGACGGCGCGATGTTCGGCGCGGCCAAAGGCTCGCACGTGCGGCTGAATTTCGGGTGCCCGCGCGCGACGCTCGTCGAGGCGATGCGCCGGCTGAAACTGGCCCTCGCGCCTGGCGCGTAACGCCGACGCGCGCCAACCATGGCGCTCGTCCGTTTTGCTGCCGCTTCTATTGTGCCGCCATCGGCACTCCGCGGCGGACTGCCGCCAGCAATACAGACGGCGAAAGCGGCTTCGCCAGGCAATCGACCCGCGGGTGCAGGTGCAGCAATTCGTCGAACTGGCCCGATGCCATCATGCCGCTGATGGCGATGATCGGCAGCGAAGGCCGTCGGCTGCGCAGCGTCTTCACGACCTGCGTGCCGATCTGGTCCGGCAGCATCATGTCGGTGATCACCAGCGAAATCTCCTTCTCGTGCTGCGTAAATGCCGCGATGCCGGTGCCGCCGTCCTCGGCCGGAAACACGCGGTAGCCCGCGCGCTGCAGGAGAAGCTGCAACGTGTCGCGCACCACCGGCTCGTCGTCGATCAGGAGGATCGCCTCGCCGCGTCCCTTCGCCGGAGCGGGACGATCCTCCCGCACGATGGCGGGCGGAACCTCGGCAACCGCCGGAAAGAACAAATGAAACGTGGTGCCGCGTCCCGAATCGCTTTCGACCTGCACGAAACCGCCGTGATTCTTCAGGATTCCCGCGACCATCGAGAGGCCGAGGCCCGTGCCCTTGCCGGCGGCTTTCGTGGTGAAAAACGGATCGAAGATTTTCTCCAGGATCGCGGGCGGGATGCCACTGCCGTTGTCGATGACGGAGATGCGCACGCACGGTCCGGCGCTCGCTCCCGGGTTCACGCCCGCGAGCGCGGCGTCCACGGTTGTGTTCCGGGTCGCGATCGTGATGCGGCCGCCATGCGGCATCGCGTCGCGCGCATTGATGCAGAGATTGATCAACACCTGGTTGAACTGCGTCGTGTCGGCCTGGATCGGCCACGTGTCATCCTCGCACTGGACGGTGAGCTGGATCGAAGGCGGCAGGCTCTGGCGGATGAGCGATTGCAGATCGTTCAGCGCCCGCGGCAGATCAATCTGCGTGCGCTTCGCCTCGGCGCCACGCGCAAACGCGAGCAGCTGTTGCACGAGCGCGGCGCCGTGGCTCGCGCTGGCCTTGGTTTTCTCGATCAGCCGCCGATCTTCCGTGGTGGTCATTTTCGACCCGAGCAAATCGATCGACAGCAGAATCGGGGTGAGAACGTTGTTGAGATCGTGCGCGACGCCGCCCGCGAGCGTACCGATGCTCTCCATCCGCTGGGCGCGCAGCAGCTGCGTTTCCAGTTTCTTTCGCTCCGTCACGTCCGTGTCGATCGAGAGGATGGAACGCGGACGGCCGTTGTTTTCCACCACAAGGCTCCACGTACTCTCGACGAGGACGGTCTCGCCGTTGCGCGTGCGCAGCCGGAAATCACCACGCCATTCGCCGGTCGCAAGGAGTTGCGCGCGCGCGGCGGCAAACCGCGCTTGGTCGAAACCGAGATCGAGCTGGTCCAGCCGATGGCCATAAACCTCGCTCGCCTTCCAGCCGTAGAGTCGTTCCGCGCTCGCGTTCCAATACGCGATCCGATGGTCGAGATCCGTCGCGATGATCGCATCGCGGGCCCGATCGAGCAGTGAAGCCTGCTCGCGCAGCCGCGCCTCGGCTTCGCGCCGCTCGGTGATGTCACGCGAGACGAGCAACACGTTCACGACCACGCCGGCACTATCACGCAATACACTCGACTGGCATTCGATCTGCCGGACGCGCCCGTCGGGCAGCACCATCCGGTGTTCGCCGCGCCGGCCGGCTCCAGTTCCAATGGTTTGGGCAAATGACGCGCGGACCCGGTCGCGATCGTCCGGATGAATTTCGCGGAATGCGTCCGTGCCCACGAGGTCCGCCGGATCGCCCCATTCGCGGTAAGCGGGGTTCAGGTAGACACGACGGCCGTTCGGGTCGACGAGCGCGATCATCTCGGCGACGTTTTCCGTGATCTGGCGAAACCGCTCTTCGTTTTCGCGCAGCGCCGCCTCGGTGCGCCGCAAGCGCTCGGCTTCGTCGAGAAGGGCGAGCGCCTGCCGGATCGCAGGGACGAGCCGGCTGGGGCGATCCTTGATCACGTAGTCGGTCGCACCCCGTTTCAACGCCTCCACCGCGCGCTCTTCGCCGATCGTGCCGGAGAGAAACAGGAAAGGCGTTCGTGGGCAATGGGCCTGCGCCAGCGCCAGCGCGGAAAGCCCGTCGAATCCCGGCAGCGAGTAATCCGACAGAATAAGATCGAACCCTCCCCGCTCCAGCGCCGCACGATACTCCATCGAATCCGATACGTGCGAAATTCGGCACGCCGGCCATTCACGCTGGATCACCAGCGCAATCAGCTCCGCATCCGTCAGCGAATCTTCAAGGTGCAGCAGATGCATGCTCAGCGACGGACCGCCCCGTCCACGGCAAAACCGCGGCTCAATGCCACAATGGATTTGCGCGACAGATACACCCGCCGCGGAGAGGCGTGCTCTCTGAAACCGGAACGAAGCATGGATTTAAAGTGAACCTGAAACCTACTGGATCGCTCCGCGACCGGCCAAACGGCCGTTCAAACAGACGACGTCGCAATTAATCGGCACAAGGCGCGACAGAGGCAAACTGAGAAATACCTCTTTTCAGCATAGGGGAATTTCCCGCACCTACCGGCTGCGCCCGTCGCCGGAGATTTTTTGAGGCGATGCGAGCCCTTGATCCACCGACCAAGCCACTGCAACAGTGAAGCCGTGCGTCTTGGTCCCTACGAGCTAGCGTCCAATCTCTTCCTGTCGCCCTTGGCGGGCTACACCAATCTGCCCATGCGGCTGACCGTGCGCGAACTCGGCGGCCTGGCTTGGGCCACCACCGATCTCGTCAACGCCCGCTCTCTGCTCGAGCGAAATCCCGTCGCCCTGAAGTTGATCGCGTCCGCGCCGGCCGATCGTCCGCTCGCAATTCAGTTGTTTGGAAGCGTGCCGGAGGAGATGCGCGACGCCGCCATCATGTGCCAGGAGCAAGGGGCCGAATCGATCGACATCAACATGGGTTGCCCGGTCCGCAAGGTCGTCAACATCGGCGGTGGTTCGGCGATGATGACCGAGCTCGACAAGACGGCCGCCCTCGTCCGCGGCATGATCTCCGCGGTGAAGATTCCCGTGACGGCGAAGATGCGGCTTGGCTGGGATGATCAGAATCTCACCGCTCCGGATCTCGCCCGCGTGCTGGAAGACGTGGGCGTCGCGGCGATCTTCGTGCACGGGCGGACGCGCGC
The DNA here is from genome assembly GCA_036675625.1 of Opitutaceae bacterium. Taxonomy (GTDB): domain Bacteria; phylum Verrucomicrobiota; class Verrucomicrobiia; order Opitutales; family Opitutaceae; genus ER46. The sequence goes on along the minus strand of JAKFEQ010000085.1, from coordinate 160,424 downwards.
GCAGGGTTTTGCCGGCACCGTCAACCTCGCGGGCATCCGCGCCGTCGCAGAGGCCGTGAAACGCATTCCGGTCATCGGCAACGGCGATGTCACGACGCCGCAAGCGGCGAAACACATGCTCGACGAGACCGGTTGCGCTGGCGTGAGCATCGGACGCGGGGCGTTCTACGATCCGTGGATTTTTCGCCGCACCCAGCATTTCCTCCGCACCGGCGAGTTGCTGCCGGAACCGGATTTCAATGAGCGGCTGCGCGTACTGCGGCGGCATTTCGAACGCTATTGCGAATTCTACGGCGAGGAGCACGGCGCGAAGCTTTTCCGCAAGGTCGCGCCTTGGTACGCGAAACGTTTCGGGCCCGCGAAGCCGTTCAAGCGGCTGATCATCACCATCAAGTCACGCGCGGATTTCGATGCCGCCGTGGCGGAATACCTGGCGTGGCGCGCTCAGTTTTGCGATGAGCGCGGCGAGCTGCTCGAGAAGTTCGCGCCCGCTCCGATGATCGCCTCGTTCATGCGCGAGCCGGGCGATCCGGAGATCTACGAACGCAACGCGATTCCGGTCCCGAAAGGCCCCGTCGAGGTGTGGTAGTCGCGCATCCGACGCGGATCACGGATACCGCCGCGCCACGGAGGCGCCCGTGCGATCCTTGAACAGCAGCTGGTTCTTTTCCGTGCTGTAGCCTCCGAAGGTGATGCCGAGCGTCGCGTCGACGGTCTCGCCGATTCGCGTCAACTTGCCATTGATCATCGCCTTGTCCGGCACGGCGCCGCCGATTCTCGCGTTGGCCACAAAGGAGCGGAACGCCGCGCTCGCCTCCGCTCCCGATTCGAGCGCGGTCGTGGCGGAAATGCCCGGAGCCACCGCTCGGGAGCCGGTGGCTGCCACCGGCGCTTTCGCAACAGAGGGATCGGCCGCGACAGCCGGCTTGTCGGCAAGATCGAGCCCGTCCACGACGCCAGCAACATCGGTCTGCCCACTTTTGTTGCGGGCGTCGATTACGTTGCGCGCTTTCTGAACGGCGTTCGCCGGCACGTTCGCGAGCTTGTTCAATGTTTCCGACGGAGTGCCCGCAGGCGTATTGGGCGCCGTGGCGGTCGGGGTGGTCGAAGCCGCCGCAGGCGCTGCGGCCTTGGGCTTGGTGACGACAGGCATCGGAGCCGGCGCATCGGCCTGAAAGGATGTCCACCCGTAGAAAGCCGCGCCCAAAACCAATACCGCCGCCAGTCCCGGCAACGCGGGGCGCGCGGAGCGCTTGCTGGCAGGCATTTTCGTTGCGGCTGGAATCTCAGATGCCGGCCCATCGGGTTTCACCGGCACTGGCGGAACGGGCATCACCGGCGGAAGGAGTGATGCACCAGCCGCCGGCGGTGCCATCACCGGAAAAGGCGGCGGCGCTTTCGCGCTCACTTCCGGCGGAGTTGCGACCACGGGCGGAACGGCTCCGGTCAACACGACGGGAGGCGAGGACGGGGCTCCGGCGCTCGTGCCGGTGGTAGGCGGAGGGGCCGCAACTTTCGGTTTCAGCTTAAATTTTCCGCCTTCGGCCGTCGGCGAAGGCGCGGCCAACGGAGCCGGAGGGGCGGCAAAAATCGGAGGCGGCGGAACGACGGGAGGCATCGTCGCCGGAGCGGGCGCCGTCGGCGGGGGCGGAGGCGGCGGCACCGCAGCCAATGGCTGTGGGTTCGCCGGCGACGGGATTGCCGGCACCGCGCTTGGAGTCGGTACCGCCGGGTTGTCGGCGGTGCGAGGTTTCAGCCGGATTCGTGGCGCTGCGGCGGGATCGGGCGACGCACTCACCGTCGTTGCTGGCCCGGATGCGGGCGGAACTGACGCCACCGGCTCCGGCGCCGAAGACGGCGGCGGGACAGATGGCGGAATGGTTGCGGCCGCGGGCGAAGCGGATTCCGGGGCGGAGGGTTCGGCCGCCGCTTCCGCAATCGGCGAGCTGGGCGCCTCGCCGGCGAGACGAGGCTTGAAACGGATTTTCGCCGGAGGGGGAGGATCGATCAGCGCAGGGATCTCCATCGCGACGTCGGATTTCGGCGGCTCTACAGGCGGCGGCGTTTCCGCCGGGACGGACGTATCGGCAGGGCGCAATCGAGGCTTGAGGCGTAGCGCAGGCGGCGGCGGTTGCTCGTCACTCATGCGCGGCAGCAAAAGCGGTATTCGTTTCCAGCGCGAAAACAAAAGTGCCCGCCGACCTCCCTGCAGCGGTCGCGAAGCGGAGTTCAAAAGATTTTCGCATGATCGCAGCGTCGGATTGCCGGCTTTTAAAAAAACGAATCCAAAACTTGTCCTCGCGGTCTCCATCCGCTCCACCAGGTTGATCGCCCGTTTTACTCCATGACCAAACGTCTGTTCCCCGTGCTGCTTGCCTCCACCGTGCTGCTTTCAACCGGCTGTGGCCTGTTCTCCAGAAAGAGCAGCCAACCGAAGGAAAGCTCCGCCATTGCGGCCGATGTCGAGGAGACGTTTCGCCGTCGCTGGGTCGAGAAGCGCGTGGGCGAGCTGACCGCGCAAGGCATCGAGGCGATTGCCGCGCGGGCACAGGCGGAGAACGAGTTTCGCGAACGCTACGGCTTCACGCCCCGTAAGAAGTAAACGCGCCCGGGCCGCCGGGCGCACCGCCGCATCGTCCGCACCGGAACAGTCCGCGGCGCGTTGACGCACGGGTCGCGACCGTGAACGTCGCGTCATGTCTCCGGCCGCCCACACTCCCGCCCAAACGCGAGGCGCGCTCGCCGCCGCCTCGTGTTATTTCCTGTGGGGGCTCGTCCCGCTTTACTGGACGCAGCTGGCGGCGATCGACTCGATCGAGCTCATCGCGCACCGGCACGTCTGGTCCCTCGCGTTTCTCCTGGTGCTGATCGCAGCGCAGGACGGCTTCGGCGCCGTCGCCGACGCTCTCCGCACGGGCCGCGGCATCGCGCTGAATCTCCTCAGCGCCCTTCTGCTCACGGGCAACTGGCTGGTTTACGTGTGGGGCGTGAACCACGGGCACGTGATCGATTGCAGCCTCGGCTACTTCCTCGTGCCGCTGGTGAACGTCGCCGCCGGCCGTTTCGTGCTCCACGAGCATCTGCGCCGCGCCCAATGGATCGCGATCGCCCTGGCCGCGCTCGGCGTAAGCCTGATGATTGCGCAACTCGGCCACCCGCCCTGGATCGCGCTCGCGCTCGCGGGGAGCTGGGGCGGCTACAGCCTGTTGCGAAAGAAATCCCCTCTCGCGCCCGTGACCGGTCTCGCGGTCGAAACCCTGCTGCTCGCGCCGGTCGCGATCGCGTTCCTCCTCTGGCAGCACCACACAGGGGCGGGCGCCCTGGGCCGTGTCGATGTCCGCATGCACGCGCTCGTCCTCAGCGCCGGCGTGATCACGGCGATTCCGCTGCTGCTCTTCGCGTATGGGGCAAAACGGATACGTCTCTCCACCCTCGGCCTGCTCCAATACCTCGCGCCGACCGTGCAGCTGATGCTCGCCGTCTGGATCTATCACGAGCCGTTCTCGCGGGCCCGGGCGCAGAGCTTCGGCTTCATCTGGGCGGCGCTCGCGCTCTACACCGCCGACAACGTCCTCGCGCAACGTCGCAGGTCCGCGCGCCCGGCCCGCGTTTGAAACCTGCTCCGCCGGGTCTTCGCGTATCCTGTTTCCGGATGCGGAATACGCCCGCGCCACCCTGTCATTCCACCCGGTTCGCGCGCCCGACGCCGGCGGCGCCACCGCCTGCGAGCGGTGCGGGTGCTTCCTTTGCACGGTCGGCCAACGCCGACCCGAAGATCCGCGCCACGTGTTCGCGCAGGTCGTCGAGCAACGTGTAGAACAACGGCACGATCACGAGCGTCAGAACCGTCGCCGCCAGCAATCCGCCGATCATCGTGCGGCCGAGAGGCGCATACGACATGCCGACGACTTTGGAATTGCCGATCGCCATCGGGATGAGCCCAAACACCGTCGTGCACGTCGTCATCAGGATCGGTCGGAAACGATTTCGCCCCGCCTGCATCAGTGCCTCGAAGCGCGCCAGGCCTTCCGTCCGCAGGCGATTGGTCATGTCGACCAGTACGATCGCGTTGTTCACCACCACGCCGATCAGGATCACGATCCCGATCCGCGCCATCACATCGAGCGAGGTCTCGGTGAGGTAAAGCGTCCAATATACACCGAGCAGCGAGAATGGCACGGCGATGATGACCGCAAGCGGCAGGACCACCGACTCGAACAACATGCCCATGAGCAGAAACACGAAGATCACCGCCACCAGCCCGGCGAACATCATCTCGTTCTCCTGCTCCCGCTGCTGCGAGAATTCGCGGCCCTTGTCCCAACGATAGCCGCGCGGCAGGTCGAAGCCCGCCATCGCCTTGTCGACCGCTTCGAACAACAACCGCGCATCCTGCCGCGGGGCACGGGCCGTGATGCTGACGGCGGTCTGCCGCGCTTCCCGCCTGATCTGGCCGAGCGTGCGGGCCACGCGCAAATCGGCCACCGATTCCAGCGGCACTTCAATGCCGATATCGGTGAGAAACGTCATCGCGCGCACATCGTCCAGCCCGGCCCGATCGGCTTCGCCGAGCTGCGCGAAGATTCGCAGCTCGCGCCCGTCCGGCCCCGGGAAGCGGCCGACCTCCTGGCCGCGCATTACATGACTGATGCCGCTCGAGACGCTCCGTGGATCGATGCCGAGCCGGCGCGCTCGATCGCGATCGAGCTCCACGCGCAGCTCCTGGCCGCTGCGTTCCGTGTCGATGTCGACGGAGACCAAACCGGGAATCGTCCGCAGCCGCTCCACCGCCTGGGCGGCAAGTTCCAGCAACGTGCCGGTGTCTTCGCCGTAAATGTTGAACGACATGCCCGCGTCCTGCGGCACCGCCCCGCCACTCGGACCATAACGCGAACGCAATACGATCCCGGCCGGCAATTTGAACTTCTCGCGGAAATCCGCCTCGATGTCGTTGCGGTCCATGATCGGCGCCGGCGGCGGAATATCCATTTTCGCCTGGATCCACTGCACCGTGTCCGTCCGGCGAATCGAGTCCCAGGCATGCACATACCACGCGGTATTCTCATCCTGCCGCAGCCGGATCTGCACGCGGCCCCAGCTGGTGCTGAAACGCGTCTCTATACGATCGAAATTATAGCGCGCCTGGTTCTCTTTCAGGAACGCCTCCATTTTCGTGAAAAACGCATCTCCGCGCTCGAGGTCGCCGCCGGACGGAAGATCGAAATAGAACGAAACCGTCGTGTCGCCGCCCCGCTGGCTCATCCCGCCACCGATGGAGGTCCGCACATTCTTGTACACGGCGGGGCCGTAGAACAGCGTGCTCAGGGCGAGCGCGACAAGGAGGATCGACTCCACCCGGTGCACCAGCACCCACCGCAGCGCCCGGGCATATTGCCCGCGCAGCCAGACCACGGCACCGAGTTCCTCGTGGTGCTTGCCGCGCGACAACCGCTGCGCCGCGAGCGGCACGAACACGAGCGCGATCAGGAGCGATGCGATCAGCGACACGATCACCGGCAGTCCGATGCGCAGCATCGAAAAGGAAAAGTCGCCCGCGCCGGGCATCAGTATCAGCGGAAGGAATACGACGATCGTCGTCAGCGTCGACATCACGACGGCCAGCCCGACCTCGCCCGCGCCGGAGATCGAAGCGGCGGTGGCTTCGCGGCCTTCCTGCCGGTGCCGATAGATGTTTTCCACAATCACGATGGCGTTATCCACCACCATGCCGACGCTCAGCAGCAGTCCCATCATGGTCAGCATGTTCAGCGACCAATCCATGAAATAGATCACGATGATCGTGCACATCAGCGACAGCGGGATCGCCAGCGTGAGAATGCCCGTCATCCGCGGCGCGCGGAGAAAGGTGTAGATCACGATCGCTGCAAACAGTGCGCCCCATAGGCCGGTCTCGCGCAGATTGTTGATCGACTGCAGCACTTGCGTGCCCTGGTCGTAAAAGACGCTGAATGAAAGTCCGGCGAGCTGCGGCGACTTCTTTAGCTCCTCCAGTGCGGCGCGCACCTCCCGGCTGATGCGCTCAATGTTACCGGTCGACTCGCGCTTGATCTCGATGCCGACCACGGTCTGGCCATCCACCCGGTAAACATAATCGCGGCGTGGCATCCGGAAGCTCACGACTGCCACGTCGTTCAGCCGCAGCCGCCGTTGTGGATCGACGATCACCTCGCCGATCTGCTCGAGGGTCGTGAACTTGCCGAGCGAGCGGATGTAGATCTTGCGGCCGCCGTCCACGACGTAGCCGCCCGAGATCGCAAAATTCTGATTCCGCAGATTGCCGAGCATCTGGGACACGTCGATGCGATGGCTCCGCAGCCGCTCGTCGAGCAATTCGATCTGCACCTCGCGCGATTGGATCCCATGGATCTCGACGTTTCCCACCCCCTCGATGCGCTGCAGGACCGGCTTGATGAAGTTTTCCATCCGGTAGGCGACGTCGTCCATTCCGGGTGGAACGGCCGCGACGACTTGCATCATCTCGCGGTCGTTCTGGTCGTAGCGCCGCACTTGAATCCGGTCGACGTCTTCCGGGAGCTGCGGCTTCACGCGATCGAGGCGATCGGTCAGCATCGCGTACGCCGAACGCAAATTCGTGCCGGACTGAAACTCGATGCGCACATGGGAGAACCCGTTGCCCGAGTAGCTCGTCACCCGTTTCACATCGGGCACTGTGCCCATGATGTCCTCGATTTTCCGCGTGACCTTCTCCTCCACGTCGCGCGGAGAAGCGTTCGGATACTGGGCAAAGATGCTGAGCTGGCTGCCCTCCGCGCCCTCCGGATAAAGCGAAATGCGGATCCGGCTGTAGGTGATGAAGCCCACCACCATGATCGTGAACAGGATCATGAGCACCGTCACCGGCCGGTTGACGGAGAACCGCGGGATCGCGTAAGCGGCAGGTTCGCGTCGGCTCATGGCAGCGAATGACCGGCGAGATCGGCTGAAGCCGGCCTGCCCCGGCGGTGTTGGACGCGCGGGTCGCGCGTCCCTGCCCACGAAACGTTGATCCTCGGGCAACTCATTTCGCCATCGTCGCCGGCTCCGGCTCGTCTTGCTCGTCGGCCGCCGCGGGCGCCTCGTCCTCCGCAGCGATCTTCGTCAAGCCGCGTTTGCCGGCGAATTGATAGTACAGCGTGGGAATCACCACGAGCGTGAGGATCGTCGAGCTGGTCAGACCCACGATCACGGTGATCGCCATCGGAGCGCGAATCTCCGCGCCTTCGCCCAAGCCGAGTGCCATCGGCACGAGGCCCAGCACCGTCGTGAGCGTCGTCATGAGGATCGGCCGCAGGCGCGCTCGCCCGGCCTCGATAATGGCCGCGGTGAGCTCGAGCCCGCGCGAGCGGAGCGTGTTGATATAGTCGATCAGCACGATCGCGTTGTTCACCACGATACCGGCGAGAATGATCAGGCCGAGAAACACCATGATGCTCAGCGGCACGCTGGCGATCCACAGCACCAACCCGACGCCGATCAACGCGAGCGGCACGGTCATCATGATCAGCAGCGGCTGCACGAGGGATTCGAACTGGCTCGCCATGACGATATAGACGAGGAACAGCGCCAGCGCGAAAGCCATCAACAGGCTGTTCAACGAAGTCTGCATTTCTTTGTTCTGGCCCGAGATCACGTACGTGAAGCCCGCCGGGAATTCGATGGTGTTGAGCGCGGTGATGATGTCGCGCGACACGGCCGCCAGGTCCGCACCGCGGATGTTCGCCGTGATCAAGGCCGTGCGCTGCTGGTCGACGCGCCGGATTTCGCTCGGGCCTTCGTTGATCGTGAGCTCGGCCACCGCCGTGAGCGGCAGCGGCACCGCACCCGTGGGATTGATGATGAGCCCGCGCAACTCCTCGATGCCGAGCCGGTCTTCCTCGCGCAGCCGCACCACGATATCGACCATCTGGTCCTGCTTGCGGAACTCGGTCGCCGTGCGGCCCTGCACTTTGTTGCGCACAAGATCCGCCACCGTGCGCAGGTTCAGGCCATATTCGGCCAGGCGGTCCCGATTGTACACCACCTGGATCTCCGGATGCCCCGTCTGGAGCGTCGATCGCACATCGACCAACCCGGGCACCGTCTCGGCGAGACGTTCCTCCGCCTCGCGGCTCAGCCGCTTCAACACCCCCAGATCGTGGCCGCGCAGCTCGATCTCGATCGGGCTGCGGAAGCTGAACAACGTCGGATACGACACCTCGAGCTTGACCTCCGGCACATCACGAAAGCTATCGCGTATCCGGTCAATCAATACGAGCTCGGTCGATGGCGGCAACCCCGACTTCAGTCGCACAGTGAGCCGCGCCGTGTGCTCCCCGGCCTCGATCGAGGTGCTCGCGCCTTCCTCCGCACCAACCGTGAGCGCGGTGCGCTCCACCTCCGGCTGCGCCACCACCATCTCGTCGATTCTCGCCACGACCTCGGCCGTCCGCTCCAGCGGGGTCCCGATCGGCAGCGTCATCTCCAGATTGAATTCCCCCTGCTGCACCTGCGGGATCAGCTCCCGGCCCAGCCGCGGAAAAACAAAGATCCAGCACAGGGCAAACGACAACACCGAGCTCCCGAGCACCAGCCCGCGCCGCCGCAGCGCCACACCCACGATGCGCGGGTAGGCCTGCTGCAGCACGCCGTATCCACGTTCAAACCACGTGAGCAGCCACGTCGTCGACGGCCCGATGACGAGCGTGATGATGCGCACCAGCCCGAGCAGCGCCTGCACCACGGCGAGGACAGTGGTCTGCGCCACCGTGCCGACGAAGCGCAGGGCCGTCTCGACGATCGCGCGGGCGGGAATCAGGGCAAACGGCGCAAACCCCAGCAGCAGCCACCACGGTTGCGAACGCAGCCACGGACCGATCAGAAGAAAAAACGGCTTCGGTGCCGGTGTCGGGGCCGTGGTCGTCATCGCGCCAAACGGCCCCGGCGGCACGATCGGCGCCGCCGCTGCACTCGCCGCGGCTCCGCCATATCGGTTGAACAGCCAGATCGCCGCCACCACCACCGCCGGCACCGCGAGCAGGCCGATCCAGCGCCAGCGCCGCGCCCCAAACCACGCGAGCGTCGCCGTGACACTCGGGCCAAGCCGCTCGAGACTGTTGAAGCTGAGCATTCCGGGCCACACCCGCGCAGCCTTTATCGGGCCGAGATTGTCCGCGGCTGCCCACGTGCACACCCGCCGCCAAGCCCACCGCAGCACGGGCGAAAGCACCAGGCAGCCCAGCACTCCCACCAATTTGATTGTGGCCGCGAGGAGGATCGCGACCGCCCAAAAGGTTCGCTCGAGGATCGCGACGATCGTCCGCGACAGGTTCGTCAGTCGTGCCCCAATGCCCGTCACATCCGGATCCTGAGTCGGAAACCGTAGATAGTTGCTCGTGCTAATCCGACCGCCCGCGCCGGACGGCGCCTCCAGGCGCCGCGAGGCCAGCATCGGGATCAGGAACAACGCCGCCGCCAGCGAGGCGAGCAGCGAAAAGACGACCGTCAGCGCCATGTCGCCGAACACCTGGCCGGCCACGCCCTCCACAAAAACGATCGGCAGGAAAACCGCGACCGTGGTCAACGTCGATGCGATGACCGCCATGCCGACTTCCTGCGTGCCGCGCACGACGGCCGTGAGCAGCTCGTCGCCCTCTTCGCGGCAGCGATAAATGCTTTCGAGCACGACAATGCCGTTGTCCACCAACATGCCCACGCCGAGCGCAAGTCCGCCGAGCGAGATGATGTTCAGCGATACGTCTGCCATGTACATCGGCGCAAACGTCGCGATGATCGAGATCGGGATCGTGAGGCCGATCACGACGGTCTGACTCACGTTCCGCAGGAACAGGAAGAGCACGATGACCGCGATGACACCGCCCAGGACGGCATTGCTTTTCACTTCGTCGATCGAACGGCTGATGAAAACCGATTGGTCGGCGAGCAACGTCGCCGAGGCGCCGGGCGGAAGTTGGTACGCGATGAAATTCGTCATCGCACGGCGCTTGAGCTGTGCTTCGACGATCGCCCGCTGGCGCGCGATTTCCGCCATCGCGGCCGCTTGGGCCGCTTTGCGCGCTTCCGTCAGGGCGGCGGGCGACCGGGCGCCACTGGCTTTCTTGTCCGATTTTTTCGCCTCGCCGGCCCGGCCCGGGCTCATGCCCTTCGTGCCCGGCGCGGCCGCGCTGGAAGAGGGCGATCGGTCCCGCACGCGGGACGCCGGCACAGGCTCGGGCGCGGCAGAGTTCATCGTCGCCACATACGCCTGCTGCTCGGCGCTGCCGAACAGCGCGTTGCGCACGGTCTCCGCGACGACGACGACATTCGCATCCGCTTCCTTGTAGACCTCCATCTCGACGCTCTCACGGCCGTTCACGCGCGTGATAACCTGGCGGTCTTTGTGGAAACGCGTGATGGTCGCGATGTCGCGCAACCGAATGTCGACCGCGTTATTACTGCGCGTGACGATCAGTGCGCCGATCTCCTCGAGCGTGCGGAATTCATTCAGCGTGCGGATGACGTATTCGGTCTGGCCCTCGCGCAGGTTGCCGCCGGGCATGTTTACGTTGCCCTGCTGAAGCCGCTGGCCGATCTGCGTGATGTCGAGCTTGAGGGTTGCGAGCTTGCTCTCGTCGATCGCCACCAGGAACTGCTCCTCCAGGCCGCCCTTCACCTGAATCGCGGCGACGCCCGGCAGCGACTCGAGCCTTCGCTTGATCTCGTACTCGGCAAGATGTCTCAGCTCGTAAAGGGACTGCGGCCCCGAGACGCCGACCCGCAAGATCGGATCAAGCGAGGGATCGTAATGGAGCAGCAGCGGACGCTGTGCGCCATCGGGCAGCCGGAGGCGGTCGATCTTTTCCCGGACCTCCTGCGCCACGACGTCCATGTCGGTCTTCCACTGAAACTCGAGAATGACGTCAGACTGGCCCGCCTTCGAGACCGAGCTGATCGAGACCAGCTTGGGGATGATGCCGAGCTGCTGCTCCAGCGGCCGCGAGATCACGCTCTCCATCTCCTCCGGCGCCGTGCCCGGATACATCGTGCGCACCGTGAGCGTGGGATAGCTCATGTTCGGCATCAGCGTGAGCGCCAGCCGCTCGTAGGAGACGGCGCCGAACACCGCCACCGCCAGCACGACCATCAGGATCGCAACCGGCCGCTTGACGGTGAAGGCGTAAAAAGAGTCGTCGGCCCGGAAATGGCGAGGACGGTTGCTCATGAGGTGACGGGCCGGACGAGGGTTGATCCAGAGGCCGGCGCCTCAGGATTTGGTCGGACTGGCCTCGGTCGAGGTCGCGACAGCCTTTTCCGCCGCAGGCGGCTCTCCCAACGGCGCCGGGATCGGAGCCAGGGCGTTCACTTCGCGCACGGACGCACCGTCTTTCAAGCCGTTCTGCCCGAGGACGATCACGGGCATTCCCACCTCAAAGCCGGAAACCGCCTCGATGTTCGTCGGATCCTCGTAGCCTGCGACCAGCTTCCGTTTCACCGCCTTCCCATTCTGTACTGTAAACACGTAGCGCTCGCCGCCCTCGTAGACCACGGCCCGCTTCGCAATCAGGATCGCCGAATCGCGCGTGTCGGTGATGACGCGCACATTCACGAACAGCCCCGGCGGCAGATCGCTCGGCTTCTCGCCGCGGACGCCGACCGTGACCTTGAACGTGCCGCTCTTCGGATCGATCACGGGACTGATTCGCTTCACCCAGCCCTTGAACGTGCGGTCCGGCAGAAACTCCGAAGTCACGATCGCGGCCTGTTGTTCCGCCACGATCGGCAGGTAGCGTCCCGGCACGAACACGCGCGCCACGATATCGTCCAGCTTGACCATCGAGAACAGCTTCGTGCCGGTCGCCACGCGGGCGCCGACCTGCACTTCACGGGAAGAGATGACGCCACTGAACGGCGCGCGCACCGTCGCATAAGCGAGCCGGATTTTCGCGCGCTCCAGCCGCAGCCGTGCCTGCTCGAGCTGATAATGCTGGTTCTCGTAGTCCTGCTTGTTGACCAGGTTGCGATTAAACAAATCCTCGGTGCGCCCGAAATTTTTCTGCAGATGCGTGAAGTTCGCGGTGTTTTCCTCGACGTCCACGCGCAACTCGCGGTCTTCGATCTTCAGCAGCGGGTCACCCTCTTTGACGATCTTTCCTTCTTCAACCAGAAGCATTTCCACCTGGCCGGTCGTCTGCGGATAGATGTCCACGGTCGCCTCGGTCTCCAGGACGGAATTAAAGCTCAGAAACGCGGAGATGGGCCCGCGCGTGACCAGCGCCGTCTCGACCGGCACGGACTCCAACGAGGCCTGGCGCAACTTCTCCCGCTCCGGATCGGAAGAACGGCGAGAACCTGGCGAGGGAGGAGACTTGCTGGCGGCGGAAGCGGCAGCGGGCGCCGTCACGGCTGCCGTGGCCGGTGCGGCCGTGGCGGAGCTGGGGCTCTTGGCGGCTTCAGCCTTTGGCGCCGCCTCGCGGTTGCACCCCGCAAGCGATAGGCCGACAGCGAGCGATACACAAAGCGCCAGCGAGGAGCCGGCAGCACGAAAACAGGAGGACACAGGGAGCGGAGAGGACAAAGGTGGGAAGGGAAGAGAGGCGAAGAAAAGCGAAGGGTTTTCCGCAAATCGCCCTCTCAGGTCAAAGATTTCGGCGAGATACGAGAAGATAATCCGTTCGTGTGGACAGAGAGGAGCTTGCAGCGGCGGCAGCCTCGAACGGTTTGGATTTCGCGAGTCGATTCACGTTGGTGCCAGCGAGACGACTGAAACCGGCGGACGTTTCACGCTTACTGACGGCCGGCGTCCTTCGGCCGCTCGAACCTGCATAACGACAAGCGCCCGCCGCGAGAGGCGGCAGGCGCGTGGGGAAGGAGGAAACTGTGAGCCGTCTTTTACGGATCGAGATCGTAAACCTCGACGAGCGCCGTGCCGGTCGTGCCGCCGACACCCGTCGCCACCGCGGTGTACGCGCCGGGCGGCAAACGCACGAGCACCGCGGCGTCCTTGCTGCCAGCGGGCAACTGGAATGCACCCGCCGCCGTGAAGGCCGCCTCGAGGGTGCCGGCTCCATTGGCCGACCAGTCGTTATTCGTGGCGACCGCGAAATCCTTGTTCTGCGGGAAAACCGTCAGGGTCGGATCGGCGAGCGCATCCTCCACGCCAAAGCCCGTGAGCGTCGGCCCGACCGCGCGAATCAGCACGCGCTTGGAGGTCGTGCCACCGATATAGAAGCCCGGCGTGAGGCCCTCGCCGGCCGTCACAACCCCGCGGGTGGAAACATTAATGAGACGCGTCGCAGAAGACAGGGCGTCTGCATCGTAGACCTCGGCGAGCACCGTCCCGGCGGCCGTCGTCCCGGCCGGCGTGACACTCACCGTGTAGCCGCTGCCGCTCGTCACGCTCAGGGGCGCGAGCACCGCGGAATCCTTCGAGTTTACCGGCAGCGCAAAAGCGCCGACCGCCGTCATCGCCGCCGTGAGCGTCGCGGTATTCGCCCAATCGTCATTCGCGACGACGATCGTCGTCTGGCCGAGCGGCATCACATCCATCTTCGGATCGCTGAGCGCCCCGGTGACACCGAAGGTCGCGAGCGTCGGGCCGACCGCGCGGATGACCAGATTCTTCGTGCCGCTGCCCGTCATCACGAACCCGGGAGTGAGCGCTGCGCCGGAAGCGGCGAGGCCACGCGTCGAGACATTCACGAGCCGGCTCGTGCCCGCGACATTCACGGTCACAGCGACCGCATCCGTCGTGACGCTGCCGCTGCCGCTCGAGACGGTGACGGCGTAGAAACCCATGTCACCCGCACTCACATTCGCGCGCGTGTAGCTCGCGGTGGTCGCGCCCGCGATCGGCACGCCGTCCTTGAGCCACTGATACGTGAGGGCGCCCGGCGCCTGCGCACCGACGCTGAGCGTCACGGCCGCGCCCGGCTCGACATGTTGCGCGACAGGCGGCGAACCGATCGCGATGCCCGTGGTGACGGTGACGGTAAACGTGCTCTCGGCGTTCCGATTGTTGGTGTCGGTCGCGCGCACGGTGATATCCGCGGTGCCGGCGGAAATACCGGTGAGTGCGAGCGTGCTGCCACTGATGGCGGCCGTCGCGACGGCCGGGTTGGAGCTTTGCGCGGTGAAGGTGAGGACCGCGCGATCGCCCGGCGGATAGATCGTCGCGGCGTGGACGTTGTTGACGAGGACGAGATTGCTCACATCGGCGGTGTTCTGGCCGGGCGTCAGATTGCGGAGCGGAATCTCGCCGGCGCGCGGGAGCGCCGCGATCGTATCCACGACGCCCATACCGTTGCCGAGCACGCGGGCAAAAACCGTGAAGCCGCCGTTCTGGGCATCGAGGTTGGCGGCGTTGTTGTTGGCGAGGTTGACGAACCACTCGCTGGTCGCGCTGTCGGGGTTGCCCTCGATCTTGGCCATCGCGAGCGTGCCGCGGACATTGGAATGGCGAAACTCGTTTTTCACCGGGGCAAACGTCTCGATGTGATTTTCGGTGAGCGGCAGGATCGGCTTGTAGCCGCCCGTCTGCACGACAAAGCCCGTGACGACGCGATGAACCACGATATTCTGGTAGCGGCCGGCGTTCACGTAGGCGAGAAAGTTGGCCTTGGTGAGCGGCGTGTCGTCGAAGAGCTCGATGTTGAAAGCCCCCGAGGTCGTGTCGACCTGCATGACGGTGCCGGTGACGTCCGGCAGGCCGAAATGCGACCGCAGGTCGACCGACACCGCGCCGCTGCCGGTAAGCAGCGAACGCGCGGGCAGCGCTTGCGTAACGGTCGGGAGCGTCTGCGCAAACGCGACACTGGCGCACGCGAACGACGTGAGAACGAGGAGGGAACGGCGAAGTGAAGTCACAGTAGAATGCATCAAGCCACGGGAGCGACGGCGAAGCCAAGGCGTTTGTTCCGCCGAAGTACCGCCACGTGCCCACCTCCCGCCGATCTCTCGCGGCTGCGGGATCTCGCCCGCGCTACACCTCGATCACCGGCGGATCGCCCGGCCGGCGTGGCGGCGTGACATCCCACTGCGCGATCGGATGCGCGGATCCGCAATACGCGCACGGAATCTTCGGCTGCACCGTGCCGCAATGCGGGCACACCGCGCGCGTCGAAAACGGATCGAAGCGATTGCCGCAGCTCACGCAGGCCCAGATCGGGCCGCCCGGTGGCCGCTCGCGACAACTCGGGCACGCTACGCCGCTGTGCCGCGGCAGCCTCGCCACTGCGAGAAGCGACTGCGCATGCCGGAAGCCCGCGAGGCATTGTTGACCGAGAAACCCGGCCATGAGCAAAACCAGGATCCAGTTTCCGCGGTTGTTCAGCAGGAGAAAGCCGGCGAGCACCGGAATGGCGATGAACCCGATGATGGACGCGATCTGCAGGCTCCGGGCGCGACCCACCACGAACCACAACAACGACCGCAAGATCTGGCCGCCATCGAGCGGATAGACCGGGAGGATGTTGAACAGGAGCAGCATGATGTTCATCCACCAGACCGCGCGCAGCAGCCGGCCGAGATCCGGATAATCGATGCCCCAGCCGTAGGCCGCCCGCGACCAGAGGAGTCCATAGATCACGGGGATCAATAGCACGTTCACGAGCGGACCCGCGACGATGCTCCACAACTCCGCTCCCGGCCGCGGCGGCGGCTGCACAAACGCGATGCCGCCGAGCGGCCACAGGATGATCTCGTTGGCGGTGCCGCCGACCGAGCGGCAGGCAAGCGAGTGGCCGAACTCGTGCAGGAGCACGATGAGGAACAGCGCCACATACTCCGCGGCGTTCCAGACCGGCGACGTGTACGCGCCGCGACGCACCGAGATTTCGAAGACCGCGAAGACGAACCACCACCAGTGCAGATAGACCTGGATTCCGGCGACGCGGAACAGCCGGAACGCGCCTGAGTGAGTGGGAAGCATTGCGAGCAACAGAAGGTCGAACCGCGAAAGTTGAAAGCGCGAACCGCGCGATTTGTGAACCGCGGCAAACGCATTACGTTTCCGCATGAGCCGGGCATTTGTTCGCGAATCGGATGTGCCGCAGCTGCCGGAGTTGCCACCACAGCTTTCACCACTCCCGCCGGGCGCGAAAAACTACCTCACGCCCGGCGGCGCACAACGGCTCCAGACCGAGCTCCAGCAACTTCTGACGGAGAAACGTCCGCCGCTCGCCGCGGCGCCCGCCGACGACATCGACGCGAAACGCGAGCTGCAGGTACTCGATCAACGGATACGTTATCTGCAGGAAAGCCTGCGCACCGCGGAGATCGCCACGCCCCCTTCCGGAGCCGAAGACACCGGCGTGGTGCGTTTTGGCGCAACCGTGACGGTGCGCGAAAACGATGGCTCAGAAACGCAGTATCGCATCGTCGGCGTCGATGAGACGGACCTCGACCGCAACTGGGTCAGCTGGCTCTCGCCCATCGCGCGGGCGTTGATGAACGCCCGACTCGGACAGCGCGTACAATTCAGAGCCCCGCGCGGCGTGAAGGAACTGGAGATCGTCGCGATCGCGTACGAAGCGTAGCCGTTCGGGAAATGATGTGAGGCCAGGCCCGAGCTTGGCCTGCTCGCCCAACCCGCCAACACCCGCGGCGCGGTGCGATTTTGAACGTTTGACTACATCTGTGGTCTAATTGACTACTTTTGTAGTCCACAATCTCCCCCATGAAGAAAAGCCCGCGAATCTCCGACACGGAGTGGGAGATCATGCGCCTCGTCTGGGCCCATCATCCCATCACCGCGGCCGATGTCATCGCCCGCCTCACCGCGGCAGATCCCTCGTGGCACCCGAAGACAGCGCGCACGCTGCTGGCGCGGCTGGTCGCGAAGAAGGCGCTGGACTACGAAGCGCGCGGGCGCGTTTTCGTTTATGAACCGCTGGTGACGGAGGAGGAATGCATCGCGGCAGCGAGCGGTTCGTTTATCGATCGGGTTTTTGGCGGCGCACTGAAGCCGATGCTCGTGCACTTCATCGAGCAGCGCCGGCTCTCCCGCAGCGAACTCGACGAGTTGCGCGCCTTGCTCGACAAACCGGGCGAGCGCACCGCTGCGCCCGCCAGGAAAAAAGGGCCGAAGCCATGAACGCCGCCGAATTTCTACTCCCGCTCGGCCGCGCCTCGGCCGCGGCCGGCCTGCTCGTGTTGCTGGTCCTCGCAGTTCAACACCTGTTTCGCCGGCACCTGACGCCGCAATGGCACTGCGCGCTGTGGCTGCTCGTGGCCGCTCGGTTGCTCCCGCTTTCAGTGCCCAGCGACGTGAGTTTCTTTCACCTGTTCACATGGCAGCCAGAAGACGCCGCGACGCTCACGGCCGAGGCCGCTTCGGCCGACAGCGTCGCGCCTCCCTCGGGGGCTTCGCCCTCATCGAGCGGATCGCATGTCGAGACGCCATTCGCCTGGCTCGGCGCATTATCCGTTTCTCGAAACCGGAGCGCCGTCGATGTCTCGTGGGGAGCGACCGCCCTTTTCTTCGTCTGGCTCGGCGGCGTGCTGGTCTTCGCAGGCCATGTCATGCGCTCCACCGTTGCACTGACCCGATCTTTGCGGACCGCGAGGGCGGTCACCGCACCAGAGACGTTGAATCTGCTGCACGCGTGTTGCGACGAGATGGACGTGCGGAGAGCTCCGCTGCTCGTGGAGAGCGCCACGGTGCGTTCACCTGCGCTGCACGGATTGTTTCGCCACCGCTTGCTGCTGCCGCAGGGATTCGCGCGCACATTTTCCGCGGAGGAACTGCGCTTCGTTTTCCTGCATGAACTCGCCCACGTCCGGCGGCGCGACCTGCTTTTGAACTGGTTGATGACCGCGCTGCAGATCGTCCACTGGTTCAACCCGCTCGTGTGGTTTGCGTTCGCCCGCTGGCGAGTCGATCGCGAACTCGCCTGCGACGCGGCTGCTCTCGAGGCCGCCGGCGCCGCAAACAACCAGGCTTATGGTCGCACGATGCTGCGCCTCCTCGAAACGTTCTGTCCGGCAGGCCCGCAGCCCGGCCTCGTGGGCATTCTCGAAAGCCGTCAGCAACTGCATCGTCGCATGAAAATGATCGGCGGCTTCCGGCCATCCCGGCGACCGGTCGTGGGAATTGGCCTGCTCGTGATCCTCGCCCTCGTGGGCCTCACCGACGCGCCTGTTGCCTCCATGGTCTCGCCGGTCGCCGCAGGACAAGCCGCCCTCGCCGACGCGCCAGACTCATCCGCCAAAGATCAACCTGCGTCCGACGCGCCTGTGCTTTTCCTGATCAACCGTTCGGAGTCGATGCTCGGCCTCGATGAGGCCGAGATCGCCGCGTGGCGTTCACGCCCGGAGGCGGAAAAAGCGTCCGCCCCGAAATGGCAACAGGTCGCGCGCACGCTCGAAGCCTCGCTCCGGACACTCCCGGCGGGAACGAAATATCGGGTGGTTCTTTGCGACGAAAGCAACGCGATCTCTCTCGGCGACGGCGTGCGCGACGCATCGCCCGACGACGTCGGGCTTCGCGGCATGGTGCAACGCGTCGTCCGCACGCCTCCGGCCGGCGGTTTCAGCGTCGAAGTGGCCTTCGGCACCCTCGCTCAACCTCCCGCGAATGGCAGGCCTGAACGCGTCGTGCTCATCACAGACAGCCTCTCCACGGCCGCTTTGGAGCCCGAACGCCAGGCGGTCTTCCGACGCGCGGTGAAGGCGCTTCCGCCTCGAATCCCGGTGTATACGTTGCTTTTGCCGCTCGTTTCCTCCGATCGGACGGCGACCGGATTGTGCTGGGAGCTGGCACATGCCACGCGTGGTTCGTTGACGACCGTATCGCTCGCGTCCGCCGAGCCGCGCACCCATCTCGTGTTCGTCATCGATACCTCCGGCTCGATGCGCGATCCGCAAACGGGAGAACTTTGGCCGATCGTAATCGAGTCGGTTGAAGCGACCCTCGACGCTCACCCGAACCTCGCCGGCGTCCAGCTCGTCGATGGCGACGGTCGTTTCCTCCTCGGCCGGCGCGGACAGGGTCGGGATGCATGGCATCCCGCGACGCCCGAGATGCGAGATCGAATCGTGCGCACGCTGCGCCGCGCGGATCACGACAGTATCAGCAATCCCATTCCTGGAGTCTACAATGCGCTGCGATTCCTGACCGAGCCCGGCAGATCCGACCTGCGCATCGGCGTTTATCTGCTGGGCGATGAATTCGTACGGACGGAGGATCGCGAGGTCGTTCTTCCCCGGCTGGATCAGCTCAATCCACGCGACGTGAACGGACACCGGCGCGTCGTCATCAACGCAATCGGTTTTCCCACGACGATCCGTTTTTCTTTCTCGATGGGAAACACCGGCGCCCGTTTTGCCGATCTGATGCGCACGATTACCCGCGAACACGACGGCTCGTTTGCGGCCCTGCCGGAGCTTTGATCGCACCGCGCAGCGCAACCAGACGGCCCGGCGAAACGATTCACCACGCGTCCCGCGTAACGCTTGCCACCGCTTCACTCCACGATCCCGCGCCGCAGGTACGTGTGTTTGCCTTCGAGGATCGACTGCGTGAGCCGGTAGTTGCGCGCATCGTTGTTGTGCGCCAGCGCCGCGAAACTCGCTGCGATCCGGCCGCGCGCGTCGGCCACGAAACTCTGTACAAGCTGCTCCAGTTCCGCGCGCGGATACTGCGCGCCCTGGCCGCGTTTCACCAGCGCGTCGGCATAGAGCGCGGTCGCCGCGATCGCGAACAACTCCGTGCCGATGTCCACCATCCGGCCGAGCGTGAGCTGCTTCTTTTCCAAGGCGGGTCCGTACTTTGCCATCGCATGAAACAGCGTGCGCGCGAGCCGGCGGCTCGTCTTTGCGACATAGTTCAGCGCCGGTTTGAACGCCGGCGTGAAATCCGCCGGCGCTCCGCCGCGCGGCAGCAGCAGGCCCGGATACCAATGCGCGTAGAAGGCCGCCGCCTTCAATGCGGCCGATGCGCGTTTGCCCGGCGGCAGACGTGAATCGAGCGCGCCACCCGCGACCTTCAGGTGCGGATCGAGCGCCTCGCGCGCGAGGAAGAGCCGCATGATCTCGGACGAGCCTTCGAAGATCAGGTTGATCCGTGCGTCGCGCATCATCCGCTCGATGGGCACGACCGGCTCGCCCCGGTTCTTCAACGATTGCGCCGTCTCGTAGCCGCGCCCGCCGCGGATCTGCATCGTCTCGTCGACCGCGCGCCACGCGGCTTCCGAGCCAAACATCTTGCACATCGCCGCCTCGAGCCGGATGTCCGCGCGATCGCGATCCACCAGTGCCGCGGTAAACAACGTCATCGCCTCCGTCGCGAACGCGTTCGCCGCGATCTTCGCGATCTTGTCCGCGATCGCCGCGTGCTTCCCGATCGGCGCGCCCCATTGTGTGCGCTCCGCCGCCCAGTCGCGCGCGTAGCCCAGGCAGCGTTTCATCAGGCCCACGCAGCCCGCGGGAATCGTGAGGCGGCCGGTGTTGAGCGTCGTGAGCGCGACCTTCAATCCGCGGCCTTCACCGCCGAGAATCGCGTCACGCGACACCTGCACATTCGTGAAACGGATCACGCCATTGTACAGCGCGCGCAGGCCCATGAAGTGACAACGCGTCACGACGTCCACGCCCGGTGTATTCATCTCGACGATGAACGCCGTGATCTGACTGCGCGTCCTGCCTTTCGCGTCGATCTGATCCGGCGTGCGCGCCATCACGACGATCACGCCCGCCTTCGTGCCATTTGTACACCAGAGTTTTTCGCCGTTGATTATATAGTGCAGTCCATCGGCGGTCGGTTCGGCGCGGGTCGTCATCCGCGCCGGATCGGAGCCGACGCTGTTCTCGGTCAACGCAAACGCCGAGATTTCCCCGCGCGCGACACGCGGCAGATATGTTCGCTTCTGCGCCTCCGTGCCGAAGAGCTTCACCGGCTGCGGCACGCCGATCGACTGGTGCGCGGAGAGCAGCGCGGTGAGATTCCCGTCGACGCTGCCGAGGAGCATCGCGGCGCGGCAATAGTTGAGCTGCGAGAGTCCGAGGCCGCCGTATTCCTGCGGCACCTTGATGCCAAACGCTCCGATCTTCGCCAGCCGCTCGATCACCGCCTCGGGGATCTCGCCGTCGGCATCGATCTGATCGGGATCGACTTCATTTTTCAGGATCGTGTTCAGCTCGGCGAGAAACGGCCGCCCGGCTTCGACATCGAGCGGCGGTTGCAAGGGAAACGGATACACTTGATCGAGCGCGATGCGGCCCATGAACAGCTCGCCGGCAAAACTGCGATAGTCGGTCGTGGCGCGCGCCGCCTCGGTGAGTTCGAGCGCGTCGCGTTGCGCCGGGTTCATCTTCGAGGTGTCGATCACGCTCGCCGGCCCGGCCTCGCGCGCGGGTCGGTTGGCGGGGGCTGGTGGGTCGAGCAAACCGGGTGTTTTCATGGCTGAAGAATTTAGTGCAATGCCGCCGTCTGGCGTGGCTGCACGGGCGGGTTTCGGTCGCCAAGCGGACCTGGATTCTGCGTCGCGAGCGGGGTGTCGACATGCGCACCCAGTTCGGGTCGGAGCGCCGGCTCCACCTCGGCCGCGGCCCGTGGGGCCTCGTAGAACGTGCGACCTTCCCACGCCATTTTTTTCAGGCGGTGACACGGGGCGAAATGCGGGGCGACTTCGCGCGAGAGCACATCGAGCCGGCGCACGATCTCCATCACGCCGAGACGGTCCGCATAACGCAGCGGTCCGCCGCGGAACGGCGCCCAGCCGGTGCCCATGATCATGCCGAAATCGACGTCCTCCGGCGCCTCGACCACGCCTTCATCGAGGACGCGCGCAGCTTCGTTGATCATGATCAACACGAGCCGGTCCTGCTGGCTCGCGGCGTCGCTGGTGCGCGGCTTTTCCGCCTGGAGGAAACGCATGTCCGACTCCGGCGCCGGCTCTTCGCCCCTCGCGCTGTACACATAAAAGCCACGGCCGGATTTCTTTCCCAGCCAGCCTTTGGCCACCATTTTTTCGAGCGTATCGTTAATCGGGATACCCTTCGGCAATCGGCGCTCCAGATCTTTCGCGACGTGTTGCGCGACATCGAGGCCGACCTCGTCCGCAAGCCGCAGCGGTCCCATCGGCATGCCAAACTTGATCATCACACGATCGATCGCCGCCGCCGACATGCCCTGCGTGAAGAGCCACACCGCCTCGACCATATAGGGCAGCAGAATCCGGTTCACGAGGAAGCCGGGGCTGTCCTTCACGATCACAGGCAGTTTGCCGAGCGACTTGGTGAATTGGAGCGCGGTCTCGAGCGTCGCGAGCGACGTGCGCGGGCCGCGCACGATCTCGACGAGCTGCATCCGGTGCACCGGGTTGAAGAAGTGCAGGCCGACGACGCGCTCTGGCCGCTCGAGCACGGAAGCGATCGCATCGATCGAGAGCGCGGATGTGTTCGTCGCAAACACGGTGTCGGCGCCCATCCGCTGCTCGAGCTCGGAGAAGACGTGCTGCTTCACCTCGAGCTTCTCGAGTGCCGCTTCGACCACGAGGTCGATGTCGGCGAGCGGGATATCCGTG
This sequence comes from Opitutaceae bacterium, assembly GCA_036675625.1. Classification (GTDB taxonomy): domain Bacteria; phylum Verrucomicrobiota; class Verrucomicrobiia; order Opitutales; family Opitutaceae; genus ER46. Next base: position 137,907 of record JAKFEQ010000085.1, on the reverse strand, counting down.
TGAATCGGCGTGATGCGGTCCAGCCCGGCGGTCGCCTCGGCGCGCGTGAACACACGGCGCTTCACCGCTTCCGCATAGATCTTCTCGATCGCCTGCAGGCCGCGGGCGAGTGCAGCGGGATTCACGTCCTTGAGCCGCACCGGAATCCCGCGCGCACTGATCCATTGTGCGATTCCCGCGCCCATCGTGCCGGCACCAATGACGGCAACCTTGCGAATCGGACGCGGCCCGGACGTCCCGCCGCGATCATTCACGCTGAGCTTCTTCGCGCGTTCCTGCAGGAAGAAAACGTTCATGAGGTTCCGGCATTCCGGCGTCCGCACGAGTTCGAGAAACGCACGTTTTTCCCGCGCGAGCCCTTCTTCAAAACTCTGGTGCGCAGCCGCCGTGCAGACCTCGATCGCCGCGAGCGGCGCCGGGTAATGCCCGCGCGTTTTCACGCGCACATCGTGCCGCGCCTTCGCAGCCACGGCGAACGCGAACGGCATCCGGTTTAGGAGGCGCGGACGCAATGCAGGGCGTTTGCCGCGCGTGAGGATCTTCTTCGCCGCGTCGAGCAGGTATTCGGGATGCGTGACATCGTCCACGACTCCGAGCTTCTGCGCCTGCGCGGCGACAATCTGTTTGCCGGTGAGAATCAGGCCAAGCGCAGCGGGCAGCCCGATGAGTTTCGGCAGCCGCGTCGAGCCGCCCCACGCCGGCAGAATGCCGAGCTGCGTCTCGGGCAGGCCGAGCTTCGTGGCTTTGTCGGTCGAGGCCACGCGCCAGTCGCAGGCGAGCGCCAGCTCGAGACCGCCGCCGAGGCACACGCCATGAATCGCCGCCACGCTCGGAATTTTCAGCCGGCTGAGACGCGTGAAGATGCGATGCCCATGGTCCACCATCTCGCCCAGCGCACGCTCGTCGGCGTCGCGCGCGAAGGCGTTGAGATCCGCGCCGGCGATGAAGATTTTCGGCTTCGCGCTCGCGATGATCACGCCTCGTACGGGCTCCCGCTCGATGTCGGCGAGATGCTGCTCGAGCTCCTCGAGCGTGGCGCGATCGAACACGTTCGCGGAGGAATTCGGGCGATCGAACGTGAGCACGCACGTGCTGTCGGGGGTCGTAGTGCGGACGATGTTCATGGCAGTCGCGAATGAGTCGTTGCAGGAGAAGAAGGGCGTAACCGCGCGAATTGCGTTTTCGTTTTCATGCCGCGGCCTCCAGCCAGAGCGCACCACCCTGCCCGCCGCCGATGCAGAGTGACACGAGCGCGCGCCGCGCCCGACGACGCCGGAGCTCTTTCAACGCGGTCAACACGAGGCGGGCACCACTCGCGCCTACCGGATGGCCGAGCGCGATGCCGCCGCCGTTCACGTTCAGCGTTTCGTCGGGAATCTCGCCGAGCGCGCCGGAACGGCCGAGGTGCTTGCGGCCGAATTCCGCGGACCGCGCCGCCGCCTGGCAGGCGAGCACCTGCGCGGCAAACGCTTCGTTGATTTCGATCAGCTCGGCGTCCTTCAGCCCGAGGCCGCTGCGTTGTTCCGCGCGCGCGATCGCGTAGACCGGACCGAGGCCCATGCGCATCGGCTCGCAGCCGGCATACGCATAATCGATGAGCCGGCCGAGCGGTGTGAGCCCGCTGCGGCGCAGGCCGGCCTCGCTCATCACGAGCAACGCCACCGCGCCGTCGGTGATCTGCGAGGCGTTGCCGGCCGTGACGGTGCCGCCGCGTTTCTCGAACACCGGCCGCAGCTTCGCGAGCGCCTCCATCGTCTGGCTTTCGCGCACGCCGTTGTCCTCGGTCACCGGCGCCGGGGCGCGTCCACCGCGGGGATATACGGGCCACGTTTCCTCGCCGAGTTTCGGCCTGGCCGCGGCGGCTCGCCGGTGGGACTGCAGCGCGAAACGATCCTGTTCGTCGCGCGAGATCCGCCAGTCGCGCGCAAGCGTCTCGGCGGTCTGGCCCATGTTGCAGCCGCACACGGGATCGGAGAGACCGAGCTGCAAAGCGGCCTTCGGCGCGAAATCCGACGGGCGAAACTGGAGGAGACTGCCGACTTTTTGCGCGGGCGTCTTCGCCTTCGCGAGGCCGGCAAAGTGGCGCGTCGCACGCTCATTATAGAGCAGCGGATAATGCGACATGCTCTCCGTGCCGCCGACGAGGAAGATGTCGCCGCGCCCGGCGGCGATCTTGTCCGCGGCTTGCGTGAGCGCCTCGAAACCGGAGGCGCAGTTGCGGTGCACCGTCACGGCCGGCACATGCTCGGGCACGCCCGCGCGGAGCGCGATCACGCGAGCCGCGTTGGCCGCATCGGCGGGCTGGCCCACGCAGCCGAAGATCACTTCGTCGATGAGGGCCGGATCAAGGCCGGTGCGCGCGAGCACGGCGGCCGCGGCGGTGCGGCCGAGATCGACCGCATCCGCGGCGGCGAGCGCCGTGCCCATTTTGCAGAACGGCGTGCGGATGCCGTCGACGATGTAGACGGGGGGATTCATGGGCGGGGGGAAGCGCCAGGATCCAAGCTCCAAGATCCAGAGAACCACCAAACTTCAAACCGCCAATTGGAGTATTGGGGATTTGAATACTCTCTGGATCTTGGAGCTTGGATCTTGGCGCTTGTTTTCACGCGTGCACCTCCTGCGGTTTTCCCGCGCTCCGTCGCGCGCCGGGCGGGCTCGCGGGGGCGGACGACTTCGGGCGGTTGTCGACGACCCGCTGCTCCTTCAGCGCCACGCCGACTTGATGCAGCACGCGCAGTTCGTCGGAGGTGTGAAACGCGATCCGGTTGGGTCGCAGCTCGAATTCCGACTGCAACAAATCGCGCACCTGGCGCTCGAGATGTTCCTCGTTCGCGCCGTCCATCCGCGCGAGGTGCAGGATCAATTCATCCAGATCCATCGGATCGTCGTGCGCCTTGCGGAGCTCGATCTGCCACGCGCCGAGGCCCTGGCAATCGTCGAGCGCGTGCTCGAGCTCGTTGAAATCGACGACGGTGCCTTTGACCTTCTGAAACCGCAGTGCCCGGAAATCGGATACACGCGAGATGCGGCCCATCAAGCGCGGCATGCGCCGGCCGCAGCATGGACACGGCGCCCACGTGAGGCCGTTCTCGATGTGATCGCCCGTGCGATAGCGGAGCACGACGGTCCCGCGCGCGTCGAGCGGCGTCCACACGATCTCACCGCCCGTGCCGTCCGGCACCGGTTCGCCGGTTTCAGGATTCACGACCTCGATGATCCCCATGTCGGGATAAAGATGATAACCGGTCGGCTCCGCAGCGGCCCCAAACGGGCACTCCGTCCACGCGAGCTTCGCCTCGGTGAAACCATACGTCGCGATCACCTGCACGTCCGGCGAGCCCAGCTCGGCGCACATCATCGCGAGCTTGCGCCGCATGCCGTCGGGGACTTTTTCGCCGCCGAGGCAGATGAGCCGCACGCCTTCCATCCGAACCTTTTCCTCCATCGCCTGCTGCAACACGTGATAGATGAACGTCGGCATCGCGACGAGCACCTGCGGCTTCAGTTTCAGGATCGTCTTGAGGTTGCCTTCGGTGCCCATGCATTTGCCGCCGCCGGTCGAGAGCGCGAACGTGTTTCGGTTCATCCCCGCGTAGTGCATGCACCAGAACGCGAGGTGCGGGGCGAAAGGAAACATGTTCAACATCCGCTCGTCGCGCGCGACGTTTCCAATCTCCGCGATGCGGCCGCCGCCGACGGCGAGCCGGTGGAGGTCGTGCTGCGAATAGAGAAACGAGATCGATTCCGTCGAGCGCCCGGTCGTGCCCGTCATGAACGTCGGCCGCCACTCGCGATCGAGTTCGTCCTTCACGCGCGCGCGGCCCCGCACGAGTGCGCGGAGGATCACCGGGGCGCGTTTCGAGAGCACCTTGGGATCGGGAATGAGCGCAAACTCGAGGCTGCGTTTCGGCTGCTCGGGCGTGGGCAGCAGATCCTGTTTCGACGAGAACGGAATCTTCCGCAGGTCATCGAGCGAGCGGATGTCGCCGGCGGTGAGGCCGTGCTCGGCGAAGACGCGCCGGTAGTACGCCGAAAAGGGGATGACGCAGTCGCGAAGATACCGGTGGAGCTGCCGGCCTTGCAGCGCGCGGGCGGTTTCCCGGTCGAGGCTGTGCCAGCCATGGATCAGCGCAGAGTGCGACATAAGGAGATGCGAACCTGAGGTTGTGGGTGGACCCTTGAACGCGAACCTGGGCCAGCCACCGCGGTCGGGGGAATCGATGAGCTGGCCGGGAACTTAGAGGGCGGATTCGCACGCGCGGTTCCCCGGGCGCAGTGCGGAAAGCGGCGGAAAAAAAGAACGGGATTTCTCCGGTGGGCGAAACCGTGGAGCCGGCGGAAGGTGTCTTCTTCAGCTCTTCGTTCCCTTCGTGACCTTCTGTAAAACGAACGCGTTCGAGTGAGGTAATCCTTCAGGCCGCGAGCGGTTGAGCGGGGTCGAAATGCGGGAGCGGCAAATCCACGCCGAGGAACGGCGCGATTTCCGCGACGCGCGCGGCGCCGTCGCGCTCGCCGATCTCGATCATCTTGCGGATGAAAAGCGGTTGGAAGAGCAGCGTCGCAATCACGTCGGAACGGTTCGTATCGCGGCTGCCGAGCCCGCGAATCACATGGCGCAACGCCCGCGGCAGCTCGCTCTCGAACTCGCCCGCGATCACGCTGAGATCCTGCGACGGGCGGATGACGAGCGCCTCGACCCGCCGCAAGCCGAGTTCCTGGCTTTTCGGATGCGCGGCGATCAGGCGGTTCATCCGGCGCAGTTCCGCGGCATCGCTGTCGAGCATGTCGAGAAACACCGATTCGAGCAGCACGCTGAGCACTGTCGCCGGCGGTGGATAATCGGTCGTCGGCCGGTCCGCCTCGGAATGCCCCGGCTCGATCGAGGTCGAGATCGCGATGATCCGATCGGCGCCGAGATTGACCGCTGGCGAGAGCGGCGCGGTGAGCCGGATGCCGCCGTCGCCGTGCCAGCCGTTGTCCAACTTCGCGGCGGGAAACACGAGCGGCAGCGACGACGACGCCATGATGTGCTCGACCGTCAATGTCGTCGCGACGCCACACCGCTCGGTGCTGTGCCAGGGTTGGAAGCCGGAGCCTTGCACCCAGGCGACGGATTGTGCCGTCGGATAACGCGTCGTCATCACGGCCACGGCCGACAGCCGGCCGCTGCGGAGATTCTCCGCGACCCCGTGCAGCGCACCGTCGGGCGTCTCCAAAACCTTGTGCAAGAATTCACGCAGCGGCTCCGTGTCGACCATCCCGCGCGTCGTGGGCAGCAGATGCGCTCCGCCCGACATGAGCCGGAACATCCAGCGCGCCATGTTCGAACCGAGGGCGCGCAGGTCGGCGCGGAAGACCTGCTCGAGCGTCAGGCCTTCCCAATGCGCGGCGAGCCGCTCGACCGCCGCGGGAAACGGCTCGGGGATGTTCGCGAGCAAGGCGGTGTTGATCGCCCCGGCCGACACGCCGGTAAGAATCGGAAAATGGAGAGCGGGAAACGCGCGCGCCAGACTTCTGAGAACGCCCACCTGATACGCCCCCCGTGCGCCGCCGCCGGCGAGGAGGAGAGCAGGTTGGAGAGGTTTCTTGCTCACGGTCGTGGTGGTTTTTTCGCTCCGCCCCGCGGGCGGCAGCGCCATCGGTTACGACCTCGATCCTATCACTCGCGTTCCATCGGCGACAGGGCGATTTGCGCCCACCACCCAGTGGGGCGGAGACCCGGAGATTCGGTCCTGAGCTAAGCGCCGAGAGTCCAGAGCCGAGAGCCGGAGAGTCCGGGCTTTGCGCTAAAAAATCGGGTGCGTTGTGCTGAGCCTTCTTGTCGGGCTCTGGACTCTCAACGGTGCGAGCCTCTCAGCTCAGTTCGCAATTGCTCACGCAACCAGCCCGGCCGGTTTGTGGTGATTCCATCGACGCCAAATGCGACGAGGTGTCGCGCGAGCGACTCATCATCGACCGTCCAGACGTAGAGTTTGAAACGCGCCGCACGCGCTTGTTTCACCCACTCCGCGTCGACCCAGGCGGCCTCGAGATCGAGCGCGTCGAGCCGCGCCTCGTGCGCGCGCGCGATGATCGCATCCACCCCGAGCCCGCCCTCCTCGGACTCGCGCTCGACGATCCAGCCAACCTCGCAACGCGGCAGCAGCCGCTTCGCCCGCCGCGCCACCTCGAGGTCGAACGAAATCACCACGACCTGCCCAGGATCGAGGCGGCTGCGCGTGAGACAGCGCACGAGCTCGCCCACCGCCGCAACGCCGCTTTTCACCTCGATGAACACGCGCTTCCCCGCCGGCACGAGCGTGAGCACCGCGTCGAGCGAGGGAATCGCCTCGCCCGCAAACTCCGCCGCTTTCCACGCACCGGCGTCGAGCTGTTGCAGCTCGCCGAGCGCAACCTCGCCGACCCGCTGCGCCGCATGCGCTGTGCGCCGTGTATCCGGATCGTGGATAACAGCGAGCCGCTCGTCGCGCGTGAGGTGCACGTCCACCTCCACGGCATCCGCGTCCTGCGACCACGCGAGCCGGACGGCCGCGAGCGTGTTCTCCGGCGCGTCGTGCGACGCGCCACGATGGGCAATGATTTCCACGCGCGGCACGGTGGCGAGCGGCGGCGCCTGTGTCACGCGCGCGCGTCGCAAAGATGCGGCTGCCAAAGGTGGGGTTGGGCGACCAAAGGTGGGGCTGGCTCTCCGAGCCGGCCCGGGTTCTTGGACACCACACGCACACCCCGCCCGCACTCGCGAAGCGCAGCCCTCAATTATCCCCTCACCCGGAGATCGCGCCCGCCCGCGCCGGACTCGCGAACTCGTCTTCGACACAACGCACCAGCTCATCCGTGGTGAACGGCTTGGCCAGAACCCGCCGCGCACCGGCCGCCATCGCGCCGGTGATCAACCCCGGTCGAGTGACGCCCGTCATGAGACACACCCAGAGCGATTTCCCGATCGTCGCGGCGTGGAGGCGCAGGGCCCGACACACATCGACTCCGTTCATGCGGGGCATATCGACGTCCACCAGCGCGGCGTCGATCGCGTTACCCGACAGAATTTCGAGCCCGTTCACACCATCCTCGGCATCGAACACCGTGTAGCCACGCGCCTCGAGCATGTGGCGCATCACGTCACGCACGAGCGGGTTGTCGTCGATGATTAAAATGGTCCTTGGCATTCGCGAGCGCGACGATGCGAGCCACGTCGAGAGCCTGCAATGAAGCGGCGGAGTCCGATGGCCTGAAATCGATGCCGGGATTTCCCCGATACGCGCCAGCGTTCTGCACGCACCGAACCGGGTCTTTTTTCGTTCCGGCTGCGCTAAGTCCGATCGCGTGCCCTTCATAGGGAAATCGCCCCTCCCCCCTGCCGTAAAAACTCGGATATTTTTTTGTTCTCCCAGCTGACACACTCTCGGCCTCGCATGCTACAGAATCGTAGAAAACGCATAGCCCCATCCGTCACCCAGCCGCGCTCATGCCGTTGAACAAACGATTTCTGGTGGTCGACGACAACGCCGATGCCCGCTCACTCCTGACCCGCACCTTGCTGCGCAAATTTCCCCAATCGCTCATCACCGAGTGTGGCGATGCCACGACTGCGGTGCTCACCGCGCGGTCGGAAAAACTCGACGCGATCGTCGTGCATCGCGCCGGCGAGATCACCGGACTCGAGCTCGTGTCGATGCTGCGGAAAATCGCGCCGCACCTGCCGGTCGTCTACGTCTCGGGCATCGATCGCTCGGTGGAAGCGCAGGAGGCCGGAGCCTCCGCGTTTCTCAACTACGACGCGTGGCTCGGACTCGGCACCCTGGTCGCCGGCCTGATCGGGCAAGGTTCCAGCTCGAGCGCGTCGCCGGGTTCCTCGGCGCCGCAGTCGCTGCCGCTGCGGGCTCCTGCCGAGCCGTCACGCCGCTAAGTCTCCCCTCCTGCACCAAGAATTTCGGCCGCCGCGTGCCGACCGGGAGCTTCGCTTTCAGGACAGCAAAAGGCGCAGCCGGGAACACCAACCCAGCTGCGCCGCTGACTCACTCGCTCACTCACACTCAAGCCAAAGTAAACGGGTACACGCTCCGCACGATCGACGTGATTGTTTTCACGCATGGGTATTTGATCAGGTAGCGGTGCGCGCCGAGCTCGAGTGCCCGCGACACGTCCGCCGGTTCGTGCGAGTTCGACAACACGACGATCGTGAGCGGCTGGAGCCCTTTCTGCCCACGTGCCCACTCGAGAAATTCAAAGCCGCCGAGCCCGCGCATTCGCAGATCGAGAAACAAGAGTCCTGGCATCCGGTGCCGCGCCACCGCGCAAGAGAGCCGCGCGCCGAGGTAATTCACGACCTCTGATCCGTCGTCGAAGGTCTTGATGGGATTCTTCACGCCGGTTTTCTTGATCAGCCGGTCGATGAAGAACACGTCATCGGCATCATCGTCGGCCACGAGAATCGGCATCAGGGACTCGCCCGCGGAGACGATGACCGGAGGCCGGACCGCGGTCTCATTGGAGCCGTAGACCTGCGGGACGCACAGCCGGGCTGGCGGAGCCATCAACGCAGTCGGCTCCTCGATGGCTGCGTTACGCGGAAGGAGGATTTCAGGGTTGTTCATGGCGGTACGGGAACAGAGGTGAGGGTGGTGACGAACAGCTTGAGTGAAGCCCCAAGCATAACGCCCTCGCGCGGCGCGTGCCGTTGGGTGTCCACCCACTACGCCATGGGGCCCAGCCCGCCAGCGCCACGCACGTCTACGCGCACCCCTCTGAAAACGCAGCCGCCCGGTGGGTCATCACCTCCCCTGCACCCGGGTACAAACTTCCGCAGGGAGACGCGGGCCGGACGCGGTCGCCCGACTCCTCCCGCTACTTTGCGGCCAGTTTCGCCGCGATCTGCGTCGCGTGGCGGCCTTGAAAGCGCGCGATCGCCAGTTCGTTCGCGCTCGGCAGCCGTTCGCCTTTCGCGCCGGTGATCGTCGATGCGCCGTAAGGCGACCCGCCGGTGATTTCATTCATGTTGAGCAGCTCTTGCGCGGCGTACGGCACGCCGACAACCACCATGCCCATGTGAAACAAAAAGGTCTGCAGGCTGATCAGCGTGGTCTCCTGTCCGCCATGCTGACTCGCGGAAGAAGTGAACACGCCGCCGACTTTCCCCACCAGCGCGCCACTGTTCCACAACGAGCCCGTCGCGTCGAAGAACGTCTGCATCTGCGCCGTCGCGCTGCCGTAACGCGTGCCCGTGCCGAAGAGCAACGCGTCCGCCTCTGCGAGTTTCTTCGGATCCGCGATCGGAATTTGAGCGAACGCCTTCTTCGCCTCAGTCGCCCCCATCTTCTCGATCACTTCGGCGGGCAACGTTTCCTGCACCTGCAACAACTCGACCTCGGCTCCGGCCACTTCGCGCGCACCCGCGGCGACCGCCTCGGCCATGCGATAAACATGCCCGTATAGACTATAGAAGATGACTTTTACTCGAACGCTCATGGTGATTCCTTTTTTTTCGGTTGGATATAGGGCCGTCCAACGTGCAACCCGCCGCACCCCCGCGCAACCTGCCGCCGCAGAACGTCGCGCGCCGCATCTCGCGCCATACGCCAACCGCCGACCGCGAACACCCAAGGCCAGACTCGCGCCTACCGCTTCGTCACGCCGATCCCGGGCCGGTCCAGCAACGTGATTTTCCCCTCCACGATCTTCACGCCGTCGAATGGATCGTTCTTGATCAAAAGCGCGCCATCGAGGTCCGCCCAATCGGCCAGCGGCGAAAGCTGCGCCGCCGCCGAGATCGCGCACGAGGTCTCGGTCATGCAGCCCAGCATCGTCTTCAACCCGAGCGCGTGCGCCAGCGTGATCATCGCGTGCGCTTCGCGCAGCCCCGTGCACTTCATCAGCTTCACGTTCACGCCGTCGAATGCTCCGTGGCACACCCGCACGTCCGCGAGCCGCTGCACGTTTTCATCCGCAAATAATGGCAGCGGACTGCGTCCGCGCAGCCACGCCGTGTCGTCGAGCTGCTCCTTCGGCATCGGTTGTTCGACGAGCACCACGCCGCGCCACGCGAGCCACTCGATCATTCGCAATGCCTCGTCCCGGTCCTTCCAGCCTTGATTCGCGTCCACGGTGATCGGCTTGTCCGTGACGTCACGAATCGCATCGATCATCGCACGATCGGAATCGGCGCTGCGGCCGAGTTTCACTTTTAGAATTTTGTAGGCGTCCGCCTCGCGCGTTTTCACGCGCACCACCTCCGGCGTATCGATGCCGATGGTGAACGAGGTCACGGGCGCCTTCGCCGGATCGAGCCCCCACATCCGATGACACGGCGCGCCGAGTTTTTTCCCAATCCAGTCATGCAGCGCGATGTCGATCGCCGCCTTCGCCGCCGTATTGCCCGGCGCGAGCGCGTCGAGCGCGGGCAGCAACTCCTTAAGCGCAAACGGATCCGCCCCCAACCCACCCGCAAGCATGCGAGCCGCCATCTCGAAAAACTCGGTCGCCGTCGCCTGGCTCTCTCCAAGATAAGGCGGCATCGACGCCTCGCCAAACCCGATCACGTCCTCGTGCTCGAGCTCCACCAGCATTGCCGGCGTGGTCGTGCGCGTATGCGCCGCGATGCCAAACGCGTGCTTCAATTCGAGCATGTAAGGTCGAAAGCGGAGCTTCATCTCACCCCCGGATATCGCGAATCGCAGATAAAGACAATCGTCCGCAAGGCAGGGCTGGACAAGGTGGGGCTGGCTCTCCGAGCCGGCCCCACCTTTGCGCCGCCACCGCAAGCGCTCACACCGCCGCCACCGCCGGCGCTTTGCCCCTCAACCCGAGCACCGCGATCGCCCCAACCCCGAGCAGCAAGAGCGCACTCACGAAAATGTTGGACCGCGCGATCTTTTTCACTTCCAGGCTCAACTCCAGCGGCGCGCCTCCGTCCACCTGCAGGCTCCGCGTGAACGTCACCACCTGCCCGCGTTCCGGCAGCGTCACATCGATCGCACTCGGAGCCGGTTCCGCGCCCAGTTGCTGGTCCACGATCTTTGCCGCGATCCCGCGCAACGCCGTGTTCTCATCGCTCGTGTTGCCCATCAGCAACTGCTCCACCTGCCGCGGATCGAAGTTTTGTTTCCCGTGCATGAACGGGTTCAAGTTCACCGCCTCCTCGAGCGGATCGTTGCGCGCGCCCTCGCTCCGATGGTCGAGGTAGAGCCGCTGCCGGCGCGTGTTCACGCCCAACACCGCCTGCTGCGTCTTCAAGTTTCGCAGCTGCACGCGCGCGTCCTCGTTCGAAGCATCGTCGAGCCCGCGTTGATTCGAAACCCGGCTCAACGCCTCGCTCGCCTTCTCCTGCTCGCCTTTCGCCATCCACCGGTTCGCCTCCTGCAAAAGCGCCACCGCCTGCTGCGCGTCCGCCGCGCGCCTCGAGCTCACCAGTGAGCGATACTCACTCACGCCGAACGCCCCGCCGTAACGCTCCTCGCGCAACCGCAGCCCGCCGCTGTAATCGGCGAGCTCGCAGCCCGGCGGCAACACCACGCGCCACGTCACGTTCTCGAGCGGCACCGCGAGGCTCGGCCCGATGAGCGCGAGGTCGCCATTCGCCGGCGCAGCCGCCGAGTAGACGAGCCGCACCGCCGCGGCGCGATCGCCCGCCGCCTGCGGAGCGACGTGAAACAGCCACGCCTCGCCATCCCGCACCGCGGCCACGCTCTCGCCATTCACGAACGTGTTGAACAACCGCGCGCCCGCCGGCAGCCGCATCCGCAATGTGCCCTGCTCGAGCACGTCGACCTTCAGCTCCACCGCCGTGAGAAACGCGCCGCCCGGCGCCAGCAAAGTCGTCAGATCCGCGCGCGCCCCACGCAGCTTCAACGCCTCCGCGACGTCGTGCCGTCGCACGTTCACGACCAGCGCCCGCTCCGGCTCCGCCACCCGGAAACAGAGCGCGGGCACGCTGCGATCACTGCGGCTGTGCAACACCGCCGGCACCGCGCTCCAGTCGCCGCGCAGCCACCCGCGCGGCAAGTCCTCCACCGCAAGATCGAGCCGCCCGTACCCGCGCACCGCCACAAACAATCTCGTCTGCCGCGAACCGACAAACTCCGGCGTCGCGATCGTTTCCTCCCCATGGCCGGCGCGCACGGCCACGCCTTGAAACTCGAGCTGCACCCCCGTCTCGCCCGCGATCCCGCGCCGAAAACGGATCTCCCACAAGTCGGGCGTATCCGCTGATGCGATACTCACGATGTCCGACACCGCCGGCCCACTCGCGCGCACCGTCCGCGCCGCATTCTCATCCAGCCCGGGCAGCCGCACGCGCACGCTTTTCACCGCGGCGTTTTCCACCCGATAGCGCACCGCGATCCGCATCAGCGTCTGCCCCTCGCGCAACGTCACTTCCTGCAACGCCTGCGCCGTGACCCACGCCTCGAGGGTCTCGATGCCGAGCTGCAGCACCCAGTCATCCTGCAGCAGACGAAACGCGAGCGCGCCCGCCTGCATCCCGCCGATCGCGCGCGGATCGAGCTGCGTCACCTGCTCGCGCGCCACCGCGCGGAGCCGTATCCCTTTTCCTGGGACGACCAGCGCTTCCGCGCTCTGCCGCGTCGCCTCGCGGATCGCCAGCCGTGGAAACGGCCACGCTTCCTGCGCGCGCGGCGCCGCACCCGCCAGCGTCAGGTTGAACGTGTGTTCGCCCATCGTGCGGCCGTTCAGGTGCAGCGTCACGATCCGCGCCGCATCCTGCCCGGAGCCTGTCGAACGGGCCTCCTGCGCCTCCGTCCACTGGCTCAACGCCGCGCCACTCAACGCCTCCACCTCCAGTCCGTCCGGCAGCGCGAAGCTCAGCTTGAAAATTCCCACTCGCGTGATCGCCACCCGCAGGTCCACCGCCAGCAGCATCCGATCGTCGTCGAGCGAGAGCACCTGCCGGCTCGTCACGCGCACCTCGGGCGCAACCGGCGCGATTTTCAACTCCACGCGCCCGCCGGTCCCCGTGTAGCGCCACACGTTTTGCAATGCCGCCAGCGGCGCACCCTCACGCGTCCGCGGCAACAGCGTCGCGTCGAAGTCCTGCGCGTTCACCAACGCGAGCTCGCTCGCGCGCATCCCTTCCGACTGCGCATCGCCGCCAAATGCAAGGGCCAGCATCCCCGATTCCCCCGCCGCTCCCCGCACGCGCAGCGGCGCGATCGCGAGCGCGAAAGGCAGTTCACCGGCACCGAGCTGCGTCTCCACCTCGAAACGAAACGTCTCCGCTTGCGCCGGCTCGATCGCCACGTGCAGACGCCGCGTTTGCGGGTCGAACCGCCACGCGCCCACCGGCCCGCGCCCCACCTCGCCCACGGTGAGCCCTGCCGGGATCTCTAGCTCCAGCGCCGTCACCCGGCCACGCACCGGCCGCACCGTGAAGCGCGAAAACCCATTCACCACGCCCGGCCCCGGCACGAAGAGTTGCGCCCCTTCCACGAAAAAGTGCGCGCGCTCGGCGCTCACGTCGCGGCGCTTCGGCCGCAACTGAATCGACGTCGCTCCCGGCACGAGCACGAGCGTCGCCCCGCTGCTTTCCTCCGGCACCCCCGCCGTCGGCGTAACCTGCACCGCACCCGGCGACACGATTTCCCAGCCCGCCTGATCGAGCTCGACCGTCAGGCGTTGGGTGGCCGCCGGCCCGGTCGGCAACACGATCGGCTGCGCCCGATCGCCAAGCGGCAGCTCGAAACGCACGCGCGCGCTCGCCGTGCCGTCCCGTTCCGCCGCGACCACATACACCACCTTCCCGTCGCGCTCCACCTTGCCGACGCGCAGCCCTTCGCCCGCAAATTCCGTCAGCACTCCGGGCGCGCGCAGCAGGTGAAAACTATCTCCCGTGACCCCGCGAACCGTCAGCTCGAGTTCCGCGAACACGCGATCGCCACGTATCCACCAATGCTGGACGGCTCTCTCCGCCGGCCTTTGGTCAAACTCCGCGAGCTCCGAAGCGGGCCGCGCATTTTCCGCCGCCCTCGCCTCCACCGCGCCACCCATTCCCCACGTCGCAATCACACCCATGATCAGCGTCGAGACCACGCCCGCCCGCCCCGCACCCGGATCGAGCAGCCGCGCCCCTCGCCCCCGCTGCCATGCCATCACTCCCGGAATCAGCACCCGCACGCACACCCCGACGCACACCGCACCGAAGAAAAGCGTCGCACCGCCGTGTTGCGCGAGCAGCCCGGCGGCCACGAGCACGAGGCTGCCCACCATCGTCGATGTGCTCGCGTAGCCCCGTCCGGCACCGCGACGCCGTGCTCCGAGCAGCGAAAGACCCACCCCCGCTGCCGCCGCCACCACGCCCCACTCGACCATCATCGCGCGCCAGCCGGGTACATTTTCAACCTCGACCGTGACCGCCTCGTCCGCCGGCACCATCGTCGCGGCAAACGTCAGCTCGCGCAGATTCACGCGTCGCGCGTTCAGCGCCGAACTGGCGAGCAACCCGGCCAGCCCGACCGCGGCCACTCCGACGCCCATGCCCGCTACGGCCCGCCATCTCGATCGCCCTCGCAACAACGCCGCGCCGATCGCGACCAGCGCGAGCAACCCCAGCGTCGCAACCCAGCCACGCGTCGATACCCATTCGAAACCCGTTTCCGTCAGCGGCGGCCGCACGAGCTCGGCATTGCCGCCGCTCGGCACGAGCAGCCGGCCGGAGTCGCCCCGCAACCTCCACTCGCTGATCACCGTCGGCGCGTTGGCGATACGCGGCGCCGCGAGCCTCAGGCGCGAACCTCCCTCCGTATTCGCCTGCCCGATACGCAATGCCACCGGCACCGGATCGTTCGCATTCGCGCGCGCCGGCAGCGGGATCAGCATCTGCTCGCCGTCCGCCCGGGCGTGCACGAGCGCGTTATCCACGCGCGCCTCCCAGAGCTTCGCGCCCGCCGGCAGCACGAGGCGCAGCGCCTTTTGCCCGCGCGTCTTCACGAAGAATTGCGCCTCCGTCACCACCTGCCCGTCTCGCGAGACCTGCGTCGCGAGCTGCGCAAAATCGACCACCTGCTCGACCGTCTCGCCCGGCGCATACCACTCGATGCCCATCTCCAGCCCGAACGGCCGCTCCGTGTAATGATATACCGCGAGCGACGGCGCGCTCGTGAAGGTGCGAAACTCCGCCGGCAGTTCCGCCGGCTCCAGCTTCAACAGCGCGCCCTCGGCCCGCCGGATCGCGTGCCTCACCTGCAACGCGCTCACCACCTGCACGAACCCGCGCTCCGCCTGCACCCCCACCGGTCGCACCACGCCCGGCT
Organism: Opitutaceae bacterium; assembly: GCA_036675625.1. Classification (GTDB taxonomy): domain Bacteria; phylum Verrucomicrobiota; class Verrucomicrobiia; order Opitutales; family Opitutaceae; genus ER46. The sequence continues at coordinate 122,644 of JAKFEQ010000085.1, read as the reverse complement.
CGATCACACCCCCGCGCGCGCTCATCGGCTGCTCGAAGGTCACGAGGAGCGTCGCCGCGCCGAGCACCGGCTGATGCAGCGACACCACGATCTCGTTGCCTTCCCGCCGCCAGTCGCGCCGGACATTCTGCCCGACGACATCGATGTTTCCGACCGTCGGCGGCACCTCGATCCGCCATTCGCTCGCCGGCGCGCCGACCACGAAATAGTTCAACAACACGCTGCTCGTCACGACGCCCGGGGTGAGCGTGTAGAGATGAAACACATCCGCCTGCACGCTCTGCCCCAGCGCCTCGATCCTCACCTGCGCCGTCCACATCGGCTCGCGCAAACGCCATGCCTGCTGCAATCCGGTCACCGGTTGGGGAAAAAGATTCAGCGGAATCTCAACGAGTCCCTCGGCTTGCGCGGGCACGATCCGAAATCCCGGCGTGGCCACCGCGCCGACGTGACCACGCACCGTTTTCGCCCCCGGAAATCGCAACGCCGGCAGGCTCCACTCACCCGCCGCCGCCGGCTGGTTCGCCTCGAGCCGCAGTTGCAACAGCTGCCGCCCTTCGATCGCGCGGCCGAACAAGACCCGCAAGATGCGATAACCGTTCTCCGCTTCCGTCTCGACGACGTGATCGGCCACCTCGCTCCCCGTGAGCGACACGACCGCATAATTTTCCGGTATCAGAATTTTGGATTCGCGCAGCGGCGCCTCGCGCACGTCCAGCTCCACACTGGCGTTGATCACCCGCGCCGTCTCCGCCACTTCGTAGGTCGCGATCGCCGAGATCCCAATCTCCGGCTGCACCTGCATCGCTGCGATGTGATAGGAATAGTTCGCCGACGGCAGCCGATACACGAACACCTGCCGCGTGCCGCTCTCCGCCGCCCTGCCGGGCCACTGCGTCGGCGCGAGCTGCATCATGCCACTGACGTCGGTGATTTCGAGCCGCACCGCGCCGGTGTTCGCGACGCGCACATGGCCCGAATGCCGCACGCCTCCCTCCGGCGTCAGCCGCAGCGGCTCCGCCCGCGCGGGAAAGGCCCCCAGCTCCGCCTGGCCCTGAACCGTCAGCGCGCCCTGCGCCTCGATCGGCCGGCTAAGCTGCACCTCGAGCACGCGACTCGTGTCGTCCTTCGGGCGCACGTTCCAGCCGACGATGTTCTCGCCTTCGACGCCCAGAATCTCGCCGGGCCCATCGACGCGGAGCCGCACGCCCGCAAGCTTCCCCTGCAAAACCCGAAACGCCACTTGCGTGCTCTGCCGCAAACGCCCGGCGCCGATCCGCACCTCCGTCTGCTCCGTGCTCGTGAACGCCAGCGCCGCCTCCGCCGACTCGCGCGTCTGTTTCCACGCCAGCGCCGCCTCGCCGTCCGCCGGCAGAAATCCGCGCCAATGCACCATGGGCGCCCCGCCCCTGTTTTCCCTCCGCTCCGGCACGACTCGCGCATCCGTCTTGAAACTCACCTCCGCCCCCAGCCCTTCGAGCTGCAACGGCACCACCGCGCCCGCCGGCATCCGAAAATCCAGCGCCTGCCAGTCACCCGCCTCGCGCACCGCCGCAACAAACGTCAGCTCCACCGGCAAACTCCCCACCCGATCCGCCACCAGATCGTAGGCAAAACCGTTCTCCTCCCGCACCAGCTCCACATGCCAGCCATCCCCCGCCGCACGCTCATCGAGCGCCGCGCCACCCGACAACAACCGCAGCCGAGCCCCCGCCTTCTGCGCGCGCAACACCGCCCGCAACCGAAACTCCACGCTCCGCCCCAGCTCGTTCACCGTGCCCGCGAGCTGCGCCCCGCCCAGCTCGGCCTCGGCGAGCGCTCCGCCGCGCGGCGCCAGCGACACCTCGAGCCGGCCTTCGCCCGCAGTGAGGAACTGCAACGCGTCCTCCAGCGGAGTAAGTCCGTTCGCCCCCGTCACGCGCACGTCGAGCGACACCTCCGGCTGCACCACGATCTTCGACGAAAACCCCACCGCTTCACCCGCCGTCACGATCAACACCGCCGTCGTGCCCGGCACCGTCACCGTCGCATGATGGGTGCGCACGATGATTTCATCGAGCGCCGCCGGCCCGACGCGGAGATCCAGGAAACGCCGCCCCGCCGTCTCACCCGCACCCTGCCGCACCGCCCAGTCGCGTAACCCGTTTCCGGATACGTCAACCACCTCGCCCTCGCCCGACAAACCCAGCGTCAGAACGTCCGGCCGCCCCTGCACGACCCGCAGGTTCAACCGGATCTCGCTCGTGACCGAGTTCATCCCCACGCGCACGTGTTGCTCGCCGCTCGCCGAGAAGAACACCCGCACCGGCGGCGGCACGCCCCGCCCCTCGATAATCAACCGTCCCGAATCCGGCATGAGCGTCGTCGCGACTCTCGCTGGCTCGGCCGCAAATCCGGCAACCGTAAACGCGAGCCAACCGCACCACGCTTTTGCCAAGGTGGGGCTGGCTCTCCGAGCCGGCCTGAGTTCCAGCCGACGCCATCCCCCGCGACCGAAGATCTCGCAGACCGAACGAACCCATTTGGACATAGCTAACGCACGCATAGGAAAAATTCCTTTTTGGTTTGAGGCCGTGAGGCCCGTGAAAGCGGAGAGCAGTCTGCGAACCGGAGGCATTCGGCGGTGCCGATGCTCTCATATCCTCCGGCAAAAAGTGTCAGCGGGGCGTCAGCGAGTTGTCAGAAGATTGTCAGGGTCACGCCGCGGCTACTCGCGCGCCTGGCGTCGGAACTGCCCGAACATCGTCACGAGTTCCTCGACACGCCGCTGATTCGGAAAATGTCCCCGCAACTGGTTCACGACCGGCGCGAGCTCGCGCAGCGACACCTGCCCGCTCACCGGGCTATCCGTCATCTTCTCCGCGAGCATCGTCGCGACCGCCGCGAGCTGCATCGCAGGCGTCGCGCGATCCCACGCCGCCGCACGCGGCTCGTACGGAATCGTCCACGAGCGCTCGACCATCGCGCCGGTCGCCGGGTCGCGGAACCGCACGAACACCTCGCCCAGTTCGCCGGAGCCCTGCGGCAGCGGCTCGACCTGATACATCGCGACCGCGGCCTCCTCCGCGGAAAGCTCGGCCGCGTCCACCGCGTCGTTGCGGAAATCCTGCTCCTGCAACCGATGCTGATCGAATCCAACAAGTCGATACGCTCCGACGCGCGCCGGGTTGAAGCGCACCTGCACCTTCACGTTCTCCGCTGCCGGCCGAAAAGCGCCCGCGAGCTTCCGGGCAAAATCCGCATCCGCCGCCTCCGGCCGATCGAGCAGATAGTAACGCCCGTCGCCTTTGCGCGTCAGCGCCTCGAGCACCGTGTCACCGATGCCCTCGAGCCCCACGCCGCACGCATCGAAAGCGACGCCCCGCTGACGCAACTCCTCGACGAGTGCCGTGAGTCGCGCCGGCTCGGCATCGCCGAGATTTGCCGCGCCATCCGTAAGCAGCACGATCCGGTTCTGCGCGCTCGCGTCGTGGTGGCGCAACGCCAGCTCGCGCGCCAGCGTGAGCGCCGCCTCGAGGTTCGTGCCGCCGTCCGGCGGCGCGCTGCCGGCCAGCCGCACGAGCTCGCCCGCCTGGTTGCCCGGCACGTTCTGCGCCAGTAGCCGCGGCTGGCGGGCAAACCCGATCAGCGTGATGCGATCGTTCGGCCCGAGCAACGCGACGAGCTCCGCCATCGCGCGCCGCACCGCCGCGCGCCGATCCTCGCGCTCCATCGAGCCCGAGGTGTCGAGCAGCACCGTCAGCCGCAGCGGCTCGTTCGCCGCGCGTCCCGTCGCCGCCACGCGCAACGCGAGCCGCAGCAGATTCCGCTGCTGCAGCACCGGGTGCGCCGCCTGCTCGATCCGCGCCGCGACCTTCTCGCGCTCGGTCGGCACGGGATCGCCGTAATCGAACGCGTTGTAGATCTCCTCCGCCCGCACCTTCGGCAGAGTCGGCTCTTCGCCACGCTCCACCGCCGCGAGCGCCGCCTGCAACAGCCGGAACGACACATCGCTGACGTGCAGTGAAAAAGTGGATACAGGCTCCGCCTTCGCGCTCGTCTCCCGATCCGGCGTCGCCGGCGCGGCCGCGGCCGTGCGTGTCGCGGGCGCTTCCCGCACTTTCGCAACGGCATCTCCGGCCACCCGCGCTTCCGTTTTTTTCTCCGGCGAACTGACTTGGAACGCTGACAACTGGATCGGCTCCTTCGGTTCGGCGGCACTCGTAACGCTGCTTCCGAAACGGCTCGCCTGAGGTGCCGACGCGGGCGCCGTCGCCTCGGAAAGATCAGCGCCCTGCTGCGGGAGGATTCCACCTGCGACGGCCGATCCGCCAAATGTTACCGACGGGGGCGGTGGGCTGACCGCTCCGAGCGTCAGCGAGCCATCGGTACCGATCGCCTTTCCACCGGCGACAGTACCCGCCGAAAGCGTGATGGACCCAATGTTGCGACTGTTTTTCGTCGCCACGGATTTTTCCGCTTCCTCCCTGCGTGGCGCCAGGCCTGCAGCGGTGTCTTTGAATACCCCCACCGCGGGTGCCGCCTGCGCCTGCGGCACTTCCGGCGAATAGTTCAACGTGCCAGTAACGAGTCCACGACTCACCTCGTCCCCCGCGGCGTTTTCCTGTTCGCGCACCTGCTCCAGCAGGCCCACGCGCCGATGCACGGCCGCCTCGCGAGTTTTCTCCTGATCGACCGCCCGCTGCATCCTCGCCGCCGACACCTTCCGGGGGGAGTCCGAATCTCCCATGTACCACGTCGCCACGAAAAACCCCACCGCCAGACTCGCCGCGAGCCCGATCGACCACTGCGTCTTCCGCCAGCCACGCCGACGTGTTGCGGAATCCATCGTCACGACCGAGGGTCCCATCCCCGGACTCGACTTGCCCTCTGCCCCGGTTCCTCCGATCGCCGCGAGCAATGTCGCCCGTCGCTCCGCCGACATCCGCAACGGCGCCACGTCCACCCGCGCCGCTTCGCCCACCAGCCCGTGCGTCGCTTCCATCCGCCGCCTGAACTCCGCCAGCTCGGGCCGTTCGGCCATCACGCGCTCGAGCTCGGCGATTTCGAACGCCGAGGCCTCCCCCGCGATCCAGGCGATCACGCGCGCCTCCAGCGCCGCGTTGTCCGCCGCCCCCATATCCAGATTTTGATTACGTTCGTCGTGATTCATCGCGGCCTCCTTCAGCCCTGGCTTCCTTCGATCCCCGCGCTCCGCAACCGCGCCGCAAGGTCCTTCAATACGTGGTGCAACCGATAGCCCACATTCCCGACGCTCAACCCGGTGCGCCGGCTGATCTCCTGGTATTTCAACTCGTCCTGATACTTGAGCCGGATGAGATCGCGGTCTTCCGGCGGCAGCTCCGCGAGCAGCGTCCGCATCACCCCGACCGCCTCGTCGCGGCCGAGCGTTTCCACGGGCAGCTTCGCCTCGTGCGCGACGCGCTCCTCCGCCAGCTCGCCCTCCTTCTCGCGCGGATGATCGCGCCGGTGGTTCAACGCCAGATTCCGCACCGTACGATAAACCCACGCCCGGGGGTTTTCGACCTCGGCCCACGTCTGGTGCAGTCGGAGAAACGCCTCCTGCACGATCTCCTCGGCGACCATCCGCCGGCCGACGAGGCTGATCGCGAAACGCAGCAACCCGCTCTCCTCGGTTTCGAACAGCGCCGCGAGGGTCGGTCGCTCGGGAAGGGACGACACAGGGACGGAAGTGCCCAAGCCCGCGGCAGCGGGCGAGGGCGGAATATGAGCGCGTTCGAAAACCAACGGTTCCATGCAGCGGCGAAAAACAGCGGAGCGCAACGCTCCGCCGAGTAAGACACGCCCGTCCGCAATCTCTTGGAATTTAGATCCGAAACGGGTTGTGCACGGTTGGGTTTCCCGAACCCGAACCCCGAACATTTGCCCGATGTAAGGGTGCGGCAATCGCAGCTTGCTGCTCCCGGCAAAAACGTGTCCCTTCGCGTTCGTTCTTTGGAGACGGGCCTATAGCTCAACGGTTAGAGCAGAGGACTCATCAATTGGTGCCAGCGGACGGGAAACTTCCGCTGGGATTTGGGGAAACTCGGTGAAACCTGTCGTCTTGGAAAGAGACGTGGCAACGCCGAGCCGAGCCAGCGGCACACTGCTGGAAGGTGTAGAGACTAGCGGAGGGGTTTAGCCCCCTTAATCACCGCAACAACCCCCGACACCCGCAACGGATCAAGCCGTGGGTGAAGACATAGTCCGAGGAGCGCCGAAAGGTGCACAAACTTGAATCCTTTGGTTCTGGGTTCGAATCCCAGTGGGCCCACTCCAGCGCGAAAGGAAAGAAGGTCGGAAACGAAGCGCGGCGGCGTGCGAAGCATCGGCGCTTCGCTCCCGCCCATCGTTCGTCGCGAGCCAGGCCCCCCGGTGGTGGCAAATACCCCAGATCGAAAAGGCTCATCCCCCGGCGACATGCTTTTGCAGTGAATGAACGCAGAAATTAAAGCTTATATATAGTGCACCGACCCCGCACCTCGGAGCCAGCCACGCACCAATTAGCGGGACGCCGTCGACCGATACCCGCCGCAGACGGCGCAGCATGCGCGTGTCAAAAGACACGGCGGTGCTGCGCCGCTGCTGGTGCGGTGCGGTTGCGGTTTAGCCTTTTCCAGGCGCCCCGACGAGTCCGCGCAGACTGTTGACGACGCCGGCGCCGTTGCCATTTCCCTTGCGCGGCGAATACGTGCCGACCAGCGCGGTGATCACGTGCTCCGCAAAGACCTGGTGGCCCCGCGTCGTGGGATGAAGGTCATCCCAGAACAGCCAGGTCGCGGGATTCGATCCGGCACCAAACACAAGATAAGGCAGCTGGACTTGCGTGAAACCATAGTCGGCAGGCCGCGTGGCCACGGCGTTCAGGAAACCGTGGAGGTCGGCAAACGTAACACTCACGTCTCCCGCCGTGACCGCGGCGATGGCGGTGGCAAGCGCCTGGTTGAGCTGAGCCGTGGCGGCGGATACAAGCAGGCCGGTGCCCGGCGGCAACAGCCCGCCCTGTTCACCGAGTATAACGCGCGGAACTTTTCCGAGGTCCGGCAGGTTCGTGACGATAATGTGTTTCGCCCCGCTCTGTTGCAGCGCGAGGAACGACTGCACGAGGTTGGACACGATGACGGCCGGGTCTGCCACCCGCGGAAAATCGTTGGACCCGCCCTCCAGGATGTGGAGCGCATCGGGATCGGCGGCGCCGCCTGAATCGATGAGATAGTCGAGCACCTGACTATGCACATCGGTGCCCTCGAGGCCGGGAAAGGTGTCGGACCACACATTCCCGGTCGGGAAACCCGGAGCCGGGCGGGTCATCGCACCCACCACGGCATAGTTGAAGAGCTTGTCGCTCATGCCGAGCCGGCCCGCGAGGTACTCGACCCACGTCGGACCATTGCTTTGCCGGCCGTAGACATAAGACGGCGCATTCGGAAAAACGCCGCCGGTGAACTGCACCATATTGCTATAGTCATTTATACTGTCACCGAATACGACGATCTTCGAGAACGCGGTCGCCGCCGCCGAAGCCATGGGCAGCGCAGCGAACAGCAGGGTGGAGACGGCAAGCGCCAAACGCGCCCCGTGGCGATGGAGTGATTTCATAAGGGGAATGTGAACCGCGCTTCTCCTGCATGTTGCGGTCCAGTGCGCCGCCCGAATCCTCAAGCCGCTGTAACCTCGCGAGATGAAACCATGTGGTCGCTTCGGGCCGCCGCTCCCACCCACCAAAAATGTAAAGCGGACCTACAGGGTGACGGGTTTCCGACGCTGAGTGACCCCGGAATCGTCTGCGCCTTTTCCTCGAGCGGCGCCCGGAAGCCGGGCTTGCACCCATGAGTCATGGCATCCTGATCGTCCCACGGTGAAAACGTTTCCCGCGCGCGTTCTCCTCCTGCTCGGCCTGGCCCCGTGCGCGCACGCGAGCTACCCGATCGGCCTGCGCGAGGTGCCGGCCGTGGTCGTGCAGCCGGATGCATCGGCCTTCACGGTCCACGCCGGACACCCGCGGCTCTTCTTCCGCGCCGCCGATCTGCCGGAGATTCGCCGCCGGATCGACGGCGAGTTTCGCGCGGAATGGCGCGAGTTGCTCGCCGACCTCGACGCGCGCGCCCTGCGCCGGCCCGCGAAAATGTTCGCCGAGGGCACCTACCTGAAATCATGGGAAACCGGCCGCAACGTCGCGTTTGTCGCGGCGATCACGGGCGACGCGCGCTATGTGGCGTGGGCCAAGGCCTGGACCGCCACGCTCGTCGCCGCCGGCCCCGTCGGCAACGACAACGAATATCGCGGCCGGCTCCAGTCGCTCGCCGTCGCCTACGACTGGCTGTATCCACATTTCACCGACGCTGAAAAACGCCCGCTGCAGGACGCCCTTGTCGCGCACATCGGGAAGAACTGGCACTTCGCCGCGAAGGACGCGAATTACATCAGCGGCCACTCGCGCTGGGGGAACTTCGCGCTCGCCGCCGGCCTCCTCGCGATCGTCTCCGAGCGCCCGGAGCTGCGCGAGCAGCTGCTCGTCGTGCGCGATCACTGGATCAACGGCTACTTTCCGGCGCAGAGCTGGATCGCCGCCGACGGCGGTTATCACATGGGCTGGGCCTACAGCGCCGCCTATCTCACGGGCAACATCCACCTCGCGTGGTCGACCGCCACGAACGAGTGCGTGTTCTTCCCCTGGCAGGCGCACACGCCCTCGTTCTGGCTCTACGGCCGCCAGGGCGATGGCACGTATCCAAATACTGGTGACGCCTATACCGTCACGAAAGATCTCAACACCGGCACGCGCGCGTTGTTGATGATCGCCGCCGGCATCCTGAAAAACCCGCACGCCGCCGGCGCCATCACGCATGAGCCAGACCGTTTCACGGATATTCTCTACGGCGACAAAACCGTGCCTCGCCTCGCGCCCGACGACGCCACCTCGCCCCTGCCCCTGAGCCGGCATTTCCGGAACGCCGGCATCGTCGTTGCCCGCGATTCGTGGGACGCGCGCGCGACGCACCTGCAGTTTCGCTCCGTCTCCTTCTACTCGCAGAATCACCACCATCGCGACGAGAACGCGTTCACGCTGCACTATCGCGGCCCGCTCGCGATCGACTCGGGCGCCTACGACGCCTACGGCAGCTCCCACTGGAAAAACTACTTCACGCGCACGATCGCCCACAACGCGATCGTCGTCTTCGACCCCGCGCAGAAGACATCGATCTTCGGCACGCCCGTATCCAACGACGGCGGGCAAACCATCCGCCCCGAGCCCAGGCAGCTCGCCGATCTTCTCCCCGGCGGTCACGCGCATCTCGACGGCATCTCGCGCTACGAAGACACCGGCGAGTTCATGCGCGTTTCAGGCGACGCCACCAAGGCTTACGATCCGCAACGCGTCCGGCTCGCCGAGCGCGAACTCGTCTACTTCCGTCACTCGGATCGCGCACATCCGATCGTCGTCGTGCTCGACCGCGTCGAAAGCACCCAGCCCGAATTCGAAAAACGCTTCCTGCTCCACACCGTCAACGAGCCCGCCATCCGCGGCCGCCTGTCCGTCACGGAAAACAACGGCGGCCGCCTCACCTGCCTCACCCTCCTGCCCGAACAGCCCAAGATCGAACGCATCGGCGGGCCGGGCCGCGAAGCGTGGGTCGACGGCCGGAATTATCCTTTCGAGACCACCCGCGAGCTCGGCCCGCAGTTCACGACCGGTTCGTGGCGGATCGAAGTCGCGCCCACCGAGCCGCGCACGCGCGACACGTTTCTCCACGTGCTCTTCGTCGACGACGCCGATGCTGCGCCCGTCGATCCCCGCGCCGCCGAGCTGAGGCAAACCGACGAGAGCGTCAGCGTTCACGTCGGCGGATGGTCGATGGTCTTCCCGCGCGCCCCCGGCGGCACGCCCACCATCACGCGCGCCACCCCCGCCAAGTAGCGCCACCTTCCTGCCGACTCTCGGTAAATGACGATTGATACAGTAAGATTTTAGCTCGCTGCTGGAATTCTAGACTGGTCGCGTGAAAACAACCTCCGCGGGGATAGTTGAGCGGGGGGATAGTGAACGAAAAACACGACGTTCAAGGCTTGGGAGCGGCGGCTTGAATCACGATTGCTTCGTCAAGTTTCACCGCCCTGACCGCGATTCTCAGAGGCAGTGTCACGTAATACGTTACACTTTAAGACCGGCTTTTTGTGCGGCCCTTGATGTAGTCATATTAGCCAAGGGACGTCGCATTCCGGTGAGGACGAACCGCAACGCTGCCGAATTCAGAGGTATTTATTTCGTGTGCTCCGTGTGTTTCCGGGGCTCATCCGCAGACATAACCCTGCCGTCACGCGACGACCATCATGCCGAACCCGTTGTCCGTTCCAGAGTCACGCCGCGACTCTCCTTGCACGCACAAGTTGGAGTTGCATCGCCGGAAAAAAGTGTTCACGTGAACACTATGAGCGCGCCTCTTACCGACCGGCAACAGCAGGTTCTCGATTATATCAACGCCCACCACCGGCAGCACGGCGTCGCCCCCTCGCTGCGCGAGATTCAGGCGCACTTCGGCCTCGCGAGCCCCTTTGGCATCAAACGCCACGTCGACGCCCTCACGGAAAAAGGCGCGCTCCGCCGCCTCGACGGCAAAGCCCGCGGCCTTCTTCCCTCCTCGCACCCGCGTCGTGGCACCATCGCCGAGATCCCGCTCTTCGGCACCATCCCCGCCGGCCTTCCAGTGGAAACCGAGCAGGACCCCGATAGCTATATCTCCGTCGACACCGCCACCCTCGGCGTCCGACCCAACACCAAACTCTTCGCCCTCCGTGTCCGCGGCGATTCGATGATCGATGCCAGTATCCTCGATGGCGATACGGTCTTCGTCACGCCCCGCGAACCGCGCCCGCACGACATCGTCGCCGCGCTCATCGACGGCGAGTCCACGTTGAAACGCTTCCTCGTGCAACGCGGCCGCCCCTTCCTCCGCGCCGAAAACCCGCGCTATCCCGATCTCCTTCCCGCCACCGAGCTCATCATTCAAGGCGTGATGATCGGCCTCCTCCGCACGCACGTAAACTAACGGAGCCGAGCCTCAGACCTTGAACAGAAGGCAACAAGGGGAACGAAGAACCGAAGGACACGCGACGACCCGGCACTCTTCGTTCCCTTTGTTGCCTTCGTAAAGACCGAGAGCGGCTTTTGGGAAATTCGACCTGCTTACAATGAGTTTCCGACTTCCAGGAATCTAGAGCACGAGCACCGCAGGCCGTCGCTCCCGGCGCTCGCACATTCGCCGCCTCGTTTCTTCCACCACTTCCCGCAACCCGGGCTTAGCTACTGCTGCGCCCACGTCCATCAACCCGCACCCGTCATGCCCGCCTCGTCTGCCTCCGCCTCCATCGCGTCTGCCATGAAACGCCTCATCACCGCGCGTCCTCGCTTCAATCACCGCGGCACGCTCCGCGATCTCTATGTTTCAGGCCTCGTCAGCGTGTTTCGCCGCCACTCCATCTTCCGCATCTGGGAACCGTTGCGCGAAACGCCCCGCCGCACCACGAGCGACGAGCTTGCCGGCTGAGAGTCCACGCCCCTCGTGACCTCGCCCCGCTCGTCATCCTCCCGGTCTCTCCCGCCTTCCGCGTCTCGTCCGTTTCCTTCCTGTCATGTCCGCCGCGTCCGAAACGCTCGCGAAGCTCCGGCGTCAACTCGCCGAACGCTTCCCGACTGCTCCGCGCACCGTCGGCCGCGCGCTCCGCACGGACATCCCCGCTATCGATAACACAACCGGCGGCCTCCCGCTCGGCGCCATCACGGAGATCGTCTGTGCCGCGCCCAGTTGCGGCAGCCACCTTCTCCTCGCCCAGCTGCTCACCGCCACGCGCGCCACCCGCACGCGCGTCGCGTTGATCGACAGCGCCGACTCGTTCGATCCGTCGTCCTTCGACGAGGATCATCTCGCCCATCTCATCTGGGTCCGCTGCGCCTCGACCACCCAAGCCCTCGGCGCCGCCGACCTCCTCGCCCGCGACGCCAATCTCGGCCTCGTGTTTCTCGATCTCCGCCGCGCCCCCGAAGCCGATCTGCGCCGTATTCCCGGTCCGCAATGGTATCGTCTGCAACGCGCCGTCGAGCCCACCGATCTCGCACTCGTCATCGAGACCCCCCGCGCCTCCGTGCCCAGCGCACAGGTGCGCCTCGTGCTCAACACCGCCCACAGCCTCCCCGCCCTGGCCCGCGAACGCCCCGCACTCACCCTCGAGCTCGCCCCCACCCTCCAACGCCAGCGCCAGTCGGCCGCCGCCGCCGGCTAGAGGCACGCGTTACCGCCCATGTTCGCCGTCCTCCACCTCGCCGATTTCCCTCTGCACGCCGTGCTCCGCACCGAGCGCGGCGCGGCCAGCAAACCCGCTGCGCTGTTCAGCAGCACGAGCAAGAAATCCGTTGTCCTCGCCGCAAATCCCGCGGCTCGCAGCCACGGCGTCGAGCTCGGCATGACGGCCCCGCAAGCCATGGCGCGCTGTCCGGCGCTCCTCATTCGCTCACCGCATCCCGACGCCGAAGCCGAAGCCCGGGCCGCCCTCCTCGCCATCGGCTTCACCCTCTCGCCTTCAATCGAAGACACCGCCCCCGGCATCTGCATCGCCGATGTCCATGGGCTCGATCCCGCGAAACTCGAGCCCGCCCTCCACCGCGCCACCGCCGAACTTCACGCTCTCGGCCTGCCCGTGACGACCGGCCTCGCTCGCACGCCCCTCCTCGCCCTCTACGCCGCACGCTGCTCGTCCCTCAACACTCAGCCCTCAACTCTCAAATTCCGCTCCCCCGTCCACCACGTCGCCGACGAAAAATCCTTCCTTTCCCCGCTCCCGCTCTCCGCCGCCGATCCCTCGCCCGAGCTCGCTTCCATCTTTCACGCCTGGGGCTTGCGCACGCTCGGCGATCTCCACGCCCTGCCGCGCGACGAAATCGTCCGCCGCTTCGGCGCCGAAGGACTCGCCTTCTGGAATCGCGCGAACGGCGGCACACCCCGCCCGCTCCACCCTGTCACTCCGCCGCAAACCTTTGCCGCCGCGATGGAGCTCGAAACCGAAATCGAAACCCTCGAGCCCCTCCTCTTTCTCCTCCGCCGCTTTCTCGATCGCCTCACCCTCGAGCTCCGCGCCAGCCAGCACGTCGCCGCCGAGCTCCACCTCACGCTCAAGCTCGAAGGCGATACGCAACACGCGCGCAGCTTCCGCCTCCCCGAGCCCACCGCCGACGTCGAGATTCTCTTCCGCACGCTGCACACGCATCTCGAGTCGCTCTCCACCGCCGCCTCCATCGTCGCCCTCGAGCTCCGCCTCACGCCCGCCCGCCCGCTCGTCCGCCAGCAGGGCCTCTTCGAGACCGGCCTTCGCGATCCGCACGGCTTCGCCGAAACGCTCGCGCGCGTCTCCGCCCTCGTCGGCTCCGACCGCGTCGGCACACCCCAGCTCGAAGACACCCACCGCCCCGACGCCGTGAAGCTCATCGCGCCACTCGCCGTCGTGCCGCCTCCCGCCGCCGCACCGTTGCATCCGCCCCTCGGCCTCGCACTCCGCCGTTTCCGGCCCCCGATTCCCGTCCGCTTCGGCACCGACGACCAGCGCAGTTACATCTGGTCCGACACCGTGCGCGGCGAGATCGCCGCGCAGAATGGACCGTATTCGAAAAGTGGAGACTGGTGGCAGTCCGATCGCGCCTGGGCCCGGCAGGAGTGGGATATCGCCCTCGCCGACGACGGCGGCCTCTACCGCCTCATCCAAATCGGCGACGCCCACTTCCTCGAAGGCGAGTATGATTAGCCCACGGAACACACGGAAACCCCTGCCCGATCCTGCCTCTTCCGTGTGTTTCGTGGGCCCAAATGAAATGACTTCCTACGTCGAACTCCACGCCCGCAGCGCCTTCAGTTTTCTCCGCGGCGCCTCGCTGCCCGAGGACCTCATCCATGCCGCACTCAAAGCCGAAGTGCCCGCCGTCGCACTCCTCGACCGCGACGGCGTTTACGGGGCGCCGCGTTTCTACAGCAGCGCACATGAAAACAATTCCGCCGTCCGCCCGCGCGTCGGCGCCGAGATCACGATGGAAGACGGCACCATCGTCCCTCTCCTCGCCACTTCGCGCACCGGCTACCAAAACCTCTGCCAGCTCATCACCGAGACAAAGCTCATCGAACGCTCGCCGTCCGTCGTAGCCCGCCTCGGGAGAGGCGGGACCGTCGCGCATCAAGGCCCCGGCCCTCTCCCCCTTCACGCTCAGGATCACAATCCCCACGCCCCCGATCCTCGCGACCGCAAACGTCCCTGCTTCGCCACCTGGGAGGAGCTCGCCCGTTTCAACGAAGGCCTCATCGCCCTCACCGGCGACGAAGATGGCCCCGTCCGCCACGCCTGGCGCACCCAAGGCCCCGCCCCCGCCGCCGCGGCCCTCGAAAAACTCACCGCCATCTTCACCCCTCCTTCAACTTCCGGCTGCTCTTCCCCTCACCCCTCACCTTCCGCCTCCGCCGATCCGTCCCGCGCCCGCCTCTTCGTCGAGCTCCAACGCCACCGCATCCGCGGCGAAGACCGCGAAGTCGCCTTCCTTCGCGACCTCGCCGCCGCCCACCACCTCCCGCTCCTCGCCACCGGTGGCGTCAACTATGCCGTCCCCGCGCACCGCATCGTCGCCGATGTATTCACTTGTCTGAGACACCACACGACCCTCGACGCCGCCGGCCGCCGCCTCGACCTCAACTCGCAGCGCCACGTGAAATCCGCGCGCGAGATGCAGCAGCTCTTCGCCGATCTTCCCGAAGCCCTCGCCAACTCCGTCCACCTCGAACAACGCCTAGACTTCACGCTCGAGAATCTTGGCTACGAATTCCCCGCGTTTCCCACGCCCGGCGGTGAATCGATGGACGCCTATCTCCGCCGCATCACCTTCGAAGTCGCGCCCACGCGCCTCGGCACCGCGATTCCCGCCTCGCTCGCCACCCAGCTCGACAAGGAGCTCACGCTCATCGCGCGCCTGAAGTTCTCCGGCTATTTTCTCATCGTCTGGGACATCTGCCGCTGGGCTCGCGAAAACAATATTCTCGTCCAGGGCCGCGGCAGCGCCGCCAACAGCGCCGTCTGCTATATACTCGGCATCACCGCCGTAAATCCCGTCAGGCACCGCCTCCTCTTCGATCGTTTCCTCAACGACAGCCGCGTCGGCAAGGACGGCAAACCCTCCTGGCCCGACATCGATCTCGATTTCCCCAGCGGCGACCGGCGCGAACGCGTCATCCAGAAAGTGTACAACCGCTACGGCCGCCGCGGCGCCGCCATGACCGCCAACGTCATCACCTACCGCGGTCGCAGCAGCGTGCGCGAAGTCGGCAAGGTCCTCGGCTTCGGCGAAGACGCCCTCGACCGCTTCTCCAGCCTCTACGCCAACGGCGATTTCCCCGAGACCCTCGAGTTGAAACAACAGCTCGCGCTCTCCGGCATCGCGCCCGATCACCCGCGCGCCGCCGCCATGGTCCGGCTGCAACACTACTTCAAGCGCGCGCTCCCACGCCACCTCGGCCAGCACTCCGGCGGCATGGTCATCAGCGAAAACCAGCTCGACAAAGTCGTCCCGCTCGAGCCCGCCACCATGCCCGACCGCACCGTCTGCCAGTGGGACAAGGATGACTGTGAGAACCTCGGCATCGTGAAGATCGATTTTCTCGGCCTCGGCATGATGGCCGTCATGCAGGAAAGCATCGAGCTCTGCGCGCAACGCCTCGACGGCCCGCACGCCCTCGACGACATCCCGCCCGACGACCCCGTCACCTACGACCGCATCCGCGCCGCGGATACAGTCGGCGTGTTCCAGATCGAGAGCCGCGCGCAGATGTCGACGCTCCCGCGCTTCAAACCCAAGGATCTCTACGACCTCGCCATGCAGGTCGCGATCATCCGCCCCGGCCCGATCACCGGCAACCTCGTGCACCCGCTCATCCGCCGCCGCGACGGCCTGGAGAAACCGGACTACATCGACGCCACCGTCGCCGCCCAAGTGGAGCCGATCCTCAAACGCACCATGGGTGTCATCCTCTTTCAGGAACAGATGCTCGAGCTCTCCATGACGCTCGCGAAATTCACCGGCGCCGAAGCCGAGGAACTCCGCCGCGCCATGGGCTTCACCAAAGGCGATCGCCTCACCAAAGCGCTCGAAAAACTCACCGCCGCGCTGCGTCGCGAAGGCCACAACGAAACCGTTGTACACAAGATCGTCACCTCCGCGACCTCCTTCGCCGCCTACGGTTTCCCTGAGTCGCACGCCATCGGCTTCGCCATGCTCGCCTACGGCAGCACCTGGCTGAAAATCCACCGCCCCGCCGAATTCTACGCCAGCCTTCTCAACAACCAGCCGATGGGCTTCTACTCACCCGCCACGCTGATCCAGGACGGCCGCCGCCACGGCCTTATTGCCCATCCCGTTTGTGTACAGCGCTCGCAGTGGGCCTGCACCGTCGAAGCCGAAAAAACCATCCGCATCGGCCTCCGCTATATAAAAGGCATCCGCGAGTCTGCCGTGCAGACGATGCTCGCCGCGCGAGACGAAAAGCCCTTCGCCTCGCTCGACGATTTTCTCCGCCGCACGGAGTTCACCGCCGCCGACCGCCGCGCCCTCGCCGCCGTCGGTGCGCTCGATGCCCTGGCCTCCGATCGCCGCGCCGCGCTCTGGCACGTCGAAGCCGCGTGGTCGGATGATGAAGCCCTTTTCAAGCAATTCGCAGAAGCCTACCGCGACGATTCACCGCTCGCGGCGATGACGCCCATCGAGGAGGTGCAAGCCGACTTCGCCGGACTCGGCCTCACGACCGAAGATCATCCGATGGCCACGCTGCGCGCCCGGCTCCCCGACGTCGTCACCGCCAAAGCCCTTAAAGAAACGCCCAACGGTCTCCGCGTCACGGTCGCCGGCTCGGTAATTTGCCGTCAGCGCCCCGGCACCGCGAAAGGGTTCGTCTTCATCAGCCTCGAAGACGAAACCGGCATCGCGAACGCCGTCGTCGTCCCCGCGCTCTTCGAACGCCTCCGCCTCATGATCACGCAGGAACCCGCGCTGAAAATCACTGGCCCGCTGCAAAACGTGTCAGGTGTACAGCACGTGAAAGCCGAAAAGATCGAGCCCCTCCAGGAGTCCGCCCTCCCCGAGCAAGTCTCCTACGATTTCCACTGAGCCGCTCCCGCAACGGAAGCCCCCGCGCGCCCCGCACCGGCGCGGTTCGGCCGTGTCACGGAAAGTTCGAGAACTGAACGCGCCCGCCCTTCACCCAGAGACAAATTCGCGCTCTCGCGACGCTTCGTCCAGCACCCGCTGCACCCCGTGAAACCCTCCACCGCCCTCCTCGCCGCCTCGCTCCTCGCCAACGCCGCTCTGGTCGCGGTCCACGTCACGCGCGCGCCCGCCTCGGCACCCGCGACCGGCGGCTCGTCCGCCGATCCACGCGCCGCCGAGTCCGCCACGTCCGGCACCGTCAATCTTGAAACTCTTCGCGCCGCGCTCGCTTCGGGCGATACCGCCGCGCTTGTCGCCGCGGGCCTTTCTCCGGAAGCGGCACGCGAGCTCACGGTCGGCCGCGCGTTCATCCACGCCGCCGAACGCATTCGCGCCGCACGCGCAAACCAGCCCGCCGACGAACGTTGGTGGCGCAACCGCGGCTTCGTGCCCGGCTCGCGCGAGCTTCAACTGCAAACCCGCCGGGAAATGTCCGACGCGCTCGTTGCCGCGTTCGGCGATGATCTGGGGCTTTTCAGCGCCGGCGATCCCTCGCAGCTCGCGTTTCTCCCCCCGGAGAAACGCGACGCGCTGCGCCGCATCACGCAGGACTACGACGAGATGATGGCGAAATTCAGCGCCGGCGGCGTCCAACTCGCCTCCGACCGCGAGCGCCTGAAGCTCCTGCGTGCCGAGCGCGATCGCGACATCGCCGCCCTGCTCACGCCCGCCGAACGCGAGGCCTACGAACTGCGCACGTCCGCGACCGCCAACGCCGTCCGCGCACGCTACGGCGCCGGGATCGAGACCGAGGAGGACTTCAAAAAAATCTACGCGCTCCAAAAAGCGCTCGAGGAGGACTTCCCCCTCGATCCAACCATGGGCCGCGTGTCGCCCGAAACGATGCGCGAGCGCGCCGCGGCACAACGCCAGATGCAGGAGGACATCCGCGCTGCGCTCGGCGACGAGAAATTTGCCGCGCTGCGCCGCGCCACCGACTCCGACTTGCGCACTGTCGACTCGCTCGTGTCGCGCCTCGATCTTCCGAGCACGACGACCGATCGCGTCGTCGCCACCCGCGATGCACTCGCGGCCGAATCGCAGCGCATCAACGCCGACACCTCGCTGACACCTCAACAACGCCGCGCGCAAATCCAGGACCTCGGCTCGCGCGCCAAAGCCGACCTCACGCAAGCACTCGGCAGCGAAGCCGCCGACGCCTACGCGCAACGTTCGCCCTGGCTCAACATGCTGCAAAACGGCATGGCCTACACGACGACTCCGCCGGCCGATTCACCCGGAGCCGTCTTCGGCGCCGGGCAGAGCGTGCATCCGGTGTTTCCCGCAGGCGCGGCCGGCCCCGGCAACACCCGACAAGGGATCACCATCGCGACTCCCATGATCGAGGCCGCTCCGACCGATGTCGTCTACGGCTCGTCAGGTGTCCAGGTGATGACGTTCGGCACGAGCATGTCCGAGACCGCCGCTGGCGCGGCTCCCAGCGGCCCGCGCGTAATCGTCGGCCCCGACCAACCCGCGCCCACGCCGAAACGTTGAGCGTCGGGCGTTCTTACCAATGGGGTGATTTCATTTGGCCGAGTCCTCACGTTTTCGGCACCGGCTTCATCTGCAACAGGACATTCGCCACCGTGATCAAGCCGCCACCGACGATGAGCGTCCACGTCGCGGTTTCGTTTGGGTAGTTGATCGCGGCCCACACGGAGAAGATCGCCGGCAGGAAGCACGCCATCAGCGAGCCGAAGATCGGCTCCACACAGTAGATCAAGCCCGCTTCCGTCGCCGTGATCTTCGGCTGCCACGCGTTCATGATCGAATAGGCGCCGAGCGTGCAGAACACCGTGACGATCAGCGTGAGCCCGAGCCACGGACCGGAGGTCCATGACACGGTCAGGGCCGCGCTGTTCGGCGCGACGATCAGCGCGAGCGTCAGGAAGATCACCGCCTGCGTCGCAAGCATCACCAGCGTGATCTTCTCCGCCCGGTTGCCGGCGAATTCCTTTTTCTCGAGCCAGAGAATCTGGCCCATGAAGAACAACGAGCAGAGCAGCGTCTCCCATTCCCCGCGGCCAAACTGCATGTCCTGCTCGAACGGATTGAAGCGCCCCAGAATCGCGACCCCCGCCAGCACGAGTGCGCAACAGAGCCACACCCGCGCACCCGGATTGTGCCGGTGCCGCAGCGCGAGCCACACTGGAATCAGGATCGCATAGAACTGCGTGAGAAACGCCGACGTGCTGGCCGCGGTGAATTGCAGCGCATCGTTTTGGAACAAAATGCCCGCCGCGGCGAACCCACCGATCACCCCGCCCTGCCGCCACTCCGCATGAGTGATTCGCCAAAACCCCCGCGGCCGCCACGCCACGAGCAGCAGCGTCGCCAGCACGAAGCGCGGCGCGACGGTGTTGATCGTCGAGAACCACGAGCCCGCTTCCGGAATCAATTCCTCGTGCAGCAACAGGATCGCCTTGATGACGGGAAAGCTCAGGCCCCAGAGAAAGTTCGCGACCAGCAGCATCAGCAGCGCGCGCGTGCGAACCTGGGAAGGAGTCATGGTCGCGATCGAGGAGGAAGAAATGCGAAAGCCCGCGAACGTGCGGCATTTACTTTCCGCCGGCAAGCGCCACGCTCCGCCCCGCTTCATCCGGTCAGGAACCCCGCTAAGAAATCTTCCCTGCGTCCGTTAACCTGTTCGCTCCGCGCCCGACTCCGGGCGCGTGGTGACGCCACGTCCCATGAAGCTGCTCGCCCTCGTCATCGCCGTCTCTGCCGCCACCAACGTCGCTTTGGTCGCCGCCTTCGTCTCCAAGCCCACGCTCGCCCCGCCTTCCGTGCGGGGCTTTTTTGAATTCGGCTCCGCCTCCCCTTCGCGTGCCAGCGCCGAAGCCTCCGCTGCCAAATCCGCCCAACGCCCGACGGGCGACCGCGTTGCCGCGGCCAGTTCCAAGGCCGATCTCTGGGCCCGGTTGCACACGGACGATCTTCCCGCCTTGATTGCCCGGCTCCGCGCCGCCGGGTTTCCGCCCACTCTTATCCGCGCGATCGCCGATGCCGAGATCCAGCGACGCTTCGCTCCCCGCCTGGAAGAGATCCGGCGCAGCGTGAACGAGACGCCCTACTGGCGCGGCGATCCCGGCAGCTTTGGTGTCAACCGCAACATCTACGAACAGATGACCCAGCTCTCGCGCGATCGCGCGAAGGCGCTGCGCGAGCTCATCGGCCAGGATGCGTTTGCTTACAGTGGCATGGATCCCACCGAGGCGCAGCGCCGCCAGTTCGGCAATCTCGCGCCCGGCAAGATCGATCTCGTGCAGCGCATCAACGACGACTACGCCGAGATGAGCGCGCAGATCCGCGCCGCCATGCAGGGCATCACGCTCCCCGAGGATCGCGAGAAACTCGCCCTCCTCGAACGCGAGAAACGCGCCGACCTCGCGTCCATTCTCACCCCCGAGGAGCTCGCCGATTACGAGATGCGCACGTCGCCCATCACCAGCCGGCTCCGCACCGCGCTGACGGTGCTCGATGCGAGCGAGGCCGAATTCCAACAAATCTACGCCGCCCACAAACCCTTTGCGGAGACACTTTATCCCACCTCGTCCGGAGGAATGGTCGTGTTCACCTCGGACCTCGTCGAGAATCGCCGCGCCGCCACCGAGAAGATCAATGCCCAGTTGAAACAGACGCTCGGCGACGCCCGCTTCGCGGAATACCAGCGCGCCGCCGACCGGGAGTTTCAGCAGCTGTATCAACTGACCCGCAGCGAAAACGTTTCCTACGACACCCTCGTGCGCGCCTACGACAGCCGGCAGCCGACGGCCGAAGCTTCGATGAAAATCGCCAACGATCCCAACCTGAGCGTCGCGGAGAAGACCGCCGCGTTGAAGCAACTCGCTGAAACCACCCGCACCCAGGTCCTCAGCACCCTCGGCCCCGGGACCGGTCCCGTTTATGCCGATTCTGCCCGCTGGCTCACCGCCCTCCAGCAGGGCCGCGCCTTCTCGATCATGCCCGACGGCAACATCTCCACGCGCATGATCAGCGCGCCCCGCCCGGTCACGCCTCCTCCCGCGAAATAAACCGCGCCATGAAAACTCTCCTCGCCATCCTCGCCGGACTCTCCCTTTGCGCCAACCTCGCGCTCGTCGCCGTGCTCTTCGCCGGCCGCAGCGACTCCGCCGCCACCTCCGCCAACGCCGGCGCCTCTTCGGCCACCCCGGCTTCTGCCATAGCACCCGCCGAGCCCGGACCGGACACGTGGGCCACACTCAGCGCCGACGATCTTCCCGCCATGGTGCAGCAACTTCGCACCGCCGGATTCCCGCGCGAGCTCGTCCGCGCCATCGCCGTCGCGCGCATCCGTGAAGGCTTCGCCGCCCGCTACAAAGCCCTGCGCCCCGACGCGGCCTCCCAGGCCTTCTGGAAAACCGCCACCGTCGATCCCCGCATCCGCGCCGCCGAATTTCAGCTCTACCGCGAGGAACAGAAAGCGCTTCGCGATCTTCTCGGCGCCGATGCCGAGCAGCCTGAAATGAGCATCTATCAAAACCGCCGGTTTGAATCGGTTCCCGCCGCCAAGCTCGACGACGTGAAGGATGCGCTCCGCCAGCACGAGGAACGCCGGCAGGACATCTACGCCAACGCGATCAACACGATCACGCCGGACCAGCAACGGCGGATCGCCGCCCTCGAGAAAGAGCATCAAGCCACGCTTGCCGGCATTCTCTCTCCCACCGAGCTCGAGGACTTCAATCTCCGCAACAGCAACGTCGCCAGCCAGGTGCGTTACGAGCTCGCCGCCTTCAATCCGACCGAGGAGGAGTTTCGCACCGTCTACAGGCTGCAGTCGCAGCTCGAACCCTACGTGCCCAACATGTCCCAGGAGGAAATGCAGCGCCGGAGCGAAGCGCAGCGCCAAGTGCGCGAGCAGATCAAAGCCGCCCTCGGCCCCATGCGCGCGGAGGAATACACCCGCGCGACCGATTACCAGTACCGCCAGACCAGCCAGCTCATCTCGCGCCTGGAGCTCCCGCCGGAAACCACGATGAAGGTCTGGGAAGTGAAACAAGAGATCGAGGGTCGCGCCAACACCCTGCGCCGCGACACCTCGATTCCTCCGGCCGAGCGCACCAAGCAACTCGCCGCACTCGCCGAGGAATCCACCAAGAAATTGACCCCGCTGCTCGGCGGCGCCCGCGGCATGGAAGCCTTCAAGCAATACGGCGGTAACTGGCTGCAAAACCTCACCCCCCGCGCCAGGCCGAATTCCCCTTCGCCGACGGCTGTTCGCATCGGCCCGTAAGCGGTACTCCAGGACGCAACGCGACTCGACATCGCCCGCGCGGCCGCGCTTTTCTCCCTCGCATGGCAAAGCCGAGCGAGGGGCCGAAGATGCCGAAGCGCGTTTACGAAGCCCGCGTGCCTGTTTTGCGCGAAGAGCTCGTGCAAATGCAGGTCGCCCTGCAACAGGCGCCGTTTTCCGCGCTCGTCACCATTGCGGGCGACGACGCCGCCGGCAAAGGCGAGGTCATCAACCTGCTCAATGGCTGGCTCGATCCACGCGGGGTGGAGACTCATGCGTTCCACGCCTCCACCGATGAAGAGCGCGATCGGCCGCCGATGTGGCGCTACTGGCGTACACTCCCGCCCCGCGGCCGCATGGCCATCTACGTGGGCGGCTGGCACGCCGACGCACTCGAGACTCCCGCCTCCGCCGGACGAGCCAGTTTCGAGGCTACGCTGCAGCGGCTCGCACACTTCGAGCGCCTCCTCGCGGACGATGGCGCCCTGATCGTCAAGATCTGGCTGCAACTCTCGAAAGCCGCGCAACGCGACCGACTCCACGAGCTCGCGGACGATCCGGACACCGCCTGGCGCGTCTCGCCGGAGGACTGGAAACATCACCGCGCCTACGATCGTCGCGCGCGCCTCGCCGAGCACCTGCGCCGCGTGACCGACCAGCCGGACGCGCCCTGGCACGTCGTCGATGCGGCCGATCCGCGGACGCGCAACGTCGAGCTCGTCAGCCATCTGCTCGCGCGTTTCCACGCGCACCAGCGGAAGCACGCGAAACCGGCGCCGGCCGCAAAACCGGGCCGCGTGGTCACCTTGCGCGCCGCCGGCCTGAAGCGATTGCGCGGGCTGTCGCTCGACCAGCATCTGTCCGAGGACGCTTACCAGGCCAAACGCGACAAATGGCTCGGCCGGTTGAACCGCGCCGTACGCGCGGCCGCGGAGCAGTGCCGCTCGATCGTGTGGGTGTTCGAAGGTTGGGACGCCGCCGGCAAGGGCGGCGCGATACGCCGGTTGACGAGCGCGATCGATGCGCGCGATTACCGCGTGATTCCCATCGCAAAGCCAAGCGATGAAGAGAAATCGCACCATTATCTCTGGCGCTTCTGGCGCCACGTACCCCGCGCCGGGCGCGTCACGATCTACGATCGCTCCTGGTATGGCCGCGTGCTCGTCGAGCGCGTCGAGGGCTTTTGCCGCGAGGAGGAATGGCGCCGCGCTTACGCCGAGCTCAACGACTTCGAGGCGCAGCTCACCGGGCACGGTGTCATTGTACTTAAATTCTGGTTACACCTCTCGGCCGCCGAGCAGCTCCGGCGATTTCGTCATCGCGAGGAGACACCCTACAAGCGGCACAAGATCGGCGCGGAGGACTGGCGGAACCGCCGTCAGTGGCGCGCCTATGAACACGCCGTCGGCGACATGCTCGCGCTCACCCATCGGCCCGGCGCGCCCTGGCACCTCGTCCCGGCCGACAACAAACGGTTCGCACGCCTCGAAATTCTGAAGACCTCGTGCAAGCGCATCGCAGCCGCGCTGGGACATGACGTTTAGCCCGACCATTTCAAACTCAGGTCGGCGCGCCCGGATCGGGCGCTGATTGCGGAAACCGCTCGCCGCAGCAGGAAACCTTTGGTCCAGAACACCGTCTCACGGCGCACTTCCCGCCAGCCCGATAATCTGCCGATTCAGTCGCAGGAGTGGGTACGGACGACATGGCAAAACGACGCGGGACCGGTGCACACGAGGTTCCAGGCAGGTCCCAGCGAGGTCCCAGACAGGTCCCAGACACTACGAACGCGGTACGAAGGCAGTGCGATCCGTCAACGGAGGGACACCGACTTCTCCGCGGAGCGATTGCCGGCCTCGGCGGCCCTTCCCCGCCTTGCTGCGCGTCCAGCCTGTTGAGCTCAACGGAGTTGAAGCTGGAACCCGCGGCGGAACGGCTTGGCGCAATCCATTTCACCAGCCACGCATCGGGCGATCTGCGCGAGTTTACATGGTGGTTACACCTTTACGGACCCTCGGGCGGCGATACATTTGCGCGGAAATGCCATTGGGTGCTGCAAAACGTTTCGTCGGCGTACTTAGCGAGGAGCTGCATGCACTGGAGTCCGACGGGCACGTGCGAAATTTTCGCGCTGGAGAGGTGATTTTTTCGGCGGGCGACGCGGGCGATGGATTCTACGTCGTTGAAACCGGCGAAGTTCGGATTTCAGCCGTCGTAGGACAAAACGAGCCCCGCACGCTCGCGATGATCGGCGCCGGAGATTTTTTTGGTGAGATGGCCGTCGTGGACGACGCACCACGCTCCGCGAGTGCGATCGCCGAAACCGCGACCCGCGCCTTCTTTCTCTCACGCGAGACGCTGCTGCGGTTGCTTGAGGAGCGCCCGCACCTGGCGCTCAACATCGTGCGCGAATTCAGCATCCGGATGCGCGCGCTGAACCAGAAGTACCTCGAGGAGATCATTCAGGCCGAGCGGCTCGCCGTGATCGGCCGCTTCGCCGGCACGATCGTGCACGACTTCAAGAACCCGCTCACCATCATCGGACTCGCGGCGGAGCTCGCGTGCAGCAACGACACCTCTCCGCCGATGCGGCACGATGCGCAAAACAAGATCGCGCGGCAGGTCGAACGCATGACCAACATGCTGCAGGAGCTGATCGAGTTTACGCGGCCCAGCGGCCAGCGCCCGAAGCTCAAGGCCGTGGACTTCGCCCGCTACATGAACCCGCTCGTCGACGAGATCCGGCAGGAGATCGCCGACCGCGGCGTGAAGCTCGTGCTCGAAAATCCGCCGCCCAATGTCTCCGTCCGAATACAGCCCGAGCGCTTGTCGCGGCTGTTCTACAACCTGCTGAACAACGCGGTCGACGAGATGCCCGAGGGCGGGAAAATACTCCTCCGCTTCGTGCCGTCGGAGAAGGAACTGCGCATCGAGGTGCAGGACACCGGCAAAGGCATCGCGCCCGAAATCGCGCAGTCGCTTTTCAAGCCCTTCGCCACGCATGGGAAGGAACACGGCACCGGCCTCGGCCTGACGATCTGCAAAAAAATCGTCGAGGACCACGGCGGCCGGATCTGGGCGACCAGCGAGCCCCGCAAGGGCGCGACGTTTTCGTTCACCCTGCCACTCGACAGGAGAGGCTGACGGGGCGAACGAAAGCCTTCCGCCCTTCGCTCTCGGTTTCGCTCACGGCGCTGGTGCGTTCGTCTGCGGCACCGCGAGCTTCCAGTGCTCGTTGTCGAAACGCGCGGATTTCATGAGCTTCTCCGCCCGCGCGACGATGGCCGGGTTTTTCGCCGCCACGTTGGTCTTTTCCGCAATGTCGTTCACCACGTCGAAGAGCTGAATCGGCGCGGTCGCCTTCTTCAGCCGCAGCGCTTTCCAGCGGCCCTCGATCAACACCGCCTGGCTTACGCCGCTTTCATAGAACTCCCAGTAAAGATACTCGTGCTTCGCCTGGCTGCCGCGACCGAGCAGTGTAGGGACAATGCTGATACTGTCGCGCTGCGCGGGCGTTTTCGTGCCCGCAACCTCGGCAAACGTCGCCATCATGTCGCCGAAATACCCGACGTGCGTCGAGTCCGTGCCCGGCTTGATCTTCCCCGGCCAGCGCGCGATGAACGGCACGCGAATGCCGCCGTCGGTCAGGCTGCGCTTCAGGCCCGTGACCGGCCCGCTCACCTCGAAAAAGGCGGGATCGTAGTGTGGCCCGCCCTCGCGATGCGGGCCGTTGTCGCTGGTGAAGATCACGAGCGTCTTCTCGTCGAGGCCGAGTTGTTTCACCTTCTTCATGAGCTCGCCGATATCGCGATCGAGCCGCGTGACCATCGCCGCGTGGTTCTTCGTCGCATCGTTCCACGGCTTGTCTTTGTAAATGCCCTGGTCCGGCACCTCGTTGCCTTCACCGAGGAGCTTGCTGCGCTCGTTGTTCGCGTGCGGCGTCGTCAGCGAATAGAAAAGGAAGAACGGCTTCGTGCGATTGCGCTCCACGAACTCGATCGCTTCCTGCGCAAACAGATCGCCCGCGTAGACGAGGCGCTTCGTCGAGTAACCGGAGCCTTCCGCCATGCCGGCGTGGACGAGATCGTTCGGCAACGCGACGCGCTCGCCGTTGCGATAGAGGTAGCTCGGGTAGTGATTGTGCGCGTGGGCCTGGTTGAGGAAGCCGAAATAGTAATCGAAGCCATGCTTGCGCGGCTCGCCCGTCTGATCGACCTCGCCGAGGCCCCACTTGCCGACCAGCCCCGTGGCGTAGCCCGCCTGCTGCAGCACGCGCGCGACGGTGATGTCGTCCGCCTTCAGCGTCTGCGCTTCCATGTTCTTCGCGCCCGCATTGCCGCGAACCGTCGTGTGCCCCATGTGCTGGCCCGTCATGAGGACGCTGCGCGAGGGCGCACACACCGTGCTACCGGCATAAAATTGCGTGAACCGCATCCCTTCCGCCGCCATGCGATCGAGATGCGGCGTCTGGATCAGCTTCTGACCATACGAGCCGACCTCACCGTAGCCGAGATCGTCGGCGAGGATGAAGATGATGTTGGGCTTCGAGGGTTGAGCCCCCGCAGACGCGGCAAGGGCAAATGTGAGCAACAGCGGGGTGAGGAGGGCGCGCATGCGCGCACCGCAGCATAGCGCCGCAGCGGATTCAATCCTGGGCGCGTGAGAATCGTTGACTGAATTCGGTTGGCCGCGCCGGCGTTCCTTGGAAACGTGCCGTCGCGATGCCCCGCCCTCTTCGCTTCCGCGCCCGTCCGCTTGTGCCGGCCCTGCTCGCACTGCTGGTCGCGACGTCGCTCCTCGCGCAGGCCGTCCAACAACACGGTCTCGTCTTCGAGCAATGGGTGCGCGACACGTTTTTCGAAGGTTATCGGCCGCGCTCGTCCACGCAGAAATGGGACATCCCTGCCGCTGTGAACGCGCAGTTCGGCAGCGTGCCCGTAAACCCGAAGGCGATCAAATACGGCGCGCCCATCGACCTCGGCGATGCGTTGCGTCAGTATAAAATCGACGAGCCCTTTATCCTGGTCGTCGGCTTCTGGGAGCAGATCGGCGACGAGAAACGCTTCGTGAACATCATCGCGCCGCGCATCGAGCCCGACGCCTGGCGCAAACTCTGGGGCTCCGTCACGCTCGCCGATCTCGAGCGGCTCGATGCGGTCGTGAAGGACAGATCGCTCACCCCGGAACAGGCGCGCACCGCGGCACGAGCGATCAAGAACGCACCGCCTTTCACGCAGTCGATCATCGTCGTAAACCCGAAGATCGATTCGAAAACGCAACGACGCGTCCAATGCAGCCTGCGCTTCGACGACGTGTTCAAGCACCTCGTGCCCGGCGGAGATCGCGCGCGACAAGAACAGCCCGCGCTCTGGGGCGTGGCCTTTCCCCACACCGTCGCATCGAAGCCGCGCACCTTCGCGAAATGAACCCGCTCGCCTGGAGCACGCAGCGAGAACAGACCGCCCGACGGTTGGGCTGGCTCTCCGAGCCGGCCTGAGTTCCCGCCTCCAAGCCGGCCCCAAAAAAACGCCCGCGATCTCCATTCCTCCGAATGCCGCCACCCGCAGAATCCCACCGCGTTCACGCCGTCCAGGCGCCAATCATCCCTGTAATTGCCGATCTGATACGCGCCAACCCCGGCACGATCTCGCTCGGCCAGGGCGTCGTGGGTTACGGCCCGCCGCCGGCCGCCGCACAGGCGATCGAGCGTTTCCTCGCCGATCCGACCCAGCACAAATATCAACCCGTCGCCGGCATCGCCCCGCTGCTCGAAGCGATCGAGCGCACGATCGCCACCGACAACGGCATCCACCTCGGCGCGACATCCGGCACGCGACTCATGGTCACCGCCGGCGGCAATAACGCGTTCGTCGCCGCCGTCCTCGCGATCGCCGATCCCGGCGACGAGGTGATTCTGCCGACGCCTTATTATTTCAACCACGAGATGGCGATCACGTTGGCGAATTGCCGGCCCGTGCTCGTGCCGACGGATGCCAATCACCAGCTCGACCTCGACGCACTCCGCTCCGCGATCACAGTCCGCACTCGCGCGATCGTGACCGTGTCGCCGAACAACCCCACCGGGGCCGTCTACCCCGAGGCGACGCTGCGTGCCGTGAATGCGCTTTGCGCCGAGCGCGGGATCTTCCACCTCAACGACGAGGCTTACGCGCCCTTCGTCTACGATGGCGCGCGACATTTCTCGCCCGGCTCGATCGACGGCAGCGCACCGCACACGATCTCGCTCCACTCGCTGTCGAAATCCCACGGCTTCGCGAGCTGGCGGATCGGCTGGATGGTATTCCCGGCGGAACTCGAAGCGGCGCTCCGCAAAATCCAGGACACGCTCCTGATATGCCCGCCGGTGATCTCGCAGTTCGCCGCCATCGGCGCACTCGGCGCCGGTCCCGCGTGGGTGCGCGAGCGGATCGACGCGATCGCCGAGGTGCGCACGTTGGTGCAACGCGAGCTATCCACGCTTGTCGCGGACGGCATCTGCGACGTGCCGCCGGCGCAAGGCGCGTTCTATTTTCTGCTGCGTCTGCGCGAGCCGACCCGCGGCATGCCCGTGCCACTTCCCTCGGCTTTCGCAGTCGCGGAGCGCTTGATTCGCGAGCACCGGGTGGCGGTGATTCCGGGAAACGCCTTCGGCCTCGAACGCACGCGCTGCCTGCGCATCGCGTACGCCGCGCTGGAAAAACCCACGGTCGCCGAAGGCATCGGCCGGCTGGCGCAAGGGCTGCGCGCACTGGCTGCGTAGCTGTTTCCTGCACGAACGAGGCCACCGCAGGAGGTCTCGCTCCGCCTTGTAGTCGGACGATTGGTGCAGCGGAAAAGTGGATACACGCCGCGCGGCAACCGCGGGCCGGACACGCTTTCGTGCACCGGCTAACAACGGCTGGCGGTGTCGATCGCTTTCACGGCTGGATGCCGCGCAACCAACGCGAGCGCCTGCGCCAGCAGCGTCTTGCCCGGTTCCATCCGATGCCACGGCGACGCGCCGGAAGGATGCGGCAGCGGAATGCAATCCGCGACGTGCCCGCGATACGTGAGGGGGAATTTCCTGCCGATCGTCTCGATGAGCGGGCGTTCGCCGAGGAATTGTCCGATCGCGAGCTTGCCCACCGGCAGCACGAGCTCGGGTTGCAGCAGCTTGAACTCGCGCTGCAGCCACTCGGAGCACTGCTCGATTTCATCCGGGGCCGGCACGCGATCGCCGCCTTCGGGGCGTTTGCCCGGGAAACAGCGGCACACCGCCGCGAAATAAATCCGCTCGCGCACTTCGTCCTCCGTCCAGCCAAGCGCGGTGTTGAACCACTTGAAGAGCGTCTTGCCCGCGGTCCAGGCAAACGGCCGGCCAAGCTTTGGTTCCTTGTCACCCGGCGCCTGGCCGACCAGCAGCACCTTGCTCGCAACCGGTCGCCCGTAGACGACCGGCTTCAACATGCGGGGACAACGATCGCACGCGCGCAGTGCGGCGAAGTGTTTTGCGAGGGCTTGAGGGCTGGGCATTGAAGGTGCGCCGATGTCCGGTCGGTTGCCTCAAGCAAATGCCGGCAGGAGGCCGGCGCTAGTCAAATTCACCGTCGGCTGCCAAAGCGGCGAAACCCGCCGCCATGCCGAATCGTTCCCGGCAGGCTGCCCTTGGGCCGATTCGTCATCGGCTGGGGCGGCCGCGGTGCGAGGGGCTTGTAGTCGAAGCCTTCGAGCTTCAGCTCGGGAATCTTCTGGCCGATGAAGCGCTCGATGTCGCGGACGTCGCTCGCGTTCTCCGGTGTGACCAGCGTGAACGCATCGCCGACGGCCTGCGCGCGGCCCGTGCGGCCAATGCGATGCACGTAGTCCTCGGGATTCTCCGGCACGTCGTAATTGATCACGTGCGTCACGCCCGCGACGTCGATGCCGCGCGCGGCGATGTCCGTCGCGACCATGATTTCGTACTTGCCGCTCTTGAAGCCGGCGAGCGCCTCGATGCGCTGATTCTGCGAGCGGTTGGCGTGCAGCACCGCAACGCTGTGGTTCGCCGCCTTCAAACGCCGCGCGATCTTGTCCGCGCCGTGCTTCGTGCGGGAGAAAACCAGCACACAGTCGAAGTCCTCCTTCGCCAGCAGCCCGAGCAACAGGTCGAACTTTTGTTCAAACGCCACCGGGAATATCGCGTGGTTGACCGACTTGTTGACCGAGCGATTCACGCCGATCTCGATCTTGGTCGGATTGCGCAAGGCGAACGCCGCGATCGCCGCAATCTCCGGCGGAACGGTCGCCGAGAAGAACAGCGTCTGCCGGTTCTTCGGGCAGCGCGCGATGATGTCCTTCACCACCGGCAGGAAACCCATGTCGAGCATCCGGTCGACTTCGTCGAGCACGAGCACCGAGATGTCGCGCAGCGAGATCGTGCCGTCCTTCAGGTAGTCCACCAGCCGGCCGGGCGTCGCGACGATGATATCGACCCCGCGCTGCAGCTCCTGGCGCTGAAAGCCGTAGCCGACGCCGCCAAAGATCGCGACGGGACGAAGGTCCGTGAACCGCGCGAAATCGCGAAAGGCGGTTTCCACCTGGGCCGCCAACTCGCGCGTCGGCTCGAGCACGAGCACACGCGGGAGGGCACCTTTGCGGTGTACGCCGAGCTTGGAAAGAATGGGCAGCGCGAAGGCCGCGGTCTTGCCCGTGCCGGTTTGCGCGGAGCCGATGAGATCGCCGCCGCCAAGGACAACGGGAATGGCGCGGAGTTGGATGGGAGTCGGATCGGTATAACCGGCGGCTTGGATCCCGCGAAGGACCGACTCGGATAGATTGAGAGCTTTGAAAGGCATGACGGACAGAAACAATATAGCTACGAATGTGAGCGGGCGGGCAAGCCGCCGGAGTAGTCGATCCACTGGCTCACGCTCGTGGCTACAAAACAAAAAGGACGAAGCTCCTCAGGAGCTTCGTCCCTCGAAAATCGTTTAATTAAAAACGCAGGCTTGGGCCTGAAACAGCTTAGTAACGGCGATCGCCGCGATCGCGATCGCGACCGCCGCCACCACCGTAGCCGCCACGGCCACCGCCGCCGCCGCCGCCGAAGCCGCGACCGCCGCCACCGCCGAAGCCGCCACCCGGGCGCTCTTCCTTCGGACGGGCTTCGTTAACAGTCAATTGACGGCCGCCGAGATCGACGCCGTTCATCTTTTCCGCCGCTTGCTTGGCCTCATCGGCCGTGCCCATGGTGACGAACGCGAAACCGCGGGGGCGGCCGGTCATCTTGTCCATAGCGACGTAAACGTCGGTCACGGAACCGAACTGGCCGAATGCGGACCGGAGTTCGTCTTCCGTCGTCTTAAAAGACAGATTGCCGACGTATAG
The DNA here is from genome assembly GCA_036675625.1 of Opitutaceae bacterium. Taxonomy (GTDB): domain Bacteria; phylum Verrucomicrobiota; class Verrucomicrobiia; order Opitutales; family Opitutaceae; genus ER46. The sequence continues at coordinate 90,755 of JAKFEQ010000085.1, read as the reverse complement.
TTTGGAGTTGCTCATGTGATGTCTCGATAGATCCACCGTCCGCTGCCAGTCCGTTCCCACTATTGGGTTTCGAAATCATCACTTAAGCCAAACGCTCAGCCAACGACTCACCAGATACTGTCACCTAACGCTTTCTCTAACGAAGTGGCGACACGGTGCACCGGGGGCCTCGATAAGCAAGGGAATTCGGGACGACGACCGCCGCCGGACCCCGCCGGATATGCCTCCCGCCCGTGGCGCATTGCGGCTTCTCCTTCGCCGCGAACACCCTTGATCGGGCGTGCTCGCGTCTCAGCTTATTGAATACTTTGCCTTCGATTTCCTCCCTGGCCCCAACGTCCGACGGCCCCACATACTCGTCTCGCGGGGCCAATGCAGGTCGCCTGCCGACGGACCGGAGGCGAAACGGGAGTGCGCTGCCGGACGCCGGCGCTCTACCCCAAAACCTCCCTCAGCCGAGCAGGTGATCGAGCAGTCGCCGATCGCGCTTCGTCGGCCGGCCGCTGCCTTTTTCGCGCGCGAGAAATTGCTGCACCGGATTCTCCCGCGCTTTTTCCCGCTCTTCGGGCGGCGTGAGGTCAGCACAGAAACTCGTCACGAGCTTCGCGCCCACTCGCGACCGCGGCATGCCAAGCACGCGCAGGGTCCGCAGCACAACGCCCTGCTGCACCGTCACCATCTCGCCCACGCGAACATCGCGCGCCGGCTTCGCCGGCTGCTCATTCACCGCCACGCTGCCAGCCCGACATGCGTCGGTGGCCAGGCTCCGCGTCTTGAAGATGCGCACCGACCACAGCCACTTGTCGAGGCGGACGGCGGTGGATTCGGCGAGGAGCGTGCTCAATGGGCCAAAAGCAAAAACGACCGCGGTCGTTGTCAAACGCGCGGTCGTCTCGGCGGAGGAACCCGCTCTTCAGCGAGCGTTACCGTTTCTTGATCCGGGGAAACTCGCCCCGCAGCCAGTCATCCAGCAGCGCCTTTTCGTGACGCACCGGATCGTCGCGAAACGCCATGGTGATTTTCGACAGGAACGCCAGATCGCGGAGCTCGCGTTTGCCCTGCTTGACCACGTTCCCTTCGGCATCGGTCAGCTGAAACGCCAACTCGATGCGCGGCGGATAGATGTCCTTCACGATGCGAATGTCACTGAAGCGCGGCCCGCGCCACGGCTCGAATTCGCCCGCCATATCGATGTCGGTGAACGTCACCGTGAGATGGTGCCCCGGCGGCACGAAGTATTTCGCCTGCTGCTCGATGTGTTCGCGCAAGCTCTCGAGATACGTCGTGCGCTCATGATCGCCCATGTCGCTGTCCTTGACGTCGGTGAATTTCTTCGGCTCGAGGAAGTTTACCTCGACGAGCGGGTTGGCCGCCACTTCGGGTCCGACAGCAGAAAGCCCCGCTGCGGTTGTCAGGCCGGCCAACGTAAAAGCTAAAAGTCGGCTGAGTTTCATAGTGATAGCTGTGACGGTCGGGACCGTGCAAAGTTCCGTTTTGCCCCCGGGAGAAAACGACGCAAATGCCGCTCCAGAGCCACTCTGCTAATCATTCCCTCCTCGCATCCTGTTAACCCCCTGCCGCCGCGATGGTCACCACCACGAACTTGCTCGTCGGCGTGTTGCTCTTCGCCGCCACACTGTCGATCGGCACGAGCACATTCGCCTCCGGGAAATACGTGGCCACGCAGCCGCGCGGAATCCGATACGGCGCCACCATGAACGCCCGCGCGACGCGCTCCACGCCCCCGAAACGATTCGTGAGATCCACGCGTTGCCCTTGCTGCAAGCCGAGCGCCGCGATGTCCGCTTCATGCATGAACACCACGCGCCTTCCGCCGAACACGCCGCGATAGCGGTCGTCGAGTCCGTAGATCGTCGTGTTGAACTGATCGTGCGTACGGATCGTCATCATCACGAATTCGCCCGGCGCCACGACAGGCCGCGGAATTGCGGCCACCACGAAGTTCGCGCGCCGCGTGGCCGTCTGCCATTCGCGCCGGTCGCGCGCCGCGTTGGGCAGGTAAAACGGTCCGCGCCGCACGCGCGCGTTATAATCCTCGAAGCCCGGCACGACCCGCGCGATGCGGTCGCGGATCAGATCGTAGTTCGCGACAAAATCCTGCCACGGAAGCGGCGCCCGCATCTTGCCGGCTGCGCGTCCCAGCACCGCCTCCGCCACCCCGCACACAATCGCGACCTCGCTGCGCAACGGTTCCGACACCGGCGCCAGCCGGCCACGCGACGCGTTGATGATCCCCATCGAATCTTCCGTCGTCACGAACTGTTCGCCGCTCGCCTGCCGATCGCGTTCGCTCCGGCCAAGACAGGGCAGGATCAACGCGCTCCGCCCCGTCACGAGATGTGCGCGATTCAGCTTCGTCGCCACGTGTGCTGTCAGCGTGCAACGTCGCAACGCTTCCGCGGTGAACTCCGTGTCCGGCGTGGCCGACAGGAAATTCCCGCCCATCGCCACCAGCACGCGCACGCGGCCATCACGCATCGCGCGAATCGTATCCACGGTGTCGAGACCCGGCGCCCGCGGCGCTGCGATGCCGAACTCCGCGTCCAGCCGGTCGAGCCACCAGTCCGGCATGCGCTCGAAGATCCCCATCGTGCGATCGCCCTGCACGTTCGAGTGGCCGCGCACCGGACACACGCCGGCGCCCGGCCGGCCGAGATTGCCGCGCACGAGCAGAAAATTCACGACCTGCTGGATCGTCGCCACCGCCGACGGCTGCTGCGTGAGCCCCATCGCCCAGCAACAGATCGTCGCCTGTGACTTCACCGCGATCTCCGCCGCCGCTTGAATCTGCGCGCGCGCCACGCCGCTTGCCTCCGTGATCTCGTCCCAACCCGTGTCGCGCAGGTCGCGCGCCAGCGCCTCAAATCCGTGCGTGTGCGCCGCGATGAACTCCGCATCGAAGACCGTGCCGGGCGCCGCATCCTCGGCCTCGAGCATCGCCTTCATGATGCCCTTGAACAACGCCAGGTCTCCGCCGATCCGCGGCTGCAGCCACAAGTCCGACAGCCGCACGCCGTCACCCGCCAGCGTCTTGAGCGCCTTGAGCGGATGGAGATAATCCTGCGGATTCTTGAAACGCTCCACGCCGATCTCCGGTAACGGATTTACGGATACGATCGTAGCGCCCCGCGCCTTGGCCGCCGCGAGCGCCGCCAGCATGCGCGGGTGATTCGTCCCCGGATTCTGCCCGATCACGAAGATCGCCTCCGCGCGCTCAAAGTCCTCGAGTTTCACCGTGCCCTTGCCGATCCCGATGCTCTCGCCGAGAGCGACCCCGCTGGATTCGTGGCACATGTTCGAGCAGTCCGGGAGGTTGTTCGTCCCAAAGCTGCGCGCAAACAACTGCCACAGGAACGCCGCCTCGTTGCTCGTCCGGCCCGAGGTGTAGAACGCTGCCGCGTCCGGCGAAGGCAGCGCGTGCAGCTCGCGCGCGATCAGCCCGAAAGCCTCATCCCACGTGATCGGCTCGTAATGCGTCGCGCCCGGCCGCAACACCATCGGCTCGGCGAGGCGGCCCTGCGCGTTGAGCCAGTGATCGCTCTGCGCCGCCAGCTCCGCCACCGCGTGCGCCGCGAAAAACTCCCGGTCCACGCGTCGCGTCATCGCCTCGTCCGCCACGGCCTTCGCCCCGTTCTCGCAAAACTCGAACACGTGCCGGTCGCCATCCGGGCTCGGCCACGCGCATGACTGGCAGTCGAAACCATTCGTCTGATTGACATCGAGCAGCGCCCGCACCCCTCGCGCGACGCCCATCGCACCGACGAGCTGCGCCGTCACGCCCACCGCCTTCAATCCCGCGGCCGCAGCACTCGGTGAGCCGAGGCGCGCAGGAGTCTCCTCGCGCGGCGGCTGGGCAGCGGACGCAATCGCGGGCACGTGGGGTTCGGGCATGCCAACACGGTGAATTCGAGCCGCGTGCAATTCAACTCCGCGCCGCGACTTCGCGTGGCGCATTGCAGTCGGTTCCAGCCGAACTCCCGGCCGCCATCACCGCTCCGCGTCTTCCCTTTTGCTTTTCCGCCGCGCGCGCTACCTTGGCACACCCACATGTTCGCGAACCTGTTTCAACTCATCACCGGCCGTCCGCCACCCGAGGTCGAACGCAGCGCGTTTATCGAAGCGGTGCGCGTGGAACGCCATCCGGTCGAGCGCATCGATCCCAAGGTCGAGCGGTTTTTTTTCATCTGCTGGATCCTCATCGCAGTGAAACACGTGCTGATCATCTGGGTGTGCAATCGGTATCCCGTGCCGTTTCACCAGCTCTGGATCAACTTTCCCACGTGGCTGCTCGGCGTCCTCGCGACCGGGCTTTATTTCGGTCGTGCGAGGCGGCGAAGAACGCAACCGGCGCGCAATTTTTGATTTATGATTCCGCATTTTCGATTTGTGTGATCAGCCGCACCGCCGCCGGCCGCCCTCGTCGCCGCTCATCTCCACACATTTCTAAATGCCCACGCCCGTTCCCGGATTGCGCAGCCCTTACGCCAAGGTCGGCCGCCTCGTCTACTTCGGCCGCATGCTCGACAAGATCCGGCTCCACGCCGCCGGCCAACTCCCGCCCGACTACGTCGCCAATGTCGGCAAGGGCTTCGACGGACGCTGCCTCGCCTTCCTGCGCATCGATTACGCCGAGCTGAGACAGCGCACGCTTGCCGCCGACTGCGACGACGCGCAACTCCTCGCCTGGGCCGAGCAACGCGGCGGCGCGCGCTCCGACGAAGAGTGCGAAGTCTGGAACGGCTTCATGATGAAACGCGGCTGGCGCGACACCGGCGCCGAGGTCCTTGCGCGACGCATCCGCGAGAGCGGGCTCGAGGCGAAACCGATCGTCACCATGTTCGACTACCTCGATTTCGACGAAGGCCGCGATCCCGTCGCGCGCCGCGCGTGGGAACTGCGCGATCCAATCGTCGTGCTTTTGATGGGCGTCTCCGGCAGCGGCAAAACCACGGTCGGCCTCGAGCTCGCCGCCCAGCTCGGCTGGAGTTTTCGCGACGCCGACGACTTTCACCCGCCCGAAAACGTCGCGAAAATGAGCGCGGGCGCGCCCCTCAGCGACCAGGATCGCGAACCGTGGCTCGCCGCTATCCGCGCCCACATCGCCGCCGTTCTCGCGCGCGGCGAATCCGCCATCGTCACGTGCTCCGCGCTGAAAGAGCGATACCGCGCCGCCGCCATCCCCGAAGCCAGCCGCGTGAAGCTCGTCCACCTCACCGGCGATTTCGATCTCATCCTCGAGCGGATGAATGCGCGCAAGGGGCATTTCATGAAGCCGCAAATGCTCGAGTCGCAATTCGCCACGCTCGAGCCGCCCGCCGATGCGCTCACGGTCGACATCACGAAAACTCCGGCCGAGATCGTCGGCGAGATTCGTCAGAAACTGGATCTGTGAATCGCGAAAGCTCCGGACTGTCCTGACCTCTAAATGAATCCCGAAGCTGCGAAACGCCTTCGTCTGCTCGCGAGCGCGGTCAGCCTCATCCTGCTGCTCGCCTTGATCGGCGTCGGCTGGATTTACTGGCGGGTTCGCGCCAGCCTGCCCCAACTCGACGGCACCGCGACCGCCACCGGCGTCTCCGCCGCCGTCACGATCGAGCGCGATGCCCTCGGGGTGCCGACGATTCGCGGCCGCACGCGCCTCGATGTCTCCCGCGCGCTCGGCTGGCTGCACGGCCAGGAACGTTTCTTTCAAATGGATCTCCTGCGGCGCACCGCCGCCGGCGAACTCGCAGAGCTCTTCGGCAAACGCGCCCTTCCGCGTGACATCGCGAACCGCCTGCACGCCTTCCGCGCCCGCGCCCAAAAGACACTCGCCCAACTCAGCGCCGACCAGCGCGCCACCATTGAAGCGTACACCGCCGGGGTAAACGCCGGCCTCCGCGCACTCGGTGAAAAACCATTCGAATATATCGTGCTGCGCGATCCGCCGAGACCCTGGCAACCCGAGGACACGCTGCTCGTGATCCACGCGATGGCCCTCGATCTGCAGGACGAGATGGGTTCCTACGAGCGCTCGCTCATGACACTCCGCGACGAGCTCGGCGAGGAGGCCGTCGCGTTTTTCGTCCCCGTCGTCACGCCGCGGGACGCCGCACTCGACGGCACGACCGCGCCGCTCCCTCCGATTCCCGGCCCGAAGGTCATCAACCTGCGCACGCGAAAAGTCAGCGGCCATCTCCCTCGCGGCGAAGGTGTCGCGACCGCGAGCGGCACACCCGTCCGCGATCCGTTCCCCTTTCCCGCACGCGATCCTGAAGCGGCGATCGGCTCGAATGCCTTCGCGCTCGCCGGCACTCACACCGCGACCGGTGCGGCGATGCTCGCGAACGACATGCACCTCGATCACGGCGTGCCCAATACGTGGTTCCGCACGGTGCTCGAATGGACCGACGCCGAGAGCCCCAACTCCGTCCGCCGCGTCGCCGGCGTCACCCTGCCCGGCGCGCCCGCAATCGTCGCCGGCAGCAATGGCCACGTCGCCTGGGGCTTCACCAACGCCTACATCGACACACTCGATCTCGTGGAGATCGGCGTGAACAGCATCTCGCGCGTCCTCTACACCGCGCCCGGACACGAGCGCATGCTGCAAATGGAGATTCGGAAGGAAACGATCCTCGTGAAAGGGGAGAAGCCCGTCACGAAGGAGTTCTCCGACACGATCTGGGGACCGATCGTCATCGCCAACGAGAACGAGCGCCCTTTCGCGCTGCGCTGGATCGCGCACGACGTCGCCGCGACGGATCTCACCTTGATGGAAATCGAAACCGCGACGACCACGTCTGCGGCCATCGCCGTCGCGCACCGTGCGGGCATTCCGGCGCAAAACATCCTCCTCGCCGATCGCGCCGGCGACATCGCCTGGACGATCGCCGGCCGTATTCCGAAACGCGTGGGCTACACCGGTCGCCTGCCAGTCTCGTGGGCGTTTGGCGACCGCCGTTGGGAGGGTTATCTCGCGCCCGCGGAAATTCCGGTCGTGCGTGGCGCAGACTCCGTCAAACCCGGCCGGCTCTGGTCGGCGAACCAGCGCGAAGTCGGCGGCGAAGCGCTCGCGAAGCTCGGCGATGGCGCGTACCGCCGTGCGCCCCGCGCCGCGCAGATTCGCGATGGACTTTCCGCGCTCGCACGCGCGACGCCGCGCGATCTGCTCGCGGTCCAGCTCGACGACCGCGCGCTGTTTCTCGAGCGCTGGCACGAACTCCTCCTGCGCACGCTCACGCCCGCCGCGACCGAAGGGAAAAAAGCCCGCACCGCACTGCGGGCGTTCGCCGAGAAATGGGAAGGCCGCGCCAGCATCGACGCGGTGAGCTACCGACTCGTGCGTGAATTTAGAATCGCAGTGCTCGCGCGCGTGTTTGGCCCGATCTTCAAATCGTGCACGGAAGCGTATTCCGAGTTCAACTGGAGCGAGTTTCAGGTCGAACCCGCGTTCTGGACGATGCTCGAGCAAAAACCCCTGCACCTGCTCGCGCCCGCGTTCGCCACTTGGGACGACCTGCTCGTCGCCGCCTGCGACGACGTGATTCACGTGATCGACAAGCAAGGCGTCGCGATGCCGAAAGCCAACTGGGGCTGGCGCAACACCGCGCGAATCCGGCACCCGTTCAGCCATTCTTTTCCGTGGCTCGCCGACCGCCTCAACATGCCCGCCGATCCGCTGCCGGGCGGCGACGACATGCCGCGCGTGCAAAGCCCGGGACACGGTGCCAGCGAGCGGCTGGTCGTATCGCCCGGTCGCGAAGACGAAGGGATTTTCCACATGCCCGGCGGCCAGAGCGGCCATCCGCTCTCGCCCTTTTATCGCGCCGGACACGAGGCGTGGGTGAAGGGCGAACCGACGCCGTTCCTGCCCGGCAAGACGCAACACACGCTCACGCTGCAGCCGTGAGATAAGGATCTAGGGTTGAGATAGGGTCTTGGATCTTGGGTCTGGGATCTAGGGATTGGAGTCGAACGCATCACGAAACTGAATACGCCCCCCAGACCCTAAACCCCGGCCCCCATCCCCCCCCGCCCGATGAAGAAGAAGAAACGCAGCTACTCGGTCTATCTCGGCGGCGAGCTGTTCTCGCTCAAGCATCTCATCGGCAACGCCTGGCTGGCCGAGGCGATCTACGAAAAATCCCACGGGCGTTTTCGTTGCATCCTCCCGCAGGATTTCGCCGAGCTGCGCGGCCGCAGCGCGCGCGCCATCCGCGACTTCAACCTGCGCGCACTCGTCGGCTGCGATCTGGCGCTCTTCAACTTCGACGGCAGCGATCTCGATAGCGGCACGGTCGTCGAGTTCATGTTCGCCAAATCAGCCGACATCCCGGCCGTCCTCGTGCGCAGCGATATCCGCTCGGCCGGCGAGCATCGCACCGAGCCGTGGAACCTGATGGCGAGCTATTTTCCGCGCACCGCCACCGTGATCATGCCGAGCCTCTTCGGCTATCGCGGCGAGTTGCAACGGCGGCGGCGCAACATCGACCACGCCTCACACCTCGCCGGCCAGCATGGCTCGGCCACCGCGCAGATCGTGTGCGAGCAGCTGGCGGCGCAATGCGTCCGCGCCTTCGAACGCGTGCTCACGATGGAACCAGTCCTGCCCAAACATCTGCGCGAGGAAGCCTATCAGTGGCTCGCCACGATGTCCGGTCTGCGTGGCAAGCAGAGGGATCTCCGCAAGGAATTCGAGGAACACCTCGAGCGCAAAGTGGAGCGCGATCTGCTCTGAGCTGGCGCGGAGTTTTGGGTTTCGAGTTCCCGCCGCGCGTGCCTTGCTCATCCAACTTCAAACCCCAAACTCAAAACTCCGCGCCTGCGCCCATGCCCGTCCACGTCCTCGATCACCCGCTTGCCGCGCACATCCTCACGCACCTGCGCGACCGGACCACGAAACCGGCGACGTTTCGCACGCTCGCTTATCAGCTGAGTCTGCTGCTCGCGATCGAGTCGACCAGCGATCTCGAGTCCGAAGAGAAAATCATCCACACGCCACTCGAGGCGATGACCGGCCGCGTGCTCTCGCATCAACCGCTCGTCGTCGTGCCGATCCTGCGCGCCGGGCTCGGCATGGTGCAGCCGTTCACGGATCTGTTTCCCGATGTCAGCGTCGGCTACGTCGGGCTCGAGCGGGATCACGAGACCGCGAAGGCCCGGAGCTACTACTGCAAGCTGCCGCCGCTCGCCGGTCGCCACGTCTTCGTCGTCGACCCGATGCTCGCGACGGGCGGCTCGGCCGTGCAGGCGCTCACGGTGGTGAAGCAACACGGCGCCACCGACGTCCGGCTCGTCTGCATCGTGAGCTCCCCCGAGGGCGTCGCCGAGGTGGAGCAATATCACCCCGGCACCGCGATCCACACGGCCGCGCTCGACCGCACGCTGAACGACCGCAGATACATCCTTCCCGGCCTCGGCGATTTTGGCGACCGGCTCTACGGCACCTGATCGACACTCCGCGGTCAGTCCCCCGCGCCCATGCTCCGCGCTCCACTCATTGGGATCTCGTTCCTGATCGCATGCACCTCTCTCATGCCTAAATCGCGCGCCGCCGACTCCACCCAGACAATCCACCACTTCGCCCGCACGGTAACCCGGACTCTCGGCTACAAGTATCTGCTCGCGCTGCCGCGCGACCACGATCCCAACGGCCGGAAACGCTGGCCGCTCCTGCTCTTTCTCCACGGCTCGGGCGAGCGGGGCGATGACGTCTGGTCGACCGCGCGTCATGGCCCGCCCAAGCTGCTGCGCGGGGAAAACCTCACTCCCCGCGAACGCGAAGCGGCAAAGCTGCTCTCGGAAAACTTCATCGTGGTCTCGCCGCAGTGCCCGAAGAACGACTGGTGGGAAACCGACGCGCTGCTCGCGCTCCTGAATGAAATCGAGGCGAACCACCGGGTCGACCGGCGGCGCGTTTATCTCACCGGCATGAGCATGGGCGGCTACGGCGCGTGGGCGCTCGGCACGGCGTATCCCGAACGCTTCGCCGCGCTCGTACCGATCTGCGGCGGCGGCGAGTTCGCCCGCGCGCACATGTCGAGCATCCACAAACGTGACGATCTCCGCCGGCTCGCCGTGTGGGCTTTCCACGGCGCAAAGGATCCGGCGGTGCCGCTCGTCGAGTCCGAACGGATGGTCGCGATGCTGCGGCACATGCAGGTGGAAAATCCACAGCTCACCGTGTATCCAGAATCTCAACACGACTCCTGGACCGAGACCTACGCGAACCCGGAGCTCTACCAGTGGCTCCTCCGCCACCAGCGGCCGGCGAAGGAGTAGCGTCGCACAGCGTTCTGCCGTTTTCGCAGGCCAGAGACAGCGAGGTAGGGCGAACCGTCCCCGATGAGCCGTCCCGCTTCGGCCCGGCGAGGACGCCTCGCTCTACCCGCAAGCAATCCTCCTATGGCTACAGTGTTGTTTGATTAGCTCGCCGCCGTCACCGCCTCGAGACGCGGCACGACGAACGGCGCCCGATATTTCCGGGTGAGCAGCGGCTTCGCCTCGGTCGCAAATTCGCCGGTGAAGCTCTCCCGCCCGGCAGCGATCGTGAGCGGGACGCCAAGCGTCAACGGCGTCTTCTCCAGGTCGACCTTGTTGGCCGCGAGATGCTCGGTCATCCGCCCGCAGGCCTCGGCCAGCGGCGCGTTGCCCTTGATCTTTTCGCGCAGCACGCCCGGCGCAGCCGCGTGCCCGAGCACATGCGAGATGTTGCCGAGATGGCACAGCGCGCTGGAGAGATGTCCTTCCTCAATTTGTCCGTAGAGGTCGGCCACTTTCCGGCTGCGCATCACGTCGATGAAATTCTGCATGTGCCGGTCGCTGCCCTTGAACTCCTTCACGACCTTGCCCGCTTTGTCGTAAGCCGTCGCGGTGAAATAATTCGACGTCACCACGGATCCGCCTTCGCAGTCGATCACGTTGCCCACGCCGACGCCGCGATAGTTGTCCATCGCCGGACCACTCTTGCCGCGCTTTCCTTCGGTCACCGCCCCAGCCCTTGTCGGGAGACCGCGGACTTCGAAGATCAACGGCGCGCTCGCGTAATCGTGAATCACAACCTGCGTGTTCGGCGTGTTGCCATCGTCGATGTATCCAAGCCGGCCACCGACGCTCAGCGTGCGTCGCGGCAGTCCGGTCTCACCGAGAAACCAGCGCGCGACATCCATCTGATGGATGCCCTGGTTGCCGACGTCGCCGTTGCCCGTGACGTGCACCCAATGCCAGTCATAGTGCAGCTTCTTGCGCATGAGCGGCTCCTTCGGGGCCGGTCCGCACCACAAATCGTAATCCACCGAGGCAGGCACGGGCTGCGGCCCGTCGACCTTTCCGATCGAGCCGCGAGGCTTGTAGCAAAACCCGCGCGCCGCCGTGACCTTGCCGAGATTCCCCGCCCGCACCCATGCGACCGCTTCCTGCAGGCCCGCGCCGGAGCGGATCTGCGTGCCGCACTGCACGACGCGCTGGTATTTCGCCGCCGCCGCGACGAGCTGCCGACCTTCCCAGACGTTGTGCGAAACGGGTTTCTCGACGTACACATCCTTCCCCGCCTGACACGCCCAGATCGCCCCGAGCGCGTGCCAATGATTCGGCGTCGCGATCGTGACCGCATCCAGATCCTTCAGATCGAGAAGCTCGCGCACATCCGTGAACGTTCGCGCGCCGCGAGCTTGTGATTTCACGCGATCGAGCACCGCCGTATCGGGATCGCAAAGCGCGACGACGCGGACGCCGCGAATCTTCAAGAGGTTTCCCAGATGGTAACCGGCGCCGCGGGAATTTAGGCCCACGACCGCCACTCGAATGTCACCGTTGGCGCCGGCGACCTGCGCCCAGGAACGCGCGCTCAAGCCGAGGCTCGCAGCGGCAACGGAGGACGTTTTGAGAAATGTGCGACGGGAAAGAACATTCATGACGGGGGTTTTTTTAGGGGTTTGAGAGCTTCGCGGTCTTCCTGCCGACGCGGCGCCGGGCGGGCTGCGGCGCCCGCCTGCTTCTCTGGCGATGCAGGCGGGACGACTGCGTTTACTTTCCAGCGGCGTATTCCTTGTAGCGCTGAGCGACCTTGCCGGTCTTCTCGTCGCCTTCGTGGAAATAAAACCGCCAGCGGAACGTCGTGCTGCCGCCCGCCGGAATCGTCAGGTCGCCGGTGCCGGCCGGAAGCTTCTTTTCGGGCGTGGATTCGAAATCGTGCTGGCCGAACGGATTCGCGGCAAACAGCGCGTAATCACGCACGTGCCACCAGGTCGGATGCCGCGGATTCTTTGGATGATCGAACATCGCGATGCCGTAAACTTTGCCGTCCTTCGGAGCGTGATAATCAACCCACGTCGACCGCTTTCCCCAGGTCGGCTTGTCCCGGATACCCTCGGCGTTGACGATCGAACCTTTGCCCGGGTGATTGATCCGCTTCCGCGTCGTCTTCCCTTGAGCATCCTTCACGACCTCGTTGTAGGAATGCGCCGGCGTCATCCACAGCGGCACGCGAATCGCCATCGACCCTTCCTTCGTGTCGCCGAACACCACCGGCTTGTCCTTCGGCGCCTTGAGCGTGACCTCGTAGTCGAGGATCCGGCTGCCATCCGCCAGCTGACGCGCACGGATGGTCGTCTCGTCCGTCAGATGGACCTTGCCATCCGGTCCCACCCATTTGTTGCGCGCACGAATCTCGCCCGCGCCGTTCTTCACGCTGTGCTCCACCGACTCGCTGACGATCTGGCCCTGCTTCATCTGGCCGGGTTTTCCGATCTCGCTCTCCGCCCAGAAATCGACGCCGTTCACCGCGCCGTGCGTGAACCACAATGACCGGTGATGCGGGTGGTCCATCACCTCGCCCGGCACATCCTTCTTCATCGGAAAGTTCCGCATCAGCTCGGTGCCGTCGGCTGCCAGAACCGGATAAAGGAAAGGTTTCGGCGCGCCCTTGAAAATATACTCGGTGAACAACTGGCCCCCGAGCTCGATGCGCACGCGATCGTCGGTGCGGGTAAGTTTCGGGGCGGCGGCGTTGGCGGCGTTCAGGCTCGCGAGGGGAGCAATCAGGCCGGCCAACACGAGGAGAGAAAAGACACGTGTCTTCATAGGGTGAGAGAGACGAGCGAACCCGCAAAAGGGAGCAACTGAAAAGGCGCACGGCCCCTTCGGGCCGTGCGCCTTTTAGTTTAAGCGGGGAGTTTAAGTTGAAGGCCCGCGCGGTGACTTACCTACGCGGGCATCCGCGCCCGCGCCGCCGCCGTTTCTTAAACTTAAACTTCACCCTTCAACTGAACTGGCGTGAGGCGCGTGTCGCGCGCCTCAGCGCCAGTTCAGCACGAACCGGGTGAAATACGCCGTATCCATCTTCTCGACCCCCACGCCCGGCTGGCTGTTGTAGTCGTTGCTCACGCCCAGCCGCAGTTTCCAACTCGGGGCCGTCAACGGAATCTCGTAGAACGATTCGTGGTTCGCCCGGTAGTTGCCGAAATCATCAAAGGCCGGCACGTACGACAGACGGTTGACGAGCTTCGAGTTGCCGAACGTCAGCTCGTGCGCGAGCCCGAAGTCCAAGCCTGCGCTCTTCACGTCGGTCGTAGTCGGGTTCTTGTATCCTTCATAGCGATACGAGAGACCGGCGCGGGTCGTGAGCACATGCTTCGGCTCCTTGATCACATCGTATCCGAAACCGACCGCGGCCACGTTATACAACTCGATGTCCTTGATCCGATCGAAACCGCCTTCATCGCGCACATACCACGAGGTTCTGCCCCTGAAATTGTTTTGGTAATCCACGCCGGCTTTGAACTGATCGGCGGACTTCAACCCATCCGTCTCCTGTCGATCGTACGCAGTGTAGAACTGCAGCGTATCCCGCTGGGTCTTCAATATGGCCCGCAGCGAGGCCGCGGTGCCGAGCTGATCCTTGTTGCCGTTCTTGCCCGCCACATCGACGGCCGCCTCGTACGCCCAATGCCGCTCCAGCGCCGCGATCTCCGGATCTTTGCCGCCCGCCTTCCAGCTCGCCGCCACTTTTTCTACCGTGGTCGTAATCGTACCGTCATCGCCCACGATCCGCAACGAGCCGTCCGGCGAGCCCGTCACTTTGCCATCGATGCGCGTACCGCTGGCGAGCCGCACGGCCACCGGAGTATCGGTCGTCACACTCAGGACTTCCGATTGTTTCACCGCCAGCATGCCCGCGTAATCGGTGTCGACCGAAATCGCGCCTTCGGAGATGCGCACCACCTTACCGACGATTCGCGCCCCGTTCTTCGTTTCGACCACGTCCGCGTTCGCACTGGCCGCCAGCGCCGACGCTATGAGAACTGCGACGAGGGTTCTGTGAATTAGGTTTGAGCTCATGGACCGGAAATTTCGTAAAACCCTCGACCATGAGTCAATGCAATGCCCGTGATTCTCCCCATGCATATTGCACTCCACCATGCAATAAGCACTCCTCGCCTCTCGTCCGCGGCACGTTGCCCTCCGTGCCTCCAACCTCGAATCGTTGAGGCGCCCTTACGCTTCGGCCGGAGAATCCTGCACGAAGACAGGCTCCTTCACCTCGCCCAGCACCGCATGATTGCGCAAGCGTTCCAGCATCATTTCCGAGAGCCGGATGCCAGCGCCCACCAGCAGCAAACCGGTTGATGTGACGATGTCCGAAACCACCACATGGCCGGCCACGAGGCAATCGACCGGGAGCGTCAGCACGGGGCGCTCCGCGGTCACCGGTGTATCCAGAAAGTGGGGATAACACGCGAAGTTGAGGTCCAGCAGACGAAGATCGTAGTGCCCCTCCCGCGCTCGCAGCGCGTCGTGCGCGCGTTGTTTCACGACGCCATCCGCCTCCAGCTCGAGCCGGTCGATCAGAATCTTGAGCAGCCGTGCGCCAATCGGAATCGCCTCGCCCGCACAACCGTCGCCGGGATTGCCCGTGCCGTCGAAATGCTGCTGCTGATACCGCACGATGCGTGCGACTTCCTGCAAACGCGGGATGCCCGCCAGCAGATCGTGTCCCACCTGTGGCACGCGCCGCAGAATGCCTTTCTCCTCCGGGTTCAGCTCGCTCGCCGCCGCCAGCCGGCGCAACACCGCCGGCGGAATCGACGCGCACCCGATCGCCGAGAGCAGCGCCGCGATCTCGATCTCCCACTCGGGCCCCGCTCCCGCCATCCGCCCGAAGCGCCGCATCAATTCCCGCAGTCGTTGCCCGCGCCCGAGCGCCTCGGGCGCCACCATGCCGAGCACGTCAGCGAGCACTTTGATGCTGCCGGCGAGCGTGCCTTCCAGCAGCTCACGCTCGAGCCGCGCCAGCTCATAGTGCCGCAAACCGCTTTCCAGCGCCGGGGTGAGCACTTCGGGACCGCAGGGTTTGTTGAGAAACCGGAAAACCTGCCCGCGATTCACCGCCTCGACCGCGGTCTGCTGATCGGCGTTGCCCGTGAGCATGAGCCGCACCGTATCCGGCGCAGCCTCACGCACGCGCTCGAGCAACTCGAGGCCATCCATGCCGGGCATGCGCATGTCGACGACGATGACCGCGTAGGGTCCGCTCTTCTCCAACAACGCCAGCGCTTCCACGCCCCCGAGCGCCATGTCGAACGAGAACTGCTTGCGCAGCGTGCGCTGAAAACCGGCGAGGATGTTGGGATCGTCGTCGACGAAGAGAATTTTCTGCGTGCTCATGGCGAGGCGGTGGCGTGGTTCACGCGGCAGTTCGCCCCGCGGCGACTGCCAGCGGAAGGCGGATTTGAAACGTCGTGCCGCGGCCCACGTTCGAGGAAAAATCGATGCTCCCGCCATGGTGCTTCACGACCACTGCATGCACGAGCGACAACCCCTGTCCCGTGCCCTTCCCCACTTCCTTCGTCGTGAAAAACGGCTCGAACACCCGCGCACCCACCTCCGGCGGGATGCCCATCCCGGTGTCGGCCACTTCGATCACGGCCGCGTCTCCCTCGACTCGCGTGCGCACCGTGATCGTGCCGCGTTGTTCCTGCCTCGCCTTCAACGCTTCGCCGACGGTGTGCGCCGCGTTCACCAGCAGATTGAGCATCACCTGATTGAACTCATCGAGCACGCACGGCACCGGCGGCAGGTTCCCGTCCAGTTCCGTCACCACATCCGCGACGTATTTCCACTCGTGGCGGCAGACTGCGATCGCCGTCTCGATCGCGCGATTGAGATCCACCGCCGCCTTGTCCGGCGAGTTGGGATGCGAAAACTCCTTCAGCGATTGCACGATGCGAGCGACGCGCGTCAGGCCATCGAGATTCTGCTGCAAAGCGCGGGGCACTTCCGTCAGGAGATAATCCAGCTCCGCCATCGCCTCCGCGGAGAGCACCGGCACGCCCGGCTTCGGCTCGGCCCCGGCCCCGACCGACCCGCTTCCGGCGCGGACTTGATTCAACACGACGGCAAACTGCTGGAACGCCTCCGTGAGGAAACGCGTGTTGTCCGTGATGAACTGGGTCGGCGTGTTGATTTCGTGCGCGATGCCGGCCGCCAGCCGGCCAATAGACTCGAGTTTCTGCCCGAGTTGATGCTTCAGCTCGACCTCGCGCCGTTCCGTGATGTCGCGTGCGACGATCACGAAATACGCCAGCTTCCCCTCGGCCCCGCGCACCACCCCGGCACACGACTCCAGCGTCCGCCACGCGCCGTTCTTGTGGCGCATGCGGTAGATCACGAGCTCGCCGCGGCCCGTCTGTCGGGCATCTGCGACCGCGCGCTGCACGGTTGCCTCATCGTCGGGGTGGATCTGCGCGAACGCATGCGTCTGCTGCAGCTCGTGCGGCTCGAACCCGAGGACGGCGCGGTACGAAGGGCTGTTGTAGATGCGTTTTCCTTTCTCGTCCACGACCGCGATCAGGTCGGTCACGTTCTCCAGAATGAGCTGAAACACCGCCTGCTTTTCGCTCAGCTCGCGCGTGCGCTCGCTGACCTGCGCCTGCAGGTGCTCGACGTGCCGCTGCATCGCGCCATGCAAATCCCATTTCTTCGCCAGCGCGTGCGCCAGTTGCAGCAACTCGATCGTCTCGAACGGCTTTCTCAGGATCACCAACTGATCGGTGTCCCCCGTCGCCGCGATAATCTCCGCCCAGCTG
The DNA here is from genome assembly GCA_036675625.1 of Opitutaceae bacterium. GTDB lineage: Bacteria > Verrucomicrobiota > Verrucomicrobiia > Opitutales > Opitutaceae > ER46. The sequence goes on along the minus strand of JAKFEQ010000085.1, from coordinate 73,671 downwards.
TAATCCGAATACGCGGAGCAGATCACGACCTGCACGTGGGGATCGACCCGCCAGAGGGCCAGGATCGTCTCGAGCCCGTCCTCGCCCGGCGGCATGTGCATGTCGACGAACGCCACCGCATACCTCCGCCCGCTTCGCACCGCCTCCTCCACATACGCGATCCCGTCTCTGCTCTGGTAAGCGCTATCGACCTCGAACCGCACCGCCGGCTTCTCCGGTCCGGGACCACCACCAAAGATGTCCCAATCCCGCCTCTTCGGCTTGGGGTCGTCTTCGCGAGCTGCCCCCGGAAGTATTTTCCGCACATCCGCATGGATCGCCGGCGTGTCGTCGACCACCAGCACGCGATAAACGCGTTCTCCGGCGTTGCCCGTCATGGGCGGTTTGTCGGTCGTGGTAACAGGAGATGACATGGCGGGCAGGCGTTGAACGGCTGCCTCCGTCTCTATCGGCACAAATGTCCGCCGATGCAGTGCAGGCTGCACCGCGCGGCGCAATCGGCTGCCCCTGGCTGTGGTAGGTTGGCCTATGGACACTTTTTCATGTTCAGGCCGGCGATTCGCGCCCAAAAACCGCTCTTCATGAAGACCGAACGTCCCGCCCTCATCGTCGCCGACCGCTGGCGGGATTATCAGCTGCTCGATTGCGGCGACGGCATGAAACAGGAACGCTGGGGCGAATACTCCCTCGTCCGGCCCGACCCGCAGATCATCTGGCCGCGCCACGGCACCGGCAACGCCAACGCCGCCACCCGCCGCGCCGGCCAGGCCGCAGCGCGCTGGGAAAACTGGGACGGTTTTTATCACCGCAGCGAGCAGGGTGGCGGCAAATGGGAGTTTCGCCGCAAGCTCCCCGAATCCTGGAAAATCTCCTACGCGCCGCTCGGCCTCACCTTCAAGATCCACCCGACGTCCTTCAAACACACCGGGCTCTTCCCCGAGCAGGCCGTTAACTGGGACTGGTTCAGCGCGAAAATCGCGACCGCGCGGTCTCGCACCGGCCGAGCCCCGAACGTCCTCAATCTCTTCGGCTACACCGGCGCCGCCACGATCGCCGCCGCCAAAGCCGGCGCCGCCGTCTGCCACGTCGACGCCGCCGAAGGCATGGTGAAATGGTGCCGCGAGAACGCCGCCCTCAGCGGCCTCGCCGACGCCCCCATCCGCACCATCGTCGACGACTGCCTCAAGTTCGCCCGCCGCGAGCTGAAGCGCGGCCGCACCTACGACGCCATCATCATGGACCCGCCGACCTACGGCCGCGGCAGCACCGGCGAGATGTGGAAACTCGAGGACCACCTCTGGGAGCTCCTCACCGAGTGCCGCGCGCTGCTCACCGAGCAACCGCTCTTTTTCCTGATCAACGCCTACACCGCCCGCCTCTCGCCCACGGTCGTCGCCAATCTCCTCGCCGAGCTCATGCATGGCCGCGGCGGCAAGATCACCGCCGGCGAAGTCGGCCTGCCAATCCAGCGCGACGGCAAAGTTCTCCCCTGCGGCATCTACGGCCGCTGGGAAGCGGCCTGAGGTGCGTTTTGGGTTCTGAGTTTTGGGTTTTGGGCTTGGGGTTTGGAGGCCCTTTGTCCCTTGGTACTTTGGTCTGAGGCGAAGCCTCCCGCTACCGATACTCCGCCAGCTCCAGAATCACCCCGTCCGGATCCAGGAAATAAACCAGCGTCTTCTCCCCCGCATCGTGCTGCACGACGCCCGGCGGCACTCTTACCGGTTCACTCAACACCGTCACGCCCGCCGCCCGCAGCTTCCCCACCATCGCCCCGATGTCATCCACCCGCAGCGCGAAATGCCGCAGCCCGATCGTATTCGGCCGCGAGTTTTCCTCCCGCGCCACTCCCTCCGGCGCGTAATACTGCAACAACTCGATCCGCGGCTCACCGTCCGGCGCGACGACAAACACCGCCCGCGCCTTTACCCCGCGCAACCCCACGAACCGCTCGATCCATTCGCCCTCGAGATACGCCTCCTTCGTCTTCGTGAACCCGAGCAGGTCGCAATAAAACCGCACCGACCGCTCGAGATCCCTCACGACAATATTGATGTGATCGATCGCCCGAATCATTCGCGCGCACGGTAGAATTCCGCCCTCGCACCGCAAGTTCCGTCCTTCCCTCCCCTTCTCCTTCTCTCCATCTCTCCATCCTCCCAGTTCCCCACACCAAACCATGCCCAACCTAGCTTCCGCTTACTACACCCGCGCCAACGAAATGCTCGCGACCGCGTGGGCCACCAACCTGCCCGTCATCGAAAAACTCGCGCCCATCATCGGCGCCAGCATCGCCCGCGGTGAGATCGTGCACACCTTCGGCAGCGGCCACAGCGAGATCATCGCCCGCGAGATCGTGGGCCGCGCCGGCGGACTCGTCTGCATCACCAGCATTCCCGATCCCACCGCCGGCTTCATCGAAAACCTCGTCGGCTACGGCACCGCGCTCGTCCAGCGCTACGATCGCCAGTACGAGCTCCGCTCCGGCGAGGTCGTGATCGTCATCTCCAATTCCGGCAAGAACTCCTCGCCGCTCGAGGTCGCCCTTCACGCGAAACAAAAAGGCTGCATCGTCGTCGGCCTCACCTCCGTGGCGATGTCCACCACCGCGAAGACCGTCCATCCCAGCGGGAAGAAACTCCACGAGCTCTCCGACTTCGTCCTCGATAACGGCGGCGTCCCCGGCGACACCGTCATGAAGCTCACCGACGACATCATGACCGGCCCGACGAGCACGTTCATCGGCTCCTCGATCCTCAACTGGCTCATGCTCTCCGTCATGGAGTGGCTGAATAACAACGGCCACGACCTGCCCGTCCTCCGCAGCCAGAACATCCCCGGCGCGATCGAACACAACCGGGCCGTCGGCGCAAAATACAAGCACCGCCTCACCAAACAGCTCGCCTGAACGGGTTCCGCCCCGGAACCCCCTCACGCCCCCGAAAAATAAATTCCGTCGTCCAACCTTTCTCCCTAATCCGCAAGTTCCGTGGGCACCTCATACCGTATCGGCATCGACGGCGGCGGCACCAAGACCGAATGCATCCTCCTCGATGAGGCCGGCACGATCGTCGCCCGCCATCTCGCGCCCGGCTGCAACCCGAGCGTCGCCGGCCCCGAACAGGCACGCCTCATCGTCACCGACGCCCTCTGCCAGCTCACCGCCGCTCTCCACGCTCAACCCACCACGCCCAACTCCGAGACTCTCGCTCCGACTTCCGATCTCTCAGCTCTCAGCCCTAAGCTCCCAGCTGCTCCCACCATCACCCACACCCACATCTACGCCGCCGGCAACCGCGCGTTCTGGCGTGAGACCGCCGCGACTCTCACCGGCTTCGGCCGCGTCTTCACCGCCGACGATTCATGGCCGGTGCTCGAGCTCGCGACCCACGGCAAACCCGGTCTGGTCCTCCACGGCGGCACCGGTTCTTTCGTCGCCGCCCGCGCACCCGATGGCTCGATCCACTACGCCGGCGGCCTCGGCTGGCGCTTCGGCGATCCAGGAAGTGGATACGATCTCGGCCGCCGCGCCATCGGCCGCGCCCTGCTCGAGCTGCAAGGCTGGGCCACCCCTTCTCGGCTCGGTCCCACCATTCGTGACCATACCCAGCTCGGCGCAGCCGCCGACGCCGCGTCCGTCACGCGCTTCTTCTACGCTCACGCTGATCCGAATCGTCAGATCGCCGCCCTCGCGCCCGCCATTCTCCGTCTCGCCGAGGAAGCCGACCACACCGCGCACCAACTCGTGATCGAGTCCATCGGCGAGCTGCTCGCCCTCGCCGCACGGGTCGCCGCAAAATTATTTCCCGACACCGCCCTCGACGCACTGCCCGCCGGACTCAGCGGCCCGATCCTCACGCACCCCGTCGTCCTCTCCGCCGTAGTTCCACGGTCGCCCCTCCCTCTTGCTCCGGTCCAAGGCACGCCCATCGACGGCGTGCGCCGGCTCGTCCTGCGCGCCTGAAACGATGCTCGTCCGTTTCACCAAGGCCCCGCCCGCCGCCGCCGACGACGCGATTGCCTGCGTGCGCACCGACGGCTCGTCGTCCACGGCCACGATGCCCCGCCGCGGCATCCTGCCGCACCTCGCATTTCATTTCGTGATCGAGAGCACCATGGGCTGGCGCGACGCCGTGTTCGGCCGCGTCGCGGAAAATGGCTCGTTCGAGCAGGTCGCCGGAAAACCATCCGACGCCAGCCTCGGCCGTTTCAGAAACACCCAGGCTCTCCAATGCGAGGCACTGATCGAGTGCCTGGAGGCCGAGCAATGGGCCGGCGCCAGCGATCCCGCCGATTTTGCCCAACGCCTGGTCCGCGCGTGCCGCCAACACGCCGTGCCTCCGCCCGACATTACCGCGGAGGAGCTCGACCGCATCCGCGTGGCGCTCCGCGAATTCGGCGCCGCCTGGCGGCCGTTGGTGGCCGGCGCATCGCTCGAACGCACGTTTTAGAAAAGCTCCAAGATCCAAGCTCCAAGATCCAGAGAACCTCCAACGCCCAGTTTCCAACCACTCACGGCCGCGCCCGCATTGTTGTTTGCGACCTTGAACATTCCCTGGAGCTTGGATCTTGGAGCTTGGATCTTCCCCATGTCTGCCACCGTCTCCGCATCTCTCACCGTCCTCTCCGAATCCGCCTGGCTCGAACGCCAGCGCGCGCACGAGACCCGGGTGCGGGCATGGACCGATCCGCACCAGGCGCGCGTCGCCCGCGGCGAGAAACATCCCGTCTACGACTTCCTCTTCACCTACTACGCGTTCCGCCCCGCGTGGTTGCGCCGCTGGCACCCGGGCCCGGATGTCGCCCTCACCGGCGAACCGGCCCGCGGCTTTCTCCGCTGGCCCGAATACCACGCGCTCTCCGCCTCCGCCATCGCCCTCGACCCCGCCGCCCTTCCTCCGCACCGCCGCGATTTCGTCTCCTGGCTCCGCGGCCTGCTCGACGCCATGCAGACGCGCCCCGCGTTCTTCGGCTGCTTCGGCCTGCACGAATGGGCGATGGTGTATCGACAAACCCATGACGAGATCCGCCACAACGCCTGGCCGCTCCGCTTCGCTCCCGCCGACCTCGCGCGCATCGTCGAAACGAATCCCGTCTGCTGTACGCATTTCGATGCGTTTCGTTTCTTCACCGCCCCCGCCCGCCCTCTCAACAAGCTCCAACCCACGCGCTCCGACGCCGCGCAGCTCGAGCAGCGCGGCTGCCTCCACGCCAACATGGATCTCTACAAGTGGGCCTTCAAACTCGCTCCCTTCACGCCCAGCGAGCTGATCGCCGACTGCTTCGAGCTCGCGCGCGACATCCGCACGATCGACATGCGCGCCAGCCCCTACGATCTGCGCGCCCTGGGCTTCGACCCGATCCCCATCGAAACGCCCGCCGGCCGCGCCGACTACGAACGCCACCAACGCACCTTCACCACCCGCGGTGAACCTCTCCGCACCCGGCTGATCGCCCTCTGCGACCGACTCCTTTCCGCATGATCCTCCGCCTCACTCCGGCCTTCCTTCTCACCGTCGCCACCGCCTTCAGCGCAAACCCGGCCTCGCCGCCGATTCCCGCCAGCGAACGCACCCTCCGCGCCCACGTCACCTTCCTCGCCGACGACCTCCTCGAGGGCCGCGCCGCCGGCACGCGCGGCCACGAGCTCGCGATCGCTTATGTCGTCGCGCAGTACTCGCGCCTCGGCCTCGAACCCGCCGGCACCGACGGTTTCCTGCAACCCATGGCGCTCCGCGAATCCAAACTCGATCTCGAAGCCGGCCGCTTCACGATCCGCCACTCGACGGGCGACGTCACGCTCACGACCCTCACCGACACCATCGTCCGCCCCGCCGCCGCTTCCTCCTCCAGCGAAGTGTCCGCGCCCGCGGTGTTCGCCGGCTTCGGCATCTCGGCTCCAGAATTTGGATACGATGATTTCGCCGGCGGCATCGATGTCCGCGGCAAGATCGCCGTCATCCTCCTCGGCTCGCCCTCTAAACTTCCCGCCACCGCGCGCGCTCATTATTCGCGCAACAAGACCGCCGAGCTCGCCCGCCGCGGCGCCATCGCCATCGTCTCCGTCACCACGCCCGCCGAGGAGAAACGCACCCCCTGGGCGCTCGCCGCCAACCGCGGCCGCTTCCCCACCATGCGGCTCGTCGAGCCCGACGGCACGCTCTTCGAGGCCTTCCCCGAAATCCGCGCGACCGCCAGCGTCAGCCGCGCCGCCAGCGCCGCGTTGTTCAAGCACGCGCCGCAGACGATCGACGCCGTCTTCGCCGCCTCCGTCCGCAGCGAACCGCAAGCCTTTCCCCTCGGCATCGAAATTTCCCTCGCCGGCCGCGCCACCGTCACCGACGCCGCCAGCGCCAACGTCCTCGCCTGGCTCCCCGGCACCGATCCCGCGCTCGCCGCCGAGCCGATCGTCATCACCGGCCACCTCGACCACATCGGCATCGGCCCGGCCGTGAACGGCGACACGCTCTACAACGGAGCCCTCGACAACGCGCTCGGCACCGCCGTCATCCTCGAGCTCGCCGAACGCCTCGTATCCACTCCCCGGATGCGCCGTCCCGTGCTCTTCGCCTCGCTCACCGCCGAGGAAAAAGGCCTCCTCGGTGCGTATCACCTGTCGCGTCACCCGCCACCGCGCGTCCAGCGCTTTGCCGCCAACGTGAACCTCGACATGCCGCTCATCCTCGGCCCCACCCGCGAGCTCATCGCCCTCGGCGCCGATCACTCGACCTTGGGCGCCTCGATGAAAACCGCCGCGCAGCGCACCGGCTTCTCCCTCATCCCGGATCCATTGCCCGACGAGGTCTTCTTCGTCCGCAGCGACCAATATCCCTTTGTCCGTGCTGGCGTCCCCGCCCTCGCGTTGAAGATCGGCGAAAAATCCTCCGATCCCACGATCGACCTCGCCGCGCGCCAGGCCGAATTCCGGAAAACGAATTACCACAAGCCCGGCGACGACCTGTCGCAACCGATCCACTGGCCCACCGTCGTCGCGTTCACCGATGTAGCCACCGAACTAATACGCACGATCGCCGACGACCCGCGCGCCCCCGCCTGGCTGCCCGACGATTTCTTCGGCACGCGCTTCGGCCAGCCACCCGCCACCTCCCGCGCGCAACCGTAGCGCCGGCCATCTCAGTCGGTAGGGACGGGCAGCGTGCGCCCCCTCCCCACGGAGAAGGGAGCTGCGCCTGTGCTCGTCTTTCCGCTTGGCGCCCCGCCGCGGTCTTTCACGCTGCCGGCTCCGCTTCGTGTCCGCTTCCGCACCGAACTCCGCTACTCCTTCGCATCGTCCCGCCCGGCGGCGCCGCCGCTGGCCGTGGATTTTTCTCGGCGGCCTTCTCGCCGGCAGCGCTCTCGTCATCGGCCTGTTGCTGACGCCACCCATCCAAGGCTGGCTCCTCCGCCGCCTCGTCGCCTCGCAGCCCGGCTGGCGCGTCGACTTCGAGAAATTCGGCGCCGGCCCCACCGGCTTCGAGTTGCACGGACTCGACTTCGCGATGCCCGGCCTGAACGCGAGCTCCGCGCCCATCGCGCTGCGCATCGCGCCGGGTCGCCTCCTCAATCGACGCGAGCTCCGGATCGAACGCGTCGAAGCACGCAAACTCCTCGTCACCCTCACGCCCGCCGAGTTGCCCACGAGCCCCGAGCCGTTTGCCGGCGTGCTGCAGCTCCTGCAATCGCCGCTGGCGTGGGCGCTCGACGAGGCTCAACTCGATGGCGAGATCGCCGTCCGCGAAGGCGGCCAATCGATCGTCATCGGCTCGTTCGTCATCAACGGCGGCGGCGCCTCGCCCGAAGCCGCCGGCGAGTTCTCCTATGAGCTCACGCTGAATTCCACGCTCCTGCCGCCCGGCCCCGACAACAAAGTCCGCAGCCGCGGCCGCGCCCGGCTCACGCAGGGCGCCGACCACGGCCTCCGCCAGATCGTCGTCGAAGGCGATCTCACGCTCCCTCGTTACGGCCCGCTCGCGCTGCCCACCGGAAAATTCTCCCTCCACCTCACCGCCACGCCGGCCGGTGAGGACTACCGCGCCCAGCTCGAGCTCGGCTCCGCCGGCAGATTTGAATTCGCCGGCCACCTCGACGCCCCGCGCGCGAAACTCACAGGCCGCGCCACCGCGCACGCCGATCAATCCCTCGTCGCCAGCCTCGCCGGCGAAAAGCTCCCGACCGCCGCGCTCGATGGCACCGCCGATGTCACGCTCGATCTCCGCGAAGGCGATCTCGACCTCGCCCTCGCGGGTAATCTCGACGCCCGCGATTGGGCCAGGCTCGCGCCTGAACTCGCCGTCGTCGACGCGTTCCAGGGCCGGCTCACCGCCGCGCTCTCCCGCCGCGCCGGCAAGCTCTCGCTCACTCGGGCCGATGCGACGCTCATCGGCGAAAAATCCTCCGCCACGCTGCGCGTTGCGCTCTCCGCGCCGGTCGATCCGACCGCGCTCCCGCGATCGCCCGTCGCCACCGTGCGCCTCGAACGCCTTCCTCTTGCCTGGGCAAACCCATGGCTCGCGGCCTCCGGACTCGTGCTCGACCCTGCCGACCTCAGCGCCGCCTGGAACCTCATCCTCCCCGCCGATCGCAGCAGCGTGCAGCTCTCACCGATCCAGCCCCTCGAGATCGCTGCGCTCGGCCTCAAAGGCACGAAGCTCCCGGCTCTGCCGCCGCTCCGCCTCGCGTTCAATCCACACCTCACGTTTTCGACGACAGAAGCTGTCCTTACCATCGACGATTTCGTCGCGACGACCACGCCAGGCGATCGTCTCACCGCGAAACTCGCCGCGCGTTACGATCTCCTCAACGCGATCGCCCACACCTCCGGCGAGCTCAGCGGCGCTGCGCCGACGCTCCTCTCGGGCGCCGACCGGCCGTTGCCCTTTACCCTCGACGCCCGCTGGGACGCCACCCTCGCGGGCACCGAGCTGCGCCTGAAAACCTTCGCGCTCACGGCCCAGGCCTCCGCCGGCACACCCTGCTTCGCGCTGCAGCTGCTCCAGCCGCTCACGCTCGACCTCGACCAACTCACCACGCCCGCGACGACCTCGACCGCGGAATGGGCGCGACTGACGTTCGCCCGGTTTCCCCTCGATTGGGTCTCGCGCTGGCTTCCACCCTATCAACTCGCCGGCACCCTCGCGGCCGGCGAATCGGTGTTGCGTTCGAGCGTCGACGGCCAGCTCACCTTCGAAACCACCACCCCGTGGCGGCTCGTCGAGACGTCGGTCGGGGTCGGCGGAAAAACGTTCTTCGCCGGCGAAGCGAGCGTCGCGCCCGACATCGCGATCCACGCGGATCGCTACACCGCCGAGCTCCGCAACCTCGAGGCCTCACATCGCGATGGCAGCCGTATCCACGGCAGCATTTCGGCGGAGGCACGCGCCCAGGACCGCAAAGCCTCCACCACGATCGCGCTCGATGCGGAGCTGCCCGCACTCCCGCACAGCGCCACGACCTTCGGCCCGCTGTTCGCGACGCTGCGCGCCCGGTCCCATAACGAAACCGACACGATCGTCGTGGTCGACGCGTTCGAGCTGCGCGTGCGCAATCGCGATCGCGAGCTGCTCGCGTTGAACGCACCCGCGCCGTTTCTCGTCGGCATGTCGGGCTCCGGCATGTTGACGGCCGGCACGGTCGCGCCGCTCACCCTCACGACCGACGAGCTGCCGCTGGCGTGGCTGAAGCCGTGGCTCGATGGCATCGAAGCCGAAGGCACGCTGCAACCCGCCGAGTTCGCCCTCACGGCGCAGCTCACGAAATTCCTGCTCCGGCCGGTCAAGCCCGTGCACGTGCGCGATTTCTCCGCCCGCGTCGCCGGCCGCGACATCGCGCACGAGATGGCGTTCACCGCTTCTCCCGGGCTCGACCTCACGCTGATCTGCATGCCGTTTCCCACGTTTCAACTCGGCTATTCCGGCATCGCCCACCTGACCCACGGCACGGTCGACGTCGGTGGCAAACGCGCCGTCGACGTCGACGCCGCCCTCAGCTTCATCGGCAACGACCAGACGATTCTCCCCAACGCCATCGACTACACGACGCGCGCCGACTTCGCCGAGTTGAGCCGTGTGCCCGCGCTCGCCGGCAGCGGCCTGCCGACCCGCGGCACGCTGGTCGCCCGCGCGCACGGCGACATGCTCGGCCAGGCGCCGATCGAAGCCTGGATGCGCCTCGAAGGTCTTCCCGCCAGCGACAACTCCCGCGTGCTGCCCGCGCTCGAGATCACCGCTTCGGGCAAAGTCTCCCGCCAACAAACCGTCGCCGGCAGCGTCGAGGTGCGGCTCGAAACCCTTCCGCGCATCACCGACGCCAAGTTCGACGCCGCGCTCAACCTCACCGCCGGAAAGCTCGAGATCGCCTCCGGTTTTCACAGCCAGTTTTTCGACGCCGCCGAAGCGCTCGCGTTCTGGGAAGGGCTTTATTCTCCGCCCGCTCCTCCCGAGAAAAACTCGCCGCCAACCGCGTCGCGCTCCGGCGCGATGACCGCGAAGCTGGAGACTCCCGCGCGAAAACCGACCTACGCGCAGCTCGGGGTTCCGTTCTGGTCGCACCTGCGCGGTCATTTCGACCTCGATCTCGGGCGCGTGCGCTTCGCGCCGTATCAGATCGATCGGTTGCGCGGGCGGCTCGACCTGCGCGAGCACGAACTGGTGCTCGGCAACCTCAGCGGTGAGATGTTCGCTGGCCGCTGGAGCGGCCAGCTGCGCGTCGATTATCACCCGGAAAACAAGACCGCCGATCATGCGGCCTCCGGCGAGTTCAGGATCGAGCAGTTCGATTCCGCGCGCGTCGTGCAGACCGTGTTTCCCACCGAACTGGCCTCGGTCGATGCGAAGATCGACGTGCGCTCGACCGTGCGCAGCCGCGGCAACGCGCTCTTCGAGCTGATCGATCGGGCCGAGGGCGATTTCACGATCGACGGCCGCCAGGGCATCGTGCGGCTCACCGCGCCGAAACAGGATTTCGCGGCGACCGCGGCGGTGTTCGGTGGCACTGTCCTGCTTTCGCCCGAGCTCCGCGCGCTCGGCCGGCTCCTGAAGAAATTCGCCGAGATGCCCGTGGATCAGCTGCGGGTCTCCGGTGCGCGCAACGAAAGCGGCGACGTTCAGCTCCGCGAATTCCGGATCGACTCACCCCAGGCCCGGCTGCTCGCGCACGGGAAAATCTCCGCGCGCGAAGGCGAGCCGCTGATGAATCGTCCGCTCGAGCTCTCGATCGAACTCGCGGCCAAGGAAGAGATGGCGGTGATCCTGGGTGGGATGAGCCTGCTCGAAAAAAAGCCGCGCGCCGACGGCTATCGATCGCTCAAGGAACCCTTCGAGTTGCGCGGCAAGGCCGGTGCCCCCGACACCCGCCCGCTCTACGACTTGTTTGCCCGGGCCGTGCTCGGCTCGAAAGGCACGTGGGGATTCCTGATGCGCAAAGCGCAGGAGAAAATGAACAAGACGAAACCGCCCGCCGCGCAGAAACCCACCGTAACGCTTCCGTGAATACGCTCGTCCATCGTAGTCCGCCTCGGGAGAGGCGGGACCGCGGCACGCGACACCGCCGCCCAATCCCTGTTCTCCCGAACCGGGCCACCGTGCTCCTCGTCGCCTTCAGTTTCTTCGCGCTCATGGCCACGGCCGCGATCCCCGCCGCGCGCACGCTCGCGCTCGACGGCACGATCACGAACACCACCGCGGACATCTCCGCCAACGCGCGGCTCGTCCTCACGATCGACGGCGAGAGCGTCACCGCCGTCTTGAAGACGGAAGCACCGCTCTCCGGCAGCGGCCAGCTCACGGGCCGCCTGCGCAACGGCTGGCTCGAGCTGGCCGGCAAGGTCGACGAGGGGTTTCAACTTCACCTTCGCGGCGCGCTCAACCACCGCGATTTTCGCGGCACCTACATCGCGGCCGTCCCCGATACGCCCGTCCAGTACGGCAAGTTTCAGCTCACCGTGGAGCGCTAAGTAGCGCCGGCATCCTGCCGGCCATCCGCGAATAGCGCTCCCAGCGCCCGACGATCCAAAGGCCCTCAGCAGGCTGCAAAGAAGCCGACACACTCCACGGATGTTCGCGATCACGAGCCTTAGCCTGTAATCGCCCCCGCAGCAGGAATCCTCCCGCAAAAAGGAAGATTTACTCGCTGAAACTATGCAGTAGAACTAAAACTCAACAAATATACATTGACCGCATGCTGTATAAGCCTACTGAGTTGCAACGTTCCAAAAAGAACCCGGCCTTTGAGCTATCCCAGAGGCCGGCAACATCGATCAGGTTTTGAGCCCAACCGCGTGTGTGAACAGCTCGCGACGAAAGCCCATTACCGGATCGAAGCAAACGCAAAGTCTCGGACGTGCGGACAGCCACTCCGAAAATCAAAACCAACATGAGTGCTTCACTCAAAATCGTCGCGACCAAGCCCAATCCGGTAGGCAAGGATCGCTCCTCCAACGGCCCGCTCGCCCGCCAGCTCCAAGGCGAATGGGTCGACCTCCGCAACGACGGCACCGCCGCCGTCTCGCTCGCCAACAAACACCTCAGCCATCAACCCTACGACCGCAGTTGCCAGCCCAAGGGGAACTGCGAGGTCTATTGGCCCGGTGACAACCTCACACTCCAGCCCGGTCAAACCGTCCGGATTCATACCGGCCGGCGTGCGGACGCGTGGCAGGCGGAGCCACAGGACGCTTCGGGCGCGAATCACCATAGCTACGCGGAGTCCGCGAACTTCGTTCTGAATAACGACTGTGGCGACGAGATCGGCGTCTGGTGGAAAGACGCCGCAGGCGCTTGGGTAACAGTCGGTCGCGATTCGGCCAGCTACGCGCCCCGGCCAGTCGAAGGCCGCGTGCTTCAGCGGCAGGGCCAACACCTCGTCTAAACGGCCTCTCGTCGCCGGCGGCTTCATCTCCGCTGGCGATCCTTCGTCATGCTGCTGCCTCTCTCTGAATTTGCCTCGGTCGATGCCGGCTGCGTTTTTCGCACCCGCGTTCAGCCCGACCCGCACGGGTCCGTCGCGGTCATCCAGATGAAAGACCTCCAGCCCGACGATCGCGTCGATGGACACGATTTGGTCCGCGTGATCCCGGAAGCCGATGTAAGTCGCTACACCGTGCAGGCGGATGATGTCGTGTTCGCCTGTCGCGGCTCACGCTTCCCTGCCGCCGTAGTCACCGGCGCCGCGGCCGGTGCCGTGCCGATCTCTCTCTTCCACATTCTTCGGCTTCGCCGACCGCACCGCGTCCTTCCCGCCTATCTCGTCTGGTTTCTCAACCTCCCCGAGACTCAGGACTATTTTCACACTCACGCCGCCGGATCGGGTATTCCCTTCGTTAGCCGCGAAACTGCCGGCAAGCTCCTCGTTCCCGTGCCTCCGCTCGAGCAGCAGGAACGCTTCAGCGCTTACTACCAACTCGTGCTCGCCGAGCAGGCCCTCACTGTAAAACTCACCGCGGCCCGCCGTCGGTTGATGCTCGCTCACGCTCGCAACGCCGCTCCGTCCGCCGCCTGATTCCCGCCTCCATGCCCGAACACCCGTCCATCGACCAAGCCGAAATCAACCGCCTCGTGTGGCGCGCCTGCGACACGTTCCGCGGCTCGATCGAGTCCTCCGAATACAAGGACTACATCCTGATTTTTCTCTTTCTGAAATATCTCTCCGACGTGCACGCCGACCGCGTCGCCGTCCTTCGCCACAAATACCACGGCGACACCGCGCGCATCGATCGCGCCCTCGCCCGCGAGCGTTTCCTTGTCCCGCCCGGCTGCGATTTCGCCTCGCTCTACGCCGCGCGCAACGAGACCGATATCGGCCAGCGCATCGACATCGCCCTCGCCGCCATCGAAGACGCCAACAAGGCCAAGCTCGAAGGCGTTTTCCGCAACGTCTCCTTCAATTCCGACAAGCTTGGCGAGACCCGCGAGCGCAACGCCCTCCTCAAACACCTCCTCGAAGACTTCGCCGACCCGCGCCTCGACCTCCGCCCTTCGCGCATCGGCGGACAGGACATCATCGGGAACTGCTACGAATACCTCATCGCCAACTTCGCCGCCGGCGCCGGTAAGAAAGGCGGCGAGTTCTACACCCCGCGCGAAGTCGCCATCCTCCTCGCCAAGCTCGTCGCCCCCGTGTCCGGCAACCGCATTTGCGATCCCACCTGCGGCTCCGGCTCACTCCTCCTTCGCACCGCCGCCGAGGTTCCCGACGGGAACTGCGCGCTCTACGGCCAGGAGAAAAACGGCGCCACGTGGGCGCTCTGCCGGATGAACATGTTTCTCCACAACCAGGACGGCGCCCGCATCGAGCGAGGCGATACCTTGCGCAACCCCAAGCTCCTCGAGGGCGACGCGCTCATGCGCTTCGATGTGGTCGTCGCCAACCCTCCTTTCTCCCTCGATAAATGGGGCGCCGAGGAAATCGGCGCCGACCGCCACCAACGCTTCCACCGCGGCGTGCCACCGAAGAGCAAAGGCGACTGGGCCTTCATCACCCATATGGTCGAGACCGCGCACGCGGATGGCGGCCGCGTAGGCGTAGTCGTGCCGCACGGCGTGCTGTTTCGCGGCGCCGCCGAAGGCCGCATCCGCCGCGCGCTGATCGAGGAAAACGTCCTCGATGCCGTGATCGGCCTGCCGGAAAACCTCTTCTTCGGCACCGGCATCCCCGCCGCGTTGCTGCTCTTCAAGCGCCGTCGCACCAAAAAAGACGTGCTCTTCATCGACGCCTCGCGCGAATTCGAGAGCGAGACGAAGAGCAACAAGCTCCGCCCTGCCGACCTCGATCGGATCGTCGCTACTTACAAGAAGCGGCAGCCCGTCGAAAAATACGCTGCGCTCGCGACCCCCGCCCAACTTGCGGAGAACGACTACAACCTGAACATCCCGCGCTACGTCGACACCTTCGAGCCCAAGCCCGAGATCGACGTGAAAAAAGTGCAGGCCGAAATCTCCGACCTCGAAAAACAACTCGCCGACGTCCGCAAGCAGATGGCCGGTTACCTGAAGGAGCTGGGGCTGTGATAACGCGGTTTTCTTTTACCTGCGGTTCCATGTCGCGCTCTTCAAAAGCCGCCAATCTGAACCAATGCGTTTTTTGCATCGGTTGCTCCCAGAGTGTTCCGCCAACAACCCGTTGTTGCATTTTCTGCAACGACTGACCCGAAGCCATCCGCCTTCGACATTAGCCCCTGAAATCGCCCGCCCATGAGCGACACGCCCGCCAAAGTTATCATCTACCCCGCCAAGGACGGCCGGCCCGACATTCAGCTGCGCGTTGAAGATGGCACGGTTTGGCTGTCCCAACTTGAAATTGCAGAGCTGTTCGGGACCACCGTTCCCAATGCCAACATTCACATTCGCAATGTCTTGAAGGAGGGCGAACTGGTCGCCGATTCAGTTATTAAGGAATCCTTAATAACTGCCGCCGATGGCAAAGCCTACAAGACGAAGCTCTACCGCTTGGAGATGATTCTCGCGGTCGGCTACCGGGTCAAAAGTCCGCGTGGCACGCAGTTTCGCCAGTGGGCCACGGCCAATTTGAGCGAGTATCTCGTGAAGGGCTTCGTCATGCACGACGAGCGACTCAAAAATCCCGGCCACTGGGATCACTTCGATGAACTGCTCGCGCGCATCCGCGAAATCCGTGCTTCGGAAAAGCGTTTCTACCAGAAGGTGCGCGACCTTTTCGCCCTCAGCTCCGACTACCGGGACAACCCCGAAGCCTGCGGGGTGTTCTTCGCCGAGACGCAGAACAAGATGCTCTACGCCGTCACGCGGCAGACTGCCGCGGAAATTATCGTCAATCGGGCGAATCCCGCCCTCCCTAACATGGCGTTGCAGGCGTGGAGTGGCACCCGCGTGCGTAAGCAGGATGTCGTCATCGCCAAGAATTACCTCACGCACGACGAGGTCGATACGCTCAATCGCATCGTTGTGCTCTTCCTCGACCAGGCCGAGCTGCGCGTGAAAAGCGGCAATCTCCTGACGCTCGACTACTGGCGTGCCAATGTGAACCGCCTGTTGGAATTCAACGATCGCCCAATTCTGAAAAACGCCGGCTCCATCAGTCACGAGCACATGAAGGTCATCGCCGAGGAGCGTTATGCGCAGTTCGACGAACAACGCCGCACCGCCGAAGCCATCGAAGCCGAGAACGACGACATCAAGTCACTGGAAGAGGCGGAAAAGAAACTTCTGAAGAAACCGGAGGAAGGGAAATGAAGCGGGCGGACAATTGGCGATCATGTCGACTCGGAGATGTGACGGTTACATTTTCCGGAGGAACACCGGATCGCAGTCGCGCTGACTACTATAACGGCAACATCCCGTGGATTAAATCAGGGGAATTGAACCAGCCTTGGATCAATCAAACCGAAGAGCGCATAACCGCTCTCGGGCTTGCGAAATCCGCGACAAAAATGGTTCCACCAGGAGCCACCTTGCTCGCTCTATACGGTGCGACGGCGGGTGTCGTTGGACGCACAAAAATAGCCGCAGCGATTAACCAAGCGGTGCTCGCAGTGATTCCAGTCGAAGATCAAATCGTCGATGACTTCTTGTCCTATCTGCTCAACCAGATCGGAATCGACCTTCTACGCATAGTTCAAGGAGCGCAGCCTAACTTGAGCGCTGGTCTCGTGAAGGAAGCAAAGATCAAACTCCCACCGCTTCCAGAGCAGCGCAAAATCGCCGACATCCTCTGCACTTGGGACACCGCCTTGCAGACGCTGGAGCGCCTGATCGACGCCAAGGAGCGCCGCCGCCGAGCCCTCCGCGAGCGCCTGCTTTTCGGCAAGGGTCGTCGTTCGAATCCGCGCACCAAACTCAGCCAGGTCGCCGAAGAACAAAGTGTTCGCAATAGGACGCAGCTCGACCGCACCCGGCTCTACGCCGTCACCAAAGCGGACGGCATGGTGCCAATGCGCGAGCGTGTGCAGGGCGCCACCATCAACCGCTGCAAGGTCGTCGAGCGCGGCTGGTATGCCTACAACCCGATGCGTTTGAACATCGGCTCCATCGCGCGCTGGGAGGGAAGGGATCCCGTCATGACCAGCGGCGATTACGTCGTGTTTCACACCAAGGAGGACCGGCTTCTCTCCGACTACCTCGATCAACTCCGCCGCTCGGATGCCTGGGCGAATTTCGTCGGCGGGGCCGGCAACGGCAGTGTCCGCATTCGCATCTGGTTCGACGATCTCGGCCGTTTTTCGTTTCCGCTTCCGCCCTTGGCAGAGCAACGCCGCATCGCGAATTTCCTCGGCGCAGCCGACACCGAGCTGCGCCTGCTCCGTCACCAGCACGCCGCCCTCGCCACCCAAAAACGCGGGCTCATGCAGTTGCTCCTCACCGGCAAAAAACGCGTCCGCGTCTCGTGAGCTTCACGCCTCCTTCCTACCTCGAGGATCACGCATCGCAAATGCCTGCGGCGCGCCTGCTCGTGCAGCTCGGCTACACTTATCTCCGGCCGGTCGAGGTGCACGCCGCCCGCGGTAACCGCGGCGATGGCGTGCTGCTGGAAAGCATCCTCCACGCGCAGCTCCGGCGGCTCAATACCGTCACCTTCAAGGGCCAATCCCAGCCGTTTTCGGAGGACAATCTCCGCGCCGCCGTCGCCGCGCTCGCCCCGACGCTCGACGACGGTCTCTTGCGCGCCAACGAGCGCGCGCTCGATCTGCTCATGCTCGGCAAGAGTTTCGAGGAGGAGATCGCCGGCGATCGCAAGAGCTTCACGTTGCACTACGTCGATTGGGAAGAGCCATCGCGCAACGTCTGGCACGTCGCCGCCGAAATGGAGATCGCGCCGAAGGACGGCGGGAAGCCGTGCCGGATCGATCTCGTGCTGTTCGTGAACGGGATCCCGCTCGTCGTGATCGAGAACAAGCGACCGGGCGGCAAGGAATGGCCCGGCGATGCGATTCGCCAGTTGCTCGGTTATCAGCGCAGCGACCAGGTGCCGCAGCTTTTCGCCTACAGCCAGCTCCTCCTCATTCTGAACGGCCACGATGCCCGTTACGGCACGGTCGGCACGACCGAGAAATTCTGGTCCGTGTGGCGCGAGCGCGAAGAAGCCGAAACGCATCTCGCCGCGCTCGCCAACCGGCCGCTCACCGCGGCGCAAAAGGAGGCGCTCTTCGCCGACCGGTTTGCTTATCTCCGCGAATATTTCGACGAGCTCGAATTCGCAGCCGCGTTCTCGGTCGATGCGCAGGCCCGGCTCCTGCACAGCCTCTGCCGGCCCGAGCGCCTGCTGGAAATCGTGCGGAAGTTCACGCTCTTCGACGCGGGCGAGAAGAAGATCGCGCGCCACCAGCAATACTTCGTCGTCAACAACACCCTCGCGCGCGTGCAGCGTTTCGACGCGGAAGGCCGGCGCGAAGGCGGCGTCATCTGGCACACGCAGGGCTCCGGGAAATCGCTCACGATGGTGATGCTCGCCAAGGCGCTCGCGCTCGATCCCACGATTGCCAATCCGCAGATCGTGCTCGTGACCGACCGCGTCGATCTCGACCGGCAGATCGAGCGCACGTTTCGCCAATGCGGTCTCGTGCCGGTGCGCGCCCGCACCGGCAAACACCTCCGCGAGCTGCTCGCCGACGATCGGCGCGCCGTGGTCACGACCGTGTTGAAAAAATTCGCCAGCGTCGTCCGCACCGCGCGCGACGTGAGCCACAACCCAAACCTCTTCGTGCTCGTGGACGAGGGCCACCGCAGCCACTACAATCTGATGCACGCCGACATGAAGCTGGCGCTGCCGCGCGCGTGTTATCTCAGTTTCACCGGCACGCCGCTCATGCACGCCGAGAAGAACACGGCGCAGAAATTCGGCGGCTTCATCGAGCCCACTTACACGATCAAAAACGCGCTGGCCGACAAAGCGATCGTGCCGCTGCTCTACGAAGGCCGGCACATCCTGCAAAGCGTCGACCGCGATGCGATCGACAAGTGGTTCGGCGTGGTCAGCGAGCCGCTGTCGGATCCACAACGCGTCGCGTTGAAACGAAAGCTCGGCACCAAAACCCAGCTCAATGAAGTCGAGAGCAAGCTCCAGCTCGTCGCTTACGACATCGGCGATCATTTCAGCCAGAACCTGCAGGAAACCGGCGCGCGCGGCATGGTCGCCGTGGCGAACAAGGCCGTGGCGCTGAAGATGAAGGCGTTTCTCGACGAATTCGGCAAGGTCACCTCCGAGGTGGTGATCTCGGCGCCGGAGCGCACGGAGGACAATGACGACGAGGATGGCTATGAAGCGCTCGCGGCTCCCGACAGGGAAGCGGTGCAGAAATTCTGGAGCCGCATGATGGAGCGTTATGGCAGTGAGGAAGCCTATCTCGAAAAGGTGACCGGCGGCTTCAAGCACGGCGACGGTCCGGAGTTGCTGATTGTCGTGGGCAAGCTGCTCGTTGGTTTCGACGCTCCACGAAACACCGTGCTCTATCTTTGCCGGCGACTGGCAGGGCACGCGTTGCTTCAGGCGATCGCGCGCGTCAATCGGCTCTATCCCGGAAAAGAGTTCGGCCTGATCATCGATTACTACGGCGTCATCAGGGAACTCGGCGCGGCGCTCGATCTCTACGGTGTGCTCCCGGAGTTCGATGAAGCCGATGTCGCCGCCTCCATGCGCGACATCGCCGACGAGGTGGACAATCTGCGGCAACGACATTCCGAGCTGCTCGCCATTTTCCAACCACTCGGCGCCCGCGCCGATGCGGAGAGTTGCGAACGGTTGCTCTACGACGATGAGCCTCTACGGCAGAATTTCTATGAGCGTTTGTCGCGCTTCAGCCGCACGCTGGCGCTGGCGCTTTCTTCGGCCGGTTGGCTGGAGCGCACGCCGCGAGATGATGTGCAGCGCTATAAACGGGACTTGGTTCGATTCCAGGCGATGCGGGCATCGCTCAAGCAACGCTGCGCCGAAGACATCGACCACGCCGAATATGAGCTGCGCGTGCGCAAGCTGCTCCACTCGCATGTAAAATCAGACGAAGTGCTGTTCGTCACGCCGCTGACCAACATCCACGAACGCGAAAAATTTCAGGCGGAGATCGATCGCTTGGGATCGGATCGTGCCAAGGCCGATACGATCGCGAGTCGTTTGAAGCGCACCTTCACGGAAAAACTGGTCGAGGATCCGTTCTTCTACCGAAAATTTTCCCGGATCATCGAAGACATCATTGCCGAGCATCGGGCTGAACGTTTGTCCGATGCAGAATATTTGGCGCGCATGCGCAAAGCCTACGAACAAGTGACCGATCGCGCCCAAGCCGATGCGCCGCACGCGCTCGACAGCCATCCCGCGGCGCGCGCTTTCTTCGGTGTCGTCGAAGAAGCCTGGCAGCGGCGCGGCATGGCCGGTGAAAAGACTCGGCCGCTGGCAATCGAAGCGGCCCTGCAGTTGGACGAGATCATAAAGTCCGAGCGAAAACGCGACTGGACGCGCAATCCCGATGTCCAAAACGCGATGCGCGCCCGGATCGACGACTATCTGCACGACCTCAAGGAACGACACGCGCTGGCGCTCGATTTCGACACGATCGATCTGATCATCGATGGCGTGTTGAGCATCGCGCGCGCCCACTACAGCTGATGCGGCCGCTGATCTACAGCGTCACCCGTTCGCCCAAACGCCGCACGGTCGCGATTCAGGTATCCCCGGATCTCAGCATAAACGTCATCGCGCCGTCGGACACTGGCGACGGCGAGCTCGCGGCGATCGTCGATCGGCGGCATGCGTGGATCGAGCGTCAGCGAGCCTACTTCCGTTCCTATCATCCCTTGCCCGCGCCCGCGCGCTACGCCGCCGGAGAGACGCACTATTTTCTCGGCCGGCAATACCGGCTCCGGATCGCGGAGAAAATGCCGAGCACCATGGTGGGCATCGTCGGCGAGTATATCGAAGTTCTCCTTCGCGGGCCGGCCATGCGGAATGCCGTCGAGCGAGCGTTGTCGCGGTGGTATCGTGCCGAGGCCAGACGTGTGCTGGATGAGAGGATGGAGTCTGCCTGCAATCGCATGCGCCGGCACGACGTCGCGCGCCCCACGTTGCAGCTACGCTCGATGCCGGGCCGATGGGGCAGTTGCACGCGTTCAGGAGCGATCGCCCTCAACCCCGCGTTGGTGCGTGTGCCCGTGCATTGCATCGACTACGTCCTGCTCCACGAACTTTGCCATCTCCGGTATCACGATCATGGAGACGCATTTGATCGCCTGTTGAGCCGCGTGATTCCCGACTGGCGGAAAATCAAGCGTCAGCTCGAGCGCTGGACAGAAGTTCTATCGCCCGCGTAGCGTTATTCACCCCATCCGCTCCAGCGCCATCGCCGCGGCGCTCGTACGATTCTCGACACCCAATTTCGCGAACGTGCTCTCGAGGTGCTTCTTCACCGTCGTAAGCCCGATCCCGAGCACGATCCCGATCTCGTCGTTGGTCTTGCCGCGCGCCACCCAGAAGAGCACCTCGGCTTCGCGCGGCGTAAGCCCCAGCGCTTCCAGTTGCTGCGGCGTTGCCTCCCCGCTTCGGCCCGCGCCACGCCCGGACATCGCCGCGATCGCGAGCTCCGCTCGCCGCAATCGTGCGCGCACCGCCGTCAGCAATTCGTCCGGTGACACCGGCTTCGTGAGGTAATCGTCCGCACCGAGATTCATCCCGGTGCGCAAGTCCTCGAGCTCGTTCCAGCCTGTTAGAAACACGAACGGCAGGTGCGCCGTCTTCGGGTCGTTGCGCAGTGTTTCGAGCACGCGATGACCGTTCATCTCCGGCATCGTGATGTCGCACAAAACCAGATCCGGCAGATCGCGCCGCGCCCGGTCGACACCTTCGCGACCGTTCCGCGCCTCCAAGACTTCATAGCCGTCGAGCCGCAACAGCTCGGCGCACTGCTGCCGCAGCTTCGCTTCATCGTCGATGACCAGGATTTTTTTCACCGGCCCAAACGTGTTCGCCGGCAAATCGAAGTAAAGCCGCATGGGCCGTTCGACCCAGCTCCGTCCGGCCCATACCGCAACCGCGCGCTCCGTGGCATCCTGATCACAGCAATCAACCGTTCCATCCGTCATGAAAACAATTCCGTTTCCCGCCCTCGTCGCCGCGCTCTCGGCCGTCGCCACGCTGTCCCACAGCATCGCCGCCGCCGGCACCTTGTTCCTCACCGCCTGGCTCGGCGTGATCATTCACGCCGACTACACCCTGCGCTTCCGCCGCGTCCCGCTCCCTCGCCGTTCGCGGCGCGAAACCCCCGCGCACTTCCGCCGCTTCGCCACCGCCACCGCCACCACGAAGGAAACCCACCGCCTCGCCGCCTGAGTTTCCTTCCTCGTTCCCGCTTCAAATTAAACCAACAGCCGCCGCCCCGCCCCTCATGAGCCCCAACGAAATTCAGCTCGTCAAAGACTCGTTCCGGAAAATCGTGCCGATCGCCGACCAGGCCGCCGCGCTTTTTTATGCGCGCCTCTTCGAGCTCGATCCCGCGCTGCGCGAGCTCTTCCGCGGCGACATGGTCGACCAGGGCCGCAAGCTCATGACGGCGATCGCCACCGCGGTCGCCTCACTCGAGCGGTTCGAGGCGATCATGCCCGCCCTGCGCCAGCTCGGCGCGCGCCACGCCAGCTACGGCGTCGAGGAGGAACACTACGCCACGGTCGGCGCCGCGCTGGTCTGGGCCCTCGAGAAAGGCCTCGGCGCCGACTTCACCCCGCCGGTGCGCGAGGCGTGGACCAGCGTCTATTCGCTGCTCGCAAACACGATGATCGAAGCGCAACGCGACGCGGCCGTCACCACTGTCTGAATACACTCCCGTTTGTCCCATGAACCGATCCGCCCTCAGCCCGCTCCGTCCCCTCCAGCGCGCGAACGTCGCGCGCCAACCCAACGCGCCGCGCCGCCGTGCCGCCTCTTCCATGAACCCACATACCCGCAAAACCCTCGCCGCGGTCGCCGCGATCTGGCTCTCCTTCGCCGCCGCGTCGTCCTCCGCCGGCTCGCCGTCCGAAACGGCACCCGAGCTCTCCGCCGGGCAGAAAGCGAATCCGCAGCTCACGCGCGGCCGCTATCTCGTCGAGCACATCGGCCTCTGCGCCGACTGCCACACCCCGCGCAACGAGAAGGGCCAGTTCGTGCGCGAACAATGGCTCAAGGGCGCGCAGTTGCCCTTTCAGCCACTCGTGCCGATGCCGTGGTCGCCCGCCGCGCCGCCCATCGCCGGCCTGCCCTCGATGACCGAGGTTCAGGCGATCGAGTTCATGCGGACGGGCAAACGTCCCGATGGCTCCGTCCCGCGCCCGCCGATGCCGGAGTTTCGCTTCAGCGATGAAGACGCAACCGCCGTCGTGGCCTACCTGAAGTCCCTCACGCAGTAACGCGACCGCCCGAGGTGGGGCCCGGCTCTCCCAGCCGGCCTGAGTTCCCGCGCAAATCGCCGTGCATCAGAGGGCCGCGGAACGCTGGAACTCAGGCCAGCTCGGAGAGCGGAGCCCCACCCTCGGAGCGTCACCTCGGAGCACCCACCGTTTCATCCGCCGCACCCCTTTCCGTGCCGCCGCGCCGCGTTCAATCGCGGCACGGCGGATTTCGTTTTTCCCCTCGTGCCGCGTCCCCGATCGCTCACCATGTGGCCGCTTCCCGACATGCATCCCGCCCCGGCCGATCCTGCTTCCGCCGCTTCCGCGCCCGCTCCGGCCGCGCCGCGCACGGTCGCCGAGCTCGAGCGGTTGCTCGCGGCCCGCACGGCCGAGCTCGCCGCAGCCCGCAGCGCCCTCGAGGCCTCGCATACCGCACAACGCGAGTCGCAGACGTATTTCGAGAAGAGCTTTCACGCCAGCCCGGCCCTGATGTCGATCGCCAGCGCCGCCGACTACAAACTCCTCGAGGTCAACCCCGCCTTCCTCCGCAGCTCCGGCTACACGCGCGACGAAGTCCTCGGACGCACCACCCAGGAGCTCGGGTTGTGGGTGCACGCAGCGCAGCGCGACGAGTTTCTTTTTCGCATCCACCGCGACGGCGTCATTCGCGATTTCGAGGCCGAGTTCTGCAGCAAACACGGCGTCCTGCGCACGCTGCTCCTCAACGCCGACGTCATCGAGCTCGGCGGCAAGGCGTGCATGCTCAACGTCGGCATCGACGTCAGCGAACGCCGCCGCCGCACGCAGGTGCAGAGCGCGACCTACGAAATTTCTCAGGCCGTGCTCGAAGGAGACGACCTCCCGACGCTCCTCGCCAAAGTCCACCGCATCATCGGCGGCCTCATGCCGGCGGAGAATTTCCACGTCGCATTGCTCAATGCCGACCGCTCGTTGCTCACGTTTCCCTACTTCGTCGATGAAACGCGGGCACATCCGCCCGCGCGACCGCTGCACAATGGCGTGACGGAGCTCGTGCTCCGCACCGGCGAGCCGCTCCTCGCGCTCGAATCCGAGATCGCCGCGCTGCTGCGCGCGCGCGGCGACTACGAGACGGACCGGCAGCCCTGTGCGCAATGGATGGGTGCACCGCTCAAAGTCGAAGGCCGCTCGATCGGCGTGATCGCGCTGCAGGATTATCACGACCCGGCCGCCTACACCGACGAAGACAAACGGCTCCTGATGTTCGTGGCGGATCAGACGGCCGCGGTGATTCACCGCCAGCAGGCCGAGGCGGCGCAGCGCGAGGCGCGCACGTATTTCGAGAAGAGTTTCCAGACCAGCCCCGCGTTGATGGTCATCTCCCGGCTCTCGGATCGTCGCATCACGGAAGCGAATCCGGCCTTCCTGCGCGCCTGCGGCTACAGCCGCGAAGAGGTGATCGGTCGCACGGCGGACGAACTGAAGCTCTGGGAAAAACCGGAGCAGCGCGCCGAGTTTTTCCAGCGACTCGACGAGCACGGCGCGATCCGTGATCTGGAGGGAGACTTCCGGGCGAAGAACGGCGCGATCGCGCACTTCCTCGTCCACGGCGATGTGCTCGAGCTCGGCGGCACGCCCTCGCTGCTCACCGTCGGCATCGACATCACCGATCGTCGCCGTCGCGAAAACACCCAGGCCGCCACGTACGCCATCTCGCAGGCCGTGCTTTCGAGCGGCGACCTCTCCACCCTGTTCGCCGAGCTGCACCGGATCGTCGGCCAGCTGATCCCGGCGAAGAACTTCTACATCGCGCTGCTCAGCCCCGATCGCTCGGTGCTCTCGTTTCCCTACTTCGTCGACGAAACAGCGACGACGCCCGCGCCGCGCAAGCCCGGCTTCGGCCTCACGGAATACGTCATGCACACCGGCCGCCCGCTGCGCACGACGGCAGACGAGCTCACCGTCATCCTGCGCGGCGACAGCCGCTACAAGCCGACCGGCAAGCCGTCCGCACTCTGGCTCGGCGCCCCGCTGATGATCGACGGCCGCGCGATCGGCGTGATCACCGTGCAGGATTATCACAACGCCAACGCCTACACCGATGCCGATCTGCAGCTGCTGAACTTCGTCGCCGGCCAGGCCGCCGTCGCCGTCCAGCGCCGCCAGTCCGAGGCCGCACAGGCGCGGGCCGAGCAACGGTATCGCAGCATCTTCGAGAACGCCGTCGAGGGCCTTTATATCACCACGCCCGGCGGCCTTTTCATCAGCGCCAATCCCGCGCTCGCGCGGATGTTCGGCTACACGTCGCCCGCCGAGCTGCTGTCTGCCGTCAACGACCACGGCCGGCAGATCTACGTGCGCCGCGAACGGCGCAACGACTTCTTCACCTTGATCGAGAAGAGCGACGAGGTCAGCGACTTCGAGTCGGAGGTTTACCGGCAGGACGACAGCACGTTTTGGATCTCCGAATCCGTCCGCGTCGTCCGCAACGCCCACGGCGGGATCGATCACTTCGAAGGCGTCGCGATCGATATCACCGAGCGCCACGAGGCGGCGCGGGCGCTGGAGCTCGCGAAGGAAGCCGCCGATGCGGCGAGCCGCGCGAAGAGCTACTTCCTCGCGAGCGTGAGCCACGAGCTGCGCACGCCGCTGAACGGGATTCTGGGCTACACGCAGATTCTTCGCCGCGATCCCACGCTGGGCGGGAAACAGCGCAACGGCGTGCGCGTGATCCACGAGTCCGCCGACCATCTGCTCGCGTTGATCAACGACGTGCTCGACCTCTCGAAGATCGAGGCCGGGCGGATCGAGCTGCACGCCGCCGATTTCGATCTGCCGGAATTCGCAACGGGCGTCGAACGCGTCTTCACGCCGCGCGCGAAGGAAAAGAGCATCCTGTTCGAAACGGCCGTCGCCGCCGACCTGCCGCGCTGGGTGCGCGGCGACGAACAGCGGCTCCGCCAGATCGTGTTCAATCTCGTCGCCAACGCCGTGAAGTTCACTCACGCGGGCGGCGTCGTGTTCTCCGTACAACGCATCGACGCCCGACGGGAGCGCGACGGCTCCCGGCCGCCTGCGCCGATGGCGACCGGAGACGACCGCGGCTCCGCAAATGAAGCGCTCCCGCCGCCCGCCGAAGTCATCCGCTTCTCCGTGAGCGACACCGGCCCGGGCATCGCCGCCGACGATCTCACGAAGCTGTTCGAGCCCTTCACCCAGGTGGGCAACAAAGCCTCCGCCGCGGCGACCGGCACCGGCCTCGGGCTCGCGATCAGCCGCAGCCTCGTCGAACGCATGGGCGGCCGGCTCAAGGTGGAGAGCAAGCCGGGTTGGGGCAGCCGCTTCTGGTTCGATGTATCGCTGCCGATCGCGGCCGCCGCCGCGCCCGGCACGATCACGATGAGCCGCCGGATCGTGGCGTATGCGGGCGCACGCAAGCGCGTGCTCGTGGTCGATGACAACGCCGCGAACCGCGCCGTGATGGTCGACATGCTGGCGCCGCTCGGCTTCGAGCTCGCCGAAGCCGCCGATGGTGAGACCGCGCTCGCGTTGGCGGAGTCGTTCAAGCCCGACCTCGTGCTGATGGACCTGCGGCTGCCCGGTGCCATCGACGGGCTCGAGGCGACGCGGCGCCTGCGGCGCACGACCGACGCTTCCGCGATGCGCATCGTGGCCGTCTCGGCGAGCGCGTACGATCTCGACCGCAGCGAGTGCATGACGGCGGGATGCGACGAGTTTCTTGCGAAACCCTTCCGCGAGGAACAGCTCTGGGCGATCGTCGAGCGGATGCTCGCGCTTTCCTGGATCTACGCGGAGGCCGAGGAGACGCGCACGCCCTTCCCGCTCGCGATGCACCCGCCGCCCGCGACGGAAGCGACCGCCATCTACGAACTCGCCGCGAAGGGCGATGTCGTCGCGATCCGGCAGCGCGCCGAGGCGCTCATCGCGCTCGACGCGAGCTACGCGCCGTTCGCGCAAAGCGTGCTCGACCTCGCGGCGCGTTTCAAAATGAAGGCGATCCGGCAATTCGTCGCGCGCTATACGCAGTGACGAGTGGCTGCGGCTTCCAACCAGGACCCGCGTCCGATTTTCCGGTGATCGGCTCTCAGCTCTAGACTCTCAGCTCTCAGCTTTCTCCAGCCCATGCCCGAAACCATCCTCATCGTCGACGACACCCCCGCCAATCTCGGCGTGCTCGTGGAAACGCTCGGCGCCGCCGGCTACCAGCTCATGGTGGCCGAAGACGGCGAAGAGGCGCTCGCGCAAACTGGGCAGACGCAGCCGGATCTCATCCTGCTCGACGTCATGATGCCGGGCATCGATGGCTTCGAAACCTGCCGCCGATTGAAGGCGCGCGCGTCCACGCGGGATATTCCCGTGCTGTTCATGACCGCGCTCAACGAGACCACGGACAAGGTGAAAGCCTTCGCCGCGGGCGGCGTGGATTACATCACGAAACCGATCGAGCACGAGGAGGCGCTCGCCCGCGTGCGCACCCATCTCACGCTGCGCCGGCTCCATCGCGAACTCGAGGCGCAGCTCGTGTTGAAGGAGCGCTTCCTGCGGATCGCCGGCCACGACCTGCGGAATCCGCTCTGCCTCATTCTCATGGCGGCGGAGCTCGGCCGCCGGCAGCCCAATCTCTCGCCGGCCTTGGCGACCCACATATCCAACATCGGCGAATCCGCCGTGCACATGCGGCGGATCATCGACACGTTTCTCAACCTGCGTGCGCCTACCACCGAACCCGGCAGCCCCGGTGCGACCGGACGCGTGGACCTCAACCTCATCACCGATGCCGTCCTGCGCCAACACGCGGCCGTGGCGGAACGGAAACAAATCGTCTTCACGACGGACCTCGCCACCGCGCTGCCGCTGGCGCGCTGCGACGCCGGGCTCGCGTATCAAGCCTTCGCAAATCTGACGAGCAACGCGCTCAAGTTCACCCCGTCCGGCGGCCGTGTGACGCTTGGCACGCGCGCCGCGACCGGCCGCGTGCACGTCGAAGTCCGCGACACCGGACCCGGCGTGCCGCCGCAGGAACGCGCGCAGTTGTTTCGCGAGCACGCGCGGCTGACCCCGCGTCCGACCGGCGGCGAAGAAAGCAACGGCCTCGGGCTCGCGATCGTGAAGCACCTCGTCGAGTCGCAGTCGGGTGAAGTCGGCGCGGATTTTCCGGTGGAAGGTGGCAGCATCTTTTGGTTCGAGCTGCCGGCGCGGTGATCGCAGCGTCGGCACCTCGCCCGCATGAATCGTCCCGACTACATCACCAGCTACCAGCAAACGCTCGCCGACCTGACGGCGACTCATGGCGAGGCGGCGGCCATGGACCTCATCGTCGGAGGCCAGTCCGAGGCGATCGGCCTGCTGGAGCTCAGCACGCTGCGCACACTTGGCCTGCAACCCGGGCACAACGTGATCGATGTCGGCTGCGGCAGCGGCCGGCTCGCGGTGAAGCTCGCACCGTATCTGAAAGGCAAATACATCGGCACCGACATTCTGCCCGAGCTGACTGCCTACGCCTGCAAGATCTGCGGCCGGGAGGATTGGGAATTTCGCACCACGAGCGGCTGCGGCATCCCGGCGCCGGGCGGGTGCGCGGACCTCGTGTGCTTTTTCAGCGTGTTCACGCATCTGCTCCACGAGGACATCTATAAATACCTCGTCGAAGCGAAACGCGTGCTGCGCCCCGGCGGCAGGATTGTCTTCAGCTATCTCGATTTCGCGGTGCCCTCGCACTGGACGATGTTCGAGCTCACGGTGGCCGACGAGAACCCAAACCGCGTTTTGAACATGTTCGTGAGCAAGGATGCGATCCACGCCTGGGCGCAGCATCTGGATCTCGAAGTCACTGCGTTGCACGACGGGCACGAGCCCTGGATCCAGCTGGAGAAAAGCTTCCGCTACGTCGATGGGCGCGAGGCCTCGGGCCTCGTGGAATTCGGGCAGTCGATCGGCGTGCTGACGCGGCGCTCCGAGTAGCTCCGCTACGAGCTCACATGCCCGAACGGCGGCCGCGCGATGAAAAACACCTGCGCACCGAAGGCCGCCCATTCTCCGCCGACCATGCGCGTGAGCCGCACCGCACCGCCAAAATGCGTGTGCCGGCGATCGAGGAGATTCGCCCGATGGCCGGGCGAGTTCATCCATTGCTCCACGAGCAGCGCCGCAATCTTCTCCGCGGAAAATCCCTGCCCCGATTTGCCCAGCGAAGTGGACGCCACGTTCTCCGCGACCGCGACGCCTTCGAGGCCGTGCCGGCGCACGCGTTGCGCCGCCGTCTCCTGGCCGGGCAGGAACGAACCATGTTGCGCATGCATCCGCAAAGCCATGAACGCCGCCTGGTCGTCGGCGGCGGCCTCGAGTTCGGGCCTCGGCTTCAACGGCCTCCGGTGATGCACGCGACGCACGCGGTTCGTCTCCGCGAGCAACGCTTGCGCGAGTTCCCGCGAGGTGAGCGCCGGCGCGGCTGCCTCAATGGCCGGTTCGCGTCGCACCTGCGGCGCAGGGGCCGGACCGCCTGCGACTGCGGCGCTCCCCGGCACGCACCAAAGCGCGCACGCGAGGATTACAGGCAGAGTGGCGGGGCGGCACATCGGGATTCAGCAAATCACCTTTGCCGCGTCGCGCAACGCGGCGCTGCAACTCTCCCGTGAGTTGCCTCGCGCCGGCTCCCGACCCACTGTGGGCGCATGTCCGAGTCGTTGCATCCGTGGCTGCCTACGCGACGAAAGCCGAGCTTTCCGATCAGCGCCGATCTCCGCAGCTATCTGCGGCGCTATCGACGCGAACGGGAGCTGCCCGTCACCTACGAACGGCTGCGGGCCTTTCAAGAGGTGATCCCGCTCACCGATGAGGCCGGCAAGCCGACGCTCTGGGACACGGTGATCTACGACGCCAGCGAGATGACCGCGCTCAACCAGGCGCTGAAGGAGGTCTACGCGTGGCTGAAGGTCGACGGCGACCTCTCGGTCGTGAGCCATCTCTACGTCGATCGCGTGGACTTCTGCACCTTCGGAAACTCGACGCCATTTCGCGTTCGGATCGTCAACGCGTACAACGATAACCAGGACTACTTTTACGTGAAACGCGCGGACGCCTCGCGCATCTATGGTCTCGAGCTCGAGCATCTCCTCTCGCCGAACCGGCTCAACTTTCTCTCGCAGGACGACACGCTCATCGAGGAGCACGTGGCCGGGGTGCCGGGCGATATCTTCATCGAGCACTGGCTCGGGCGGCACAGTGAGCTGAAGCCGATCCGCGTGGCAAAGGAGCTCGTGAAATTCAACGAGCGCTGCTTCGTCCGGCTCCTCGGCGACATGCGCTCCTACAACTTCGTCTTCGTCGTCACGCCCGATTTCGAGGAGGCCCAGCTGCGCATCCGCGCGATGGATTTCGACCAGCAGAGCTACAACGGGCGGCTGCATTTCTATCTGCCGCAGTTCTTCAAGGAGAACGCTCCGCTCGTGCAGTTTTGCATCAACCACATCCGCCCCGAGACCGCGCGGCAGTATCAACGCGAAGAACAGACGCTGCTCCTGCAACGCGCCTCACTCGCCGCGGAACGGCTGGGCGTGCTGCTGCACAGCATGACCGACGATCATCTGGCGCCGATCGAGAAGGTGCACAGCCTGCGCCAGGGACTGGCCGAGCATTACCAGCGCTCGGATTATTTGCGGTGCGAGTCGATGGGGGCGCTTATCCGCGAAAACATCGAATCGATCCGCCGCGACATCGGCCGCGCGATCGTGCCTGAATTGGTGCCGAAGTAAGCCTCGGGATCGGCGGCCAGGGCCGCCCGCGCACGTGGTTGTTTTTTTTCAGAACGTTGGCCAGCGTCCGCCGATGCCCCGTGCTGCGTTGCTCGTTGCCCTCGCCCTTGCATGCGTTCACCTCGGTTGCCGCTCACGAACGACTCCGGTCCAGCCGCAAGGCGATGCCTCGGTGGTGCTGAGCACGACCGCAAAGCGCACGACGCACACGGTAAAATTCGCCAACCGCGTCACGATCACGCTGCCGCCCGTCGACCTCAGCGCGCACGAGTGGCAGATCGCATCGCACGACACGCGTTATCTGCGCCAGATGACGACATTCCTTCCGCCGCAGACTCCGGAAGGGGGCGCGACAATCGCTTTCCTGGCCGTGAACTCGACGCCCGGCCGGGTCACCCGCGTGCGCTTCGTGCTTCTGCCAGCGGGCATGGCCCGCGAAGCGACGCCGATCGACGCGCGCGAGCTCCTGCTGGCGATCCAGTAGCCGCTTCGCGGGAAACGGCGCGCGTCGCCTCGCAGCTGCGAGGCGCGGAATCTTTCAAGCGGGCGCCCAGGCACCCGCGCCGATCGCCTCTTCGACCACGGCCTCTTCGTCGGGCAGCTCGTTCAACGGCGCAAAACGCTCCGAGGAAAAACCGAGCTCCTGCTCGCCCTGGTGAAACGGATCGGGCGGGTTCTTCAACTCTTCGAGCAGCAGCCCGACGGTCGCGGAATCGCCGCCTTTGACGATCTTCTCGCGGCCGAGAAAAACCTCGCGGACAGTATAAATGGTATCCTTCACCGGCAGCTGTTTGTAGAGCGCGCGGATCGTGGGAGTGAAGGTGTCGTTGATGCAGACGACTTTCTGGCCTTTAACCATGGGACGTTGAAGAGAAGATCGGGAAGAACAGGAAGGTCGCAACACTGGCGACTTTTTTTCTTCCCGTCGTCGGCAAAGTAAGCGTTCGGACCCGCTCAGTCGATCCGGCCTTCATCGAAATCGATCAGGTCCGGCACGCTCCTGATCTCGTCGACGCGGTCGGCGCAGCCCATCGCGGTGAGCGCGGTTTGCAGAAATTCCCGGCCGGCCGGAGTCATGCCCTTTTGCACGAGCTCGCGATTCCATTTCGCCGCGCGGACATCGGCGGGCAGCAACGCCAGCAGTCGCCGGTCGCGCTCGGCATCGTCGAGACCGGCGTCGATGCACGCATGCACAAGCTGCTCGACCGCGGCCGGATCGATGCCGAGGTGGAGGCAGAGAAAGCGGTCGAGGCCGCGCTTGTAGTTTTTCGCGTAGCTGGCCGGCAGCGCGCCGTGCTCCTTCACGTAGCGGCATTTCGCCAGAAACCGCGGCAGATAGAGCAGCCCGGTCGCCGGATGCGCGAGGTAGGGCGAAGGCAGGCAGGTGAGCACTTCGCCGGTGGAACCGGGAATCGGTTTGGAAGCCATGAACAGCGTGACGTTCTCACGCTCGCGCGTTCGCGCAGCAAAAAACCGCAGCGTCTTCCCCCAGTGCAATCATGCGCGCTGCTCGCCGCCAGTAGCAGCAGAGCAAAGTTGCGGTCGAACGGAATAGCGCGTTGTAGCGGGGCGCGGGCTCCCGAAAGGTGGCCCGCCCGCGCCTCGTGCTGCGATCGTGACCGCCCATCGCGGGGCGGCTCCGATCATGCGACTGTGCGCGCGTGCTCCATTCTCAAACATGAAGACGTATATCGCCGAGGTACTCGACGTGGTGGCCCGCCGGAATGCCGGTGAGCCGGAATTCCTCCAGGCGGTTCGAGAAGTACTCGAATCGCTGGGCCCCGTCCTCGAACGCAATCGCAAATATCGCGAGGGCCGCATCCTCGAGCGCATCGTGGAGCCGGAGCGCCAGATCGTGTTTCGCGTGCCGTGGCAGGACGACTCCGGCCGCGTTCAGGTAAACCGCGGTATTCGCGTGCAGTTCAACAGCGCGATCGGCCCGTACAAGGGCGGCCTGCGCTTCCACCCGAGCGTCAACCTCGGCATCCTGAAATTCCTGGGCTTCGAACAGATGTTCAAGAATGCGCTCACCACGCTGCCGATGGGCGGAGGCAAGGGCGGCTCCGACTTCGACCCGAAGGGCAAGTCCGACAACGAGGTCATGCGCTTCTGCCAGAGCTTCATGTGCGAGCTGCACCGTCACATCGGCGCGGATACAGACGTGCCCGCCGGCGACATCGGCGTGGGCGGCCGCGAGGTCGGCTTCCTGTTCGGCCAGTTCAAGCGGCTCAGCAACGAGTTCTCCGGCGTGTTCACCGGCAAAGGCCTCAAGTGGGGCGGCTCGCTCATCCGCCCCGAGGCCACCGGTTACGGCGCGGTCTACTTCGCCGAGGAGATGCTCAAGACCCGCGGCGATTCGCTCGCCGGCAAGACCTGCACCGTCTCGGGTTCCGGCAACGTCGCGCAGTACACCATCGAGAAACTGCTCCAGCTCGGCGCCAAGCCCGTGACGCTCTCCGACTCCGAGGGCACCATCCACGATCCCGCCGGCATCGACGCCGAGAAGCTCGCCTGGGCCATGCAGCTCAAAAACGTCCGCCGCGGCCGCATCCGCGAATACGCCGAGAAGTTCAACTGCACCTACCTGGCCGGCCAGCGTCCGTGGTCCGTGCCGTGCGACTGCGCGTTCCCGAGCGCCACGCAGAATGAAATCGACGGCAACGACGCCGCGCTGCTCCTGAAGAACGGCTGCCAGGTCGTCTCCGAAGGCGCCAACATGCCCTCGACTCCCGAAGCCGTCGACGCCTTCGTGCACGCAAAGATTTTCTACGGCCCCGGCAAAGCCGCCAACGCCGGCGGCGTGGCCACTTCCGGGCTTGAGATGTCCCAAAACTCCATGCGCCTGAGCTGGTCGCGCGAGGAAGTCGATCGCCGCCTCCGCGAAATCATGGTGAACATCCACGCCAGCTGCCGGGACACCGCCGAAGCCTACGGCGCGCCCGGCAACTACGTGCTCGGCGGCAACATCGCCGGCTTCACCAAAGTCGCCGACGCGATGCTCGACCAAGGCGTCGTGTAAACGCCGCGCGCCGGCAGTGGGGCGCGAAGAGCTGAGCCGGAACAACGCAGTTGAGAGCGGAGAGTCGAGTGCTGAGAGCAAAACCAAAACGGTGCAGATGCGGCTTCCGCCCCGTGTGCCACGTCCTACTCTGAAGATCGGGCTCTCAGCTCCAGACTCTCAAAGCTCCTCCTTCCGCCGCCATGCCTGAAGCCCCTCGCGCCCCCGCTTCCCGCGTTTCGAGCCTGCCGGTTACCACCGGCATGCCGGGGCTCGATCGCGTGCTGCGCGGCATCGAGCCAGGCGACAATATCGTCTGGGAAGTCGATACGATCGAGGAGTACGACGAGCTCGTCGCACCTTACGCCGCCGCCGCCCAGGCCGGGGGCCGGCGTTTGATTTATTTTCGCTTCGCCACGCATCCGCCGCTGCTCGAAGCCGGTGGTCAGGCCGAGGTCTGCCGTGTCGATCCCGCCGCGGGCTTCGAGGCGTTCATCCGACAGATCCACGGCACGATCGAGCGCGCCGGCACCGGTGCACTCTACGTCTTCGACTGCCTGTCGCATCTCGCGGAGCAGTGGATCTCGGACCAGAGTCTGGGAAACTTCTTCGCGCTGACGTGCCCCCGGCTCCGCGATCTGGAGACGGTGACGTATTTCGGACTGTATCGCGACCGGCACTCGTCCTACGCGCTCGAGACGATCCGGCAGACAACGCAGTTCATGCTCGATGTGTTTCGCCTCGATTTGCGGCTCTATGTCCGGCCCGTGAAGATGCAGCACCGCTCGCGCGAGGCGATGAACACGATTCACGTGCAGCAGGGCGGCGAGTTTCTGCCGGTGAAGGACAGCGCCGTGCTCGCGCAAATCCTTTCGCGCACGCAATGGCCGCGGCTGCAGAGCGATCGCCGCGCCGGCTTCTGGCGGCGACTCTTCCTCGAAGCCGATCAGGTCGCCAGCGAGAGCCGCGAGGAACGCTGCCTGCCCGGCCGGCGCGAGGAGATCACGCGGCGCGTGTATCAGGCTTTCCGGGTGCATCGCTCGGGCATCGCGCCGCTCGTGCAGCGTTTCCTGCAACTCGAGGATTTCCTCGCCGTGCGCGACCGCATGATCGGCATCGGCTCGGTCGGCGGGAAGACGCTCGGCATGCTCGTCGCGCGCGCGATCCTGCGCGAACGCGATCCGGCCCTGGCGAGCCGTCTCGAGGTGCACGACTCGTTCTTCGTCGGCGCCGAAGTGTTCATCACGTTTCTCGTGCAGAACGGCGTCTGGTGGCTGCGCGAACAGCAGAAGGATTCGGAGACGTTTCTCCGCGGGCTCGACGAAGGCCGCCGGCGGGTGCTCACGGGCGTGTTCCCCGAACACACGCTCGAGCAGTTCCGCGGCATGATCGACTACTTCGGCGAATCGCCGTATATCGTGCGCTCCAGCTCGATCCTCGAAGACGCTCGCGGGAACGCCTTCTCGGGCAAATACGAGAGCATCTTCGTCTCGAACCGCGGCTCGCGCGAAGACCGCATGGCCGCGCTGCTCGATGCCGTGCGGCGCGTCTACGCGAGCGTGCTCGACGAGGAGGCGCTGCAATATCGCCGCCGTCGCGGGCTCATGAATAGCGAGGAGCGGATGGCTCTCCTGATCATGCGCGTCTCAGGCGCGCCGCACGGCCGCTATTATTATCCGCAGGCGGCGGGCGTCGGGCTCTCCTATAATCCGTTCGTATGGCATCCCGACATCGATCCACACGCGGGCGTGCTGCGCCTGGTGTTCGGGCTCGGCACGCGCGCGGTCGATCGCTCCGACGACGATTATACGCGCCTCGTCGCGCTGAACGCCCCGTCGCGCCGGCCCGAGGCGAGTTTCGAGGAGGTCTGGGAGCACTCCCAGCGGCGGATGGACTGCCTCGACCTGCAGGACAACCGTTTCGTTTCGCTGCCTTTGCCGGACGTGCTGACGGAGACGCCGGATTTTCCGGTCGATCTCTATCTCACGCCCGCCGGTGAGACCGGATACCCGTGCGTCACCTTCGATCAGCTGCTGACGGAGACGCCGGTCGCGGCCGATCTGCGACGGATGCTCGAGCTGCTCGAAGCCGCTTACGAACACCCGGTCGACACGGAGTTCGCGTTGAACTTCCTGCCCGACGGCACGTATCGCATCCACTTGCTGCAGTGCCGGACGTTTCAAGTGCAGCGCGAGGCCAGCTTCGAGCGCTCTTTCCAAGGCACGGAGACGACGCTGCTGGCCGCGCATGGCGCCGTGATCGGCGTGAGCCGCGAGCAGCCGCTCAGCCGGATCATCTACGTCGTGCAGGAAACGTATGCTCAGCTCCGCGAGCAGGACCGCTATGCGGTGGCGCGGCTGATCGGCCGGTTGAATCAACTCCAGCCGGCCGACGATCGAGGCTTGATGCTAATCGGGCCGGGCCGCTGGGGCACCTCGAGTCCCGCGCTCGGCATTCCGATTTCGTTCACGGAAATCAGTCGCGCCTCCGTCATCTGCGAAGTCGTCGCGATGCACGAACGGTTGATCCCCGATGTGTCGCTCGGCACCCATTTCTTCAACGACCTCGTCGAGCATGACGTGCTCTACCTGGCCTATTTCCCCAAGAAGACCGACAACGTCGTCGATGCGCAGTGGTTCCGCACCGCACCGAGCCGGCTGCTGGAGCTCGAGCCCGGCGCCGCGGCGCTCGAGAATGTGGTGCGCGTGATCGACTGCGGCGACAGCCCCGGCGGCGTCTGGCTCCGGGCCGACGCCACGGCGCAAACCGCCGTGGTGTTTCGAGCCGGTTGAGAAGCGGCTGCGGGTGACGGCTCCGGATCAGCCGAGGCAGCGGAAACCCATTCGTCCCAATTCGCGGACAGAAAAAAAGGCGGGGTTTAAACCCCGCCTGCTGGCCATGAGCTCGTCGATCTCAGCTCCGGGTTCTCACCTTCAGCTCACGGCAGATCCGTGTAGCCCATGAGATAGCGGTCGCATTCACGCGCGGCACCGCGGCCTTCGTTGATGGCCCACACGATGAGGCTCTGGCCGCGGCGGCAGTCGCCGGCCGCGAAGATGCCCTTGATGCTCGTGGTGTATTTCTCGTGCTCGGCCTTGATGTTCGAGCGCGTGTCCGTCTCGAGGCCGATCTCCTTGAGGAGCGCCTGTTCGGGCCCGAGGAAGCCCATGGCGAGGAGCACGAGCTGGGCGGGGCGGGTTTTTTCGGTGCCGGGAATTTCCTTGGGCACGAACTGACCCTTCTCGTTTTTCTCCCACTTGATCTCGACGGTCACGATCTCCTTCACGTTGCCCTGATCGTCGCCGACGAACTTCTTCACTGTCGTGAGATACACGCGTGGGTCGGCACCGAATTTCGCCGCGGCTTCCTCCTGGCCGTAATCCATCTTGTAGGTCTTCGGCCATTCCGGCCACGGATTATCCGCGGCGCGCTCGAGCGGCGGCTTCGGGAGAATTTCGATTTGGACGAGGCTCTTGCAGCCGTGGCGGATCGAGGTGCCGACGCAGTCGGTGCCGGTGTCGCCGCCGCCGATGACGACGACGTCCTTGCCCTTCGCATTGATCGGGCAGTGCTCGGTGCCGCTGTTGAGGAGGGCCTTGGTGTTCTCGGTGAGAAACTCCATCGCGAAGTGCACGCCCTTCAGGTTGCGGCCTTCGATCGGAAGATCGCGCGGTTGCGTGGCGCCGGTGCAGATGACGGTGGCGTCGTACTCCTTCAGGAAGATCTGCGGCTCCACGTTCTCGCCGACGTTGGCGTTGCAGATGAATTTGATCCCCTCCTGCTCGAGCAGTTTGATCCGGCGCAGCACGACCTGCTCCTTGTCGAGCTTCATGTTCGGGATGCCGTACATGAGCAGGCCGCCCGGACGATCGGCGCGTTCGAAGACGGTGACGGTGTGGCCGGCCTTGTTGAGCTGCGCGGCGGCGGAGAGACCCGCGGGACCGGAGCCGATAATGGCGACCTTCTTGCCGGTGCGCACCTTGGGCGGCTCCGGCACGACCCAGCCTTCATCGAACCCCTTGTCGATGATCGAGGCCTCGAGGTTCTTGATCGTGACGGGCGGCGCATTCAGCCCGAGCACGCACGAGCCTTCGCATGGCGCGGGGCACACGCGGCCCGTGAAGTCGGGGAAGTTGTTCGTCTTATGGAGACGCGCGAGCGCCTCCTTCCAGAGCCCGCGGTAAACGAGATCGTTCCACTCGGGAATCAGGTTGTTGATCGGACAGCCGCTGGCCATGCCGCTGATCAATTTGCCCGTATGACAAAACGGGATACCGCAATCCATGCAGCGCGCGCCCTGCTGGCGGAGTTTCTTCTCCTCCATGTGGTGGTGAAACTCCTTCCAGTCTTTCACCCGCTCGTTTGGCGTGCGGTCGACGGGCAGTTCGCGGAGATACTCGATGAAGCCTGTTGGTTTACCCATGGAGAAAAAGTTGAAGGTGCGAGGTGCGAGATGTGGGTAGCGAGTAGAAAGACGGCGGATAGTCGGCGTTTGGTATGCTCGCTACTCGCTCCTCACTACTCGCCACTTTCAGCGGTTAGTTGCCCCCGACACGCGAGGTGTCGCGGGCGTTTTCTTCGAAGGCGGACATGATCGCCTCGTCGCCGGTGAGGCCCTGGGCCTGCGCGCGCTCGATGCAGGCGAGCATGCGCTTGTAATCCTTGGGCATGACCTTGACGAACTGCGGGACAAACTTGTCCCAGTTCGCGAGGACGTGCTTCGCGCGCTCGCTCTTCGTGTAGTCGAGGTGCTTCTGGATCATCGCGCGCACCGCGGCGATTTCCTTCGCGTCCTCGAGTTTCTCGATGCCGACCATCTGGGGGTTCACGCGTTTGGCGAAGTCGCCGCTCTCATCGAGCACGTATCCAATTCCCCCCGACATGCCGGCGCCGAAGTTGCGGCCGGCGCGGCCGAGCACGACGACGTTGCCGCCGGTCATGTATTCGCAGCCGTTGTCACCGATGGCTTCGACGACCGCGGTCACGCCGGAATTGCGCACCGCGAAACGCTCGCCCGCCATGCCGCGGATATAGACTTCACCCGCGCTCGCGCCGTAGAGGGCGACGTTGCCGATGATCATGTTTTCCTCCGCCTTGAACGGCGACTGCGGCGATGGATAGATGATGAGCTTGCCGCCCGAGAGGCCCTTGCCGAAGTAGTCGTTCGCATCGCCCTCGATCGAGAGCGTGACGCCGCGCGTGACGAACGCCCCGAAGCTCTGGCCAGCGGAGCCGTTGAACTTCAGCTTGATCGTGTCCTCCGGCAGACCCTTCGCGCCGTGGCGCTTGGTGATCTCGCCCGAGGTGATGGTGCCGGTAACGCGGTTGACGTTCCGGATCGGCAGCTCGGCGACGACCTTCTCGCCGCGCTCGATGGCAGGTTTGCAGATCTCGAGGAGCTGCATGACGTCCATGGAGCGATCGATGCCGTGGTCCTGCTTCATCTGGCAGAACCGTCCGATCTCCGGGCCGGCGTCGGGCTGATAAAGGATGTTCGAGAAATCGAGACCCTTCGCCTTCCAGTGGTCGACGGCTTTCTTGGCCTCGAGGCGATCCGTGCGGCCGATCATCTCCTCGATCGTGCGGAAGCCGAGCTGCGCCATGATCGCGCGGAGATCCTCGGCGATGAACGTCATGAAATTCACGACGTGCTCGGGCGTGCCGGTGTATTTCGCGCGGAGCTGTGGATCCTGCGTGGCGATGCCGGTCGGGCAGGTGTTCAGATGGCAGACGCGCATCATGATGCAGCCCGTGGCGACGAGCGGCGCGGTCGCGAAACCAAACTCCTCCGCGCCGAGCAGCGCGGCGATCGCGACGTCGCGGCCGGTCTTGAGCTGGCCGTCCGTCTCGACCGCGATGCGCGAGCGGAGATTGTTGAGGACGAGCGTCTGGTGCGTCTCGGCGAGACCGAGCTCCCACGGCAGGCCCGCGTGTTGCAGCGAGGTCTGCGGCGAGGCGCCGGTGCCGCCGTCGTATCCAGAAATCAATACAACATCCGCGTGCGCCTTCGCGACGCCGGCGGCGACGGTGCCGACACCGACTTCGGAGACGAGCTTCACGCTGATGCGGGCGTCCTTGTTGCCGTTCTTCAGGTCGTGAATCAGCTCGGCGAGATCCTCGATCGAGTAGATGTCGTGGTGCGGCGGAGGCGAGATGAGGCCGACGCCCGCGGTCGTGCCGCGGGTCTTGGCGACCCACGGGTAAACCTTCGAGCCGGGCAGCTGGCCGCCTTCGCCGGGCTTCGCGCCCTGCGCCATCTTGATCTGGATTTCCTTCGCGTTGACGAGGTATTCGCTCGTGACGCCGAAGCGGCCGGAAGCGACCTGCTTGATCGCGGAGTTCTTCGAGTCGCCCTGGTCGTTCGTCCAGGTGAAGCGCTCGGGATCCTCGCCGCCTTCACCGGTGTTCGACTTGCCGCCGATCCGGTTCATGGCGATCGCGAGCGTCTCGTGCGCCTCCTTCGAGATCGAACCATAGGACATGGCGCCGGTCTTGAAGCGCTTCATGATCGCCGCGGCCGATTCGACTTCCTCGAGCGGGATGGGCGTCTTGGCGTTCTTGAAATCGAGCAGCGAGCGCAGCGTGCAGAGATTGCGGCCCTGTTCGTTGACGAGTTTCGCGTAGGCGTTGTAGGCGGTCTTGTTGTTCAGGCGAACGGCCTTCTGCAACGCATGCACCGACTCCGGCGTGAACAAGTGCGCTTCGCCGCTGGAGCGCCATTGATAGAGGCCGCCGGCCGGCAGCACATGGCCGTCGACCTGGCGGTCCGGATACGCGGCACGATGGCGGAGGAGCACTTCCTGCGCGATGACATCGAGGCCGACGCCGCCGACGCGCGAGGGCGTCCAGGTGAAGTAATGATCGATGACGTCCTGGCGGAGGCCGAGCGCTTCGAACACC
The DNA here is from genome assembly GCA_036675625.1 of Opitutaceae bacterium. Lineage (GTDB taxonomy): Bacteria > Verrucomicrobiota > Verrucomicrobiia > Opitutales > Opitutaceae > ER46. Next base: position 32,710 of record JAKFEQ010000085.1, on the reverse strand, counting down.
TGCGCGCCGCGATACGATTGGATCGCGGAGATGCCCATCTTGGACATGACCTTGACCACGCCCTTCGAGGCGGCCTTCACGAAATTCGCGCAACCCTTCTTGTGATCGAGGTTGGGCAGCATGCCCTCGCGGATCATGTCGTCGATGGTCTCGAACGCCACGTACGGGTTGACCGCGCTGCAGCCGTAGCCGATGAGCAGCGCGAAGTGATGCACTTCGCGCGCTTCGCCCGTCTCGAGCACGAGCGACACGCGCGTGCGGAGACCTTCGCGAATCAGGTAATGGTGCAGGCCGGAAACGGCGAGCAGCGCCGGAATCGGCGCGGAGTCGCGCGTGACGCCGCGGTCGGAGAGGATGAGCACGTTGACCTCGTCCTCCTCGATCATGCGGCGCGCCATGATGGAGAGCTCCTCCATCGACTTCGCGAGGCCCTTCTCGCCGCGGGAGACGCGGAAGAGAATCGGCAGCACGCCGGTCTTGAGCCCCGGCAGATTGGTGCGGCGGATCTTCGCGAACTCCTCGTTCGTGAGCACCGGCCACTTCAACTCGACGCGGCGGCACGCCGTCGGCTGCGGGTTGAGCAGGTTGCCCTCGGAGCCGAGGCGCGTCTCGGCGGAGGTGACGATCTCCTCGCGGATCGAGTCGATCGGCGGGTTCGTGACCTGCGCGAAGAGCTGCTTGAAATAATCGTAGAGCAGGCGCGGCTTGTTGGAGAGCACCGCCAGCGCGGCGTCGTTGCCCATCGAGCCGATCGCCTCGACGCCGTTCGTCGCCATCGGCGTGATGATCACGCGCTCGTCCTCGAAGGTGTAACCGAACGCGATCTGCCGCTGCAGCAGTGTCTCGTGATCCGGCGTCTCGACCGACGGCGCCTCGGGCAGGTCGCTGAGGCTGACCATGTGTTCCTCTAGCCACTGGCGATACGGCTGCGCGGTGGAGATGGCGCGCTTGATCTCCTCGTCCTCGATGATCCGGCCCTGCTCCGTATCCACCAGGAACATACGGCCGGGTTGCAGCCGGCCCTTCTGCACCACCTGGTCGGGCGGAATGTCGAGCACGCCGGCTTCCGACGCCATGATGACGAGCCCGGACTTGGTGACGTAATAACGCGAGGGGCGCAGGCCGTTGCGATCGAGGATCGCGCCGATCTGCTTGCCGTCGGTGAAGCCGATGGAGGCGGGGCCATCCCACGGCTCCATCATGCAGGAGTGATATTGGTAAAACGCGCGGCGGTCCTCGTCCATCGAGTCGTGGTTGGACCACGGCTCGGGGATCATCATCATCATGGCGTGCGCGAGCGGACGGCCGGCGAGCACGAGGAGCTCGAGGGTGTTGTCGAACATCGACGAGTCGGAACCGTTGGGGTTCACGATCGGGAGGATCTTCTCCATGTCTTCGCCGAAGAGCGGGCTCTCGAACAGCGCCTGGCGCGCGTGCATCCAGTTGATGTTGCCACGGAGGGTGTTGATCTCGCCGTTGTGCGCGATGTAGCGATACGGATGCGCACGATCCCAGCTCGGGAATGTGTTGGTCGAGAAACGCGAGTGGACCAGTGCCATCGCCGACTCCATCGACGGGTGCTTCAGGTCCGGGAAATAATTGTCGACCTGATCGGTCGTGAGCATGCCCTTGTACACGAGCGTGCGCATCGAGAGCGATGCGACGTACCAGTATTCGGCGCCGGCGAGCGTCGAGGTGCGGATCTCGTTATACGACCGCTTGCGGATGACGTAGAGCTTCCGCTCGAACGCGAGGTCATCCTCCAGCTCCGGGTTGCGGCCGATGAAGACGTGCCGCATGAACGGCTCGCAGGAAAGGGCGGTGTCGCCGAGCGAGGCGCTGTTGGTCGGCACGGTGCGCCAGCCGAGGAAGGTCTGGCCTTCGGCCTGCACGAGCTGCTCGAACTTCTCCTCGATCTTGCGGCGAACGGTCGGGTTGCGCGGCAAAAAAACGAGCCCGACGCCATACTGGTCGGGCTCAGGCAGACTGATGCGGGAGGTGGGGCTGTTGCAGACCTCCGCGAAAAACTTGTGCGGCATCTGGATCAGGATGCCCGCGCCATCGCCCGTGTTGATCTCGGCGCCCGAAGCGCCGCGGTGGTCGAGGTTGCGCAGCACCTGCAGGCCGTCCGCAATCATCTGGTGCGACTTGCGGCCATGCATGTCCACGACGAAGCCGACGCCACACGCCTCGTGCTCGAACCACGGATCGTAGAGGCCCTGTTTCGGCGGCAAACCTGGAGCACGGCGCGGCAGAGCACGGGCTGGCGCCTGATCGCTGGAGGTGGGAGTCGAGTCGGTTTGCGGATGCATGGTTTACGAAGTCAGAAAGTGGAGAGGAGTGAGGGTCGCGGCGGAGCGGCGGTCGGAGCCTTGAAGCGGGAAAGATCGTCGGCGTGCGGGCGCAAAAAAGGGCCGTCTCGTTTTTGCGAGAGCGGCCCGTGAACGTGTTATTTGCGGATTGCTCTCAGCGTAGTGGTTAGAAGAAGCGGATCGTTTTCGTAGCCATCTTCGCGTGCTCCTCGTCGGAACAACCCGCATTCGTTGGGACGCCGATTGCGGCGTCCGTAGGTTTTACCAGGTCGTTGCTGAGCAGATAATTTTCGACCTCTTCGCCGGAAACGTCGGCCAGCATCACGCCATCGACCTCGACGCACGGGGAAAGCGGCTGGCCAGACTTCTGGACCATCTCCGCATAATTCGCGCGGTTGTTGATGATGTCGATGTCCTCAAACGGCAGGTTGTGCTTCCGCAGGATGGCGCGGACGCCATTGGACCAGCCACAATGCGGCTTGAGGTAGGCTTTGATCTTCATGCGGTGAACGTGTGCGTGGACAGAAGCGGCGCAAGGTAAAGGACGGGCTTTTCAGCGATCAAGCGCTGTTTTCGGAAACTTGCTGACAATTATGTCATCACCCGCCGCGGCGCGACGCCGCGGAAGCTCCAAGATCCAAACGCCAAGATCCAGGGAATCACCAACGACCAGGCATCAATCTTCAAACCATCGCCAATCTGCCGCGCGACTGCGGCTTGAGATTTGAGCACTGGAAATTCCTTGGATCTTGGTGCTTGGATCTTCCGCGCGTTGCGCGCGGCGTACGCGGCGCGCGCAATTTGAAGCTTCCCGCCGCTCGCGCCGGGCTCTATCACGCGCCGGATGAAAGTCCTCGTGACCGGCGCCGCCGGGTTCATCGGTTACCATGTAGCGCGGCGTCTCGCGGAGACGAAACGCTGCGAGGTGCTGGGCGTGGACATCCTGAGCGACTACTACGATGTCGCGCTCAAACAGGCGCGTCTCGCCGCGCTCACCGCGAGCGTGACGACGGACGAGTTTCGTTTCCTGCAGGGCGATTTCGCCGACGCCGAGAAATTCAGCGGGCTCGTCGCGCATTTCAAACCGGACTACGTCGTGCACCTGGGCGCGCAGCCTGGCGTGCGATTCAGCATGGAGCAGCCGGCCGCCTACACGCGCAACAACCTCGACGGCTTCGCGAGCGTGCTTGAAGCCTGCCGGCGCACGCCGCCGAAGCACCTCGTGTTTGCCTCGAGCAGCAGCGTCTACGGCGCCGGCGCCAGGCCGCCGTTCCGCGAAGACGACAATACCGACCAGCCGATCTCGTATTACGGCGCGACCAAGAAGGCCAACGAGCTGATGGCGCACAGCTATGCGCACAACTACGGCCTGAATCTCACCGGGCTGCGTTTCTTCACCGTCTATGGTCCCTGGGGCCGGCCCGACATGGCGCCGACGTTGTTCGCGCGCGCGATCAGCGAAGGGAAACCGCTGCGGCTCTTCAACGCCGGCAAGAACCTGCGCGACTTCACTTATATAGATGACATCGTGGATGGCGTCGTGAAAGTGCTGCTCTACCCGCGGCCGGAAAAAAACGCGCCTGTCGCGCCCGCCGCGAACACAACGCCTCCCCTCGAGCGTCCGGAATCGGCGCCGCCGCTTCGCATTTTCAACCTCGGCCACCATCGCCCGATCGAGACGCTCCTCTTCGTGCAGATGCTCGAAACGCTCCTCGGCAAGAGAGCCGCCGTCGAGCTGCTCCCGCCACAACCCGGCGACATGTTCGAAACGTGCGCGGATCTCACACGCGTCCAGCAGGCGATCGCGTTCACTCCGAAAGTGCCACTGGAGGAAGGCTTGCGCCGCTTCGTCACCTGGTTTCGCGAGTATTACAAGGTGTGAGCGCGCACCAGCGCGGAACCGTCAGGGACGCGTTCCGCCCGCCATGAACGCCCTCCAGCTCGCCACCGCGATCATCGTCACGCTCACGCTGATCGGCGTGGCGGTCGGCCGCTGGCCGTGGCTGAAGATGAATCGCGCCACGATCGCGCTCGTCGGCGCGACGGCACTCATCGCGCTCGGCGTGATCCCGCTCGAAGCCGCGTTTCGCGCGATCGACTGGAACACGATCGTGCTGCTCTTCGCGATGATGGTACTGAACGTCAATCTGCGCATCGCGGGGTTCTTCCACCTCGTCACGGCGCATGTCGTGAAGCTCGCGCGCACGCCACGCCGGCTCCTTGCGCTGGTGATCGGCGTCTCCGGCGTCCTCTCGGCGATTTTCCTCAACGACACGATCGCCCTGATGATGACGCCCCTCGTGCTCGAGCTCGCCCTGGCTTTGCGGCGCAACCCCCTGCCCTACCTCGTCGCGCTCGTGACCGCGGCCAACGTCGGCTCCGTCGCCGCGATCACGGGCAACCCGCAAAACATGCTCGTAGGGATCTCGTCCGGCATTTCGTTCGTCGATTTCAGCGCGGCCCTCGCGCCCATCGCGCTCATCGGTCTCGTCGTGATCTGGCTGGTGATGATCGTGGTCTACCGCGCCGAGTTCGCGGCGGTCGCGCTCGCACGAGAAATCGCCGTGCCGGGCAAACAGGACGCGCGGCTCCTGCGCAAATCGATCCTTGCCACCTGCCTCATGCTCGCGGGCTTGATCGCCGGCGCGCCGATTCCGCTGGCCGCGCTCGTGGCGGCCGCGGTGCTGTTGATCAGCCGGCGGCGCGAACCGGAAAAGGTCTTCGAAGAAATCGATTGGGGGCTGCTCGTGTTTTTTGCCTCGTTGTTCGTCGTGACAGGCGCAATCGAGACGAGCGGCCTCGGGAGCGGCCTGTTCGCCTGGCTCCGGCCCTGGGCGGACGGCGGCCCGGCGAAACTCACCGCCGTCTCGCTCGTGCTCAGCAACCTCGTGTCGAACGTGCCCGCGGTGATGCTCTTCCGCCCTGTCGTGCCGACGCTCGCCGCACCGGAGACCGCATGGCTGACCCTCGCGATGGCGACGACGCTCGCCGGGAACCTCACGCTGCTCGGCTCCGTCGCCAATCTGATCGTCGCCGAAATCGCACAGCGCCGCGGCGTGCGCCTGTCGTTTGCCGAATATCTGAAAGCCGGCACGCCCATCGCGATTCTCACTCTCATCCTCGGCGTCGCCTGGCTAAGCCGCTGAGCTCGGATGCGGCCATGAGTGCGACACCGATGAGACATTGAAGGGAGAATGAAGGCAGTCCGAAGGAACCCCGAACCGACGAAAACGTCCGGTGCGACAATGTGGCGCGTCCGGCCGGAACAGCCGGTCGCCGCCATTGTTCACTCTTCACCCGCACTGGCGAACTCAGGCTTGACGTGTTCACCTGAACACGTCATCCGCATTTAATTTCCTCCGCCCTTGATTCGACTCGTGCGCCTTCCACGCTGACCGTCCAAAGGCATTCAAACCTCTCTCTAATCGTATCGCCAACCGTCCTCCGCCCATGTCCAAAGCCGCCCCCATCGCAAAGTCCGACAAGTCCGCCAATGGCTCCGCCGCGGCGCTCGCCAGCGTCAGTGTCGCCCGCGAGAAAAACATCGAGCTCGCGCTCTCCTCGATCACCAAGCAATTCGGCGAAGGCTCGATCATGCGCTTGGGCGACAATGCCAAGATGAAGGTCGAGACTCTCACGACCGGCTCGCTCGCCGTCGATCTCGCGCTGGGCGTAGGCGGTCTCCCCAAGGGCCGCATCGTCGAGATTTACGGACCGGAATCCTCCGGCAAGACGACGTTCTGCTTGAGCGTCATCGCCGAGGCGCAAAAACGCGGCGGACTCGCCGCCTTCATCGACGTCGAACACGCGCTCGATCCGAAATATGCCCGCGTCGTCGGCGTGAAACTCGATGACCTCCTCGTCTCCCAACCCGATTCCGGCGAAGACGCGTTGAACATCATGGAGACGCTCATCCGCTCCAACTCCATCGACGTCATCGTGCTCGACTCCGTCGCCGCGCTCACGACCAAGGCCGAGCTCGACGGACAGATGGGCGACATGACCATGGGTGCACAGGCGCGACTCATGTCGCAGGCGATGCGCCGCCTCACCGCGGTCGTCAGCAAGACGAACTGCGTGTGCATCTTCACCAATCAGATCCGCGAAAAAATCGGCGTCATGTTCGGCAATCCCGAAACCACCTCCGGTGGCCGCGCGCTGAAGTTCTTTTCCTCGGTCCGCATCGACATTCGCCGCAAGGACCAGATCAAGACGCCCGAGGGCAAAGTCGTCGGCAATCGCACGAAGATCAAAATCGTGAAGAACAAGGTCGCCCCACCGTTCACCGAGGTGGAATTCGACATCATGTACGACGAGGGCATCTCGAAGATGGGCTCGCTCCTCGATCTCGGCATCGAGCACAAGATTCTGGAAAAGAAGGGCGCATGGATCGCCTACGAAGGCAGTCTCGTCGGCCAGGGCCGCGACGCCGCCAAACAGGCGCTCAAGGAAAAGCCCGAGCTCGCCGAGAAAATTCACAAGGCGATCCTCGCGAAGGTGAACATCGTCGGCGGCACCCAAGTCACCGGCGAGCCGGCCGAATAACGCCGCGGGCCAGGAGCCGGCAGGCAGGCCGGGCGCCGACGCTTCGCCTGGAACGCAACTTGAAACCTTCCGGTCGAAGGTGCTCATTCCGATATGAGCACTTTTTTTTGTCGTCCCTCGGCTCACCCACTTAAGACAACCCTGCTCGCCGGCGTTTTGGTCGGGCTTGCTGGTCCGCTGCACGTCGCCGACGCGGCGAAGAATTCTCCCAAGGATTCCGGGCCCGTGTTGATGTCGCGTACCGGCGGCGGTGGTGGATCCTGGTCGGACCTGAAGGAGTTGGAGCAGGCAGCCGCGAAAGGAAACCCCAAGGCCGAAGCCCAGCTGGGCGAGATGCTCTTGCGCGGCGAAGGCATCACTCGTGATCCCACACGCGGGACCACTCTGCTCGAGAAAGCCGCGCGCGCGGGGAATTCATCCGCGGCATTCCGGATTGGCATGCTGCTCGCCAAGGGCGAAACCGGCGTCGCCAAAGATCCGGTCCGCGCGCTCGCCTACTTTCGCGCGGCGGCGGCGGGCGGTGAAAAGGAGGCGTTCTTCAACATCGGCGCGGCCTATGCGAGTGGCCGAGGCGTGAAGCGCGACTACGGCGAGGCCCTCGGCTGGCTCATCGTTGCAAGAGAGCGTGGCGCCAGTGCCAGCGCCGAAACGGCTCTGCGCGCTCAGATCAAAAACCAGAAGTCGTGGATCGCGAAGGGCGAACGCCGGGCGAAGGAAATCGAACAGGAATTCGCCGGGAAAAAGGTGAGCGATTTTCTTCCGCCGCCCGCGCCGCTCGACACCGTTGCCGAGGCGCCGAAGCCACCGGATCCGCTTCGGCCGGCAGGGGTCTCGAAGCCGATCGACCCGCTGCGGCCGAGCCCGACCGATCCCTCGCTCAAGCCGTCGTTGCCGTCACTCCCCGCGCCCACGATCAGCCGCTGATTTTGGGCAAGAGTGCGCAGGCGTCTCGCCTGCCTCCGCGGCTGCGGCATCCTGCCGCTGGAGTTTGGCCAATTCCCGTAGGGCCGGTTTGTCATCTAATAGATGACAAACACGTCGGCTCTCGCTGCGGCTCCGGCCACAGCCACGATGCAGGCGCCCCCTGCACTACGTTTGGGATCAACCCGTGCGACGCCGCGTAGGAGGCGCGCTCGCCGCGGTGGCGCTCGGCAGGAAATTCAAGGCGAGGAAATCGAGCGCCGAACGGGCATCGTCGTAAACGTAATCCAGCTCTCGCTGCAGCGGATTGTTCGCGACCATCTCACTCGCGGTGGGAATCACCGAGTCGGTCAATTTGCTCGAGAGCGAGTCCACCACCTCGGCGATCAACGCGGCATCCGCGGCGTTCACCGTGTTTGAAGGAGTGGTCGCCGGGTTCGAAGTCGAAATCGCTGCCGCGCTTTGCGGACCGGTCATGGGGGCTCCCACCGGCCCGCGATCGAGCACGACGAACGTTGCACCGACGGCGAGCACGGCGGCAGCGGCGGCGCCGAGCAAAACGGGATTCCACCCGCGCCACGTGCGCCCGGGCGCGGTGCGGACTTCAGCCGCCGAGGCGCGCACCGCCCGCAGGATCTCACGTTCCAGACCAGCCGACGGCGCGACGGCGCCCCGGGTCGCCAGAGGCGCTTCGCGGCGCAACCCGACCTCCAGTGCATTCACCTTCTGGAAATACTCCCGGCAATCCGCACATGCGGCGACGTGCCTCGAGTTCGCGGGATCGGCGATCGCACACCAATGACGGACCAGCCGGCAAACGACGCGGGGGCGCGAGGCAGCGGCGGGAGGAAACGGCTTGGTTTTCATGATTGGGATTTCTCCTTCAGCAAACGTTGGCGCGCGCGGTGGACGATGACCTTGACGTGAATCTGGGTGAGCCCGACGACGCGCGCCGTCTCCGCCGTGGACAACTCCTCCGCGAAACGGAGCCAGAGCACCTCGAATTCACGTTGCGAGAGCACGTGTCGCGCCTGCGCCCAGAGCGTTTCGGCACGGTCCTGATGCTCGAGCTGGCGGGCCGGCGACGGCTCACTGCTCGCGACGTCGGTCGGCATGAACTCCCATTTTTTCGCGTCGCGGAAATGATTCAGCGCCGTGCGGCGCGCGATCGTGAGCAACCAGTTGATGAGCGGCCGCGCACAGTCGAACCGATCGAGATGGTGGAACGCCTTGATGAACGTCTGCTGCGCCAGATCCTCGGCGTCGTGCAGGTTGCGCGTCATCTGCATCAGAAAATTGAATACGCGACGATGATGCGCGTGCACGAGCTCCTCGAAGGCACCCGCGTCTCCGCCCGCGGCGGCCCGCACGAGCGCCGCCTCGTCGCCCGGCGCGGTGGCGGCCGGGTGATCGGGCGGCTCGTTCGAGCGGGGAGCCGGCTGGAGCGTCATTACTTCCATTTTGGTTCGGGAACGACCGGGCCGCGGCGCGGCGGGGCCGGGGGCGCCGGCGGCTGCGCTTTGGGATCGAAGACACTGACCGCGTAGGTCGCCTTGCGTTCGGGATCGCTCACATAGCCGACGCGCACCGTATACAGGCCTTCCACGCCGGGAAATTGAATCTGCGTGAGCATCCCGCGATGCCGCATGAAGTCGCTGCTGAAGGTGAGCGGCGCGCCGCCACCCGCCGGCGTGATCTCCACGCGCTCGACCTTGCCCGGCTTGCCGCCATTCGCCGCGCGGCCGACCGTGATCGTCACGCCGTTCGTGAGTTTCACATTCTCGAGCGTGCGCCATGACAACGCGTTCGGCTCCGTGCCTTCGGCCGGCTCCGCCTCCGCCGCCGACCATTCCGACACCACTTCCCCGTGCGTAATCACCGGCCTGCGGTTGGCCGGTCGCGGTTTCATCTGCTCCTGCAGCGCCTGCATCATGTCGACCAGCCGCGCACTCGGATAATTGAGCCGCAGCGTCACCGTGTCCTGGTCTCGCGTCACGTGCGTGGAACGGAGGAAGTCCGCGAGCTCGCGATCGTTCGACTCCGCGAGCGAGAGCATCGCCGTCAGGCCTTCCAGAATCTTCGTCAGCCGCTCGGCGTTTCGTCCGGACGAAGCCACCAGCTCGGCATGCGCGAAGGCATCCGGGCCCCGCTCGCCGATCGCGATCGAACCGGAATTCGCGAGCTGAAGGATCCGGGCCTGCGGGCCTTCCTGCGGGAAAATCGGATCGGTCGGCACGACGCTGCCTGCGAAGAGATACGCGTCACGCGCGTTGGCGGAGATCTTCGCGAGCGCCGAGCCGGAGCTCTTCGCGAGAGACGGCGCGGAGCCGCGGAAGACCTCGCGCGCCTTGAGGAGTTGAGCCTTCGACTTGCTCACGATCACGATCGGCTCCGGCGGAAACGCGACGATCACCTGCGGCTTGTCCTTCGCCTCGCCTTTCGCTTTCGGGTCCGAGATCGCGTAGGCCGGAAAGGGCAGATCCTCCACCTCGGAAAACACCTCGGGTTCGCCGATGGTGCCCTGGAGCATGATGCTCTCGGCGATCTTGCGCAGATCCTCCGTGCCCTGCGCGATGAGTGCGCCGTCGATTGCATCCGGATCCTTCGAGAGATTCGTGCCGTAGGCGGTGAGCGTGCCGACGGTCATCAGCAGCTTGGGAACATTGAGGCCGATCTTGCCGCCGGTCTCCCGGGTCTGCGCCTTCTCGACCGCGTTGACGAGCTCCTGGCCGAGCGTGCTGGTGCGCAGCGCCGCCAGATCGGCGAACACCACCCAGCGCGCATCGGCCGAGATGATGGCGGGTTCGAAACCCGCGGCGCCGACCGAGAGCGCGAGCAGGGGCGTGGCGAGCGCAAAGGTGGCAAAGCGGCGAAGTGAGGAAAGTTTCATGAGAGGATGTCTTGGTTTCCCGTAATACCCCGCGCGTGACGCCAAGGTTACAGGCGAGAGCAACGCGTCACGTATCGCGCCCCGTGCCCGCGAATTCACGAGCGCGAAACAACGCGGCGCCCACCGCGATCATCAGGGCCGCCGCCGCGAACAGCCCCGCGACCGTCGCCGGCGTGCTCGCGGTGCTCGTCAATGCCGTCTGCGCGATCGCCCATTCTCCGTTGCCGAGAATCGGCCGCAGGATCGCGAGCAGGTGGCGCACGAGCGAGATCTGGTTGAGCTGCGTCGGGACGTTGCCGAGCCCGACTTCGACGACGGCGCCATAAAGAAGGCCCACAATGATATAGCGCGACGTCAGCAGCGCGCACAGCACGCCGAACGCGCTGAACACCACGATGCCGGTGAACTGCCCGAGCAGCAGCACCGGCACCGCGGGCCACAGGTCCGGCACGCCGTGCCACACGCCGAGGCCGAGCACCACCGCGAGCGCGAACAGGAAATCGATCTGCGTGCACGCCATCTGCGCGAGATAGCGGAAGACCACGAAACTCGAACGCCGCACCGGCCGCGTGAAAACATAATCCACCGTGCCCGCGCCGAGGTCGTCGCGCATCGCTCCGGCCGCCGCGATGAACGCCAGGATCGGCAGCACGAAACTGACATAAAAGCCGCTCACCCATTGCAGGTACTCGCTCACGTCTTCCCCGCCAGACGTCGCCGGGATCGAGAACACCACCAGCAGGGCCAGCATGCCCGCGAGCGTCAGCCAATAACCCGGCGCGAAAAACCGCCGCGCCGTCAGCCGCCAGACGCCACCCAGCGCGTGCAGCGCGTGAGGCGTAACCCGCGGCGCGGGAAACGTCGGGTCAGCGAAGCGATCAGCAGCGGTATCGGTGGCGGCGTGCGGTTTCATGTCTGGTCGGGCGCATCGATCGCCTTTTCGAGCACCGAGTCCGTGCTCTGCACTTCGAAGATCCGCACGCCGCTCGCGAGCAGCGTGGCGTGGAAATTTCCCCCGCCGTAGAAGCGGTCGGGATCGCTCCACCGCACGTGCAGCATGCCGCTCTCAGGCTCGATGTCGCAGCCGCGCACGAACCCCTCGCGGAAGAAATGACGCGCGAGCGCATTCGGGTCCTCACAACGAAAGCTCGTCGAGGCCGGCCAGCGCGCGCGGGCATCGGCCGAGGTCGCTTCGTTCAGCGAGCGCGGAATCCGGCCCCAGCGCAGCAGGAGGAACTCCGCGCAGAGCGTCTCGAGGTCGTGGAGGATGTGGCTCGAGATGACGACGCTGCGTCCGTCGCGCGCGAGATCGCGAAGCACGTTGCCCATCTCCTCGCGGCCCATCGGATCGAGGCCGTTCATCGGCTCGTCGAGGATCACGAGCTCGGGCTCGTGCAGCAGGCATTGCGCGAGCTTCACGCGCTGGCGCATGCCTTTCGAAAGTCCGGTCAGCCGCTTCTTCCAGTGCGGCGAGGCGAGCTTCACGCGGTCGAGGTTGGCGCGCGCGCGCTGTTTCGCTTCCGCTGCCGAAAGCCCGGAAATCATCCCGAGGCTGACGAGCCAGTCGAAGGCGCCGATGCCCGCGGGGACCGTCTCCGCCTCCGGACAATACGCGAGCCGCGCCTGCACGCGGAGATTGCTCCAGGGGTTTTCGCCGAAGACCCGCAGCGAGCCGGAGGAAGGCCGGATCTGCCCGAGGAGCAGCCGGAAGAGCGTGGTCTTGCCGGCGCCATTCGGCCCGACAATCCCCGTGATGCCGCGACGGATCGTGAACGACACGTTGTTCAACCCGAGGATCATGCCGTAGAAACGGCTCAGGTTTTCGGCTGCGACGATGGCGTTCATTCGGGCCGTATCCTCCTTAAGAATACAATCGACGACAGCGCGACAAACGCCCCGAGGCTCGCGAGCGCGCCGTTGAAATCGTCCGCCTGCGTGCGGTTGCCCGCGCGCGTGAGGTTGTCGGCGAACTGACGGTCCGTGAGCGGAAGCTCCTCGCCCGCGGCGATCAGGGCGGCATCCGGCCGCAGGATGCCGCTGCGCACTTCAGTGAGATTGTGAGTGAAGCTGGCCCGCTGCAGCCAGACCGGCACGCGGCGCGGGGCAAACGCCACGAAGCCAAACACCACCCACAGGCCGATCCAGAGCACGATCGTATTGCGCGAGGTGCGGCTCACGGCCGAGACACCGAGCGCGATCGCGGAGAGCGTCACGAGCGCGATGCCGTGAAAGAGCAGCGCGCGCAGCAGCGGATCGAAGGAATGGACGATGAAGTCGGTGTTCGGCGCGAACGCCACGCTGAGCAGCCAGCCGAGCAGCAGCGGGCCCGTCCACATGCACACGAGCACCCCGACGATGATGCCGAGTTTCCCGAGCAGGTAATCGGTCGAGGTGAGCGGGCGCGCGAGATAGACGATCAGTGCGTTGGTCGCGCGGTCGCGCGTGATCAATCGCGGCACGACCACCGTCAGCGCGACCAGGCTCAGCCACAGCGCGACGAACGAGTGCAGCCAGAACACGAGCGTGTAGAAGCCCCCGATGCAGATGTCCGGATACAACAGCACGAACGCCCCGAGCGCCGCCGAAAGCGCCTCCGCGCGCGGGCCGATGGCGACCGCGAGCGTCTCGAGCCAGCCGCCGGTGGCGACGGACTGCGCAAACGCCAGCCCGAGGAGCGCGATCGCGGCACCGGCCAGGAAGGCGACGGCAATGAGGATCTTGAAGAAACGCAGCCGCAGAAGCTGGCGCAGCCCGCTGGCAACGATCGTCCAGCGGCGGTAGTTGACGCCGCGCGGCGCACTGCGCCAGCGGCTGAGATCAAGGCTGGCTTCCATGAGACGGTGAGTGGGTGTGGCCCGCCTCGGGAGAGGCGGGAACATCAGGCGGACGACCGTCCCCGGAGTCCCTGCGCTCCGGAGCAGGGCCACGAGCCGAGTCGCTACTGTTCAACGCGATCGACCGGATGAACAACTCGTGCAGCGCGTCGGGATTCGCGACGATCTCGGCGGGCGGCAGGTTGTGCGCCCGCATGAGCTCGAGGATCCACTCGATGGAGTCGGAGTTCGATTCGACGCGGAGTTTGCCGTTCGAGAGTTGCGTGACGGGCGTGCCGGTCGCCGCGAGCGCGGCGAGATAACGGTCCTTCGCGGCGCCGGGCGCGAGCTCGACGATCCGGCGATGGCGGTTTTTCAAGTTCGCGATCGTGTCGTGTTCGAGGAGTCGCCCGTGACCGATGATGATCACGCGATCGCAGACCCGCTCGATGTCGCGCAGCAGATGCGACGACATGACGACGCTGATCCCGAGATCGCGCCACAACGAGCCGATGAGCGTGAGGATGTGTTCGCGGCCGGAGGGATCGAGCCCGTTGGTCGGTTCGTCGAGAAACACGATCTCCGGGTCATGCACGAGCGCCTGCGCGAGCTTCACGCGCTGCCGCATGCCGGTCGAATACGTATCCACTCGCCGATACCGCTCCTGCCCCATCCCGACAAGATCGAGGATCTCGTGTGTGCGCTGGCGAGCGAGCCGCATCGGCATGCCGGACAGCTGGCCGCAATACGTTACGTATTCGCAACCCGCCATGCCCGCGATATGGCAATCCTGCTCCGGGCTGTAGCCCACGCGCTCGCGCGAAGCCCGCTGGCTCGCCCGGATGTCGCGGCCGAGCACGCGCGCGGTGCCGGTCGTCGGCGTCTCCAGATTCAGGAGACACTTGATGAACGTGCTCTTGCCCGCGCCATTCGGGCCAAGCAGGCCGATCGTGCCGGGCGGCACGCGCACGGTCATGTCGGCGAGCGCGCGCTGCGTGCCATAGGTCTTCCCCAGTCGATCGGCTTCGATGACGAATTCACGCCGCCCCGCAGGACGGAGCGGCAGAGGAGCTGCGACAGAGGATTGCACGCGCGTTGGTTTCGTGGACTACACCCGGGGTCGCGGCGAGGTTACAAAAACTTGTCGCGCCGCGCCATACCGCCGTGAAATCGCATTGCTCGGGCCGGACCCCGATGCATGGTCGGCCGGCAATGTTGGGCTCATTCCGGCGCCTTGCCCTTGGTCTTGCTTTGATCGCGGCCGCATCTGCGTTGCTGCTTTTTTCCGATCTCCGCTCTCGCGTGAAACCGGCGGCTGCGGCTGGCCCGGTTCCTCCGCCTGCCAGCCGCCACGTGCGGATCGCGGTGCTGCAGCACGCCTCGCAGCTCGTACTCGACCAGGGTCGCGCCGGAGCCTTCGCCGGTCTCGCCGAGCGCGGTTGGGAGATCGACCGCAACGTAACGCTTAAATACTACAACGCCGAGGGCGACATGGCGGTCGCCCAGGCAATCGCCAAGGAGATGGCCGGCGGTGGCTACGATCTGCTCCTCACGATCAGCACGGTCTCCATGCAGGCCGTCGCGAATGCCAACCGCGCCGGCAAGACCCCGCACGTGTTTGGCCTCGTCACGGATCCGACGATCGCAGGCGTCGGCGTCAGCCGTGAAAACCCCCTCGATCATCCCGCGCACCTCGCCGGCTACGGCACGATGCAGCCCGTCGCGCTCGCCTTCAAAACGGCGCGCGAAATGAACCCCGCGCTCGCCTCCGTCGGCGTCGTCTGGAATGCCGCCGAGGCCAACTCCGAGGCGCAAGTGAAGCTGGCGCGCACCGTCTGCGCCGAGCTCGGCATCACGCTCCTCGAATCCACCGTCGACAACTCCTCCGCGGTCGCCGAAGCCGCCAACGCCCTCGTCGCGCGTGGCGTCGACGCGCTCTGGATGGGCGGCGATGTCACCGTGATGAGCGCGGTCGATTCCGTGGTCGCCGCCGCGAAGAAGGGCCGCATCCCTTCGTTCACCGTCATCCCGCCGAATGTCGAACGCGGCACGCTTTTCGATCTCGGCGCCAACTACACCGAAGTCGGGCGCCTCACCGGCCTGCTCGCCGGCGATGTGCTCAACGGCAAAAACCCGGCCACCGTCGCGATCGAAAACGTGATGCCGGAGGTGCTCACGATCAACCGACAGGCACTTCAGGGCCTCAAAGGAAAGTGGACGATTCCCGACCACCTCGCGCAACGCGCCCAGCTCGTGATCGACGAGCAGGGCGTAAAACACACGAAGGCCCCGCCCGCGGGAACCGCGACCGCGGCCAAGCCGGCGTCCTCACCGATTCCCTCACCCGTGCCGGGACGCGTTTACCGGATCGGTTTCGCGGCCTTCGCGCCCGAGCCCAGCCTGGAGTCCTGCCAGCGCGGCTTGCTCGACGGCCTGAAGGAGCTCGGGTTCACCGAGGGCCAGAACCTCATCGTCACGCGCACCCACGCCCAGGGCGAGATGGTGAACATCCCGCAGATGATCCAGAACATGGATTCGACCGAGGTGCAGTCGATCGTCACCTTCTCGACCCCCGTGCTCCAGAGCGCGCTCGTCGCCGCCAAGCGCAAGCCCGTCGTCTTCACCTACGTCACCGACCCGCTCGCCGCCGGCGCCGGGAAAACCCTCGAAGATCATCTGCCGAACATCACCGGCATCGGCTCGCTCCCGCCGATCGACGACACGGTCAAGATCCTCCGTCGCACGCTGCCGCAGGTGAAGACGATCGGCACGATCTACAACAGCGGCGAAGCGAACTCGGCAAAGATCATCAGCCTGCTCCGCGACTCGACAAAACGCGCCGGCATCGAGCTGATCGAGCTCACCGCGGCCAACTCCAACGAGGTCCTCCAGGCGATGCAGGCGCTCGTTTCCCGCCGGATCGAGGCCTTCTACATGGTGAGCGACAACACCGCCTACCTCGCGTTCGACGCCATTCTCAAGGTCGCCGACAACGCGAAGATCCCCGTCATCATCGACGATCCCGACTACGTCGATCGCGGTGCGATCTTCGCCTCCGGCCCCGGTTATTACCACAGCGGCAAGGCCGCCGCTCCGCTGCTCGCACGCGTGCTGCACGGCGAGACCCCCGCGAAGATTCCGATGGCCAACGTCTCGGTCAACACGACGAAGTTCAATCCCGCCGCCATCGCGAAACTCGGCCTGAAGATCGCGCCCGAGCTCATCCGCGAAATCGAAACCGCCGGCACGACCGCCGCTCCCGCGTCATCCGCCAACAACGCCCGCGGACAGAACACGAACCCGAATCCCACCGGGAAGAAGTGGAAGATCGCCTACGTCCTCTACAACGAGAGCCTGCCCGCCGAGGAAACCCTCGCCGGCATGAAGGACGGCTGGGCCCGCAGCGCGCTCGTCGCCGGCCGCGATTACGAGATCAAGATCCGCAACGCCCAGGGCGACATCGCCTCGCTCAGCGGCATCATCGACGCCGCGCTCACCGATGGAGCGGACATCGTCGTCCCCATTTCCACGCCCGCCCTCCAGACCGCCCTGCAGAAAGTGAAGCGCCAGCCGATCGTGTTCACCATGGTGGCGAACCCGATGGCCGCCGGCGCCGGCCAGAGCTACACCTCGCATCTTCCCAACGTCACCGGGATCGCCGTGCTCGCGCCCTTCGGCGAGGCGCTCGACGTGCTCGAGAAACATTTCCCGACTTACAAGCGCCTCGGCACGCTGTTCTGCCCGGCTGAGGCCAACTCCGTCGACCTGAAGCAGCTCCTCGAAGCCGAATGCAAACGCCGTGGTTTCACTCTGGATACGGTCGCCTCCAACTCCGCGACGGAGTTCCCCGACGCGGCGCTCGCGCTGGCTTCCCGCCCGATCGACGCCATCCTCCAGATCTCGGACAACCTCTCGTCCGCGAGCTTCACCGCGATCGCGCGCGCTGCCCGGCAGTCGCAGAAGCCGCTTTTCAGTCTGAACAGCACGACCGTTCCTCTCGGTGCGCCCTTCGCCCTCGGTCGCGATTATCACGACGCCGGTGAAGCCACCATCGGACTGCTCGAGCGCGTGATCCGCGGCGAAGATCCGGGCCAGATCCCGTTCACGCTGCCGCCGCGTGTCGCGAAAACCCTCAACACCGCCAACGCCGCCGCCGTCGGCATGACCCTCCCGCCGGCCCTCGTGCGCGAGGTGGAAGCGGCAAACCGACCTGCCGCCAAAGCCACCGCGCCGCAGTCCTCTCCTTCGGCGAAAACCTCCGCCACGCCCGCGAAGAAGAAATGGAAGATCGCGCTCGTCCTCTATAACGAAACCCCGCCCGCCGAGGAAACCCTCGCCGGCATGAAGGAAGCGTGGAAACGCAGCGCCTTCGTCGAGGGTCGTGATTACGAGATCAAGGTGCGCAGCGCGCAAGGCGACATGGGGCTGCTCAACGGAATCTTCGACGCCGCGCTCACCGACGGCGCGGACCTCGTCGTCACGCTTTCCACGCCGACGTTGCAGGCGGCGGTGCAGAAAGTGAAACGCGTGCCCATCGTGTTCGCCCTCGTCACCAATCCGATGGCCGCAGGCGCCGGCAAGAGCTACACCGACCACCTCCCGAATGTCACCGGCATCGCGGTTCTCGCGCCGATGGGCGAGGCGCTCGATATGATCAAGCGCCACTTCCCCGCCTACAAACGCATCGGCACTCTCTACTGTCCCGCCGAGGCCAACGCCGTTTATCTGAAGGAAGCGCTCGAGGAAGCCTGCCGGGAGCGCGGCTTCGTGCTGGAGACAGTCGCGGTCAACACGGCGACCGAGCTCACCGACTCCGCGCTCTCGCTGATGTCGCGCAACATCGATGTCGTCCTGCAGATCCCGGATGCGCTTTCGTCCTCCGGTTTCAGCGCGATCACCCGCGCGGCGCGGCAGAGCCAGAAACCGCTCTTCGCGCTGAACGGCACCGTCGTTCCGCTCGGTGCCGCCGTCGCGCTGGGCCGCGATTTCCACAATTCCGGCGAAGCCGCCGTCGCGTTGATCGAGCGCATCTTCCGCGGCGAGAATCCGGGCGCGATTCCCTTCACGCTGCCGCCGAAGATCACCTACATCGCGAGCACGGCAAACGCCCGCGCAGTGGGCGTCACGCTCCCACCCGCGCTGATCAAGGAGCTCAAGCTGGTCGACTAGTTCGCTCTCGATGCCGTCCCTTTTGTCCCGCTTCAGCCCCGTCACTTCCTAATGGAAATCACCCGCGAAAAAACCGGCGACCTCCTCGTCATCCGGCTCAATGGCCGGCTCGATGCCAACTGGTGCAACCACGTCCAGAACGCCCTCGCTGCCGCCGTGCGCGATGGCGAGCACCGCGTGCATCTCGACATGGCCGCGGTCAACTACGTGAGCTCCGCCGGCCTGCGCGTTCTCCTCTCGTTCTACAAACAGCTTCGCGGCATCAACGGCATGTTCGGCGTCGCACGCCCCGCCGCCTCCGTCCGCTCCATCCTCGAGCTCGCCGGCCTCGACATGCTCATCGCGCTCGAGACCGCCGCCGCACCCGCCATCACGGACGCCGGCCGAGCCCACGAGAGCGCCAACGCCACCTACGAGATCTTCAGCCAGGCCGCACGCTCGACGACCAACGCTCGCTCCGACGCTGCGGGCCTGCGCCTCGCCGCGATCGGCGATCCCGGGCTGCTCCGCTCCGGCGTGGGCGAGAAACGCGTGCCGCCGTCCGGCTTTGGCGCGTCGAATTTCGCGCTCGGCATCGGCGCACTCGGACCAACCTACGCCGATTGCGAGCCGCGCTTCGGGGAGTTTCTCGCGGTGGGCGGCGTCGCCGCGTTTCAACCGGCCGACGGCTCGAGCCGGCCCGATTTCGTGGTGAGCCAGGGTGCACTCGTGCCGGAGGGTTACCTGCCGCTCGGTCTTTTTGGCGAAGGCAGTTTTCCGACGCTCGCGCGTTTCGAGGCGAAGAAGGAACGCCGCACCGTCACGCTCGCCGAGCTCGCGCAAACCGCGCTCGACCTGAGTGGCGCGCCCGTCACGGCCTTCGTCGCGATCACCGAAACGGCCGGGCTCGTCGGCGCCACGCTGCGCCAGTCGCCCGCGCCCGCCGGCACGAAGGACGCGCGCTTCGGCTTCCCGCAGATCCGCGACTGGCTTTCGTTCACGACCGAGCGCGCGTTTCGCGATTCCACCTCGCTCATCGTCGGTGTCGCCGCGCGCCCCGGCTCGCCGTTCGACGCGCTGCTCCGGCCGCTGGGCTCCTCCGCTTCGCCCGCCCCCCTCCTCGCGCACATCCACGCGGCGGCGTTCCCCTACCGGCCGCTGCGCAAAGGCACGATCGAACTGAAAGCGTCCGTCAATGATCTCTTCGACGGCAGCGCGCTCCAGGCCGTGCTCCACCTCCTCGCCGATCCGCGCGAATTCAACGGCGCCGGCGACAGCGAGTTCTTCCGCGGCGCCCTCTGGATCGCTCCTGTCTCCCTCTCGTGATCCGCCCTTGAACCAATCCGAAATCCGCAATCGGCAATCCGCGATTCCATGACTCTTCTCATCGGCGCCCTCACCATCGGCCTCATCCTCTCGCTCCTCGCGATGGGGGTGCTCGTGTCGTTCCGCATCTTCTCGATGCCGGACATCACGACCGATGGCTCGATCACCTTCGGCGCGGCGATCGCCGCGATTCTGCTCGTGAACAACGTGAACCCCATCCTCGCGACCGTCGCGGCCGCCCTCGGCGGCGCGCTCGCGGGCACGTTGACCGGCGTCATCCACACGAAGTTCAAGATCAACGCCCTGCTCGCGGGCATCCTCGTGATGACCGCGCTGTATTCGGTGAACTTGCACGTGATGGGCCGCAGCAACATCCCGCTGATGCAAGCCCGCACTCTCGCATCCGCCGGCGAAGCCTTCGGCGAGACGCTCTTTCGCACCAAGACTCTCGACATCTTCGGCTGGCAGGTCGGCTCGGCCGATGCCTCCGTGCTCCTGCTCGCGCTGCTCTTCGCCATCGCGTCCGGCGTCGTGATGTTCCTGTTTTTCCGCACGAATATCGGCACCGCGATGCGCGCGACGGGCGACAACCCGCAGATGATCCGCGCGCTCGGCGCGAACGTCGAAGGCTACGTCATCCTCGGCCTCGCGCTCTCCAACGGCCTCGTCGCGCTGTCCGGCGCGCTGCTCGCGCAGTATCAGGGCTTCGCGGACGCGCAGATGGGCATCGGCATGATCGTGTGGGGCCTCGCCAGCGTGATCATCGGCGAGGCGCTCACCGGCACGCGCAGCCTCGGCCTCACGATCGCCGGCGCCATCATGGGCTCCGTGCTCTTTCGCCTGCTCGTCGCGATCGCGCTGCGCTGGGGACTCAACCCGAACGACCTCAAGCTCATCACCGCCCTCTTCGTCTTCGCCGCGCTCGTGCTTCCGCCCTTCCTCACAAAGCTGAAGATGAAACGCGGCCAGCCAGTAGCGAGTAGCGGGTAGCGAGCATCCAGACCACGGATCTCCTCCAACCCGCAACACTCCGCCACGTATCCGTCCGCCAACTACCCGCTACTCGCTACTCGCTACTCCCCCCGTGCTCTCCATCTCCCGCATCCGCAAAACCTTCAATCCCGGCACGGTCAACGAAGTCCGCGCGCTCCAGGGCGTGGACCTCACGATCGAGGAAGGCTCGTTCGTGATCGTCCTCGGCATGAACGGCTCGGGCAAATCCACCCTGCTCAACGCCGTCGCCGGCTCGTTCTACGTCGATGAGGGCAGCCTCACGCTCGCCGGCCACAACGTCACGCGCTGGCCCGAGCACAAGCGCGCCAGGCTCATCGGCCGCGTCTTCCAGAATCCCTTCAGCGGCACCGCGCCCACGATGTCGATCGCGGAGAACTTCGCGCTCGCCGCGCGTCGCGGCCACGCCCGCGGACTCGGCTGGGCGCTCGCCCCCGAGCTCATGGCGCCACTCCGTGAACGCATCGCCTCGCTCAAGATGGGTCTCGAGAACCGCCTCGATAACGCCATCGGCTCGCTCTCCGGCGGCCAGCGCCAGGCGCTCACCTTGCTCATGGCGACGTGGCTCAGGCCCAAGCTTCTCCTCCTCGACGAACACACCGCCGCGCTCGATCCGAAAAGCGGCGACCAAGTCATCGCGCTCAGCGACGAGGTCATTCAACGCGACAAGCTCACGACCCTCATGGTCACGCACTCGATGCAGCAGGCCGTGAGCCTCGGCGACCGCATCATCATGATGCACCGCGGCCGCGTGCTGCACGATTTCCGCGGCCCCGAGAAGAAGCGCCTGCGCTCGGAAGATCTGATCGATCGTTTCGACGAAATCCGCCGCCGCGAGCAACTCGACGAAACCGCCGCCACCATGCTCAACGAGCTCTACGTGTAACGAGCCATGGGCCCACGAAACACACGGAATACACGGAAAAATCAGGTGCCTTGTTCGTCCGAATCTTCCGTTTGTTCCGTGGGCAACTCCGGTCTTCTTTCGTGTGCTTCGTGTGTTTCGTGGGCTCCTTGATTGATTCTGCTCATGTCTGATCAGCGCCAAATCCTCACGCTCAACAACGACCTCGCCGAGCTCACGCGGCTCGCCGATTTCGTGGAGGCGTTTACCGCTCCGTTCGATCCGACGCCCAAGGATTTGATGGCGCTCCAGCTCGCCCTCGAGGAGTCCGTCACGAACGTGATCAACCACGGCTATCGCGACGACCAGCCGCATACGTTCACCGTCGAGCTCGCGTGCAGCGATCGCCGCGTGACGGCGATCCTCACCGACGACGCGCCCGCCTACGATCCGCTGGCGCGCCCTGAGGTCGACACCAGCACGCCACTCGAGGACCGCGCCATCGGCGGGCTCGGCGTTCACCTCGTGAAAAAGCTCATGGACTCCGCGCACTACGAACGCCGTGATGGCCGCAACATCCTGACGCTGGTCCGCGCCTTCGGCTCAGCCGCCTGATTCCCCACCTTCATCTTTCGTTCCCATGGACATCACCGAATCCCAAAGCAACGGCGTCACCGTGCTCGCCCTCACCGACCGGCTCGACGGCCTCACCAGCGGCGCGCTCGAGCGCAAGATCGACGCGCTCCTCGCCGCCGGCACCCGCAAACTCGTCTTCGATTGCAGCGGGCTGATCTACGCCAGCAGCGCCGGCCTCCGCGTCTTCCTCTCGACCGCGAAGAAATTCAAATCCGCCGGCGGCCAGGCCGCGTTCGCCGCGCTCACGCCCGCCGTCCACGAGGTGTTCGATCTCTCCGGCTTCATCGGCATCCTCGAAGTGCAGCCGGGCGTCGCCGACGCCGTATCCAAAATCTCCTGACATCCCGGGACCGCGGCCTTCCCCGCCGGGCCGCATCTCTCCCCATGACCACCTCCACCCACCTCACGTTTGTCGAAGAGATCGTCCTCCTGGCGCTCGACGACACGACCGGCGCGCCCCTGCCGATGCCCGTCGCCGCCTTCGGCTACGCGCTCGCCGGTGCGCTGCTCTGTGATCTGTCGCTCCTCAATCGCATCGACACCGATCCCGAGAAACTCGTCGTGCTCAGCACCGAGACCACCTGCGATCCGATCCTCGACCAGGCCCTCGCCACCATCGCCGCCGTCCCCACGCCCCTGCCCGTCTCACGCTGGGTCGGCGTCTTCTCCGAAAACGCCCGCGTCTACCAGGCTGCCGCCATCGACCGGCTCGTCGCGCGCGGCATCCTGCGCCGCGAGGAAAAGAAAATCCTCTGGGTCTTCGGCGTCCGCCGTTACCCGACGATCGACAACCACGAGCGGACCGAAGTCCGCACGCGACTCGCCGCGCTCATCCTCGGCGACGATCTGCCCGATCCGCGCGACGCGATGCTCCTGAGTCTGCTCACCGCCTGCCACCTCGCCGAGGTGATGTTCGCCGGGCCCGAGTTCAACGCCCGCGCCGAGCGCCTCGCACAGCTCGCAAAGATGGATCTGGTCGGCCGCGAAGTCGCCGCTTCCCTCGATGCGCTCACCCGCGCCCTCCGTTCCGCCCTGCCTCTCGGGATGTGAGGACCAGTCTCTCCGCGATGAACATCACCGAATCGAAACAGGATAACTGGACCGTCTTCACGTTGAACGGCCGGCTCGACCAGGACGGCTCCGCGGCGCTCAAAACCACGCTCACGCCTCACCTCACCGGCGGGCTCGTCGCCCTTGATTTCACGCAGGTCGAATACGTTACCAGCCAGGGTTTCCGCGTACTCCTGCAGGCGCTGAAGGAACAGCTCGCCCAAGGCGGCCGCTTGCTGCTCGGCAATCTGAGCGAGCCCGTCCGCGCCTTCTTCGACATCGCCGGCCTGAGCACGACCTTCAAGGTCGTCCACGATATCCACGCGACGATCGCGGCCGCGAAATAGGCACTCCAGGCGCCGTAGGGTCGTGGCCAGTTTTCCAACTGGCCTGAATTTTCAGGGGCTCGAGCCGGCCGAGCCGGGCTCACGCTGGTGCGTCAATGGCTTCAGGATCGAGGCCTTGCGACACGGCTCAACCGCTCCGCTTTATTTCGACGCGATGCTGCCGAAAATCCACTCGTCCCGCGCCACCCGGCTGCGTTATGAGCGTCGGCCTTCGTGTCCGCGTCCTTCGTCCCTTCACCTTCTCCGCTCTGAAACGTTTTTCCATCACCGATCGTATCCGGCGCCGCGCCACGTGGATCGGGCTCGCCGCCCTCCTGCTCTTCTGGGTGTGGATCGGCTGGCCCTATTTTCATGCGATCGTGGTCCGCGACGCCGCCGTCACCACCTGGCTCAACCTCGCCACCGCGCCGATCGCCGGTGATCTCACGTTCGCGACGCCGGACCCCGGCAGCACCATCGGCCCCGACGGCCGGCTGGCGGAAATCGTCAACCCGCGCGCCGACCGCACGACCTTGGAACGCGCGCGAGGCGAGCTCGCCGCCGCCGAGGCCCGCCTCGCCCAGCGGCGCGAGGCGAGGTCCACCCGTGAAGCGCTCGTCGCTCGCTATGCCGCCGCGTTCAAGCAGCAGCTCGACGTCGAGCTGGCGCATGCGACTTCCACGTTGCGCTACGTGAACGAGCGCCTGGCCGCCGAGCGCACCGATGCCAGCCGGTTTTCGGCCCTGCGCAAAGCCGGCAGTGCCTCGACCGCCGATGCCGAAGCGGCGACCGCTCGCGTGGCTTTCCTCGAGGGCGAACGCGTCACAACCGAAGGCTCGCTCGCGCGCACGAGCTTGCGCCGCGAATCGGCGGATCGCGGCCTGTATTTGCTCGATGATGGCTCGACCTCGAGCTGGGACGCGCATCTCGACCTGCTGCGCGCGCAACAGGAGCTCGTCGCCGCCGAAGCCGAGTGCGCGACCGCGCGACGCGTTGCCGAGGCCGCGCGCGAGACCTTCGAGCGGCAACACACCGCTCGCCTCGTCGCTCCGGCCGGCGCGCAACTCTGGCATCGCTATACCGCGCCGGGCGCGACGGTGAACGCGGGCGACCCGGTCGTCGCGTGGATCGATCCGACGGTGTTGCTCGTCGACGTGCCGCTCTCGGATGTCGAGGCGGCGCTGCTCCACCCGGGCGCGCGGGCTCACGTCGTCATCGAAGGCAGTCGTGGCGTGCGCTCAGGCGTCGTGCTGTTCACGCGTGGATCGACCTCGACGCTTGGCGCTCGAGAGCTCGCCGCCGTCGCCAAAGGCCGGCGCGCGGGCATCGGCCAGGCGATCGTGCAACTGGAAGCCGGGCCCGAAGATCGCACGCACTCGCCCATCGGCCGCGCTGCGTATGTCGATTTTCCGGACGTCGGCATCTTCAGCATCATCCGCGCCCGGCTGCGGTGGTGAGCACCATGTTCGACGCCACCCAGCCGACGGCCGCACAACTCGCCCGCGAGCGCTCGCTCGTGGTGGCCATGACGCTCGATGGGCTGCTGATCGCGCTGATGCTCTTCGCGGGCGCCGCCGGCGGCTCACTGACCCTGATCGCGGAATGTGTGCGCGGCACGCTGATGCTCGCGACCGAGTTCTTCGCGTTGCTCGCGATGCGCCGGATTCATCGCGGGCAACTCGCCGCGCTCGAGTTTGGCTCCGGCAAGCTCGAGCAGGCCGCCAATCTCGCGATCGCAGCAGGCATGCTGTTGGGCGCGGGTTGGATTTGTTTCGGGGCTTTCGAGCTGATGCTCGGCGACCGCCCGGCCGGCACGCCGGGTGGGCTGGCGGTGGCGGCGATGTTCGCGGCCCTGAACACTTACTTGAATTTCGTGGCCTGGATGGCGGTCCAGCAGGTCACACCCGTCGGCTCGCCGGTCATCATGGAAGCACAACTCCGCTCGCGGGCGGTCAAGCTGCTGTCCTCCGGCGTGGTCGTGGCTCTGCTCACGTTATCCGCCCTCTCCCTCGATCCGGTGATTTCGAAAGCGTGTGACGTGATCGGCGCGTTGTTTGTCGCCGCCTATATCGTCGTGAACGCCGCCGAGATGATCCGCGGCGGGCTTCCGGACCTGCTCGACCGCTGCGCCGACGAGGCGATGCAACGCGGCATCAACCGCGCCCTGGCCCGGCATTTCGACGACTATGACCAGCTCCAGCGCGTGCGTTCGCGTCGGTCAGGCACCACCGTGTTCGTCGAAGTCGCACTGGGTTTCGATCCGCAGCTCTCGTTTGCGGATGTGGATCGACGCGTGCGTGCGATTCGTGCCACGTTTCAGCGCGAGATCGCCGAGGCCGATGTTTCCATCATCGCCGCCACCCCCGCGGCGATTTCCCTCCAGCCGGCGTCATGAAAATCACCGAATCCAAGCAGGGCCCGTGGTCCGTCCTCACGTTGACGGGCAAGATCGACCCTGCCGGCGCCGGGGCCCTCGAAGCATTTTCCCTCCATGCCGAAAATCCTCCTCGTCGAAGACAATGAAATGAACCGCGACATGCTGTCGCGCCGGCTGATCCGCCGCGGTTATGAAGTCGTGATCGCCGTTGACGGCCAGCAGGGCGTGGACCTCGCCGGCACCGTCGCGCCAGACGTAATCCTCATGGACATGAGCCTGCCTGTGATCGACGGCTGGGAAGCGACGCGGCGCATCAAGGCGAACGACGCCACGAAACAGATTCCCGTGATCGCTCTCACCGCGCACGCGATGGCCGGCGATCGCGAGCAGGCGCTCGCGGCGGGCTGCGACGACTACGACACGAAGCCCATCGATCTCGCGCGGCTCCTGCCGAAGATCGAGAAATTCGCCGGTCCGGCGACACCGGCCGCGTGAGTGAGGAACCGCGAATGGACGCGAATAAACGCGAATAGATGATGAACACGGGGGAAATTCTACTTCGGGAAGAAGTCTATCGGATCGTCGGGTGCGCGATGGAGGTGTTGAACGAACTCGGTCACGGGCTGAATGAGAAACCTTACGAGAACGCGCTCGTCGTCGAATTTGGCTTGCGCGGCATCGGCTACGAGCAGCAGCGCCGCTTCCCGGTCATCTACAAGACCGTGCACGTCCACGACTACATCCCCGACTTGATCGCCTTCGGCTGCGTGATTGTGGACACGAAGACGATCGATGGCATCACGGATCACGAGCGAGGCCAGATGCTGAACTACCTTCGGATCACCGGGCTCAAAGTCGGCGTGCTCCTGAACCTCAAACGCGCCATGCTCGAATGGGAGCGCATCGTCCTCTCCGATCATTCGCGCTAATTCGCGTCCATTCGCGGTTAAAAAATTTCCGATGTCCGATCTCGCCGAACGCACCAACCTCTCCCACCTGCGGCACGATCTTCGCACGCCGCTGAATCAGATTATCGGATACAGCGAGCTGCTCCTCGAGGAAACCGGCGACGCCGGCCACTCGAACTACGCGCCCGATTTGGAAACGATCCGCGGCGCCGCGAAGACCCTCCTCAATCTGATCAACGACAATCTCACCGACGAACGCATCACCTTCACCGGCGAGATCGTCGAACAGGGCCCCGTGACCGCGGCGCCTTTCGCGGTCCCGGCCGCCGGCGCCCAACCCTCCGCGAGCACTGTTCCTCCTCCTCCTCCGGCTTCCGCCACCGACGAACCACGCGCCACGATCACCGGCCGGATCCTCGTCGTCGACGACATCCCAGGAAACCGCGACATGCTCGCGCGCCAGCTCGCGCGCCAGGGTCACAGCGCCGCCACGGCCGAACACGGCCGTGCCGCACTCGACCAGCTGCGCGCCGCCCCGTTCGACCTCGTGCTCCTCGACATGATGATGCCTGTGCTCGACGGCTACGGCACGCTCCTCGAGCTCAAGAACGACCCCGCGCTCCGCCACCTGCCCGTCATCATGATTTCCGCGCTCGACGAGCTCGGCAGCGTCGTCCGCTGCATCGAGCTCGGCGCCGAGGATTATCTCCCGAAGCCTTTCAACCCGACCCTGCTCCGCGCCCGCATCGGCGCCGCACTCGAAAAGAAACGCCTCCGCGACACCGAGCAGCTCCACGTCCGCACGATCGAGGAAACGCAAGCCCGCCTCCAGGCCGAGCTCACCGAGGCGGAAAACTACGTGCGCTCGATTCTGCCGCCTCCGCTCACCAGCGGCCGCGTGCTCACCGACTGGCGCCTGATCCCGTCCACCGAGCTCGGCGGCGATTCGTTTGGCTATCACTGGATCGACGACGATCACCTCGCGCTCTACCTGCTCGATGTCTGCGGTCACGGCGTCGGCGCCGCACTGCTGTCCGTCACCGCGATCAACGTCCTGCGCAACGCCGCGCTGCCCGGCGTCGATTTCCGCGATCCCGGCGCGATGCTCACCGCGCTGAACGAGGCGTTCCTGATGGAGAAGCAGAACGACATGTATTTCACGATCTGGTACGGCGTGTGGCGTCCGTCGACGCGCACGCTGCGCTTCTCGACCGCCGGCCATCCACCCGCGCTCCTCGCCACGCCGCGTGCCGATAGTTCACGCCAGATCGAACTGCTCCGCGGCCCCGGCATGATCCTCGGCGGCATGAGCGGGATAAACTACAAGACGCTCGAGCGCGTCATCCCCGGCCCTGCGTCGCTCTACGTCGTCAGCGACGGCACTTTCGAGATCAACCGCCAGGACGGCACGATGTGGCCGTTCGAGGAGTTTCAAGCCTACTTCGCCGCGTCCGCTACCGCCGGTGTTCCCGCGGGCGCCGATCTCGACGGCCTCTTCGCCCACGTGAAAGCCCTCCACGGCCCCGGGCCGCTCGAGGACGATTTCTCGATTGTCCGCTTCGACCTGTGATCGCTGCTTCGCGGTTCCTCCTGTCGCCCCCCCGATTCCGGCGCTCCGCGCTCGTATCGGTTTTCTGGTTACTAGCGATCGTGGCGGAGGCCGCGCAACCGGTTTGGCGCTGCGGCTGGTATGCGCAACCGCCGCTTCAATTCATGGCCCGGCAGGGTGAGGTCGACACCGTCACCGGCCTCGACGTGCAGCTGATCCGCGCCATCGCGCGCGAAGCCGGTCGCCACGTGCAGCTCGAGGAAGTCCCGTGGGACCAACAACAGGCGCAACTCAAGACCGGCGAGGCCGAGCTGGCGTTTGGCGCCACGTGGACGGCTGAGCGCGCGACGTTCGTGCGTTTCTCGGCGCCTTACCGTCGCGAGGAAAACGCCCTCTACGTCCGCGTCCGCGATTCACGGCGCTATTCGTTCAAGGATCCCGCGGCATTCCTCGCCCTCGTCCGCGCCGAAGGACTGCGCGTGGGCATTGTAAAAGCGACGGCTTACCTGCTGCCCGAGGTGGATGCGTTCGTGCGCGACCCGGCCAACGCGGCCTACCTGGTCGCGAGCGAAACCGATGCGGCGAATCTCCGCGCGCTGATCGAAGGCGAGATCGACGTCGCACTCATGGAGCGCCTCGCCGGTGCGACGCTCACGACGCAACTCGGCTACGACACGATCGTGGCCGAACACCCTGTGCCCTTTGGCGGCATGGAAGTGCGCGCGATGTTCAGCCGCGCGTCCACGACGGAAAGGGACGTGGAGGATTTCAACCGCGCGCTGCAAGCCGTCCAGGCGAGCGGCGAGTTCGATCGCATCCTGCGCGGCTATCTCCTGCCGCCATTGCTCGAGATCGCCGTCGGTGGCCGGTGGTTTCACTGGCTCGATCTCATCGGCACGGCCGCCTTTGCGCTCTCCGGAGTGATTCTCGCGCATCGCGGCCGCTACAATCTCATCGGCGCCTTCCTGCTCTCGGCACTGCCGGCGGTGGGCGGTGGAATCCTGCGCGATTTGATCACTGGTCGCCGGCCGGTGGGCGTCCTGCGCTCGCCCGTCCCGCTGGTGCTCGTCGCAGGCCTCGTGCTCGCGGGCTATCTTTTCTTCAAGTTCACCGATCGCGCCACAAGTGAAGGCGGCAAACATTCGCGAAAAATTGCCGGAGCCTTCGATGCTCTCTGTAATTTCTTCGACGCAGTCGGCCTCGCCGCGTTCATCGTCACTGGCGTGCGGGTGGCGGTCGAGATGCGCTGTGACCCGCTCTGGCTGTGGGGCCCGCTGCTGGCGATCCTGACGGGCGCGGGTGGCGGCGTCCTGCGCGACATCGTGCGCGCGGATGCACACAATCCCACGCTCAAGCGCGGTTTTTACGCCGAGATCGCGCTGTTCTGGGGCTTGGTGTTCAGCCTTTTTCTCGAATGGGAGGTCCGCCAAATCGGAATGGACGACGTGCGACACGGCATGGTGTTCGTCCTCTTCGGCGCGCTCGCGACGCGGCTGGTCATCATCAATCGCGGCTGGGAAAATCCGTTTCAACTCGGCAGCCGGCACACGCGGCCCGAACGGCGCCTCGCCGCGCTCGCGGCGGAGTTGCGCTCGCTGGGCGCCGCGCTCCCCACGTGGTTCGAGGAACGCGCCGGCGTCACGCAACCACGGCCGCTGGAGGAAATCGAAAAGCTGCACAGTGCCGCCCTGCATCGGCTCGCCGCGCTGCAGGATGGCGTGCACGACGTGGAATCGACGCAACCGCCGCCCGATGTGGCGGCCCGCGCCGCCTCGTTGCGCCGCGAGCTCGACTGCCTCGCCGGCGCGGAGACGGCCCTCTATGAGCTCGTGCGCGAGCCGGTTTTCGGCGCGGAGCCCGCGCGCCGTCTGCAGGAAGCGATTTTTGCCAGCGCCGCCACCCTCGGCCTCGCCGCGGCGGATGGTGCACACTCCGAAGAGGATCGCGCGACGTTTCTGGCGTTGACCCACGATCGTGGCAGCGCGCTCGAAGCGGTGCGCACGCGGTTTGTCGCGGCGACCGAAGGCATTGCGGCAGCCGAACGCGCACGGATGTTGCAGTTCACGGTTCGATTTGAACGACTCGTCCAGCTCCTCCACGACGCCAGCCGGATCGGCGCTGCCAGCGCCCGGTCGTGACACAGCTTCAACTCGCTCGCCGCATGCCTCCCAAACGCTCGCTCAACGTCCGCCAGCTCGGCGGCTTTCTCCTGCTCGTCGCGCTCGTCGCACTCGGGTTCTTTGGCGGTTATTATAATCTCCGCTCCGACGTCGAACAAACGCTCAAAGAAAGCGTCGAGCACCGGATCGCGGAGGTCGGCCGCGAGCTGGTCACCACGCGCAGCCTCTATCTGGATCGCGTGCACGCGGCGATGCGCGTGCTGCGCCACATCGCCCTCGCGCGCGGCACCCCCTCACCCGGCGAGGTGATGCAGGTCGACGGCCGCACCGTACGCGACGTGCGTTTCGGCGGTCAGTCCACCGCGCTGAATTTCGAGCTCGTCGACTCCACCGTCGAGATGGTCGGCGGCACCGCGACGATCTTCACGCGCGACGGCGACAACTTCATCCGCATCTCCACCAACGTCCGCAAGCCCGATGGCTCGCGCGCGATCGGCACCATGCTCGATCCCGATGGTCCCGCGATCGCCGCGATCCGCAAAGGCGAGGCGTTCTACGGCGTCGTCGACATCCTCGGCCGGCCCTACATCTCCGGCTACGATCCGATCCGCGACGCACGCGGCGAAGTCATCGGCATCTATTACGTCGGGTACCTCGTCGAAGCGCTCGACCAGATCGGCGCGCACATCGCCCGCGTGCGGCTGCTCGATCGCGGCTTCCTCGCGCTCATCGACAGCAAAGGCACCCCGCTCTTCCACACCACGGGCGTCAGCCCCGAGTTGCTCAAGGCCGCGGCCGATGGTCTCGCCACGCGTCAACCCACCTGGTCCGACAACGCGTGGTCGTGGCGCGCCGAACCTTTCCCGCAGTGGCAGTTCACGCTCGTCGCCGCGGTCAACAAGGCCGACGTGAAACAAGCCTCCTGGGCGCGTGTGCTCCCGGTCTTCGGCTTCATGACGCCGCTGATCACCGGCGCGCTCGTGCTCGGCTTCTTCTTCGCCCGCCGCCTCTCGCTTGCGCTGGAGCAAGCGGAGCGGTTACGCGAGGAAGCCCGCAAACTCGCGCTCGTCGCCAGCCGCACTTACAATGGCGTGCTCATCACCGGGGCGACCGGCCGGATCGAGTGGACCAACGCTGCCTTCACGCGGCTCACCGGCTACACCGCCGAGGAAGTCCTGGGCAGGCATCCCGACAGTTTCCTCATGGGCCCGGATACCTCGCCCGTGACGCTCGCGGAGAAGAAAAAAGCCCGCGAAGAGCTTCGAGGCTTCCAGCTCGAGATTCTCAATTACCATAAATCCGGCCGACCCATCTGGGTGCTCGCCGACGGCCAGCCCGTGCTCGATGAGAACGGACGCGTCACCAACTACATCGTCGTCCAGGTCGACATCACCCGGCGCAAGAAAATCGAGGACGATCTCCACGTCGCCCGCGAAGCCGCCGAGGAGGCGAACCGCACCAAGAGCGCGTTCCTCGCCAACATGAGCCACGAGCTGCGCACGCCCATGAACGCGATCATCGGCTACAGCGAGATGCTCATCGAGGAGGCCGAGGACCTCGGCCAGGACAGCTTCGTCCCCGACCTGAAGAAAATCCACAGCGCCGGCAAACACCTCCTCGGCCTCATCAACGACGTGCTCGACCTCTCCAAAGTCGAGGCCGGCAAGATGACGCTTTACCTCGAGGATTTCGCCGTCCCCGCGATGATCGGCGAGGTCACCGCCACGATTCACACGCTGGTCGAAAAAAATTCCAACCAGCTCGTCGTCGAGTGCCCCGCTGATTTCGGCCCCATGCGCGCCGACGTCACGAAGATCCGCCAGACATTGTTCAACCTCCTGAGCAACGCCGCGAAGTTCACGCACAACGGCCGCATCACGCTCACCGTCGCGCACGAGCAGCGCGAAGGCGTCGAGTGCGTGGCGTTTCGCGTG
>JAKFEQ010000094.1:0-4473 GCA_036675625.1 Opitutaceae bacterium | reverse complement strand
CTGACGGGCGCGGGCACGTCAACCGGTGTGGCGCTGATCGAAGTGTACGACACTCAGTAAGCGGACCTGTACGCATTTGAGCTCGAAGGCCCGCGAACACGTTTCGCGGGCCTTTTTCGTGCCCGAATTATCTGGCTCGGCGTTGCTGGTTCAGATGGTGAATCGCACCACCGACGGAGAGCGAACCTACCCGGCCGCGCATGAGACCGGGCCTGTTCTCTCCGATGCGACTCACTCACAAGGAGGCGTATACCCCACGGCGGGGTCGGGCCGAGCTCGCGTGGTCTGTGTCTCCTATGGGGAGCAATTCAACTTCGAGTGGGCGCTTCCGCACTTTGGAGAGCGACCACTTCCAATCCGATCGATCAGATGAAAATCGTCCCCCTATTCTTATCCGCGCTCTGCGCTTTGATCGGAGCCCAAGCCCGCGCCGACAACTTCGTCACGATCACACCGACGGGCGCCGCGGCTGCCACGGTCGTGAATCGCTGGGTGATCGGCGGCAACCAATCCGGCCTCGGCTATATTGATGGCAATTCCGGGTTTCCCGGGGCGACCGCCACCAATTTTTTCACGATTACTGGATCGCTCATTGGCGCGACCGGTAATCCCACCGGCTTCACCAGCTATCTTCCGACCGGCGCCGCATCGTCGCAGGGCTCCGTCGGTGACGCGCTGACGCCGACCGCGTATTCAGGACTCACCTACGTCGCGGAAAATCTCAGCCTGATCGGACCGCTCAGCTTCTATGCGATCCATCACCGTACGACCGGCGATTATCTCGCCCTGATTCAGCCGGGCGTGCCGACGGTATCAGATCAGAAACCGATGTCCGGCCCGGGCGGGCCCAATATCGCCGGCGCGACCGGCTACTTTGGTCTATCCTACGCGGCTGATAATGCCGGCGGGTGGGGCGCCAACCTCTTTTATTATCTCCGGAGAAACGCTCTCGGCGAAACCATCTTCGGCAGCCTGATTCCCGCGCTGCTCTCGGGACCGACGGATCGTTGGAATCTGGGCGCCGGTCGCGGCTTCACCGACCTCGCTTATACCAGCACCGATGTCGGCTTCGGCTTCGGGCCCAGCCAGTTTTACTATCTGCGGCTCGATCCGCTCACGCAGACGACGTTCTTCGGCCGACTGAATCCGCTGACGGGCGTCGCGACCGATATCCAGAATCTCGGCGGTATCTACCGCACCCTGGTCTTCACCACGACAAACGTCGGTTACGGTGCGAATCAATTCTACAGCATCGGTCGCGTGGCGCAGACGATCACGTTCGCCCCCTTTGCCAGTCGAACAGCGTGCGATGCGGCGTTCACATTTGTATTTCCCGTGGCCAGCTCGGGTTTGACCGCAACACTCGCGGTGACCGGACCGGCCACGGTTTCAGGCAACACCGTGACGCTCACGGGCGCCGCGGGCACCGTGACCTTGACGGCGTCGCAAGCCGGCGATTCGAGTTTTGCGCCGGCGCCCACCGTCGCGCAGAGTTTTGTTGTCACTGCATGCGCGCCGCCCCCGCCCCCGCCCCTCACACCGCAAACAATCACCTTCGCCCCGATCGCGGACCGGGGACTGTGCGACGCGACGTTCACGCTCGCTCCCACCGCGAGCTCCGGGTTGCCCGTTGCGCTGGCCGTGACGAGCGGCCCCGCGACCATTTCCGGCAACACCGTGACGCTCACCGGTGCGGGCAGCGTGACGGTGCAAGCTCTCCAGGCGGGTAACACCACCTTCGCGAGCGCGCCGCCCGTGACGCAGACGTTCACCGCGGCGAAGTGCGCGGCGACGATCACGCTGACGAATCTGACGAACATCTTCTACGGCCGCGATTTCAACGCGCTCGAGTGGATCGTCGCCACCACGTCGCCCGCCGGGCTGAACGTGGTGCTGACCCACGAAGGCAACCTGACGGTTCCCGCTGCAGTGCGGTCTTACGAGGTCGTCGCGACGATCGACGACCCGCGCTATGCGGGAACGGCGACGGCAACGTTGGTGATTTCCGCCGATCCGCGCGTGGCCCAGACTGTGAGCTTCGGCTCGCCGGCGATTACCGATCACGTTTTTGGCGATGCGCCCTTCACCCTCAACCCGACCGCGAGCTCGGGATTGCCGGCGCAAATTTCGGTTGTGAGCGGTCCCGCGACTATAGCGGGCAACACGGTGACGCTCACTGGCGCCGGCACCGTCGTCCTGGAGGTCACGCAATCGGGCACTATATTGACCCACTTCTTTGCCGCGCTCTCGCAGAGTTTCGTGGTGACAAAAGCCCCCGCGACGATCGCGCTCGGCAGTCTCACGCAGGTTTTCGACGGCTCGCCCAAGGCCGCAGGAGTCGTTACCACGCCGGCGGCGCTGCCGGTGAATCTCACCTATAATGGAAGCGCGACGGCGCCTTCGGCGGCCGGTGTGTATAGCGTCGTCGCCACGATCAACCACGCCAACTATCAAGGCGGCGCGACCGGCACATTGACGATCGCGCCGCTCGTGGTGGTGGCCGCCCCGGTCATCACGAATGCTCCGCTCTCCGTGGCGGGCACCGTGAGCTCGCCCTTCAGCTTCGCGATCGCCGCGTCCGGTGCGCCGACGGTTTATACAGCCGGCGCGCTCCCGCCTGGTCTCAGTTTCAATACCTCCACGGGGATAATCAGCGGAACGCCTTCGACGGTGGGAACGACGAGCGTCTTGCTCGGCGCGACCAGCGCTGCCGGTACCGGCAATGCCACGCTTACGATCACCGTGATCGCCGCCGCCCCCGCTCCGGTCGTTCCAGATCCGACCATCCCGACGATTCCGGGCGTGCCTCCGATCATTACGAACACGATCGTGGCCGTCGCTGGAACCGTCGCTACACCGTTCAGCTATACAATCACAGCATCGGGCTCACCGACGAGCTATGGAGCAAGCGGCCTGCCGGCAGGTTTGACGCTGAACCCCTCGACGGGAGTCATCAGCGGGACTCCCACCATCGCCGCGACATCGATCGTGGCGCTCACGGCGACGAGCGGCGACGGCACGGCGAACTTTGCGATCACCGTCACGGTCGCGCCCGCTACGGTTGCGCCCATCATCGCGAGCCCGAGCACGGCGCCGGCCACCGTTGGTACGCCGTTTATCACTTATCTCATCGCGGCCACCGGTCTGCCGACGAGCTACACGGCGAGCGGACTTCCGGCGGGACTCGCGCTTGATCCGCTGACGGGTGCGATCAACGGCATGCCCACGACCGCGGGCACGTTTATTGTGACGCTGTCCGCCGAGAACTCGGCCGGCACCAGCACGGCCACGCTGACGATCACTGTCGCGCCGGCCGCCGTTGCTCCGATCATCACGAGCGGCGCGAGCTCGTCGGGCGCGGTTGACCAGCCGTTTCCGACTTACCTGATTGGCGCGACCGGATTGCCGACCAGCTATTCCGCCACGGGGCTGCCTGACGGATTGACGCTCAACGTGGTCACCGGCGCCATCACCGGGACGCCGGCGACCGCGGGCACGTTTATCGTGACGTTGGTTGCCGCGAACACCACGGGCGCGGGCAGCGCCGCACTGAGCATTGTCGTTGCGCCGTTGTATATAGCGCCTTCGAGCCGGATCGTTAATTTCTCCGCTCGGGCGATTTCAGGAGTCGGCGACCAGGCGCTGGTCGTGGGCTTTGTAGTCGCTGGCGGGGAAAAGAATATACTCGTTCGCGGGGTCGGCCCGGGCCTTGCGCCCTATGGTGTCGCCAATGTTCTCGCCGATCCGATACTCACGCTGTTTGGCGCCGGCGGCAGCGCGGTCGCGACGAACGATGACTGGCAATCGAACCTCGCGGGCGCGCCGAACGCGTCGCTCCTCGCGGCAACCGCGGTGCAAGTGGGCGCGTTTGCGTTGCCGAATGGCAGCAAGGACGCCGCGCTCCTCGCCACGCTCAACAGTGGTGCGCACACGGCCAGCCTCGCGCGGCCGAACAGCGCGACCGGCGTGGCGCTGACGGAGATCTATGACACCGACGTCAATGCGAGCGCGCGGCTGATCAATGTTTCCGCGCGCATGAATGTGACCGCCGGTGAAGGCACGCTCATCGCGGGTCTGGTGATCGCGGGTAACGCACCGAAAACCGTTCTTATCCGCGGCGTCGGCCCGACGTTGTCGGCCTTTGGGGTCGCGGGTGTGCTGGCGGATCCGAGGCTTACCGTGTTCGCGGGCAGCACCGAGCTCGCGTCGAACGACAATTGGGAAACCGGCACCCGCACGGCGGCGCAGATGAGCGTAGCGTCGGCGGAGGTGGGAGCGTTCACGCTCGTCGCCGGCAGCCGCGACGCGGCCCTGCTCATCACGTTGGAGCCGGGCAGCTACACCGTGCATCTGACGGGCGCGGGCACGTCAACC
Organism: Opitutaceae bacterium; assembly: GCA_036675625.1. Taxonomy (GTDB): domain Bacteria; phylum Verrucomicrobiota; class Verrucomicrobiia; order Opitutales; family Opitutaceae; genus ER46. The sequence continues at coordinate 99 of JAKFEQ010000094.1, read as the reverse complement.
GGTGTGGCGCTGATCGAAGTGTACGACACTCAGTAAGCGGACCTGTACGCATTTGAGCTCGAAGGCCCGCGAACACGTTTCGCGGGCCTTTTTCGTGCC
>JAKFEQ010000073.1:0-27113 GCA_036675625.1 Opitutaceae bacterium | reverse complement strand
GAGCCCCCGGCGGAAATGTTCATGGCCGCCGTCGCTCTCGCTGTGGGCGCGATTCCCGAGGGATTGCCCGCCGCGGTCACCATTGTCCTCGCCATCGGCGTGTCCCGGATGGCGGCCCGCCGCGCCATCATTCGCAAGCTGCCCGCCGTTGAAACCCTCGGCGGCACCACGGTAATTTGTTCCGACAAGACCGGCACGCTCACCGAAAACCAGATGACCGTATGCGAGGTGTTCGCGGGCGACCGGATTTATGAGGTTTCCGGCGGAGGCTACGAGCCGGTGGGCACGTTTCGGGTGAACGGTTCCGCGGTCGATCCGACGGGCCATCCCGCGCTGATCGAATGCCTGCGGGCCGGGTTGCTCTGCAATGACGCCCAGCTTGTCCGGGACGAGCACGGACGGCTCAAGGTCGAGGGCGATCCCACCGAGGCCGCCCTGCTGGTGGCGGCGGAAAAGGCCGGACTGTCTCGCGCCGGCACCAACCGTGACCTGCCCCGCCTCGACGTCATTCCCTTTGAATCCGAACACATGTTCCGGGCGACCCTGCATGAGTCGCCTCTGGGTGGCGTGATCTACAAGGTAGGCGCCGTGGAGCGCCTGCTCGAGCGGTGCAGCGACCGCCTCGCCGCGGACGGATCGACGGTGGCGCTGGATCCGGAGCACATTCGCGGGCTTGTCGAGACCATGGCCGGCCGGGGCCTGCGCGTACTGGCGATGGCGCGACGCCAATTCGCCGACCGGCAATTCCGGCTCGAGCACGCCCACGTGGCTGAGCGGCTCACGTTCCTGGGCCTGCAGGGGATGATTGATCCCCCGCGGCCCGAGGCCATTGCCGCAGTCGCAAAATGCCAGCACGCCGGCATTGCCGTAAAAATGATCACCGGCGACCACCTCGTCACCGCGCGCGCCATCGCCGGTCAGATCGGCCTGCGCGGCCGCGCCGAAAACGGCCGGCTGGTCGCGCTGTCGGGCCGTGACCTCGAGCAGATCGCCGATGCGGAGCTTCCGGCTGAGGTGGAACGGACCGCGGTGTTTGCCCGGGTCGCCCCGGAACAAAAACTCCGGCTGGTTCGCGCGCTGCAGGCTCAGGGCCACGTCGTCGCGATGACCGGCGACGGCGTCAACGATGCGCCGGCACTCAAGCAGGCTGACATCGGCATCGCCATGGGCATCACCGGCACCGACGTCTCCAAGAGCGCCGCCGACATGATTCTGACCGACGACAATTTTGCGTCGATCGAGGCGGCCGTCGAGGAAGGCCGCGGCGTCTTTGACAATCTGACCAAGTTTATCGTCTGGACGCTGCCGACGAATACGGGCGAGGCAATGACCCTGCTGACGGCGATTCTCTTTGGCATTCCCCTGCCGGCGCTGCCGGTGCAGCTCCTCTGGATCAACATGATGACCGCCGTACTGCTCGGACTGATGCTCGTGTTCGAGCCGAAGGAGGCGGACCTGATGGTGCGGCCGCCACGGGACCCGCAGCGTTCCCTATTGACGCTTGCGCTGCTGATGCGCACCGGACTCGTCACGCTGATCATACTGGCGGGCGCGTTCTGGCTCTTCTTCCGCGAAATGGGCCTAGCCGGCGAGACGATTGTCGAGGCCCGCACCGCCGTGGTCAATGTGATCGTCGCGGTCGAGATTGCCTACCTCTTCAGTTGCCGTTCGCTGCACCATTCCCTGCGGCAGATCGGTGTGCTGACCAATTACTGGGTCATTGCGGGCGCAGCCGCCATGCTCGCGGCGCAGATGCTTTTCACCTACGCCCCGGTCATGAACCGCCTGTTTCACACCGCGCCCATCGACGCCGGGTCCTGGCTGCGGATTGCCGGCGTGGCGCTCGTCGCGTTCCTGGCGGTGGAGTTCGAAAAGTGGATTCGTTTCCGCCGTCATCCCACCACCGCCGCGCTTCCAGAGTAGATCTATTTCGACCAGCTGCACCAGCACCGGGAACGCGATGAGCAGACCTTTACGCGGCTGCGTCGTGAGGGTTTCGGCGGAGCCCGGGCGCCATGTTTGTTTTCGTGCGTTTCGTGGTATCCGTCCCGCACCAGCAGATCACCGACGCCAAAGAGGCCCTGGGACCGGCTGCGCGCGAACATGCGGCTGACGATCAAGGGCAATGACGATGTGGTCGAGCAGGTGCTCGTGTGCCTCGTGGCGGGCGGGCATCTGCTGATCGAGGATCTGCCGGGCGTCGGGAAGACCACCCTCGCATATTCACTCGCGCGTTCGATGGATTGTGCGTTTTCGCGGATCCAGTTCAGAAGATCCAAGATTCAAGATTCAGAGAATGTTCAAACATCGGTTAACAATGAACTGGAGCTCTGTTGTTGGGAGTTCTCTGGAGCTTGGATCTTCCGCGGTTCGGCGCGGCACGGTTATGAGCGCTCGTCGGTGAAGAAACTGAACTGCCCATGCTTGCAGTCATACTTCCGCCACAGCCACCGCCGCACACGATTTTGCAGCCAGACTTGCTGGCGGCCAAACACGCGCGTGCAGTGTCCGTAGTGATAGTAGTTGGACCAACCCGGTGAAGTGATGGATCAGGGCGAGGCCGGCCGCTATCGCACGATCGCGGTGCGGGTCGGCCGCTACGTGCCGCCCGCGCGCTCGCGTTGTGGGAGTTCTATCGCCGCGGCTTCGACATGCATCATATTTTCTCGGTCGATGAATTCTATTGGGAGGACCGCCCGCGTTATTATGCCGCGCTCGAAGCCGTGCGGAGAGAAGACGAGAACCTCACGACCTGGCTGGAATATTGCACCGACGGACTCCGCCAGACCCTCGAGCGGGTATGGCTCCGCGTGCAGACCTACAGCCGCAAGTCGCCCGGCAAGCTGGTGCTCCGGCCGAAACAAAAGCGTCTGTTGGAGCTGCTTCGCGACCATGGCAGCATGGCTCCCACTGAACTGTGGAAGGCGCTCGACGTTTCCAAGCAGGGCGCAATGGATCTGCTTCGTCCTCTGCTCGCCGCGGACCTCGTGGAGAAAGTGGGCACCAAAAAATCCGGGCGCTACGCCTTGAAGCACTCATGAACGAAGCCGAAACACGCGCCGAGCACATCGTGCCCGTGGGCACCGCCCAGCTCTTGAGCGTGCCTTCGCGCTCGAGCCGCAGGTCGAAGTGGTGTGTACGCGCCGCGTGCTCGTGAATGACAAAGCGAGATGACATGGGAACGGGAATCGCGTCATGCGGCCCGGAGCAGCTTCCGTAGTTGGGCGAGGCTTCGTGTGTTCAGCACGTCATTGGCTGCGAGCCAGCCGCGCCGGGCCTGATCGATCCCATGCCGCACGAAATCCAGTTCGCGCGCTCGATGCGCATCACTGCCGATGGACACTTTGACGCCCAAGTCGCGCGCCAGACGGCAGTGGACATCGTTTAGATCCAGGCGCTCGGGTTGGGCGTTCAGCTCGACGAACCGGCCGCGCTCCCGCGCCGCTCGCAGCAGTTTCTCCAAATCGAGATCGCAGGGGGCGCGCGTGTCGATCAGTCGCCCGGTCGGGTGCCCCCAGATGCGGAACGAGGGATGGTCCATCGCGCGCAGCACGCGGTCCGTTTGCTGCGCCCGCGGGAGGTTCAATCGGTAGTGAATCGAGCACACCGTGAGGTCCAGATCGCGCAGCACGTCGTCGGGCAGGTCGAGCGACCCGTCCTCCAGAATATCCACCTCGCATCCCTTGAGCACGGTGATGCCACCGCGCAATCGCGCGTTGAGCCGGTCGATGCGTTTGATCTGCGCAGCGAGGCGGCGCGCGTCGAGTCCTCGCGCCATGGCCACACGTTGCGAGTGATCGGTGACCGCGAGATATTCATAGCCGCGAGCGAGCGCCGCCTCGGCCATCTCCTCCAGCGTCGCCGCGCCGTCCGTGTCGGTGGTGTGGACGTGCAAGTCCCCGCGGATGTCGGTGCGTGCAACCAGGACGGGAAGCTTTCCCTGCTGTGCCGCCTCGATCTCGCCCCTATTCTCCCGCAGTTCAGGCTCGATCATGGGAAGCCCGACGGCGCGGTAGACGTCCGCCTCGGTCTGCCCGCCCACCCTGCGTGAAGCGCGAAACACCCCGTATTCGTTGATCTTCAAGCCGCGCTTCATCCCCAACGTGCGAATCGCGATGTTGTGCGCCTTTGAACCTGTGAAGTAGTGCAGCGCCGAACCGAAGCTGGCCTTCGGGATCACCCGCAGGTCCACCTGGAGTCCCGAGCGCAGCGTCACGGCCGAACGCGTCGTGCCGTGAGCGACGATCTTTCGCACCTCGTCGAAGGCAACAAAGCGGTCCATGATTTCGGCGCTGCTGCGCGCCGTTGCCAGCAGGTCGAGGTCCCCGACCGTCTCCTTTCGTCGCCGGAAGCTGCCGGCCACCACGACTTGGCGTACGCCGGGGGCTGCTTTCAAATAGGTCACCAGCGAATCCGCGATCTCCTCGGCCGCGGTCAGGCGCATGCGATTGGCCGACGGAGCGTGTTCTCGTAGGGCGTTGCCCAGGTTCTCCGTGAGCTTGGCGCCAAAACCACGCAGGTGGCGCAGCCGGCCTTCGGCCACGGCGGCCGCCAAGTCCTTCAGTGACATGACGCCCAATTTATCCCGCAAGAACTTTACGCGTTTTGGGCCGAGGCCGGGCAGCCGCAAAAGCCCAATCAGGTCGGGCGACGTGCGGCGTTCGATTTCTGCCAGCAGGGCAAGCTTCCCCGTCAGGGCGATTTCCTGAATCTTCCCTGCCAAGTCAGCCCCGATGCCCGGCAACTCGGCGAGCTTTTCCCCTTTCTCCAGCAAGGTCTCCACGCTCTGGGGCAGACTGCCGATGATGCGGCTCGCGTTGCGGTAGGCGCGTACCCGAAACGGATTGGCGCCTTCGATTTCCAGCAGCTCGGCGACGCGGTCCAGCGTCTCGGCGATTTCGGTGTTGTGAATCGGCACGGCGGGCTCCTCCGGTTTTCCCGGCAAGGCGGCAGCGCGAGAAGTCTCTCGCTCAGCGGACAGCTCTCACACGGTGGCCTTGGCACGGCGGTCTATGGCGTTTGCATGGTCCTCGTCGTTCTCCAACGCATCACAATCTATTCCTTGGCGCCGCAGGCGCTCCGCATCTGTTGCCAATCGCATGGCCGTGAGGTTTTCATGCGACGGCGGGCTGGTTGTTTCCATTGTGCCTGGCATCCGGCGCGAGCAACGCGCGGACCTCGTCGTCGGTGACCTGGCGGAAGTTGCGGTAGTATTGCCCGATCGCGAACAGTCGGTCGCTGGTGAGGACCGTGACAACGGACGCGACCAAGGGACGCAACGCGGCCACGGCCTCCGTGGAGGCGACCGGCACTGCCACCACGATGGCGCGCGGCTGTCGCGACTGCACGGCCTGCACCGCCGCCTGCATGGTCGATCCCGTGGCTATCCCATCGTCGACCAGAATGACCGTTTTGTCGCGCACGTCGGGCGCGTGGCGTGACCCGCGGTAGACGCGCTCGCGGCGTTCGAGCTCCGCCCGTTCCCGGCCAACGACCGCGGCAAGCGCGGCCTCGGTAATGCCCAATGTCGCGACGATGGACTGGTCCAGAAATTCCACGCCGCCACTGGCGATCGCGCCCATCGCCAACTCCTCCTGCCCGGGCACGCCGAGCTTCCGCACCACCAGGATGTCCGATGGAAGGCGAAGCTCGCGCGCGACTTCGAAGCCGACCACCACCCCGCCGCGGGGCAGGCTCAGGACGATCGCATTCGGATCGCGGGAAAAGGTGCGCAGCCGGGGTGCGAGCAATTGGCCTGCTTCGGCGCGATCACGAAAAAGATCATTCATCGTCATCTTGGGAGCGCCGGCGCACGACTCCAGCGTCGCTGGCGCCCCGTGAAAAGTCGCGTTCAGGCGACGTTGATTTCGACAGTCTTGCCGGAGGCGGCCTTGGCGTCCCTTGGCAGGTGGACCTTGAGGCCGGCTCCCGATGCGACGTCGTTACGCGACGCCGGTCTCTTTCCCCGGGGAGACGGACGCGCGCCCGGCGCTCAGATGATTCTGCAAACGTCGGTGGCTCTCGTTGCGCGGAATGTTGCCTTCCAGGCACGCTTTGGCTTCGAGCCAGTTGTCCAGATCGCGACCGGGGATGCGGCCGTTTTGTTCGTAGAGATGCTCGGCGTACGAGCGGATATCGTCGTCGGTGAACGACGGGACGACGGAGGCGGTGACAGTTTTTGTCTTCATGGGAGTGCGTCGAATACGCGCGACTGTCGCTCCTCGCTGCCGGCCATACTGCGCAGTTCTTGGGAAAAGCGCGGCGGCGGTTGTTCAGAACGGTCGAGCAACGGCGCGGCGAGTCTCAGCGGGCCAAGCGCAAGATGCGCGCAGGGAATGCCAATTTCGGGACAGAATGAATTCAGCGCGGGAGTAGTGTAAGCGGGAGCTAAACTCCGCCCATGAATGCCGGCCGATCCGAGCGCGCTGAAGTGTGGACGAATCCATCACGCGATGCCGTCGAATTCGCCGGGCCGTCGTGCGGTCCGAGCGACCCGCCGGCCATCGCGAAGAGCGAGATCGCGGGCTTTGAGCCCCGCCGGTCCAACCCTCTCGCGCCGACGCGGTGGGAACATTTTCCGCACGAGGCCGATGTGGGCATTCGCGGGATCGGCACGACCAAGGCGGAAGCATTCGCGCAAGCGGCGCTGGCGCTCACGGCGGTGGTGGCGGATCCCGTCACCATTCGTCCGATGGAGACGGTGGTCGTGACCTGCCGTGCGCCCAACGACGAGCTGTTGTTGGTCGACTGGCTCAACGCGCTCATCTACGAGATGGCGACACGGAAAATGCTCTTTTCGGAGTTCGCGGCCGAGATCGAGCCCGGCGGATTGCATGGCTGGGCGTGCGGCGAACGGGTGGATGTTGCCCGCCACCGACCGGCGGTGGAGATCAAGGGAGCGACGCTCGCGGAGTTGCGTGTAGGGCGCGGCGCCGACGGCCGGTGGTGCGCTCAGTGTGTCGTCGACGTATGAGGACCACCGATGGATATCGCCCGATTCAAGCACGACGACGAGTGCACGTGGCGTCTGCCCGCCACCGGCCGGATGTGCGTGCCAGTCGTCATCTACGCCAGTGAAGCGCTGATCCGGCAGATGGATGACAAGGTCGGCGAGCAGGCGGCGAATGTGGCCACACTACCCGGGATTCAGACTGCATCGTTCGCGTTGCCGGATGCGCACTGGGGCTATGGCTTCCCCGTGGGCGGAGTGGCGGCTTTCGACGCCGAGGCCGGCGGTGTCGTTTCGGCGGGCGGGGTCGGCTTCGACATCTCATGCGGGGTGCGCACGATGCTCACGGGAATAGCGCGCGCCGAAGTCGAGTCCGTGCGGCGGCCGCTGGCCGATGCGCTCAGCCGTGACATTCCTGCGGGCGTGGGCGCTACTGGCAGTGTACACCTCGACGATCCCGAGATGGACGCGATGTTGCGGGGCGGTGCCGCCTGGGCGGTGGAACGCGGTTTCGGCGTGCCGGCGGACCTTGACCGGATCGAGGAGCGAGGGCGGATGGCGGGTGCCCGCCCCGAAACCGTCTCCGAACAGGCCAAGCGCCGGCAGCGCGACGAAATGGGAACGCTCGGTTCCGGCAACCACTACCTCGAATTGCAGGAAGTGACAGAGATCCACGATGAGGACATCGCCCGAACCTATGGCCTGCGGCGGGGCGAGATCGTGGTCACCATCCACTGCGGCTCCCGCGGCCTCGGCCATCAAGTGGGCACGGACTACATGAGGGAGATGAATCTCGAGACGGCAAAAGCGGGGTTGACGCTGCCGGATCGCGAACTCGCTTACGCGCCGATCAAATCTGCATTGGGGCAGCGCTATCTCGGAGCGATGCGCGCGGGCATAAACTGCGCCTTGGCGAACCGGCAGATCCTCATGCACCTCGCCCGGCGCACCCTGGCGCACTTCCTCCCGGGGCGCGACTTTCAGTTGCTCTACGATGTGTCTCACAACACGTGCAAGGTGGAGCGCCACCCGGTCGCCGGCCGCGAGCGCGAGCTCCATGTGCATCGCAAGGGTGCGACGCGTGCCTTTGGGCCTGGCCACCCCGAGGTGCCGTCCGATTTTCGCGCCGTCGGCCAGCCGGTGTTGGTCGGCGGCAGCATGGGCACGTGCTCGTATATCCTCGCCGGCACGACCCGCGGCGACGAACGGGCCTTTTCGTCTGCCGTCCACGGGGCCGGCCGCGCCATGAGCCGACATCAGGCGCTCCGGCGCTGGATGGGACGCCAAGTGGTGGATGACCTGGCCGCGCATGGAATCACTGTCCGCTGCCCTTCCTCGCGCGGCGTCGCCGAGGAGGCACCCGGGGCCTACAAGGATGCGGCGGAGGTCGTCGAGGCCGCCGAGCAGGCCGGTCTCGCCCAACGCGTCGCCCGACTCGTACCCGTCATCTGCATCAAAGGCTGAGTCCGCCCCGCGTCATGAACCTTCACCTTGCGCGTCCCGCTATCGCCAGCGATCAAGCGATGGAGCGGCCCCTGCCGGCCGACCTCCATGGCTGGCGACTCTGGGGCGCACGGGTTGCCATGAGCGCGGGGGGCGAATCATTTTCAGCTCCTGCGAGAATGGCGTCGGGTGAAGTCCAGCCATCTCAAACGTTCCGTACGCCGCTGCGGCATTATGAGAACAACGGGCTTTCCGACTATATCGCGGCGGCGAAGTATGCGCGCGAACTTCCCTGGCTTGGTCGCCGGGAGACTTTCGCGGAAACCGCGGAGCGGGCGGCGGCGATGCATCGCGAGCATTTCCGCGCGCAGCTCGCCCTGAAGATCCGCGGCGATCCCACCACGACGCCGGCCGATCCGGCGGACCGGCGGCTCCTGTCCGACGAATTGATCGATACCACCCTCGGCGAGTTGATCGACCACGCGTTTGAAGCCGTGACGGCGAAGCGCGTGCTGCCCGCGATGCGTTCGCTGCAATTCGGCGGCACCGCTATTTCACAGAATGAGGCCAGGATGTTCAATTGCGCGTTCAGCCCCGCTGATCGCGTCGAATTTTTCCGCGAGTATTTCTTTCTCCTGCTTTCCGGCGTGGGCTGCGGCTTCTCGGTCCAGCGCCACCACGTCGATCGGCTGCCCATCCTGCCGACGCGCGCCGCGGAGCACGAGCTGCTCGTGCGCGATTTTCGCGTCGCCGATTCCATCGAGAGTTGGGCGGACGCCCTGCATGAGCTGTTCCGCGCGCATCTGGACGGAGTGGCGGTGCGATTCGACTTTTCCGCGATCCGGCCGCCGGGCGAACCGTTGCGCACCGCGGGCGGCTTTGCGCCCGGCGCCGAACCGCTGCGCCGTGCGCTGGCCGACGCGACGAGAATCTTGCGCAGCGCTGCGGGTCGCCGCCTGCGGCCGATCGAGGTTTGCGACTTGTGCCTGTTCGTGGCGCACGCCGTATCCGACGGATCGCGCCGATCCGCTTCCATCTGCCTCTTCTCGCCGGATGACCGCGAGATGATGACCGCCAAGACGGGCAATTGGATGACGGAAAATCCGCAGCGGGCCCTCGGCAACAATTCGGCCGTCCTGTCCCGCGCCGGTGCGGACGAAGTGTTGTTCCGGCAGCTATTCGAAGCGCAAAAGGAATTCGGCGAGCCCGGCTTCTATTTCGCCGACCGCCCCGATTATGGCTGCAATCCATGTGGAGAGGCGGGACTGCACCCGGTGTTTTCGGAGATCGACGATGAGAACGAGTTCACCTGCCTGCGCGCCGCGGGTTATAAAGGGGTGCTCTCGCCCGATACCCGCCTGTCGGGCTGGGCAATGTGCAATCTGACCACGATCAACGGCACGGTGGCGCGGAATCCGGATGAGTTCTTTCTCGCCTGCATCTACGCGGCGGCCATCGGCACGTTGCAGGCGGCGTACACGAACATTCCCTACCTCGGGCCGGTGACGCGGGCGATCAACGAGCGTGATGCTTTGCTTGGGGTCTCCATCTGTGGCTTCATGGATAATCCCGGGCTGCTTTTCGCTCCGCGGATCCTCGAGCGCGGCGCGCGGCTCTGCCGGGCCGCCAACCACATCGTTGCCGCGGCGATCGGTATCCGGCCGGCCGCCCGGGTCACCTGCGTGAAGCCGGAGGGCACGGCGTCGCTGCTGCTGGACGCGGCGCCGGGCATTCACCCGCGGCCCGCACGGCATTATTTTCGGCGCGTGCAAGCGGACCGCCGCGATCCCGTCTACATGGAATTTCGCGCTGTCAATCTGCCCATGACCGAGGCGTCGGCCCTGCAACCGGCGACAGGCGACGTGATCGTGTTTCCGGTCGAGGCGCCGGCGCATGCCATCGTCCGCAACGAGATCAGTGCGGTGGAATTTCTGCGGCGGGTGCTGGTGGTCCAGTGGCACTGGGTTCTGGCCGGGGAAGCACCCGCGGCACGTTCGCCCGGCCTCCATCACGGCGTTTCCCTCACCTGCGCGGTGCGTGCGAACGAATGGCCGGCCGTCGCGGACTTCATCTGGCATCACCGTACCGGGTTTGCCGGCGTGACACTACTGGGCGACGAAGCGGGCGAACGTTACGTGCAACCGCCGTTTCAGCCGGTGGCCACCGATCGAGATGTCGTGCGCTGGAATGAACTCCAGTATCAGCCAGTCAACTACGCCAGCGCGCGGTGGACACGGGCCCAGCCCATCGAGGCTGACGTGCCGCTTTGCGTGCCTGGCGCCTGTGAGGACTGATCGTGAAACAGACGACGAACGATCCACGCTCCGCTGTGCGGCACCGGCAAACCGCGGCCGCCTCCAAATCGGCGGCACTGGAGGAATTGAAGAAGAGCGGAACTGTGATCTTGTCGCAGGCGACCGAGGCAGCCGATTGCCGCGACGGAGTACTGACAGTGCATCTGCCAAAGGAAACGAAACCCGCCGGCAAGGCGGTCGACGTCAAAGGGGGCTAACGCCGACCGGGAGGAGTGACATGCTGGAGCGATTCGCCGCGCTACATCCCAGCGTGCAGGCCTTGCTGGCTGGGATTTTCACGTGGGCCATCACGGCGTTGGGCGCCGCGCTGGTCCTGTTCACCTCGCAGATCCAAAGACGAACGCTCGATGTCTGGGAAGGCTTCGCTGCGGGTGTGATGCTTGCGGCCAGCTATTGGTCCCTTCTCGCTCCCTCGATCGAAATGTCGCAGGGCGGTCCGGGACCGCCGTGGCTGCCGCCCGCGGTGGGGTTCGTTTTCGGCGGCCTCTTCCTGTGGAGCGCGGACAAATTACTGCCGCACCTGCATCGAGGGCGGCCCGTTCATGAAGCGGAAGGCGTCAAGACCTCCTGGGACCGCAATTTTCTCCTGCTCCTCGCAATCACGCTGCACAATATTCCCGAAGGCTTGGCGGTAGGGGTAGCTTTCGGCGCGGCCGCCCACCACTTGCCCGCAGCGAGTCTGTCCGCTGCCGTGGCGCTTTCGGTGGGTATAGGTTTCCAAAATTTTCCGGAGGGCCTGGCCGTGGCGTTGCCCATGCGGGGTGAAGGGGCGACAAGGCGCAAGAGTTTCGCCTACGGTCAGGCGTCCGCGCTCGTGGAACCGGTGGCGGCCGTTGTGGGTGCCTCGATCGTGCTGATCGCGCGGCCGGCGCTACCTTATCTCATGAGTTTCGCAGCCGGCGCCATGGTGTTCGTCGTGATCGAGGAACTGATCCCTGAGTCGCACCGTAGTCGCAATCAGGATCTCGCCACTCTCGCCGCGCTCGGTGGTTTCGTCGCCATGATGATCCTGGACCTCGCCTTTCGCTGAACGGGGGGGAAAGAAGCCCGCAGCGCAAGAAACCGCAGGGCATTTGGCAAGGGGGCGGGCGCGGACGGCAGCTGGCGCGTGACCCCGGCGCATGCCATGCGTTGCCGTGGGGAACGTGAGATTTGGATGGCCGGGGCCACCATTAAATTCAGCGGCGCGAATCACCCTCTGCCGGAAGCGGGCCGTTGAGCACCACGCGCACGTTCACTCCTCTCCGCGTTGCCTGAATCAACGCATCGACGACGCGGTTTGCGGATCTGAGCAACCCGCAGGATATCGGCCGGGCGTTTGCGGGGTTCCAGAAATAGCTTTACGCGGCGGCGTCCTGACGGGGTTCGGCGTCGGGTGGGCGCGGGTGTTTGTTTTCGTGCGTTTCGTGGGTTTCGTGGTAACCGCAGGTCATGAGCGATTTCGTCCCGCACCAGCAAATCACCGACGCCAAAGAGGCCCTTGACCGGCTGCGCGCGAACATGCGGCTGACGATCAAGGGCAAGGACGACGTGATCGAGCAGGTGCTCGTGTGCCTCGTCGCGGGCGGGCACTTGCTGATCGAGGATCTGCCGGGCGTCGGGAAGACCACGCTGGCGTATTCGCTCGCGCGCTCGATGGATTGCGTGTTTTCGCGGATCCAGTTCACGAGCGATCTGCTGCCGAGCGATGTGACGGGCGTCGCGATCTACGACGAGACGGTGAAGGAGTTCGTGTTCAAGAAAGGCCCGGTGTTCGCCAACGTGGTGCTGGCGGACGAGATCAATCGCGCGACACCGAAGACGCAGTCGGCGCTGCTCGAGGTGATGGATCGCGCGCGCGTGACGATCGATGGCGAGGGGCATCCGGTGGGCGCGCCGTTCATGGTGTTTGCGACGCAAAACCCGGTGGACTACGAAGGCACGTTTGCGCTGCCGGAAAGCCAGATGGACCGGTTCCTGATGCGGCTGCGCATGGGGTATCCGGAATCCAATGACGAGCTCGAGATCCTGCGCAACCAGCGCGGCGGCTACGATGCGATCGCGCTGAATCCGGTGGTCACGCGGGGCGACATCATCGCGCTGCAGGCGCTCGCGCAACAGGTGTTCGTGGAGGATTCCGTGCTGGGCTTCATCCTGCGGATCGTCGGGGCGACGCGCACGGAGTCGGAGTTCCGCGCCGGCGTGAGCGTGCGCGGCGGGCTCGCGTTGCGCACGGCCGCGCAGGCGCGTGCGCTGGTGCACCGGCGGGATTTCGTGCTGCCGGAGGACGTGACGGAACTGGTGGCGCCGATTCTTGCACATCGGCTCGGGCTGGCGCGGCAGACGAGTGACGCGCTCGAGGAGCGACGGGCCGTGACGGCGGCGTTGAAGCGGATTGTGGGGGCGATTCCGATCCCGGGGTGAGGGCCGGGAAGATCCAAGATCCAAGATTCAAGATCCAGAGAATGTTCAGTGATGAAGCTCCAATCGGAATATTTGGTTTTTGAACGTTCTCCGGAGCTTGGAGCCTGGAGTTTGGATCTTCCGCGGTTCGGCGCGGCACGGTTATGAGCGGCGACGCGGCATGGTCGGGCCCTGGCGCGCGGGCGCGGCGGGCGCCATTCACCTGGAGCGGATTGCTCTGGTCGATGGTGTATCCAAAACGTGGACACCGCATCCTGCCCACGATGCCGGGCGTGGTGTTGATCGCGTTGTCGTTCGGGATTGGGACGGCGGCGTATAATTCGTCGAGCAACATCCTCTTCATCACGCTTTCGCTGCTGCTGGCGTGCCTGATCCTGAGCGGCGTGCTGTCGTGGCTGAACCTGCGCGGCGTGCAGTGGCGCCTGCAGCTCGCGCCGCCGTTTCGCGTGGGGCACGACACGATCGTCGCGCTGGAGCTGCGGAACGGAAAGGCGTTTTTGCCGACCTATGGGCTGTGGTTCGAGTTTGCGGCGCGGCCCATGGCGGCGGCGGCGCTGCAACGCGCGGAGTCGACGGTGAACGCGAGCGGCGCGGAGGTGCGGGCGGCGCTGGCGAGCGGGGAAGCGGGCGAACAGCGGGGACGGGTGTTGTTGCGCGGCCGGCTGGATCCACGCGGGGAGAGTCGCGTCGAGTGGGTGTTCAAGCCGGAGCGGCGCGGGCGGCTGCGGGTGGAGCTGGCGAGCGTTGGCTCGTTGTTTCCCTTCGGATTTTTGCGGAAGGACATCGGGACGGAGCTTCAGGCGGAGGCCATCGTGTGGCCGGCGCCGATCGAATACCAGCGGCTCGGGCTCGCGACCTCACGTCGCGCGACCGGGGGCGAGCGCCTGGCGCGGGCGGGGGCGGGGGGCGACTTGCTCGCCTTGCGCCGCTATACGGCCGGCGATTCGCACCGGTTGATTCATTGGAAGGCGAGCGCGCGCACGCGGACGCTGCTCGTGCGGCAATTCTCGGCGGAGAGCGCGGAGGGTTATTCGCTGTGGCTGCGAACGGATGCGGGGGTGTGGACGCGACCGGAGCAGTTCGAAGTGCTGGTGGGACTCGCAGCGACGCTGGCGGAGGATTTGTTTCGCGCGGGGCGCTTGATCAGTGTGGCGATCGACGCGCAGCCGCCGCTGCCGGTGCGGCGCGTGCATGATCTCGAGTTGTTCCTCGGTCAGCTGGCGATGGTGCAGCCCTCGGAGGAGGTGGCGACCGGGGGCGAGAAGACGGTGGTGTCGAAGCGGAACATCATGACCTTTGCGCCGGACGGGGTGCGCGGCGTGAAGGCATTTGTCGATGGACAGGAGGCGGCCTCGGCGTGAGGCGGTCGGGGGGGAGCTGAGAGCTGAGAGATGAGAACCAAACCGAGAGATGACGATGGACGCGGGGCGCTTCCGGTGATGGACGCGGAGGCGGCGCGTCGGCGGACGGGCGGGCCGCCCGTCCCTACCTGCAATGGCCATGAGTGAGACGGCATCACGGCGTCCGCAGCTCACATCCGACGAGCTGCACCAGCTGAAGTGGCTGCTCGGAGGTGTGCTCACGCTGCTGGCGGTGGGCACGATCGTATACATGGATGTGGATGCGTGGACGTTGATGGCGCTCACGGCGGTGGCGGCGATTGCCACGATGGTGCGGCCGGAGTTGCCGGCGCGGATTCCAAGGGTGGCGCATACGCTCGCGTTTCCGGCGATCGTGGCGTTTTTCGCCGGCGACTTGTGGCTGAGGTCGGAGATTCTGCCGGCGATGGTGCGGCTCGATATCCTGCTGCTGTTGTATCGAAGTCTCACCTACAGGCAGAGGCGGGATGACCTGCAGATCATCGTGCTGGGCCTGTTTCTCGTGGTGGTGGCGGGGGTGTTGACGGT
Organism: Opitutaceae bacterium; assembly: GCA_036675625.1. Taxonomy (GTDB): domain Bacteria; phylum Verrucomicrobiota; class Verrucomicrobiia; order Opitutales; family Opitutaceae; genus ER46. Next base: position 12,096 of record JAKFEQ010000073.1, on the reverse strand, counting down.
GTCGCTGACATTCGCGGCACACCTGCTCGTTTACACGGGCTGCTCACTCGGGTTGCTGCTCGTGATCACGCTGACCGAAGGCGTCGCGGAGAAAGAGCCGAAGGTGAAAACTGCGGCGGCGCCCAACGAAATGCCGGGATGGGCGAGGCACGTTCAATGGGGGCAACTGTTCCAGCGATTACGAGCGGCGGCGGACTGGCGTGTGATCGGCCTGGGTGCGGTTTTGTTTGTGGGCGTGGTCGCGATCTCTGCGTTGCTGTTTCTCGCGATCCCGCGGTTTCAGCTCGAGAACAGCATGTTTCTCGACCGGCTGATCACGAAGAAGGCGAAGTCCGGCTTCAGCGACAGCATTCGGTTCGGGGATGTGACGGAGATCATGGAGGACAGCAGTGTCGCGCTCAGTGTCGACGTGTCGGACCAGGCGGAGATTCCGGCGTCGCCTTACTGGCGGATGGTGGTGCTCGATTCGTATGAGAACGGGACGTTCCGGCTGTCGCCGCGGTTGCGCCAGCAGGAGTTCGAGCGGGAGCGGACGCAGCCGTTCGTGCATGGCACGGCGAAGTTCCGGCGGGGAACGGCGGTGGCGTGGACGTTTTATCTGGAGTCGGGCGTGAGTCGTTATCTGCCGCTGCTGGGGCGGTTCGAGACGCTGCGGTTTCGCGAGACGCAAAGTTTCAGGATCGCGCCGTTTCTGGCGGTGCTCGGTTTGCGCGAGGAGCCGGCGGCGATGACGGCGTATCGGGTGGAAGGCTTCGATCTTTCGGGCGTGGTGCCGGACCGGCGGTTTGCGGAGCTCTGGCCGGGCCGGGAGAGTGCACCGCCGGACGCGCCGGTGTTGCAGTGGCGGCTGGCGCTGCGCGAACCGGACAAGAGCACGCTGGCGCGCGTGGTGGCGGAGATCACGGCGGGAAAACAGCTCCCGGCGGCGGAATTCGCGCGGCAGGCGAATGCGTGGCTGCGGCGCAATCATGCGTATTCGCTTTCTCCGCGTGTTCCCCGGACGGGGGGCGATCCGCTGGTGGCGTGGCTGGCGTCGAGGGAGGCGGGGCACTGCGAGTTGTTCGCGGGCTCGCTGGTCGTGATGGCGCGGTCGGCGGGATTCGCCGCGCGCGTGGTGACCGGTTTCCGCGGTGGGACCTGGAACGGTTACTCGAATAATTTCACGGTCCGTAATTCCGACGCGCATGCGTGGGCGGAGATTTTCGATGAGGCGGCGGGGGCGTGGCTGCGGACGGATCCGCTGGCGCCGGCGGTGGAGTCGGGAGCGGCCGAGGTGAAGGGCGAGGCGGCGCTTGTGTCGCGTCTGGATCGAAGCTGGAAGGCGCGGTTGGATAGCCTGCGGGTGTTCTGGTACCGCCGGATCGTAAGCTTCGACCAGCAGTCGCAGGCCGAGACGTTGAAGGCGGTGAAGGAGGCCACGCAGAATTCGGGTAAACGGCTGCGCGAGTGGCTGACGCAAGTGGTGGGGCGCGCGAAGGCCTGGTTGCTGGCGCCGTGGGACATGCGGCGATTCGCCGGCGTGCTCGGTGCCGCGGCAGCCGCAATCGCACTGGGCTGGATGTGGCGGGCGTTTGGCCGGCGGTGGTGGCGCGGTCGGCCACGGGGGCGCGGCGCGTCGCGGGAAGATCCGGTGCGGCGCGAGGCCGGCAGCTGGCTGCGGCGACTGGAGGCAGCGGGAATCCAGAAAACGGATACAGTGCCAGTCGTGGCGGAACTGCAGCGGATCCGGTTTGGCGCGCGGCCCACCTGGGATGCGCCGGAAAAAGTGTTTCGGCGGGCCCTGCAGGCGTTACGCGCGGCGCGGCGCGAAGGCCGCGCTACTCGGAGCGGGCGGACTTGACCTGCGCCGGCGCGGTGGGTTGGGCCTTCTTTTCGAAGTATTTTTTGAGGACAGCGCCCGCCACGGGCGCGGCTTCGCGGCCGCCGCCGTATTCCTCGCCGGCGGTGTCGCCGATGAGGGCGACCGCCATCGCGATCTCGGGTTTGTCGGCCGGCGCGAAGCAGATGAACCAAGCGACATTCTTGCGGCCTGGAATCTGAGCCGTACCCGTTTTGCCGGCGATCGGGAAGGGGCTGCGCAGATAGGCCAGCTGTAGCACCTTCGCCGTGCCCTCCGTGGTGCAACCAATCATGCCATCAAGTACCGCCGCACGTTGTTCGAGCGTGAGGCCGATCGGCTCGTGGCGTTGTGTCGGGCGATTGGCCTGATGCACGAGCGTCGGCTGAGTGTACGTGTCGTCGCGCGCCACCGACGCGACGAAGCACGCCATCTGCAAGGGCGACACGAGGATGGCGCCCTGCCCGATGGAGATATTGGTGGTCTCGCCGTCCGTCCATCTTTCACCGCGCTCGCGTTTCATCCAGGCAGTGTCGGGCATGTTAATCGGCCCGACTTCGTTGGGCAGCTCGATGCCGGTGCGTCTGCCGAAATGCATGCGCCGCGATTCGGTGGCGAGGACGTCGGGCGTGAGCGTGAGGCCAAGACGGTAATAATAGATGTCGCAACTCTCGGCGATCGCCTCGCGGAGGAGGACGTCGCCGTGCGCCTCCTTGCCGTTGTAGCAGGGTTTGAGCGCGTTGCCGACGCGGAGATAGTGATTGCAATGCTCGATCGGTTGATCGGGCGTCAGAACGCCGCGCCGCAGGCCGGCGATGCTCGTCATGATCTTGAAAGTGGAGCCCGGCGGGAACGAGCCGTTGAGGGCGAGATTGGTCCACGCCCCGCGCTGATTCATGTCGTCCACAATGGACTGGGTCGCACGCGGGGAAAATTGGTTGAGATCGTAGTCGGGCTTGCTCGCGAGGACGAGAATCTCCCCGGTGTTCACATCGAGGGCAACTGCTGCTCCTGTGCGATCGCCGATCGCTTCCTCGGCGGCGAGCTGGAGGTCGATGTCGAGGGAGGTTGTGAGATGTTTCCCTTGCGTGGGTTTTCGTTCTTCGAGGGGCTTGCTGATCTTGTAGCCGGAAGGGTCGACGCGGTAGATGCGACCGCCGGCCTCGCCTTGGAGGTGTTGATCGAAGGCTTTTTCCAGACCGTCTTTGCCGACGGTGCCGGTCATCTTGAAGGTGGTGAGTCCCTCGCCTGGCAGCCCGTCGGCATCGACATCGTTGTCGGGGCGCACGTAGCCGAGCGTGTGCGCGGCCGCGGAGCCGAACGGGTAGGCGCGCACGTTCGAAGCGAAGACTTCAAGCGGGGAGGTTACCGGCAGGTGCTCGATCAGCCGTGCGTATTCGGTCGGGCCGAGATTATCGAGGAGGGTGTAGGGCAGGAGGAGCCGACTGAAAAAATGGCGCTCGAGCTGCTTGGCGTCGACGACCTCGGCGCGGCCGATGATCCGGTTGACCTGGTCCAGATAGCGCTGCACGAGCGAGACGCGGGACAGCTGGTGCAACTGCGCGTAACTGGGCTGGTCCTTCTTCCCCTCGGCGGCGATGAAGTTTTTCTGGATGCGGATGTATTCGCGGCGGAGCTCGGCCTTGAGCTCGTCGAGGTGGAGCAGCACGGCGAACCGGTGATTGTTGCCGACGAGGAGCTGACCATTGCGGTCGTAGATGTTGCCACGCGGTCCGGGGAAGAGCACGCGGCGCTGGTTCTGCTGACGTTCGCGATCGGAATACTCGTCGACCTTGGTCAGCTGTTGGTAGCCGAGCCCGATGCTGAGCGTGAGCAGGAGCGACGCGATGACTCCGTAAAACAGCAGGATGCGCGGATCGTAGTTCTTGTGCGACTCGAGCAGGTTGCCCGAGCGCTCGGCGAGATTCCTGGCTTTGGAGGGCATGCGCGAAGCGCGGGGTGGAGTATTTACGAGCGCGAGGCGCCGAAACGACGCTCGTAGGCATCGGTCACGACCTGGGCCAGGCCGAGCGAGCGTGCCTGCAGGGCGAAAAACCAGGGGGTGACGAGCGCGAGAAACAGCTGCGAGCACAGCAGGTCGACGAGCAACCGCGAGCCGAGGGCGGCGGGGGCGGGCGAGGCGTGGATCTGGCCAAAGGAGAACACGAGAAAAAGCGCGAGATTGGTGAGCAGCGTAACGATCAGCGTCGCGACGTTGTCGTCGCGTGGCACGCGATCACGCACGTGAAAGAGCGTGGCGTGCGCGAGCGCAAACAGCAACAGGTGTGTGCCGAAAGTGACGGGGGCGTTGGCGTCGCAGATCAATCCGCCGATGCATGACGTGAGCAGGCCTGACCGCAGCGGCTGCGTGAGCGCGGTAAAGACGACGAACAAGGCGTCAGCGAAAAGATAGACGCGAAATCCGGTCAGCTCGTGGTTCACCTGCGCGATCACCGTCCACAGGAGGAGCAGGGTGAGCGAAAGGGTGAAGACGCGGCGCATTTTTCGTTAGTTTAAGTGGGCAGTTTAAGTGGAAGTTTGGTCAGCGACTCGGCGAGCCGGGAGGAAGCCGATTTCTTAAACTTAAACTTTCATCTTCAACAGCGCGCGGAGCGCGCCTACGGCGCGCTGAGCGGCACGAGCACGGTGACTTCGGTGAGAGAGCCGAGGCGTTCGTCGAGTTTCACTTCGCCGGATTTGAACAGGCCATCGGTGCCCATGTCGGCGCGGACGATTTTTCCGAGGGCGAGGCCGGGCGGAAAGATGCCGCCGAAGCCGGAGGTGACGAGGCGTTTCGGGGCCTGCGGCGTGGCGATGATGTCGAGGGGCACCTGCTCGACGATGCCGGTGGGCGGGGCGAACGTGGGATTGATGCCGCCTTGAAAACTGAGGGGCCGTGAATCGCCTTCGACGACGCCGGCGAGCCGCACGTTCGGACTCGTGATGAGCTCGACGACGGCCGTGGTGGCGTGCACCTCACTCACTTTCCCGACGACGCCGCCGGTGAAGACGACCGGGGCGCCGATGGGGATGCCGAAGTTCTTGCCCTTGCGAATCACGATGCGCTGCCACCACGCGGAGAAGTCGCGGCGGGCGACGCGCGCATGTTCGTAGCGGTAGTCGCTGAACGACGGCAGCCGGAGCAGGCTTTCGAGCCGGCCGATCTCGGCGAGGAGCTCGGTGTTTTGCTGCACCGCGAATTCGTAGGAGGAATTGAGCCGGGCGAGATCGCGGCCTGCGGCGATGAGATCGTTCTTCGAGTGATTGCGCAGCGACCAGTAGTCCTGCAGGTCGCGGATGCGCGAGGCGGCGAGTGTGACGGGGGCGGTGAGCTCGAAGAAGCTGGCGCGGGTGAATGACTTGATGGCCGTGGGCAGCAAGGCCCACCCGAGGACGAGAATCCCGAGGGTGACGAACGGTTTGGCCTGGTCGAAGCGGTGAAAGGGCACGAGTGCGTGGGAGGATTAGCCCACGGAACGCGTGGAAGACACGGAAAAACGTGTGCTCACGCGTACGATTCACGTGCGTCGCGCGGGGGCGCGATTCGCGTCGGGCCTACACGTTCTGCATCAACCACGAGAGATCGTTCAAGACGGCGCCGGTGCCGTTGGCGACGGCGGAGAGCGGATCGTCGCTGACCGTCACGGGGAGGCCGGTTTTCTCGCTGAGGAGTTTGTCGATGTTGCGGATGAGCGCGCCACCGCCGGCCATGACGAAGCCGCGATCGACGAGATCGGCGGAAAGTTCGGGCGGGCAGCGTTCGAGCGTGACGCGGACGGCGTCGACGATCGCGGCAATGGTGTCGGCGAGTGCCTCGCGAATCTCCTGCGAGGTGACGTGAATGGTCTTGGGCAGGCCGGCCACGGAATCGCGGCCCTTGACCTCCATCGTGAGCTCCTCGTCGAGGGGATAAGCGGAGCCGAGGCGCATCTTGATCTCTTCCGCGGTGCGTTCACCGATGAGGAGATTGTAGGCGCGCTTCATGTAATTGATGATCGCGGAGTCGAGCTCGTCGCCGGCGACGCGTATTGATTTCGAGAATACGATGCCGTTGAGCGAAATGATCGCGATCTCGGTGGTGCCGCCGCCGATGTCGACGATCATGTTGGCGGCGGGCTCATCGATCGGCAGGCCGACGCCGATGGCTGCGGCCATCGGTTCGGGAATGGTGATGACATCGCGTGCGCCGGCGTGCATGGCGGACTCCTTGACGGCGCGTTTCTCGACCTCGGTGATGCCGGAGGGGATCGCGATCACGACTCGTGGCGGCGCGCGGAACGCGTTGCTGGAAACCTTGCGAATGAAGTAGCGCAGCATCGCCTCGGTGACATCGAAGTCGGCGATGACGCCGTCTTTCATCGGACGAATCGCGGTGATGTTGCCGGGCGTGCGGCCGAGCATGCGTTTGGCTTCGTCGCCGACGGCGCGGACCTTGCGGGACGTCGTATCGAGCGCGACCACCGAGGGTTCACGCAGGACAATGCCTTTGTCTTTAACGTAGACGAGAGTGTTTGCCGTGCCGAGATCGATGCCGATGTCGTTCGAGAAATAACCGAAAATATTCGCCATGATATGCGATCGAGGAAGCGAAGAAGCGAGAAGGGGGGCGGCGTCGCCGCCGACGGAAACGAATCTCTGGTGCCAAGGAGTGTCAACGTGGTAAATGGATCGGCGCGACTGAACACGCGTGAAGAGAGCGTGAAAGGGTGCGTGTCGTGCGAGCGGGGCGAGGATCTGCGGTGGGGCCCTTCGGAGAGCGGGGCCCCTGCCGTTTGGCGGTGTCCGCGCAAGGGCTTGACGCGCCGCGGGCTTCGCCGCGTCTTCGGGGGCGCGCGGGCGGCGCATGGCGATGCACGGCTTTCAGTTCATCCAGGATCTTGCGATCATCCTCGTCGTGGCCGGCGTGGTGGGCTGGCTATGCCAGCGAATGGGGCTGTCGGTGATCGTGGGATTTCTCGTGGCGGGGATGGTGGTCGGGCCGCACACGCCGCAGATCACGCTGGTGGCGGACATCGAGCGGGTGGATACGCTCGCGCAGATCGGGTTGGTTTTCCTGATGTTCTCGATCGGGCTGCAGCTCAGCCTGCGGAAGATGCGGCGGATGGGGCTGTCGCTGCTGTTTGCGACGTTCATCGGGGCGATCGCGATGTACCATGGTTCGCGGATACTTGCGGCGGCGTTGGACTGGACGGCGCGCGAGGGGCTGTTTCTGGCGGGGATGCTGATGGTATCGTCGTCGGCGATCATCAGCAAAGTCCTGCACGAGGCGGGAACGAATCACGAGCGATCGGGCCAGCTGGCGATGGGCGTCTCGGTGCTGGAAGACGTCGTCGCGGTGGTGATGCTGACGATGCTGAACTCGATGGTGCATCTCGAGAAAGGCGAGGCGGCGGCGGTGCCGGAGACGTTGCTGCTGCTGGGAGCGTTCGTGGTGTTGTCGGGCATCGCAGGGCTGTTGCTCGTGCCGTGGCTGTTGCGGCGGATGAGCATCGCGGCGGATGAGGAGCTGCAAACGCTGGGAATCGCGGGGCTGCTGTTTGCGCTCGCGGTGGTGGCGCAGGTCGCGGGCTACTCGCTGGCGCTGGGCGCGTTTCTCCTCGGCACGATTGTCGCGGAGACGCCGCATCGTCACCAGGTGGAGCGGACGTTCGAGGGGATGCGCGATGTGTTCAGCGCGGTGTTTTTCGTGGCGATCGGAATGCAGATCGATGCGCGTGCGCTATGGGCCGAGGCGCCGCTCATCCTCGGGGTCGCGCTCTTCGCGCTGATCGCCCGGCCCTGCGCGGTGGCCACCGGTCTGACGCTCATTGGCACGCCGTTGAAGGATGGATTGCGCACGGGGATGACGGCCACGCCGATCGGTGAGTTTTCGTTCATCATCGCGCAGCTCGGCGTGGCGGCGAAAGTCGTGCCGGCGCGTTTCTATCCGCTGGCGGTGGGCGTCTCGCTGGTGACGACGCTGATCGCGCCGCTGTTGATGCGACGCTCGGAGAAGATCGCGGATGCGTTGCTCGCCCGGCAGCCCAAATGGTTTGCGGACTGGCTGCTCGCGTATGATCGCTGGCTCGAGCGAATGCAGCGGCGGCGGGCCCGAAATCTCCTCTGGCAGCTGAGCCGCAAACGCATCGCGCAGGTCGGCGTGGGCGTGCTGTTCGTGACGGGTCTGATCGTGTTTTCCGGCCGGCTCTTCGCGGTGGTGAACGCGTGGTTGGAGCCGCAGTTTTCCGAGGCGGCGCTGGTGTATGGTTTTTGGATCACGGTCGCGCTCGTGGTGCTGGCGCCGCTGGTCGCGATCTGGCGCAATCTGTCCGCGATGGCGATGATCTACTCGGAGATTTCGACCCGAGGCTATGCGCATGCGAAGCGGTTGCGGCCGGTGATCGAGACGACGGTTAAAGTCGGTTTCGGCGTGCTGATCTACCTCTGGCTGGCAGCGATCGTGCCGGCGGAGGGCTCGGTGAAATGGCTGCTGTTCGTGAGCGCAGGCGTGGCGGTGATTGCGCTGCTCGTGCTGCGCCGGAAATTGATCTACTGGCACAGCGAAATGGAGATCGAGCTTCTCAGCGTGATCGAGGCGGGCGATACGCAGATGACGTCGAGCACGGCGCCCTGGCTGCAGCCGCACGGCGAGTGGAACCTGCACATGATCGATTGCACGCTCCCGGATCTGGCGGATTGCCAGGGCAAACAGATCGCGGAGCTGGACTTGCGGGCGCGCTATGGCTGCTCGGTGGTTGGTATCGAGCGGCAGGGCTACATGATTCCGCTGCCGACACCGGAGGCGGTGCTTTATCCGCGCGACAAGGTGCTCTTGCTCGGCACGAGCGAACAGGTGAGGGCGGGGCGGCGATTTCTCAGCGGGGTATCGGGTTCACTGGTGGCGGATTCGGTGTTCGAGGAGGTGCGAATGGAAGCAGTGACGCTGCCGCCGTGGAGCCGTGCGGCGGATCGCACGCTCGGCGATCTGTCACCGGCGCAGAATCACGGCGTGCAGGTGGCGGGCGTGCACCGCGGCGGGTTGCGTATCCTAAATCCGAATGCGCACGAGATGCTGCACGGAGGGGACGAGATTCTCGTGTTGGGCACGCCGGTGCAGATCGCCGAATTCAAGGCCTGGCTCCGCGAGCGGCCGGACGAAGTCCTGGACATGAAGGCGGATTGAGGGGCGGTGCGCAGCTGGGAGTTGGGAGCCCGATCTTCAGGACGCTGCCGCAACGGCTTGGTCGCGGCCGAGGGAAAATAAAAAAGCGCGCCGGATCGGCGCGCTTCGAAGAGGGGCGGAACTCGCGGGACGAATCAGTTCGAGCCGTTGGTGCGGGCCGGCTCGGGCTTCTTGGCCTCGGTCGCGGTGGGCTCCGGTTTCGCTGCTTCGGCTTCTTCTTCCTTGCTGGCCTTCTTGAACTCCTTGATCGACTGGCCGAGGCCCTTCGCGAGCGAGGGGAGTTTCGCACCACCGAACAGGACGAGCAGGATCACCAAGATGACGATCAGCTCGGTGGGACCAAGACCGAAAACGGCGAGGAAAGCGGAGGGAGAGGCCATGACAAAGCAAAGCTAGGCTGGGGGGAAGGTCTGTAAAGCGGGAAAGCGGAATTCCTGGTCCGCTCACGGAGCGAGCCACACAACCTCGTCTCCGGCGCCGGGTTTACCCGCGAGGATTATGGTGCCGAGGGTGCGGCCGCGAAGCTGGCGCGAGACGCGCAGGCGCGCTGTTTCGCGGAGCTCCAGCGTGCGGGTCATCAGCTCCGAGTCGGCGGCGATGGCCGCGGTCGGTGCCTCAGGAGCCAGCTCGATGAACGCGAAACCGCGCTCTGGATCGATCGCGATCACGCGACCGACGATGAGTCTCGGGCTCGGCGCAAACGTATCCGAAATCTGGATCGGTTGTGCGGGGCCGTCGCCTTTGGCCGTTGCAGGTGTGGTGAGCTGGCAGCCCGTCAGAAATGAAATCGCCGCCGACGCGATGAGCACGTGGGCGGCGAGTTTCATGAGGTTGGTCGAGGTGGCGCGATTCCGGGGGGCGATCCCGAGTGTCCGGCTCTTCCGAGCCGCGCTACGGGAACACCCTTACAACTTCGGGAGAGGGAAACCGAGGCCGCCGGGCAGGCTGCCGGCGCCGAGCGGGCCACCGCCGCTGCTGCCGAGTCCGATGCCGCCGGGGGCGCCCGGAGGACGCGTGGTGGCGGCGACCTTCAACAGGTTCTGAGCGTTGTCGATCTGCTCGGCATCGAAGAAGCCGTGCAGCTGCCGGATTCGCGTCGGATGGCGCATCTTGCGGAGCGCCTTGGCCTCGATCTGGCGGATACGCTCGCGGGTGACTTTGAATTGTTTGCCGACCTCCTCGAGCGTGCGGCTGTAGCCGTCGATCAGGCCGAAGCGCAGCGAAAGTACCCGGCGCTCGCGCTCGGTGAGCGTATCGAGGACATCGATGATCTTCTCGCGGAGCAGCGAGTAGGCCGTCATATCGTACGGATTCTCGGCCGATTTGTCCTCGATGAAATCGCCGAAGCTTGTGTCGTCGCCATCGCCGACAGGCGACTGCAGCGAGATGGGCTGCTGCGCCATTTTCATGATCTGCTGCACGCGCTCGACGGGCAGGTTCATCTCGTCGGCGACCTCCTCCGGTGTCGGCTCGTGGCCGTATTCCTGCAGGAGCTGTTTCTGCACCTGCATGACCTTGTTCAAGGTCTCGATCATGTGCACCGGGATGCGGATCGTGCGGGCCTGGTCGGCGATCGAGCGGGTGATGGCCTGGCGGATCCACCAGGTGGCGTACGTGGAAAACTTATATCCGCGGCGGTACTCGAACTTCTCGACGGCCTTCATCAGGCCCATGTTGCCCTCTTGAATCAGGTCGAGGAACGAGAGCCCGCGGTTCGTGTATTTCTTCGCGATCGAGATGACGAGACGGAGGTTGGCCTCGACCATTTCGGTCTTGGCTTTGTGCGCCTCGCGCACGTGCACCATGGTCTGCGCCACGACCTTCAGCAGCTCGTCCGGGACGATCCGCTGCTGCGCCTCGATCTGCTTCAGGCGCGCGTGGATGGTCTTGGTGTCGATCGCGGCGTCTTTCTTGGTCTTGGGATGCTTCGCGCGGTCGAGTTGCTGATTCAGCGAATCGATTTCCTCGAGCGTCGGGCGGAGCTGCTCGAGGTATTCCTCGTAGACCTTCAACTTGAAGAAAAACTTCGAGAAGTAGGAGCGGAGAACGTTTTCGCGTTTCCGGAATTTCGCGAGGATCCGCTTCTTGTCGGGCTCGCCTTTCGCTTTCAGGTATTCGTCCCAGGCCTCCGCGACGCCGGCTTCCGAGTCGAGCGTGTTGGTGACGAGCTTTTCGAGGCCCTTGAAATAGACTTCCCGTGACTCGATTTTCTTGTCGATGACGACGCGGTCGAAGCGTTCCTCGCGTTTGACCAGCTTCAAGCCGAGTCCGCCGATATAGGCGCCGATGGCGGCGGCCTGAAAGAGCGCTTCCTGCGCCTTCAGCTCGGCCGTCTCGATCCGCTTTGAAATCTCGACCTCCTGTTCGCGGGTGAGCAGCGGCACCTGGCCCATCTGCTTGAGGTACATCCGGACCGGGTCGTCCAGAATATCGTTTTGCGAGGTGCGCGACTCCTCTTCTTCCGCCTCCTCCTGCCGCTGCTTGTAATCCTCGACCTGGTCGGGCTCGAGGATCTCGATCTCGAGATTCTGCAGGATCGAGAGGACGTTATCGATCTCCTCCTGATTCTCGACCGATTCCGGCAACGCTTCGTTGATATCGTCGAAGGTCAGGTAGCCCTGCTCTTTCGATAGCCGAATCAGGTGGCGAATCTTATCGTTGATGCCACCAGCCGGGATGTTTTCCGCGCCGGTGATGGCGCCATCGGCGGCGGGGGCGGTCTTTGCGAGGGCAGCCTCAACGGCTTCGGACTGGGCGGAATCGGCGGATGACTTGGACTTGCGCGACATGAGTGGTGAGAGAAGCGACCGAGCGAACGAGGAACAACGAAATGGTCAAACAGCCGCGGCCAAAACGAGAGGCGTGCGGAGCTGGCGTTGCAATATATCGCGTTCTTTCAATAGAGAAATTGGGTCAGAATCACTGTCCGCATGGGGGTTGGCCAAAGCAAGTTCTATTTGCCTCAGCCGCGGCTCCAGCGCCCGGGTGCGTGACACCCGCAAGACCATCCCGCACTTCCGTGCCCTGGAGAAGTACGCCGTGCGCTGCGGCGGCGGCGTCAACCACCGCATCGGCCTCTTCGACATGGCGATGGTCA
>JAKFEQ010000075.1:0-27150 GCA_036675625.1 Opitutaceae bacterium | reverse complement strand
TCAGACCCCTGTTCCCGGCAAATGACTCGCGTCCAGCTTGCGCCGCTGCGGCCGACGCAGTCATGTCGAACCGACCTTGCCGGTAGTGGTCAGTCGGCCAGTTACGGAGGGGTTTGCCCGCGGCGAACTCCGACGCAGTTGAAGCAAAACCGGAGGCCAAAGGACGTTTATGAATGCGCTGCAGAAGCGAAGTTGGTCACCTTATCTCCTCGGCGCCTTCCTGAGCTCCAAGCTTTCTGGGGATCGCGCGCCGGGCGAAAAGATCCCGGCCCTGTGGCAGCGCCGCTTTGGTCCGTCAGTGGGCGCGCGCTACGGCGCGGCCTTCGGCGGCGGCTTTCTGCTGATGCTGGGCGCACGTGTCGCCCAAGGCTGCACGAGCGGTCACGGCATCCTCGTCGCGTTCGCTCTCCACGGCAGGGAGGGTTCCCGCCATGTTTGAAGAACCCACCAAGCTCGTCCTGGGTTTTCTCACGGGAATCTCTTTCGGCTTCCTGCTGCAAAAGGGGCACGTCGCGAAGTATGAAAAAATCCTGGGCCAGCTTCTGCTGCGCGATTTCACGGTCGTGAAGATCATGGCCACTTCCGTCGCGGTCGGCACTATAGGCGTGAACTTCCTCATCAGCCGGAACGCCGCGGAACGACGCCACCCGTGGCGCTCGGAAAAAGTTCAAACGATTTAATCACCTTTCCAATATGGCCCTTGTCTTCGAACGCGTCCAAACGGAAGGAATCGCCGAGCTCTCTTATCTCATCGGGGACGACAACGCCGGCGTGGCCGCGGTCGTGGATCCCACGCCGGACGTCGAAAAGTATCTGTCGCTCGCGCGGGAGAACAAAGTCTCGATCACGCATATCTTCGAGACGCACATCCACGCCGATCTCGTCAGCGGCTCGCGCGAGCTCTGCGCCCGCCTGGAGTCGGCGAAGATTTTCGTCAGCCACGAAGGCGGCGCGCGTTACGGCTTCACGCACGAGGCCGTGCACGACGGCGACCGCTACGAATTTGGCAACCTGGTGGTCACCGCGAAGCACACACCCGGCCACACGCCGGAACACATGAGTTATGTGCTGGCCGAGAAGGACCACGTCGACACCCCGTGGGGCGTCCTGACGGGCGATTCGCTCTTCGTAAATTCGGCGGGCCGGCCGGACTTGCTCTCCAGCCAGACCGACAAGCTGACGCAGCAGCTCTTCCACACGCTGCGCGATTATTTCCTCTCCCTGCCCGACGGTGTGATGATCTATCCGGCGCACGGCGCAGGCTCGCCCTGCGGCGCGGACATCGGCGAACGCCTCGAGAGCAGCATCGGCTACGAGCGGAAGTTCAATCAGTTTCTCCAGTATCCGGACTTCAATGACTTCAGGGATTATGCCCGTCGCACCGCGCCGCCGGTCCCGACCTACTATCCCCGGATGAAGAAGGTGAACGCAAAGGGGCCGGAAATCCTCGGCAACCTGCCCCGGATTCCTGCGCTGCCGCCGAAGGCGTTCAAGCAGGCCATCGAGGAAAAGGCCGGGGTGCTGATCGACACGCGCATGATGCTCGGCTTCGGCGGCGGCCACATCGCGGGGGCCTTGAATATCGGCGGTTCACCCATGCTCTCGATCTGGGCCGGTTGGCTGCTGAAGCCGGACGAGCCGGTTTTGCTGGTGATCGATGACGACTCGGAGATCGAAAAGATCGTGAAGCTCTTCCTGCGCACGGGCTACACGCGTTTCGCGGGTTATCTCGCCGGCGGAATGGAAGCCTGGGACAACGCCGGTTTCGAGCTCGACCACCTTCGCCAGATGACCGTGCACCAGGTCAAGGCGGCGAAGGGCCGCCTGCAAGTTGTCGATGTCCGCGCACCCAGCGAATGGGCGGAGGGCCATGTGCCGGGCGCCGTGCACATTTTTCTCCCCGAGCTGCGCGAAAAGGCGCGGACCTTGACGAAACGGAAACCGACAGCCGTCTACTGCGATAGCGGCTACCGCGCGAGCCTAGCCGCGAGCATTCTCAAGCAGGAAGGTTTCGAGAACGTGAGCAACGTCCCGGGAAGCTGGCAGGCGTGGAAGAACGCGAAATTCCCCATCGAGGGGAAGGGCGACGAACAGAAGAAGGCCGCGTGACCGCGCCGGCGCGCGCACGCGACCACGACGTCCACGCGTCAGGCGACGACGACGTCTATTCCCTGCACTTCGTTGACGAGGTAGCCGCCGCGGTCCAGGTCGCGCCGCGCGGGCTGGGTGCGTCCCCTCGCATCGGTCGCCCGCACCATGAGCTGCACGGGCCCCCGCGCTGCGGGGCGCCAGGGGAAGTTCCACCAGCGCCAGGCGTGGCGGCCGGACTGCTCATCGAGACCCGCGTGGTGCCAGGTCGCTCCGCCGTCCGAGCTGACCTCCACGCGCACGATCTCCGCTCCGCCCGACCAGGCAGCACCACGGACGAGATACGGCTCGCCCACGGGCACCTGTTCCGCAGGCGTGGGTCGCGCGATCTGTGCCTTCACCTGCAGTTCTGTGATGGCAACGAGTGACGGCTCGCCGTTTTCACGGTGCCAGAACGCGTAGTCCACCGTTTGATAGTATCCGTGAAACGGATGCGCGAGCACCGTGATATCGCTCAGCCATTTCACGGACGCCATGCCATACCACCCCGGCACGATGGCGCGGATGGGAAAGCCGTGAGCCGGCGTCAGCTTCTCCCCATTCATCTGCCAAGCGACGATCACGTCGTCGTTGGCCTTGCCGAGGGGAAGGCTGCGCGCGTAGTGGATTTTCCCGCCGGGCCGCGGTGCCACCTCGATCTCCCCGGCGTCGCTGCCGGAGAGGACAATCTCCCGTGCGCTCGGCTCGAGTTTCGCGCGGCGGAGGACGTCGGCGAGCCGGACTCCCGTCCAAACGGCGTTGCCCACGGCGCCGCGCTCCCACTGGGCGCCATCGACCTTGGGCGTGAGAAACGCCCGCCCGTTGCCCGCACACTCGATCGTGGCGGTCACGGATGATTGCGGCATCGCCTGCAGGTCGTCCCAGTTCAGATCGATTGGCTGCTCGATTTCGCCGCGAACTCTGAGGGTCCACTGCTCGCGCCGGATCTCCGGAATCGGGAAATGGCAGCGAACGAAAAACTGCTCGTTCGGCGTGATGAAGCTGTCGAGCGTCCCGAAGGGTGTCTCCAGGTTCACCGGCTCGGCCTGCCGCACGATCAGGCCCCCGGGCGCACGGGGATCGGGGCCTGCTGGAGTCGAGAGATTCATCACCGGACCGTGAACCGGCCGAGCGCGACGAGCACGCCGACGAGCAGACAGGCGAACAGCGGGATGAAGACCGGACGCGGGATGCGCAGGGCCTCCGGGAGCATCAGCTTGCCCTTGTCGCCCCACTTCTCGACCGACGCCTTGAGCGGCTTCGAGAACTCCGCGTAAAGATACGATCCGACAATCAGCCCGGCCATTCCGAACAATGCGTCGTAACTCCCCTGGCCGAGCGCGGCCGCCGCGGTGCCCGGGCAATAGCCGATGAGCGCAAAACCGGCACCGAAGATGAGGCCGCCGATGATGTTCGGGCCGAGGCGCGTCGGCTTGATATGCAGATTCACCTTGGCGAACCGGTGCAGGGTGAAGATGCCGACCATTCCGACCACAATCGCCGTCAGCATGATCTTCACCACGGTGAAGTCCTGCAGCAGCAACTGGCCCATCAGGATGTGATATTTACCGACGCCGCCTTTCTGCAGGAGAAAGCCGAACGCAAGTCCGAAGAGAACCGCGCCGAGCAGGCGGCCGCCGCTTTCCACCGCGGCGGGTTCGGCGACGCTCGAGGTTTTGACCGCTTTGCCTAGATCGATCATAGCGCGAATAACGGCATCGCAACCGCAATGCCGCCGATGAAAAAGCAGATCACGGCGATCCACGAACCCACGTTGAGCTGGAGCGTACCGCTGATCCCATGCCCGCTGGTGCACCCGCCGGCCACGCGCGCGCCAAACGCCATCAATATCCCGCCCAGCCCGGCGACAGCGGTGCGCAACCCGAGCGATTCCTCGCCAAAGCGCGCCTGCCACATTTCCGGCAGCCACTCCGCTATTATCTCGCCCCCGGTAAACGCGGCGACGAAGGCCCCCGCGATCGCGGCCAGCACGAACGCGAATTCCCAATCCACCACGGGCGGATTGGATTTATAATATGCGAGCTTCTCCGTGTGTTTCCTGGCGACGAGCTTTCCGAGCAGACCCGCGATTGTGGCGTAGAACGACGACGCGCCGATCGGTTTGTCCGAGAAATAGAATGTGAGCCACGACAGGACGCCGAGGAGCGCGCCGACGAGATAGGGCGACCACGCCGGACCGGGATATTGGCGCGCGTCCACCGCGATCTCCGCTGCGCCGAGACTCGTCGGCAGGAGGCCTGCTACCCCGGCGACTATCAGCAGAATCGAACCACGACCGGTCTTCATGAGTTCTGGTCCCGGCCTTGCAGGGCTCCGCGCTGTGAGGCCTGAGCACGAGAGACTCCGCTTGGGGATGGAACAGACATTTCCTTATACAGACCAAAGGTCGGATATCCGGTTCGGTCCGAGGCTGTGTCGCAACTTAGAAACTGGCGGAGAGGGAGGGATTCGAACCCCCGGTAGGTTTCCCTACACGCGCTTTCCAAGCGCGCGCATTCGACCACTCTGCCACCTCTCCGGTGTCCGGCCGGCCGCTTTTCAGGGCAGTCTGCCGTTGGCGAGCGGCCAAGGAAGGTCACCACCCCCTCGCGGTCAACGGTAAATCCGAACCGAAGCCCGGCCGTTGGGAATCGTGCCGTAAAGCGGCTCCTGCAGTGAGAAGGAAAAGGTGCTTAACACCTTGATTTTTGCGGTCCCGCCAGCACGCGGGGGTTTACAGGAAACACTACGGAGGAGAGAGGCTCAGGGTCGCGCGGAGAGACCGAGCGCGTGATGCAGAGCCGGCGTGACGATGCGGCGCCAGCCTTCGGCGTTGGGGTGGACACCGTCGGGAATGAGCTTCTTCACGCCGGCTTCACCTTCGGCGGCGAGGAGTCGGTTCCACGCGATGGAGTGATCGATCAGGCGGAGGCCGCGGCGTTGCGCGGCGGCGCGGTAGATTTGCTGATAGGCGTCCTGATTACGGCGGTGCGCGGGGTCGCCTTCCGCTTTGCCGAAGGCGGGATTCATGATCTGCAGGATCACTTCGCATGCCGGTAGCGCGGCAGCGAGGCGGTCGAGGATCGTGTCGACGTTGCGGCGGATCGTGTCGAGCGAGAGATCGAAGCGTGTGACGGCATCGTTGATCGCGAACTCGATGAATACCACATCGGGTTTGAGCGCGATGACGGCCGTATCCACATTGGCCATACCCCAACCGGAGTGCTGGCCGCCGCGCGCGCAGTTGGTGAGCTTCACGAGTCCGGGAAAACGCGCATCGAGCGTTTGCTGGAGCTGCGGCACCCACGCACCGCCTTTGCTGAGGCTGGTGCCGTAGATCACGATGTGTTGCGGCCGGCCGGCGCGGAGCTCGGCTATGAAACGCGCCGCGATCGGAGGCTCGGCGGCGAAAGCGGGCGCGCCGGTAATCGCGAGCGTCACGAGCGCGAGGAACAGGATGAGGCGCGGCATGGACGCTCAGTAACTCAGCGTGTAGGTCGCGCGAAGCTCGCGGCCGCGGGCGAGGCGGAACGTGTCCTGTAGATAGTATTTGTCGGCGAGGTTCTGCGCGTTGAGGGCGACGCTGTGCGTCCACTTCGCCGGAGCTCGCCAGGTATAGCCGACGAATGCGTTGACCAGCGTCACCGCGGGATGCACCTGGCGGAAGCGGGTCGCGGTGCCCCGATTGAAGAGATAGTCGCCGGTATAGCTCAGGCTCGTGCCGAGGCGCAGGCCCTTCAGCGCGCCCTGCCGAAAAACGTAGCGCGTCGCGGCGTAGCCGCCGTAGCGCGGCGCCTTGGCGATGCGGTCGCGCGCGGCGGCGGGCTCGGTGACGACGGCGTCGATGAACGCACCGCCCGCCTGCACGTAAAGGCTCGCGTTCACGTTCCACCGCGCGTCCACCTCGTAACCCTTGGCGTCCTCATGGCCGCCGAGGATGAACTGCGGCGTGCCGGGGAGCGCGGCGGAGTTGAAGTCGGGGTTGCCGATCGCGACGTCCTCTTTCTCGATGCGGAAAATCGACGCCGTCCAACTGAGAGTTTCGTCGAGGAGCGAACCCTTCAGACCGGCCTCGATGCCGGTGGAGGTTTCGTTGGGCACGACGGCCTGGGTGCCGGTGTCGATGCTCACGGTCGGCTCGAAACCGGTGCTGTGATTGGCGAAGGCGACGAGGCTGTCGCCACGCAGCTTATAGTTTACGCCGACCGTGTAGCTGAACGCGTCTTCGCTCGAGCCACCGCCATCGGTGATGGTCGTGACGGGAATCTGGTTGTTCGCGCCGACGACGGCGGTGGCGGCGAGGGCGGAAAGTTTCTTGTTGTCCACGCGGTCGTAGCGGAGACCGGCCATCGTCACGAGCTTGCCCTGCAGGAGAAACATCCGGTGGCTGGCAAACGCGCCGTAGGAATCGATCTCGCGATCGGTGTCCTGGAAGACCTGCGAGATCTCGGAGTCGGCAACCTTCGGCCACACGGGATTGAATGGATTGATC
Organism: Opitutaceae bacterium; assembly: GCA_036675625.1. Classification (GTDB taxonomy): domain Bacteria; phylum Verrucomicrobiota; class Verrucomicrobiia; order Opitutales; family Opitutaceae; genus ER46. The sequence continues at coordinate 20,531 of JAKFEQ010000075.1, read as the reverse complement.
ACGTAGGTCGGGCGGCGGTTGACCGTGGGGGACGTGCGCACGGCGGGCGCGACGAAGGTCATGTTGCGCAGCGCGTAGACGCTGGCATCGGCGGCGAGGAGAAACAGGTGCTTCACCTTGGCCGATTGCACGGTCCAGAGAATGTCCGCCTGCGCGAGATGGGCGGACTCGTCCTGATTCTGGCGGAAGGCCTCGGCGGTCATCGTCCCGCCAGCCTGGAGCGCGTTGCCGCTGCCAAAGCGATATTGGTTCTCCCGAAAATCCTTGTCGTAGGTCTGCAGATTGAGACGCGCGATGAGATCGGGGGCGAAGCGGTGCTCGATCAGGACGTTGCCGCTCTCGAAGTCGCGCGTGAGGAGATTGTGCGGCCCCATGATGTTGAAGGTGGCGAGCTCCCAGTAGATTCCGACGGAGCGCGTGGGGGACGGCACCTGCAGGATCGGGATGGTGTCGCCCTGGTTCGACTCGATCGACTGGCGCTCCCACGAAGCGGTGATCGAGGTGTCGGGCGAGACGACGTAGGTGAGGCCGGCGGAGAAGAGATCCTTCTCGTTGTAGTAATACTGGAGGTCGCTCTCGGTGTAATCGTGGGCGTAGACGGCGAAACCGTAGAGCTTCTCCTTCACGAGCGGCCCGGAGGCATCGGCCGCGAAACGCTTGAAGCCATACTCATCGCCGAGGGTGCCGGTGAGCGAGAGGTGCGGCGTGCGCTTGGGGCGTTTCGAGACGTAGTTGATCAGGCCGCCGGGGCCCGACTGTCCATAAAGCGTGGATACGGGGCCGCGGATGACCTCGACACGGTCGACTGTGGCGCGGTTGGGCGGATTGGCGCGGGAGAAGCCGTCGCGGAGGATGGGCGGTGTGAAGCCGCGGAGCGTGCGGCCGTTGTTGGCGCCCGTATCTTCCGCGCCGGAGAACGCGCCGGCGATGTAGCGGAGCTGATCGGCCGTCTCGAACAACTGGAAGTCGTTCATGAACTCGTTGGTCAGCACCTGCACGGAGAAGGGCGTCTCGGTGAGCTTGGCGCCCGTGCGGGTGCCGGCGGTCGATTCGGAGGCGAGGTAACCGGTGCGGTCACGCTCGGCGGAGACCTGGAATTCGCGGAGCGTCACGACGTCCTCCGGCTCGGTCGGGGCAGACTGGGAGTAGCCCGACGCGGCGAGCGCGAGCGTGAAGAGCAGGAGTTTTTTGGGGTTCATAAAAAGGCGGAAATCAGGCGGTACGCCTGCGCTACTCACTCGCCGAGCCAGAGCCAGCGCACGGCATCGATCTGCACATAGCCGTCGACGCCCGCGTTGGTGATGACGACGGACGCGGGGGCGTCGGCTTCGAAGCGAAACTCGCCGACGGGCACGAAGGCGAACGGCGAGTCTTTCTTGCGCTGGTTGACTTTCACCGTGGCGGTGCCGCCGGCGTGCTTGATGTGCACGGGGACGTTGGTCGCGCGGTTGCCGACCGTGGCGTAGGCGACGGCGACTCGGTAGCGGCCGGCCTTGGGCAACGTGGTCGTGAACTCGGCGCGTGCCTGGCCGTCGCGTTTGTTCTCGTCGAGCAGCCCGACGCGAAAGCGATACTCGATCTCCTGTCCGCGCGAGCGACTCCAGCGGCCGACCGTGGTGGCATGCGTGTAGTGAACCTCGCGGCTGAGGGACTCGCCGCCTTCGACGGTGATGTCGAGGAGCGCCGGCAGCGCGAAACTCTTTTCGTTCTCCCACGCGAGCAACATGACCGTGTATTTGCCCGGGTGCGGGAAAGTGAAGCGTGCTTTCTTCCCCGTGCCCTGGACCGTGCCGCTGCCATCGAAGGTCCAGGCGAAGCGCGTCAGCGGCGCGCGCACATCGCGTTCGACCACTTCGAAATCGATCGGCGTGCCCGGCTGATAGGGACCGTTTTGCACGGCGCGAATCTCGACCCACGGACGATACGGCGCCTTGAGGGGCATGCCGGCGGCACTCAGCCCAGCCTGGAGTTTCGCGATCGAGATGTCTTGGACGGCGGTTTGGCCGGCGAGCGCGAGGTGCGCGGCGAGTCCGCCGGCGTGGCCGAGCATCATGAAGACCGGCTCCATCCGCACGCTCGAATAGGCGACGTGCGATGCGGAGATCGCGGCGACAACGAGGAGATTTTTCACGCCGTAAGGCGTGATGCTGCGATACGGAATTTCGTAGGGATCGGCGGCGGCGTTGAAGTCGCCCTCCTGTTTGATGCCGGCCTCCGTCTGGATCATCTGGATGCCGTGGCAATCGGTGCCGTAGCTGCCCATGCAGATGGTGTCGGGCTTGAAACGATCGCGGTGCACATCGCGCTGCGTGAGAAAATACCTGCCCTGCATGCGCCGCGCGACGCGCACGTAGATCTGGGGCGTGACGTGATTACTTTCCTGATACTCGTCTTTCGGGAGACCGTAGGTGCGCGCGTCGGCCTTGAAGGCCTCGGGCAGCTCCGGGTCGTTCTGCAACATATACCAGAGGCTGAGCCAGTAGTCCTGCACCTTGGCCGTGATGCGGGCGCGCTGCTCGTAGTCGCCCTCGCTGTAACCGAGATTCATGCCGATGAAGTCGGCCTTGTTCGGATCCATCTTGCCGTTGATCTCGGCCCAGCGGTTGCGGTCCGGAAAGAGCTCGACGAGGCGCGTGAGGCCGTGGGCGTTCACCGTCGCGATGTGATGCGCGTGCTCGTCGCGGAAATAATGCTTCGGCTTCGGAAACGGCACGCGGTTGTTCGGATCGACGCAGATCGTGCTGCGGATGTTGTAGGACTGGACGCGATGATCGCCGGTGCCGAGATACTCGGCGGGCCCTTCGGTGAGGCCGGCGAGCGACTCGTTGTATTCGGCGCGCGCCTCGCGGCCCACGCGGTAGAGCACGCCGGCCTGCGCCATGAGGTCGCCTTCGTAGGAGCCGTCGACGAAGATTTTTCCCGTGTAGCGGGTCTCGGCACCGGTCTCGTAATGGCGCGTCACGAGACTGCGAATCTGGCCCGCGGTGGCGTCGACCGATTGCAACTGCTCCTTGGTCCGCACGGTGACGCCGGCCTCGGCCAGCATCTCGCGGAAAATCTGCAGCGCGATCTTCGGCTCGAAATAATACCCGCTGCGCGTCTTCGGGTCCTGCGTGTAGTCGAGGGCAATGACCTGCGGGGAGGTGGCGCCGTAGGTCTTCGTGTAGAACTCCATCACGCGCTTGAAGAACTCGGCCGAGAGCCCGCCGATGGTTTCGCGTTTGCCGATATCCGTCTTGTGGAGACCGCCGCTCATCAAGCCGCCGATCAGATAACTCGGCTCGATGACGACGACCTTCGCTCCGTTGCGCCCGGCCGCGACCGCCGACATGATGCCGGCGGGCGTTCCGCCAAACACGATGATGTCGGCCTCGAGCTGCGACGGCGCAGCGTCAGCGGCGCGTCCCACGGTCGGCGCCAGACCGACGACCAACGCGAGGCATGCGAGCGCAAGAGGGAATGATGAGGGGTATTTTTTCACGAGAAGGAGAAAGGGATGGGAAAGAAATCAGAGGGCCTTCGCGGCGATGCCATACATCCACTGCCGGATCTCGCCCGTGGCCACTCCGGGCGGCCCGAGTTCGATCGCGCCGCCGTCGGGCAGCGTGCGTTTCCACACGGCGAACGGCGCCATGTTGCCCTCGCCGGGGCCGCGACCGACCTCCTTGCCACTCCCCAGAAGGGGCGCGTTTTCGAGCCCGATGAGAGCGCCGGTCGCGGTGAAGTTCTGCACCAGCCACGCGGGCGGCTTGGTCCGGCTGTCGGCGAATACGTAAATCACCGCGGGCCGCGCAACCGTCACGACGATCTCGAGCTGGGTGTTGTGGCGATCGCTGGGGATGGTCTGCACCAGGTCGGCGCCGAGGAGCTCCGCGGGCAGGCCCGCGGCATCGAGACCGTTCCACTCATGGCGCTTGGCGACAAAGGCCTGGGCGTCCTCGCGCAGGCCGCCGGCCAGAATGCGATAATAGTAAAGTTCCGTTGGAGCGCGGAGATTGTCGTGCACGGAGGTGATCACCGCGCCCGTCTCGCTGCCGAGCGTGGACCAGTCCTTGTCGTGCGGACCGGAGGTCACGTTCATGATGCGGCTCATCTGCTGCTGCGCATCCACGCGCACGGCTTCGCCCTCGACCAGCCGCGTCATCGGCGCGTCCGTTTGCCGCTTCGATTTGCGCTTGAACAGCTCCACTTCGCCCTGAAACACCACCACGTCGGTGTGCCCGGAGTTCGGCACGGCGACGCCGAACTTCGTGCCGAGATCGACAATCTGGGTCTGGGCCGTGTCGACAACGAAGCCTTTGCCGCGGTCACCGACGTCGGCGGTGACTTGGCCGAGCGAAACGCGTACGTGCATGGCATTGACGAATTGCAGCTCGGCCGGCGCCATCACCTCCAGGCGCACGCCCGACGAGAGCTGGAACTCCACACTGCCTCGCGGCAGCGAGAACCGGTTGAGCCGCACCTTGGTTCCCGGCCGCCACGCGGAGGAAGCGATCTCGGTTGTGCGGACGACTTCCACTTCGACGCCGCGGCGCGACCACCACAGCACGCTCACGCCGAGGACGAGGATCGCTGCGATGGCCGCCATGAAACGAATCGGGAAAAAACGAGAAACGTTGCCGCGAGGCGTGACCGCGGCAGCGTGCGCGGCGTGCTCAGGAGATGTTTTCTGCGCAACCGCGCCTCCGGTGAAATGCAGCAGCGCATCGAGCCGCATCTGCTGCACATACTCGGCGCGCAGAGTGGCGTTTGTCCGGAGGAGTTCCGCGAGCCGCTGGTGTTGCTCCGTCGTCGCCGTCCCGTCCATCACGGCCTGAAGCAGCCGAGGAAATGCTGGTTCCGCTTCGCTCATGCGGGTTCGTCCCTGGCCAGCGTATGATCCACGCAGTTCGCGAGGAGGCTGCGGATACGGTAGAGCAGAGCCGAAACGGCATTGGCCGCCCGACCCTGACGCGCGGCGATGTCGTTCACCGATTCGCCGTGCAAGTAGCGTTGGTCGACCAGTTCGCGTTGGGCGGCCGGGAGTTTCTGCAGGCAATGTTCCAACGCCTGCAACGCGCCCCCGCGGGCGGACTGGCGTTCGTATTCCTCGGCGATCTGGCCCAGCAAGGCGTCGTCGAAGACCAGGCGGTCGCGGGATCGGCGTTTGCGGTGCGCCAACACCTCGAACCGCGCCACCGTCAGCGCCCACGGCAAGAACGGCCGCGCCGGGTCATACACCGCCGCCTTCCGCCACAGCACCCGATTCGTTTCCTGCAGCACATCCGCCGCATCCGTGGCTCCCGCCAGCAATGTGTGAATCGACCCATAGAGCGCGCTTTGCGCCGCGGTGAGACGCTCGACGAACTGGCTCATCTGGTCGGGGGTCATTTCTGCCATGTCTTGGTAATCAGCCGAGGCCGCTGAAATCTGACGCGAAATGTTTCTGGCTGCGAATGCGGAGTATTAACGCGTCCCATCCGAGGAACGTGGTTCGACAGAAAAGTGAGATGCGCTCGATCACGCACGGCCACGTGGGGGAGCTTGCGTTACCTAAAAACCGGAGCACCGTTCGCGCCTTAGCTTCGGGGCCTGGTTGTCGCTCCGAGTTCTTTGATCCCAAGGCGCGGGGAAACCCGCGTCCGTTAAAGCAAGCCAGTCACGGGCCGGTGCCCGTGCCACTCGGGCTCGGAGAGGAAAGTCCGGACACCGCAGGGCAGGATGCCGCACGAGCTTCACCGCAAGTGCGGGCGGCGCGCGTCAAGGCGCGTTGACGGACAGTGTCACAGAAAACAGACCGCTGCGCGGTAGTGAGAGTGAAAGGGAGGAGTGAAGGTGGGAAACCACTTTCGCTTTCACCGTCACTCTCACTTTGCACAGCAAGGGTGAAAAGGTGGGGTAAGAGCCCACCGCGCCGACGGCGACGTCGGCGGCACGAAAAACCCCGTCCGGTGCAAGGCAAAATAGGTGGCTGGGCGGCCCGTCCAATAGCCACGGGTATGCTGCATCCTCCACGGTTTGTGCGCTTCGGCGCATGAGCTTTGGCGGACAGCTCCATCGCAAGGTGGAGTTGAGAGAAATGACGACCGAAGCACCGCAAGGTGTGGAACAGAATCCGGCTTACCGGTCCCGAAGCTAAGACTTTCCCCATGCGTTCAACCCCACTGATCGTCGCCGCCGCCCTGGCGGCGCTCACCTCGAAACCGCTCGTCGCCCAAGCGCCCGGAGGTGGTCCCGCGGGCCGCGAGGCGGCGGCGCTCGCGGAGCCGTTCCGCGGCATCACGGCCAACGGCACGATCGAATCCGGGCTGTTTCCGATCCGATCGACCGGCGTATCCACGGAGCCGGTACGCAAGGCCGCGGACGTGTTTCTGGCGACACTGACGCCGGAGCAGCGGACGAAAACGATGTTTCCAGTCGATGATATAGAGTGGCGAAAATGGATGAACGTGCACCGCTATAAACGCCAGGGCATCGGCTTCGACGAGATGTCGGCCGCGCAGCGGGAGGCGGCGTTCGGGTTGCTGCGTGCATCGCTCAGCGCCAGGGGGCTCGAGCTCGCGCGGGACATCATGAAGCTGAACCACACCCTCGGTGAACTGAACAACGACAACTTCACCGAGTACGGGGAATGGCTGTATTGGATCACGATCATGGGCGAACCTGCCGCGGACAAGCCATGGGGCTGGCAGATCGACGGTCATCACCTGGTCGTTAACTATTTTGTATTGCGCGACCAGGTGGTGATGTCGCCGGTATTTGTCGGATCCGAGCCGGTCGTCGCGCGCAGCGGGAAATATAAAGGCATCTCGATCCTGCAGGAGGAGCAGGCGCGGGGGCTGGCGATGCTGCGTTCGCTGGACGAGGCGCAGCGGAAGAAGGCGGTGCTCGAGGTGAATAAAACCGGAAACAACAATATAGCCGAGGCGTTCAAGGACAACGTGGTGCTCGACTACGCCGGGATCGCGGCGCGCGAGCTGAACGCGGCGCAGCGGGAGGAGTTGCTCGGGTTGATCGAATTGTTCGTGAGTTACCAGCAGCAGGGACACGCGCGGGTCCGGATGGAGGAAGTGCGCGCGCACCTCGAGCGGACGCACTTTGCATGGATCGGCGGAGATCGGGACGACAGTGTTTTCTATTACCGGATTCACAGTCCGGTCGTGTTGATCGAATTCGACCACCAGCGGCCGGCGAACACGCGGCACCTGTCGAAGAACCCGCAGCAGCCGATCCGCGATCATATCCACGTCGTGGTGCGCACGCCGAATGGCAACGATTACGGGAAGGACCTGTTGCGCCAGCATCACGGGGAGCATCGGCACTGATGCCCTGGTCGATGGAGCGGGCGGCGAGCATAAAGGGTCTATATGTATAGGTGGTTCGAACCCGGCGCCTATCCGGGAAGGTAAACGATCACCTGAATTCCGCTCGCCTCGCCGCGTTTGGGATGGCTGCGTGTCGCCCCGCCGTGAACCCGTCTGATTCCGTTTCCGATTCTTCGCGCGCTCCCGACACGTATGCTGCGGGAGGCGCGCAGGCCGTCTCGCCGGCGGATGCGCGCTGGTTCGCCCGGGAGGTGCATGCACACGAGAGCCGGCTGAAGGCGTATCTTCGCGGAGTCTTTCCCAGCGTGCGCGACGTCGACGATCTCGTGCAGGAATCGTTCCTGCGCGTGTGGCTGCGGCAGACGCAACAGCCCATCGCCTCCGTGCGCGCGTTTCTCTTCAAGGTCGCGCGTCACCTGGCGCTCAACTCGCTGCGACACGAACGCGCCTCACCGTTCCTCGCGGTCACGGAAACGGTGGCGTCGCGGGTGGTGGAAGACAGGCCCGGCCCCGCCGAACAGGTCTGCACCGATGACGAGCTCGCGCTCCTTTTTGCCGCCATCGATGCGCTGCCCGCGCGCTGCCGCGAGGTGTATATATTGCGCAAGCTTCGCGGGCTATCGCAGAAACAAATCGCCGAGCAGCTCGGTATCTCGGAGCAGACGGTGGAAACCCAGATCGTCCGGGCCAACCACCGGTGCGAGGCATTTCTCCGCGCGCGCGGCGTGCTGCGCGGCTAAAACAACGTAGGGTTCCCGATGCACAACCGTTCTCCAGACTCCGACGGAAACTTCGATCGCGAGATCGAGCTGGCGGCTTCGCGATGGATTGGCCGGCGCGATGCGGGAATGTCGGCGGAGGAACGGGCGGAGTTCGAAGTATGGTTGCGCGCCGATCCGCGGCACGCACGAGCGTTTGCCCGACATGAGACGACGTGGCGCTGGTTCGACCGGCCCGCCGGTGCCGGGCAGGCCGATGAGCTTGTGGCGGCGCTCGCGCGCAGTCGCACGCAACGCCGCCGCCGGCGGCAGGCGACGCTTGCGACCACGTTCGTCGCCGTGATCGCGCTGGGCACCCTCTGGCAACGCTCCCACCGCTCCGAAACCGCGCTGGCGATCGCGGCGGAAACGCCGGCCGGCGTGGTGGTGGTCGTGCCCGAGAAAACGCAACTGCCGGATGGCAGCGTCGTCGAAGTGAAGGCAGGCGCCGATTTCCGGGTCGACTTCGCCCCTGATGCGCGACGCGTGGAATTGCGGCGCGGCGAGGCCTTGTTCCAGGTTGTGAAAGATTCGCAGCGGCCCTTCGTGGTGATCGCGGGTGGCGTGGCCGTGCGCGCCGTCGGCACTGCTTTCAGCGTGCAACTCGAGCGCGACGAGGTCGGCGTACTCGTCACGGAAGGACGCGTCGCCGTGGAGACACGCGCGCGCTCCGTCGCCCTGCCGCCGAGCGCAACCGATCGCGGGACGCCGGTCGCGGTGACCCGGCCGGACACGCCGACAGCTCCGCGAGAGGCGGCGCAAGAGCCCGCAAATTCTGCGGACACGGACGCGCTCGGAGCAGACGGTGGAAACCCAGCGTTGCTGCATCTCGACGCCGGCCAGCGCACGGTGGTGGTGGCAGCGGCCACCGCCGCGCCCCGCGTGGAGAATCTTTCCGCGGCCGAGCTCGCCGCGCGGCTCGCGTGGCGCAGCCCGCGACTCGAGTTCACTTCGACGCCCCTGCAGGAGGCGATCGAGCTGTTCAATCGTTATGCGACGGACGCCGGTGCGCGGCGGCTGGTGATCGAGCCGGCGGATCCAGCGCTCGGACAACTCGAGGTGAGCGGTTATTTCCGCGCCGATAACGCGCCGGCTTTCCTCCATCTCATCGCCCAGACGCTTGGTGTGACCTCGGAGCCGCGGGGCGATCGCATCGCCCTGCGGCGTTCGCGGTGATGCGGTAGACGGGGAGACGCGGCGCTCGACGACGCGGCCGCCGCGACTCGCGAAAAAAAATAATATCGGAGGGTCGTCATGGAAAACGCGCCCTCGCGTGTTTGAACAAGCATGGCCGGCGCCTGCACCCCTCCTTGTCCGCCACGCCGCCCGGCGTGGGCGGCGGCGGTGCGCCTGTGCGTGGGGCTTGTGCTCTCGTGCACGCTGGCACTCGCCGCGCCCGAGGTGGCGAAGAAACTTTTCGACCTGCCTCGCGATCGCGCGGATCGCTCGCTCAAACGTTTCTCCGAGCAGGCGGGCCTGGAGATTGTGTTCTCCGCGCAGCTCGCCCGCGGCGTCGAGACCCAACCGGTGAAAGGCGAGATGACGCCCAATGCCGCGCTCGACGCGATGCTCGCACACACGGGTCTCGAGGCCGTGCAGGAGCCGACCACCGGCGCGTTCTCCGTCCGAAAGCGTACCGCCGAGAAAGCAAAAAAAGCCGACCGGGCGGCGCTGGCGACAAATCGCCGTGACCGCCCGGGCCCCGACGACCGCGCGGCCGCTGCTCCTTCATTTTCCCCCACCATGACGACCCATCGGCAAACTCCCCGCGTCGAGCGAGTGCTCGGCGCACTCGCAGCCTTGTTTCTCGGCGGTGCAACGGCCGGCGCCCAGACGCCGGTCGTGGCATCCAATGACGCCGCGATCAACCAGGAAGCCGGCGGCACCGTAATCGGGCAGGTCTCGAACGAACAGACGATGGATTATCTGCCGGGCACCTCGATCACCGCGGAAGGCACGGCGTTTTCGACGACGACGAGCGAGGGTGGTCATTATCGCCTCACGCTGCCCGCCGGCGATCACGTGCTGATCGTACGCTATACCGGCCTCACGATCGCACGCGTACCCGTGGCGGTGCGCGGCGGCGAGACGACGAACCGGGACATCGCGCTCACCTCCGATACGTACAAGCTCGAGCCCGTCACGGTGACCGGTATTCGCGAAGGTTCCGCTGCGGCCATCGTGCGGCAGCGCGAAGCGATGAACGTGAAGAACGTCGTCGCCATCGATGCGCACGGCAATCCTGCCGCCTCGATCGGCGAACTGATCCAGCGGCTGCCGGGTGTGGCGGTCGATCTGGCCGGCGGCGGAGAGACCGGCGCCATCTATATACGCGGCATGAACCAGACGTTCGGCACCATGTCGATCGATGGAAACCAGATGCCCGTGAGCGACGGCCAGACGGTGGGCGGAAAATATGTTTACCTCGGCCAGGTGACCTCGGGAAATGTCGAGTCGGTCGAGCTGATCAAGGCCGCGCTTCCGGAGATGGATGCCAACGCGATTTCCGGCTACCTGAATCTGCGCACCAAGCGCGCGTTCGATCGCGCGCCGGGCCGCAATATCGGACTCTCGCTCGCCACGAAGTGGACGGAGACCCACGCGCATTCCAGCCTGCCAGGTCGCGACAAACCGGGACTCGATATCTTCAGTCTTTCGTACTCGGACGTGAGGAGCGTCTTCGGCGGACGCAATAATCTTGGCATCCTCGCGCAGCTCAACCTCACGAAAAGCGCCAACGTGATCGAGGAAGCGGGGCCGTTTCTCGCGAGCTCGTTCAATCACTACTTCGTGCCCGAGCCCGCGCCGGGCGCGCCGTTTACTCCGCTGCCCGTCTATTGGTCGAGCGGTCACTGGTCGGGCTCGGGCAAGCCGAGTTATGTGAAGGGTCTCACCTTCAATGCCGACTACAAGCTGAGCGACGACGCCTCGCTCTCCTTCAAGTCGACGTATAATAATTCCGAATACGAGGACGACGCCCGGCCGTCCTACCTGCGCTGGCAGGTCGCGGTGCCGACGAACGTCACCAGCTTCGAGCCCGGCAGCACGTGGGAGACGACCACCACGCGGCCGGTGGGCACGGTCGACCTGCATTCGACGCTCTATGGCCGTTGGTCGGAATCCTACACGCTCGCCGCCGGTTACGAGCGAAAGCTCTTCGGCGGCAGCGGCGTCCTGAATCTCAACGCCAGCTACTCCGACACCACCGCCCGCTACCCTGCGATCAACGAGGTGCACGCCCAGCTCACCGGGGTCGGCTTTCAGCTCGACCGCCGCGGACACGACGAATGGCACCCGGCCATCACGCAGGTCGCAGGCAGCGACTGGACCGATCCCGCCAACTATAGAATGCGGTCGGATTCGCGCATCATCCGCTTTCGCGTGCCGTCGTCGATCTCGAGCCTGAAGCTGGATTTCCGCCAGGACCTGCGCGCGGTCGTTCCCGCGTATATAAAAGTGGGCGCGAAGCGCGTGACGGAGAAGAAGGCGTCGTTTCGCTATGTCGATTCCTATACCTGGGCGGGGCCTACGACCGGCGGCATCGCCCCGTGGGTGGGCTATAATGTAATGATGGGCGCCGGGAACTATGGTTCGTTTCCGATGCTGCAGATCCCGACCACCGGCCAGCCCGGCGACGCGTGGGCCGATCCCTCCAACTGGGTTCAGACCGGCACCCAGGCTTACAACAGCCTGGTGGATCAAACGGCCGGCCGGGTGCAGACGAGGGAGGAGATCACCGCGGCCTATGTGCAGAGCCAGGTGCGGCTCGGCCGCCTGCGCATCCTGGGCGGCCTGCGCGTGGAGGAAACCGAGGCTTCCGGCGCCGGGTTTCGGCGCAAGGCCGCCGATGCCACGAACAATGCGAACAACAGCCTTTCCGCCGAGGAAAACCGCGCCCGGGCCTGGTCGACGTTCACCGGCTGGGTGGAGCAGAAGGCGGACTATCGCGATGTGTTTCCCGGCATCCATTTTGTCTATAACTTCGCGAACGGACTCCAGGCACGGACCAGCTATAATCTCTCCATCACACGGCCGAACGCCGCGAACTATGCGCCCGGCTACGTGGTGAACGACCTCACGCGCTCGATCAGCGCCAACAACGTGAACCTGAAGCCCTACACCTCGGATAATTTCGAGGCCGGGCTTCACTACTATTTCGAACCGGTGGGTTCGTTCACGGCCAGCGTGTTTCTCAAGGAGATCAGCAATTACACGCGCAGCATTCCCACCACCGTCCCGGAAGGCCCGGACAACGGCTTCAACGGCGACTACGCCGGCTATTCCTGGAACCGCACGACCAATGTCGGCGGTGCGCGCGTGCGCGGCCTCGAGCTCAGCTATCAGCAGCAATATACTTTCCTGCCGGGGGTGCTGCGTGGGCTCGGCTTCTTCTCCAACATCACGTGGCTCCAGACCAAGGGCGATTTCGGCGGGCTCACGACGGTCACCGTCCTGCCCAACCTCACGCCACGCACGTGGAACGCCGGCCTGACTTTTCGCAGTCACGGGATCATGCTGCGCCTGCTCGCGAATCACCGCAGCGAAACGTACATGGGATCGCAACGCGTGACCGGGTCCGCGCCGATCGAGACCAACAGCCTTTATGGTCGCGGTAGCGGCGGGATCATCGGGCCGCAGATCTTCGATTGGTTTCACCGCGACCGCACGACGCTGGACCTGAAAGCCGAATATACCATCAACCGCACCTACTCGGCCTATCTCGACATCTATAATCTCACCGACGAGTGGAACTTCCAGCGTGTCGTGAAAGCGTTCGGCCTCGAAAGCCCGTGGTCGGCCCAACATACAGGCATGGCCTTCGTCGCGGGCATCAAGGCGCGATTCTAATTCCGAGTCGGCCCGCGCGCGACTCGCCATGATCTCCATTCTCAGGCGCGCCGCGGCCAATCCCTTTTCCCCATGAAGAGAAACCTCCCCCTCGTCTGCATCGCGCTGCTCGCCCCCGGCGCTTTCGTCTCCTCGCTTCAAGCCGCCCAGCCACTGCCCCAAGGCAAGGCACGTTTCACCGTCACCTGCGGCAACCTGGACTACAACGGCTACTCATGGGTCCGGATCATGAACTGGACCTTCAACACCAATGGCACTGTCGCCGCGAGCGCCTGGACATGGGACAGCGACAACAAGGTGGGCAAAACGGCGTTCAACAGCCACCGCTGCACCTTCGATGGTGTGACGAAGACGTGCACGACCTACACGCCTACCGGATGGGTGTATCCAGTCAGCCAGCACCAGAATTGGGCCGGCACTTATGTCTATAACACGAGCACCGGCCGCCTGGACATTACGTGGACCAGTCCGCACGCCGGCGCGGCGGACTCCTGGACCGTCACGCTCCCGCAGACAGGACTCGCGCGCGTGTCGCTTCTCAGTTCGACCTACACCCTCACGCACGGTCGGGGCTACGGCAGCAACGCCGCGTGGTCCACCTTCAAGACCATCTCGCAGATTCCGCGCGTCACCTACGCCGACACGACCGGCAAATGCGCGGTCGCCTCTTACTATAGCGGCACGCTCACGATCAGTCCCTCGACCACGGGCTGGAAGAAGGCCGGCATGGATCTCTCCGGGTTCACCACGCCCTCGTCGCCTACACCGCCCAATTGTCTTCATGCCTGGCTGCCTTCCGATGCCTGCAACCCGGGTCTCTGCGCCACGACGCGCTCCGGCATCGTCTATCATCTCGCGAGCGAGAACACCAATCGGCAGATCGCCTATACCAATTTCTGCGCCTGCCTCGCGCATGAGACTTCCTGGCCCTGCTACTCCGGCAATCTTCACCCGTCCGCCTTCATGCAGATCATCGACGACTCCGGCGCGCTCGCCGGCTACGTCGGCATCGAGGCGCAGAATCCGCCGTCGGGCCAGAGCGGCTATCCGAACTACCAGCTTACGCTCTGGGATTTTTCGCAGATTCCCTGACCACTGGAAAAGCGGTGGGCAAACCCGCGACGGAGTCGCGAGGCGATGCGCCGTCGAGCCGCCGCCGCCGCCGCGACTCAGTGTGGCAGCGCCTCGATCTCCGTTTTCTGGGTCGCGTATTCGGCGGCGGTGATTTCCTTGAAGCCCATGCGGCGGGCGGTGAGGAGCATGGGCTCGAGGGGCAGATCGTGGCCGGCGGTGCGGAGCGACTGGTGGAGGCCCCAATAGCGGCCGGGGGCATTATAGTAACGGATGCTCCATGGCTCCATCGCCACGCGACTCTCGAACATCGCGACCATCGATCCGCGGATATATAGGTCGCCGTCCCAATACTCGAGCAGGCGGGGATAGTTGTGTACGCCGCCGCTGGTCTGGCCGTTGGCGCCGGGGCTTGGCGCACCGTTGGTCAGGCCGGTGGGGTTGTGGTTGGTGGGCACGATGCCGATGAGGAAACAGGCGGAGATCTCGGTGGTCGCGCCACGGAATTTCATGGAGACGTTCGATCCGCTGCCGGGGAGGGAGACGAGATTGGGCATCGCGGCGGCCTTCACGGTGTCCGCCCGGCCGTCGCGAGCATTGCTGCCGCCGGGGTTGGAGGTGCGCCAGTTGGAACTCCACGCGTTGTCGTGATGGCGATGACCGCTCAGCGAGTCACACCAGCCGCCCTCCTGGAAATATGTATAGTTGGGGCTCGACCCGCTGCGATCGAAGACGGGCTGCGATAGCACCGTCGTGGCGTCACCCATGACGGCGGTGAGCATCTCGCTGGTGGACTCGGGATATCGTGAGCTGGCGCCGCCCGGGTTGCTCGTGCCGGTGGTGATCGCGCCATCGGCGTTGAAATGACCGACGACATAAACGGGATCGTTGGTCACGAAGCTGAAGCCGGTGCGGCCGGCGTAGCCGGCATCGATGCTGGGACTGAGCGAGACGACGGGCCCGCGACCGTGCCAGAGCCGGACGCCGGAATCGATGCGGGCCGGCTCGCCGCTGGTGAGCGTGCGGTTTTCCGAATCGGCGGAATGTATATAGACGGTGACGCCATCATACCACGGGCTCGTGGCGGTGGTCGCGGTGTCGATGAAGTTTACCGGGGCGACGGCGACCGGAGTCGAGGAAGGGTCCTCGGGCGCGAAATAGATTCTGAAGGGGTCGGCGGCCTGGGTGGAGGCGACGCTGATCCAGCGTGATTGGTTCGCGGGCGGCGAGAGATCGGGCACGCTGGCTTGCTTCACGACCGTGATGGTTTTGGTGACACTGGTGCCTCCCTTGGTGGCCTTCAGTCGGACGGTGCCGGTGTTGGAGGTGAGGGCATTAAGGGTGAAGCGGTGGGCGTTGAGGCCGGTGCCGAAGGAGCCGTTGGCGCCGCCGGTGGTGCTGCCGGCAGCGGTATCGACAGCGAAGGTCCAGTTCGCGGTATCGTCGGTGCCTCCGACGAAGATGCGCATCTCGGTGAAGGCATCGCCGACCGCCCAGTTCGGCGGGTTGCCGGAGCCGTTGGAGGTGGCGACGACGTGATAGTCGTTCGACAGGACGGCGCGGAGGGTGCCGTCGTCCGGGACGACGGGAATGATCTCCTCGTCGCACAACCGATCCGCGTGGGGCGCGGCGCCGTCAAGATATAGACGCACGCGGAGATGAGTAATGCTGGCGGAAGGCGTATATATTTTCGCGTGCTCGTCGGCCGCGGATGTATAGCGATCGGTGAAGGTGACGCCGTCGGTGCTGTCGGCGATCACGAAGCGGGCGGCGAGGTCCTTCGCGTTGCCATTACCCGGCTGCTCCCAGGCGCGGATGACAATCTCCCCGGGCGCATAGGCGTTGGTGGCCGATTTCTGGATGACGGTGATGGGCGATTCCGACGGGAATAAATTGAAACCCGGACCGATGCCGAGACCGTGCGAGCTGGGTGTGGCGGCGGGATTGAAAACGAAATTGCCCCACGTCGAGTTGTTGGGCCGCGCAAGATTATAGACGGTGCTGGACGAGCGGCCGAAGAGCGAGCGCTCGACAGCCATCTTGAAGCGGGTCATGTCGAAATCTATTTTAGCGATAGGGCGCGGAGTGAAGACATTCGAGCCGCTGCGGTATTGGGGGTGGCCGGTGTTGCCGGTGGAGCGGCGCAGGTCGTAGAAATAGGCGTCACTGATGTCGGGGAAGGTGGGAATCGCCGGACCGCCGTAGCCGGTATCGGCGAGGTCGACGCCGGCGCCCTGCGGAATGCGCAGGACCTGGTTGTGGCCGACGGAGGTGTTGACGCGATAGGCGTTGGGCAGGGTGTTGACGTGGGCGTTGAGCGTGCCGTAGCTGGGCTGGCCGGGGAGCACGACTTCGTAGAGGGTGTGGGAGAGGTTCGCGTTGACGGTGTTGAGCCAGCAGCGATACGAGCGCGGGCGCATCAAGACGGGCGTGGCATCGGGCAGCAGGCCGACGCGCTCCTCGTCGTCAGGGTTGACGATAATATATAGGCCGGAACGGCGGGCGAACTTGGTTTCCTTCAGGCCGGCGGTGTCGGCGGCGGCGGGTGCTTCGATGATTTGCCGGCCGTTGTCGCGATCGTCTTCGTCGGTTTGGGGATCGTCGGTTTCCCGGTAGTTGGAAATCGACGGGAGCACGAGCGGGCTGACTTCGTGGGCGCTGGTGCGGAGGTTGCCGCCGTAGGTGGAGGTGGCGAAGGTCTTGAAGTTGTTGATCGAGGTGGTGGTCTCGCTGCCGCCGCCGTACTTGTGGTCCCGCCAGACGCCCTTGCTCGTCTTGATCGGGGTCTTCTTGCCGGTGGACTGGTGAGTGAAGTTGAGCGCGCCGGTGCCGCCGGGGCCGTCGTCCTTGCTGCCATCGCCCATATAGGTGGGGCCCTTGTGGGCGGTATTGGCGTAAAAGCCTCCGACGGCGGTGACGCGATCGTCGAACTGGAGTGTATTGGTGCGGCCGGTCTGCATGCGGGCGATCAGCGCACCATTGGTGTGTACGGGGCCGGCGATCGTCATGTCGGCGCCGGGGCCGAACTCCATATCCATGTTATAGAAGACGGCGAACTGGAAGAGCGGCACCATGGCGACCTCCATGTCGTGGCGGAGATAACTTGTGACGGTTCCGACGGAAGGATGAGTGGCGGTGGCCTTGGCGATAATGGGAACGGAGCTGGTGCTCACCTGCAGGCCGGCGTTGGGATTGCCGATATTGGCGGCGTCGTTGGGATCGAGAAACTGGAGGCCGGTGGAAGAGGTGAGGCCGGCGCGCACCTCCATGCCGACGGCATGATCGGTGAACGAGCTGTCGAGCACGCTGGCAGGCGGAAGATATATCTCGTTCCCGCCGGTGAGGAAGGCCATGGGGCTCTGGTTGCGGAGCCGATAAAGCTTGGTGGTGAGCTGCTCGGCGGCGTAGACGGAGATGTTTTCCGCCATGTTCCTGGCGCGGAGGATGAGCCGGTTGCGTTCGTTGCCCCGGCGTTCGGAGAGTGTATAGCTGAGCATACTCCCGGTGAGTATAGCCATGAAGGCCGTGAGCAGCACGACGGTGAGCAGGGCGGAGGCGCGGCGGCGAGGACGGGGGCGAGGGCGCATGGCGGCTATCTCCGGGGGGAGATTGTATAGTTGAAGCTGCTGCTCGAAAGCAGGTTGTTGTTCGTGGTGCCGTTGATGAACTCCACGTTGATCGAGATGAATCCGTTGGTGGGATTCGCCGTCGGGGATTCCGACGAGAAGATCGGATAGTGATTTGACGTCGCGGATTTCCGGCCCTTCGTGCGCTCCGCGAGCTGCCGCGAGCCGGCGATCTTGGGGGTGGCCTTCAGGTTGATCTTGTTCAGCTCGACCGTGAGGTCGCTGTGGCCGTTGGTCGCGTTGGGATTGATGGGATCGGTCGGCGGTGGCCCCTCGCCCCAATCGGCGGTCTCGTAATAGCGGATCGGCGTTTCCTGGTTGAGATCGCCCTGATCGTCGGAGACGCGATAATATATACGGATCTGCCGGATGTCGGTGGAGCGGTATCTCGAGGTTCTGGTGACGAGCACGAGGCAGTCGCCGTGGGCGACCCATTTGTCGTAGGCCTCGTCGTCGAAGTCCTCGGTTTGGTTGAGGACGGCGGGGTCAGTCGCGAGATTCACGTTGCCGTCGAGGGATGTATAATAGGGAAGGACGTAGAAATAGGAGGCATCGAGCGTCTCCTTGGAGATCTGCGCCATGAAGCTCCGCAGACTCGAATTGGTCGCGAGGCGCTGGGTGTCTTTATACATCGTGCGCAGGCCGAACAGAAAAGTGCTCATGGCGATCGCGAGCACCGAGGCCGCGATCGTCAGGCTGATCATCACCTCGACGAGGCTGAAGCCGTGCGCGCGGCCGGGGCGGGAGCGGGATTTCATTGGTCGTAGCGCGTGCGCAGGAAGACCTCGCGATCGCGGATGGTGCGGGTGGCGGAGCCGTCGATATAGCTGTATGTGTAGACGAGCGTGATCTTCTTCACGTCGGACACGTCGTGGTCGGCATTGGGAATGCCATCGATCCACAGCCAGAGGTTGAGATTGATCTGCTGCGACGTCGTGCCGGTGACGGTCGAGAGCGGTATGCTGCCAATATAGTTGTCGATCGCTCCGACGCTTTGCGCGGTAGCCGTGGGAGCGGGAGTCGAGAGAGGCCCCTTGGGGGAGGGAATGTCGGCGGTGCCGGCGTCCTCGTCGGTGACCGGTTGGTAGACCACTCGCAGCCAGACGAGCTTGTCCTGGCTGATGCGGACGCGGACATAGGGCGGCGCGATCCCAGTGGCGGCGGCGGCGGGGTCGACCGAGTCGTTTGGCAGCAGGGTGCTATAGTCGAGCTGTTTGATCTGCTCGACGATACCGTAAACCATGCTCGTCGCGGCGGCGTGGAGGACGCTCGACTCGGTGATGCGGCGGGATTGAATGAACGTGCCGATGAAGCAGATCATCACCGTCGCCATCAGCGTCAGCGAGATCATGACCTCGACCAGGGTGAGGCCTGAGCAGGGCCGGCCCTGAAGGAAAACGCGGGCTGGCCGCCGCGGACGAGGTGCGGAGTTCACCCGTCCACACTAACGCATTCGGAAACCCCTGCTAAGGGGCGTATGGCCGGAATAAACGCCCCTGCTTGGAGTAGGGCCTAATGGCCCCGGGGGTAATCAACCCTTCAAAATTGCCCCGAGGCGGCCGGTCAAAAGGTCAGATCGCTCATGTAGGCGTTACGATCGCTTGCGGTGGTCAGCTCTTTCCACTTTCCGATGCGGAAGGGATTGCCGCCGCCGAAATTCGCCAGCGATTCATCGTAGTGAAATTGGGCGTTGCCCGAGAGGGTGATGTCGTTGGCAACGACGGAGCCATTGACGGCACCGTTGCCGCTGATCGAAACATCTCCCTGGGGGGCGTAGATAATGCCGCTAAACAGTCCGTTGCCGGCAATGTTGATGGACTGCGTGCCGCTGGTCTTGGTGCCCCAAAGCTGAAACTTGATCGGTTGTCCGAGCTCATCCACTTGGAGTCCCGAGGTGCCGTTGGACTCGACCCCGTTGGATATGCCGTTACCCGCAAGCGATACGTTGCCCGCAGTATACACCGAGAGACTGCCAGCTGAATCGATACTGACCCCGCCGTGGCCACTCGTACTGAAGCTCGAGCTCGTGTTCGTGAGCCGCAGCACAACCTTGTCAGTGATCGAGAGCGTGGCGCCGGAGCCGGACAAATTGATGCTGTCGGCGTCGTAGTAATAATAACCATCGGCTGCTCGTGCGCCGGGATAATCCGCCGGCAGGCTCAGGGCCGAATTGATCGTGCCCAGGTTCGTGATGCTGGTGAAAGACGGAGCGGAAACGGGTTCGAATGTCGCGGAGAATGTGGTCGAAACGCGACCTGGATCGACGTTGCTTTTCACCCACGGACCAGGCGAGGGCGGGTCGCCGAGGATCTCACCGTTGGTGCCGACGAATTGCGTGGGATCCACATTCGCCGTGGAAACGTAGCCCCAGATATCGGCATTTTGAACGACCGCTGCATCGGTGGCGACCGAGATGCTGCCGACGCTGCCGTTGTCGTTTCTCACGGCGGAGGAAAACGGCTGGATCACCGAGCCGTTGCCATTCGGGTCCGAGTTCCAGCTGTCCACCGTGGCGTTGTTACCTTTGAAGAGAACGGAGTCCTTGGCGACGAGACCGTTCGCGAATTTAGAGGTTTTGCTGAGTGTGACCTCGATCCATTTTTCGATCGGAGCGCCGCTGCTGCCGCCGAGTGTGACGATCGCGCGTGCGACCGCCTTCGGCGCGGAGATGCCCTGGTAATTGTAGACAAAAACTCGATACTCAGCCGTGGCGTTCTGGCTTAGGGCAACGCCGGTCCACTTGCGCTTGGCGTTCGCGCCGGAAATCGTCCAGCCCGGCCACGTATAACCGGAATTGGCCACCAGCTGATTGACATTGTACATCGCTTCTTCGATCCCCTGCTCGGCCAGATTGACCGAAGCGTTATTGTAGACGGCGCGGTTGGACAGCGTGAGTGCGGTGCGAGCCAGATGAATATAGCTGG
>JAKFEQ010000068.1:0-107327 GCA_036675625.1 Opitutaceae bacterium | reverse complement strand
GGCCCTGGCCTGGCGTGAGC
Source organism: Opitutaceae bacterium (assembly GCA_036675625.1). GTDB lineage: Bacteria > Verrucomicrobiota > Verrucomicrobiia > Opitutales > Opitutaceae > ER46. The sequence continues at coordinate 107,307 of JAKFEQ010000068.1, read as the reverse complement.
GGCTTGGCAAGCTCCACGCCATCGAGCTCACTCACGTTGGCCCCTTCCGCAACACCGTGCGACTCGGGCCGTTTGCCAGCGGCCTGAACCTCCTCTGCGCGCCCAACGAAACCGGCAAATCCACTTCGCTCCGCGCCACCTCGCGCGCGCTCTTCGACAAACACACGACCAAGGGTGAAGAGCTGAAATCCCTCCAGCCCGCCGGCACCGATCTCGCCCCGCGCATCGCCGTCGAGTTCGAAACGCGCGCCGGTCGCTACCGCATCGAGAAAACGTTTCTCCAGTCTCCGCGCAGCCGCCTCCAACAATGGCAGGACTCCGCGTGGCAACCCATCGCGGAAGCCGACGCCGCCGATCTGCGCATGCAGGATCTCCTCCATTCGTCGCTGCCCGGCCGCGGCGCCACCAAACCTGAGCACTGGGGTTTTCTCGGTTTCCTGTGGGCGCGCCAGGGGGAGCCTTCCGAATGGCCCAAGCTCGAGGACGAAGCCGTGGGCCAGCAAATCCGCGCCCGCCTCGCGCGCGTCGAGCTCGATCCCGTGATCGAACAACTCCGCGCCAAGCTCACGTCCCTCGCCGATGTTCTCATCACGTCCACCGGCCAGCCGCGCACCGGCGGCGCGCTCCGCGAGGCCGAGGACGACCTCGCCACGATCGAGGCCGAGCTGCTCAAACTCCGCGCCACGCGCGCCGAGCTCGAGACGAGCCATCAACGCTACGACCGCGCGATCGCGACCGTCACGCAGCTCGAGAAGGAACACGCCGAGCGCGAAGTCCTCGCGAAAACCCTCGCCGAGCAGGCGCTCTCCGCCGAGCGCCTTCGCGGCGAGCTCGAGACGCGCCAGGTCGAATTCAATTCCGCCCAGGAAAAACTCAACGCGATCGCCACCGACGCCGCCGCGCTCACGCAACGCCAGGCCGATATCGTCCGCACGAAAGACGCGCTCGCCAAAGCCGACGAGCTCACGAAGTCGGCCACCGCGCGCCTCGCCGCCACGCGCGAGAAACTCGACCAGTTGCACGCCACGCAACCCGAGCACGCCGCGCGCCTCAACGCCCTCCGCGCCGGCCTCCAGCGCCTCCAGGGCCTGCTGCGCCTCCGCCAGCTTTCCGCCGAAGCCCGCCTCCTCGACAAGCAGCTCGCCAAGGCCGCCGAAGCGGCCGCACAGGTTGCAGCCATCGCCGCCGCCAAAACGAAACTCCCCGCCCTCAACGCCGCGCGCGTGCGCAAACTCGAAGAGCTCACCGATCTCGTCCGCACGCAGAAGGCGCAGCTTCAAGCCCTCGGCCTCACCGTCGAGCTTACGCCCGAACGCGACACCTCCGTCGCAATCACCGAGGGCACAAGCTCGCGCGACGCCTCGCTACCCGCCGGCGAAGCCACGCGCCTGCACAGCCCGCAAGCGCTCGACCTGACCCTCGCCGGCTGGGGCCGCGTCACGATCCGCTCCGGCGCAAAAGAAGCCCAGGGCCTCGCGCACGATCTCGCCGAGTCCGAAGCAAAACTCAAAACCGCGCTGCACGACGCCGGCGTGGTTTCGCTCGAAGCCGCCCGCGACGCCCTCGCGAAACGCAACGAGCTCGAGGCGCAAAACCAGATCGCCGAAGCCGCCTTTGCGCAACAACTCGGCGAGCACGCCACGATCGACGCCCTCCGCGCGTCCGCGAGCAGCGCGACCCATCGCGTCGATGCGCTCACCGCCACGCTGCAACCCACCGCCACCGAACTTCAGCGCAGCAACAGCGAGCTCGAAGGCGACGAAGCACAACGCGCCGAAGCGATTCCCGCCGCCGAGAAGATGCTCAAGACGCTCGAGAAATCGCTCGCCCAACTCCGCACCGAGGAACGCGAATCGTCCGAAGCGCTCCAGAAAGCGACCTCGGTCGCGAGCGATCACCGCGCGCGACTGCGCACGCTCGAGAGCCAGGCCGCCGATCTCACCGCGCGTTATCCGGCCGGCGTCGAGGCCGCCAAGGCACGCGCGCAGGTCGACTTCACGCAGGCCGAAGCCCGTGTCGTCGCGACGCGAGCGAGCCTGCCACCCGATTTCGAAAAACTTCCCGAGCGCAATCGCCGCGCTGCCACCGCGCTCCAGCAACTCGCCAACGAACTTCAAGCCAGCCGTAGCGAACGCGACAACGCTCGCGGCGCACTCGAGATTCTCGGCGGCCAGGGACTCTACTCGCGCGAGTCCGACCTCGAGGAACGCAAAGTCGAGGCGACGCTCCGCCGCGATGCCGCACGCGCCAAGGCCTGGGCCGCGCGCATCGCGCACACGCTCATCGAGCACCGGAAACAAGCCGCGACGAAGGCCGTGCTCACGCCGCTCGAGCAGCGCCTGACTGCCGCGTTTGCCGAGCTGACCGGCGATCGCACGCGCGAAGTTTTTCTCGACGAACGCCTACAGATCGCGGGCATCGGCCGGACGCGCGACGCCACGCATCCGTTCGATCTCCTGTCTCAAGGCGCGAAGGAACAACTCCTCCTCTGCCTCCGCATCGCCGTCGCGCAGGAACTCGCGACCTCCGAGCCGCAGGTGCTCATCCTCGACGATGTCCTGGTCAACACCGACTCCGTCCGCCAGGAGCGCATCCTCGACGTCCTCTCAGCCCTCGCCACCCAACTCCAGGTCGTGGTCCTCACCTGCCACGCCGACCGCTACCGCGGCCTCGGCCACGCCGTGAGTTTCACGCGTTAAAATCCCGTCAGAAACGCTTCCGTTGAATCTCTGTAACCCGCCTCGGGAGAGACGGGACAACCTCCTGAGCCGCAGGGCGGTTCACCCGCTCGCCCGCCAGGAAACATCCCCGCCGCTCTCATGTCATCCGACGCCACCTTGTTAACCGCTGCAAAACCCCAGGCCACCGGTGTGACCGTCGCGGTCAGCCATGACCGCTCGCTCAACTACGCCTTTCAGCAGAACGCGATTCCGGTAATAAAGGAGCTGCGGCTCCAAAACGATGCCACGCCGCGCAAGAACCTCACCGTTCGCATTAGCACGGAGCCGGCGTTTGCCGAGCCGCTCGAGCTCCGTCTCGAAAGCCTCGCCGCGGACGGCGAGCATCGCATCGCACCCGTGGACCTCGCGCTGGCGCACGATTTCCTCGCCGGCCTGAACGAAAAGATTTCCGGCTCGCTCAACGTCGAGATCCTCGAAAACGGTTCCGTCATCTCCACCCGCACCGCGCCCGTCTCGCTGCTCGCGCGCAATGAATGGTGCGGGCTCGTTTCGCTCCCGGAGATTCTCGCCGCGTTCATCCTGCCGAACGATCCCGCCGTGATGACCATCCTCGGGCGCGCGTCCGAGCTTCTGCGCGAACACACCGAGCGCGCCGCCTTCAACGGCTACCAGGACAAGAGCCGCCGCCGCGCTTGGGACCAGGTCGCCGCCATCTATAAAGCGATCGGCGAACTCGGCATCCGCTATATCAGTCCGCCCGCCAGTTTCGAAAACACCGGTCAAAAAATCCGTTTTCCGTCCGCGATTCGCGCGCAGCGTTTCGGCACGTGTCTCGACTTGTGCCTGCTCTTCGCCGCCTGCTGCGAACAAGCCGGCCTGCATCCGCTCGTCCTCATGCACGAGGGCCATGCGTATGCCGGCTGTTGGCTCGAGGACCGCACGCAGCCGGAACCCTGCGACGACAATCTCCAGCAGCTCCGCAAGCTCGCGACCGATTCCCTCGTCACGGTGTTCGAGACCACCGTCGCCGCGAGCGAATCGCCCGGCACGTTGCGCGATGCCGAGCTTCTCGCCACGCCGCATCTCACCACCGAGCTGCCCTTCCGTCTCACGCTCGATGTGCGTCGCGCCCGGCTCTCGCGCATTCATCCGCTGCCGATCCCCGGCCACGAAACCGAGCCGGCGCAACCAGGCTCGACCTCTGCTCCAAGGCGCGCACCAGCTGACGGCATCGGCGAACGCGATTTTACCGATCCGCTCGAGCCGACGCCGACCGTCACGACGCCACCGAAAGCCACGACGCGCATCGATCAATGGAAGAGCCGCCTGCTCGACCTCAGCCTGCGCAACCGGCTGCTCAATTTCAAAGAGACGAAGGCCACCGTTCGCATCCTATCCGCCGCGCCCGAACACGTGGAGGATGAGCTCGCCGCCGAGCGCGAGCTTTCGCTCCAGCCCAAGCCCAAGCTCATGGGCGAGGACGATCCGCGCCACGCCGCGACCTACACGAAACAGCAACGCGCCGACGCCCTCGCCGAGCACCTGCGCGACGAGCTCGCGCACGGCCGTCTCCGCACCGCGCTGGATGCCACCGAACACCCGCAACGGCTCACCGAACTCTACCGCGCCGCCCGTCTCGCACTCGACGAGAACGGCACCAACACGCTCTTCGCCGCCGTCGGCTTCCTCGAATGGCGCGAGACCGAGCACGCCGACCGCGTGCTCCGCGCGCCACTCCTGCTCGTCCCCGTCGAGCTCCGGCGCAAGTCGGTGCTCGAGGGTTTCTCGCTGCGCCGCCTCGACGAGGATCCGCGCCTCAACGTCACGCTCATGGAAATGCTGCGGCAGCATTTTCAGAAGGAGATCCCCGGCCTCGAGCCATTGCCCGAACACGAAAAAGGCGTGAACGTCGCCCGCGTTTTCCAGCTCTTCCGCGACGCCGTTCGCGATCTGCCGGGCTGGGAAGTGAAGACCGATATCTGGCTCGGCCAGTTCTCGTTCACGAAGTTCCTCCTCTGGAAGGATCTCGCCGACCGCCTCGAAGACCTCACGCGCAATCGCGTCGTCCGTCATCTCGTTCACGAAGCCGGCGCGCCGTATCCAAATCCTAGTGACGACGTCCTGCCCCTCGACCTCGACGATCAGTTTCACCCGCGTGATATCTTCTGCCCGCGCAGCGCCGATTCCTCGCAGCTCGCCGCCGTGATGGCTGCGGCCGCGGGACACGACTTCGTGCTCGAAGGCCCGCCCGGCACCGGCAAATCGCAGACGATCACCAACATCATCGCGCACTGCCTCGCCCACGGAAAGCGTGTGCTCTTCGTCGCCGAGAAACGTGCCGCCCTCGACGTCGTCCATCGCCGTCTGCGTGAGGAGGGCCTCGAGCCGTTCTGCCTCGAGCTGCATTCGAACAAGACCGGCAAGGCCGACGTCCTCGCCCAGTTTGATCGCAGCCTCCGCTTTCTCAGCGAAGCCGACACGCCGGACTGGGAACTCCGCGCCGCCGAGCTCGAGCGCCTGCGCACTTCGCTCAACGCCTACGCACGCGCGCTCCATCAGCGCCACGCGTGCGGCCTCAGCGCCTACGATTGCCTCGACCACCTCCTGCCGCGCCAGGCCGAAACCACCGTGCGCCTGGAAAACTGGCCGGCGATTCTCGACACCCCGGCTGCAACGCTCGAGCGGGCCCGCGATCTCACACGGCTCCTGCAGGAACGTTCGCGTTCGCTCATGCCGCTGGCCGACCATCCGCTCGCCGCTCTCGGCTGCGAAGAGTGGTCGCCGACCTGGGCCGAGCGCACGCTCGATCGCGTGCGCGAGCTCAGCGCGCTGACGCAGGAAGCGCTCAACACCAGCCGCGATCTGCAAGCGTGGCTGAAGTGCCCGAGCACCGCGGCCTCGCGCGCCAAACTCGAAAACCTCCTCGCGCTCACGCACAGCCTGCTCGCGCCCGAGCCCGTCGGCGCCGCCTTCGCCACGACGCCGTGGAGCGAGTTGTCCGCGAACCTCGAAACCTGGATCGCGCTCGCACGCGCACGCGCGGAGCTGCGCGCGAAGCTCACGGGCTACGACGAGGCAAAGCTCCTCCTCCTCGACCTCAACGCTCTGCAAACCCGCTGGCAGTCCGCGCAGAGCAGTTGGTTTTTGGTGAAGTGGCTGCGCATCGGCGGCGTCCGTCGCCAGCTCCGCACCGCGCGTCCCGACCTCTCGACCCCGTCCGCCGCCACGCTCGGCGAAACACTCGGCAGCGCGCGACGCCTCCGCGAAATCAACACCGCGTTCGCGAGCGCCGCATCCGTTGCGCAAGCGTGTCTCGGCGCGCTCTGGGCCAACGGCGAACCGTCCGCGGACGCGCTCGACCGGGCCACCACTTGGGGAGAATCGCTTCACGCCCAGCTCCGTGCGTACGCCGGCGACGATCTCGCGTGGCTCGCGCAACTGCGCACGTTGCTGGCCAGCCTCTTCACCGAAGGTCCGGCCGCCTGCGCCGCCGGCACGGCGATCGGTCATCGCCTCACGCGTTTTCGCGACACCCAGGCGCGCTTCCACGCCGCGCTCGATGGGTTCGCCGAGGCGGTGCACTTGCGTCGTGAGACTTTGGATACGGCGCCCGATCATCTCGCCGCCGTGCTCAGGCTCACGGAACGCATTCCGCCGGCGTGGCCCAAGATCCGCGAATGGTGCTCGTGGCAAAAGGTCCGGCATCAAGGCGAGTCGCTCGAGCTCGGTCCGGTGATCGCCGTCCTCGAATCGCCGGTCACGCCGACGCCCGACATCCCGGCATTGTTCGAGCGCAGCTTCCGGCGCGCGTTGCTGTTTGCGACGATCGAACGCGAGACGCCGCTGCGCGAGTTCTTCGGTCGCGAGCACAACGAGCGCATCGACCGCTTCCGCGAGATCGATGAGAAACTCGCCGCGCTTGCCCGCGAGCTCATCAAGGCGCGACTCGCCGCCGGCATTCCGCGCGATCAAGTGGCGAATGATATTCCCAAGGCCGAGATCGGCTTGCTGCGCCGGGAGATCGCCAAGAAGACACGTCACCTGCCCGTGCGCCGCCTGCTCGCCGGCATCCCCACGCTGCTGCCGCGACTGAAACCCTGCGTCCTCATGAGCCCGCTTTCCGTCGCGCAATATCTCGACGCCTCGCACGAGAGCTTCGACGTCGTGATCTTCGACGAAGCGTCGCAGATTTCGGTGTGGGACGCGATCGGCGCGATCGCACGCGGCCAGCAGCTCATCGTCGTGGGTGATCCGAAACAGCTCCCGCCAACGAATTTTTTCACCAGCAACACGGAAGAAGATGAGGAAGATCTCACGCCCGACGAGCACAAGGACCTCGAAAGCATCCTCGACGAACTGCTGACCAACGGCGTGCGCCACAAACGCCTGCAATGGCACTACCGCAGCCGGCACGAGGGGCTCATCGCGTTCAGCAACCGGCAGTATTACGAAAACGATCTGCTCACGTTTCCTTCGCCCGAAACCGCTCTCGGCGGAGTACGTTTCAAGCATCTGCCCGCCGCGCGTTACGACAAAGGAAAGTCGCGGACGAACCGCGGCGAGGCCGAGGCGCTGGTCGAGGAACTTGTCCGCCGGCTGCGCGATCCGAAAGGTCCGCGTCACTCCTATGGCGTCGTCACCTTCAGCCAGGCGCAGCAGATGCTCGTGGAGGATTTGCTCGACGAAAAACGCCGCGAGCATCCCGAGATCGAGGTCCATTTCGGCGACGAGCCGCCGGTCGAAGGCGAACCCGTCATCGTAAAAAATCTGGAGAGCGTGCAGGGCGACGAGCGCGACGTGATCCTGTTCTCGATTTGCTACGGACCCGATGAAAAGGGCCGCGTCTCGATGAATTTCGGCCCGCTCAATCGCGATGGTGGCGAACGCCGCCTCAACGTCGCGATCACGCGCGCCAAGCACGAGGTGCTCGTCTTCAGCGGACTGCGCAGCGAGGAGATCGACCTCACGCGCACGCGGGCGCGCGGGGTCCGCGACCTCAAATATTTCCTCGATTACGCCGAGCGCGGACCGAAGGCGCTCCCGGCTCCAACGCCCGCGCCAGGAAGCGCCAGCGCGCGCGCCGAACCCGACTCGGATTTCGAGCGCATGCTTGCGGACCGGATCAAAGCCGCCGGTTACGATGTGCATCAGCGCGTCGGCTGCTCCGGCTATCGCATCGACCTCGGCATCATTGATCCGCGCGCGCCCGGACACTACCTGCTCGGAATCGAATGCGACGGCGCCACGTATCATCACGCCGCGACGGCCCGCGACCGCGACAAGCTCCGGCAACTCGTGCTCACCGGGCTCGGCTGGAAGCTGCACCGGATCTGGTCGACCGACTGGTGGCACGACCCGGAGGGCGAAATGGAAAAACTCCTCGCGGTGCTGCGTGCGTCGTAAGGCACCTCCCGGCCGCTGCGCGTCTCGCTGCACCGGGCTTCCCCGGCAAGACTCGCCACGCGCCCCAACCAGAAGCGGCTAAACGCCCACGGCGCGCAACGCTCGCTCCACCTCCGGCCGCGCCACCGGTTCGGCTGGCGGGTTCACGTCATCGAAATCGCCGCGAATCACTTTCAACGCGTAGATTTCGCGATCGATCTCGGCCCGCGTGCGGATGCCGAGCTGCCGCAGCAAGGGCAGCGGCGGATCGAAGCCATCGGTGGCGTGCAGCAGGAAAAACGCGAGTCCTGCGCACGTCGCAAAGCCCCAGTTTCGGTTGCGCGTCACCGCGAGCAGCGCAGTGCTCAGGCCTACGGCCGCAACGTTGAGTTGGAGAAAGCGCTCGATGCTCCATTCGGTGCGCAGCTCGGCGATTCGTTCATCGATCACCTCCGGCGACTGGGAGAGGTACAGCCGGATACTGCGCTCCGTCTTCCCGTCGATCCGGCGGAGCTGGTTGTCGGTCGTGTAGCGCCGGACCCGATCCGGCTCGTCGCTGCGTCTGAGTTGCATGCGAGTTTCTCCGGGTTACGCCATCACCGCTTGCATCACGCGCGCGGCGGAAGGTCGTTCACCATCGGTTTTGAGATTTCGGAAGTCACCGCGAAGCGCCTTCAGGGCAAATTTCTCCTGATCGATTTCCGCCTGAGTCCGCACGCCGAGCGCGCGAAAAATCGGCACCGGCGGACACCAGCCCGAGGTCGCGTGCTGCGTAAGAAAACCCAGCACGGCGCCGGTCAGAAAAAAGAAACGCCGATCGACCGCGGTGCCGAGCACCGCACCCGTGAGCGCCAGGATGCTGGCGTTGGTCTCGAGCACCTGCTCGATGTCACGTTCCCGTTCCAATTCGGCGATTCGTTCGTCGAGCACGCTGCGCGGCTGAGTCGCGTAGAGACGGATATTGCGGCGCGTCGTCTCGTCGACCTCCACGGCCGCCCGCGCGGAGGTGTGGCGTCGAACCCGATCCATTTCCAAGTGGTCTTGCATCGTGTGATTGGTCGTCGCGCACCCGCGCGAAACCGGTTCCGGCCACTGACCGGCGCCCCATCTCAAAGTGGCAGTTCCGGAATTCTTTTTTTCACATCCGGCAGTCTCCCGGAGCCCGGTAATGGAAACCGCCAGATCGGCGTTGCTCACCCCTCAGGCCACGCGATCGAAATCCGCCGATGAGATGACCGCCTCGAGCGGCTCTCCGGCGGCGTAAGCCCTGAGATTGCGCAAAGCGAACTCGCCTGCGTCCCGCCGGCGATCCGTCGTCGGCCCCGCGATGTGCGGCAGGAGAATCACGTTGGGCAGACCGCGCAACGGCGAGTCCGCGGGCAACGGCTCGACCGCGAACACATCGAGCGCGAGCTGGATCTGCCCTTCGCGGGCGACGCGCACCAGCGCTTCTTCGTCCACGATCGCACCCCTCGCCACGTTGACGAAAACACCGCCGGGCGGCATCAAACGCAGCAGCCGCTCCGTCACGATTCCGGCCGTTTCGGGGAGGAGCGGCGCGGCCTCCACGACGACTTCGTTGTCTGCAAAAAGTGCTTCGAGAGAGGCCGCGCGCGTCACGCCATGCGCGCGGTAGAGCGCGGGATCGTCCTCCGGCGCGCACACCTGAATCGCGACGTCGAATGGCTGGAGCAACCGCACCAGCTCGCGGGCCACGTGGCCGAAGCCATGCACGCCCACGCGCCGCCCGAAGAGCGAGGCCGTCTCGGTCAGACGCGTCTTCCACGCGCGATCGCGATGCATCGCCGGAATCCAGAAGCCCGCGCGACGCAGCGCCGCGAGCATGAGCATCAATGCGCACTCGGCCACCGTGCGGCTGATCGACCGGCCCCAGTTGCTCACGACGAGCCCGCGCTCGACGTGCTCGCGCCGCACGATGCGTTTCACCGAACCGGTAAGATTGCACAAATAGCGCAGTCGCGGCGGAAGATCCGCGGGCAGCGCCGGCGTGCTCCATCCCGCGATCAGCACCTCCGGATTCAGCGTCGCGAGCTCGCGGTGAAACGCGCCGAGCTCCGCGTCTGCCGTGCTCTCGCGTACATGCCAGCGCGCGGCGAGCAAACGGCACTGCGTCAACACCGGCTCCGGCAGGAACTCGGCGTGATCGCGCGGCGCGAGCGACACCAGAAGCGAATCGATCGGTGGCATGAGAATGATGCAGGCCGGCAGATCCGCGCGATGCGTCCGCCCGCGTCAGCGCGCGATCGCGTAGGTCACGTAAACGCCGAGGCGGTCACCGACGGAGCGATTGTTACCGGGCACGATGTAGAGCCGGTCGGTGAGATTCTTGCCCGTCACCGTCACGCTATGGTTGGCGCGGAAATAACGGTCGCTTTTCCAACGATACGTCGCACCGGCGGTCCAGATGATCGACGACGGCACCATCACATCACGCGCGCCGTTATGGCCGACCAAACGTCCGGCCACGAAGGTCCCGCCTTGCGTCGGCACGAAGGCCGGCGACTCGCCCGTGTAGCGCACGCCGAGCGTAAGGCTCAGCGCCGGCGTCGCCTGATAACGCAGCGCGCTGCTGAAGGCGTATTCCGGCCGGCCCTTCGTCGGGCGGCCCTCGGCATCGGTGTCACGGCCCTGGTTGACGGCGCGCGCATCCGTGTAGGCAAAGCTCACCAGCGCCTGAAAGGCGTGCGTCAGGCGGTAGTTCAGGTCGAGCTCCGCGCCCTGCGTATCCGTGTTCCCGATATAGCTCGTGAACAGGACCCCGGTGGCAGGATCGATCTCGGTGACCTGCTCGTTGACGCGCTTCGTGTCGTAGACATTCGCCGTGAAGCCCAGCCGGCCGTCGAGCAGCTCGCCTTTGACGCCTGTCTCGTAGCCGATGCCGGTGGTGGTCTGCGGCGTGGCGGCGGCAGGATTGGCGGACGTGGTGATCGCGAGCGGCGAAAACGATTCGTTGCGGCTCACGTACCAGGAGATCTGCGGCGTGATGCGATACGTGAGGCCGAGGAGCAGCGAGTCGTTGCGGTCGTTGAGCGTGCGCTGATTGCGGTTATTCGGCTCGTGGAGCTCGGCCCGGATGTGGTCGTTGCGGTAGCCGGCCACGAGGATCGCGCGTTCGGCGATCGTGGCTTCCTGGCGGATGAAGAGGCCCGCGGCGACGATCGTGTTGTCCCGCACCGCGACCAGCGGGTTGAAATTCGGCCCGCCTTTTCCGCCGACACTGACCGGCTGGCGCGGGAGGATGTTGAATGTGGAATCCACCTGCTTCTGCGCCTGCGACAGGCCGGGATTCGCGGCGTTGAAGGCGGCGGTGGACGTAGTGTTGAATCCGATACGGTTCTGCGACGAGTAGTCGATCGTGAGCAGCGTGCGCTGTTTCGCACCCGCGAACGTATAGTTGGCGGCAGTGAGATCGAGCGCGGCGTTGCGATAGTTGAAGTCGTCCTTCGCGTAGGAGATGCTCGTGCGGCCGTCGACGATCCGGTTCAGCGTCGGATCGTACTGACTGCCACCGAACGACTGGTAGTTCACGAGCGGCCGATGATTCACGCTCGCGGCGAGTTTGCCGGAGAGAACCGAATTGAAACGGTGCTCGATCGCGGCGGAACCGACCGCATTCCAGCGCGGCTTCTGGTCGTTCGGATTGAGGATGGTTTTCTTCACCAGATTCATCGCGTAGCCGCCGGTGTAGCGGCGCGTCGCGAAGTCGTAATTGAACGGAATGCCACCCGCGGAGTTGTTCAGCTTCAGCAGATAGCCGGCATCGAGCGTGACGTTGGTGTTTGCGCCCGGCTTGTAGGTGAACGCGAGCGTCGCGGAGCGCGTCAGCGAGGAAAGGCCGGGCACTTCGTAGTGCCGGTGATAATACTGCCCGTCGAAACGATAGAACAGTTTCGGCTTCGCGTCGCCGAGCCGGAGCGGGCCGGAGGCGTTGGCCATGACCTGCACGAGGTCGTAGCTGCCCGCGGTGAAGCTCACGCCCTGCCGCGGCGTCGCGGTGGGCTTTTTCGTGGTCACGACCATCGCGCCGCTCGGCGCCGTCTGGCCGTAGATTGCCGCGGCCGGACCCTTGATGACCTCGATGCGATCGAGGCTCGCGCTGTCGATGAGGCCATTCGAGGCAAGACCGTTGCGGAGGTTGTTCGCGCCGCCGTTGAAGCCGCGGAGGTTCAGGTTGCCGCCATCGTCGACGCCGCTCACCGAGCTCATGTAGGAAAGCTCCTCCGTGGCCTCGAAGATCGAGAAGTCGCGGAGAAATTCCGAGGTGAGCGTGCTGACGGCGTAGGGCAGATCCTTGATCTTGGCGTTCACGCGCGAACCGGTCGTCGATTCCGACGGCATGTAGCTGCCGTCGTTGCGGGCGGAGACGTTGAATTCAGGGAGCGCGATGACGTCGTCCGGCGCGGAGGAGCCGGCGACGCGCTCGGACGCGGATTGGGCGGAGGCGGACAGCGCGACGAGCGATGCCACCAGCGATAGCTTGGATAAGGTGGGGATCATAAAAAGCGGACGAGGCGCGGCGGCTCAATGCCCCCAAATCTCGAGTTCGGTGACGCTGTTCCAGAGGTTCACATTGCTGCCGTGACCGACGTAACGGACGTAGCGCGTCGACGAGTCCGTGATGTCGAACGTCTGGAGCGCAGTGCTCGTGCCGCCGCTCGCGAGGCCGCTCGCGATCGTGGTCCACGTGGAGCCATCGGGCGACTTTTGCAGGTCGAAGCTGTAGACGCGGGAGTCGCCGTTGAGCCACGCGATCTTCACGAACTCGACCGTCTTCGTCGCGCCGAGATCGTAGCGGATCCACTGCGGATCGCCGTTGGCCGACCAGCGCGTGCTCAGGCTCCCATCGACGGTGTTCGCGGGAACATTTCCGTCATGAGTGCTCGCAGTGACGGATGCGCCAGGAATGCTGAATTTCGCCGCAGGCGCCGAAGGCGGCGTGAAGGTGCCGCCCGGACCGCCATAATAGGCCGGCCCGACATCTCCGCGAACCAACGGCGTCAGGCCCGAACCGCTGGCCTGCACTTCATAGCTGCCGATATCCTTGTCGTTCGAAGGCCGCGTGAGTCCGCGAATATCGAGGCCGGTGCCGGGAACGGTGTTGGCCGCGCCATCGACGACATTGCTCGAGGAGGACGGGATCCAGTATCCAAGAGTTGAATTCAACGCCAGGTTTGGCGTCTGCCCGTAGGTGACGCCGGAGATTCCCGTCACGCCGTAATCGCCACCCGCGTGGTAAACGATGTCGTCGCTGAACGCGATCGACGACGCGCTGTAGCCGAGCCGGAACACCTCGGCGTCGCTGCTGCCGCTCTGCACGACGTTGTTGCGCACCTGTACGCCCGTCGGATTCACGGTGCCGCTGCCCGCGCCGATATAGATCGGCTGATCGCAATTCACGAAGGTGTTGTGCAGGATCTTCGCGTTGTGCGCGGCCTCGTAGCCGGAGCTGTCGTCGGAGGAAGGCCACGTGGCATCGCCTTTATAGGCCACGACGGCGGAGGTCGTGCCACTGCCATCGACGTCTTGGAAATAGTTGTTCCGCACGAGATGATTCTGGCCGATCACCCGCACGCCGCCGGCGTCGCTCAGCCCGGCGCCGAAGAAGAAGTTTCCCTCGACGGTACAGCCGTCACCATGCCGGAGCGTGAGCTGGCCGCGCACCTCGCGAAACGTATTATAGCGATAGATATTATTGCTCGATTTGTTCGAGACCGCCTCGGGTTCTCCGGCGCCGTAGATGGTGCGATAGAAATAATTGAACTCGAAGGTCGACGCCAGGTTGTAGCCCTGCTGCGAGCTGACACCGGCGCGAATACCCTCGTAGCCGTTGCTGCCGATGATCGTGCGCGGCCCCATGTAGTTGAAACGGAAAAGGTGATTGCGCGCCGTGGTCTTGGTCGCGCTGCCCTCCGGCATGTCGAAGACAATCGAGGCGCCGATCGTGCTCTTCCCCTCGATGCTGTTGTATTCGATCACATGATTATAGCCGCGAATCATGAACCAATAGTAGGTGTTTCCGCTGACGGCATTGGCGTCGAAATTGCGGAACATGCAGTTCGTGACGCGGCAGTGGCTGGAGCCGCTCGCGAGCTGGAGAATGCTCGATTTGTTCGTGGAGGGTGAGCCGCCTGCGGCAGTGTTCCCGTCGAACTTGAAGCCGGCAAACGTCAGGTAGGATCCGGAGATCGTGATCGACGTCACACCGGAGAACGCGACGCCACCGACATTCTCGGCGTAGACGATCACCGGCGACGACGACGTGCCATTCGACGTGAGCGTCTTGCTCACGTTGCCATAAGTGCCGTCGTGGCAGATCACGACATCACCGGCGGCGAGCGTGGGCAGCGCCTCAAAATCGCTGGCGTTATAGACATGGCGGGTCGCCGCGGAGACGGTCGAGGCGGCGAAAGCGAGGCCTGCGAGCAGAAGCGACGCAGGAGCGGACAGGCGGGAACGCGAGATGACATTCATGGGGTAAGCGGGGTTGCGGCGCCCACCGTCGCGAGTTTCGCACCTGATGCCACAGCGAGCGCGTGCAACGTTTGCGCAACGCCGCGTGGTCGCGGCGGTAAACCAGGCGCAAGACGCGTCGTTCAGTGCAGGCGCTCGCGCGAGGCGCCGCGACCTATCGCCTCAGGCCTTCCGCACGCTCCACCCGTCGATCCACTCCCCTTCGATCAACAGCACGCGCGGAGTAGTCGCGAGCCCGACCTCGCCGGAGAAGATCTGATTCGCGACCAGATCCACCGCTGCGGCGCCGATCGCCCGCGGCCGCTGATCCATCCCCGCGGGAGCATCCGCCCGCTCCGGTCGCGAGAGGTGCGCAAACCCGATGTCCTCGGGAATCCGGCGGCCGCTCCGCCGCAGGATTTTCCCGATCTCCTCTTCCACTCCGACCACTACATCGGGCCGATGACGCTCGAGCCAGCGAACGATGCGCGGTTCGTGCAATGCCGGCAGCACGAGCATCGGCACGCGACGGCGCGGCGGCAGATTCTGCTGGCGATACGACCAGGTCGTCACCCAGCCCGGATCGGTTTCCGAAATTTGCGACTCGAGCAGCACGAGACCCGGCCGGCGATAACCCCGCTCGCCGAGCACGACGAGCATGCGTTCCATGAGCCGCGCGTGATGGCTCCCGGCCTGATGCAGTCGAACCTGCGGCAAAGGCACACCCACGCTCGCACTCGAGAAGCGCGACCAGTCGATCACGTCCGACCGCGGCTGCGTCGGACGTGGTCCAACCACAACGCCGGCGATGCCGCGCGTCTCGAGAATCGCCGTGAGCCGCTTCGCGACCAGCCGGGGCTCGCGCGCCCAGATGACATCGAGCGAAAAGCCGAGATCGTTGGCGCGGCGCAGTGCCCCTTCGTGGAATCGCACGTAGGTCGGATTGCGCTGCCAGCCGGTCGCGCTGTCATGGAAAGTCAGATACGCGATCGCGCCCAGATGGCCGAGGCGGTTGCGGCCGCGCACCCGGCGCATGGCGTCGGAGATATACGGATTCGTGTGATAGCCGATCTTCATCGCGGCCGCCTGGACTCCCGCGACCGTCGCGGGCAGCAGACGGGAATAGCCGTGCAACGCTCGCGACGCGGTCGAGATCGATACGCCGGCGAGGCGTGCGACAGCTTTTAGCGAAACGGACGTCGCGGCCGGCATGAGTGCATCACAACCCGAATTTCTTCGGATCGAAACCTCGTGCCTTCAGTGCTTCGGCGAGCGCCTTCAGGTCCAGCTTCGCGCCGGGCTTCACGCCACGCTCGCGAAACCAGCCCTGGTTCACCTCGAGCGCGAACTGCAGCTGTGTGCCGTGCGATGCCACCGCACGCTCGTCGAAGGGATGAAGCGGATACACTTCCTCGAGCACGCCGTTCGCGCCGAAGAAACCGATGTCGAGCGCCGTGGGTGTGTTCCGCATCCAGAAGCTCATCTGCTGCGGCTTGTCGTAGATGAAAATCATGCCGTCGTCGCGGCCGAGATCGCGACGCTCCATCAACCCGCGTTGCATCTCGCCCGGGCGCACGGCGAGCTGCATGCGCACGGTCTGATCACCCACTTTGACCGGGAAAAAATCCGCCACGGTCTTCGGCGCCGCAGCGGCTCCCGATCCCGGCATCCCGGCAGCATTCGATTTCTCCTTCGCGCATGCGGCGACGCCGAGCACCACGCTCATCAGCGCCGCAGCCACCGCAACGCGCGAAAGCAGATTTGCATTTTTCACAGCGTCGGTGGCTAATGCGCGCTTTTCGTCAACTCAACCTCTGTCTGCCGTGCCCGCAAAAAACATCCCGCCTCCGCTCCTGTTTGCCGACACCGATCGCAGTCCCGACGCGCTCTATTTCGGCGGCGTGAGCGTGCCCGATCCGTTCATCGCTTTTGGCGTGGGCCGGAAGAAATACGCGGTCGTGAGCGCTCTGGAATTCGGACGCGTCAAGAAGACCTCGGACTTCAATGTCGTCCTGCCGCTCGAACGCTATCTGCAGCGCGCGCGCGAGCTCTGGCCCCAACGCAAGGCCGGCCCGGCCGAGGTGATTTTCATTGTCGCGCAGGATCTCGGGCAGACTCGCTTCACCGTACCTGAAGATTTTCCGGCGGGCGTCTACGACCGCCTTTTCGAGCTCGGACTGGACCTCGTCGTCGCCGACGGCGCGCTCTTCCCGCAACGCGAGCTGAAGACACCCGCTGAAGCCGCGGCCATTCGCCAGGGCAACGCGTGCAGCGCCGCGGGTTTCGCCGCCGCCGAGCAGATCCTGCGCGCGAGCAAGATCAGCGGCCGCAAGCTGCTGCACCGCGGCAAGCCCGTCACCAGCGAGACCCTAAAATTTGCCATCGAAGTCGCGTGCCTCGAGGCCGGCGCCGTTTCCACCAACACCATCGTCGCGGGCGGCGACCAGGCCTGCGATCCGCATGAGCGCGGCTCCGGTCCGCTGCGGCCGCACGAACTCATCATCGTGGATATTTTTCCGCGCGTGACGCGCACTGGTTTTCACGGCGACATGACGCGCACGTTTCTCCGCGGCCAGGCCAGCGAAGCCCAACGCGCGCTCGTCGCCGCGGTGCGCGCCGCACAACTCGCCGCCTTGAAAACGATCCGTGCCGGCGTCAACGGCCGCGACGTCCATCGCCAGTGCGTCGAGGTCTTCACCGCCCGCGGCTTCGAGACGAAGCACACCGCGAAGGGTTCGATGGGTTTCTTTCACGGCACAGGTCACGGCCTCGGCCTCGCGGTGCATGAGCCGCCGCGCATGAGCGGCACGGTCGACTACACGTTGAAGAAAGACTCGGTCGTGACGGTCGAACCCGGGCTATATTATCCCGGCCTCGGCGGCTGTCGCATCGAGGACGTCGTACAGGTCACGACCGGTGCGCCGAAGATGCTTTCGCGTTATCACTACAACTGGGAGCTGTGATGTATATATCCCGTGGCAGAGGCGTCCCGCCGGCCATGCGCTCCAAATGCAGGCCGGACGCCTGCGCTACTTCTTATTCATGAAAGGTCTCGCTCCGCTGCTCAAAAAAATCGCGCACCTCCGCATCCTTGTGGTCGGCGATGTGATGCTCGATCACTACATCTGGGGCGATGCCACGCGCATCTCGCCCGAGGCACCCGTGCCGGTGGTCGACATCGCGCGCGACTCGTGGACTGCCGGCGGCGCCGCCAATGTCGCGCTGAACATCGCCTCGCTCGGCGCGAGCTGCACCGTCGCCGGCTTCATCGGCACCGACGATGCCGGCGCGCGATTGACGACGATCCTGCACAGCAAACGCATCGCGACCATCGCGACGCCCGGCAACGCGCCGACCATTCTCAAGACGCGCGTGCTCGTGCAGCACCAGCAACTCTGCCGGCTCGATCGCGAAGCTCCGCCGATCGCGTATCACCTCGCGCCCGCGAAAGCCGAGACCCTCCTCGCAAAAGAGATCGCCGCGTGCGACGCCGTGATCCTCTCCGACTACGCAAAGGGCATTCTGACCGACGAGGTCGTCGCGCGAGTGACGAAGCTGGCTCAGGCCGCCGGCAAGTTCATCGCGCTCGATCCCAAACCGAAGCGCTCGCTCACGTTTTACGGGCTCGACCTCATCACGCCCAACAAGCGCGAAGCCCTGCAACTCGCCGGCATCGAGCCACTGCCCCACACGCCGTTTCCGGCAGCCGACGTTTGCGCCAAGCTCCACGCGCTCTACGCCACGAAAAATCTCGTGATCACGCTCGGCGAGGAAGGCATGCTCCTCAGCGCGAACGGAAAAATTCGGAAAACAATCCCCACCGCCGCGCGTGAAGTCTACGACGTGTCCGGCGCCGGCGACACCTCGCTCGCCGCGCTCGTGCTCGCCCTCGCCGCCGGCGCGACGCTCGAGACCGCCGCGCACTTCGCGAACGCCGCCGCCGGCGTGGTCGTCGGCAAGCTGGGCACGGCCACTGTCACGCCGAAGGAACTGACCGATTACGTGAACCACCGGTGATGTCCAAAGCGCTCTTTCTCGACCGCGACGGCACGCTGATCCTCGACAAACACTACCTCGCCGATCCCGACGGCGTGGAGCTGATTCCTGGCGTATCCGGAGCACTTGGACGCGCCCGTGCGCTCGGCTACCAGCTGTTTCTCTTCACCAACCAGTCGGGCGTGGCGCGCGGTCTGCACACGATCGATGATGTGCTCCGCTGCAACACGCGGATGGAAGAGCTCCTCGGCCTGCCGCTCCCGCTGTTCACCGATATCTGCATCGCGATCGAAGGCCCGGGCGTGACCGATGGCTACCGCAAGCCGTCGCCGCGCTTCATCCTCGAGAGCATCGCGCGCCACGGCCTCGATCGGAAACACTGCTGGATGGTCGGCGACCGCGAGGGCGACATCGAGGCGGGGCTCAACGCCCAGATCAATTCCGCCGCAGTCTGCACTGGAAAATACGACGCCGCACAGTGGCGCGCGCTCGCCCGCCCCGGCGTGCCGGTCTTTGCGAGCCTGGTGGAATTCGTCGCGACGCTCGAGTGACGAGGAACGATTCCGCTCAGAAAGAACTCTGAATTGCCCACGGAACACACTGAACAAACGGAAGGGAACGAGCGCCGAGTTCCGCGGACGATCGTGTGGAGCATTATCCGAGACGCCTCCCTTCTTTCTCACCCCATTGATCGCTCCGCCTTTTCATCCGTGCGCTCCCCGTGTTTCCGTGGGTTCCGCGGACAATTCATTTCCGAATCGAAACGGTTAAGCCCGCCCCTTCATGCCCGAGCTCGCTGAAGTCGAATTTTACCGCAAGCGCTGGCATCTCGCCGCGCACGGCGACCGCGTGGTCGACGTGCTCGGCCATCACCAGAAAAAACTCCTGCGCGAGCTCGATTTCCCGGCGTTCAAAGATGCATTGATCGGCGCACGCTTCGAGGACTCGCAGGCGGCCGCGAAGCAGATGCTGTTTCGCTTTGGGGCCAACGTCTGGCTCGGCATTCATCTCGGCATGAGCGGCGAGCTCACCGTCGAGCCGGCGGATCACACTCCCGGAAAACACGACCACCTCGTAATCGTCACGGGCAAGCCGGGCCGTGCGCGCGGTGCCGGCGGCCACGCGCTCGCATTCAACGATCCGCGGATGTTCGGCAGCGTCGATTTCCACGTCGGCGCGGAGCCGCCCGAGTGGTGGACGCGCATCGCGCCACCGGTTCTCTCGCGCGCGTTCACGGCGGATGCAGTCGCCGCGTTTCTGCGGCGCCGCGGCCGCGCGCCGATCAAGGCCGTGCTCCTGATGCAGGAGCGGTTTCCCGGAATCGGGAACTGGATGGCCGATGAAATCCTCTGGCGCGCCGCGATTCATCCGGCGCGCCTCGCAGGCTCGTTGAAACCCGCCGAGGTGCGCACGCTCCGGCGCGAATGCCGGACGGTTTGCCGGCAGGCGCTGGCCGCCATCGCGGGCCGCGGCGATGCGTTGCCGAAGGATCTCAACGTGGGCATTCCGCGCACGTGGTTGTTCAAACATCGGTGGCGGCCCGGCGGCACCTGCCCGAAAACGGGCCAGCCGCTCGCGCACGCGACGATCGGCGGCCGCACCACGTGCTGGTCGCCGGCGCGGCAGAAGCTGCCGGCACGAACCTCGATTTTGCGTCGACCCAAAGCGGGCGGGAACCTCGCGGGCCCATGAAAAAAATTCGTCTCGACGAACTACTGGTCGCGCGCGGGCTCGCCGAAACGCGCTCGCAAGCCAAGGCGCTCATCATGAGCGGCCGCGTGCTGCGCGGCACCGAGCGGCTCGACAAACCGGGGAAGGAATTCCCGTCCGACCTCGAGCTCACGATTGAACAGGCGCCGCGCTTCGTCAGCCGCGGGGGCGAGAAATTGTCTGCCGCGCTCGAACGGTTCGCCGTGGATGTCCGCGGCGCGCACGTGCTCGATGTGGGCGCTTCGACGGGCGGATTTACCGATTGCGTGCTGCAGGCCGGCGCCGCCGATGTCGTGTGCGTGGACGTCGGGCGCGCGCAATTGCACGCGAAGCTTCGCGCGGATCCGCGCGTCACGAATCTCGAGAAGATCAACGCGCGCTTCCTCGCCGCGCCCGACCTGCCGCGGCAGGAATTCGATGTCGTCGTGATGGACCTCTCGTTCATCTCGTTGAAATCCGTGCTGCCCGCCGTGTGGCCGCTGTTGCGGCCCGGCGGCACGCTCATCGCGCTGGTGAAGCCGCAATTCGAAGCAGGCAAAACCGCGGTCGACAAAGGCCGCGGCGTGATCCGCGACGCCGCCGTGCAGGAGGCGACACTCGCGACGGTGCGCGATTTCGCGTTGCAGCATCTTTCCGCCTCCGAGCTTGTCGGCACGATGGATTCCCCGATCGCGGGAGCCGACGGCAACCGTGAGTTTCTGCTCTGCCTTCGACGGCAGGCCGCCGGCACGCTCGCCTGATTCACGCGAATCTGGCTTTTCATCCGCTGCGTTTCGCGAAGATTAGCGGCCCAACATGAAACCCCTCCGGAAGCTCGCGTTCGTGGTCAACGAACAAAAAGATGGTGCGCCGGAGCTGGCGCGCGAACTCTCGCTGATCGCGCGCGCCGCCGGGGTCACGTTCAAACAGACGACGCGCTTTCCGGTGCCGCGCGGTTACCTGAAGGGCGCCGACGCATGCTGCGTGATCGGCGGCGATGGCACGCTGCTCGGCGTCGCGCGCGAATCCGCGATGGAGCAGGTGCCGATCGTCGGCGTGAATCGCGGCAGCCTCGGTTTCCTCACGACGTTTTCCGCCGACGAAGCGCGCGCGCATTTCGCGGCGGTGCTCGGTGGCGCATTCACGATCGATCACCGCACGATGCTCGACTGCTCGACCGGCCCCGGCGTGCACGACCTCGCGTTGAACGACGTGCTGCTGAAGGACGAGGTGAACTCGCGGCTGGTGCGGCTGGAGGTGTTTGCCGACGGCGAGCTGGTGACGGACTACACGTGCGATGGGCTCATCTTTTCCACGCCAACCGGTTCGACCGCGTATAATCTCTCCGCCGGCGGCCCGATCCTGCATCCGTCCGCCGCCGTGATCGCGATGACGCCGATCTGCCCGCACACGTTGAGCAACCGCTCGATCATTTTCCGCGAAGGCGTGAAGCTCCAGGTCTTCAATCGCTCCAACGATTCACGGCTGCTCGTGGCGATGGACGGCCAGCGGAACTTGAAGGTGAGCGCGCGTTCGCCGGTCGAGATCACGATTGCGAAACGTCGTCTGCCGCTGGCGCAGCGGCCGGACTACTCGCATTTCGCCGTGGTGCGCACGAAGCTCAAGTGGAGCGGCGGGGTCGTGGACAAGTAACCAACCGCGGATCCGCGCTGTCGCGGCGCATGAAATAAAAAACCCCGGCGTTTCCGCCAGGGTTCGAAAGGGTCTCGTAACGCGATCGCTCAGTTGCCGTTCTTCTTCTTCTTCTTGGCCTTCGCCTTCTCCGCATCGGCCTTGCGGGCGGCTTCCTCATCGGGGTCGAGTTTGCCGTTCTTGTTCTTGTCGTACTTTTTCAGCGCCGCCTCTTGCTGCTTTTTCTTCTTTTCGGCTTTGGCGGCATCATCGGCGGCGTGCACCGAGGGAGCGGCGAACACGAACGCAGCGGCGAACATCGTCGCGATCAGGGTAATTTTAGAAGCTGTTTTTTTCATGGGCGGGGCGGAGATTGGCTAATTTCCCGCCAAACGCCAGCCGCATCATAGCAAGCGAATGACATCTGCGCGGATGGCGGCGAGGCGTTTGTAAACGGCCAGTTCCGCCGGCATGGTCTCGAGCGCGCGGCGCAAACCGGCGCTCGCCGGACCGCCCGCGATTCTGTCGAGGCGGTGCGATGCGATCCGGATGCCGAAGACTATTCCGCGCGTTTCCGGAAGAGCCAGCAGGGCCTGATGCTCCACGCGCAGCCACAGCTGGTCGAATCGCACCGGCAACGCAGGCGCGGAAATCTCCCGCGCCGGGTGCAGGTTCAACTCGTCCGTCGCAGCGAGGCCCCAGTTGTGCCGCAGATAGGCGACACCGGGCTTCAGCTTTGAGAGAAACTGCTGGATCGGCGAACCGAGCGCCTCGTTCAGACCGGGCACCACGCCGTGGATGAAATCAAGCGTGTGCCCAATCTTGTCCTCGAGCGCCCAACCGGTCGGGAAACACAGCGCACCGCCGCGCAGCCGAAACTGCCCACGCGGATCCGCGGAGAGAAACAGGATGTCCGGCTCGAGCGCGCGTCCGACGCGCAGCAACTCCGTATAACGCGCATAGCCATCGGCGCCGCCGGCTCCGATCGAATTCGGGCTCCGCGCGTCAGCGAGTGAATTGCCGCCCGGCACACTCGCGTTCACCGATCCGTTTGCGCTCGCCGACTCGCTCGACCCGATCCACCCGGCCGCGACGCGCGCGAACTCCGCGAGCAGCGGTTCGCCTTCCGGCAGCAGCGCGGCGTAGCGCGACGGATCCGCGTCGAGCCAGCGCGCACGCTCGCGCAATATGTCGCCGGATGGATCGAGAGGCCGGAAAAATTCCGGCGGCGCCGTGCGCCGCAACGTCAGATGAAACTCGTAATTTCCGTCGGGAAACAACTCGGTCAGCGAAGGAATCGCGGTGCTCATCGCGGCCCCCGACTTACGGCCGCACGACGAGTTGCGTACGCTGCGATTTGCCGAAATAGCGCGATGCAAACGCCGCGAGATCCGCAATGGTCACCGCATCGATGCGGGCATCGTAGTTGCGCCAGTCGTTGATCGGCTGCCCCTGCAGCGCATTCAAACCCGCCTGCATCGCGCGCGCGGAGTTGGTCTGAAGACTCTGGCGTCGACCCGCTTTCAATCGCGCCTGACAACGCCGGAGCTCCACCTCCTCGACTCCGCCGGCCTGCACACGCGCGATCTCGGCATCGATCTCGGCCAGCACCTCGTTTTCCTTGCCCGGCTGGGTGCCGGCGAAGAAGTAGAACATCCCGGATTCGAGCCCGAGGACGCGCCCTGAGCGCACGAAATACGCGAGCCCCTTCTCTTCGCGCACACGTTCGAACAGCCGTGAAGCCATGCCACTGAACAATTCATCCGCCACTTCGCCGATGTAGAAATCCGGACCATTCACGTGCGGCCCCGGAAAGGCCTGCACGAGCACCGCCTGCTCGCGCGGCTCCGTCTCGACGAAGTCGCCGACCGCCGCCGGCAGCGCAAACGTCCGCCCGAAGGTCGCGGGCGGGGGCGCCTTGCCGCGCGGAATCTTCGCGAGAAACGCCTTCAACTTCGGCACGAGCTTCTTCGCGTCGAAATCGCCGGCGACGGCCAGCACGACGTTTTCTCCTACGCGCAGCGCGCGGTGCAGCTGCGCGAGATCGGCCGCCGTGAGCGCCTTCAATCCCGCCTGATCGCCCTGCGCGTCGAGCGCGAGCGGATGAGCGCCGAAGAATTTCTCGCGCGCCCGTTTCCTCGCCAGCGTCACGACGTCGTCATCGTCCTGCTGCAATGAAGCGATCTGCGCATCGCGCTCGAGCGCGAACGTCGCCGTCTTGAACGCCGGCGCCAGCACCGCGTCGGCGAGCACCGCGATCGCGCGATCGGTATCCGGAGGCAGCACTTCGGCCGCGAGCCCGAGGCTGTTGTTGCCCGAGAAAGGATAGAACGATCCGCCGACTTCCTCGATGTATTGCGCGACCGCCGCCGCACTGCGGGTCCGCGTGTCCTTGGTAAGCATCGTCGCGAGCAGCGCCGTCGCGCCGCGTTTGCCCGCCTGCTCGAACAGGCCGCCGCCCTGCATCACGAAACGCAGGTGCAAATTCGGCAGCCGACGATCGGGCTGGAGGAGCAACCGCGCGCCGTTCGGCAGCTTGATCTCGGTGAAATCCGGCTGACTCGCCATCGTGACAGGAGCGATCGCGGCTGCCGTCGCGGCCGCAACCGGGTTGAGCGACACCGACGTCAGCCGGGCGGGCGTGAGATATTTTTTCAGCGCGCCGCGCACATCCGCCGGCTTCACCGCGCTGAGCTGCTCGAAAAAAGTCCGGCTATGATCGAGATCGCCGACCACCACTTCCGCGACGCCGAGCCGTGATGCCTGCCCGCTCATCGTCTTGCGCGAGTTGATCTCGCCGACGACGAGCTGTCGCACCGCCTTCTTCAACTGCGCCGGCAGAAACCCGCGCGCAGCGCAGCGGTCAAGCGTGCGCTGGATCGCGACGACCGCGGCTTCGCGTTTGCCGGCATCGCACGTGAACGAAACGCAAAAGAGCCCCGCCGTGCCGGGATTCCAGCTCGACGCGTCGATCGTGTGGACCAGGCCCGCCTTCTCCCGCACCTCGTGCCAGAGCACCGAGCTGTCGCCGTGGCCGAGCACCGTCGAGAGGAGATCGAGCACCGGGGCGTCTTCATGCGCCAGGCCCGGAATCGGCCAGGCCAGCACCCCGCGCGTGACCTCGACATCCTCGAACCGGTGCTCGCTGCGCGGCGCGAGCTGGGCCGGCTCGTCGGGCACGAGCACGGGCGCGAGACGCACCCGCGGCGCTGCGCCGAAATGCTGCTCCACCGCCGCGCGCGTCGCCGCCAGGTCGATGTCGCCGACGACCACCACCACGAGATTGTTCGGCACGTAGCGCGACCGGTAATAGCGTTCGAGATCCTCGCGCGATACCGCTGAGAAGACATCACGATGTCCGATGATCGGCTGGCGATACGGGTGCTCGCGAAACGCCGTCGAAAACAATCCATCCCAAAGCCGGTTGTCCGGATCGTCCTTCGTCATCGCGATCTCGCGCAGGATGACGTCCTTCTCCTTCGTCACCTCCTCGGCCGGCAGCGTTGAATTCAGCACCGCATCGCCCAGCAGATCGAGCGCGACGGTGGTGTGCTCGCTGGGCAGATCTATATAGTAAACGGTGCGGTCGAACGTCGTATACGCATTGATATAGCCGCCGTGCGCCTGGACGGTCGCGCTGATATCGCGGCCCAGCCGGCGCGTAGTGCCCTTGAACAGCATGTGCTCCAGATAATGCGAGAGCCCGGCACCGAGGTGCTCGCCTTCGTGAATGCTCCCCGTCTTGACCCACACCTGCACCGATGCCAGCGCCGCGGACGTGTCGCGCTTCATGATCAGCGTCAGCCCATTGGGCAGCACGGTGCGTTCGACGGGCTCGCGCCAAAACGTATCCAGAAGTCGGAGATCGGAGGAGGTCGCGATGGGCGTTTTATGCATGAAAAAGGAGTAGCCACGACCGCGAGCGCGTGGTCCACGCAAATCTACGCGTGTCCTGGCCGCCGGACGCAAATCAGGCTTTGAAAGGCTTGATACGGTGCACAGGCCCCCGGCCCGAGCCATGCTGAATCAATATATACCTGGCCAAAGGAGGGACCGCCCCCCCATTCCCGCCTCAGGCCGCGCCGAATGCCCCCGCCGCCGGGGTGCCACGGACGCGCCGCGCGGGCTGAAACGGCTTCACGAAGGCATCCTCGAAATCGAAGATATCCGAAAAATCCTCCCGGCGATCGTTATCCGTTTTCGAAAACACGTTGTACTCGATCAGATTGAACACGATGTCGCCGAAATCGCGGCAGCGGCGCACGCCCCAGGTGTTGAGCACCGTCTTCGCCAACGGCCCGAATTGGTCGAGCGCATAGGCCCGCAAGCCTTCGAGCAATTCCGGACCGGTCACATGGCGGGATTTCTCCGCCCGGGCCGAGTCCTTCTTCCGCAACTCCTTGACGGTATGGTCCAACCCGAGGCGGACAAAGTCATACGCTTTGCGGTCGAAGCGCGTGTCTTCCTTGCAAATAAGGGAGACGATTTCGGTGAAATCCGGGTTTTGCATGTGAGCCGCGGCGACGTTGGCACACGCGTTGCCCGCGTGCAACCCCGGGTCTCCTGCACTCACGCATGCGTGTTATTGCTAATGAGTATTATCTGGAAAATTCCCTATGGGACGTCAAAACGATGTAACAATGATCGCCTCGACGCAGACCAACCACCCCCTGTCGGGCAACTCCAATCTCAACGTGAAAGCTCCGACCCCCGTGGAGCTCGCGACCGCGAGGTTAAAATCGGCCGGCCTGCGCATCACGCAGCCACGTCTCGCGATCCTCGCCGCCCTCAGCCGGCGCGCGCAACCGACCAGCATCGAACAGCTCCACGAAGACGTGGGCGCCGATAATTGCGATCTCGTCACGGTCTATCGTTGCATGGCGGCCTTTGAAGACATCGCCCTCGTGCGGCGCGCATTCTTTCACAACGGCACGGCGCTTTACGAAATCAATCTCGGCCAGCCGACGCGCTATCACGTCGTTTGCAAGACGACGAACCAAGTCGAAGAGCTCGACGCCGAGACGGCCGACGAGCTGCGCCGCGCGATCGACAGCGTCGAAGAAAAGCTGCGCGCCCGCGGCTACGGCGAAGTCGCGCACATTGTAGAATTCTTTGGCGTCGCCCCGCAAACCACGCGGATTGCACCGGCGGTCATGCCGGCGGTGCGGTAAACGACCCGAAGGCTTGCCAGGTCCAGCTAAGGCGCGGGCGAAAGCCCGCGCCTTTCCTTTTGTCGTGCGAAGAGCTTATTTCGAGCCTGCGTAATTCGCCGCCACCTGCTCCCAGTTCACCACGTTCCAAAACGCCATTATATAATCTGCGCGGCGGTTTTGATATTTCAGATAATACGCGTGCTCCCACACATCGAGGCCGAGGAGCGGCATCGCATCCGCGCTCAACGGCGTGTCCTGATTCGCCGTCGATCGCACATCCAGCTTGCCGTTGCGCGAGACCAGCCAGGCCCAGCCGCTACCGAACCGGCCCGAGGCCGCGCTCGCGAACTTCATCTTGAACTGGTCGAACGAGCCAAACGTTTTCGTGATCGTCTCTCCGAGCTCGCCGCGCGGCGTGCCCCCGCCTTTCGGGCCGATCACTTTCCAGAAATGCGCGTGATTCAGGTGGCCGCCGACGTTATTGCGCAACGTCGCCCGCACCGTTTCCGGCAGTGAATCAAGGTCCTTCACGAGCTCCTCCGCAGTCCGCTTCGCGAGCGCAGGCTGGCTCTTGAGCGCGTTGTTCGCGTTCGTGATATAGGCTTGGTGGTGTTTCGTATGGTGAATCTCCATCGTGCGCGCATCGATGTGCGGCTCGAGCGCATCATAGGCGTAGCCCAGCTTCGGCAGCTCGAACGGTGCCGGCGTGCCGCTCGCGGATTTCTTCGCTTGCGCGAGCGCGGGGCTCGAACCGATCGCGCCGAGTCCGACCAGCGCGGCTCCCGCGCCAAGAGTTTTCAGTGCAGTGCGGCGAGTCACAGGATCGTGGGGATGCATGGCGCGCACCGTAGTGAGCTGCGTCGCTCCTGCAAGCCACCGCGTGCGACGTTGTTTATAAGATCTGCCGGTGGATCGCAGCGTGGAATCCCCTATGACGCCCCCGCGCCCATCCGAATCCGCGGATCCAGCCAGAGGAGCAGCAGGTCGCTCACCAGCGTGCCGACCACGCCCAGCACGCTGAGCACCATCAGCATCGAGCCAGCCAGATAAACGTCCTCGGCGATCAACGCATCGAAGAGCGTCGGCCCGATCATCGGCAGACTCAGCACCATCGCCACGATCGCGCCGCCGGATACCAGATGCGGAAACAACCCGCCCACACTGGAGATGAAGGGATTGAGCGCGAGCCTCACCGGATAACGCAGGAGCAAGCGCAACGGCCGCACGCCTTTTGCGCGCGCGGTCGTGACATAAGGCTTCTTCAATTCATCGAGGAGGTTCGCCCGCATCACGCGAATCATCCCCGCACCGGAGCCGAGCCCAAGCACCACCACCGGCAGCCAGAGATGTTTTACGAGGTCCACGAACTTCGCCCAGGTCCAGCCCGGCATCGACGCAAACTCCGGCGAGAACAGTCCGCCGATGTTCAATCCAAACCAGCCTTTCGCCAGATACATGATCACCAGCGCGAGCAGAAACGAGGGCACCGACACACCCACGAATCCCACGAGCGTCACCAGATAATCGCCGGGAGAATATTGCCGCACCGCCGAATAGATTCCCGTCGGCAAGGCCAATGCCCAGGTGAAGAGCACGGTCGCGACCGACACGATCACCGTCAGCACGATCCGGTCGCCAATGACTTCGCTCGCCGGCTTCTCGTGTTCCATCGAGAGCCCGAGATTGCCCTGCAGCAGCCCGGCATCGCCGGGTTGAAACGTGACGAACCACGTGAACCCCATCCAGCGCGCGTAACGTTGCCACATCGGTTCATCGAGCCGGAAGTTGCGCCGCAACTCGGCCGCCAGTTCCTGCGTCGCCGACGTGCCTTCCATCTCCAGCCGCGCGACGCGGATCTCCGCAAAATCCCCCGGCGGCAACTGCACGAGCGTGAACACGACCACCGAAACGACGAGCATCGTCGGGATCATCAACATCAACCGCCGCCCGATCAGCGGATGCCGCACCGCCAGCAATATCATACCGAGCGCCGCTGCGCCGATCATCAGCGCACGCAGGAAGCCGGCAAGCGCCGAGCCGTGCGGCCCGTCACTCCCGGTCGTGGAGGGCGCGATCGTGACCACCGCCTCTTTCGTTTGGGCAACGATTGCCGGGTCTTCCACCGGCCGCTCCCAGAAGTAGGTCTCGATTCCGGCGTTGGCCGGCGTTTGCAGATTCGCGCCGAAGAGCGCGGTGCGCGGGACATTTTTGAACCCCTTCTTCACGACCACCAGCTGCGGAGGCGGCGTCGCGATGCTGATCGTCCACACGTTTTCCGCCGCGATCTTTTGCACTTCACTGAAATGCGCGATCCGTTCGGCCTCGGAGGTCATGGCCGAGGTCTCGTCGAGCAGCTCCATCGCGCGACGCAGCGGGTGATCGCGCGGCGGTTCGATCGCGTTGGGCCGCTTGGCGGCCGGGTCGTTGTACAGTCCGCCATATTGATACCATAAACCGAACGCCGGCGCGTAGAAGGACTCGAAATAGGTCGGCACGAAATTCCGCGGTTCGACGAGCGGGTAGAATTCGCTCTCGCCGGTCCACACCGTGAAATCGTGTTCATAAATCAGCTTCTCCTGCTCGAAGAGCCGCCGCGCGCGCGACCGGAACAACACCCGCACGCCCACCCGTGCCCAGTCGTCGATCACGAACTGCGCCGGCCCGTCCGTTGTATAATCGGTCAGATTCAACGTGAACGTCATCCGCGTGCCGTCGGGAAATGCGCGAAAGCCTTCGTCGTCCCGCCCCGTGATCCCGATCGCGTCGAGCAGCCGGTTGGCGCGCGCGGGATCATAGTCGGTAAACGATTTAAGGAGCTCGGCGTTGTGATAAGGCGAGTCGGGCGGCGGCGCGATCTGCCCGGGTTCGACCTGGCCGTTGAACTCCGCGGCGATGATGTCGCGGCGGTTGATCGCGAGCGAAAGTGCCTGCCGAAACCGGACGTCGTTGAGCAGCGCATGCTTCCAGCGCGTCTCCGGGCGCGCCGGATCGATGCGACGATTGAGATTCGGAAACACGGTGAATAACGACTGTGTACTCGGCTTCCAGTGATAGACTTCATAGCCGTGCTGCGCCGCGCCACCGAGCAGCAGGATATGATCATCATAGCGGATATGCCGTTCCTGCATCGACACCTCGCCGTTGGCCGCGGCAACGGCGATCAGGTTGTTGCTCTTCGTATCGAGCACGAGCCGGTCGAGATACGGGAGCTGATTGCCCTGCGGATCGACGGCCCAGTAGTACGGATTGCGCACGAGCGTCAGCGGTGTCGCGGAAGAGTTGTCATGCACGACCCACGGCCAGAGCCGCGGATGCTCGGGGTTGAGATAATGTTTGATGCGCTTGTAAACCGCCACGGGGCTCGCCACCGCGAACGCCTCCATCGTGCGCCGCAGTAGCTCGGGCTCACCGAGCACCGGATGGAATTTCCGCAGGTAGTGCGACGGCACGATGTGCTCGGTGTGGTCCTCGTAGTTCATGCCCGTCGATGCCAGCCGCTCGAGGAAAAGCGGGTTTGGCTGTACAAACGCGAAGCGCACGCGGAGGTCGTCGAGCTTGGTGACGATGCCCTGCGTCGCCCCGGCGCGGAGCAGCTTCGGCTGCAGGTTGAAATACTTCACCTCGTGCTCGTACCAATATACAATGTCCTCGCTCGTAAGCGGGTGCCCGTCCGACCACCGCACGCCGCGCCGCAGCTGTAATGTATATACACGTTGATCAGACGACACCTCCCACGACTTCGCGACATGGGGGACGAGAGGATAACCTTGCGGCGACCACCGGACGAGATTCGAACCGGAGAGTCGCCAATAGATCGTCTTGAGATCGTCGTAGGAATTCGCGAGGCGGTGCCACGTGCCGCCGTAGCGGCCGATTCCATCCGGGCCCTGCATCACCACGGGCTCGGGGCCGACGCGACGTGCAACCGGCGGCAGTCGACCTTCGCGCACGAGCTCGGCGAGGATCGGCGACTCACCGCGCGGTCGCCACGGCTGGCGACCTCGCGCAGTATAGTCCACGGCGCGCACGAACACGGGTGGATGCGCGAGATCGAGCCGCCGCGCGCGCTCGCGGTCCTCGTTCACCGCCGCGAGCTCTGCGGTGGCCGGCGGCTTGGGCGGCGTCGTGACATCCGGCCGAAAAGCCGCCGCAAAGGCATACAGCAGCGCCGTAAAACCCATCGCAGCGGCCACAAGCCCGCCGAAAATTAACAGCAGTCGCCTTTTCACGTTCGGGGTCAGTCAGGGGAAACAAATCGCGCGGGAAGTGAACGCAATGCTCTTTGGCGACACGAAATCGTGAGCCAAGGGACGGCGTCCCGCCGCAATCGAGCGACAGGATGAACCGCCGCCGCGCGAGCCTGTCTGCGGTGATAACCACATCACCATGGCCGCTTCACCTGGATCCACCGGCAACGTCATCGCTGCCCTCGCAAGCTTCTTCATCCCCGGTCTTGGACAACTGCTGCAGGGCAAACCGATCCGCGCCCTCGTCATGTTTGTCCTCGCCGCCGTTCTCTGGTGGTTCCTCCTGGGTTGGATCATTCACCTGTGGTCGATCCTCGATGCAGCGCTCTATAAGCGGCCCGCGTAAGCCATGACCATGGCGACGACCACGTCAGGCTTCGCCACTCCGATTCCTCCCGAGCCGTTGTCCCGCGATGCCGCGATGCGTCTGCGCCGGTTGCGAGGACTCGCCTGGTTTCTCGATCGTTCGATCCCAATCGGCAAGTGGCGGATCGGGGTGGATCCGATCATCGGGTTGGTGCCGGGCGCAGGCGACTGGATCGGCGCGTTGCTGTCGCTGTATGTGATTTATCAAGGCGCCCGCCTGGGCATGCCTGCCCGCGTGCTCACCAGAATGGGCGGCAATATCCTTCTCGAGACGATCGTCGGCGCGGTGCCCTTCCTCGGCGACCTGTTCGATTTCGTGTGGCAGGCCAACACCCGCAATCTCGCGCTCATCGAGCAGCACTACCGCCCCGGGCTTCGCCCGCGACCGATGCAGAAAATCGGGTTCGTGCTCGCGATGTTCGTCCTGCTCGTCCTCACGCTCATCGCCGGCCTGTTTTTCGCCGTGTTCCGGCTGATCGAAGCGCTGCTGAACTAAGCGCAATCCTTCGGGCGGGCCTTGGCCCGCCCGCCGATTCGCTGTCTCAGCTCTCAGCTCTTAGCGTCTCAGCCCTCAACGCAAGATCCCTGCCCCTCACGGCAGCACGCGAATCTTGATGTTTTTATACATCACCTTGCTCTCGGGATCGTGCCCCTGGATCGCGATCGTGCCGCTCGAGAGCTTGCGGCCCGCCATCTTCTTCGGCGGCGCGGGAGGAGTCGGCTCGGTGAAGTCGACGATCTGCTTTCCGTTGACGAAGGTCTGGATGCGTTTCCCCTCGACCTTGATCAACATCGTGTACCATTCGCCATCCTTTGCGGGTGCCTCGAAGTTGTCCTTTATAGCATAAAGACCGGCACCCTTCTTCACGTCCTTGTGCGTGTTGTTGACCTGGATCTCGTAGCCTTTGTCGGGCCAGCCGGACTCCTGATATGCGGTGTGGATATATACACCCGAATTCGCCTTTGGCGCGGTCTTTATATCGAGTGAAAGCTCGAAGTTCTTGAAGTTGGCGTTGGCGACCGGGCCAGCGTAGAAGAGGTGCGAGCGCTTCCATTTTTCGGCGGCGGCCCGCTTCGCATCGCTGAACGTGACGAGGCAGCCGTCCTCGACGGTAAACGCCGCTTTGTCCTCGCTGGCCTTCCAACCGTCGAGCGACTTGCCGTTGAACAGGAGCTTCCAGCCGGCGGATTTCTCGGCGGGTGTGAGCGTGTTGGGTTTCGGCTCGGCCGCGAAGAGGCGACCGGTGGTCAAGACGAGTGCCACGAGGGCAACGAGGGACAGGGTTCGTTTCATGGGGGAGAAGCGGCGACAGATTGAGTGTCCGACAACGAAGTGCGAGCCCCAGATTTCAAAAATGACAACCACGGATTGAGTCCCAGCCTGCGCCAGGCGCTCGTCAGCGAGACCGATTGCGCGCTGAGTTGCCTCCGTCTCCCGGACCGGTTTCTTCCGCTCCCGTGGATCCGCTCACCCATCTCCTGCTCGGCGCGAATCTGAGCTACGTCGCGTTCGGCCGGAAGCTCGGGCGCGCCGCAGCTCTAGCCGGCGGGCTCGCGGCGTTTGCCCCCGATGCCGATGTGTTTATCCGCAGCGCCGCGGATCCGCTGCTCGCGATCGAGCATCACCGGGGCTTTACGCACGCGCTCGCGTTCACGCCGGTCGGCGCGGCCATCGTCGCGGCGCTCTGGCTCGCGCGACCCGCCTGGCGCGAGCGCTCACGCTGGTTGTGGCTCTGGGCCGCGTGCATGCTCGCGTACCTTAGCCACATGCTCCTCGACGCCGCGACGAGCTACGGCACTCAACTGCTCTGGCCTTTCTCGAAACACCGCGCCGGCTGGGATGTGATTTCGATCATCGACCCGCCATTCACACTCGTGCTCCTCATCGGGCTCGTCATCGCGCTCGCCCGCCAACACTCGCGCCCTGCCGTCGTCGCGCTGGCTTTGTGCGCAACGTATATCGCCGTCGGCGTCGTGCAGCACACGCGCGCGATCGGCGCCCAACAACAGCTCGCTGCCTCGCGCGGCCACACGATCGAGCGCCGCGAGGTCATGCCGACGATTGCCAACAATCTCGTCTGGCGCGCGATCTATATACACGAGGGGAAGATCCACGCGGACCGCATTCGCGTGGGGTGGTTTTCCGGCGCGACCGTGCGCGACGGCTGGTCGCTGCCGCTCGTGCGGTTCGGCGACCTGAGCGCCGCCGAGCGGGCGCGCAACCGCGCCGAATCGTTCGAGCGGTTCGCGTGGTTTTCCGAGGCGTGGGTCGCGCGCAGCCCGGCCGATCCAAGCGTGCTGGGCGACATGCGTTATTCGCTCTCCGCGGAAGCGTTCGATCCGATCTGGGGCATTCGCTTCACACCGCCCGACGCAACGACCGAGGTGGTATGGGTGAACCGCGCGCGCGACCGCAAGATCAGCGCCGCCGACATGTGGCGCGAGATCATCGACGAGGATCCGCTGTATCGGCCGGTATCCAAAAGATAAGGACGGGCCGCCCGACTGCCCGGGATCCCGGGAAACGGGGCGGCCGCGCCGGCCACGCGACCCTTCCTCCGCCAAACGCAGAAGCGCCGGGCAGCTCGAAAGCCGCCCGGCGCCGTTTGCTATGTCACGCGTGGGTGTGCGGCCCGCGCGCGAAAGTGAAGCTCTATACCCGGATTACCCTTGCTTGAGCCGGGCCTGGAATTGCCCGGCAAAATTGATTCTCACTTCGAGACCTTGCCGCTCTTGTCGAACGTCACGCGGCCATCGTAAGTGCTGAATGCCATCGCGCTCACCGCGTGGCCTTCAAGGCCGACCGCACTCGCAGGAACCTCGAGGCGCACCCACTGGCCGGCGGCCGGCAGTGCACCCGCATAGAAGCGACCCGGCGTGCCGCGCGTGCCATACGGGAAACGATCCGCGCCCCAGTACACCCGGTGCTCCCAGTTGTCGGAAGCGAAGCTCAACATGATCGCCGAAGGCATGTTCGCCGGGTCGAGATATACATACGTATAGAGAACGTCGCCCGCGGCCACATTCATCTTCGCGCTCGCCCAGTTGAACGAGTGCTCGTGCAGGCCGGCCGCTGCGATCGATTGATGCGCCTTCGCACCGGAGAACGGCGTCGGACCGCTGGTCACCCAGTTCCACGACTCGCCACCCGTGCCGCCGCCCAACGCACCCGCCGGCAGCGCATCGTCCACCCACGTGAAGTCGACGCCTGTCGTGCCCGTCGGCTCGGTGGGCGCAGTCGGACTCGTCGGCGTCGAGGTCGTCGACGGCGTGGACTTGCCAAACTTGTCCCAGGTCGCGCGACCATCGAACAAACTAAACGACATGCCTTTGATCGCCTGCCCTTCGAGGCCCACCGCGCTCGCCGGCACTTCGAGGCGGACCCACTGGCCCGCGGCCGGGATCGCTCCCGCATAGTAACGACCCGCCGTGCCACGCGTGCCGTAGCTGATGCGATCGGCGCCCCAATAGGCGCGGTGCTCCCAGTTGTCGGCCGCGAAGCTCAACATGATTTCCGAGGGCACATTTGCCGGATCAATATATATATAGACGAAGAGCTTCTCGCCCGCCCCAATCTGGAACGGCGCGCCTCCCCAGGTGAAGAAAGAGTGCTCGTGCAGGCCCGTCGCGAGATTCGACTGATGCGCCTTCGAGCCGGAGAACGGCGCGGGGCTGCTCGAAACCCAATTCCAATTGTCGCCACCCGTGCCGCTGCCACCTGCGCCAGCCGGCAGCGCGTCGTCGAACCAAGCGGTGTCGGTCCACGCGCTCGTCGGTGCCGTCGGCGAGGTCGGCGAGGTCGGGCTCGTCGGCTCCGTGGGGGCTGTGGGTGCCGACGCCGCCGAGGCTTTGCCGGTGAGATCCCACGTCACGCGTCCACCGTAAGCGGAGAACGACATGCCGGTGACAGAACTGTTCTCGAGGCCCACCGCGTTGGCGGGAATTTCGAGCCGCACCCATTGACCCGCCGCGGGCATCGCGCCCATGTTGAAGCGGCCCGGCGTGTTATTGTTGCCGTAATGAATCTCGTTCGCGCCCCAATACGCGCGGTGCTCCCAGCTGCCATTGTTGAAGCTCAGCATCAGGGTCGTCGGCTTGTTCGCCGGATCAATATAGACGTAGGTCACCAGCACATCGCCGATGCCAACCGCCATCGGCGTCGCCCAGTTGAACGAGTGCTCGTGCAGCCCGACAGCGAGCGCGGATTGGTGCGCCTTCGAACCGGAGATCGGCGCGGGGCTGCTCGAAACCCAATTCCACGTATCGCCACCATTGCCGCTGCCGCCAGCGCCCGCCGGCAGCGCATCGTCGAACCACGCGGTCGTGCCCGCAGGAACCGTCGGACTCGTCGGGGATGTAGGTTCGGTCGGGGCCGTCGGCGCGGTGGGCTCGGTCGGAGTGGACGTCACGTTATTGACCGTGATCGAAACATTGCTGGCGCTCGCCATGTTACCCGCTGCGTCGCGTGCGACGGCGGAGAGCGTGTGCGTGCCGTTCGTGAGCGTCGTGCTGTTCAGCGTCGCGCTGAACGGCGCGCTCGTGTCCTCGGAGCCGAGGTTGGCGCCGTTGAGTTTGAACTGCACGCCGGTCACCGCGACGTTGTCGGTCGCATTCGCGGAAACGGTCACCGACGCGCCGGAAACAGTGGCGCCACCCCACGGCGCGGAGATCGAAACCGAAGGCGCGCTCGTATCGGCCGCAGGAGCCGTCGGCGCGGTGGGCTCGGTCGGAGTCGACGCGCCGCCGACGGTCCAGAACATGCCCTGGCTCGCATTATAGTAACTGCCGCTCGTGGTGTTCTCGAGCTTGATGGCGCGGACCATATAGGTGGCGCCGGATGCGGACGCGCTGTCTGTATAGTTCGTCGCAGTCACCGGTGAGCTGGTCAGGCGCGTGAAGGAACCGGTCGAGCCATTGCGGCGGTAAACATGATAGCCGACGATCGCGGAGTCGTTCGATGCGGACCACGTGAGCGCCGCCGTCGAGCCATTGGCGGAACCGTTCAGGTTCGCAACCGGCACGACGGGATGCAGGCGCAGCGTCGGGTCGCCCATCAGCGCGACGTGGATGCGATACTGCGAGCTGTTGATCTGCGTTTGATACAGACCGTTGTTGTTCTGCGTGACGCGGGCGGCGTGACCGATCGGCTCGCCAAGGCCGATCGAGTGGATGAACCAGTGCGGGCGGCCGGACCAAGCGGAGACGAGACCGTGATCGGTCGCGAGCGGAGCGCGGAGGATGTTGTCCTCGGTGTCCCAGTCGCCGAGCCACGAGCCGAAGAGAAGATTGAAAACGCCGCGAACGTTGTTGTTCACGAGCTCGATCGTGTCGGCGCCATTATAGAGGCCGCTGCCAAGACCGGATATGCTGGTGTAGCTGCCGGCGCCGCATCCGTAGGCGAGCAGGTAGTCGTTCGCCGCAACCTGCGGAATCCATACCCCGCGCTGGTCGTTGAACTCGACATTGAGATTGCGGACGTTGTTCGCGCCGACGAGGGGCGCGAAGCTGCGATAACCGGACGCGGCAAACGCCTCGCCGCCGCGCGATCCGAAGTAGTCGCCCACGACGGCGCGACGCGCGGGGTTCACTTTGCGGTGACGGAAATTGTGGTCCTTGTTGAGATACTTGCGGAGAAGCTCGATCTCGCTGGCGAACGTCGCCGGGCCGCCCCACGTCGTGCGACCAGGAAGATTCGAGAGATCGACGCGACCGACCTGAAGTTCGAGCGCCGAGGGAAGATCCGTCTGGTCGAACTTGCCGTCACCGGGACGATTCGAGAGCCGCGCCGCATCCGTCGGGCTCGTGTTGATCGACTGCGTGTGGTTGACGGTGCTGTCGGTCCAATTGCCGTCCATGTCACCGTAGTAGACATCCGCCGGCCAGGCACCGTTGTGGTCAGGATGACCATCCGGCACGAGCACACCGGAATACGGCACCGGCACGTGACCAAAGAGGAAGACGGCCTTCACGTTCGCCGGATCGGCGTTGTAAGTGGACTTGATGAGATTCTTGACGTTCGCGGGCGAGTCGGTGCGCGGGACATCGTGACGGACGACGGACCAGCCGTCGCCGGCGAGATCCTGCTGCAGGCGCGTGAGCTCGGCGGCGAGCGGAGACGCGACGGTGTTGTCGACGACGAGCACGACCTTGCCGCGTTGATCGACGAGCGGGGCGTTCACGCCCGTGAGAATGTAGCCATAGCCGGTGTAGCTGCCCGCGACCTTGACGATGCGGTACTCGTAAGCGCTACCGACCGCGACGTTCGAGTCGGTGTAGGTCGTCGTGCTCCCGGGGAGCGAGGTGCCGGAGCCCCACGACGTATCCGTGGGAGCCTTACGATAAACGGTGTAGCTCGAAGGCGTGCCGTTGGTGTCCTGGGGCCAGGTGAGGGTGACTTTGGCCGGCGAGGTTTGAACGGACGAACTCACCTGCACGCTGTATTCCCAAACGCTCTCGACGGCACGAGCGGTGGATAAAGCGGCGGTAAGGAAAACAAGCACTCCAACTGCAGCACATTTAAACGTCATAGCCCCGCCAGTATGGCGGAAGCTGCGTTTTCTAATTATCCGTGTGCGTCTGATACCCCTGTCAGTCTTGGAGAAGTGCCGTTGTCGGTGTTTGTCTGACAAGGCGGGCGACTCTGGGAAGAGCAGGCACGAAGATTTTCGGCGGAAAGGCACTCGATGCATGTAGCCCTGCTCGGGAGAGCAGGGACCGGCGCCAGCTTGAGCGCCAGGTTCATCCCGCCTCTTCCGAGGCGGGCTACACAGGCATTACAGGTTCGTTAGGTTAACGCGTATGCGAGCAACCTTTGGGGCGCGAAACAGGCAAATCTCCAAGACGTGTCGAAGCCCGCTCCACCCTACTCGACCAGAAACGTCACATCGCCCGAGCGCAGCGCGATGTCGGTCGGCATCACGTCGTTGAGCTGAACCACGATAGCGTTGATCCCGCGCTTCAGCGGCACGGTAAATTCGGCCGCGCCCGCCGAGGCGGTCGAGGTCGCCGCAGCCGGCACAGGGCTGCCGTTGACCCACACGCCCTTCGCGTCGCCGGCCAGGGTAAACTTCGCCGGGCCATCCTTCGCCGCTTCCACGCGCGTGCCGGCGAAGAGCCCGCGGTTGTTGCCGCGATTCGGAAACTGCGTCTGGATCGCCTCCTGCGGCAGCGTGCCACTCGCCAGGGAAAACGCCGGCGCCCAATCGTTGAGCGAGAAATCCCCCGCGACCACGCGCTCGACGCCGAGATGCTCATTTCGACTGACGATGAGATAGAGCTTCCACACGCGCGCCACGCCGCCTTTTGCAGCATCATAGTCGCCGGGCTTGCCGAGCTGCGCGATGAACGTGATGAGGTCGAGTCGTTCCTCCGGCACGAGCGTATCGAGCAGGCCCGCGGGCATCAGCGAGCCGACGCTCGTCCGCCGCGCGATGTCCTTCGTGGCGATCGACACATCCTGATTCGCCGCCGTGCGCAACACGATCTCGGTGTCACCTTCCTTCGCGATCATTCCGCTGTGCTCCTGCCCGTCCTTGGTCGCGATCAACACGGAGTGATAACCTTCCTTGATTTTCGCGTTCGGGTAGAGCAGCGACTCCACGATATAGTCCGGTGGCGCGCTCGCGCCGAGGCTCGTCAGATCCGGACCGAGCTTGCCGCCTGCGCCGCCGATCGCATGACACGCCATGCACGCCAGCTCCGCGCGGCGATAGATGTGTTCGCCGCGTCTCGCGTCGCCCTTGGCCAGCGCGTCCTGCGCCAGTTTCTGCAACTCCGCCGGCGACAACGCCACGTCCGACAACGCGAGCCCCGCGCTCTTCAACAGCACCGGCACGAGCGCCTGATGCTGGCTTCCCTCACGCGCCGGCCGCAGCCCTGCGCGCGCGACCTCCTTCGGCAACTCCGTCTTCGGCAGCTCGCTCGCCAGCCGCCCGCTCACGCCGCGGATGCCGAGCAACGCGCGCCACAGCGCCTGCGATTGCGCCTCATCCGTCGTCGCCTTCAACAACGCGATCACGTGCGGCAGCGCGGTCGGCAGTTCCAGGCTGGCAAGCGTCACGACCGCATCGCGGCGGATCTCGAGCGGAGCATCACCGCTCGCGAGTTTCTTCAATTCCGCGATCGCCCGCGGGCCGCCGATCTCGCGCAGCGCCGCAAATGCCGCGCTCCGCTCCGCCGCCGGAGCACCGGCCTTTGTCGCGATCTCCACGAGTTGCGGGATGAAACGCGCCACCTTCCACGAGCCGGCGAGTTGCACGGCTGCGATGCGCGCGCGCTCGTTCGCCGCGCGCAACAAGGTCGCGAGCCCCGCGAGATCACCCGCCGGTTTCACACTGCGCAAACGTGCCGCGTCGCCGAGCGCGGCCATCGCGCGCAACGCCACTGCGTCCGCAAAATCACCGCGCAGGAGCTGATCGAACAACAGCCGCAATTCCGTCGCGCCGCCGGCCAAGCCGATCAGCTCGATCCACGGACCCGAGCCATCGCGCGGCACGCCGCCTTCCTTGCGCACGAGAATTCCGAGCACTTCGCTCGCCTGCGCCGGCTCGATCGCCTTCAACGCAAACTCGAGCTGCTTCTCGCGACCGGCGATCGTCCACGCGCCACTCTTCACCGCCGCGAGCCACGGCTCGGCCAGCTCGTTCATCGTGAGCCACACCGCATAATCCAGATGCGAATCCATCGGGCGCTCGAGCACGCTCAACGCGAGTTCGGCACTTCGCGCCGACGGGCGCCGACCGAGCGCACGCACCGCCTCGAGCCGCACCCGCGGATGGGGGTCGGCAACGAGTGCTGCCAGCGAGCCGATCGTCTGGTCGTCGCTGTCGGCCAGCACGCGCACGGCTGCCGCGCGCACGCGAGCATCCTTCGCCGCGAGAAGCCCCGACAACAGCTCCGGCTTCGCGTGATTGAAAGCCTGATACATCCACAACGCCCGCAGCCGCGCCGGCTCGCCTGTCTGTCGCTTCGTCCACGCCTCGAGGTCCGGCAACACCTTCGCCGCTCCGCGCTCGACGAGCACGCGACGCGCTTGCTCCTGCTCGTAACCATTCGGCGATGCCAGCAGGTCGAGCAGATCGCCGTTCGGAAGCTTCGCCAGATCGCGTTTCGCAAGCGGCTTCGCGCCCTTGAACGCCACGCGCCAGATCCGGCCGTGCGCCTTGTCGCGCCGCGGATCGCGGAAGTCCACTTCGCCATGCTGGATGATCGGATTGCTCCAGTCCGCTATATACAACGCGCCGTCCGGCCCGTGCCGCACATCGATCGGCCGAAACGAGTCCGCCGTCGTCCGCATCAGGTCCGGCATTTCCTTCGTCGCGAAAGCCGAGCCTTGTTCGCTCACCTTGAAACGCACCACGCGATGCGCCCGAAAATCGAGCGTGATCACGTCGCCCTGCCAGTCCGCCGGAAACATCGCACTGCGTACAATCTCGATGCCCGCAAACTTCGGGTAACGTCCTGCACTGATGCTGTCGATGACGCGCCGCGCCGGGGCCAGCGTGCGCAGCGTCGCACCCGGCACGCCCCATGAAATTCCTTCGAAGCCAGCGCCATCGGTCATCATCGACTGCCCGAAATCGTCGAACTGATGGCCCCAGCCGTTGATCAATCCGCGATACAAAATCTCCATGCGTTCGTCGCGCGGATCGAAGCGAAACGTCCCGCCCGCCTTCAGCCGCACCACGCCGTGCGGTGTTTCCGTGTCCGTGCGCGTATAGACCGACTGGATCATCGTGAGCCGCCCGTCCGGCGCCCAGCGCAACGTGTGCAGATTGTGATGCGTGTCCTCCGTGCCGAAACCGCTGAGCACCGTGCGACGCTCGTCCGCCTTGCCGTCGCCGTTCGTATCCTTGAAGTGCAACAGCTCCGTACTCTGCGCGACGTAAGCTCCGCCGTGCCCGACATCGATGCCGGTCGGAATCAGCAGCCCGTCGGCAAATATCGTCGCCTTGTCCGCCCGCCCCGCGCTCTTCGTGTCTTCAAGCACGATGATTTTATCGGTCGCCGCCTGGCCCGGCTCGATCTGCGGATAGAGCTCGGAGCTCACAACCCACAGCCGGCCCTGCGGATCGAAGTTCATCTGGAGCGGCTTGTTCAGCAGCGGATTTTCGGCCCACAGCGTGACCTCGAGTCCCTCGTCGACCTGGAAACTCGGATGCGGCTGCGGCGTGAACTTAGCGCCGACGTTACCGATGCGGCGCGGAATCTCCGGCACGTTCGCCGGCTGGAGCGCGCGCAGTTGCGCAATGCGTTTTTCCTCGGCCGCGATGAATTCGTCGAACTGGAGAACCTCGGTCGCGTTCTTCCCCTGCTCGCGTTTTCTGAAGCCGAAAATGTAAGCCATGTTGGCCGGCCGCGAGCGGTGGAAAAACCACTCGTTCTTGCGCAGGATCGCCTGCCGCAACGGCTCGATTCGCGTGCTCGCGCGCCACCCACCCGCTCCGCCGCCGACGGCGCTGAGCCCCGCGAACAAGCGGTCCTCGATGATCTCTGCGATCGCGCGGTAGCCGCGATCCGTCGGATGAATTCCGTTCGCGGTCAGCGTGAGATTGCTGCGCGAGCGCAACACGTCATAGAGCGG
Source organism: Opitutaceae bacterium (assembly GCA_036675625.1). Taxonomy (GTDB): domain Bacteria; phylum Verrucomicrobiota; class Verrucomicrobiia; order Opitutales; family Opitutaceae; genus ER46. The sequence continues at coordinate 65,108 of JAKFEQ010000068.1, read as the reverse complement.
CACGAACGCCGCCTTGCGCTCCGCCGCGAGCTCTCCGACCACGCGCGCATAGGCGGCGAGTTGCGCGTTGTGCTGCGCGGGATTCGGCCACGGCGCGCCCAGATTCTCGTGCGCGATCGGACTCAGCAGTACGATCCGCACGCCGGGCGAAGTGCGCTCGATCGTGTCGAGCAGGCGCTGGTAGTCGGCCTTGAATTTAGTGAGTCCGCTGTCGCCATCGAACGAGCTCGCCATGCCGTAACCGATGAACGCCACCGTCGGCTTCGCGTCTTCGATTTGTTTGACGAGTTGCTTCCAGCCCTCGTCCGGCGATTCACGCCCCGCCTGCACGAGACTCAACCCGAAACGCGAATCGCCCGCCGGCGTGTCGGCGCTCCAGCCGAGATTGCGAAAGGTCACGTCGCGCCCCGCGAATCGCGTCGTGAGCATGAGCTCGATCCACCCGTGATACTGCTCCCGCTCGATCAGCGTGTCGCCGAGAAACACGACGCGATCGCCATCCTTCAGCACAAACGGCGAGGCCGCCGCGGCCGGAGCGGCGGACGCGCGACTCGAAAACAGGACGAGGCTTATCAGACCGAGGAGGACAAGAAGGCGGGGGCGTGGCATGGGGGATTATTTGCCGAGATTCCAGATCACGTGCGTGCCGCTCTTGCCCGCGACAACGACGTCTTTCCAACCGTTGCCATCGAGGTCGGCCAGCCGGATTTGCAGGCCGATGCCCGGGCCGTCGCCGGCGATCAGGTGCTTGGTGAAGGCACGATTGGCCGCGTTCCATTTGTAGTAATAGAGTACGCCGGGTTCATTATCGCCCGGGTCTTTCCCGCTGTGCGCTTTCACGCGCCGGCCGGTGATCAGTTCCGGTTTGCCGTCGCCATCGATGTCCTCCCAGACAAGGCAGTGGTTCTGCGAGACTTTGTCGTCGATGAGATAGTGACGCCAGTTGGTGGAGCCGTCCTTGTTGTCATCGCGTCGCTCTTCCCAATATAGGCCGTAATTATGACCGTGGCCCCAGATGAAGTCGTTGCGGCCGTCACCCGTGAGATCGACGACGATCATCGGCGTGCTCGCATGGGGAAACGTCCAGTCCGCGTGGCGTTTCCACTGCTTCGTCATCGCGCCGTCCTTCGGGCGCTCATACCAGCCGTTGCCATATAGAATGTCCTCGAGGGCGTCACCGTTGATGTCGCCGAAGCCGATGCCGTGGCCGTTCACGAATGGCGCACCCGCTTGTATCGTCCACGGCAGCAGGACGGGCGCACCGGCGGCGTCATGGCCAAAGCGATACGCCATCACGGCGTTCATGTGGCCGTACGAGTTCACTATATACTCGGGCTTGCCATCGCCATCGAGATCCCGGAAATCGCTCCACTCGTTCTGCGCGAGCTTGGTGTCGATCAGCACGTGCGGTGTCCAGAGGGCGTCGGTGGTGCGGACTTTGGCGCCGGGGTTTTCATACCAGTACACTTTTGTGTCCATGAACGCGCCGCTGACGATGTCCGGAAAGCCGTCGCCGTTCACGTCGTAGGCATGTTCGCCGCAATTGGTCATGTAATCCGCGCCGAACGGCTCGAGCTTGCGAAGCGGCCGCTTGGCCTTGAAGTCGGGGCCCGCATACCAGAACTCGCCGGCGCTGACATCGAGTTTGCCGTCACGATCGAAGTCGGCGACCGCGCAGCCCTCGTTGTTGTCGAGGTGGAGCTGCTGGACGCGAAATTTAAGTCCGGGCGGGGGCGCTGCTTTCTTGCCGCCTTTGGGGGACTTCGGTGCGTTGGCGGCGAAGCCGAAGGTGGTGAGCGCAAAGCCGAGAAGGAACGCGCGGGCGGCGTAAGAAAGGACGCGGAGTTTCATAAGAGAAGAGGGGCAACTGAGCGTAACTGATCGATGCCTACGAACGAACGCCCGGCCGCAGGGTGCAAGCCTTCGACGCGGGAAAATCCCACGTCCTCAGCGCGGCGCGATCAGAGGCCGGGAATGGGATCGGTCGCGAGTACGCGTTTGCCTTCCCATACCGACTCGTTGGTCGCCGGATCGTAAGTGAGCACTCGATTCGCGCTGCGGGGCGCGGGCGGCGCATCGATCCGCGGCAGCCAGCGGCGATGCTCGGCCATGATCTTCGCGTGGCGCGGATCGCCGGCGAGGTTGGTCCACTCGCGGGGATCGTTTGCGATGTCGTAGAGCTCCTCGGTGCCGTCGGCGTAATGAATATAGCGCCAGCGTTCGCTGCGGACGCCGTGATTCCCCTGGTTGTGCGATGTGATCGCGGGGCGGGTGCGTTTCGCGTCCGCGTTGCGCAACTGCGGCACGAGGCTGAGCCCTTCGAGATCCGGCCGCGCCGGCAGGCCGCAGAGCTCGGCGAGGGTCGGATAAATATCGAGGAGCTCGGCGGGCTGCATCGAGCGGGCGCCCTTCGCGACGCCCGGGCCGGCGAAGATGAGCGGGATGCGTGTGGAGCGTTCCCACAGCGTATTCTTTCCGGTGCTACCTTTCTCGCCGAGATGCCAGCCATGGTCGCCCCAGACAACGATGAGGGTGTTGTCCGCGAGCCCGGACGCCTCGAGCTGGGCGAGCAGTCGGCCGATCTGGGCGTCGACGAAGGCGGTCGACGCGAGATAGGAGCGGACGAGGTTGTGCCACTGGTTGTTTTCCTGGACCCACTTCAGCCGCGGCTCGGGCAGAGACCAATGGAGGTTCCAGGAAAAACGCGGTGTGTCGTCCCGGTCGTCGGCTTTGACGGGCGGCAAAAGACGATCGTCGCCGGGAAACAAATCATACCATTTCTGCGTGATATAGCACGGCACGTGCGGGAGGAAGAATCCGACCGCGAGGAAGAACGGCTGCGTTTTGGATGCCGTGCGCATTTGTTCGATGGCCCAGCTCGCGATCTGGTAGTCGCCCTTGTCCTCATCGCGGTGCGGAAAGACGCCCCAGTCCATTGCGCGATGATTGCCGCCCGGCGTCGCCGGGATGAGTTTCTCCTTGGGCCGGACACCGATGCCGCCTCCGGGTCCCCAGAGGTCGAACTCGTGTGCGCGCGCCTCGGCATTGCCGACGCCGCCGTGGTAGATCTTGCCGGTCGTGAGCGTGCGGTAGCCGTGAGCCTTGAAGTGCTGCGGCAGCGAGACGCGATCCTTCCACGAATCGAGCGTGCGAAACCACGGCGCCAGGCCGTAGACGCCAGTGGTGGTCGGTCGCAGGCTGAGCATCAGGCTCGTGCGGGACGGATTGCAGAGCGGGGCCTGGCAGTGCGCGTTGAGCATCGTCGTGCCGCGCGCCGCGAGGCGATCGAGGTGCGGCGTGCGCGCGAGCGGATGACCGCCGAGCGGGCCGACCCAGTCGTTCTGATCGTCGATCGCGATAAAGAGGACGTTCGGTTTCGCGGCGGTGGCGGCGTTATCGGCGTTGGCGGCCGACACGGCAGACACACCGGCTGCGAGCGTAACAAGGGGAATGAGCGAGGCGAAAAACGCGGGGCGGAAACGCATGAGTTGAAGAATCCGGAAGGTGAGAAAGGCGAAGAAGACGGAGGCGGAGGAACGCGCGATGATGACGCCGCACGGAATCAGGCGCGGGATTTCAGAACGTGCCGCGCAAGCCAAACGTCCACAGCGCGCCGTAATCGATGCGGTTGCGGAACCGCGCGACGCCGGGTGTGAGGTCATTATAGATGTGCGTGTCTTCGGGCTCGTTGGTCACGTTGCGCAGGCTGCCGAAAAGCGCGATACGTTTGTAGATAAAGACCTCGGCCTGCGCATCCAGCGTGAGACGCTCCGGAATCCACGTGTAGTTATCCTCGGGCAGGCCGGCACCGGTGACGGCCGCGCCGCGCCGCTTGCCGCGGTAGTTCCAGTTGAAGCGCACGTTGAATTTCTCCCGCGTAAGGCTCACGCCCCAGCTGCCGCTGCGCGGGAAGAAATCGAAACCGGCATTGCCGACGAGCGCGCCGGTTCGACGTTGCGTCGAGACATTGCCGAAGACCTGCACACCACGCGCCCAATGCGGAAGAAACGTGAGCGCCTGCCGGTAATTCAGGCTCGAGCCTTCCATGCGGACGGTGCCGGGGACGTTATATTGCGTCTGTACATCGAACGCGCCGTAGAGGTCGGGATCGATGTCATAGAGCGCGAGAAATTCAGGCGTGGCGGGAAAGCGCGTGCCGCCAAAGAAATTTTTAAAATCGCGACGGAAGGCGTTCAGCGAAATCTGGCCCACGCCTTGGAAATAATATTCGAGCCGGACATTCAGCGTGTCGGCGCTCCAGGCCTTGATGCCTGCGTTGTTGACGATGATCCGGTTGGCCTGCGACGGGATCGCTTCGGCGTCGGGCAGCGTGACGCCGCCGGCGTATTGATTGAAATTTGGCCGGCCGACCGAACGATATACCGCGACGCGGCCGATGAGATTGTCACGGATGTTATAGCTGGCGTTAAGACTTGGGAACAGCCGGAGATATTCCTTCTCAGTGCGCGCACCACGCTCGATGAACGTGAGGCGGGAATATTCGAGCGAGTTCGTGTTCGCGACGATCGGCACGCGGCGGCCCTGCGCGTCGAGTTGGAAATTGCGCGTGGGATCCGTGAGCGGTCCCTGCGCCTCGATGTTGGTCTGTTCGGCGCGTAGGCCTCCGACGAGCTTGAGTCGACGCTCGAAGAAGCTCGCATCCGCGCGGAGATAGGCACCGGTGACGGTCTCCTCGGCCCATTTCGAAGCCGTGACGATCGAGCGATACTCGTTGTTTTGGTTCAGGCTGAACTGGGTGGGGTTCGCCTGATAGTGCTGCCACGCGAGCGCGTTGCTGATGCCATGGATCGCCGGCAAACCATACGAACCGGAACGCGATGAATAGACTGGATCGAGGAACGGCTCGGCGCTCTCGACCGTCGCGGCATTCCCGTCGGCGCCGAGAAACGTGAAGACGGAATTCTGGTTGCGGTTGTCGCGCGTGGACTGGCGCAGATGGAGGCCCGTTTTCAGGCGCAGCGGAATGCGGCCGTAGAACTCGCGCCCGAGATTCGCGTAGGCGGTACGCTGGACATCAGAGGTGTCGCTCTGGCTCGCGGTCGCGGTGTTGAAGCTCGCATTCGTGATCGCGAACGGATCGATCACGGCGCCGGTCGCAGGGTCGGTGACCGTGATGCGCTCCGGGCGGTGTTCGAGCATGCCATCGAACGCGAGCGTGACGGGTCGGCGGAAGCCGGTGCTGCTGGTGAAAAGTCCCTTGTCGATGTCGCGATTGCGGTTCGTCGATCGTGAATAACCAAGACCCAGATCGCCCTTCCAGATCGGGCCGTCGTGCCGCCACACGAGCGTCGGCGTGTGCGTGCGGTTATGACGGTCGCGGATGAGATTCGTAAGCTGCAACTCGGCTTCGCCGGGCGCACTGCGGGTGGAAAGCAGGCTGAAGTCGCCGGGCAGCACGCGGTTCATCACGAAGTGGCGGCCCTGGTTCGAAGCGTAGAGATGGAAATAAGAAAACTGGTAGCCGAGCGTGAGCCGGTCGCTGCGCGAGAGCTTGAAGTCCACGCTCGCGCCGAGGGAGTTGCGCGTCGTGTCCTTGGTGCCGTCACGATAAGTATACGAGGTGAGGTACGGCCGATCGGGCGTCGTCGCGGGAAAGTTTCCACCGGTCGCGGCGCTGGCCCCGCGCCACACGGTCTGCGAGAGCGGTTCGGGGGAAAAGTTCGTCAATGTGCCGCCCGAGAGCGTGAAGCCGAAGCGCTTGTTGATGGGCGCAACGTAGGAAAAATCGAAACCCGGATCGACCTTCCGCGAAGGCTTGGTGCGCGGGCCGGGCGTTTTTTCGAAATCGGGCTCGGTGCTGCGCATGACGAGAAACACGCTCGCGTTGAGCACGGGCCGGGCGCGCTCGAATGCGCTCCGCGGCACCATGTTCACCGAGCCGGCGAGCGCGGCGCCCTGAGACTCGGGGGTGGGCGAATACTCGACCTCGATCCGCGAGAGGTTGTTGATGGACATCATGTCCATCGCGACGGCGCGACCCGTGTTCGTGTTGCCGACACCCGCGCTTGCGACGCCGAAGCCATCGAGCGTGATCGGGACGTTGGCGGACGGCACGCCGTTGATCGAGACGTCGCGTGAATTACCGCCGGAACTTTCAATCGTGATGCCCGGAAGGTATTTCAGGAAATCGGCGGCGTTACCTTCGGCGACGAAACCAAACTCATCGGTCGAGACGACGTTTTTGATATTGGCTGCGAAGCGCTGCTCATTGATCGCGATGGCCGACGCGGCCATCTCGCGCGACGTGTCGACCACGAACGCATCGAGTTTCACGGTGCCGTCGGATGCGCTCGCGGCCGAAGCATTGAAGGCGATGTCCTGCTGGACGGTCGCACCCTGCGGCACCGTCACGGTCACCGTTTGCGTGGGCAAGCCGGTGAAGAAAACCTGCACAATCGCTTCACCCGGCGCTACGCGAGCGAAGCGGAAATAGCCGTCGGCGTCGGTAAATGTTTCCTGAGTTGTGCCGGAAAGCTGCAGCCGCGCGCGCTCGAGATATTCGCCGGTGCGCGCGTTTTGCACGCGTCCTTCGATCATGCCCAACGCTCCGGGAGAGGACGCGGAGGACGTCGTTGCCGGCTGACGCGAGACCGCAAAGGTGCCGCTCGCTTCATCGAATGCAGCGCGCAACGGCGTGCCGGCAAGCATGCGTTCCAAGCCGTCACGCACACTCATCTCGCCGCGCACGGCCGACGTGCGAATGCCGCGTATTTCCTCGGCCGGAAACAACACCTGCTGGCCCGCCTGTTGCGCAAACTGCCGGAGCATGTCTCCGGCCTCGCCTGCCGGCACATCGAAACGGCGGGGCGTCTCAGCCGCGGAGCCGAAAGAGACGAGGCAGAGCAGGACAATCGTCGCGCGCAAAAGCACGAAGGGAGAAAGAGGTCGCATGAGGGGTTTGGGGAGGGTCCGTCTCAAGACGGACCCGGGCGCGCGACCCCCTAAAGAAATCGCGGTTATTTATGCGACCGTGAGCTCAACGAACCGCGGCGGGCGCACGGCGGCGAAGCACGATGGTGGCCACGTCGGGCCGTTCCACCGCCACGGCAAAACTGTGTTCGAGCAGTCGTACGAAACCTTCGACGTTGTCGGAGCGCAGCGACGCGCCGATCGGCATCGCCGCGAGCGTCGGATCAGCGACCACGAGCTTCGTGGGGTTGTCGCGGTTGAACTCGGCAACGACCCACGCGAGCGGGGCGGCGGAAAACTCCAGCTGGCGCGGTGCGACGCCCGCCGCCACGACCATTCGCGCCCGGTCACTCGTGGTGAGCGCGAGCACGGCGGGCCGAGCTGCGATCTCGTCGGGCCCGCGCGGCGCCAGCAGCGTCCGCTGTCCCGCGGCGACGATCGCGGTCACATCCTCGTCGGCAGCCACCCTCTCCGCCGAGACGGCCGATACCGCCACCTTGCCCTCGGTGACGAGCACCTCGACTTCATCCGCGGCGAGTTGCACGTCGAACGCGGTACCGAGCGCACGGATCTCGCCGTGCTCGGTCTCCACGACAAAGGGACGCGCCGCATTTTTCGCGACGGTGAAGTGTGCCGCCCCCTGCGTGAGCCGCACGCGACGCTCCGAAACCGTGAACTGCACCTCGATGCGCGAACCGGCGCGCAAGTCCACCGTGGAGCCGTCATCGAGCAACCGGCGCACACCTTCAACCCGCGCCGGGGCGACATCGAGCGAAGCCGCGACGCCCCCAACCGGAGCACGGCCGGGCTCCGCCGAAGGCGAGTCGACGCGCATGAGTACAACCGCGATCGCCGCTGCGGCGGTGACCATCGCAGCCGCGGACCAGAGCATGCGAGAGTTGAAACTCGTGCGCGCACCCGCGCGCTTCGAAGGCGCAAGCAGGTCGGGGTTGGGCTGCGCGCCGTGCTCCGGGCGCCATTGCGCGAGCTGTCTCAACCGCTGCACGGTGGCCCGATGTTCGGAGAACACCTCGCCGTGGCGCGGTGCCGCGGCGAGCCACTGGAAAAAGGCATCCTGCTCCGCCGCACTAAAGCCGCGATCCATCCGCGCCAGCCACGCGGCGGCCTGCTGATCGACATCCGGCGCGGGCGTTTCGCCGGGGGAATTCATGAGGGGTAACGCAGCTGTTTGCGACGAACGAAATCGGTGCATCGCCGGATGCCGATGGTGATCTGCCCTTCGACGGTGCGCACCGAGATCCCCAGTTGCGCCGCGACCTCCTTTTGCGAAAGACCATAGACGTTGCGCAACGTCATGATGCGGCGACAGCGATCCGGCAGGGATTGAATGGCCTCGGTCATCAGCTCGATCTCGTGATTGCGCGCGACGGTTTCGGCGACGTTCTCATTTTCATCCAAGACGAACAACTCGGCGTCATCCCCTAAAGGTTCGATGCAAGCCAGTTGGCGGCGGCGCAGAAGATCGAGCGCCAGGTTGCGCGCGGTCGCGAAGACAAACGCCTTCGGCGCCCGCACCGCGGCCTTCGCGTGAGCGACGAGCACGCGCGCGTAGGACTCCTGAACCAGGTCGTCGACGTCGGCCCCGAGCGCGGGATAACGGCTTTGTAGCCAGGCCCGCAAACGCGGGCCATGCGGCTGCACTTCCGCGGCAAACCAGCTGGCTTGGTTCGGCGGCCGGCAAGGGGCCTCATCGGGGTGCTGCGGCATCAGGGGTTGGCCGAATCGAGGACAAGCGCGGGCACGGTTCAAGCCTGGATCTTTTTGCGGCTCGCGACCCATCGGTCGCCGTCCGCGGCATCTTTGCACTCGCAAGTAACCATCCGGTTCGCTTGTTCATTTTGCAGCGCTTTTCATCCATGCCCTCCCTACTCTGTCGCTCGTTTTTGGTGGCCGCGTGCTGCGGTCTCGCCGCTTTCACCGCTCGCGCCGCGCAGCCGCCCGCCGGCTTCACCGCCTTGTTCAATGGCCAGGATCTCTCGGGCTGGCGCGGCGGCACGACCTACGATCACCGCAAGCTGCTCGAGCTGCCAGCGGCCGAGCGCGACGCGCTTATCGCGAAGTGGACCGCGAGTCTCACCGAGTTGAAAGAGGGCAAGCCGCACTGGCGCGCGGAAAACAACGTCCTCGTGAACGATGGCCAGGGCGGCTACGCCACCACCGAGAAAGACTACGGCGACTTCGAATTGCGTCTCGATTTCAAGCTCGCGCCCGGCGCCGACTCCGGCGTCTACCTGCGCGGCGTGCCGCAGATCCAGATCTGGGATCCAACCATGCCCGACCCGAAAGGCCACGGCTACGCGAAGGGCTCCGGCGGCCTCTGGAACAACACCAAGGACACGCCCGGCCGCGACCCGCTCGTGCGCGCCGACAAACCCGTCGGTGAATGGAATGCCCTCCGCGTCGTCATGGTCGGCAGCCGCGTCAGCGTCTGGCTGAACAAGAAACTGGTCGTCGATCACGCTCCCCTCGAAAACTACTACGACAAGAACAACAAGAAATTGAAACCCGGGGAGCGGCGTCCCATTCCCGCGCAAGGCCCGATTCAGTTGCAGACCCACGGCGGAGCGACGCACTGGCGCAATATTTTCATCCGCGAGATCAACGCCGCCGAGGCCAACAAGCTTCTCGCCGGCCACGGCAAACAAGGTTTCAAGCCGATCCTCAAAGGCAACGCGCTCGATGGTTGGGCCGGCGCCGTCGACTCGGTCGACATCAAGAACGGCACCATCGTCTGGCGCGAAAAGAAAGGCGGTGTCCTCTATTGGAACAAGGAGCTGGGCGACTTCCAGGCGCGGCTCCAGTTCAAGCTTCCGCCCGGCGGCAACAACGGCCTCGCGATCCGGTATCCAGGCAAAGGCAACGCCGCCTACGACGGCGTCACGGAGCTTCAGGTCATCGACGAGAATTACTACGCCTCGCGCGGGCAGCCGGAGAAGAAACTCGATCCGCGTCAACAACACGGCTCCGTCTACGGCATGGTTCCTGCCATTCCCGGTTACCAGCGGCCCCTCGGCGAATGGAATTTCCAGGAGGTCACCGTCAAAGGCTCGAACCTGAAGGTGGAGCTCAACGGCACCGTCATCCTCGACACCGACGTCAGCAAGGTCGACCTCGCGACCGTCATGGACAAGAAAGCCCACCCGGGCAAAGACCGCACGCGCGGCTTCTTCGGCTTCGCCGGCCACAACGATCCCGTGGCGTTCAAGGACGTCGCGATCAAGGAACTCCCTTGAGGCTTCGCCTCAGACGAGAGACCAGAGACCAAAGACGAGAGACCAAGGACAACTACCCATCCGTGGTCGGCTCGACCGGTGGGGCTCCGCTCTCCGAGCGGGCCTGAGCTCCAACCCACCCGCGCCCTCAACCCCACCCAACCTTCCGCCATGAACCGCCGCACTTTCCTCCGCTCCTCCGCCGTCCTCGCGGCCTTCGCGCCCGTACACATTAGCGCGGCCGAAAAGAAAATCTCCGCCGCCTCCGCTTCTGCACCCGCAACCACCGCCGCCCGCACCAAACCGCGAACGAACAAGAAAGGTTTCATGTGGGCCACGCTGAAGACGGAGAAAACATTCAGCGTGCACCAAAAGTTTCAGCTCCTGCGCGAAGCCGGTTTCGATGGCGTCGAAGTTCCGAGCGCCATGAACCAGAGCGAAGTGCTCGCGGCGCGCGATGCCTTGGGGCTCGAAATTCCCAGTGTCGTTATCAGCACGCATTGGGCGAAACCGCTCACCCACCCCAGCGAGAACGAACGCAAGGTCGGTCTCGAAGGACTCCTCCAAGGTCTGCGCGACGCGAAAGCCTACGGCGCCAAGTCCGTCCTGCTCGTGCCGGGAGTGGTGAACAAAGACGTCTCCTACGCCGACGCCTACACGCGCTCCATCACCGAGATCAAGAAAGCCGTCCCGCTCGCCGAGAAGCTCGGCGTCGCCATCGCGATCGAGAACGTGTGGAATGCATTCCTGCTGAGCCCGCTCGAAGCCGCCGCCTACGTGGACTCGTTCAAATCGCCGATGGTCCGTTGGCACTTCGATGTCGGCAATGTCGTCAACACCGGCTGGCCCCAACACTGGATCCAGGTCCTCGGCCCCCGCATCGCCGCCGTGCACGTGAAGGAATACAGCCGCAAGCTGCGCGACCAGAAAGGCCCGCGCGAAGGCTTCAAGGTCGACCTGCTGACCGGAGACAGCGACTGGCCGGCCGTCATGACCGCGCTCGACGCCGTGAACTATTCCGGTTGGCTGATCGCCGAACAGTACCGCGCGCCCAATCTCACCGACGCCGAATGGCTCTCCGGGCTCACCTCGAAAATGGACCAGATTCTCGCCTCGTAATTCCGGCGCCGATACCGACGCTCCTCCTCACCCCTCGTTTTTCGAAACATCCATGAAAACGCACACCGATTCCCCGCCCGCCCTCCCGCGTCGCGATTTCCTGAAGACCACCGCGGCCGCCGCCGCCGTCGCCACGGCCTGGAAGAATCCCCTCACCGCCGCCGAACGCTCCCGCTCCATCGGCGCCAACGACCGCATCCGTATCGCCCAGATCGGCGTCGGCAACCGCGGCCGCGATGCGCACTTCGTCAAGGGCATCCTGCCCCACGTGAAGGAAATCGATTTCGAGGTCGTCGCCATCGCCGACCCGTGGAAGAAGGCCCGCGAGGACATGAACGCCAAGGTCAAGGCCGCGTTCAACCGCGAGGCGAAGGCGTTCGTATCCTATAAAGACCTACTCGCGATGGATGGCATCGACGCCGTCATGATCGCGTCGCCCGACCACCAGCACACCACGCACCTCGAAGCCGTCGCCAAGGCCGGCAAGCACATCTACGTGGAGAAGCCGCTCGCGACCGAATTCGACAAGCTCGTCCGCGCCTACGACGCCGCCAAGGCCGCGCAAAAGCGGGGCAGCATCATTCAGGTCGGCACCCAGCTCCGCAGCTACGCGGGGGTCGTTGGCGCGCACGAGATGATGAAGACCGGCATCCTCGGCCAGGTCTCGCTCGTCGAGGAAAACCGCAACGGCAGCCAGCCCTACTGGTACAACGACAACTACCTGAACCGCGACGTGAAGGAATCCGACCTCGACTGGAAGGAGTTCCTCGGCGACCGGAAGATGCGCCCGTTCAATGCCAAGCAATACGCCGCCTGGTATGGCTACTACGACTTCTGCCAGGGCGCCGTGCCGCAGTGGGGTGCCCACTTTCTGGATACGGTCCACTACATCCTTGGCTGCGGCATCCCGACCTCGTGCGTGTGCATCGGCGACACGTTCACGTGGAAGGACGAGCACCAGTTCACCACGCCCGACTGCGTCAGCGCCACCTGGCTCTACCCGGAGGGCTTCATGCTCCGCAGCTCGAATAATTTCGGGAACAGCGCCGGCAGTTTCAAAAAAATCTTCTGCCGCAACGGCACCCTCGACATCACCAACGCCAACGCGACCCATTACAGCGCCGAGGGCGGCCTGAAGCGCGACGGCAAGATTCGCGGCAAGGTCGAAGTCCCCGGCATCCAGCGCCCCGACCATTTCCTCAACTGGCTGCAATGCATGCGCGCCGGCGAGACGCCCCACGCCTCGATCGATGCCGGCTACCAGCACGCCGTCGCCGTCTTGATGGCCGTCATCTCCTACGACACCGGCCGCAAGACGACTTACGATCACGCCAAGCGGAAGATCACGACCGCCTGATTTGCCGGCCGGCGCGAGTGGTGGTTCGCACTTTCCTCGCGCCCGCCCGCAACGCCTCGTCCGCGTTGCAAGAAAGTGACGGCGACCTCAGTCCCTGAATCGAAGGGACTGAAGTCTGACTGCCGCCCCTTTCACGTTCTCCTTCGCTCAACCTCGGATCACCGGCGTTTAGCGTCGCCGGAGCCCGACCGCCGACCCTCGACTTCGCGCAGTGGCAATGGCAGCGGCAGCTGCGCCGAATCGACTGCTTCCGGAACGTCCGCGACATCGGGGACGTCTTTGGTGTCTCCAGAATCTGGAGACACGGGCGGCACGGTTGCCCGGCGCCGCCGCGGCTTTTCCTGCCAGGTGCCGTGAATGATCGCGTAGCCCGCCGCGCCGCCCAGAATCCCGATCACCGCCGCACCCAGATAAAGCGACGTGACGGCGTGCCCCGTGAGCAGCAGCCGCGGCCTCCCGCGAACCTCCCGCCAGACGTGGCGCGGATTCGCGCCTCGCACGACTTCACCCACGAAGTAGCACGCCGACAGCTGCACCGGCGCCGTGAGCGGCGTTGAAAGAAACTGGAGCGCGATGCAGAGGAGCAGATTGCCGCGCACCAGCAGCGCGGCGATGCATGCAATGACCGACTGCCCCGGCAAAAACGGGATCACCGTGATGGGCCAGCCGAGCAGCCACGCACGAGCGAGCGACTCGCGGGTCGGGCTCCACAGCCCCTTTTGCAGAATCCGATCGCCCAGCCAGGAATGAAGAAAGGTCCCCTTCATCCCCCGGCGCGAAAGCCGGCGCCGATGCATCCAACGCAGAATCCAGTAGGGTAAACGCACAGCTCAATTCCGCCCCTCGACCGGGGCGTGCCCCCGAACCCAAGACGCCGGGAAATTCGTTACGTTGAGACCAACGCATCGCTGCAAGCTGGAGGGGTTCATCCGTGCAGGACAATCGGCCCGCCCAGCCGCGAGTCAATGGAGCGATGCAAAAAGCCTCGCGCTCCAGTCTCACCCTCCCGCGCTCCGACTCTATTTCGGCTCGAGTGACAGAATATATTTACCGCGGAAATGGCTGTGCGTGGCGATGAACCGCCCCGGCCTCCCATCCGGCTGAATCTCGTAACCGAACTTCGTCCTCAATCGCGCCGCCTCGGCACGCAGATCCTCGGCAGTCGCATCCTCCTTTAGCACCACGCGCTCTTTTCCGTTAATCTGCTGCTTCACCAAGTTCATCCTGGCCGCCACCATGCGCGGGGCCGCCCATTATGCAATGGCGGTCACGCAGCGCGGGTGACGTAAATCAACCTGCACCCCGCCAGCACGGCCTTCGGCATCACCTGCTCGGGACACACCGTCGCGCCGGGGCGTGAGACGCCTCCGGTCTCTCTCGCCATCCGCCGATGGCCGCGCCTCCGTCTCAATGTATTCAGAAACCAGTGACGACTTCAGAAAGCCGTATCAGGCTCGATCGTTCGCGCGGCGAATCGCGCCCGGAGAGCGAGGCTGGATCGTCGCACGCCTTCGGTGAAAAATTCGCAAACCTCCCGGTGCCGCCTCCCCCGTTTGAACTCTTCGGGTTGCCTGATGTCATCGCCGTTCCTACCGTCCACACCATGACCACGTCGCATCGCATTCCCACGCTTCGTCTTGTGCTCTCGCTCGCGCTCACCGGCTTTACTTTGTTTGCCGCCGGCTGCACGCAGGTCCAGCTTTCCCCCGATACCCGCGGCGAGTACAAGCTTGGCGAGCTGCAGGTGTTTGCCGATCGCGATTTCGCCACCGTGCATGCCGCCGCGGTCCGCGGAATGAAAGACACCAACCTCTTCCAGACGCGCGACGATCGCAAAGTGGTCGAGGCCGAGCTCAACGGCCGCGACTCCACCGACACGCTGGTGATCGTGAAGATCAAGGAAGTCGGCAAGAATCGCACGAGCCTGAAAATCCGCTACGGTGTGCTGAAACCGGATCTCCCCGCCGCGCAGCGTCTCTACGACGCGATCAAAAAACATCTCTGACCCGTGGCGCAGACGCCCTGGCTCCCGACCGCAGGCGTTATCGGCGAGGGCCTGGGCTGGATCCGGATGCCCCATCGGCATCGCCCGTCCGCGGCACGACCGTCGCGATCGGCAGCTCGAACCAGAACCGGCTGCCAGTCACGCCGTCGGACTCCACGCCCACGGCGCCGTTCATCCGCTCGACCGCCTTGCGCACGATGGCCAGCCCGATCCCCGTACCTTCGTAGTGCTTTTCTGGATGCACGCGCTCGAACATCCGAAACAGCCTCGACTGCACCTCCGGCTTGATGCCGATGCCGTTGTCCCGAAACCACAGGCGCGCCTGGGTCGCCGTAAGCTCGAAGCCCACGCGCACGTGCGGTCGCGCCTTCGGCATCACGAACTTCACCGCGTTGGTCAACAGATTCGACACCACCTGCATCAGCGAAGGTTCGTGCGCGATCACGTCCGGCAATGGCCCCTCCACCTCGATGTCGGCATGCTCCGGCCGTAGGTCCGGATACTGCTGGACCACTTCACGGACGAGCTTGTCCAGCGACACCGGCTCGAGGCTGATTTCCCGCCGGCTGATCCGGCTGTAGGTCAGCAGATCCTGGATCAAGCGATCCATGCGCCGGCTGTTGCGCATGATGCGGGTGAGCAGATCCCGCCCCACAGGGTCGAGCTGCGGCGCGTGATCTTCCAGAATCGCTTCCGCGTAGCCGCACATGGCCCGCGTAGGTGCCCGCAAATCGTGCGAGACGCTGTAGGAAAACTCCTCCATTTGCGCCACGGCCTGCCGGAGTGACGCGGTGCGTTCGTCGACCAGCGCTTCCAGCGCTTCCGCTCCACGCTGCCGTTCGATCGCAAACGCCACCTGGCTCGCGATGGTCTCGACCGGTCTCAACTCCGTCAGCGTGAAATGATGCGGCACGTCGTAATAGAGCATGAATTTCCCCAGCAGCTTTCGCTGGTAGGTCAGCGGCACGAAAGCCAGCGCGCGGATCCCTTCGCTATCCAGCGCGCTGCGCAACGCAGGCTCGAGCGTCGCGTGCGCGACATCGTCGATCCACAGAGGCGCCGGATCCACGTCGGTCGCATTCCACGGCGAATGCCCCTCGACGGCGCGGCAATATTCATCCGAGAGCCCGCGCGCCGCCTTGAACCGCATCACGCCGCCTTCATCGGCCAGCAGGATGGCTGCCCGGTCCACCTGCTGACAGCGCAGCATCGCGTTGAGCGCCGCCTCGTGAATTTCCGGCAGCGCCTCGGCCCGATTCACGGCGGCGACCAGCTCATAGAGCGCGTGCTGTTGCGCCTCGGTGTGTTTACGCTGCGAGATGTCACGCGCGATCTTGGACGCACCGACCACACGTCCGTCCATGTCACGAACCGGAGACACGGTGAGCGAAATCGGCACGAGGCTACCGTCCTTCCGGCGACGGATCGTTTCGAAGTGTTGGACATGCCGGCCATTGCGAATGCTCGTGATGATCGCGTGTTCCTCATCCTGGCGATCGACGGGAATCAGGAGCGTGATCGGCTGGCCCACGATTTCCTCCGAGGTGTAGCCGAAGATTCGTTCGGCTCCTTTGTTCCAGCTCGTCACCCTTCCCGTAATGTCCTTGCCAACGATTGCGTCGTCCGACGACTCCACGATGGCCGCCAATCGCCGGCTCGCTTCCTCGGAGTGTTTTTGTTTCGCCAGCTCGAGTTGCAACGCCGCCGTCAGCTTCGCGTTGTCGCGCTCGCGTTCGCCGAGTCGCTCGGCAGATTTGCGCATCGCTTCCGCGACATAATCCGTCTCCTCGAGACCGCTCGAGCGGATGCCCATGGCGTCGCCGCGCCCGAGCGCATAAATGTTGGCCACGAGCGAATCCACTCCGCGCACGACGGCGCGTGCGATCCACACCGTCATGAAAATCGCCACCGACATCAGCAGCCCGGAGGCCGCGAGACCCATGAACAGCAGCTCACGCGCCGAGGCATAGAGCGCTGAATACGGCGCCCCCATCGCGACATGCCAGCCCGTTCGCTCCGCGCGGCTGTGCACGGCGAGCACGGCGTCGCCCTCGAGCGTCGTGCTGCGCTGGATTCCTTCCCCACGGGAGGCCGTCGCGAGCACGATGTCGGGCACCGCCTTGTCGCCGATGAACCGCTCTCCGTTCGGATGCCGCGCCGCGATCGTGCCTGTGCGATCGACCACGGCGACCACGACCCCGGGCGAGAACCGCTGCACGCGCAACGCCTCCGAAAACACCGACGGCAGCATGACCAGGCACAGCGTGTAACGTAGCTGCCCTTCCACCGTAACCGGCACGGCGATGAAGACCACAGGGCGCTGCGCGGCGGCACCGGTGATCACGTTCGACACGTAGGGCTCACCCCGTTCGAGGGCGGCGCGGAATTCACCGTCGAAACTCTGGCGCGGCAGTTCCGCGCCGTCGGGCACCCGGGTGTTCACCAACTGTTGTCCGGTCGCATCGGTCAGCACGATCCAGGAATCCGTTCCGACATCGATCGAACGCACGCGTCGCGTGAAGGTCGCGATGTCTCCGGTCTCGAGCTCACGCGCCGCAGCGAGCCCTTTCAACAGCCACTCGCTCTCGCCCATCTGATGATCGACCGCCGTGGCCAGCGCTCGCGCGGTCGACAGCAGGTGCCGCGACACCGATTCGCGCTCGTTTCGATATGCCTGCACCACCAGCAGCAGGACGAGCAACAGCGCCGGCAACGTGATCGCCAGCACGAGACAGGCGAGCCGTCCGCGTACGGAACTGCGCAGGAAGCGCAGCAGTTCCTTCCCGTGGCGCAGCGAAGTTATGGGCTTCTGGATCGGATCAAAACTTCGCACCCCGTCATCCTGCCGCGCAAACTCCGAGCCACAACTTAAAGGGCCACCGGAACTCTCCCGAAATCGCAAGGGGAGTTTTTCCCCGCCCGGAGGAAGGCCTCCCCTCACGAACGAGAAGCCGACCTTCGGTCATCCGATCCGGTCGCACGTGGCAACCAGAGCGAATGCGAACCCGCCCGCCGACCTCACTGGCCGAGAAGCGACTGCACTTTCGCGTCACTCAAGTTCGCCGGCGTGACGACCACGAAGTCGGTGTTCACCACGGCCGGCACCTTCTCCCCTTTCGTGAGGGCCACCGCCGTCTCCACGCCACGCGCACCAAGCTCACCCGGCTGCCAGGCAATCCAACCATTCATCTTTCCTTCCGCCAACGCGCGGGCCACGTCGGGACTCAAGTTGAAGCCAAATCCCACGAGCTTGATCGCACCGGCGAGTTTCTTTTCCTCGAGCACCTTCAGCATCGCCATCGTGCCGCCGGTGCCTGACGCAAAAATCGCCTTCGTGTTCGGGTGCCGCTCGAGCAACAGCCGCGCTTTCTGCGGCTCGGTGCCCGCTTCCGCCGAGGCATAGATCTCGGACCGCACAACATTCGCCGGTCGCTTCTCGCGAAACGTCGCGAGCGCCCCCTTCTCTCGCGCCGTCGTCGCGCTGTTGGTCTGCGAGTGATTCAGGAAACTCACCTCATCCGCGTCGCCCACCAGTCCGGCGAGCAGCAAACCCGCCGCTTGGCCCGCGGCCATATGATCGGTCCCGACAAACACCGGCCACTGGTCGCCCGCGAGCGGCGATTCGAGCACGACGATCTTCGTGCCCTTCGCCGCGATCGCCGCCGTCGGGCCCACCAACGCGTCTTGATTGGTCGGCACGATCACGAGCGCATCGAATCCTTGCGCGGCCATCGCATTCAACAGCTGGACCTGCACCGCGACATCCGCCTCGGAGGGCGGCGCCTTCACGACGACTTCCACGCCGAGCTTTGCGCCGGCCGCCAACGCGCCCTTCTCCATACTCGACCAAAATGGCGAACGTCCCTTGAGCAGCACACCGATCTTCGGAGCCGCCGCCGCGGACACCCAGGCCGGACAGACAATCACGACGCAAAAAACGCGCAGCAGCCGAAGCACGTGAAACTGACGGGGCAGGCAAGTTTGCATGAGAGAAGACGGTTGACCCCCCTCTCTATCGGCACATCGGCCGCCAAGTTTATCCGAGCGCCTCTTTCACGCCCGCGTCATGGCTCGTTTACATCGGTTTCACCCGTGCATCGCGCCGGGACGCTCCGACGGGCTTCACCGACCGCAGCAGTGCTTGAACTTCTTTCCGCTCCCGCACGGACAGGGATCGTTGCGCCCGACCTTTGGTCCCGTCGATTTCACCGGTGCCGGGCCGGTCCGCACCGCCCGCGTGTAGAACCACACACCGTCGCGCCGCACAAATTCCGATTTCTCGTGCAACGCCTGCTCGCCCTCCCCCGCTTGATAATACGCGCTGAAGTCCACGAACGCCGTATCCGGCCTCGACCCGAGGTCGTGCGCATGCACGACGAGGCGCGTCCACGTGAGCTCCTGGCCGTCTGGCGGCTCCTCGACATAGTCCTTGGACGCGGTCTCGAGATCCGTGCGATGCAAATGACGGTAGTCGCGAATCGCGTGGGCCGTGAATCGCGACCGCATCAGTTCCTCGGCATTGGCCGGGACGCGCTTCTGTTGCAGCACCGGTTCGCAGCATTCGCCAAACGAACGTCCGCTGCCGCATGGGCACGGCGATTCGGGGGCGGGCCGGGGAAGTGAAACAGCTGGCTTGGTCATCTCCGCCACGCTGCAAACCGAAGAGCGGCAGGCGAGCGCGAATCGTCATCTCTTTCCTGCCGCGGGCCCGCGCGCATCCGGCGCCGCCGGGATCACGTGCGGTAATCGGCTTCCCCCGCGCTCGACGGCGGCGCAGGCATCTCCAGCGTATCGGCTTACTGGTTACGGCGCGTGCGACCACGGCAGCTGGGGCGTATAACCCAGGGTCAACCTGTCTCACCCGAGGAACGGCGCGAGGAGCCCTCGGTCTGTCGGACCAAGTGGAGGCGCAACGTCTCCGCATCAACCTGGGAGGACACCGTCATGCTGAAGTGGGCTCTTATCTGTGCCATCATCGCCATCATCGCAGCCGCGCTCGGCTTTACCGGCGTCGCCGGAGCTGCCGCCGGCGTCGCGAAGTTTCTGTTCTTCGCGTTTCTTGTGTTGTTCGTGATCATGCTGATCGCGGGGCTCGTCACCGGCCGCAAGGTGAAGGATACGATCGACCGACAACTATAGCTCACGGATGGCGAAACACGCTGCGGGCCGGCCTTGAAGCTGGCCCGCTTTTATTTTGCGCAGGCTAATACTCGGCACATATCAGACCGCCGGCCGTACGCCTCGCCCCACGCCGCGTTCATCTCGGTTCGCGAAACGGCGTCCCCGGCTGATGCGACCGCTCGACACTCCGTGTCCGCGCGTCGTCGAGCTTCCGGCTCGCATCCGGCGGCGGTTTCATTCCGCCCGCGCTCATGATACCGTACAACTCCTCCATCTCTTTGCGGCGTTCCTTCCGGAAATCGTCTTCGATAATCTCTAGTGCCGCTCCGTTGCGGCCGTGATTGAACAGCGGAATCGGTCCGAGGTTCAGTCCCGGATGACGTTTGTAAGCCAGGTCGAGCTTCCCTTTCGGGGTGAGGAGTTGACGCTCCTTGAACTCGGGGAACTTCTCCTCCTCCACAATATACGGTTCGAGCTGCACCGCGTCGGTCGCCTCGCGCGCCCCTGAGGTGAAACCCGTGGGCGCGCCTGCTCCAACCGGCGCCGGCGACACGATGCGCGCTGCCGCGAGCGATAGCTTTGTCGCCATCTCGGGCGAGATCGCGCGGCGCGTGGGCGTCGACTTTGGCGTCGCCAACCCGCGGTTCACGGGCGCTTTCTTCGCCGGTGCCCGCGGCACAAAAATCGGCGGCAACGCTTCCGACCTCAGGACGGGCCGCACGTTCGCTTCGGCCGATCGCGCCGTCACACAACAGCAAACAACGACTGCGGGAACGAGCAGCGCGACACGCATGGGGGTAGCACCCGAAGTAACCTCCAGGCGCCGCAAGTTCCGCGATTTTCTCGTCCCGGTCATTCATCGACATCGCTTTGTCCGCGCGCAACGCTCAGGCCTCCACCCCACGTTTCTCATGTCTCCCGCGTCACATCGCCTCACCGCCTCCGGATTCTTCCTGTTCGCGTTTCTCTCCTTCGCCTCCGCCGCACCGACCGACGATGTTTATAAGCTCGGTCCCGATTCGCTGCCCCAGCCGGGCGTACCACAGGGCAAAGTCACCGACTGGGCCAGGCTGCCCAGCGAGGCGTATCCAGGAACCTTGCACGACTACTGCGTCTATGTCCCCGCTCAGTACGATCCCGCGAAACCAGCCGCGCTGATGATCTTCCAGGATGGCCAGGCCTGGCTCCGCTCCACCGGCGACTACCGCGCGCCGCACGTGTTCGACAACCTGATTTATCGCCGCGAAATCCCCGTCACGATCGCCGTCTTCATCAACCCCGGTCGCCGGCCCGACCAGCCCGAGGCCAGCGCGAAGGAGTGGGGCGATCGCTCGAGCAACCGCCCGCAGGAATACAACGCCCTCGACGACAAATACGCCCGCGTGATCGTCGACGAGCTGCTGCCCGTGCTGAACCGGCAGTATAATATTTCGCCGAATCCGGAAGATCGCGGCATCGGCGGCGCGAGCTCCGGCGCCATCGCGGCGTTCACCGTCGCTTGGCACCGCCCGGACCAGTTTCGAAAGGTGCTCAGCACGATCGGCAGCTTCGTGAATCTGCGCGGCGGTCACGTTTATCCGGACCTCATTCGCAACACGGACAAGAAACCGATCCGGATCTTCCTGCAGGATGGCGTGAACGACAACCGCGGCCTCCGGAAAGGGGCGGCCAACCCGACGTACAATGCCGAGCGCGACTGGCACACGCAAAACCGCAAGATGGTCGCCGCCCTCACCGAGAAAGGTTACGACGTGAACTTCGTCTGGGGCATCGGCACGCATTCCAACAAACAAGCGGGCGCCATGCTGCCCGAAATGCTCCGCTGGCTCTGGCGCGATTACCCGCGCCCGGATGATCCGCACGACGCCAGCAACCGTACACTCCTCGGCGCTGCGCAGCCGCATTAGTCGACTCCGTTAAGGTTGGCCTCGAATCGATCAGCCATTCTCAGAGGGAGTGTCACGTAATACGTTACACTTGAGGTCCGCGGTTTTTGCGCGGCACCTGACGAAATAACGTCACTCGCGTCTCCGCCCGCCGGGGGCGGACGGCCACGAACGCCGGGATCGGTCGCGTTCGAACGCCACCGCACACGCCACCCGCCGCGCACTCCTCGCTCGCCTCGAAGACGCGCATTTCTAGCGTGCGCACCAATGACGAACCCCCGTTATCCCAATCGCGTGCTGCCGCGTATCCGCGTCCTCATCCGCTTCGCTGGTCGCCTCACTGCGTTCGCCGTTTTGCTCGTCGCGTGGGGCGTCGCTCTGGCTCCCACGCGGAGCGTCGCGGCGCCTGCGTCCCCTGCGGCACCCACGCCGAATGTCGTTTTGATCTTTGTCGACGACCTCGGTTACGCCGACGTCGGCTGCTACGGTGCGCGCGATATTCGCACGCCGCACATCGATCGGCTCGCGAACGAAGGCACGCGGTTCACCAGTTTCTACGTCGCCCAGGCCGTATGCACCGCCTCGCGCGCAGCGCTGCTGGCGGGGGTTTACCCAAATCGAATCGGCCTCGGCGGCGCGCTCAATCACACGAGCACGACCGGCATTCACCCGCGCGAGAAACTCCTCAGCGATCTCTTCAAGGAGAAGGGCTACGCCACCGCGATTTTTGGCAAGTGGCACCTCGGCCACCATCGCCCGTTTCTACCCACGCGGCGCGGCTTCGATGAATGGCTCGGCATCCCTTACTCCAACGATCTCGGGCCGCTGCATCCCGTCACGCCCGGCCTCCCTCCGCTTCCGCTCTACGAAAACGAGGCGGTGATCGAACGCGATCCCGACCAGGCGCAGTTCACGCAGCGCACCACCGAGCGCGCCATCGCGTTCATCGAGCGCCAGCGCGAGCGACCCTTCTTTCTCTACGTGCCACACGTGATGCCGCACGTGCCGATCTTCGCGTCCGAGAAATTTCGCGGCCGGAGCGCGCGCGGCCTCTACGGCGATGTCGTCGAGGAGCTCGATTGGTCCGTCGGTGAAATCATGGCCACGCTCCGCCGACTCGGGCTCGACGAGCGCACGCTGGTGATCTTCGCGTCCGACAACGGCCCCTGGACATCCTACGGCGATCATGCCGGCTCGGCCGGTCCATTCCGCTCGGGCAAACTCACCACCTTTGAAGGGGGACACCGCACGCCCTTTATCGCCCGCTGGCCGGCGCGAGTGCCCGCCGCCCGCGTCAGCGACGAATTGTTCACCGCTATGGATCTCCACGCCACGCTCGCGACGCTCATCGGCGCGATCCTGCCGCCGAAAAACTACGATGGCCTCGACCTCTCGCCCCTGCTCCTCGGTCGTCCCGGCGCCAAAGGCCGCAGTGAGTTCTGGTACTACTCGACGAACGAGCTTCAAGCCGTCCGCCAGGGTGACTGGAAACTTCACCTGCCGCACACCTATCTCGCGCTCGCCGCCGCACCGGGGCGCGGCGGCAAGCCGGCCAATTTCGGCCAGATCAAACCCGGCGCCACCGGCGCAATCACCAATTCCGGCCTCAGCGGCATCGCGAGCCGCCATGGTTATCGTTTCGAAAAAATCGGCCTCGCGCTGTACAATCTCAAAGCCGATCCCGGCGAGACCCGCGATCTGGCCAGTGCGCATCCCGAGCTTGTCGCGCGGCTGCAACACGTCGCCGCCGCCGCCCGTGCCGATCTCGGGGATGCGTTGACCAACGTCCCGCCCACGCACGTCCGTCCCGTCGGCAATGTGGCTGACGCCGACACGCGTTGAGCCGGTTTGCACCTGCGCGCACCCGAGTGAAGGCGCGTGACGCTGGCTTCCCGCCGGCGGCCAGGCGAGACGATGCGTGGCGCCCCACGCCAAAGCTCGCCGCCGGCATTTGCATTTGAATTTACGCCGTCGAATTTTGAGCGTCGCGCGTGCCCCGCGTCTCTCCAGCCCCGCTTCCGGAATTCACCCCCGATCGGCTCGTCGAGCGGATCGC
Source organism: Opitutaceae bacterium (assembly GCA_036675625.1). Lineage (GTDB taxonomy): Bacteria > Verrucomicrobiota > Verrucomicrobiia > Opitutales > Opitutaceae > ER46. The sequence goes on along the minus strand of JAKFEQ010000068.1, from coordinate 41,401 downwards.
GGAAGCCGTGACGGTGGCTCGTGAGCCGCAGCGGTTGCGTGCCTTTCCCGCGTGGACGCAACGCGTGATGCAGATTCTAAAAGAGCAGTTCGTGCCGCGTGAGTTTGAAGGGCTCCTGGCGACAGATCAGTCGATCTTTGCCGAAGGCGTGGCCGTGGCCCTGGCGGCCAAGGCCCGCGATGTCCGCCAGGCGCGCGGTGCGAATCGCGGTGGTCTCTTCGCCCGCCAACTCGCGGGCCGCCTGGCACTGGATCCGACCGCGCAGGACGTCGCGGCGCAGGTCGAGGACGGCACGTTCGACGCCCCGGCCGAGTTGCAGGCGCAGGTGATGAAGCGCTTGTTCGCCGCGGATTCAACCCAGCGACAGGTGTTTATCGAAGGCCTCGCCATCGGCAATCGGCTGCCCGAACTGTTCGACCATCAGGCCCGGCGCGGCACGACCGACGCGACGGGAATCTACCTCATCCTTTGGTTCTACTGGCCGGAGATTTCGAGACTCGGCAGCATCGGGGAGGTCGCCCGCGCCTTGGCGCCCTATTTTGCGGAAAATAAAAATCTCGCCGGAGCTCATTGGGAGGAACGCATCCGCAAGCTCGCCAACCGCATCGGACTAAGCTTTCGCGCGAAACAGAAACGCCCCCGCCGGCTGCCGCCGCGTTAACGGGTTACACTTCAGCCGGTCGCCCCACAACCGCACCCGAACGCGGTGCCTTCTCGAACTCATTCGAATCCGGACAAAAAAAGAGCCCGCCGTATACCCCTATACGGCGGGCATTGCTTTCTTAGTTACCCCAAAGTCTCGACCGCTAAGCGGAAGAGACGTCGGCTACAATCCGTACGCGGCGCTTCGAATCAAATCGAATCGCGCTGCGGCTAACACGCAGTAGTCGGACACGCGGTTAGCATTAGCCGCATCCATGCAGTCGAGAGCCGAGGGTGCCGCATCGACTCGCGACCCGCCGGCTCCGGCGTTCCTCAGATACCGCTGTCCGACGCGAGGGCCCGAACTTCCTTCAGCCGGTTTTCGATTTCCGCGGATTTCTCCGCCAGCTGCCGCTGAACCTTCGCGCGCTCGCTGCCCACGAGATCTCCGCGCGCGGCGTCCATCACCAGGCTCGCAGGCAGCGAAAACAAGCGGATCAGCACGCCGTGATCCTTGGCCGAGTCCGCATAGAGCGCCGAAATTTCACGCGAGAGCCGCAGCGCATCCTGCGCCGCCGCCTGTGTTGCCAGCAGGCCCACATTGAGCTGCTGGATCCGTTGCTCGCTGGCCTGCGTCACGTTCATCGTCGCGGCCTGCTGCTCCGCGATCGCACCCGCCAGGACTGGCCGGATGTTTTCTGCGAGGCGCGTCGCCACCTTGTCCACCTGCTCATTTTGCGATGCCTCGAGTTCCTCCGCCGATTTCGGCGCGGGAATCGCGGGGATCACGCGTTGCGCGATCACCTCCGCGAGGCGCGTGAGCCGCTCCTCGTTGAGCTTCTCCACCTGCGCCTCGGGCCGAAATGCCGCGCCGTTCTGCGCCAGCGCGTCCTTGAGAAGCTTGTTCGTCGCGGCGATCTGCCGGCGATTCTCCTCCGCCTGCGCCACGAGACTCTCGTTTTGAGCCTGCAAGGGCGCGAGCTCGGCGCGCTGCCGCTCGGCAATTTTAGTCACCATGAACCAGGCCGCCACAATGACGATCGCTGCCGTGATGATGATCGCAGGAAGCTGCTCTTTGAGTTTTTGCCACATGATAATCGATGGTCGGGGATTTGGGTTGAGCACTGACGTCGGCTCGACGCAGCAGCGGGGGTGAGACAACGGTCCCGGCGATTGGGTCCAATCGCTCGAGGCGCCGAATCTATGCCGGTTTTTTGAATCAACAAGTCGCAGTTTCTGACACTGTTGTCAGCCCGGCGCACATCGCAGGCTGACGGGCAAAAAGCACCGCACATTCGCACTGGCCGCCACGCGAAATATTCGCCACCTCCTTCCCTCTCCGGCGAGTCGCCGGTTGTCCCCCGCTCTCCATGAAAACCCCGCTTCTCCTCCTCCTCGTCCACGTCGGCGTCCTGCTCGCCCGGGCCGCCCCCGCGGAGCGACCCAACATCCTCTTCATCTTCTCCGACGATCACGCCCAACACGCGATCAGCGCCTACGGCTCGAAGGTGAACGAGACTCCGCACCTCGACCGGCTCGCGCGCGGCGGCATCCGCTTCGACCGCGCCTTCGTCACCAATTCGATTTGCACGCCCAGCCGCGCCGTCGTCCTGACCGGGAAATATTCCCACGCCAACGGCACGCCCGTCTTCAACGTCTTCGACGGCGCGCAACAAAACGTCGCCAAACTGCTTCAGGCCGCCGGCTATCACACCGGTATGATCGGCAAATGGCACCTCGGCAGCGATCCCACCGGCTTCGACCGCTGGATCGTCCTTCCCGGCCAGGGCATCTATAACAACCCCGACTTCATCACCCCGCACGGGCGCGTCACCGTCCAGGGCCACACCTCCCAGGTCACCACACAGCTCGGTATCGAGTTCCTGAATACGCGCCCCACGGACAAGCCATTCTTCCTGATGCTGCACCACAAGGCGCCGCATCGCGCCTGGGAACCCGACGCCAAAAACAAGGCGCTCTTCAAGGACAAGGTCATCCCCGAGCCCGCCACCCTCTGGGACGACTATGCCACGCGCCCTGCGGCGCTCCCGGAAAACAAACAAACCGTCGCCCACGATCTCACGCGCCGCGATCTCAAGCTCGAGCCGCCCGCCGACCTCCCGCCAGGACGGGAACGCCAGCAATGGCTGGCCGTCAAACCGACCGAGGTCGAAGTCACCCTTCCCGACGGCAGCAAGAAAACCCTCACCGGCAAGGAGCTCGTCCGCTGGAAATACCAACGCTACATGCGCGATTACCTCGCATGTGTACAAGGCGTCGACGACAGCGTCGGCGAAGTCCTCGATTATCTCGACCGCACCGGTCTCGCGAAAAACACCATCGTCATCTACAGCTCCGACAACGGCTGGTATCTGGGCGACCTCGGCATGTACGACAAACGCTTCATGTACGAGCCCGGCCTGCATCTCCCACTCATCGCCCGCGGGCCCGGCATCAAGCCCGGCTCCACCACCAGCCTGTTCGCCCTCAACGCCGATTACGCGCCCACGTTTCTCGAGCTCGCCGGCGCCAAGATTCCCGCCGACATGCACGGCCGCTCCCTCGTTCCGATCCTCCGCGGCGAGAAGCCCGCCGGCTGGCGCACCTCGATTTATTACCGCTACTATCACGACCCGGGCCACCACAACACCCGCGCGCACTACGGCGTCCGCACCGCCACGCACAAGCTCATCCACTATTGGAAAAAAGACCTCTGGGAGCTCTTCGATCTCACCCGCGACCCCACCGAGCAGAAGAACCTGATCACCGATCCCGCGCAGGCCGGAAAGATCGCGGAGCTGAAAGCCGAGATCGTCCGCTGGCAAAAACAGCTCGGCGACACCGGCCAGTTCGCCGACACCATCCCGCGCGATGGCGTGGACGCCCCGAAGAACGTGCCCAAGCTCGGCATCAAGTCGGTGAAGGAAGCGATCGCCGCCGCGACGCCCTGACCGCGCGTCAACGCGTTCGCGCTTTTGGGGGGCTCGCGGCGTAGCCCCCCCGGAAGAGGCGGGAATCCCGGCACCTCGGTCACGCCGCCTCGAGCAGCGTGCCCAGCCGGGCCGTGGCCCGCGCCAGCTCGGCCACGCGACGGAGCTGATCCGCATCGCGGATGGCTCCGTTCGCGAAGGCCGCGCCCGTGGCATAGACGAATCGCGGCACGATGATGCTGCGGAAGTCGAGCATGAGGCTGTTCGCGAGCGACATGATCGACATGTAGCTGCTCATGCCGCCGGCCGCGCACAAGAACCCCACCGCTTTATTTTCCCAAACCGGGCCCGTGAGCTCGATGAGGTTTTTCAACGCGGCGGTGCCGTCGTAATTATAGATGGGCGTCGCGACAATGATCGCACTCGCATCACGCAGGAGATCTCGCACGCGCGCCACATTCGGATGCGCATAGGACACCTCGCCGTCGCAGAGCGGCAATGGATGCTCGCGCAGATCGAGCAGCGTGACGAGATGACCGTCCTGCTGCAGCACACGCTGGGCTTCGCGCGCCAGGATGCGGCTGTTGCTGTCGGAGTTCAGGCTCGAGGATATGATCACGATCATGGCGGGAAGCGTTCGCTCAGTTGCTCGTCGCGGGTGCGACGACTTCGGGTGGCCGGGAACTGGCGCGGACCAGCCGCTGCCTCACCGTGGCCGCGCGGCTCGCAAAAGTCCCCAGCGGAACGACGCGTGTTTGCGCCCGGCCCCAGAGCGGGAGGCCGGCCACCATATCCTCCAGCGCTTGCGGCGAGCCCGCGCGCGCGATGAACGCGAAGCCCACGGCCGCGAGCGCGGGGCCGCCGGCGAGGATGAGCCCGGCCTCGCGCAGCTTCTCGCAGGCCTCGAGCGTCGGGAGGACGAAACGCTCCGTAAATGCGGCGAGCTCCGCCGGATTCGGCGGCGCGGCGAACGGCGTGAACGTCATTTCAACGAGATAATCGTGAGAGATCATAGCGGTCGATGTGAGTTGATTCATGGCGGGAACGCGTCGACGGTAGCACCTCAAGTTAACTTTAGGTCAACAGGTGCGGCATGAAAAAAATCGAACGGGAAGAACTTCATTCCGAGTTGAGCGTCGGCGAGGTCGCGCAACGCAGCGGGGTCGCCGTCTCCGCAATCCATTTCTACGAGGCGAAGGGCTTGCTCACGAGCTGGCGCAACGCGGCCAACCAGCGCCGCTACCCGCGCGAGGCGCTGCGCCGGGTCTCGATCGTCAAGGTTGCCCAACGCCTGGGCCTCCCTCTCGCCTCGATCAAGGCCGCTCTCGACGGGCTCCCGAAGGGACGCACCCCGACGGATCAGGACTGGCGCAAGCTCTCGGCGCGCTGGCACGCCGAACTGGACGAACGGATCACGAAGCTGACGCGCTTGCGCGACCTGCTGACCGGCTGCATCGGGTGCGGATGCCTCTCGATGAAACAGTGTCCCCTGCGCAATCCCTGGGACGAACTGGGCGCGGAAGGCCCCGGCCCGCAGCTCATCGAACCTGGCAAACCCAGGCGCCTCACGACGTGCCGCCCGCCGTGAAACAAGAGCGGCCCCGGGCAGATTCGGCCGAACTGCCTCTGCCGCCGGCGACCGACGCGAGACGTATCCAAAGTGATGTTACGCCAGCTTCAGCGGCTGGCGTGGGGGCGACGTGGCGACTCGCCCCTGCCTCGCTCCCGCTCCCGGCCGATGCCTGCGATGGCGGTCGTCGCGCCCGATATCCGTCACCTCGGCCGGAAATCGCCCAGGGTCGCCCGCGATGGGTTCTCGCATCCGGAACGACCTGCGCCGCGGCATGGCGGATTCTCCGGTTTCCGACCCGGGCGGCCTCCCGTACCGGACGTCGCCCCGACGGGGCATGACGGGAGATCCGCCGCGCGAGATGTCGAACGTGTTACTGCTTAGCGCTCCATCATTCCGTTGCGCGGTCTGTCCTCGCTTGTGCTTCGCCGCCTGTGCCAACCACGCCGTCCAAAACCATTCTCCTTTTTCTCAAACGCTCGGCAGACGCCGCGGCGGTGGAGACGCTCTTGGCGGCAGGCGGGGCCACGACGGTGATCGCGCGAAACCCGGAGCAGGCCCTCCAATATATTCGCGAGGGCAACGTCTCGCTCGCGATCGTCGACCTGTCGGTCGGTGTGCTCGCCGCCGACGCCTTGCGGAGAGCGGACGAACGCACGTTGCTGCCGCTCCTCTTCGTGAGCGGTGAACCGGTGCCGGAAGCCACGCTGTCCCGGATCTACGAGCTGAAAGTGGCCGAGTTCGTGCCCCTCCCCGCGCCTGCCGTCATCATGCAGGCGAAGGTCGAGCTGCTTCTCAGCGCGGCGGCGGCGACCGCAGGAGCCCCGCCCCACGCGCGCGAATCGTCCTCCACCGCGCAACACGAGCGCTACCGACTCCTCGCGAAAGCGGCCTCGGATTATGCGCTCTTTTTCCTCGATGCGACAGGCGTGATCACCGAATGGACCGAGAGCGCGGAACAGCTGTTCGGTTACACTCCCGAAGACGTCGTCGGGCAGAGCGGGGCGATCCTCTTCACCGCCGGGGACCGCGCGCAGGGCGCGGTTGAAGCGGAGTTGACTGCCGCCGCCGCCTGCGGCCAGGCGAAGGAGTTCCGGATCCACGTGCGCAAAGACGGCAGCACCTTCCCCGCACTCGACCGCACGGTGGCGCTGCGCAACGCCGGGGGCGTTCTCCGCGGTTTTGCGAAGATCGTGCGCGATGCGACCGCGCTCCAGCACTTGCAGGAAAACGAGCGGCGCTTCCGGCAGATTTTCGAGACCGCCCACGAAGGCATCTGGATCCTCAGCGCGGATGCACGCATCGAGATGGTGAACCATCGCATGGCCGAAATGCTCGGCTACACCGCCGCCGAGTTGGTGGGCCGGCGCAAATTCGACTTCATCTTTCCCGAGGACGCGTCGCACATCCAGGAGCTCTTCGCCCAGCGCCGGGCCGGCCGCTCCGCTACGACCGAGGTTCGCTTTCGCCGAAAAAACGGCACTCCACTCTGGACGCTCATGTCGGCGCGACCGGTCCAGCGCGACGGATCGTTTGCCGGCACACTCGACATGTTTTCCGACATCACCGCGAGGCGGCACGCCGAAAAACGTTTCAGGCTATTCTTTGAATCGTCTGCAGCCGGTTACGCGCTGGTCGATCCGGCCACGGGGCGATACCTGCACGTGAATCAGCGGTGGTGCGATATGCTTGGCCGCACGCGGGAGGAATTGCTCCAGCTGACCTACCGCGATGTCACTTATCCGGAAGATTGGGGACCCGACCTGCAGCGTTTCAGTGATCTTTTTGCCGGGCGTGTCTCCGAGGTCTCGATCGAAAAGCGTTACGTGCGCGGCGATGGCACGATGTTCTGGGGCCACGTCACGAGCAGCATTGTTCGAAACAAATCGGGCGTTCCGGAAGTGCAGCTCAGCGTGGTGCAGGATATTACGGCGCGGAAGCGCGCCGAGGAGGAACTGGTCGAGAGTCGCACGCGGCTTCGACTCGCGGTCGAGGCGGCGGACCTCGGCATTTATTATTACGATGGTTCGACGGGTGAGAACGCCTGGAACGAACACGCCCGCCGGCTGCTCGGCATCGCACCGGAACAGGTCGTCACCGCCGACATCGTCCTGAGCCGCGTGCATCCCGACGACCGGGCGCTCGTCCGCTCCGAAATGGAGCGCCTTCGAGGGGCTGCGGAGACCGCCCTCGAATTCGAGCTCGAGCACCGCGTGATCCTGCCCGGCGGCATCGAACGCTATATCGCGGTGCGAGGTTTTGCGGAAACGCGCCTCGCTCCCGATGGCCGTCCCGCGCTCCACGTCGTGGGCGCGCTCCGCGATATCACCGCAAGCAAGCAGTCGGAGCTGGATCTGCGCAACAAAGTCGTGGAGCGCACGCGCGAACTCGAAGAGAAGACGCGTCAGCTCGAAGGATTCGTCTATACAGTCGCCCACGATCTGCGGGCCCCGCTGCGTTCGATCAACGGCGTGGCCGATCTGTTGATCGATGAGCACGGTCGGATGGATCGGGAGACGGCGCTCGCGAACCTTGAACGCATCAAGGCGACCACCCGGCGCATGGACGGCCTCATTCGCGATCTCCTGGCGTACAGCCGCGTCAATCAGATCGAGATCGCGCTGGAAACCGTCGATCTGGCCGCCGTCACCCAGTCCGCATTGCGCGAGCTGGCGCCGGAGATCGAGATCACCGGCGCGAACATATCGATCGCGGCCCCACTCCCCATCGCGCTGGGCGAGCGTGTTATTATAGAGCAGGTCCTTCTCAACCTGCTCTCGAACGCGATCAAGTTCACCCGCCCGGGCGAAGCTCCCAAGGTCCACGTCTCCGCGCATGAGAACGAACACTGGATCCGGATCGAAATCCGCGACCATGGGATCGGCGTGCCGGCGCAATATCATCATCGCATCTTCAATGTCTTCGAACGGCTCCAATCCTCCCGTGACTATCCTGGCACCGGCATAGGACTGGCGATCGTCGCCAAAGGCGTGGAACGGATCGGAGGCCGTTACGGTGTTCGGTCGGAACCGGCCCAAGGCAGCACGTTCTGGATCGAGCTCAAACCTGCCAAGATATGACATGACCCTCCCAGCCGAAACCATTCTGATCGTCGAAGACGAAGAGGCCGATGTGGAATTTCTGAAACGCGCCTTCACGAAGGCCGGCATCCCCAATCCGGTGCGGGCTGTGTACAACGGCGAAGAAGCGATCGCCTACCTTCAGGGCACGGGCGCGTTTGCCGACCGAAAGGCGTTTCCGTTTCCCCGCGTCATCATGACCGACCTGAAGATGCCCCAGATGGGCGGCCTCCAGCTGCTGCAATGGATTCGTGATGATCCTTCCTTCCACGTGATCCCCACGATCGTGTTCACGTCCTCCACTGCGCAATCCGACGTCGACGCCGCGTTCAAATCCGGCGCCAGCGCCTACATCGTGAAACCGGTTGAATTCAAGGAACTGGAGCGGATCGCAAAGACCATCGGCGACTATTGGCGCCTCTCGCTCCTGCCGTCGCTGAGCGTGTGAGCGTATGATGTTTGGGTATTGCCGGAGAATCCGGTGGGCGCTTTGGGCGAATGAATACAATACATCCGCTCAATGCGAAATGCACGGTCCGCCTGCATGCCGTGGCCGTGTCAGCTCCGTCGAGGTGTCTCTTCGCACCCGGAGCCGGCCGTTTGGGTTTCTAAAATCCTGACGCACCGCAAAGTCGCGGGCAGCGCGATTTCCGTCCTTGGCGGTTCCTTTCGGTGTTTTCTAGTGTAGTAGTTATCGCATGGCCCTCCGACTCACGCCACTCCGGGTATTATTGGTGGACGACGAAAACTACATGCGGGTCTTCGTCTCACGGGTCTTGAGCCGTTCCATCAGCTGCGCGGTCGCCGTGGCGCAGGACGGGCAGGAGGCTCTCACGCTGTGCCGGACGCATGATCCCGAACTGATCATCCTGGATATCAACATGCCGCGCGTTGACGGCGTGCATGCCTTGAGCGACTTGCGGGCCGCCAAGCCCGACACGCCGATTATCATGCTGACCTCGATCTCGGAGGAGGCCGTGGTCGAGGAGTGCGTGAATCGCGGCGCATCCGGGTTCATCCGCAAGGACGTCCCGGCAGCGGCATTGCGGGCCGAGCTCGAAAATATGTTGCTCCAATTCTTTCCCGAAGACGTAAAACCCCATGAGCAACGCCAAACCCAATAAGGGCAGATTGCCGTCCTTGGCGGACTATATAGTGAAGCACGATGTTACCGCTCTGCTCGAAGAGGCGCGACTGGACTACAGCGAGGCTTCCTCCGGCGCGCCGCGACTCCTGAATCAGAAGGATATTTCGGCCCGGTTTGCCAAGCGTGTCCCGGCGGTGCCCACGCCCCGGCAAGATTCCCCGCATGAGTAACGTCGAGGTTTTTCTCGAGTCCCTGCGCCTGGCGTGCCCGGCGCAGGTCTCGTTGATCGACTCGCGCGCCGCCGTGCTCAAGGACGAGCCGATGCGGCTCCTCAAGGATCTGCTGGAGCGATCCGTGCTGCCCAAGGGAAAGCTCTTCAAGTTATGGGCCGACTCCCTCGGCGTCGCCTACGTCAACCCCACGAGCGTCGCGATTCCGACCGATGGATTCGAACAACTGCCGGTCGAGATTGCCCGCCAGGTGGGAGCCATCGTGCTCAACTCGCTCGGCGAGAACGCGACCGTGGCGATGGCCGATCCGCTCAACACCCGTCAGGTCGAGTCGCTTGGGAAAATCCTGGGCCTCACCGTCAGCCCCGTCTTCGCCCATCCCGACGAGATCGCGACCGTGATCGACATGTACCTCGGGTCCGAGGGCAACATCGCGACAAACCTCGAGAGCGTCTGCAGCCAGCTGCCCGGGATGATTGGCGCCCGCGAGATCAACTCGGCGGACGACGTCTCCGATCTCGTCGAATCGAAGGCGGTCATCGAGCTCCTCAACAGCATCATCCTGACCGCCTACCGGCGCCGGGCATCCGACATTCATTTCGAAGCCCGAGCCGAAAATAGCCGCGTGCGCATGCGCATCGATGGCGACATGCAGACGATCATGGAACTGCCGCGCACCGTGCACGTGACCCTGGTGGTGCGCGTCAAGGTGCTGTGCCAGCTCGATCTCTCGCAGACCCGGCTGCCCCAGGACGGCGCCTTCGAACTGAAGTTTGGCACGCTCAACACCGCGTTCCGGGTTTCCACGATGCCGAGCCTCTATGGCGAGAAGGCCGTGCTCCGCGTCCTTGGCTCGCCGCTGGATCAGTCGACGCTCAGCTTGGATAACCTCGGCTTCCCGCGCTCGACGCTCGAGGCGATCAAGCGCGTGATCTCCCGCCCCAACGGCATCCTCATCGTCTGCGGCCCCACCGGGAGCGGCAAGACGACGACGCTCTACGGCTGCATCAATCATCTCAACCGGCCGGACCTCAACATCACCACCATCGAAGATCCGGTGGAGTACCGCCTGCCTGACATCACGCAGCATCAGGTCAACGCGTCGATCGGACTGACCTTCGACCGCGTGCTCCGCAGCATCATGCGCCAGGATCCCGATGTCATCCTGATCGGCGAAATCCGCGACCTGGAGACGGCGCTCATCGCCACCGAGGCGGCGCTGACCGGCCATTTCGTGCTCACGACGCTGCACACGAACAACGCCCTGCAGGCGGTCACCCGCCTGGTGGAGATCGGCGTGGACCCTTATCTCGTGGCGCCGACGACGATGGGCGTGCTTTCGCAGCGCCTCGTCCGCCGGATTTGTTCTTCCTGCAAGGAATCCTACCAGGCCACCGAACAGGAGCTCGCGAATTCGTTTTCTGGATACGAGGGCGTGCCGGTCACGCTCTATCGCGGTCGCGGCTGCGCCAAGTGTTTCAATTCCGGATACAGCGGACGCGTGGGCATCTACGAGTTCGTCGAGGTCTCGGAGAAGATGCGCGAGCTCATCACGCAGAAACAAAGCGTGACGCTGCTGATCGAGGAGGCGAAACGCGTGGGCCACCGCTCGCTGCGCCACGACGGGTTGAAGAAGGCGCTCATCGGCTGGACCACCCTCGAGGAGGTGGAGCGCACGACGGTTGCCGATGTGAGCTTCCATTCGGCGGAGGATTGAGTTGGCCGCCCGTGCATCATGAGTTCCCCGCGGCCATTCCGGCGGACAACGGCGCGGAGCGGACGGGCGGCGGCAAACGCGCACGCGCCGGGATTCACGCTCGTGGAAATGAGCCTCGCGCTGCTCGTCCTTCTGCTCGGCGCATGGCTCGCCTTGCTCCTGGTCGGCCGGGGCGTGCACCACGTGCGCCTCGGACGCTTCGCCGACGACCTGCAGCGTTTTGCGACCGCCTTCAAAGACCACCACCGGCAGCGCGGCGCATGGCCTGCTTCCACGCCCGGCGACGGCGTCGTTCCGCGCGGAATGGAAACGGTTCTGCGCGACACGCGTTGGGCCGAAGGCTCGCCGTTTGGCGGTGCCTATGGCTGGATCGCGCCGACCAGGGCCGCCCCTCCCGGCAGGATCACGCTGACAGCGTTCGCCCCTGCGCTGCCGCTGAAGCTCACGCCCGCGGATCTGCGCGAGATCGACCGCCGGCTGGACGATGGCGATCTCACCACGGGGCGTTTCCGCGCCGGCTTCAACGGCTGGCCCGTTTACCAGGTCGAGGCCTCGCGGTAAGCTGCGATGTACACGATCACGCTCATCAACCTGTCCGCGGACGCGCGATCGATCGATGATCTCGCGCAGGTCGAGCAGCGCGACCTCGGTGAGGATGCGCTGCGGGAACGGCTGAGCTGTTTCTGCGCGATCGACCCGCTGGAAAGTGCCGGCGCCGACGCGGAAATCAGAGTGCAGGTCAGGCGCGAGCGTTACCTGGTCCGCGCGGCGCAGGGGAAACTGATCCTCTACGACATGAGCCGGCGCGAGCTGCCCGCCCAGATCCTGACCGTCGAGGAGGTGTTGCGCGAATTGAACGGAACCGCGCTCGCCGCCCGCGACCGCGCGGTCCTGCGCGCCCGCTCCGACGCCGGGCCCGGCGAGACGGGACCCGTGCCGCCGGTCGCGGCGCCGGCTCCGGTCACCCGCAAGCCGCGGGTGCTGGTGCTGTCCGCGATCGCAGGCCTGCTCGCGGCGGCGATTTTTTTCGCGGCCGCACCTTTGGGCGACGAAAGCATTCCTCCCGGCTTCGCGCCACTCGCAGACCCGGAGCGCGAGGAACTGTACAAAGCGCTGACCGGCGTCTATATGACCGGAAGCGAGCCCGGACAGCACGGCATCGTGGTCTCCGGCCCGGGCGAGTTGAAGCTGTTCGAGCTCGCCGCCGTCGAGGCACCGCGGGTCGTGTACGCCAGCTACCAGCCGGGAAGGATCGGCGGGAAAGTTGTCCTCGCGACCGACCAGCTCGGCGGTCTGATCGACGTGCCGGGCAACGGCAACCTGGAATACTGCGGCGAAATCTACCGGCGCCTTCCCTGATGCGGCGCATACGAAACAACGATCGTTGCCCGCTCCACTCCGGGACGCCTCCGCGACCGCTCCGGCGATCGTTCGTATCCGATATCAACCTACGCCTGCGCGGTGGGGCGATCCGCCCCGCCGGCGGCCGCAGTTCGTCCGGCGCGCGCGCGTTCACCCTCGTGGAAGTCGCGATGTCGGTGATCGTCCTCGCCCTCGCGCTCACGACCTCGCTCGCGGCCATGCAGCGGGCATTTCTCCAATTCGATACCGCCCGCAACCTCGAGATCGCCGCCGGCATCCTGCAATGCGAGATGGAGAAAGAGCGGCTCTTCAGCTGGTCCCAGCTCAACGAGCCGACCTATCGACCCGCCATCGATCCCAGTTTCGCGCGAAATTCGAAGATCGCTGGGCGGTTCACGTTGTCGCGCACGTTGGAGATGTTGCCGGGCCGCGACGAGCAGATGGCTCAGATCACGCTGACCGTCCGCTGGCGCAGCTTCGACGGGCGCAGCCTGTCGCGGTCCTATACAACGTATTATACGGAAGGAGGTCTTCATGCCTATCTCTACCAGCCGTAGGCGCGGGCTCCGGGATTCGGCCGCCGGCTTCACCCTGATCGAACTGATGGTGGCGGCCCTGCTGGGCGGCATCGTTCTGACGGGCGTGCTCACGACCAATCTTCAACTCCTCCGCAGCGGCGTGCGCATCACGCACTACGCGGAGATGAGCGCGCAGGTGCACCGGGGCCTCGGGCAACTGGAAGAGGATTTGAAGTGCGCAAGCGGGATAACGTGGAACAACGCCAGCAATATCACGCTCACGCTTCCGCTCGTCGACGGCTCGACGCGGCAGGTCACCTATGCCTGGACGGCCGCGACGCAGAGTTTCTTCCTCGTCCCCGGTGCCGATGGCAGCGTCACGGCCGGACGCGTCGTTCTGATCCGCGGAATTCCGGCCCTGCCCGACGGAACCGCGGGACTGACCTTCGCCCGCTACGATCGGAATGGCAACGTGGCGACCACCGACGCCGCGACCAAAAGTGTACAGGTCAGCCTCCACCTCGTGCGCTCGGCTCAAACCGTCGTCAGTGCGACAGACACCGCCGTATCCGCTATCTTCATACTGCGCAACAAGCCGGTTTCCTGATGCGTTCCCGCCTCATTCCTCCCTCCCGCGGCCGGTGTCGCCCCAGTCAGCGCGGCAGCATGCTCCTCACGGCAATGCTGTTTGCCGCCGGGATGGCGCTCGTGCTCGGGAGCTATCTCACGCTCAGCCGCGCGTCGCTCAAGGTCGCGCACCGGGCCTTTCTGACCAAGGACGCCGCCAACCTGGCGGAGGCGGGCGTGGAGGAGGCACTTTACTGTTTCAACCGGATGGCTGCGGGCACCGTCGTGGCGGAAGCCTGGACGGATTGGACGCTCTCGAGCGCGAACGCGATGCGCACCCTGACGCCGATCAACCGCGACCAGAACGCGGTCGGAATCATCAAGGTCTACGTCAAGGGCTACGACGGAACCGAGGCCGAGCCCTATATTGTATCACAGGCGGTGGTCACGCCCCTGGACGGCAGCGCGCCAGTCGTCCGCACCGTGCATCTGGCGCTCACCCGCAACGCTGGCGTCGCGGCTCATGGCCTGGTCGCGCTGAACGGCCTGGAGCTCCGCAACAACTCCTTCGCCGACAGCTTCGATTCCAACCCCAGCGACAGCCCGACCGGACCCTGGCTGGCGTATTCGAGCAGCCTCGCCCGATCCAAAGGATCGGTCGTGGTGCTGGCCGGAGCTGTGGAGCTGCGGAATAGCGCGAATATTCGCGGCAACCTCTATCTCGGGCCCGGCGTTGCCGCGCCCAACCCGAGCGATGTCACGGGTGAAATCATCACGGATTACTCGGCGACATTTTCGCTGCCGACCTATCCCACGCCGAGCAGCGTCAGCCGCAGTTACGATCTCGGCTCCAGCCTCCCCTCGAAGCTTCCCCGCTCCGGCGACGCAGCGGCCTCGGACGGACGATATTATTATTTCTGCCGCCACACGACGATCCGCAACTTCACGGTGACGCCGAATCGCCACGTGACGCTCATTGGCACCGACACCGAGATGATGTCAGGAATCACCCTTGGACCGATGAGCACGCTGCATGTCTATATGGACGGCGAGCTCACACTTTCCGGCGGAGCCGATCTCAACGCGGGCGGCTGGGCCGGCGCCTTGCGGATCTACACGACGACGAACAGGCGGTGCTCGATCGGCAACAACAGTCGGTTGTCCGCCTGGTTTCAGGCGCCCAATGCGGAGCTCCGAGCCACCGGCAACAACTCCTCCAACATGCTCGTCGGCTATTTCCTGGCGAAAACCATCTATGCCTCCGGCAGCATGGATTTTCATTACGACGAATCGCTGCAACCGTCGCACGCCAGCACCTACGAAGTGACGCGCTGGCTGAGCCTGCAGACCGCCGCCGACCGCGCCCTGGTCGCGGGACTGACGAATAACTTCCTGCAATAACCGCGACGTCGAGCGGCACTCTGCGGGTCCACAGTCAGGGCCGGCGAGACGCCCCCATTTCGCTCGCGTTTCCCACGGAAGCCGAACACGCCGCCGGGCGATCAGCACACGAAGGAAGCCCGAACGTTCAGCGAACGGAAAGCGAACCTACCCCACAGGATGGTGACAGGATGCCCACAGGATCTGCGTTGCCAGGGAGGGCCGAATCCGCCACGGTTCCAGCCGTCCCGCAAGGACTCTCAACCATGGCAAAATCGAGATTGAATACAGCGCTGACCGCGCTTCGCGGTCGTGTCGGAGACCTGATTTTCAAGCAATATGATTATGGCACCGTGGTGACCCGGGCGCCACGGATGAAGAACGTGAAATGGAGTCCGGCGCAAATCGCACACCGCCAGCAGGTGAAAGCGGCGGGCGCGTTCTATCGCGCGGTCGTGTCGGACCCAACCCTGAAGAAAAAGTTCGAAGCTGTCGCGGCGAAAAAGCGAATTCCACTCTCCGCCGCAACGCTGGCGGAATATATGAAACAACACTCTCCGACCCAAACGCCGAAGCCTGCGCGACGTCGGGGAGGCGTTTGATACATTCGAACTAAGGTCTTTCTCTCCCAGCTCATCGTTACGCATCCGTATTCTCGCTTTTCCATTTTCAAGTCTGCATGAGTCCCGGAGCCTGCAACCGCGATCGCCATCTAGCCAGTCCGACGTGGTTACAAACCTGCCCCTCTAGCTGGCGCGGTAATCGGTAAACGTCATGCCAAGAGCGCCGCAGAAGCTCACCGGCCAGAAGCAGATCAAAACCCTTGAGGCCCACCGCACCGAGAAGCGCCGCTCGCTGTTCGAAGCGCAGGACAAAATCGATCAGCGCCGGGATGAATTGATTGCCAGCGTCGAGGGGAAACTCAGGCAGCAGATCACGAGCACGAACCTGTTTACAGTCCGGTGGGCGATTTGCTGAATCTCCACCGATTTCCAGGAACCCTTCATGCTCGAACTGAGACTTGGCCACATCATCTTTGATGGCAGCGAATCTTTCAGCCATCACGTCCATGAATCCTCGCCTTAGCTTTTCGCAACGTCATCAAATCATCGCTGTATGAAATTGGAAGCCATCCGCCTGAAAAACTTTCGTGCCTTTCAGGATGCCGAAATGCGCGATATCCCCCGTTTTTGTGTGCTCGTCGGAGCCAACGGCACCGGCAAATCCACCCTCTTCAGCGTCTTTGGTTTCTTGAAGGATGCCCTCACTGAGAATGTCCATGTGGCCCTCACTCGCATGGGCGGCAGCCGCGGATTTGCTGAGGTCCGCAGCCGCAACACCACCGGTCCCATTGAAATCGAAATCAAGTTCCGGGAGAGCGATTCTTCTCCTTTGGTCACCTACTCCCTCGCCGTCAATGAGGAGGGTGGCGTGCCGTTTGTTGAACATGAGGTGCTGAAATATCGTCGCGGCAGCAGCGGCAAACCTTGGCACTTCCTTGATTTTTCCCGGGGCGAAGGTGAAGCGGTGACCAACGAGCCGGACAAGGTTACCGCCGAAGCCCAGCTCGACCGCGAGCGCCAGACACTCAAGTCCCCCGACACTCTCGCCGTCAAAGGCCTCGCCCAGTTCAAGAAATTCCCGGCCGCTATGGCCCTCGGCGAACTCATCTCCAACTGGCACATCTCCGATTTTCACATTCAGCGCGCCAGACCCGAGCAGGAGGCCGGCTACGCGGAACATCTCTCCCGCGAAGGCGAGAATCTGGCTCTCGTCACGGAGTTTCTCTACAAGCGCCATCGGCCGGTCTTTGACCGCGTGATCGAGAAGCTGAAACAACGTGTCCCGGGCATCACGCAGGTGGATGCCAAGACGACGGAGGAGGGACGCGTCCTCCTACGGTTCCAAGACGGTGCTTTTGCCGATCCCTTCCTGGCTCGCCACGTTTCGGACGGCACGATCAAGATGTTTGCCTATCTGGTCCTGCTGCACGACCCCAAGCCCCACCCACTCATCTGCGTCGAGGAACCAGAAAATCAGCTCTATCCCAAACTGCTGACGGAACTCGCCGAGGAGTTTCGTGATTACGCGCGCCGCGGCGGGCAAGTCTTCGTTTCCACCCATTCGCCTGACTTCCTCAACGCCACCGAACTCGACGAGGTTTTCTGGCTCGTGAAAAAAGCCGGTTACACCGCGATCCAGCGCGCGGCCGATGATGCCCAGGTTGCTGACTACATGCGTGCCGGCGATCAAATGGGTTATCTCTGGAAACAAGGCTTTTTCGAAGGAGCCGATCCCCAATGAGCGAAATTGTCTTCTTTCTCGAGGAACTCTCCGCCCGAGCGATGCTGGAGGGGTTTCTCCCAAAACTTCTTCCGGATACGATTCGCTGCCGCTACATTGTTTTCGAGGGTAAACAGGATCTCGAAAAACAACTAATCAAACGGATACGCGGCTACCGGGTACCGCAAGCCCGCTTTGTCGTGCTGCGCGACAAGGATTCCGAGGACGGGCGGGAGGTAAAAAGGCGTCTCGTGGAGAAATGCACCGAGGCCCACCATCCTGCCAGCTTGGTACGCGTGGCCTGCCATGAACTGGAAAGCTGGTACCTGGGCGATTTGGCGGCCGTCGAGGTTGGCCTAGGGATCACCGGTCTCGTCCGCCATCAGGACAAAACGCCCTATAATATGCCGGACGACTTCGCCGCACCGGCCAAAAAACTTCACACCATCGCACCAACCTACCAAAAAGTGGGCGGCTCCCGCGCCATCGGCCCTCATCTCAATCCCGCCAACAATCGGTCGCATAGTTTTGGGGTCTTCGTGGCGGGGATTCAAAAACTCGCGGCCGAGTGACCACGAAACAAAAACTGGACCTGACGTGGATCGGAAAGGAAAACCGCTCTCGGCTGGAGCCGCGGATTCTCCTCGAAAACCCAGAAAATGCCCGCCTTCAAGAAACGGGGTCTGTCGTGCCGAGGTAATCGCTTTAAAGCAGCGGCGATAATGAGCGCATGCGCGTTATATAATACTTTGATGGCGTGGATCACAGCGGCGGAGCTTCAGATCAGAGGGTGAATAGAGGCTAAACGAGGGCGCCTCGGGCTCACGAGCGACGCTGTTCGTGAGTGATTACCTTGAACTTCGCCCTCCTGAAGGGAAGACTCCGGGCGTCGCTCAGTGGAGATCGCAGGTAATCACGCCTCCCATGCTCAACATCGCTCTCTTTGGTCCTCCCGGCGCGGGTAAGGGCACCCAGTCGGAATTCCTCATCAAGAAGTATAACCTGTATTATATTTCCACCGGCGATCTGTTGCGGAAGGAAATGGCGGCGAAGACCCGCCTGGGACTCGAAGCGCAGAGCATCATTGCCGCCGGCGGGCTGGTTTCCGACGAGATCATCGTCCAGATCATCGAGAAAACCATCACTGAGAATTCGGGTTCGAATGGCTTTCTCTTCGATGGGTTTCCGCGCACTTATATTCAGGCGTACATCCTCGAGGGGCTCATGCTCAAGCTCCACACTTCGCTGAACTGCCTCATCAGCCTCCATGTACCCGAGGAGGAATCCGTGCGACGACTCCTCAATCGGGGAATGACTTCGGGACGGAGCGACGACAACGAGGCGGTGATTCGCAACCGGCTGAAGGAGTATAATCAGAAAACCCTGCCCGTGCTGCAGTTTTATCGCGACCGCGGCATCTATGTGGAAGTGGATGGCACCGCCGCGATCGACGAGGTCCACCAACAGATTACCCGCATCATCCAAAACGAGCTCAACAAGCGGCTCTTCAACGTCGTATTGTTCGGCTATCCCGGCTCGGGACGCGGCTCCCAAGGTCGCGCCCTCGCCCGGAAGTTCGACTTGGAGTACGTTGCCACTGGCACGATGCTCGATCGCGAGATCAAACTCGGCACCGAAACCGGGAAACGCATCACCTCGCTCTATGAAAACGGCCAGCTGGTGCCCGACGAAATTGTCGTGCAGCTCATCGAAAAGAAGCTGGCCGAGGCGCGTGGCGTGAAAGGTTATATTTTCAAGGGCTTTCCCCGCACGCTGGTTCAGTCCTATATTCTCGATGGCTTGCTGAAGAAACACGAATCGTCGATTTCCCAGATCATCGAAATCGAAGTCTCAATGCTCGAGCTCATCCGGCGGCTCGATGAGCGCAGCAAGACACCCAATTGCATGCCGTATGATAACAGCACCTCAAAAATCGTGAAACGCCTCCAGGAACATGAGACCAAGACCGTCCCGGTGATCGCGAAATACAACCAGCTGCACGGCGTGATCAAAATCGACGGCCTGGGCACCTTCGACGAAGTGTTTGCCCGCAGCTCCGCGGCAATCGAAGAAGGTCTTCGCAGCATGCGATAGACCGGAAGCAAACCAGGAAAAACCGCGAATGGCCGCGAATGAGCGGATTCAGGCGAGCAACGCCGGTCTGGTGCGGCGAAGACCCGGACACTTTCCCGTGATCCTTTTACGCTTTGATTTCAGTCCGGCCTTTGTTCGCGTTTCTTCGCGCCCATTCGCGGTTCATCCGAATCGTTCGGGCTGACTACAGCGACGTGCTGGCACGTGCCGCGGGGAGGCTCCCGGCTACGCGGAGCCAGCCCTGATTGGCTGCGGTCACGGCCTGAAAATACACCGCCGTGAGCGCTTCCAGGGAGGGCTCGGGCGACGCCGCGACGTGCGCGGCCATGTCGCGCACCGAGGTCATCCGCTCGTGGAGCGCGCGTTCGGCGAGTTGGCGCGCGAGCGCGTGGCCCTCCGCAGGCGTCGCCGTCCGGAGTGAGGCGGGAAATGTTGCCGAGCTCATCGCGGGGCGAGTTGGGCGGCCCCAAACGCGGCGGCTTTCTTCACAAACTCCGCTACATCGAGGCCCAGCGCCTTCGCGACGCCCAGGCCATAAGCCGGATCGGCGCGGAAGAAATGACAGATCTGGCGCAGCTGGATCTCGGACGGCACGGATCCCATGTGGCGGGCGATATTGCCGAAGAGCCGCTGCTGCGACTCGGCAGTCATGAGGCGGAAAAGATTGCCGGCCTGCGTATAGTCGTCGTTCCCCGCGCGGTGATCATGGCGCGCCGCATCGCCCGAGATCGCAAGCGGAGGCTCGGCCCACGCGGGGCACTGCTGCGGACCGCCGAAGCTGTTGGGCTCGTAATTCACCGCCCCGCCGGAATTGCCGTCGAAGCGCATCGCGCCATCGCGGTGATAATGCATGACGGGACAGCGCGGGGCGTTGACCGGCAGCGACTGAAAATTGACGCCGATCCGGTGGCGCTGGGCGTCTGTATAGGAGAGGATCCGCGCCTGCAGCATCTTGTCGGGCGAATGACCAATCCCGGGCACGACATTGGCCGGCGCAAACGCCGCCTGCTCGACCTCCGCGTGGTAATTCTGCGGGTTCCGGTTCAGCTCGAGCATACCAACCTCGATCAAGGGATAATCGGCATGTGGCCAGACCTTCGTGAGATCGAAGGGGTTCACTTTATAGGTCGCGGCCTCCTTTTCAGGCATGATCTGCACACAGAGTTTCCAGCGTGGAAAATTTCCCTGCGCTATATTATGAAACAGGTCCGCCTGCGCGGACTCACGATCGCGGCCGACCAGCTCGGCGGCCTCGGCATCGGTGTAGAAGGTGATCCCCTGCTGCGAGCGGAAATGGAACTTCACCCAGTAGCGTTCGCCAATGGCATTGATGAACGAGTACGTATGCGAGCCGAAGCCGTGCATCTCGCGATAGTTCCGCGGCAGCCCGCGGTCGCTCATGAGGATCGTGACCTGATGGAGCGACTCGGGCGAGAGCGACCAGAAATCCCATGCGGCAGTGTTGTTGCGGAGATTAGTCTGCGGGTCGCGCTTCTGGGTGTGGATGAAATCGGAGAACTTCAGCGGATCGCGCACGAAGAACACCGGCGTATTGTTGCCGACGAGATCCCAGTTGCCCTGCTCCGTGTACACTTTGAGGGCGAAGCCGCGCACGTCGCGCTCGGCATCGGCCGCGCCGCGCTCGCCGGCCACGGTGGAAAAGCGGAGGAACGTCTCGGCCGTGTTGCCCACTTTCGAGAAGAGCTTCGCCGATGTGTAACGCGAGATGTCGTGCGTGATGGTGAGCTTGCCGTAGGCCGCGGAGCCCTTCGCATGCACGACGCGCTCCGGGATGCGCTCCCGGTTGAAATGCGCCATCTTCTCGATGAGCCAGAAGTCCTGCATCAACAACGGGCCGCGCGGGCCTGCGGTCAGCGAGTTCTGGTTTTCGGCCACGGGCGCACCCGAGGCGGTGGTGAGCTGAGGGGCCGGCGTCGGGAGGGAGGATGGCGTCATGGAGCCGGCAGCCTAACAGGAATACCCATAGCCGAGAAATATCGCTTTCCCATTTCAGTAATAGGCATTGGCTATCAGCCGACGAACGCGCCCACCATGGAACTGCACCAACTACGCTACGTTCTCGCCGTGGCACGCACCCGAAACTTCAGCCGCGCCGCCGAGCAGTGTCATGTGGCGCAGCCCTCGCTGAGCCAGCAGATCATGAAGCTCGAAACGGAGCTGGACGAACGGCTGTTCGAAAGGACCAAGCGGGAAGTGTCGCTGACGCCGGCCGGCGAGCTGTTTCGACTGCATGCGCAGCGGGTGATCGAAGGCGTCGAGGAGGCAAGGGACAGCGTCCGCGACGCGCGGGGGCTCGTGCGCGGCCGGGTGGCGCTGGGCGCGCTGCCGACCGTGGCGCCGTACTATCTGCCGCAACGCTTGAAGAAATTCACGCTGCGGCATCCGAGTGTGGAGGTCGTGGTGCACGAGGATACGACGGCGCACCTCGCGCAGGCGGTGCTCGCGAAAGAGATCGACGTGGCGCTCGTGAGCCTGCCGGTCGAGGGCAACGGGCTGGCCGCGGAGGAGTTTTTCGACGAGCCGCTGCTGGTCGCCCTACCCGCGGCGCACCGGCTCGCGAAACGCGGCGCAAAGCCGCTGACGCTCGACGACCTGGAGGCCGAGTCGTTCATCCTGATGAAGGAAGGGCACTGCCTTGCGGGGCAGGCACTGCAATTCTGCCGGCTCAGCGGCTTCGCACCACGCGTGAGTTTTCGCAGCGCGCAGATCGAGACCGTGCTCGCGTTCGTCGCGGCGGGGGCCGGCGTATCGATCGTGCCCGCGATGGCGCGCGCCCATGCGCGGACCGGCGTGGTGTATCGCGCGATCGCTGGCTTGCGGCGATCGATCGGCATCATTCACCGGCAAACACGCCCGCTCAGCCGCGCGGCGCAGGAGCTCGTGGCTGCCCTTCGAGGAGCGCCGGCGGCTCAGGCGCGTGAGGTGCATTCAGCGACTGCCGACGGTCATCATCGCCGCCGAAATCCACCCATGAAATAGATGATCAGGCACACCAAAATAATCAGCCCGATTCCCCCGCCACCAAATGCCGGGCCTCCAAAATAAAAACCGCCGCCGCCGAACAGGAGGATAAGAATAATGATAAGAAGAAGTGGATTCACAGTGGGATGGTAGTAGCCCACTGCGGCCACCGGTTCCGAATGCACTGTCGTTATCGTAGCTCCGGCGTCTTCCCGGAGCATGATCGCCAGCTACGACGAGCCCGCGGAAGGCGCATCCAGCAATTCACGCACTTTACGGGCGAGCGTTGCGATGGAATAGGATTTTGAAAGTAGCGCGATCCCTCGATCGAGTTCGCCGTGGTGGGCAAGCGCATCGTCCGTGTTTCCAGACGTGAAGAGAACCTTGATCTCCGGATTCCGCGTTTTCAGCCATTTGGCCGTCACCTGGCCGCCCATCTGCGGCATGATGACATCGCTGATCACGAGACGGATGGGAGGGCCTATATTATCAATGACGGCGCGCAAACCAGCCTCCCCGTTGGCGGCCGCCAACACCGCATAACCCAAGGTGCGCAGCATAAAGGACTGCCGTGTCCTCCGCATTCTTGATCCCCCCTGGGAAACTCACGCGCGCTAACTACCGGGATTCCGGTAGTCCAGCCCAGGCCCTCCAACAGGAGATCTGTTGCGCTCCAAAATCCCCCCTCGGCCGCACCTATGCGAGGATGTCCTTCACCACCTCGCCATGCACATCCGTCAGCCGGAAATCCCGACCCTGGAAACGAAACGTGAGCGTCGTGTGATCGAAGCCCAGCAGGTGCAAAATCGTCGCCTGGAGGTCGTGCACGTGGACTTTGTTTTCCACGACGCTGAAGCCCAGCTCGTCCGTCGCGCCATAACTGATCCCGCGTTTCACGCCGCCGCCGGCCAGCACGAGCGAAAACGCATCCGGATAGTGATCGCGGCCGAGCACATCGCTGCCCGACGTCCGGCCTTCGCGAAACGGCGTGCGCCCGAACTCGCCGCCCCAGATCACCAGCGTGTCGTCGAGCAGGCCGCGCTCCTTCAGATCGCGAATCAACGCCGTCACCGGCTTGTCGGTCCGCGCCATCTTCTGCGTCAGGCCGTCGCGAATGTCCTCCTTCGGATTCGTGCCGTGGAAATCCCAGCCCCAGTCGAAGAGCTGTACAAATCGCACGCCCTGCTCGAGCAGCCGGCGACCGAGCAGGCAGTTGTTCGCGAAACTCGCCTCACCCGGCTGGGCGCCGTAAGCCTCAAGCACGGCCGGCGGCTCGCGCGAGATGTCCATCACCTCGGGCACGCTCGCCTGCATCCGAAACGCCAGTTCATATTGCGCGATCCGCGTCGCAGTCTCCGGATGCCCCAGCTCCGCCGCCTGCAATTCGTTCAACGCGCGCAACGCATCGAGCGTCTTCCGCCGCATCGCGCGACCCATGCCGGGCGGATCGCCTACGTACAGCACCGGGTCGCCTTTCGACCGGCATTGTACACCTTGAAAGACCGACGGCAGGAAGCCCGTGCCCCACGCCGCGCTGCCGGCGCTCGGCTGCACGCCGCTGCTGATCAGCACGACGAAGCCTGGCAGGTTTTCGTTCTCCGAACCGAGCCCGTAGGTCGCCCACGAGCCCATCGATGGCCGTCCCTGGCGGGGCGATCCCGTGAACAACAACAGCTCCGCCGGAGCGTGATTAAACTGATCGCTGTTCATCGATTTGATGACGCACAGCTCGTCGGCGATCGTCTGGAAATTCGCCGCGGCGTCCGACATCCAGATGCCGCTTTTCCCATACTGCGCGAATTGCCGCGGCGTCCCCATCAACTTCGGCGTGCCGGTGGTGAACGCGAATTTCTTCCCCTTTATAAACGCATCCGGCGCAAACTGCCCGTCGTGTTTCACGAGGTCCGGTTTATAATCGAACAGATCGAGGTGCGGCGGCCCGCCCGACATATGCAGATAGATCACGCGTTTGACCTTCGGCGCAAAATGCGGCGCGCGCACCGCGAGGGGATTCGGCGCGGCATTGCCGCCCGCGATCGATGCGACCGCCCCGCGCAACGGTTTAGCGAGCAGCGCTTCCATCGCGATCGCGCCGAGGCTGAACTGGCCGGCGTTGCGCAGGAACTGCCGCCGGGTCTGGTGCTGGACTTGTTGGAGTCGAAGATTCATCGGGTGCGGCGGTTCAGCGTTTCATCAGCGCTTCGTCGAGATTGAGGAGGACATTCGCCACGGCGGTCCACGCCGCGAGCTCCGCGGGAAGCGCCGCGGTCGGTAGCAGGGCATCCGGACTCGCAATCAACGCCGCGGCCTGCTCCGGCGCGCCTGTATAATTGGCCAGTGCTTCTTTATATAGAGCCACGATCTGCGCGCGCTCGGCCGCCGTCGGTTCGCGCAACAACACGCGGCGAAATCCCTCGCGCGCCTTGTCGTCGATCGGGCTCGCATGACTCGCGATGAGCCGCGCGAGCGCCTGCGCGGCCTCGACATAGACCGGATCGTTCAACGTCACGAGTGCCTGCAGCGGCGTATTGCTGCGATTCCGCCGCAGCGTACACACCTCGCGGCTCGGCGCATCGAAGGTCACCATCGAGGGATACGGGCTGCTGCGCCGCCATTCGGTATAGAGGCCGCGACGGTGGCGATCCTCGCCCTCGCTCGTTTTCCAATCGAGCGCGGAGCCGAACGCCGCGCGCAGATCGAACGCCGGTTGATACGGCCGCGTCGACGGCCCGTGCGTCTTCGGGCTCAACAACCCGCTCACCGCCAGCGCCTGGTCGCGCACCATTTCCGCGCCGAGCCGGAAGCGGGGACCGCGCGAGATCAGCCGGTTTTCCGGATCGATTTCCAAGGCTTCGGGCGTGACACGCGAGCTCTGCCGATAGGCCGCCGACATCACCAGCATCTTGAGGAAACGCTTCATGTCCCACTTGCCCTCCACCAGCTCCAACGCGAGCCAGTCGAGCAGCTCGGGATGCGTCGGCGCTTCGCCTTGAGCGCCGAATTCCTCGGTCGTGCGTACAATCCCGATGCCGAAAATCGCCTCCCACAACCGGTTCGCCTGTACACGCGCCGCGAGCGGATTCTTCGGATCCACGAGCCAGCGTGCAAACGTCAGCCGGTTCACCGGCGCACCGGCCGGCAACGCGGGAAACACGGCCGGCACGCCCGGCTCCACTTCGTCGCCGAGCGCGAGATGGCTGCCGCGAAGCTGCACGTGCGTCTTGCGCCGCTGCTCCGGCGGCAGTTCGCGCAGGATCGGAGACGAATGGATCGGCATCTCGTCGAGCGAACGCTGGAGCGCCGCGATGCGGTTGCGTTCCATTTTCAACTCCGGCGCGACGTGCCTTATATAATAATCAAGCAGCAGATCGCGTTTGTTCGCATCGCGCTCGGCCGCCGGCCGTTGCAGCGCCGCGAGCTCCGTGAGCGGCACGCCGAGATGTTCGGCGGCGCGCGGATCGGTCGTCATGCTCACGCGGAAATGATTCAGGGTCGCCTCCGTGTCCTCGGATTGCTGCTCGAGCGTGACGATGAGTTTTTCGCCCGGTTGGAGCGCGAGCGGTTTCGCCGGCTCGAGCGAGAGCGTGTGCGGCCGCTCCGTCGCGCCTGCGACACTCCAGCCGCGCTTCGCCTCGCGCCGGTTGCCCGAAGTGCGCGGCCGCGACCGCTGGTCCGTGCCGACGAGCGTGGCGTCGAATTCCTCGTGCGCATAGTCCGCCACCACGCGGCCCAGCTTTATTTCCATCGGGTCGCCGAGATTGAATTCGCGGCTCGGTTTCGGCGTGTCTTTGGCGACGTGCTCCCAGACCACACGCTTCTCCGCATCGAGCACCGCGACGCGCAAGCCGCCCGGCGTCGGCTCGAGCCCGGTGCGCCCCCAGACCACCACACGCTCCAGCAACTGCGTCGTCTGGAGGTCGATCTCCCACCACGGATCGTCGCCACTCGTCGTCTGCGCGACCGAGCCGCGGGCCACGTCGCCGTCGGTCCGGCCGTCGATCGCGCGCCCGGCCTCCGTGCCCTCGGCGGTCGTCGATTGCGTCGGCACGCCGCGCATCGCGATGTTCTGCCCGCCACTGAAGATCTCCACTTCCGCCAGGGCCAGCGTGCGGCCTTTGCCCGGCAAGGTGACGCGCACAAAGCGCCCTTCACGTGTCGGCTCCGCCGGCTTGATCGCCACACGCACGCGAGTGAGCACGAAGTTTCCATCGGCCGTTCCGCCTGCGCCTTTTTTGGGGAGCGCTTCATGCGGCAGCGCCTCCACTCTCAACGCCGTGATGGGCGCCGCATCCGTTACGGGCACCTCGAGCGTGTAGGTGTCCTTCTTCTGTCCTGGAGAAACGAATACACGCCCGTCGTCCGCGGCCGCGATGGTCGCGCCGGCGGTCGATGCCACCGCGAGCGGTTTCGGCGCGTGCCACTCGATCTGCGCGGGAAAAGCGGCCGCCCACTTCTCCGCGGCCGCGGCCTGCGCGACGCGCGTGGCGTCCATCTTGCCATGCAGCGCCACAATCTCGTTTTCCCACCGGGCACGCTGCTGCTTCTCCTCCTCGGTGTGAAACTCGAGCACCGGCGCCTCGTCGGCGCGGTCGGCGTCCTCGGTCTGGTTGAAGATCGCGTAGATCTGGAAGTATTCCTTCTGCGTGAGCGGATCGTACTTGTGCGTGTGACACTGCGCACAGGCCATCGAAGTGCCCATCCACACGGCCATCGTCGTGTTGACACGATCGATGATCGCCGCGCTGCGAAACTCCTCATCGTCCGTGCCGCCCTCCGTATTCGTCATCGTGTTACGATGAAAGCCCGTGGCGAACAACTGCTCCGGCGTGGGGTTCGGCAGGAGGTCGCCCGCGAGTTGCTCGATCGTGAACTGATCGAAAGGCACGTTGCGGTTGAGCGCGTCGATCACGTAATCGCGATAACGCCAGATGCTCCGCGCCTGGTCGTCCGCATAGCCTTTTGAATCGGCGTAGCGCGCGAGATCGAGCCACGCCCGCGCCCAATGCTCGCCGTAGGCCGGTTTCGCGAGCTGTCGATCTACGAAACGCTCATAGGCGCCGGGCTCGCGATCGGCGACAAACGCATCCACCTCCGCCAGCGTTGGCGGCAGTCCGGTGAGGTCGAGCGCCACGCGCCGCGCCAGCGCAGGCCGGTCCGCTTCGGGTTGCGGCCGCAGCCCCACGCGCTCGAGCTCGGCGAGCACGAATCGATCGATCCCGCCCTTCGCCCACGCCTGATCCTTCACCGCCGGCGGCGTGACCCGTCGCGGCGGTTCGTAAGCCCAATGCTGCGCATAGCGCGCGCCGGACGCGATCCAGCGCTCGAGCAGCTCGATGTCACGGGCAGTGAGTGTTTTTCCCGTTTCCCGTGGCGGCATGATCTCCTCGTCGTCGTCGCTCTTCACGCGCATGAGCAGCTCGCTCTTCGCGGGATCGCCCGGAACGATCGCAAACCCGCCGCCGCCGAGGTCTTCGGTCGCGCCTTCCAGCGTGTCGAGCCGCAGTCCATTCTGCCCGCCCTTGCGTTCGCTTTCGTCGGGGCCGTGACAGCGGACACAGTTGTCCGAGAGGATCGGCCGGATCTCGCGATTGAAATCCGGCGCGCTCGCCGCCTGTGCGCAGGCCACGCCCATCGCCGACGCGGTGAGGAAAAAGGGGATCGAAAAAAGCCGCATGCGAACGGGCAGAGCGATACTCCGCGACCGCGCTGCGCTGCAACGCTGCACTGCGGAGCGAGCGAAAAATCCGCGGTGCTGCCGCAGCACCCGAAACAGTCTGCGAACGCTTAACGCGCGAGGGCGCGCCGCAAGAGGTTGTGCATCATGCGTTGCACCCGCGCATCGGGTCCATGCGGCCGCGCCCAGTGCGTCCACGGAAGCATATGGCCCGGCGGCGAAGAGAGGGCTTGCGACCAGAAGATCGTCGCGGCGTTGAAGACGAAATTATTCTTCGGCCCGGGAAAAATCGTCGCCGCGTAACGCGACGGCGTGGTGCCTCCGGCCCACACGGTTCCCTCCGCGAGAATCTCGAGGCCGGGAATTTTCGCCGGCGCGCCATGATGCTCCCAGCCGACGAGGCCCGGGATCGTATCGCCCTGCTTCATGCCCGTGCCTTCGAACAGCCAGTGCTCAGGCTTGGTGCACGTCCAGTCCCCGCCGCCGTTGAACGGGATCACGGTGCGCGCCCCGATGATCGCACTCTCATCCGGCCCCGCCCGTTGATAATCCGCGGAGAAGACACGGCGCGCACGCTCCACTTCCTCGTCGGTAAGTCCGGCAAAATGCCCCACCCGTTCGATCGTCCGATTTGGCCGGCCTGCGCTGGATTCACCGAAAGGGCTGACGACAAAGACGGAATTGCCACAGAGCCAAAGTACGCTCACGCCGGCGGCGATCGCCTGTTGCACAGCATCGTATTGCCGCAGGTCCCAATACTCGTCGTGACCGACACTCAGGAACGTCTTGCACCGGGTGATCTGCGCTGCGTCCAGGCAGTCGCTGTTCGAGCAATAGGTGACGTCGTAGCCGTGCTGCTCGAGCCAATACGCCAGCGGAAACTCGAAACACAGCCACTCGCCGGAGCCGATGGACTGCGGATTCTCGTACAGTTGCGGATATTTCCCATACGGCCGGTCGAAGCTCGCGGCCACGCCCCGCACCTGGGCGCCGCGCGGGTCTGTATAGAGCGACGTATTCTCCGGCCATTTGTTATAGGCCTGCCAGGTGTTGTCGCTGCATTGAAACAACACGTCCGCGCGCCGCGTATCACGCACGATGAACACGATATAGTTCTGCCAGTAAGGTTCACTGGCGCCGGACGGGATTGTCGTGAGCCGTCCCAGATACACACCGCTCGGCCAGTCAGCGGGAATTTTCAGCGCCGTCGTGGGCGGCCATTTGCATTCCACCACGCGCTTCGCGCCCATCGCAGGCACCGGCTGCGGGGCGCCGTCAAATGGCCCGAGCGTCGTCATCAGCCGTGCACCGCGCCCGCCGTAGTAACCGGTGCGAAAGATCTCGATCTTGAACCGCGCGGCCGGCGTCGTGCTGACGAAAAGCTCGAGCGTCTCGCCTGCCAGCACGGATTGGCGGGAGCAAAATCCTTCGACCGCCGGCGCGCGCACGCCTTGCGCCTTGGTGAGCCGGACGCGGGTGAGCTGCCAGTCCACCGCGCCCTCCCGGCGATTCTCCTCCGCGATCAGGCCGGCGCGGCTGGCGGACGTGCTCGCGACCGCCGCACCGGCCGCATCTCTCGACAGCGTGGTGGCCGCGGTTGCGATGACCGCAGCGCGTTGCAGAAAAGTGCGTCGTCCGAGGGCAGAGGTTTCGCGGGGATTCATGGGTGCATGGAGCGTAGGCGTGCATCGCAAAGGCCGGCAAGCCGCACGCTCGCCCGCGGGACCCGCGCGCTTCCTCCCGCGCTTCGTCGGAAAACCTTACTCCTGTCGGCGTCGCTTACATCGCCCGGACCAACTCTCACCGTCCGCAAGATCATACCATCTATATAAGTCCATGCGGCAAAACAGACCGCACCGGACCGGGCGCCGAATGGCGTACTGTTTGCTGTACGCAAGCTTCGCCCCCGCAGCACCCCCGGCGCCGATTCGCCGACACTGGTTCTCCGTCGTCGCCTCCTCCCTCCCCTTTATCTCATGGCAAGAAAATCACCGGCCTCGAAACCCGCCTCCTCTAAAAAGAAGAGTTCCACCAGCCGTTCGGCTGCGGGCCCAGCGCCCTTCAAGATCGATATCGCTCACCTCAATGCCCGGCCGGACCCGATCGATTTTCGCGATCTGATGTTCGAGCCTACGCTCGTGGAAGTGCCGCTGCATATCTCGCTCGAAGACTATCGTGCCAAATACAGGCAAGCGGGGAAAAAGTCAGTGGCCGTGCCGGTGCTCGATCAACTCAGCGAAGGGGCGTGCACCGGCTTCGGACTCGCCGCGGTGGTGCACTTTCTCCTGCACCGCCGGGTTATATTGCCCGATCGCCAGCCGGTAAGCCCGCGCATGCTGTATGAAATGGCTCGCCGCTATGATGAATGGCCCGGCGAGGCCTACTCCGGCTCGAGCGCCCGCGGCGCGATGAAGGGCTGGCACAAGCATGGCGTCTGCTCCGCCAAGGCCTGGCCTTATGTCGCTGGCGACGCCGGCGTGCTGACACACGAGCGCGCCAAGGATGCGGCTGCGCGCCCGCTCGGGGCATACTTCCGCGTCAACCACCGCAATCTCGTCGCGATGCATGCCGCGCTCGCCGAGGTCGGCATACTCTACGCGACCGCCACGGTGCACCAGGGCTGGTCGGAGATCGACCGCAGCACAGGCGTGATTCCCGGGCCCGACGGCAAAAAGATTCTCGGCGGCCACGCTTTTGCGATCGTCGGCTATGATCAACGCGGCTTCTGGCTGCAGAACTCATGGGGCCCGAGCTGGGGCCTCGGCGGCTTTGCCCTCATCACCTATGCCGACTGGCTCACGCACGCCAGCGACGTGTGGGTGGCGCGGCTCGGCGCACCGGTCGAGATGCCTGAGGCGGGCCTGGTCTCGATCTCCAGCGGTACGCAGCAAGCGCTCGCGAGCTTCTCGTTCTCCGACGTGCGCCCCCATATTGTCGGCATCGGCAACGACGGCCGGCTGCGCTCGAGTGGTGAGATCGGCACGAAGCCGGAAGATCTGGACACGATTTTTGCCGAGGATTTTCCGCGGCTGACCGCCGGCTGGAAAAAGAAACGCATCCTGCTCTACGCGCACGGCGGCCTGGTCGGCGAGAAGGGCGCGATCCAGCGCGTGGCCGACTACCGCCAGCCGCTGCTCGACGCCGAGGTCTATCCGCTGGCCTTCATCTGGAAAACCGACCTCTGGACGACGTTCGGCCATATTATAGAAGACGCATTGAACCGCCGGAGGCCCGAAGGCTTCATCGATCAGGCGAAAGACTTCCTGCTCGACCGCCTTGACGATACGCTCGAGGTGATCGCCCGAATTCCCGGCTCGGAGGTATGGGGCGAGATGAAGGAAAACGCCCTCGCGGCCATGGACCCGGCAACGATGGATCTGCCCGCAGGCGGCGCCCGACTCGTGGTCGACCATCTGCTCGCGCTCCTCGAGGCCGACCCCACAGTCGAGGTCCATGTCGCCGGCCACAGCGCGGGCGCCATTTTCATGGCACGGATCGTTTCCGCTCTGCACGGCGAGAACGTGCCCCTCCGCACCTGCACGCTGTGGGCCCCCGCCTGCACGATCGCGCTGTTCAACCAATATTATCGCGACGCGATCGACTCCGGCACCGTCCGGAGCTTTTCACTGTTTACCCTGAAGGACGGCGCCGAACAGGACGACGACTGCACCAATATATATCACAAGTCGCTCCTCTATCTGGTTTCGCGCGCCTTCGAGGACAAATGGCCGGTGCCGTTCGTCGACGGGGAGCCGCTGCTCGGGATGGAACGCTTTATTCTAAAAGATCCCCTCTTCCAGGTCGACGCCGGCATTGTACAGCAAACGAATCCCGCCACGGTGCCGATCCTCGGCCTCGAGCACGCGCAATGGATTCGCTCGCCCAACGGCCTGCCCGAGGGCTCCCGCGACGCATCGAATTCCCGCCGGCATGGCGACTTCGACGACGACAAGGCCACGGTGAAGGCCACGCTCGCGCGGATCCTGGACGCCACCGTGCCAGCGGCGAGCGATCTCCATTTCGCGCACTCCAACGCCTCGCTCGCGAATCGCCGGCGCACGCTCGACGCTGCGCTATGTTAATATCTATATAGTAGGCTGCTCGCCTCAGCTTGGACCAGCCGGCTTGTTCTTCAGCTCCCGCTCCAAAGCCTCGAGCAGCTCGGCCGGCGTGTACGGTTTCGGCAGCAGTTGGGTGACGCCGAGCGCCACCAGCGAATCGCGCTGCTCGGCCTCTTGCAGGCCGGAAGCGACGAGGACCGCCAGCCCGGGGCTCAAGTCGCGCAGCGCCCTCACCAGGGCCATCCCGCCCATCTCCGGCATCATCAGATCCGTGACGACGGCGCGCACCCGTTCGCGCTGCAGCAGGAAAACGCGCAGGCCTTCCCGGCCGTCCGCCGCGGTCAGCACGCGGTAGCCGTTACGCTCGAGCACATGTTGCATGGCGCTGCGCACCTCCGGCTCGTCGTCCACCACCAACACCACCTCGCCGCCGCCGGATGCCGCTGCAATCGGCGCGAGCGACGGAAGAGCCGCGGCCGCGGCTTTGGCCGACGGCAGATGAACGTGAAACGCACTCCCCCGGCCCACTTCGCTTTCCAACGTCACGAATCCGCCGTGACTCTTTACTATTCCCAAAACGGTCGACAGCCCAAGGCCGGTGCCTTTGCCGATCGCCTTGCGCGTGAAGAAGGGCTCGAAGACCCGCGTACGCAGTTCGACCGGAATGCCATGTCCGGTATCGGCAATCGTCAGCACGATATATTTTCCAGGGAGCACGCCGGAGTGGCCGCGAGTTTCGTCGGCGCTCAATATAACTTCGCGGGCCGCAATCGACAGCTTCCCGCCGTCCGGCATGGCATCGCGCGCATTGACACACAGGTTCATCAGCACCTGGTGCAGTTGCGTCGCATCGCCTTCGACGGGCGGAAGGTCAGCCGGAATCTGGTTCGTGATGCCGATCTCCCTGGGAAACGTCTCGTTCATGATCGCTACCATTTCCTTGACCAGATGGCGCACCTGGAGCGGTCCGCGATCGCCGGCGATTCCCCGGCTGAAGGTCAGGAGCTGGCGCACCACGTCGGCGCCCCGTTGCGCACTGCGCTCGATGATCGTGAGCATCTCCACATCCGCTGGATCGGTGGCCTTTGCCCGCAGTAGCGGCCCGATCATGAACATGGGCGCCAGGATATTGTTGAGGTCGTGGGCCACGCCGCTCGCCAGGGTGCCGATCGCCTCGAGCCGCTGCGCATGCAGAAACTGCTCCTCGAGTTTCTTGCGATCCGTGACGTCCTCCGTGGAACCGACGATCCGGACGACCTCCCCGCTGGCGTCTCGCACCGGGTAAGCATGATCGTGCACCCAGCGCACGCTCGAATCCGGCCGCACCACGCGGTAGGTTTCATCGTAGGTGCCATCGACCTGTTTCGTAAGTGCGGCCTGCAATACGCGCTCGCGATCCTCGGGATGGACGGCTTCCAGCCAGGCGCGTGAAGATGAGTACAGTTCCGCGCAAGGACGCCCCCAAATCTGTTCATAGCCGGGGCTCACATAGAAAATTTTGCTCTTCTCCACATCGCTGACCCAGAAAACTTCCCGGATCGTCTCCACCACTTCCCGGAAACGGTTCTGGCTTTCGACCAGCGCCGCTTCCAGGCGCTTCGCCTCCGTCACGTTCATGCACGTGCCGATCATGCGCACGGGCTGCCCCGATTCGTCGCGCTGTACCGAGGCGCGGCCGGCAATCCACAGCACCTGCCCATCAGGGCGTACAATGCGATAATCAGCCACGAACTCCGGGCCTTCGCGCAACGCGCGGGCGACGGCGGCATTCACCGCGGCGCGATCGCCGGGATGCAGGCAGGCGTTGAAAAATCCCCAGCCGCCGTAGGCGAGATCCTCCCGCGTGCACCCCACGAATCCCGCGAGCGCCTCGTCGCAATCGATCTCGCCCGTCGACACATCCCAGCTCCAGACGCCGACGTGGCCGGATTTGAGCGCGAGCTTCAGCCGGGCCTGCGTGTTCGCCAGCGCTTCCTCGGTCTGTTTGCGCGCCGTGATGTCTTCCGTGAACATCACGACGCCGCCGATGCGGCCCGTCGCCGAAAACCAGGGTCGCGCCTCCCATCGCAGCCAGTGTACGGAACCGTCGGCGCGTTCGAATCGCTCGGCGTCCTCACGGCACGTCTCCCCCGCGAGCGCCCGGCGAATCGCCTCGCGGCCGCGTTCCGGAATCTCGGCGAGCGCATCAGCGTGCAGCCGCCCCCGCGAGTCTGGCTTGGTCAGGCCATAGTCCTCCCTCCAACGTCGGCTGACCGTGACGTAACGGAGCTCACGATCCCACATCGCCAGCGCGACAGGCGCATGATCGATGAAGAGCTGCAATTTTTCCTCATATTCGCGACCGCGCGTCAGCGTACGTCGCAACAGCCAGAACAAGAGACCCGCCGTCACCACGACAAAAAACCAGCCTTTATATATCTCCAGCTGCGCGAGCGCCTGCGGGCTCGTCACGTAGGTGGACAGCAACCGGCCCGAGAGCAGTATCCAAAGCGCGGCGACGACAAGATATATAAGACATGCCTTGCCGGCCTGACGAGTCGCGCTCGTCACCGTGACGCCAGCCAGTAATTTACCGCGTGGACGATCGCGCTTCGCGTTCACGGCTTTCTCGGTAGGCGCCATCGGGAAACGGTACTCAGCGGGATATCAGCAACGCGAACGTTCCCCTTCACCCCACCTGTCAGGCCCCGGGGGCACCCGGCCTCGCCTCGAGGCGCGCGCTACCTACGGCATCCGTCCGGGCGGCTCCGGCTGCTAAAACGACGTTGTCGTGGGTGGGGATTCTCATGGGGCGAAGTGTATAGCCCCCGGACGATTCGCCGCTCCGCACATCTTGCGGTCCGTTACGCGATTCCTGCGATGACCGGAGGACGGGGCTCCGTTTCTAAATCCACCGCTCAGCGATTGAGCTGCCAGACGGCCGCGTTGAGCACGGCGGCGAAGCTCACCCACAGCAGATAAGGCAGCCAGAGCCAGCCGGCCACGCGATCGCGATTACGAAAGCGCAGGAAAAGGCGCAGCAGCACGAACCATAACACAATGACGTCGACCAGCGCCGCGCCCGGCTGCCGAAGCCCGAAGAAGAGGACCGACCACAGGGCATTGAGGCCGAGTTGCGCGCCATAGAGACGAAACGTCAGCCGCGCTTCCTCCGCCGATCCGATCCGCCAGACGCGCCACGCCGCGACCGCCATGGAAATGTACAAGACGGTCCACACCGGGCCGAACACCGCATTCGGCGGCGACCACGACGGCTTGCGCAATGTCGGATACCACGTCTCGACGCTCGTGGAGGTGGCGAATCCGCCAATGCCCGCGGCCAGGAAGGTCAGCAGGAAAAACAACGCGAGCGGAAGCCATCGCCACGATTTCATCCCGCCACCAAAGGGCGCGGGCCGGCGAAGTGCAACCGTCGCCGACGCTCCAATCATCACATCGCTCGACCCGAGCAATGGTGCCCGCGGTTCCGCGCACCAACCCAACTTCAAGCTTTCCACTTCGTGCACCCTGGTTCCTGCTGCCGCCAATCCGCGGCCGCTTCTCCCGCGAAGTCAGTCCACCTCCAACTCGAGTCTGTGCCTTCGTGCTCACCCCGCACAACGGCACGCTGTCTTCGTCACGCTTATGTTTCAGCCTCCTCCCCTCGCACCTGTCGGTCCGGTCGGTCTTTCCCCGCAGACCCTCACTATAAACAAGGAGAAGTCCTACTTTATATGGGTTCTCGTCATCTCCCTGCTCGTCTGGGCGGCCCTGGCGATATCGATCGTCGGCCTGTTCTATGCCGCGATGTTCGGGGTTTTCCTGTGGCTCGGCAACGGGCTGCTGACCGCGCATCTCCGGGCGGAAGCCGTGCGCGTCGGCCCGGCCCAGTTGCCGGAACTCGATGCCACGTTCAACGAAGTCTGCGCGCGGCTCGGCGTGAACGCGGTGCCCGCGCTGTACGTTTTGCAATCCGGCGGCTTGCTCAACGCCTTCGCGACGCGCTTCGCCGGTCGCGATTTCGTGGTCATCTACTCGGACTTCCTCGAAGCGCTGGGGCCGTCCTCCGCCGAGATGCGCTTCGTGCTCGGTCATGAGATCGGACACATCCAGAGCCGGCATATTTTCAAACAGCTCCTCCTCGCTCCCGGCTTGTTTTTCCCCCTGATCGGCCCCGCCTACCGCCGCGCCTGGGAGACCTCGTGCGACCGCTACGGCGCCTTCGCGACCGGCGATGTCGACGCCTCCGTGCGTGCGATGCTGGTGCTGAGCGGCGGACGCGAGCACGGCCGCCACCTGAACGCTGCCGTCTTTGCCGGCCAGCATGAGGGCGAGCGCGGCTTCTTCGTCTCGTTGCACGAACTGACCTCGACCTATCCCACGCTCTCGCGTCGGGTCACCGAGCTCATGGCGCTGCACGACGGGCGCGCCGTGAAGCGGCCGGATCGTAATCCGTTCGCTTACTTTTTCGCGCTCTTCATGCCCGGCGGTGCGACGGCCGGAGGCGGCCCGCTGGCGAGCATGATGCTGGTCGTGGTCATGATCGGTCTGCTCGCGGCGATGGCGATTCCCGCCTTCCAGAAAGTACGCGAGGCCTCGCAGGCAAAAGTCTGTATCAACAACCAACGCGCGCTCGCCACCGCGTTGGACCACTATCAACTCGAACACGGCGCCGCGGCAAAAAATTGGGACGACGTCGTCGGCCCCGGCAAGCTCGTGCCGACGATGCCCGCCTGCCTGCTCGGCGGAACCTACAGCGGTAACCCTGTGGACGGACAAGGGTACCGCGTCACCTGTTCGATTCCGGGCCACGACCCCGCCGCCTTGGCCGCGACGTCCCGGTCGGCGCCCCACCCGTAGGGCAGACGGAGAGTTCTCTGATCAAAATTCTCCGGGCGGTGAGATTTCCGGGCTAGCTACCGGCGGGAAATTTCTCCGTGCTGGAGGCTTTTCGGAAAAACCGCTGTCAGCACCACTCGACCAACCCTCACCATTCACCATGAAGAAGCTCACTCTTGGCATGATCGCGCTCAGCGCATCGCTCCTCTCTTCCGGCTATCTGCTCGGCCAGGCTGGCCCGAAACAGAATGCTCCGGCGGAGAAGCAGCAAAAACTCGTGCGGGTCGCCACGCTCAAAACCGCGGAGGCCAACCGCGAGTTTCAGGCCAACGTGCAGTTGCTGCAGGCCCAGCGCCAGGCGGCCGTCCAGCTCAACACCGCGATGGAAAAGGAGTCCAACGCGAAGAAAAAGAAGGAGCTGAAGCAGCAGCTCGACGCCATCATGGCGAAGCTCAACGAGAACAACGACAAGATGCGGCAAGCCTACGGCTTTTCATTGAGCCGCAACTACACTCTCGAGATCGAAACCGCGCATGTCTATATGCTCGTGACCGAAGAAGAGGCGGCGAAACTCGAGCAGGAACAGCGGAAGAAAAAGTAAGACCTGAAACTCGCCGCCCCCAGGCCTCCCAGGCGCAAAAACGAGCCCCGCTCTTTTTGCGCTTTTTTGTGCTTTTTTTCAGCCAGTTCCTCCGTGGTCAGGTTGGGTTGGGGCTGCGCCGCGCAAAGGGATCGGAGGCTAAAATGTTCCGGGGATTTCGGGCGCGAGATTAGATTTGAAAAGCCGTCGCGATCGTTCTTGTTGGCGGCTCACCTCGTTTAGGCGAGCCCCGGGCGCGGGGCTGAGATTGGAGCACGATCCGCTCCTGGAGTCTTCGAACCTGATGCGTTTAACACCGCCGTAGGGAAAACAGGATCGCCGCTTCAAGCGGGGAGCTTGCCCGTCGGAGGCGTTGGACGCGGCTCCCAATCGCTCCTCCCGATGCCTTCCGCCTCCGAACCCGCTTCGAATCGCTCCGACGTCGCCGCCTCCAGCGGCCACCGGCTTTTCCCTGCATCACGCCGGATCTATATCAACGGCTCACGGGCCGATGTTCGCGTGCCGATGCGCGAGATCGTGCTCTCGCCGACGCGGCTGCCCAACGGCACCGAAGTTCCCAATGAGCCTGTGCGCGTCTACGACACGTCCGGCCCGTGGGGCGACGCCGACTACGCGGGCGACGCCACCTCCGGCCTGCCCGCCCTGCGTCACGCGTGGATCCTCGAGCGCGGCGACACGGAACCGGTACCCGGTCGCGCGATCCAGCCGGTCGACGACGGCTATCTCTCGGAAGCGCATCGCGCCCAGGCCGAAGCCGAGGGCCGGCGCAACGCGATCAAGTATTTCCATCGCGGCGCGCGACCCATCCTCCGCGCGAAACCCGGCCAGCGCGTCTCCCAACTCGCCTACGCACGCGCCGGCACGATCACGCCCGAGATGGAATTCGTCGCCATCCGCGAGAACATGAAACTGCAGCGCGCCCGCGAACTCCTCGAGATGACCGCGGAGGGACCGCGCAATTCGCTGTGGCGCCAGCATCCCGGCCAGAGTTTCGGCGCCGCCATCCCGCGTGAGATCACGCCGGAGTTCGTGCGCGACGAGGTCGCCCGCGGTCGCGCGATCATCCCGGCCAACATCAATCACCCGGAACTCGAACCGATGATCATCGGCCGGAATTTCCTCGTGAAGATCAACACGAACATCGGCAACTCCGCCGTCGCTTCGTCGATCGACGAGGAGGTCGAGAAGATGCGCTGGTCCGTGAAATGGGGCGGCGACACGCTCATGGATCTTTCGACCGGGAAAAACATCCACCAGACCCGCGAGTGGATCCTGCGCAACTGCCCCGTGCCCGTCGGCACCGTGCCGATCTATCAAGCACTCGAGAAAGTCGGCGGCCGGCCCGAGGCCCTCACGTGGGAAATCTTCCGCGACACGCTGATCGAGCAGGCGGAGCAGGGCGTCGATTATTTCACCATCCACGCCGGCGTCCTGTTGCGTTACATTCCGCTCACCGCGCGACGCATGACCGGCATCGTCTCGCGCGGCGGTTCGATCCTCGCGAAGTGGTGCCTCTCGCATCACAAGGAGAATTTCCTCTACACGCACTGGGACGACATCTGCGACATCATGGCCGCCTACGACGTGTCGTTCTCGATCGGCGACGGCCTGCGCCCGGGCTCGATCGCCGATGCGAACGACGACGCGCAGTTCGGCGAGTTGAAGACGCAGGGCGAGCTGACGAAGCGCGCCTGGGAGCGCGGCGTACAGGTGATGTGCGAAGGTCCCGGCCACGTGCCCATGCACCTGATTCCGGAAAACATGGAGAAACAGCTCGCGTGGTGTCACGAGGCGCCGTTCTACACGCTCGGCCCGCTCACCACCGACATCGCGCCCGGCTACGATCACATCACGAGCGCGATCGGCGCGACGATGATCGGCTGGCACGGCACCGCGATGCTCTGCTACGTGACGCCCAAGGAACATCTCGGCCTGCCCGACAAGGACGACGTCCGCGCGGGCGTCATCGCTTACAAGATCGCCGCGCACGCCGCGGATCTCGCGAAAGGCCATCCCGCCGCCCAATACCGCGACAACGCGCTGTCGAAAGCACGCTTCGAGTTTCGCTGGCCGGACCAGTTCAACCTCTCGCTCGATCCGGAAAAGGCCCGCGAGTATCACGACGCCACGCTCCCGCAGGAGAGCGCGAAGACCGCGCATTTCTGCTCCATGTGCGGACCGCAATTCTGCTCGATGCGCATCACCGAGGACGTGCGCCGCTACGCCGAGGAACACGGCCTGCAAACCGCCGAAGCGCTCGAAGCCGGGCTCGCCAGCAAAGCCGAGGAATTCAAAGGCGCCGGCGGCGAGCTCTACCTCGACGCCGAAGCGCCGAAACCATGAGCACGCCTTCAACCAGTTCCGCGCCCGCGACCGCGGCGATCACGATCCGCCTCAACGACGAACCCCGCACCTTCGCCGGCGCGACGACCGTGGCGGACGTGCTGCGCGAGCTTGGACTGGCGGACCGCAAAGGCGTCGCCGTCGCGGTAAACAACAGCGTCGTCCCGCGCGCCGCCTGGCCGACGCACGCCCTCGCCGAAGGCGATCGCGTGCTGATCATTCGCGCCACGCAGGGAGGGTGAGCCGCGATGAAGGTCGTCGTCATCAGCCCCGAGCACGCCGATCCGCGCGAAGCCGTGGTCCTCGGCGACCTGTTCGCGGCGGGCCTCGAACGTTATCATGTGCGCAAGCCAACGTGGTCGCGCACCCAGCTCGAGTCGTGGCTACGCGAGCTGCCGGTGGAGTGGCGCTCGCGACTGGTCTTGCACCAGCATCACGAGCTCGCGAAGACGCTCGGCCTCGGCGGCCTCCACTGGCGTGATCAACGTACGGCAGGCGTCCCGCCGGTCTGGCCGGAATCCTTAACGGCCTCGGCGCCTCCTCCCCCCCATCTCTTCACCAGCCGCTCCTGCCACGATCTCCCCACGCTGCGAGCGAGCCTCCGCCGCTACGACTCGGTCTTCTTCGGCCCCGTCTTCCCCTCTCTCTCCAAGCCCGGCTACGGTCCGCGCGACGACCTTTCGTTCGCTGAGCTCGCCGCCTGTCTCTCGTCGCGCCGCGCAGCCGAACGCCGCACCACCGTCCTCGCCCTCGGCGGCATCACCGCCGAGCGTATCCACGAAGTACGCACGCTCGGCTTCGACGGCATCGCGGTGATCGGCGCGATCTGGCAGGCCGCGGATCCGGCGCGCGCGTTTGCCAAACTCCTGTCTGAAGTACCGCCTGCATCTTGCCGGCCTTCGCATCCGGATACCGACGGGAAGCCGGCGCTACTCGCCACCCGCCATGCTTGATCCAAGCCAACATCATCCGGTGATGTGCCTGACGCAGGACAACCTCCCGCTTTCGCACGTCGAGCAAGCGGAGCGCCTCTGTCGCGCCGGCGCGCGCTGGATTCAGCTGCGGATGAAGAACGCCGCACTCGATCACTGGCTCGCCACCGCGCGCGAGGTCGTGGCGATTTGCCGCGCACATCGCGCCGTCTGCATCATCAACGACAACGTCGATATCGCGGTCGCTGCGCAAGCCGACGGCGTTCACCTCGGCCCGCTCGATCTCGACTGGCGCGCCGCCCGCCGCCGGCTCGGCCCAGCGGTGCTCCTCGGCGGCACGATCAACAACCCCGAGCACGCCGCGCGCGCACTCGCGGCGGGCTGTCTCGATTACGTGGGCGTGGGGCCGTGGCGGTTCACCATCAACAAGAAAAACCTCGCGCCCGTCCTTGGCCCCGCGGGCGTGCGCGCCCTCATCGCGCAACTCGACGGACTCCCCGCGTGGGTGATCGGCGGAATCGAAGGCGCCG
>JAKFEQ010000077.1:0-4932 GCA_036675625.1 Opitutaceae bacterium | reverse complement strand
CGAGTCAATAGCCAAACCATCATCAATCGCCAATTTCGGCCACGCGCCCGCCTGCCCTGACTGCGGTAACACCCAGATGATCATGAAAGAAGGCTGCCGCGACATCCGAGGTTCCTGCGACGCCCGAGGTTCCTGCGACGTCCGATTCGGTTGCGGCGTCCGATACGTCCGGCGCGGAGCCTGCCGCGGTGGAACCTGCTGCGCCGATTGACGAATCGAGCAACGACGCGGCGCCACCGGAGGAAGACACCGAGGCTGCGCCAGAACGAAGCTCAACCCATGGTGGCGGCGGCGGGACGGCGGCGGCTTGAGCCGACGCGGGGCGGCCGGTCGGGCTGGTGGCGGCGCGAGGTCGCGGGTCGTTTTGCGGGTGAGCGGCGCGGGCCTGGGCGCGCGCTGGCACGCGTGGCCTTCTTCGGCCGACGAGTCCAGGATGGCCACGTCTCGGGGCCTTTCACCGGCGGCGCGATGTCGGGCATCGGTGCGGCCGCCGGCGCGAGAGCCCGCACGGCACGCTGGCCGAGCATGCGCATCAGCGACTCGGCATTCAGCGGTGCGCGCGTATTGAGATCGTTGTTGAAATAAACGTAGCAGGGCCGCCCCTTTGCGGCGGCTTTCGCGAGTTGTTTCGCCCACGGCTCGAGCTCGGCGTCCGTATAATCATGATACGCGCCGTCCTTCAGTCCGTGGAACCGCAGGTAAACAAAATCGGCGGTGATCGTGTAATCCTGGGGCATGCGCAGGGAGCTGATCCAGACATTCGTCACGTCGTGTTTGCGCAGAAGATCGAAGGTCTGCTCGTCCATCCACGTCGGATGTCTGAACTCGACGGCGTGCTGGTAACTCCCGGGCAGCTTCGCGAGGAAGCGGGAAAGCCGGCGCCAGTTTTCTTCGTTCTTTTGGAAATTCGGCGGGAGTTGCCACAGGATCGGGCCGGTGCGGTCGCCGAGCGGCACGAGCCGGCGAAAATATTTCTTCAACCCGGGACCGGTGTCGTTCAGCCGCCGGATGTGGGTGAGATAACGGCTGCCTTTCACGGCGAACACGAAGCCCTCGGGCGAGCGCTCGCGCCAGCCGCGGACCATCTTCAACGTCGGCAGCCGATAAAACGTGGCGTTGATCTCGACGGTGGGAAAGTGCTGCGCGTAGTAGCGGAACTCGTCCTTCTTCGGCCAGCCCTTCGGGTAGAAGTTGCCCGCCCATTCCTTGTAGACCCAGCCGCTCGTGCCGATCCAGACGCCGCGTGGTTTCATGCCGGGATGGACCGCGGAATCGCTTCCGGGTTTTGGGTTCGCACCGATACTCATAACTCAAAACCACCCGGCGGGAGAGCCGGGAGGCGAGGCTTCTGAACCGGAAAAATTCGGTTGAGTGCTGAGAGCCTAGCTTGCTCGGTGGATCGGGCGCTCAGCTCTCAACTATAGACCCTCGAGGGTGAGGATGCCGTCGACGAGATGAACGTGAAGCCGAGCCACTTTCGGGCCTAACGCCGGACGGGCACACCGTGGCCGGCGAGATAATCTTTCACCTGCGAAATCTTGAACGTGCCGAAGTGGAACAGGCTCGCGGCAAGCACGGCGCTCGCGTGGCCGGCATCAAGGACGTCGGCGAAGTGTTGCAACGTTCCGGCGCCGCCGCTGGCGATCACGGGCACGGATACGGCGTCGCTCACGGCACGTGTGAGC
This sequence comes from Opitutaceae bacterium, assembly GCA_036675625.1. Taxonomy (GTDB): domain Bacteria; phylum Verrucomicrobiota; class Verrucomicrobiia; order Opitutales; family Opitutaceae; genus ER46. The sequence goes on along the minus strand of JAKFEQ010000077.1, from coordinate 3,247 downwards.
GCACAATCGTAGCCGGCCTGCGTGCCGTCGGCATCCATGCTCGTGAGGAGGATCTCGCCCGCGCCGAGCGCGACGGCGCGTTCGGCCCAGGCCACGGCGTTCAGCTCGGTGGGATTTCGGCCGCCGTGGGTGTAGACACGCCACGACTTCCCGTCTGGTTCACGTTTCGCATCAATCGCGACGACGATGCATTGCGCGCCGAAGCGATCGGACGCGGCGCGGATCAACTCCGGATCCTTGATCGCGGCGGTGTTGAGCGAGACTTTGTCGGCGCCGCTTTTCAGCATCGCTTCGATGTCTGCCACGGTGCGCAGGCCGCCGCCGACGGTGAGCGGCATGAAGCACTGCTCGGCGGTCGCAGCGACGACGTCGTGCATGATGGAGCGGTTGTCGCTGGATGCGGTGATATCGAGAAACACGAGCTCGTCGGCGCCTTGCGCGTCGTAGGCCTTCGCGGCTTCGACGGGATCGCCGGCATCGCGGAGCTGCTGGAATTTCACGCCTTTGACGACGCGACCGGCGTTGACGTCCAGGCAGGGGATGATGCGGCGGGAGAGCACGGCGGAAAAATAGCGAGTGACGGATAATGCGTTGCGAGTGGAAAAACAAAAATGCCGCGACAGTTGCGCGGCATCTTAAGAAGGGGCTGCGAAAGCTTGATGCTCGCTACTCGCTGACCACCACTCGCTACTCTCTCCTCAGACGTCGAGATGCGCGACGTCGGGCTCGAAATTCACCGCTAGGCGATAGACGTGGCCGGGGCGCATGATCAGCGGGTGATCGCGCACGAGATACTGGAGGTAATGAACCTTTCCGTAATTCGTGCGATAGGTCGGATCTGCGCTCACTACTTCCGTCTCCTGCCAGTTGGCCTGAAAATCGTCTTTCGCCACACTGCAACGATGGCCTTGCGGGCCGAGCGCCAAGGCGCCGGAAACATGATACTTTGAATGCGGCGCGGCAATGGCCAGGCAGTAGCGGAATTTGTCGAGCGTCACTTGCTGCTTCACCGTGTAGGCGAATTCGACGCCGATCTTGTTGCCCGCAAACGTCCATTGGACTTTGACGCTGCCGAGCCCCTTCACGAACTCTTCCTTCAGGTTGATGAGCTCGGGCTGCTCGTAACGGAAATAGAAACTGTTGCGCAGACCGAGACCGGTGACGCAGTTCTTGCCGTAGAACGACGGGAGCGTCACCTGCTCGCCGAAGGTCAGCTCGGGCAGCATGATCGGCGCGTAGATATTATTCGGCCAGTCGAAGATTCCGGGGCAGTGCGGAAACGCGAGCGAGTCGCTGGTGAGCGTCGATCCGGCGCTGACGAGCGGGACCTGCAAATGCAGGCCGGATTCGGCGTCGCGATAGAGAAACAGGCCCTGCTCCTTGCGGTTCGATTTGTCGAAGATGACAAAGCGCCCCGATGTCCGCACCGGTTCGGTCTTCGGTGCGCCCGAAGGCATCTGGACCGTTTTCGAGAGGCGCGACCACTGACAGAGGTAACGCGCCGCATCGAAGTTCGCCATGCGCGTCGTGTGATGCGAATAAGCCGTGCGCTCGTCATCGCGCAAATCGAGGAAGCCGTGCTCCTGGTCGAGATAGGTCTCGTAGAAGAACATGAACAACCGGCGGAGAATGTCGTAGTATTTGACCTTCTGCTCGTCGGGAATCCAGCCGTCGCGGAGGCCTTGAAGGACGAGGCTGATGCAATGCATCTGGCCGTAAGCGCCAGCGGCGCGGCCAAACGCCCACCCGAGCCCGTCGTGGCGGACGAGGTCGGGCATCATCTTGATGTACTTCTCGGCGTAGGTGCGCAGGGTTGGAAGCTTGCGGTCACGGACGCCGCTGTTGGCGTGCAACTGGAGCGCCGAGCGCACGAACACGAACGACATCACGCCGTAGAGATTGAAATTGCCGCCGAGGCCCGCCGTGGAGTCGTCGAAGAATCCGGCCGAGCTCGTCTGGTTGATGCGCTCGACCATCCGTTCGATCAGCCGTGAGGTCTCATCCTTTTTTGAGAGGCCGAGAGAGAAGCGCGCGACGGCCTTCGCGATATTGAAGGCCTGCCAGTGATTGTCGTAGTCGCTACGATGGAGGAGCGACTTGTCGATGCGCTGTTGCGTCTCCTCAACCAGGCGCTCCCAGACGGGATTGCGTTCCTTGGAGGGGCCGAAGGCGAGCAGGCCCAGCGCAGCGTAGGCGAGGCCGTTTTCGGCTGCCGGCTCGGTGAACATCTGCGCCGTGATGCAACGGGCCGCGAGATCGATGAGATCGTGGCCCTTGAGCGTGGTCTCGCCCGTGGCACGGTAAAATTCCCCGAGGGCAAAGGCGACGTGGCCAGGTTCGTCGGGACGTGACTGCTCACCGTTGGCGGGGAGAATGGTGCCGTCGGGCTGTATGGAATCCAGATTGTGGCCCAACATCGAACGGGCCATGTCGAGACATTGCTCGGAAAAACTATGCATGAAGTGGAATGCTGGTGACTGAATCTGGGCGGCTGCGAAGCTAAAGAAACGAATGAATCTCAGGAGATTCAGAGAGGGGGCAAGAGGGAAAACGCGCTTCCCGCTTCCGTTTTTAAGTTTTGGGTTCTGGGTTGAGGGCCTGGCACTGGCCTGAACCGGAACTCATCCACGCCTCAGAGCCCAAAACCGGCTGCATCGCGTTTATCGCGCGATCAGCTTCAAAAATTCGGCGTTCGTCTTCGTCTTGGAAAGCCGCGCGATCATCGTCTCGGTGGCTTCCTCGATCTTCTGCTGTACGAGTGCGCGGCGGAAGAAATGGATTCCCTCGAGTGTCTTGGCGTCGATGAGGAGTTCCTCTTTGCGGGTGCCGCTGGCAGCGATGTTGATCGCGGGCCAGAGACGCATCTCGGCGCTTTTGCGGTCGAGTACGAGCTCCATGTTGCCGGTGCCTTTGAACTCCTGGAAGATCACGTCGTCCATGCGGCTGCCGGTCTCGACGAGCACGCTGGCGATGATCGTGAGCGAGCCCGCTTCCTCGGTCTTGCGCGCGGTGGCGAAGAGCTGGCGCGGCTTCTCCAGGGCGCGGACGTCGAGACCACCGGAGCCGGTGCGGCCGGAATTGCGCGCGGTGTTATGCGCGCGGGAGAGGCGGGTGATCGAATCGACGAAGAGGACGACATCGCGGCCGATTTCCACGAGCCGTTTCGCGCGTTCGATGCAGAGATCGGCGATGCGGATGTGGTTTTCGATCTGTTCGTCATTGGACGAGGCCCAGATCTCGGCGGCGG
>JAKFEQ010000074.1:0-5316 GCA_036675625.1 Opitutaceae bacterium | reverse complement strand
CCGCCTTTTTCAGGCGGCTTTGGGTTGAGGAGAGGCGTTTCGTTTCAGGTGTTCGCGGAGCAGTTCCATGTCGAGGTAGCGGTTCTCGTCGACCCATTCCTCGTGGATCTCGACCGCGAGCGCCCGCACCAGCCGCAGACAGCTCGGCTCGTCGGGAAAGATGCGCACCAAGAGCGTGCGGCGTTTGATCTCTTGGTTGAGCCGTTCGAGCATATTGGTCGATTTGAGGTGCTTGTGGTGCTCGCGAGGCAGCCAGATCTACATCGAGAAAGAGCCTCTTCCGCCCGGTCTGCGCAATCGGCTGTTGCGCGTGGCCGCGTTTCAGAATCCGGAATTTTATCGGGCGCAGGCCATGCGCCTGCCAACGTACGACAAGCCGAGAGTCGTCGCCTGCGCCGAGGAGCACGCGAAGCATTTCGCCCTGCCGCGCGGCTGCCTCGAAGACGTGCAGGACCTTTTTGCCGAACTGAAGATCGACGCTCCCCTGCGCGACGAGCGATGCGGCGGTAAACCGCTCGAGGTGCGTTTCGCCGGTCTGCTGCGGCCGGAGCAGCAGGCGGCGGCCGAGGCCATGCTGGAGCACGAGACCGGCGTGCTATTCGCCACCACTGCGTTCGGGAAAACGGTTGTGGCCTTATGGCTGATCGCGCGCCGCGGCGTCAGCACGCTTGGCATAACAAGTCGCCATAACTGGCGAGTAACTTGGGATTATACGATTTTTTTCGTCATAATAGACGAGTTTATTATTATTTCGCCATAAATGACGAAAATCTGTTGATAAGTGATGTTACTCGTCATATTTGACGGTTAATGCAGATAACCCCGCAACTGACCGATGACGCCGTCCTTCGCGAGCTGGGCGCACGGCTGGCAAGGGCGAGACTGGAACGCAACCTGACGCAGGCGGCTTTGGCCGAGCAGTCAGGCGTGTCCAAGCGCACGGTTGAACGACTGGAGTCGGGCGAGGTCGCGACACAGCTGTCGGGATTTGTGCGTGTTTGCCGAACATTGGGATTGGTCGAGCGTTTCGATGCGCTCGTGCCCGAGCCCACGGCCAGTCCGATGATGCAGCTGAAGCTTCATGGTCGGAAGCGAAAGCGCGCGTCGGGCAAGAAAACGACGACCGCGGAACCGAAAAAATGGACGTGGGGTGAGCCGTCATGATCGCGGAGGTCAGGCTCTGGGGACGAACGATCGGGGCCGTCGCGATGGAGGACGGCCGGGACTATGCGGGCTTCCAATACGATCCGGCGTTTGTCGCGAGCGGGATCGAGATTGCCCCGCTGACGATGCCGTTGAGTGAGCGCGTGTATGAGTTTCCTGCGCTGCCGCGCGCCACGTATCACGGTCTGCCGGGGCTGCTGGCGGATTCGCTGCCGGATAAATTCGGCAACGCTCTAATCGATGCGTGGCTGGGGACGCAGGGACGGACACCGGAGAGCTTCGGTGCCATCGAGCGGCTGTGTTACACCGGCACGCGTGGCATGGGTGCGCTCGAGTTTGCGCCGGGGCTTGGGCCGAGGCCGCGGAAGGCCACGAAGATCGAGATCGACACCCTGGTCCGGCTGGCATCCGAGATCCTCACACATCGCCGCGAATTGAGAGGAAACTTCGCCGGCGCGGCGCGCGAGAAAGCATTGGGCGACATCCTGCGCGTGGGCACCTCTGCCGGCGGAGCGCGGGCCAAAGCCGTGATCGCGTGGAATCGCGAGACAAACGAAGTACGCTCGGGGCAGGTCGCAGCGGGCAACGGGTTCGATTACTGGCTGCTGAAGTTCGACGGCGTGGCCGGCAACAAGGACAAGGAGCTGGACGATCCGAAGGGTTACGGCGCCATCGAATATGCCTATCATTTGATGGCAAAAGCGGCCGGCATCGCGATGAGCGAGTGCCGACTGCTGGAGGAAAACGGGCGGCGACACTTCATGACACGGCGCTTCGATCGGCTCGCAGGTGGCGCGAAGCTGCACATGCAGTCGCTGTGCGGGCTGGCGCATTTCGACTTCAACCAGGCGGGGGCCTACGCCTACGAGCAGGCGATCCTGACGATTCGGCAGCTTGAGCTTCCCATGGCTGCGGTGGAGGAGCAGTTCCGGCGGATGGTCTTCAACATCGTCGCACGAAATCAGGACGATCACGTCAAGAACATCGCCTTTCTCATGGACAAGCAGGGCCGGTGGTCGCTCGCCCCGGCGTTCGATGTGAGCTATAGCTACAATCCGCGGGGCGCCTGGACCGCCACCCACCAAATGACGCTAAACGGCAAACGAGACGGCTTCACGATGGAAGACTTCGAGGCGTGCGGAAAGTCCTCGCTCATGAAGCGGGGTCGCGCCGGGACGATCGTCGAGGAAGTGCGGACGGCTGTGGCACGCTGGCCCGAGTTTGCGGCGGAAGGCCGCGTTGCCGATGACGTAAGCGCGACGATCCAGAAAACCCATCGGCTCGAGTTTCCCCAAGCGTGAGCACGCAGGCCGCGCCTGCGGTTCTCCACGCGATCATACGCCTCGATCAATCGGTCCCTCGTTCCCGACGACCGAAACACACGAACGAGACGAGGGCCAATCAGGATGCGGCGAGCAGCCGCCGCAGCGTTTCATCGACGAGCTTCGGGTTCGCCTTGCCCTTCGCGGCTTTCATCACCGGGCCCTTGAACGCATTGATCGCGCTCTCCTTCCCTGCCTTGAATTCGGCCAGCGCTTTCGCGTTGGCCGCGATTGCGTCGCGACACCATTGCTCGAGCTCGCCGGCATCGGTCGGCGCGGCTTTTAGTCCCCGCCGCTCCGCAATCGCTTCCGGCTGATCGCCGGTGGCAAACATTTCAACGAAGATCTCTTTCGCGGCGTTCGTCAGCACGGTGCCGGCATCGACGAGCTTCACCAGCGCGGCGATGTGCGCCGGGCGCACTTTCGACTCGGCAAGAGAGAGCTTCGCATTGCCGAGCTCGCGAAGGAGATCGTTCGCTATATAATTCCCAATCGCCTGCGCTTTCCCCTCACCCGCAAGCTTCGCGGCCTCCTCGAAATAATCGGCCAGCACACGGTCCCACACGAGGACGGACGTGAGTGTATAGGGCAATTGATGTTGCTCAATAAAGCGCCGCTGCTTTTCAAACGGCAGCTCCGGGCATTCGGCTCGGATACGATTCTTCCAGGCGGCATCCACGACGACGGGCATCAGATCGGGATCGGGGAAATAGCGGTAATCGTGGGCATCCTCCTTCGTGCGCAACGACTGCGAGGTGCCCGTCATGCCGTCGTAATCGCGCGTCTCCTGTACGATCGTGCCGCCGCGCTCGAGCACGGCGATCTGGCGCTTGATCTCGTGCGCGATGCCGTCGCGCACGAATGAGATCGAATTGAGATTTTTCAGTTCGACCTTCACGCCCAGCGTCGTCTGACCGACCGGGCGAATCGAGATATTGGCGTCGCAGCGGAGCTGGCCCTTCTCCATGTCGCAGTCGGAAATCCCGCCGTAGATCATCGTCGCGCGCAGCGACGTGAGATACGCGTAGGCTTCCTCGGCGGTGTGCATCGCCGGATCGGATACGATCTCCATCAACGGCGTGCCGGCACGATTGTAGTCGACGAGCGACTCGGTCGCGCCGTGGTTCAGTTTGCCGACATCTTCCTCGAGGTGAATGCGGGTGAGCGGGATTTTTTTATGCTCACCCATGATATTACGCGCAGAGCCCGGCAACTCGATCTCGACGGCGCCCCCGAGACACATCGGCTGATCGTATTGCGAGATCTGATAATTCTTCGGCGAGTCGGGATAGAAATAGTTTTTCCGATCCCATTTGCAGACGGACGCGATTTCGCAACCGAGCAGCAGGCCGGCCTTGATGATGGCGTCGAGCGCCGCCTTGTTCATCACCGGCAGTGCGCCGGGCAACGCGAGCACGACAGGATCGGTGAGCGTATTCGGCTCGTGGCCGTAGCCCGCGGCGACGCGCGTGAAGATTTTAGAGTGCGTCTTAACCTGGACGTGGACCTCGAGGCCGATGACCGCTTCGTAATTCATACAGAAGATATTTCTAACAGAAGAAAACGAAGGGAACGAAGACTCCTCAGTTTACGAATACCTATCATCTCTTCGTCTCCTTCGCTACCCTCTGTTCAATTCAGAGGCTTGGATACTTGGTGCTCCATTCGTGCGCGCGTTCATAGGCGTGCGCGATCGCGAGGAGGTTGGCCTCCTGGAAAGGTTGGCCGATGAGTTGCAGGCCGATGGGCAGATTACTCGTCGTGAAGCCACATGGCACACTGATGCCGGGAAGCCCCGCTAGATTCACGCCGATCGTATAGATATCGCAGAGATACATCGCAAGCGGGTCGGTTTTCTCTCCCAGCTTGAACGCCGGGATGGGCGAGGTCGGCGTGATCAGTGCGTCGACGTCCTTATAAGCATTCAGGAAATCCTGGCGGATCAACGTCCGGACTTTTTGGGCGCGTAGATAATACGCGTCGTAATAGCCGCTCGAGAGCACGTAGGTGCCGAGGATGATCCGGCGTTTCACTTCGGCCCCGAATCCCTCGGAGCGCGACTGAAAATAGAGGTCCACCACATCCTTCGCGTTTTTTGAACGATGGCCGTAACGAATACCGTCGTAGCGCGCCAGGTTCGACGATGCCTCCGCCGTCGCGATGATATAGTAGGTATCGAGGCAGTACTGCGTGTGCGGCAACGAGACCTCACGAATCTCGCAGCCTTGTGCTTTATAGAACGCGATCGCCCTTTCCACCGCGGCGCCGATCTCCGGATCGAGGCCCTCACCAAAATACTCCTTCGGTATGCCGAGCTTCCACGGGCCACGCCGCGCGCCGAGCTCGGCCCGATAGTTGGGGATCGCCGCTTTATACGAGGTCGAGTCGCGCTCGTCATGGCCGGCGATCGCGCCGAGCACGATCGCGGCATCTTCGACGGTGCGCGTAAACGGTCCGATTTGGTCGAGCGATGACGCATACGCGATCAGGCCGAAGCGCGAGACGAGGCCGTAGGTCGGTTTCAGCCCGACGACGCCACAGAGCGCCGCGGGCTGGCGGATCGACCCGCCGGTATCGGAACCGAGCGTCGCGATCGACTCGCCGGCGGCGAGCGCCGCTGAACTGCCGCCGGACGAGCCGCCCGGCACCCGCGTCGTGTCCCACGGATTGGTCGTCGGGTGAAACGCCGAGTTCTCCGTCGACGAGCCCATCGCGAACTCATCACAGTTTAAACGGCCGTAGAGCACGGCGCCCGCGGCTTTGAGTTTCGTCGTGACGGTCGCGTCGTACGGCGACACGAAATTCGCGAGCATCTTGCTCGACGCGGTGA
>JAKFEQ010000033.1:0-30860 GCA_036675625.1 Opitutaceae bacterium | reverse complement strand
TGCTTCCCGTGCGCAGAGGTTCTCCTTTTGTAAGACAAACACCGACACCCCGTCTTCACGCAGACTTACACGCGTATCAGACCCGCGCCGATAATGAGAACCAGCCACTTCCGGCATGCTAGGCGTGCGCTATGACACGTTTCTTCGGTGCCGCTCCGGCCCTTCTCATCACCTTGACCCTTGGTCTTTTCGTTCCGGCCGTCGCGCATGCGGTCGAGAATACCTGGGACTATAGCGTCCAGGTAAGCGCCACGGTGGAAGCCACGCCCGCGAGGATAACGCTCGGATGGCCGCAGGACACCAACGCCATTCCTTCGAGTTATACGGTTTACCGTCGCACGCCGGGATCTGCGGACTGGGGTTCCGGCCTGACGCTCCCCGGTTCCGCCACCTCCTATCTCGACACGGACGTGAAAGCGGGCACCGCCTACGAATACCGCATCGTCAAGGTCGCGCGCTCGTATAAAGGATTCGGATACATTCGGGCCGGGATCAACGCCCCTCTCGTTGACGTCCGCGGCAAGCTCGTGCTGGTCGTGGATGACACCATCGCTGCGCCGCTCGCCAGCGAGCTCGCCCGGCTCGAACAGGATCTCGTCGGCGACGGCTGGCTCGTGCTCCGGCGCGATGTCTCGCGCCACGATTCGGTTCCGCACGTCAAGGCCGTCATCAAGGCCGCCTATGCCCGCGATCCCGCGAACGTAAAGTCGGTTTTCCTGTTTGGGCACATCCCCGTTCCCTACTCCGGCCAGCTCAATCCCGACGGCCATCCGGACCACATCGGCGCCTGGCCTGCGGATGCGTACTATGGCGACATGGATGGCACCTGGACCGACGTCTCGGTCAACTATACGCAGACCATCAACGTCGATCCCGCCGACGCCGCACGCATGAGCAATCGGCCCGGCGACGGCAAGTTCGACCAGATCACGCTGCCTTCACCCGTCGAGCTGCAAGTCGGCCGTGTCGATCTCGCGAACATGCCAGGCCGCACCGCCGCCGACGGGCCAGGGTCGTTTCCGAGCGAGATCGAGCTTCTCCGCCAGTATCTCGACAAGGACCACGCGTTCCGCCACCGGCACACGAATCCGCCGCGTCGCGCGCTCCTCGGCGATTACTTCGGGCTCCGCGGTGGCGAATCGTTCGCGGCCTCCGGCTTCCGCAGCTTTGCGCCGCTCGTCGGCGCGGGGAATATCCGCAATCTCAACCTGGAGTATAACGACCAGAAGGGCGTTTGGATCCGTGAAGCCGCCGCCCACGATTACCTGCTCACCTATGGCTGCGGCCCGGGCTTTTACGGCACCATCGCCGGCCTCGGCAACACCGGCATCTATAACGATGGCGCAACCACGGAGATGGTCAGCCACGATGTCCGCGGCGTCTTCAATCTTCTCTTCGGCTCATGGCTCGGCGACTGGGATTCCGAGGACAACATCCTCCGCGCCCCCCTCGCCACCCGTCACGGCCTTGTATCCGTTTGGTCAGGACGCCCGCACTGGTTCATTCACCCGCTCGGGCTCGGGGAGACGATCGGCTTCACCGCCCGCCTCGCGATGAATAACGCCGGCGACTACCAGACCCAGATCAACAGCTCGCAAAATCGCATTCACATCGCGCTCATGGGCGATCCCACGCTGCGCCTGCATCCGGTGGTTCCCGTTGGGAATCTCAACGGCGCCGCCAGCGGGGAGACGGTTGCACTCAGCTGGTCCGCCTCGAGCGATCCCGATCTCGTCGGCTATCATGTCTATCGGGCGGCGTCGCCACAGGGTCCGTTTGTCCGTCTCACGAGTTCGCCTGTCACCACCACTCACTTCTCCGAAGCGCGCGCCGCGCATGGCGCCACTTACATGGTACGGGCCATCAAGCTCGAGCGCACTCCCAGCGGCACCTATTACAACGCCGCGCAAGGCGTCTTCTGGTCCGCGGCCCAGTCCGCGCCTGACGCCGAAATCGTGGCCGCTGCGGTCAGCACCGTCGGCGCCGCTCCCACGCGCCAAACCTTCTCCACTCTCTCGCCCGACGCGGCCAACACGATCGGATCCGACAACGCAGCTGCCCTGACCATTGCCAGCAGCAGCTCCGCGTCGTCCGACCGTGCTGGCCGCTCGGGCGGGTCCACCTCGCGTTCCGGCCATGACGGCGCTCGCGAATCCACCGATCTCGCGCCGCCCCCCGCAGTAAACGAATCGCCGGAGCCGTCCTCCTGACGCCGGGTAATCCACGGTTCACCTCTTCTCGCCCCACCCGACCAACCTCTCTTTCAACTTTGTCACCGCGAGGCGCGCGTCGCGAAGCGTCGCAGTCCAGACTCCACGCCCGCCACGAAGCCGCCCTTCGGGCAAACCTCGCGGTGACACCTTTTCAGCTTCGCCAGCGTCGACGACGTTGCAGCAAAACCCAGGCGCTTGGTGCCGGCGTTTCCGCACCAGCCGCGCGTTTCGCCCCCCGCGCGCCCTGCACATCGCTCGGGCAGCCTACGCAGCTGCAGCCTGCACGGCCGGTGCCGCGGCCACCTTCATCCCGAACGCTTTCACCTCGAGCCGTGCCGCCACGTTCTTGCGCGCGCAGCATTCGAGATGTGTTCCGGTCCAGAGCGGCGAATGACACGTGTTGGACGAGATTGCGAAATCCACGAAGCCCGCGCCCGTCATCAGCTGCTCGATCTCCGCTCGCGTGTGGTTGAACACCGGGACGGCCGCCGCCTCGCGCGCGACGATTTTCTGCTTCATCGCCCCGGGCAGCAGCGGCACGACCGCCGACTTCATCGACTGCTTGAGTTGATGCCTGCGCCCCATCTCTCGTTTCTCGATCGCGTCGAAATACAGGCGTCCGCCCGGCGCGAGCCAGGACTCGATGCGCTGCAAAAGCCCCGGCGTGAGCGCCGCTCCATAGCCGAAAACTCCCAGCGAATAGATGAAGTCGAACGACTCCGGCTCGAAAGCGATCTCGTAGATGTTGCCTTGCATCAGCCGTACTTCCCGGGCCGTCACGTGCTCGCCACGCACCGGATGTTTCGCCTGTTTGAGCATCTCGGCGGAGATATCCGTGCCGACGAGCAACTGGGTGTTCTCGAGCCAGTGGAAATAGCGCCCGGTGCCGCAACCCAGCTCCAGCACGCGCACCGGATGGGGGAACGAACGGCAGATCCGCCGCAGGTTTCCACCGAGCCGCTGGTGGTTCTCGCTTCGCGCCTCGATCAGGTCGTCGTGACGATACTGGCGCGCTCCGCGGTCGTAATCGGCGGCGATTTTTTCTCCAAAGCGTCGATGATCCATGGCGTTGTCCAATTGGAGCCGGAATCATAACGGCAGCGCCCACGCCGCACAAGTAGGCGCTCACCCCAAGCCGTCTGGCCTTCTCGCCGCCCCACGAAAAGCAAGAAGCGCCGGGCGGCGTGCGGCCACCCGGCGCTCTTGCAATTCCGCGTCGCCGGGGAGGGGGCGACGCGGCTCTCATCTCAATCAGCCATTCTCTGACTCCCATGCGGGAAGCATGGGAAATGCCATCTGCCCGCCCTCACATCACCGGTCCACCGGCCAACACCGGCGTGTTCTCGATGATGCCGCGCGAGATCGCATAACGCGTCAGCCCGGCCACATCGTGGATGTTCAGCTTGTTCATCACTTGCTGCCGGTGCTTCTCGACCGTCTTGATGCTGATGCACAGGTCGGCCGCGATCTGCTTGTTCACCTTTCCTTCCGCCACGAGCTGCAACACCTCGAGCTCGCGCGACGTCAGCTGCTCGCTGTGTTTCTTGATCGGTTTCCCCTTGAGATACGCCTCGCGATAGTAGTCGAGGAGACGCTTCGAGATCGAGGGGCTGAAGAACGCATTACCCCGATACGCCTCGCGGATCGCCTTGATGAGGTCGTTCGCCGCAGTCTGCTTGATCAGGTAGCCGGCGGCGCCCGCCTCGGTCAGCTGGTGAACGTATTCGTCGTCCGAATACGAAGACAGGACCAGCACCTTGGTGGGAATTCCTTCCTTGATGATCTGACGCGTGGCCTCGAGCCCGTTCAATTGAGGCATCGCGATATCCATGATGACCACGTCAGGACCGAGCGTCTTGGCCATCTGGACGGCCTGACGGCCGTTTTCGGCTTCGCCCACGACTTCGATGTCGGGCTCGGCAGCCAGGAGAGAACGCAGGCCCTGACGTACGACCGTGTGGTCATCGGCGAGGAGCACTTTGATTTTGTTCATGAGGAATCCGTTGGTGTGGTTGTTTAGTTTGACGCTGAAAGAATCTGCGGGCTCGGCGCGAGCGGCGCGGCGGCCGGCGGCACGGGCTCGCGCGGAAGCGGGATCTCGACGCGCACCGTCGTCCCGCGCTTCGGCACCGATTCGATGGCAAATTGCCCGTTTACCAGTCGCACGCGCTCCTGCATGCCGAGCAGCCCGAGCGGCTGCCGACCACGCGCGTGGTCCGGCCCCGGCACGTCGAACGCGCGACCGTTGTCGATGATCTCCATCGACACCGCGCTCGCCAGTTGCCGCAGCCGGATCTTCACCTTCGTCGCCTGCGCGTGCTTGAACACATTCGTGAGGCTCTCCTGCGCGACGCGGTAGAGCACCGTGCCCTGCTGGTTGTTCAGCTGCTCCACGCTCACCGTGCCCTCCACCTCGGTCTTGATGCCCGTGCGCTCGGTGAAGCTCTTCACGTAGTTCTGCAACGCCGCGACGGGGCCGAGGTGATCGAGCATCGATGGCCGCAACTCGCGCGCGAACCGGTGCACCAGGTCCATGCTTTGCTCCAGCAACTTCTGCGCGTGGTCCACCTTCCGGCGGAACGCCTCGTCGCCGGCGGCATGCGATCGCAACATCGCGATGCTCACGTTCACCGCCGTCAACGCCTGCCCGATCTCGTCGTGCAGCTCGCGGCTGATGTGCTTCCGCTCCTCTTCCTGCACCGTCAGCACCTTGTTCGAAAGCTGGCGCAGATTCTCCTCCATCGTCCGCGCCTCTTCAAAGAGCCGGATGTAGTGCTCGCGACTCTCCCGCAGCGCCAGCTCGGCCTGCTTGCGCTCGCGAATATCCCGCACCACACCGGTGAAGAAAATCCCCGCGCGCGTCCGCCACGTCGCCAGCGTGAACTCCAGCGAAAACTCACTTCCGTCCCGGTGCAGGCCGACCGACTGGATCGGCCGTTTCAGATGCTGCTGCTCCCCACCCTCCGCCAGGCTCTTCAACGTGAACAACGCCGCGGCCCGCAACGGCCGCGGAATCAGCCGCGTGACCGATTTCCCCAGCAGCTCCTCACGGCGGTAGCCGAACAATTCCTCGATCCCGCGGTTCACCGCGACCATTCGGCCGCGCGCATCCACGGTGACGATGCCATCCTGCGCCGACTCGACGACGGAACGAAACTTCAGCTCCGATTCCTGCAGGAGCTCCTGCGCGTTCTTCCGCTCCGCCACTTCGTGCGCGAGCTTCTTCACATTCACCGCCAGCTCCTCATGCCGCTCTTTCAGCGTTTCATTGAGCCGCCCCAGTCGCTCGCACGCGTCGCGGAATCCACGATGCGCCACCTCGAACGCCGAGAGCGACTCCATCAGAAACGTGTCCACCGCCTTCGCCCAACGCACACTCGCGACCGGCGGCTTGCCCTTCGAGACGAGGTTCACGAGCGCCTCCTGATGCAGGCGCACAATGTCGATGACGCCGAAGCCGAGATTCAATGCCTTGCGCCCGAGCTCATACGCCCGCTGCAAATCCTCCTCGTCCCCGCGCGCGACATAGTCGCGAAGGGCGACGCGATACTTCGCGACGAGAGTTGCCCAGGGTTTCGCTTTCATGGCTTGCCCGTGTAGCGGCACGCGAGCACGAGGCCGTCGTCCGTGCCGCGGAATTTCTGCGCCATGACCTTCTGCACGATCTCCGCTGTCGGGTCGCCGGGATCGATCACCTCGGTGAAATCTTCCCGCACGCCGTCGGTCGCAAACACCACGATGTCGCCGATCGATACCGGCAGCACCGTCACCTGCAGGGCCGGCAGCTGGTAACCGACCACGCCCCCGCGCAACAACACGCTCTCGCGGCGCGCCGGCCCGCCGCCGCCGGCCTGAAACACCATCGTCTCCACATTTCCGATACCGAGCATCGTCAAGGTGTCGGAATGGGTGTCGAGCGACACCGCGGTCAGCACCACGCCCCGCGTCTGCCGGAGCGCGCCATGGCAATGCCGCACGTTTGCTACCAACGGCTCGCGGGCATGCACCGCCAGCTCCCGCACCGCCTGCCGCGCCGCGAAGGTCGCCTCCTCGCCATGGCCCAGTCCGTCCACTACCGCAATCAACGCGCCGCCGTCCCACGTCGTGACGAGGTGCAGATCCCCGGACACCGCCTGGCCGGGGATTGCGCGCGAGGCCACGCTCCATTCGATCGCCTCCTCTCGTTGTGCGACGGCAGTGCTCATGCGGAGGAATTCGCGCTCATGGTCCGTGCTTCCATTTCTTCATGGTGATCGTCGTTCCGCGTCCCACTTCCGACGCGATGTCGAACTCGTCCATCAACCATTTCGCCCCCGGCAGCCCGACGCCGAGGCCCTTGCGGGTAGAGTAGCCGTATTGCATCGCCTGCGCCACATCGCGAATCCCGGGGCCCTGGTCTCGCGCGATGATCAGGATGCCGTGCCGGCCGCCGTTCACGGAATTGTGCACCGGCGACATCACGATCTCGCCCTTCTTCGCGTGGTCGACGATGTTGCGCGCCACCTCTGAAATCGCCGCGGCGATCAACGTCACGTCGGCTCCGTTGAAGCCAAGCTCCAGCGCCAACGCCCGGCCGCGTTGTCGCGCCGTGACGATGTCGGTGGCTGAATTGATCTCGGTCTGCGTTTCAGTGTCCATCGACCGCGACGCGTTTGGTCTTCACATCCAGGTAGGCCAGCCCCTCCTCCAGATCCAACGCTGTGCCCACCCCTTCCAGCGTCAGGCCCAACTGAACCATGGCGAAAGCGACGTCCGGCTGAATGCCGACAATCACGGTTTCCGCACCGCGCAGCTTCAACATGTGCGCGATCGAGCGGAGCATCCGCGTCGCAAACGAATCGATGACGTCGAGCACCGTGACATCGATGATCACACCCCGCGATCGATACGTGCCGACGCGCTCGCCGAGGTTGTCGCGCAACTGGATCAAGTCGGCGTCGGAGAGCACCGACTGGATGCTCGCGATCAGATAGCCGCCTTGTTTGAGAATGGGAACCTGCATGGTAGTGTCGCCCGAGTGCAATCCAGGATGCTCGTGCCGCCCCGCCTCAGGAAAGGCAGACTCCGCCCCCTGGGCGCGCCGAGCTCCGGTTCGGCCTCACGACTTCCCCTCCTTCGCGGCAGCCGACCCCGCCGACGGTTTCTCGCTGGCCGCGATGATGACCTTGTAACCCAACAGCAACTCGGCTTCCTCGATGCCTCCCTGAAGATCGCCGACCGCGTTCATCTTGCTGAGATCGACCCCGATTGTGACGAGCGTTTGCGCAATTTCGGCTGACAATCCGGTAATGATCACGCTCGCGCCCATCAGCCGCGAGGCCTCGACGGTCTTCACCAAGTGATTCGCCACCGTGTGATCGATCGTCGGCACGCCGGTGATGTCGACCACCACCACCTTCGCGCGATTGGCGCGAATCCCACGGAGAAGTTGCTCGGTGAGCTGCCGCGCCCGCTGGGCGTCGATCACACCGATGATCGGCAGAATCAGCAGTCGTTCACGCACCTGCAAAACCGGCGTGGACAACTCGCGAATCGCTTCCTGTTGCTGCCGAATCACGCGCTCCCGTT
Organism: Opitutaceae bacterium; assembly: GCA_036675625.1. Lineage (GTDB taxonomy): Bacteria > Verrucomicrobiota > Verrucomicrobiia > Opitutales > Opitutaceae > ER46. The sequence goes on along the minus strand of JAKFEQ010000033.1, from coordinate 23,079 downwards.
CCTGCACGAAACTCACCGCCACCGTGTTCGCGATGCGGTTGGCCGCCGGCTCGTAGGCGTCGAGCACCTTGTTCAACAATTCGAAATCGCCCTGGTACTTCTTGAACAGCGACCGCGCCAGCACGTCGCGCAGCAACAGTACGATGCCCACGACCTCATGCGTTTCCACGCCGCGCGGAATGATCCGCTCGGAGAGATTGCGCGCGTAAGCCTGCAGCGCTTCGACGCTGCCGGTCTCCAGCACCTCGACGTAGTTGTCGTAGACGGACGTCGCTTCCGAAAAAATCTCCTCCTTCGTCATCGCCGTCAGCAGTTGGGCGTCGGTGATGCGCCGGGCCCATTCCTCCCGCAGCTGCGTCCGGTTCTGTCGCAGATGCGCCACCAGCTCGCGCAGCAAGGGATCGTTGTAATCCGCCAATGGCTTGGACGGATGCGTAATGTTCTGAATTTTGAACTCCGGCTTTTTTTTCATCGGAGGGAGAGGAAGCTGCATGGCGCAGGGAAGTTGAAGGTGAACGGGACACCCCAGATTAGACGGTTCGCCCGTCCGGCGTAATAGGGCGTAAAGCGACCAGCGAAGTAGGGATTCACCCCATTCGGCGCCCCCAGCGGTTCAGGTCCAGGTGCGAGGAAAGTTTCTGCCGCCCAACGTCTCCGCAAAAAAACCGCCCTGCGTCGCTCGAGGCTGCTGTTCTGCCCGCGTGCAAACCCACCTCCCGGCGCACATCGCGACGCGCGGACCGTCGTCCCCTGCGCGCCGTATCCGCCGCGCCATGACATCGACTCCCAATCCCGCCACGCCGGGTGTCGCGTTTCGTCGCGTGGTGGACGGCCCGCCGCAGGCTCAGGCCCGTTCGCACCTCGTCGCGTAAATCCCCCTCTTCGGGGCATGCACCCCAGCCACCACCACAGGCCTCACGTGTCTCTGCTGTGCGCCCCCACGACGTGACCGCCCAGGCGGATCAGACGAAGGAAATCCGGCCCAATGGGCCGCGACCCGAGGCCCTTTTGGGTGTTCACCCACTATCCCCATTTCACGTGCTTGGTTAATCTTCGGTCACGATTTTTCCCCAACATTTTCTCTCCCGCCTTCATTTCACCACGCCCCACCTCCATGCGATTGCTTTTCGTCCATGAACGATTCGGCGCCTTCGGTGGTGCGGAAGCCAATGTGCTTCTGACCGCGACCGAACTGAAGCGCCGCGGTCACTCGATCGCGATTCTCCACGGCCCCGGAACCGGCCGCGATGAAGCGGCCTGGGAAGACGTGTTCGCCGATCGTTACGCGCTCCGTCCCGGACGCGGCGTCGCCGCTCTCCGCCAGGCGCTCGCCGAATTTCGGCCGGAGGTGATCTTCCTGCACAAGCTCGCCGATCTCGAACTGATGAACGCCCTCGCGAGCTGTGGCACGCCGGTGGCGCGGATGGTGCACGATCACGATCTGTATTGCCTTCGTGGTTACAAATACAACCCGCTCAACCGGCAGATCTGCACGCGCGCGGCCTCCGCTTATTGCGTGTTCCCCTGCGGCGGCACGCTCGCCCGCCAGCGAGACGGAACCTTCCCCGTGAAATGGGTCAGCTACGGCCGGAAGAAACGCGAGCTCGCGATCAACCGCCGCTTCGCGCGCCTTCTGGTCGCGACCGACTACATGAAGGAGGAGCTGCTGCGCAACGGCTTCTCCGCCGCGCAAATCGAGATCCACGCCCCCGTGCCGCTGCCGACCGAGGCAACCTTCCAACCCACGTTCAGCGACCGCAACCGGCTCGTTTACGCCGGCCAGATCATCCGCGGCAAAGGCGTCGATGTGCTCCTCGAGTCGCTCGCCCGCGTGCGCGTGCCGTTCGAATGCGTGATTCTCGGCGACGGCAATCACCGCGCCGCGTGCGAGTCGCTCAGCAAGAAACTCGGCCTCGCCGATCGCGTGAAGTTCGCCGGCTTCGTCTCGCAGCCGGAGATCGCCGCGTACTATCGCGACGCCAGCGTGGCCGTGATGAGCTCCGTGTGGCCCGAGCCTTTCGGTGCGACCGGCCTCGAGGCGATGCGCTGCGGACTGCCCGTCGTCGCGTTCAATGCCGGCGGAATTCGCGAGTGGTTGATCGACGGGTGGAATGGTTTCCTCGTCCCCTGGATGGATCGCCGCCGCTACGCCGAGTGCGTCGAAGAGCTGCTTCGCGACAAGGCGCTCGCCCGCAAAATGGGAGTTCACGGCCGCCAGTGGGCCGGCGAACGTTTCGGTTTTCCGAAATACATCAGCGGCCTCGAAGATCTTTTTTCGCGGCTCGCGAACCGCGCCGGGCTCACGGCCGCGAATCCTGAAAAGCCGGGTGAGAGCCGCCCCTGTTCGGATGCCGCATGAGCTCTCCGTATCCAGTTCAACTGATCGCAATTGTCGGCGGTAGCGGTGCCGGCAAAGGCTGGCTCGTCGACCGGCTGGCGCGCCTCCTCGGCGACCGCGCCTCGCGGCTGCAGCTCGATGATTTCTATCGCGACCGGTCGCACCTGCCGCCGTCGCGTCGCGCGCAGGTTAATTTCGACCGGCCTCACGCCATCGACTGGGCCCGCGCGGAACAGGTGCTGCTCGATTGCCGCGCCGGTCGGTCCACCACGCTCCCGTGCTACGACTTCGCGACCCACAGCCGCGTGGATGATCGCACCCGCTGGCAGCCTCGCTCGATTGTGCTCGTCGACGGTCTCTGGCTCCTGCGCCGGCCCGCGCTGCGCCGGCTCTTCGACCTGAAGATCTTTCTCGATACTCCGCCGGACCTGCGCTGCACGCGCCGGCTCGCGCGCGATGTCGCGGAGCGAGGCTACACTCGCGAGATGGTCGGCCGCCAGCTCCGCACCGCCGTGTTGCCGATGCACGACCGCTACGTCGAGCCGCAGAAAAAACACGCCGATCTCGTGCTCACCCAACCTTTCCAGGAAGCCAGTGTCGCCGCGCTCGCCGCCCGTCTCTGGACCTTGCTGAGCAACGCATCGCTCGTGCCGTCGTGGCAGCACGAGACCTTCCGCGCCGAACTCGTCGCTCTCCTCACGCACCATGAGTACTGCAACTGAGCCCAAGCTTTCGCCCCGCGTGCTGGATCATTTCGCGGCATTCGAATCGCCGTGGAGCCGCTGGCGCCACCAGTTTTACCTCGGCTGGAAACGTCTTGCGTGGCGCTGGCTGATCGGTGGCGCGCACGTCACGAAACGTGGGCTCGATCTCGTCGGCAGCAGTTGCGCGCTCCTGTTTCTCAGTCCGCTCTTCGCGTTGATCGCGGTCATCATCAAGCTCGAGGACCGCGGCCCGATTCTGTTCCGCCAGGTGCGCGTCGGCCGCCACGGCCGCGAGTTCTGCATGCTGAAATTTCGTTCCATGCGCATCGATGCCGAAGCGCGGCAGAAGGAACTCCTCGCGAAAAACAAACACCGCGGCGGCGTGACCTTCAAAATCAAGGACGACCCGCGCATCACGCGTATCGGCCGCTGGATTCGCAAATACTCCCTCGATGAACTGCCGCAGTTCTGGAACGTGTTTCGCGGCGACATGTCGCTCGTCGGTCCGCGTCCGCCGGTGCCGCGCGAGGTTGCCTTGTACACTCTCGCCGATCGCCGCCGACTCGCCGTGAAGCCGGGCATCACCTGCATCTGGCAGATCAGCGGCCGCGCCGAAATCGATTTCCCCGGCCAGGTGCAACTGGACGTACGCTATATCGAAAGCCGCACCTTCTGGCAGGACATCAAGATTCTTTTCAAAACCGTCCCCGCCGTCCTCACCGGCAGTGGCGCCTATTGATGAAACACTTTCTCATCTGTCCCACTGATCGCCCCGCTGTCGCCTGCCTCGCGGAAAACGCTCCGCTCGCCGTCGTGCCTCTCCTGGGCCGCACGCTCGTCGAGATCTGGATCGAAACCCTCGTCGCCCGCGGCGTGACGCATGTGCTCGTCCTCGCCTCGGATCGCCCGCATCAGGTGCGCGCCGTCGTCGGCGACGGCACGCGCTGGGGCATCCAGGTCGAGGTCCTGCCGCAGAGTCGCGAGCTCACGATCGACGAGGCGCGTAAGAAGTATGCGGATACGCTTTCCCTGTCCTCGTCCTCCCGCTTCGAAAGCGTCGCCTCCGGCCGCGGAAACCTCGAGGCCGGCGTCGCCGCACCCAGTGACGAGACGATCACGCTGCTGGACTATCTCCCCGGCCTGCCCGAGCACCCGTTGTTCGATTCCTACGCCAACTGGTTCCACGCGCTCCAGGCTTATCTCCCCCACGCCGTCACGTCGGCGCGGATCGGCGCGCACGAGGTGCAGCCCGGAGTCTGGGTCGGCCTGCACACGCAGATCGCCCCGACCGCCCGGCTCCACGCACCCTGCTGGATCGGCGACCACACGGTCATTTCCGATGCGGCCATCATCGGGCCGGACGCCATCATCGAAGATCGCGTCGTGGTGGAACAAGGCGCGCGCGTGACGCAAAGCATCATCGGCCCCGAGACATTTGTCGGCCAGATGATCTCCGTCGGTCATTCGCTCGCCAGCGGCAGCACGGTCGTGAACTGGCAGACCGATTCCTGTTTGCGCGTGCCGGATGCGTTTTTCCTGTGCTCGCTCGGCGAGCGCCGTTTCGACGCGCAAGGCTCCACCCTGTTCGGTCGCACGCTCGCACTTGCCGCGATGCTTGCGACGGCGCCATTCGCGCTCGTCGTCATGTTCCTCTCGCTCCTGCGCGGCGAGAGTCCGCTGCAGCTGCGCCTCGGCGTACGGCCGCAGCGCAACGTGCGCAGCGCCGCGCTCCAGACCTTCGCCTACTACGAGCTCACCGGCGGCAGCAATTGGCTGAAGCGCTGGCCGCAATTCTGGAGCGTCGTCGTTGGCGATCTCAACTGGGTCGGCAACCGGCCGCTGCGCCCGACCCAGGCCCTCGAGCTGGCGAACGATTTCGAACGCCTTTGGCTCACCGCACCCGTCGGCCTCGTCTCGCTCGCCGATGCGAATGGCTGCACCGATGGCCTGAGCGACGAGATCTGCGCGCACGCGAGTTACTATGCCGTGAACGCCAGCCGCCGACTCGACTGGCTTGTGCTGCTGCGCGCGATGATTCGTGCCGCCGCAGCGATCCCGATTCGCCGGCGATCGCGTCGCGGCGGCGGCGCCGTGCCACTCCCGCAACTCGTCCCAAAGCAAGAAGGCTGAACCTCCTCACCCCATTTCTCCCTCTCATCCCCGGGCGCCGGCCGGGATGACATACGTCAGAAGCTAGCTCCGACTCGCCCAACCGAAAGGACCCATGAAAATTGAGCACGATGGAAATAATCTGCGTGTCAGCGACATCGCAGAACTCAACGCGATCAACGCCTCGGCGTTCCGCGATGAAGTTCGCGCCGCGATGCCCACGGTGCCCGACACGATAGAGATCGATCTCTCCCAGACTCGCTTCGTCGACAGCTCCGGGCTCGGCGCGCTGTTTGCCCTCTACAAAGCGGCGAACAACAGCGGCCACGACGGCGTCACGCTCCGGCTGCTGAACCCGCGCCCATCGATCCAGCAACTGTTCGAACTCACCCAACTTCACCAGCTCTTCGAGATCGCACGCCGCTAGCGCGCTGCGCGCACAAGCTCCAAGATCCAAGATCCAGAGAACCTCGAATCATCGAGTCCCCGATCATCGGATCACCAATTGGAAATTGGTGCCGGGTGATTCTCTGGAGCTTGGATCGTGGCGCTTGGGTCTTCGATCTTCCCGCCCTCTCTCAATGTCGGATTCCATCCCAGCTCAACGCGGCGTCTCCAATCGCGTCGTCTTCAAATGCGATCTCTCCGAAGCACGCATCGCCACGCGAATCCTGCGCGCTTTTCTCGCCGAGCAGGGTCTCGACGAATCCGAGCAGTTCAACTGCGAGCTGTGCCTCGCCGAGGCCTGCAACAATGCGGTGCAATACGCCGGTGAAGCGGGCGCCCGTCACGGCATCACGGCGGAGGCGATCTGCTTTCCCGCGAGCGTCGAGCTGCGTGTGATGGATCACACGCCGGGCTTCGACCTGCGCGACCGGCCCGCGAGCATCAACCCCGAGGGCGAGAACGGCCGCGGGCTCTTCATCGTCCAGTCCATCATGGACGAGGTGCGGTATTATCGCGGCACCGGCAGCAACACGCTGGTCATGCTCAAGACGCGCACGCACCAGCAGCATCATCCGGCCGAGGAAGCCGCGACCGCTTCGCTCGAGGAAGCCCGCCGCCAGCTCGAGAGTTGCCAGCAGACGATCAGCGGCATGGCGCGCGAGCTCTGCTTTCGCTCCGAAAGCCTTTCGGCGATTTTCCGTTGCTGCGCCGAGCTCGGCCGCACCAGCGACCTCGAAGGTTTCGGTAACCGCCTGCTCAACGACCTGCTGCATCTCGCCGCCGCCGATTGGTTCGTGCTTCGGCTCCTGCCCGCCGGCGATTCTCAACTCGAGGTTTTCGCCACCTCGGCGCCCGAAATGCGCGGCGATCCACTGCCGTTCGGCAGCGCAAGGAGCGCCAGCCCCACGCCGCCGGAGGCGACCGGCATTCGCGCGATTTCCGCGCCCGAACCCGCCGAGCTCACCGCCGCGCGCACCCGCCGCGAAGTCGAGTTCGACGCGCGCGGCGCCAACGCGGAGAACGAGCCGCTCCGTGTCGCCGGCCCCGAGGCCACCGCACTCATTCATCCGCTCCTCTTCGGCGACAAGCTTCTCGGCACGCTCGCGATCGGCCGCCATCATGCCGGAGCGCCGTTCTCCGCGCTCCAGGCCGAGATGATCCGCACGTTTGCCGAGTTCATGGCCGTGCAGGTCGTCAACGCCCGTCACCACGAGGAACAGGTCCACGCGCGGCTCGTCGCACACGAGCTGGAGATCGCGCACCGTATCCAACGCGCGCTGCTGCCGCGCACGCTGCCGCAGCTCGCCGGCTTTCGGCTCGCCGCCAATTGGGAGAGCGCCCGTCAGGTCGGCGGCGATTTCTACGACGCGTTTCCGCTCGGCGATCATTCGCTCCTCCTCGTCGTCGCCGACGTCATGGGCAAGGGCGTACCCGCGGCGATCTTCGCGACGATCACGCGTAGTCTGGTGCGCGCGATGGCCGTGCGCAGCCACCATCCGGCCAAGCTCCTCAAACGCCTCAACGAACTCCTCTACGCCGAACTCTCGAGCGTCGGCATGTTCATCACCGCGCAGCTCGTGTTCATCGATCTCAAGCGCCGCCAGCTCGTCGCCGCCAGCGCTGGCCACTGCCCCGTCATCATGCATTCGGGCGAGACGGTCCGCACGCTCAGCGTCACCGGCACGCCGCTCGGCATTCTGCCGAACGCCACCTATCGCCAGCAGACCGCCACGCTCGGCCAGCCTGGCGGATTGCTCCTCTACACCGATGGGCTCACCGAGTCGACCAACGCCGCCGGCGAGCTGTTCGGCAACGAGCGGCTCGCCGACTGGATGCGTGCGCGCGTGCCGCTACCCGGGACCGCCGAGGCGATGCGCGACGAACTCGCGGCCGAGCTCACGCGTTTCCGCGGCGGCGCCCCCCTGCGCGACGACCAGGCGTTTCTGCTGCTCGCGGAGCAGGCAGTCACAGAAGAGCAGGGACGAGAGACCAGAGACCAAAGACCACAACCCGCAGTCTCCGAGTCCCTGGTCTCCGAGTCCCTGGTATCCAGTCTCTAGTCTCTGGTCTCTGGTTTTTTAAAAATGAAACCCATCCTGCCTCTCTTTGTGTTCATCGACGCCTGCGGTTGGGAGATCATCCGCCACGATCCCTTCGTCCGCGACGTCGCGCCGCATCGGCGCCAGCTGCGTTCAGTTTTTGGATACAGCTCCGCCTGCATCCCCTCGATTCTCTCCGGCTGTTATCCGGCCGAACATCGCAACTGGTCGTACTTCGTTTACGATCCCGCGAACTCCCCGTTTCGCTCCCTGCGCTGGCTGCAGTGGCTGCCCAATGCGCTCACCAGCCGCCGCCGCGTTCGCCGGCTGCTCTCGCGCTACGTGAAAGTGCGGCTCAACTTCCGCGGCTACTTCGATCTCTATAACATTCCCTTCCGCTATATCTCGCTCTTCGACTTCACCGAAAAGAAAAGCCCGCTGCAGCCCGGCGGGATGAACCGCGGGCCGAACATCTTCGATTTCCTCACCGAGCGCGCGATCCCGTATCACGTCAGCCAGCCGACCGCCGGCGAGGAGCCGAATCTCGCGGCGTTGTTGCAGGACATCACGGCCGAGAGCATCGACTTCGCGTTTTTATACTGGCCCGAGCTCGATGGGCTCATGCACCGCGTCGGCAACGACTCGCTGGAGGTCGGCGAGAAGCTCCGCAGTTACGAAGACAAAATCGCCCGGCTCCTGGCCGGCGCTCGCGCGCATTATGAAGAAGTGCGGCTCTACGTCTTCAGCGACCACGGCATGGCGAACTGCGACCACCATCTCGATCTGCGCGCCAGGATCGACGCGCTCGGTCTGACGATGAGCGAGGATTACGCGGTGGTCTACGACTCGACGATGGCGCGCTTCTGGTTCTTCAACGAGCGCGCCCAGCGCCAGATCACCGAATGCCTCGAAGAGATTCGCGAAGGCGAGATTCTCACAGATGCCGAGCTCACCGATCTCGGTACGCTTTTCCCGGACCGCTATTTCGGTGAACTGATCTTTCTGGTCGACGAAGGCACGCTTATCGTCCCCAGCCACATGGGCGAACGGCCGATCCGCGCGATGCACGGCTATCATCCCGACGCGCCGCACAGCTACGCATCGTTGATGACGAACCAGCCCGACCTTCCCGCCGGCATCAATGCGATCCCCGACATGTTCAAGCTCATGACCCGCGACGCCGAACAAGCCCACGCCGCGAATCGCGCCAATAAAACCGAACCCGCTTTCGCGAAATAGGCCGCCGCCTGGGGTCTGGGGTTCCCGGTCTCTAGTCTCCGGTCCCTGGTCTCTAGTCCCTCGGCCCCCTGGTCCTTTGGTCCCTTTAGCCCTTTTCCTCAGCTATGCAGCATCCGCACGCGGCGGTCCTTCCGCGGAAACTGTAACGTCACCACGGTTCCGATCCCCTCCTTGCTCTCGAGTCCGATCTGCCCGCCGTGGTCTCGCATGATCCGCTGCGCGATCATCAGCCCGAGCCCGGTGCCACCGGCCTTCGTCGTGTGATACGGGTGAAACAGCCGCACGAGTTCCTCCTGTTTGATCCCGCTGCCGCTGTCCGCAAAAAGCAAATACACCGAATCGTCGTCGATGCGCGATCTGATCTTCAGTTTCCCGCCCGGCCGCATCGCCTCCATCGCGTTCTTGATGACGTTGAAAAACACCTGCTTGAGCTGGTTGCGATCGGCCAGGACCTGCGGCAACGACTGCGTCTCCGCTTCAGCCGCGATCCCGCGATCGGCGAGCTCGCGCTGCTGAAAACGCAGCACTTCGGCCAACACCTCCGTGAGATCCGTATCGGCCAGATCCGGCGGCCGCGGTCGGATCGCCTCGAGAAAGTTTGTGATGATGCCGTCCAGCCGCGTCACCTCATCGCGGCAAACCCGCACCGATTCCGCGAGCGATTCCGTATCTTTCGAGTTTTTGAACTTCTTCAGCTTTCGCTCGATCAACTGCAGATGAATCGTGAGCGAATTGAGCGGATTGCCGAGCTCGTGGGCCACGCCGGCCGCGAGTAGAAGAATGGACGACGTGCGCTCGTTCTCGATCCGCGCCTCGGTGGATTGTTTCTCCTTCGTGATGTCCGACAGGATCACCGCAAACCGCCGCACCTTCGGCGTCATCGACGCACGAAACGGCACCATATAGAGCCGCACGCTGCGCGGTTCCGGATACGTCAGCTCGAACTCGCGCGCCACCACCGGGGCCACCCCGCGGCCGGATTCGTAATCGAGCGCGGGGCCGAGCGAGGTGCGCAGTCCCGGCACGAGCCGCCAGAGCGTCTGCCCCGCGAGATCGTCGGAGCCGAGACCGATCAAACGTTGCGCCGAGGCATTGGCATACTCGATCGCGCCGTCGTCGCCCAGGACGAGAATGCCTTCTTGCAACGTATTGAAAATCTCCTCGAACACGCCGCGTTCGCGCGCGAGCCGCTGCACGAGGTTCGCGAGATTGACCGAGTCGAGCGTGTCGAGCCGCCCGAGCACGCGATCGAGCGAGGATGATTTCTTCGCCGCCATGGCGCGCGTTTGTGCAGTCCCCCCCGCAGCGGGTCAACACGCCTGGCAGCTATTTCGCGGCAGGCCAGCTGCTCGCGCGCGGGCGCGAGCCGGATCTCATTCCGTCGCCAGAAAATCCATCTGCGCGGGATCGACGCGCACGGCGAGCAGCTTGCGCAGAAACGCTTCGCGGTGCTGCAGGCACCGGCCGAGCCGCAGCACCGCATCGCGATGCTCCTCGGTTCCGTAGCCTTTGTGCTGAGCGAATCCATAGCCCGGAAACTCCGTCTCCATCGCCACCATGAGCCGGTCACGCGTCACCTTCGCGATGATCGACGCCATCGCGATGCACAGCGAGCGCGCGTCGCCGTTGACGAATGCGGTATGTGGATACGGGAAGCCCCGCAACGCCAGTCCATCGATGATCACACGCGCCGAGACCGCCGGTTGAAACGAGCTTCGCTCCTCGAAACTGGAAAACAAATCCGGCTCTTCCCGCTTGGGCTCGAACGCCTCCGGCGGATGAATGCCGCCGAGCGCCCGCCGCATCGCGAGCTTCGTCGCGCCGAGAATGTTGAGCTGCTCGATCTCATCGACGTTCGCCACTCCGTAGTTGGCGTGAATCAGGCCTCGCGCCGCGAGCTTCTCGAACTCCGCCCAAAGCTCCTCGCGTTGCTCCGCGTTGAGCATTTTCGAGTCGTTCACGCGGCCGCTTTTGCTGACCGCCCACCGGCTCTCCAGGAAATCCCGCGTCACGAGAACCGCCGCCGCCACCACCGGGCCGGCAAACGCCCCTCGCCCCACTTCATCGACGCCGATGAGGCTCGTAACTCCGTTGATCTGTTTCAGGTCGAAGCCGCGCAGTTGGCGGCGTTTCATGCGCGCGATCTTGAAAGGCAGACTCCGCCGGGAGGCAAGCGCGGGGCGAGCCGGCGCAACTCCCCCCCGGCGAATTCCCTCACGGACCGGGAGTTTGCGAAGGCGAAGGCGCAACGACTGGCCATGTTTCCGGACGCATGTTTCCGGAAGCACGTTGACTCAGCCCGGCCGCGAATGAAACGTTTCGAACTGATGCCGCATGTGCGACGACTCTTCGTCTGGGTCATGGTAGCGCTCTGGTTACCGGCGACGCTGCATTGCGCGATCGACCGGGCCGGGATGTTCGAATCGCCGCCCGCATGCTGCGATGAGCACGCGAATCAGATCCCGGATGCGAAGGACTGCGCCGAGCGCTGCGACCTCTTGAATGGCGGACCCCAGAATCTGGCGAACGATGTCGTCAAGGTCTCGGCTCCCGTTCTGCTGACCTGCCTTTCTTGTTTGGTCGAACGCGCACGCGAACCGGTTTTCGTTCCGTTGCTCTCTCCGGTTTCAGGGGAGTCGCCGCCGGAATGGGTTCGAACCTGGCAGTTCGTCGAACGCGCCGCTTGGCCGGCGCGCGCGCCTTCGTTCGCTTCATAACGACTCCTTCGTGAGTCCTGGTCGTCTCGTCCGCGCCGCACGGCGGCCGCGGATCGTCGTTAGCACCGCGCTGGCCCGTCTGCGCCGCGCAAGACCCAATCGTTATGAAGCTTCGAATTCTCCTTTCGCTTTTCCTCAGTTCAACCGTCCTCGCCGCGGAGGCCTTGCGCCCCGCTGCGCTGGTGGCCGAGGTCCTCGCGCGGCATCCGGAACTGGGCTTCTATGAAGCCGAGTTGGCCGCCGCCAAAGCAGGGCGCAGCGCCGCCGGCGCCCGCCACGATCCCGAACTGGCGGTGGAAATCGGTCGCAAGCGCGCGCGCGACCTGAACGGGACGCTCGCGGGCGAAGGCACCGCGTGGTCCGTCTCCCTCGCGCAAACGTTCGAGTGGCCCGGTCGTATCGCGCTGCGGAAGGCCATCGCGAACCGCGATGTGGCCCTCGCCGAATTGGGACTCGCGCGTTTCAAGTCTGCCCTCAAGGCGCGCGTGCTCACCTTGGCCTATGGCGTGAGCGCCGAGCAGGAAAAGGCAGCTGCAGTGCGTGAGGTCGCCGAGCGGTTTCGCGTGCTGAAGGATGTTTTTCTCGCCCGCGATCCCGCGGGTGTCACGCCGCTTCTGGACATCCGCGTCATCGAAGCGCAGGAGCTTGCGATCCAGCGTCGCGCCACGACGGCCGAGCTGGCGTGGAAAGCGGCTGAAGTGGAATTGAACCAGCTCCGCGGCGCACCGGTCGAGTCTCCGGTGCAGATTGGTCGGGCCCGATTTACTTTCGGCGAAGCTCCGTCGCTGGATGTATTGCTGACCGCTGCCCGCGAAAATCATTTCGAGTTTCGTGCCCGCCGCGTCGAACTGGAACAGCAGGGCTACGTAGTTCAGCTCGCACGCCACGAGCGCAATCCGAGTTTCACGGTCAGCCCGTTCTACACGCAGGAAAAGGCGGGCGAGCGCGAGACGACCATGGGCATCGGGCTGTCGGTGCCCCTGCCGTTGACCTCACGGAGTCGCACCGGTGTCGATGTCGCGGAAGCGCGGCGTCGTCAGGCCGAAGCGGCGGCGCAAGTCGCGCAGCGTGAAATGGAGCGGGAGGTGATTGCCGCGGCCCGCACGTTTGCCGCGAAGCGCTCGGAGATGAACCGCTGGTCGCATGAAGCCGTCGAAAAATTCCGCGAGGCTGCCGCGCTTGCGGATCGCCATTACCGCCTCGGGGCCGTGCCACTCGCAACCTACGTCGAACTGCAATCGGCCTATCTCGATGCGGTCGAAGCGCTGCTCGATACGAAGAACGAAGCGCTCGAAGCCGCGCAAAAACTCGAACTGCTCACCGGGCTGGCGTCGCCGCTCATGACCGCGGCGCCAGCGCCCACCAAATAATCCCGTGAAATTCACTCCTCTCCCCTATTCCATCCTGGTCGCGATTTTCGCGCTGATGGGCTGCCAGCCGAAATCGGACGACCTGGCGGCCATCGCGAGCACCGTAATCGTCGGTCCGGAATACAGCGCCAACAAAGGCCTCTTCGTGCCCGAGGAAACGCGTCGTTCGCTTGGGCTGAAGGTCGTCGAGATCGGGGAACAGATCATGGTGGCGCGCGTCGAGCTGTCGCTCCGGGTTTACGACGTATCCGGCTCTGTAATACGTGCGAGTGGCCCGGTGTCGGTTGAGCAGGCGAAGATCCTGAAGGTGGGCCAGCCGTTGTCGGTCCGCGTGAGTGGGCGTGAAATCGCGACGAGCCGCATTGCAGCGCTCTCCGATCACATGGCGAAGATCATGGGCACGGTCGAAGTCCTCGCGGAGATCCCGTCCGTGGCGGGTTTGGCGGCCGGTTCATTCGTGAAGGCAGAGGCGACGATCGAATTGGCCGGACGCGTGACGACCGTTCCGCGCTCGGCGCTGATCCAGGCCACCGACGGCTATTCCGTTTATGTCGTCAGCGGGACGCATTTCGTGCGCACGCCCGTCAAGGTCGGCACGCTCGACGGCGACATGGCTGAGATCAAGGAGGGGCTCTACTCCGGCGATCAGGTGGTTTCGGAGCCGGCGATGTCGCTCTGGCTCACCGAACTGGCCGCGGTAAAAGGCGGACACGCCTGTTGCGTTGTGCCGGCCAAGGGCAAATAGCGCATGATCCTGAAAATCGTCGACCTGTCCCTGCGCCAGCGCGGGGTCGTCCTGCTCGCAACGTTGGTCCTCGTGGGCATCGGCACGTGGGCGGCGTTGCGCCTGCCGATCGACTCGGTGCCCGACATCACGAACCCGCAGGTGCTGATAAACACCGGCGTCTCCGCGCTGGCGCCGGAAGAAATCGAGCAGCTCGTCACCCGGCCCATCGAAACTCAGATGGCGGGGCTGCCTGGAATGATCGAGCTGCGCTCGCTGTCGAAGTTCGGTCTCTCGCAGGTGCGGATGACCTTCGAGGATGGCGTGGACATCTATCGCACACGCCAGCTGGTGAGCGAACGACTGGTCAGCGTGGTGGAAGATCTTCCGCCGGGATTGCAGCCGCGGCTCGCGCCGATCAGCACCGCGCTGGGGGAGATCTTTTACTACACCGTCGACTACAGGGCCGACGCACCGGACAAGCCGACGACGCGCCACGCGCAGTTGCAGGAGTTGAAGCAGATCCAGGACTATGTCGTCAGTCCGCTGCTGCGTGCCACGCCCGGTATCGCCGAAGTGAATGCCAGCGGCGGATACGAACGCCAGATCGTGATCATGCCGGACGTGGCGCGGCTCGCCAGCATCGGTCTGACCATCGATGAACTGGCGGACAAGATTCGCGAGAACACGGAGAACGTCGGCGGTGGGTTCGTGGAAATCGGCGGCGAGCAAGTCGTGATCCGCGGCAACAGCCGCGTGAGCACGCTCGAGGAGGTTGCCGGCGTCTCGCTCAAGTTCGCCGGCGGCGCGACCCCGCTGCTGGTGAAGGACGTGGCGCAGGTGGCCATCGGATCGAGTTTCCGCACGGGCGCGGCGACGGTGAATGGCGTCGAAAGCGTGGTCGGTGGAGCGTTGATGCTCGCGGATGGCAACAGTCGCATTGTCGCGCGCGACGTGGCCGCGAAGCTCATGCAGATTCAGGAAAAGCTGCCCGCCGGCGTGGAGTTGCGCCCTCTCTACAATCGCTCCGATCTCGTGAACCGGACACTGCGCACCGTTGAAACGAATCTGTTCGAAGGCGCGCTGCTCGTCGTGGTCGTGCTGTTCGCGCTCCTCGGGAATCTGCGCGCGGCCTTCATCGTCGCGCTGGCGATTCCACTTTCGATGCTCTTCGCGATCACCGGCATGGTCGGGAGCCGCGTATCCGGAAACCTGATGAGCCTGGGCGCCATCGATTTCGGCCTGATCATCGATGGCGCGGTCGTGATGGTGGAAAACATTCTGCGCCACCTCGCGCACAAGCAACGCGGGCTGGGGCGCGAACTCACCCCCGCCGAACGTTTTCAGGAGGTGCGCTACTCCGCAAAGGAGGTGGCGCGCCCGATGTTCTTCGGCGTGCTGATCATCACGGTGGTTTATGTGCCGATCCTCGCGCTCACCGGCATCGAAGGAAAAATGTTCCGACCCATGGCGCTCACCGTGATCTTCGCGCTGTTTGGATCGCTGGTCCTCGCGCTCACGTTGATGCCGGTCCTGTGCTCTTATTTTCTGCGCGGACGAATCAGGGAGGAGGACAACTGGCTCGTGCGCGTCTTCAAGGGCCTCTATACTGTATTGCTCCGCGTCGCGCTGCGCTTGCGCTGGCTGGTGGTCGGCGCCGCCGTCCTGCTTTTTGCCTCGTCGATGTGGCTTTTCACGCGCCTGGGCGCGGAGTTCATTCCCCAACTCGACGAGGGCACGATGCTGCTCCAGTTCATCCGCAGCGGCAGCGCCGGCTTGGACGTATCGACGGAGTTGCAGCAGAAATCGGAGAAGGTGCTGCTGGAGAAGTTTCCCGAGATCGATCGGATGTTCGGTCTGATCGGCACCGCGGAAATCGCTGTCGACCCGATGGGCCCGAATCTCTGCGACAGCTACGTGGAATTCAAACCGCAGGACACCTGGCGCAAAATCGACGGCCGTCCCGCAACCAAGGAGGAACTGATCGAACTGATGCGCCGCGAGCTCGCGATTCACGCGCCCGGTCAGACGTTTCTTTTCACGCAGCCGATTCAGATGCGTTTCAACGAAATGATGGCCGGCGTGCGCGCCGACATCGCGATCAAGATCTACGGCGACGACTTCGCCGAACTCGAACGGCTGGGCACACAGGTGCGCGACCTTGTGCGGCAGATTCCCGGTAGCGGCGATGTGGAGTTCGATTCGTTTGGGCGTTCACCTGTGCTGGAAATCAAGCCCGACCGCGCCGCAATACGCCGCTACAACCTTCAGGCAGGCGATGTGAATCGCGCCATCACCACGGCGCTCGCGGGCAACGAAGTCGGCACAGTGATCGAGGGCAACCGGCGTTTCCCGATTGTCGTGCGTCTCGCGGAGGACAGCCGCGGCAAGGTGGACGTGATCAAGCGCGTGCCCGTGCGCGCTGATGAAGGCGGCTGGTTGACGCTCGGTCAGGTGGCGACCTTTGAAATGGTGGATCAGGTCGCGGTGGTGACGCGCGAAGCAGGTCAGCGGCGCGCCGCGATTCTCGTCAACCTGCGTGGCCGTGACGTGGAAGGCTTTGTCAACGACGCGTTCGCCCGGCTCAAGGCCGAGGTGAAATTCCCGCCGGGCTACTATTACGAGTTCGGCGGCCAGTTCGAGAATCTGCAAAAGGCCCGCGCGCGCCTGGCCCTGATCGTGCCGCTGGCGCTCGCTCTCATCTTCTTACTGATCTTCATGAGCTTTGGCAGTGCGCGGCAGGCGGCACTCATCTTCGTGTGCGTGCCGCTGGCCGTGACCGGCGGCGTGTTTGCGCTGTGGCTGCGCGACATGCCGTTTACGATCAGCGCGGGCGTCGGCTTCATCGCGTTGAGCGGCATCGCGGTCCTCAACGGGATCATGTTGATCAGCTTCATCAATCAGTTGCGCGGGGAAGGCCGCACCGTGCGCGATGCCGTCGTCGAAGGCACCCTGACGCGGCTGCGACCGAAGCTCATGACCGCGCTCGTGGCGTCACTCGGTTTCGTGCCGATGGCGATCGCCAGCGGTGCGGGTGCCGAAGTGCAGCGTCCGCTCGCGACCGTCGTGATCGGCGGAATCGTCACCTCCACTTTCCTTACGCTCATCGTGCTTCCCATCCTCTACGATTGGATGGAGGCGCGGGAGCGTCGTCCTGTCGTCATCAACCCATGAACAAAATGAAACTGAAAAACGCCATCGTCCTCGCCGCGGCTCTCGGCCTCGCGGCTTCGCTCACCGCGGCGGAAAAAATCGTCGCCGGTCCCAAGGGCGGCAAGCTGCTCGAAACGACCGCGCAGAAAACCGAGTTCTTCGTGAACAAGGACCGAAAGGTCGAAATCAACTTCTACAATGCCGCGCTGAAACCGGTCGCGCCCGGCGCGCAGGTTGTCGCGGTCACGGCGGAGGCGAAGAGCGGTCGGAAGCAGCTCGAGTTTGAAAAGACCACGAGCGGCTTCGTGTCGAAGACGAAGCTTCCCGAAGGTGATCCCTATCGCGTGGTGGTGCAGTTGCGCGAAAAGGCCGGGGCCCGGCCACAGAACTTCCGCGTCGAGTTCGACCTGGAGGAATGCGGCGAGTGCAAACTCGCCGAGTACGCGTGTATCTGTGGGCATTGATTGAACTGTCGAGGCGGCGTCGCGAGCAGGGCGGCCGCTGGCAATTTCTCGGGAACGGCGTTCCTTGGACATCATGGACGGTCGTGAGATTTGGGAGACGCTCAGTTACGTCGTGACGGTGATTGGCTTGCCGTTTGCGATCATCGTTTTCCTCCTCGACCAGCGAAAGGAGCGACAGAACGAGCGGGAGGAGATCTTCCAGCGCCTGTCCGACGAATATCGCGAGTTTCTCAAGCTCGTGCTCGATAACGCCGACCTGCATCTCCTGCGCCGCGACGGTCTCCGCCAGGATCTGACGCCCGAGCAAACTGAACGGCGCCTGGCCGTCTTCGGCATCCTGATCTCACTCTTCGAGCGCGCCTACCTTCTTGTTTACGAACAAGACATGGACAAACAAACCCAGCGACTCTGGAAATCCTGGGAAGATTACATCCGTGAATGGATCCGCCGTCCCGACTTCCGCGAAGCGCTGCCCGAGCTGCTTGAAGGCGAGGACGAAGAGTTCACGGATTACGTCAAGGCGCTCGCCGACGAAGAAAAGACGCGGGTGGACTTCTCCGCGCGCAAAGCCGCCGCATAGAAGCGCAGGCTGCGATGTCCGGGTGATCAAACCGTCTGGGTTGTGAGGCCGAGACCGTCTTCCGCGACATCCGCAAAACACGAGCTGGCCGGTTCGCCCACCGTCACCACTCCATCTTCTCGCGCGGTTCTTTCAGCGGCAGTTCGTCCAGTTTTCCCGCCGCCGACACGACCTCGTAGGCGGTCCGGAAATGCAGTTTCGCGAACTCCCCGAGCGCGCGCGCGCCGAATTTCTCGATGATTCGAGCCCCCTGCTCCTTCACGAGCGGACCCGCGCCTTTCTGCAACCGCTCGCCAAACTTCCTCGAGAGATTCGCCATCTGCCGCTGGAATTCCGCGCGCGCCACGACCGACGCCGCGGCGACCACCGGATCTTCTTCCGCCTTCGTGCGCATCCGCAGTTCGAAGTCCGCGACGCCTTTCCGAGCCAGCTCGCGCTGCACGAGCGGCTGCTCCGTGAACTGATCGAGAAGGCCCCACGGCACGCGTTTCTGCCCCAGCGCGTCGATCAACGCTGAGGCATGCATCCACGCCAGCAGCGTGTTCAGATTCGCGCGCGGCCGCGCCATCAGTTCATTGTATTTCGGCATCCCGCAAAACCACGTGCGCACAACGACGCCGCGTGTTTCCCGGATGATCTTGTCGAGCCGGTTGATCTGGAGTTCCGCGATCTTCTTCGAGTCCTTCACGCCGGCCTTGATCCACGATTCGATGGCAGACCGGTCCGCGATCACCGTCGCCGCAATCACCGGCCCGAAGAAGTCGCCCTTGCCACTCTCGTCGAGCCCCGCATGCGGCTCGAACCAGTCGGGGTGCAACACCTCGTCGTAGCCGAGCTTCGCCGCCCCGGTCACCTCGGGTTCGATCACATCGCGCACGAAATCCTCCGTGCCTTTGCCCGCGATCACCACCTTGCCGCTCGTGTACGCGGAGATGTTGGTCTTGAGGTGGTCGGCCTTGAACGCGAAGCGCGTGTAGGCCACCTCGAACGGGGTCCATCCGCGCTCCACGCAGATTGCGCGCAGTTTTTCCATCTGCGCGTCGTCGAGCTTGACCGTGTAAGACGCGATTTTCTTCGGCGCTTCCGGTTCGTCGGAGAATTTTTTCGGCATCGAAGACAGTTGGCCACAGAAGACGCGGAAAGCACAAAAAGAATCTGCTTGGGCACCCGCCTCGTTTTGTGCCTTTTGTGCTTTCTGTGGCCAATGCCTTGATCAAACGGCGCGACGCCTTCCAGCGCGCCCTCATCGACTGGTATCGCGCTCACGCGCGCCAGCTGCCGTGGCGCGATTCACCGTCGCTCTACAAGACCGTCGTCAGCGAGTTCATGCTGCAACAGACGCAGGTAAAAACCGTGCTGCCCTACTTCGCGCGCTGGCTCGACGCGTTGCCGGATTTCACGGCACTTGCCGCGGCCGACGAGGCGCGCGTCCTCAAACTCTGGGAAGGGCTCGGCTACTATTCGCGCGCCCGGAATCTTCACCGCCTTGCGCGCGCGGTCGTCGCGCTGCCCGCGCCGCCGCGCACCCCCGCCGCCTGGCGCGAGCTTCCCGGCGTCGGCCCCTACACGGCCGCGGCCATCACGAGCATTTCGTTTTCCGAACCCGTAGCCTGCGTCGATGGCAACGTCGTGCGTATCCTCGCGCGGCTCACGGCCGACGGCACCGCGTTTCGCGATTCGGCGACCGCCTCGAAAGCGTTCACGCCACTCGCCGACGCGCTCGTTTCGCCTTCCCATCCGGGCGACCACAACCAGGCGATGATGGAGCTCGGCGCGACGGTGTGCGTGCGCCAGAATCCGCTCTGCCTCACCTGTCCCGTGCGGCCGTTCTGTGCGGCCGCGAAGCGCGGCGAACCTGAAGCATTCCCGCGGCTCGCCCCGAAGGAAATGGAGCAGCGCTCGATCACGCGCGTGTGGTGCGAACGCGACGGCGCCCTGCTCCTGCATCGCTCGAGCGCGAGTGCGCGGCGGTTCGCGAACATGCATGAGCTGCCCTTGCCCGAGCACGCCGGCCTCGACGACGCGCGAGCCGGCCGCGGCGCGCTGCTGGCGAAAAAGCGCCGCGGCATCACGCGGTTTCAAATTACTGAATCGATTCACGCCGTGCCCGCGCCCGCGGCGCGTCACCGCCTCGCCCCGGAACTGGTCTGGGTGCCGTTCGCGAAGCTCGACTCGATCACGCTCTCCGGCCCGCACCGCCGTTGGGTCGGCGAAATTCTCGCCTCCAGAAGTAAGTAGGGCGGGCGGCTCCGTCCCTCCGTTTCGCGGATCCGATCGCTGCACGGCCGCGCGGGCCGCTCAGCTCACCTCAACAGCGACAACACTCTCGCCCGCGATGCGACGACCTCGTCGACCGTCAGTCGCGGTCCAAACTCCAGCGTGAGCAGGTGCTCCGGCCGCCAGAACTCGCTCACCATTTTGAAATCGATGTGGCCGCTGCCGATCGGCTGGTGATCGTTGCCCTGCGCACTCACGTCGTGGAGATGAAACCCGATCGTGCGCGGCGCCATTTTTTCCAAATGCTCGCGGTGCTTGAGCAGACCCATGCCCTCCTTGATGTCGGCGTGCCCCGTATCATGCCAGTAACCCAGCGGCGCATCGGCCGGAAATTCGTCGATGAACGCGGCATAGTCCGCATCGATCGGAAGCTCCTCGAACTTTTCCCGGTTCTCGAAACCCAGCTTCACGTTTCGCTGCTTCGCATAGTCCGTCATCTCGTTGATGCTCTCCTTCACCTTCGCCCAAAATGGCGGCATGCGTTTGCGCAGCTTCGCCAGGCATTTCTTCAGCAACGCGTGATACGCCTTGTCGTCCTGCGTCCGGCCGGCGTCGTGATGATCGCGGAGATAATGGCGGAGGTTGCGCGCGGGATTGAACCAGAAAAAACTCACGCTCCCGAGATGGCACACGAGCACCCGCGCCTTCACCTGCGCCGCAAAATCGATCGAGCGCTTCGTGTGCCGCAGCCACTGGTCGTGTTCGCGATGCTCGAGCGCGGATGGCTCGAAAAGGTTCGGCGCCGGCTGCACCACACCCGCGGGCAGCGGACAAAAATTATGGGTCGAACTCACCTTCACGACCCCCTCCTCAACCGCCCGAAGGATACCCGGCACGAGCGTGATCCGGATCCCGTGGCTCAGCTCGATGTGATCGAAGCCGAGCCCCGCCATCTCCTTGAGCATCGCATAACCGTCTTGATGCCGGTGTGAACACCAGCTGGAGGAAAGGGCTAGGATGGGTTTCACGCGATAAGCGGCACGAGACGATACCGGCCTGATGTAAGTTGCACGGCCAAAAACTTGTTACATTACGCGGCCGCCAACAAAAAAAACCGCGCCCCACATCGGTGGAGGCGCGGCGAAAAAAACAGGCACCGGAACGCGAACGATTATTCTGCGTAGCGGCGGCGGAGCATCTGGGTGAAGGCCTGGACCTTCTCCTTGCGACGACGCTTCTCGCACGGCTTCTCGAAGTAACGCTTGGCGCGAGTGCCTTTGATGATGTTCTCGCGATCGAGCTTCTTCTTCATGCGGCGCAGCGCACGGTCGATGGGCTCGTTCTTGCGGATCTTGATTTCGATGGACATGAGGGCGGACTTGAACGGTCGTGTGGTGAAAGGAAAAGCGGGTAAATACGCCGACCGACGCACCCCACGTCAACGGCTTTTTTTCACCGTGCCAAAGGGCGCCAGACGGACCCGGACAGACCGGGGCAAAAGAGCCCCGCAAAATTTTGACTTACACCGGCTGACGGCGCTCCTTCTTCCCTCTTCTATCCATGACTCCGTCCGCGAATCCCGCCTCCGCTGTTCCGGAAAACGCGTCGAAGAACTACATGATCACGCAGCTCGACGAGGTCGAGCCCACGCGCTGCCCATGCGGTTTTGCCCGCCGCGGTTTTGCCACGCCCGAAAACACGGTCGCGACGATTCACATGGTCGACATCCAGACCGACTCGCGCGTGCACTATCACAAGCGGATGACGGAAATTTACCTCGTGCTCGAAGGCGAAGGTTTCATGGAGCTGGACGGTGAACGCATCCCCGTGAAACCGATGACGTCGATCTTCATCAAGCCCGGCTGCCGGCACCGGGCGGTGGGAAAATTGAAGATCATCAATGTACCGATCCCCGCCTTCGATCCCCACGACGAGTGGTTCGATTGAGACACCGGCGCTACACGGCGGCACGTCCGCGCTATTTCACACAAACCAGCCGCTTACGCTTTCAACCTCTCGGCGACGGATAGCGGACGTTTTTGTCGGATCGATTCCTCGGCGAGCAGGCACAAAACGGCCGACCACAACCCATCCATTCCGGTCGCCGCCGGCTCCGCTTCGCCGTGCACCCTTTGCACGCAACGCGCGATCGAGCGCGCCTCTCCAGCCAGCCCACAACGCGCCCTTCGTGCCCGCCACCTTCACCGTCTGATGATGCTCGAACGCGGCGAGCGTCTGCGACACGACCGCCAACCCTGGAGCGGAGGTGCCTCGTCAGGCGAACCTCCGGCGCGATGCAACCGTGAGCGAGCCGAAGTGTCGCGGGCTTCAGCCTCGCTCCGTCTCGCCTTCAGGAAAGGCACCGCCCATTTTGGAATACTCCTCCGATGTGCCGCCATCTTTTCACCGTCTTTTCCATCAGACGTCTCTGCCTCGTATTCGCGACGTCCCTCATAGCGCTCCCGCCGGCCAATCCGGCCATGGCAGCTGCAACGTCCGCAAGCGATTCACTCATCCAGCTCCTTCGCGAATACGAAAGCGCCGTCATCGACGGCCGGCGCACGGACATCGCCCGTTGGCTTCATCCACATTATATCTACACGGAATCCGATGCGTCGCCGTCCCCCGCATCGAGCCCGCTCGATCAGCGGCTCGCATCGCCATTACGACGCACCCGCTTTCAGCCGCAGAATGTCGTCACGCATGTCGTGGATTCGACCGCCGTCATCGCCGGCACGTGCGTGCTCGAGGAGCCGGGTCGGTATCCTCGTTTCGAGGCACGCGGACAATTTTCCATGACATGGCTGAAGAACGGGGAGACCTGGCTCTTGCTGGCCGAGCATCGGTCGATGAATCGTCAGCTCGAGTGGGCACCCGAATTGCCGCCGAAGACCCTCGCACGTTTGAAAACGGACGGCCCGGCACCACGTTTGCGAACGCCCGCATTGGCGAGGATGACGGACGTGTATGGCAACAGC
>JAKFEQ010000007.1:0-5755 GCA_036675625.1 Opitutaceae bacterium | reverse complement strand
GCCCACCCCCACCCTAGCTTCGCTACGGCTTCGCCTAGCTGCGCTACCCTCCCCACAAGGGGGAGGGAGGGGCGAGAACTGAAAATGCAGTAAGCGTCTCCCTCCCCACAGGGCGCTACCGCGTTCCCCTTGTGGGGAGGGATCAAGGGTGGGGGTGGCCCCACGCACGGAGTGAAGAATGACCAGCATCGGCGTCGGCCTGATCGGCACGGGCTATATGGGCAAGTGCCATGCGCTGGCCTGGAACGGGGTGAAACCGGTGTTCGGGGATGGGCCGAAGCCGCGGCTGGTGCATCTGGCGGAGGTGTCGCCGGAGCTGGCGGCGCGGCGGGCCGAGGAGTTCGGGTTCGAGAAATCCACTTCGGACTGGCGGGCGCTGATCGCCGACCCGGAGGTCGAAGTGGTGTCGGTGACGACGCCCAACGCCTTTCATGCCGAGATGGCGATCGCGGCGCTCGAAGCGGGCAAGCACGTCTGGTGCGAAAAGCCGATGGCAGTAGGGTTTGCCGAGGCGGAGCGGATGGTCGCGGCGTTGCTGGGGATTTTGAAGGCGGGCGGGTGTTATCTGCCGCTGAATCCTGGAATGCCAGTGGAGCGCGTGCAGACGATGCTCTCGCGCAGCGGGGCGCGACTGCGGCTCGTGGAAGATGAGCCGGCGCTGGCGGGCTGGAGCGGAGGCGATGCGGATCTGCGGACGTGGAGCGAGACGGAGGCGCCGGAGGAGGATGACGCAGTCGGGACGCCTGAGGTGCCTGCGCGGCGGCTGGCTTATATCATGTTCACGTCGGGCTCGACGGGTGAACCGAAGGGCACGCTGATCGAGCAGCGGTCGGTGGTGCGGCTGGTGCGCGACACGGATTTCCTGCAGCTCGGGCCGGCCGATCGCGTGCTGCAGACGGGCTCGCTGGCCTTCGATGCTTCGACGTTCGAGATCTGGGGGCCGCTGCTGAACGGAGGCTGCTGCTGTCTGCCGAAGGGAAAGGAGATTCTCGAGATCGAGCGGTTTGACGCGTTGCTCCAAGCGACGGGTGCGACGACGTGTTTCCTGACGACGGGGCTTTTCAACCAGATCGCGGATTTTCATCCGGAGGCGTTTGCGAGTCTGCGGACGCTGTTGACGGGCGGAGAGAAAGTGTCGGTCGCGCACGTGAACCGCGTGCGGGCGGCCGCGCCGGGGCTTGCGTTGCTGCACGTTTACGGACCGACGGAGAACACGACGTTCTCCTCGTGGTATCCGGTTTATGGTGACGCGGGGCGCGACGTGCCGATCGGCCGCGCGATTGCGCATTCGACGCTCTATATCGTCGATGCGCGCGGGAACCTGCAGCCACCGGGGGTGGCGGGCGAGATCCTGTGCGGCGGCGACGGGCTGGCGCGGGGCTATCTTGGGCGCGCGGATCTCACGGCGGAGCGATTCGTGCCGGATCCGTTTTCGGGGCGGCCGGGCGCGCGGCTGTATCGCACGGGCGACTTCGGGCGCTGGGATGAGGCGGGAAATATCGAGTTTATCGGTCGTAATGACGACCAGGTGAAGATCCGCGGTTTCCGGATCGAGCTGGGCGAAATCGAGCTGCGGTTGCGCGAGGTGGAAGCGGTGCAGCAGGCGGTGGTGGTCGCGCGACCGAGCGGCGGCACGCACGAGCTGATCGCCTATGTGGTCGGACCGGCGGGCGCGACCGAGGAGAGTCTGCGGGCGAGGCTGGGACAGGTGTTGCCGGACTATATGGTTCCGGCGCACTTCGTGTTTCTCGAAGCGCTGCCGTTGAATGCGAGTGGGAAGGTGGATCGTCGTGCGCTGCCGGCGCCGCACCGGACGGAGGCGATGGTGGTGAACGATGCGGTGTGGACGGGGGCGAGCGAGCAGGCGCTGGCGGGCGTGTGGCAGGAGGTGCTGGGGCGATCGCCGGAGGGGCGTGAGGCGCACTACTTCAATTCCGGCGGCGACTCGATCAAGGCGATCCAGATGACGGCGCGGCTGCGGACGCGCGGCTTTCGGCTGACGCTGCGCGATGTGTTTGCGCGACCGAAGTTCGGCGATCTGGCGGGTGCGCTGGTCGCGGCCGAAAGCGCCGCGGGGGAAACGGTGGCGGAGGCGGGCGAGATTCCGCTGACACCGATCCAGCAGTGGTTTCTTGAAAACCACACGCCGCCTTTCGACCACTTCAATCAGGCGACACTGCTGGAGTCGGCCGAACGACTGGATGCGGCGCGATTGCGCGAGGCGCTCGAGCGGCTCGTGGCGCGGCACGGAATGTTACGGTGCCGGGTGCAGCGCGACGCGGCGGGTGAGTGGCGGCAGCGGATCGATGCGGCTGGGGCAGCGGACGCGCGCGTGGTTTGGTCCGAAGCGGATTGGCGCGGGCTGGATGATGGGATGGCGCGCGAAGCGTTCGGGCGCGCGGCGCGGACGCTGCACGAAAGTTTGTCGCTGACGGAGGGGCGACTGGTGGCGGCGGGCGTGTTTCGTTTCGCAGCGGCGGATCGTTTGCTGCTGGTGATTCATCACTGGGCAGTGGACGGGATTTCGTGGAGAATTCTGCTGGAGGAACTCGAGGCTCTTTATGGCGCGTTGGTGACGGGAGAACCGGCGCCGGTATGGCGGAACCCGGCGCCGTTTCGTGCGTGGGCCCAGGCATTGCAGGCTTATGCGCGGCGGCCGGAGATGGCGCTTGAGGTCGCGTATTGGAAAAGCTTGGACGGACGCGTTCCGATGTGGCGGGGCTCGGACGAACGCGTGGCGGAGCCGGCGCGGGAGATCGTGTTTTCGGCGGAGGAGACGGCGGCGATTTTGTCGGGCGCGCATGTGGCGTATGGGACGCAGGTGACGGAGTTGTTGCTCGCGGCGTTTGGGCGCGCGTGGAACGACGTCCGCGCGGAGGCGGGTGGGGCGCCTGCGCAACGCGAGGCGATGTGGCTGGCGTTGGAAGGACACGGACGCGAGAGCTGCGTGGGCGCGGTGGATGTGAGCCAGACGGTGGGGTGGTTCACGAGCATGTGGCCGTTGTTGCTGGAGACGCGCGGGGATTGGCCGGAGCGGATCCGGCAGGCGAAGGATGCGATGCGCGCGGTGCCGGAACGCGGTGTGGGCTATGGGGCGTTGCGATATATGGCGGACGAGTCGGTGCGATCGCAGCTCGCGGGCGTCGGCGCGCCGAAGATCAGTTTCAATTATCTGGGCGCGTTTGGGGCGGCGGCGAATTCGCGGTTCACGGGCGTGCCGGCGGAGTCGACTGGAGAACCGATGGCGGCGCATCTCGGCGCGGCGTTCGACCTCGATGTCGTTGGCGAAGTGAGCGGCGGGTCGCTGCGCGTGAGTTTTCATTTTCATCGCGCGGTGTTCGATGCGAGCGGGCGGACGGGATTGGTCGCGGCGTTTGAGCGCGCGCTGCGCGATTGCGTGGCACATTGCGGGCGGGCGGAGCGGAGGCGGTCGTTGAGCGATTTCACTGGCGGGCTCGTTTCGCTGGAGGAGTTGGACCGGCTGACGCGAGCGTATGAGGAACGGGGGGCGACGATCGAGGACGTGTTGCCGCTGACGCCTATGCAGGAAGGCATGGTGTTTCATGCGGTCTACGAGCCGGCGAGCGCGGCGTATTCGGATCAGGTGATCCTGCGGCTCGAAGGGGCGCTCGAGCCGGAGCGCTTCGGGCGCGCGTGGGAGGCGCTGGGCGCGCAGTATCCGAATCTGCGGACGGTGTTTCGCACGGGAGACACGGAGAAGCCGCTGAGTGTGATTCTGGAGGGAAGCCGGCTGGGCTTTGCGACGATCGAGGTGTCGGACGCGGCGAACGTGAGGGAGATCGAGGCGGTGCGGCAAAGCGAGCGCGAGCAGGGGTTCGATCTGGCGGAGGGGCCGTTGCTGCGGATCACGCTGGTGCGACTCGGGCCGGAATTGCACGAGGCGATCCTCGGTTTTCACCACAGCATTCTCGACGGGTGGAGCAGCGGATTGCTCTGGCAACAACTCGAGGCGAACTACCGCGCACTCGGTGCGGGCGCGCGGCTGCCAGTGGTGAGCGCATCGTTTCGCGACTATCTGCGCTGGCTCGGGGCGCGTGATGCGCAACGCGATCTCGACGCGTGGCGAACACTGCTCGAGGGGTGTCCGGCGGGGGCGGCGGTGCCGACGGGATTGCCGCGACTCGGCGCGCCGGCGGTGCGGACGCGGTCGTTCACGTGGGAGCTGGGGCGAGAGCGCAGTGAGCGACTCGTGACGGCGGCGCGGAGACTCGGGACGACGGAGAGCAGTTTGTTCCAGGCGTTGTGGGGCGTGTTTCTTGGGAAACTCACGCGGACGACGGACGTGGTGTTTGGCGCGACGGTGTCGGGTCGCGGTGAGCAGGTGCCGAGGGTGGAGGCGATCGTCGGGTTGTTGATCAATACCGTGCCGGTGCGCGTCGCGTGGGACGCGACGACATCGTTCGAGGAGTTGGCGGAACGGGTGCGGCGGCAGGCGGCGTACAGCGTCGAGCGGGTGAGCGTATCGCTGGCAGACATACAAGCAGCGGTGCTCGAGCGCGGCGAGATCGTCCGGCACACGCTGGTGTTTGAGAATTATCCGGCGGACGACGCGGTGGAGCGCACCTGGAACATGGAAACGATCGCGGTGCACGACCCGATGCATTTCGAATTTGGCGTGCTCGTGGTGCCGAGGCGTGAAGGCTGGGTCTGCCGTGTGATCGCAGACGAGGCGCGGTATCCTGACGCGTATTTGCGAGCGCTACAGCGCGGCTGGGAGGAGATCGTTGACGGCTGCCTCGCGGAGCCGGCGGTGGCGATCGAGGCGTGCTCGTCGGGGCGTCTGCCGGTGCGGGCGCGTTGCGTGGTGGTGGCGGCGACCTTCACGGCTGAGCCGCTGGAGGACGCGCTGGGATTCTGGCTCGATGCGCTTGGCGGTGGCGGCGAAGTGCGGTTCGCGCCATTCAATCAGGTGCTGCAGCAGTTGCTCGATGGTGGCAGCGAGCTGCGGCGGAACCGCGGTGGGGCGAATCTGATTTTGGTGCGACTGGAAGACTGGGCGGGTAGTGGCCACACGGATACGGCGGCGGTGGAGCGGGCGTTGGAGATCAACGGCGATGCGTTCATTGACGGGCTGCGCGGCCTCGCGCAGGTGGCGTCGGGGACGTTGCAGCTCGTGATGTTTTGTCCGGCGTCGGGGAAGGTGGGACGCGTGAAGGCGTTGGCCGACTTGCTCGCGACGACGGAAATGCGGCTGGCGCGACGGATCGAGGCGGGCGCGGGGAAGCAGGTGCGCGTGGTGCGCGCGGCGGAGATCGCGGCGCGTTATGGCGCGGTGGAGGTCGACAATCCTACGGGTGATGAGCTGGGGGCGGTGCCTTATACGGATGAGTTTTATGCGGTCGTCGCGACGGCGGCGGTTCGGTGCTGGGAGGCGTGGACGCGGACACCGCTCAAGGTGCTTGCGCTCGATGCGGACAACACGCTCTGGCGCGGGGTTGTCGGCGAGGATGGCGTCGAGGGGCTCGCGTTGACTGAAGGACATCGCCGGCTGCAACGCATCGCGAAGGCGGCAAAGGAAAATGGGCGGCTGCTCGTGCTGGTGACGAAAAACAATCCCGCGGACATCGACGCGGTGTTCCGCGCGCGCGCGGATTTTCCGCTGCGGCGCGAGGACTTCGTGGCGATCGAGGCAAGGAGCACGGTTTGAGACCTTGTGGACACACGTAGACCTCGCGGACGTGCCCAACCCGGCCTGGGTGAATGCCGGCATGCCGCGCGCAGGGCTGCGTCGCTG
>JAKFEQ010000024.1:0-126978 GCA_036675625.1 Opitutaceae bacterium | reverse complement strand
CGCCCCCCCTGAAAGGCATCAGGATTCAGCCCTGGATCAGAGCCGGAACGCCCGCCGCATTCCGCCCGTGACCAGCGCGAGCGTGAGCAGCGAGTTGATCGGCATAAGCGCGGCGGCGATGAGCGGATTCATCTTCCCCATCACAGCGAGTCCAACCGCGAGCAGGTTGTAGACGATCGAGAATATAAGCACCGCAATCTGCGTGCGGCGGCGAACGTTGTTCACGTCGAACAACGCCCGCAATCCACCGATGCCGCGGCCCAGATAGTAGAAGTCCGCTTTGCGCTCGAGCACGCCGCGATGAATCACCGGCGTGCCGCGACAGAGCGCGCGATCGAAAGCGAGACTGTCGTTCGCGCCATCGCCAAGCATCAACGTCTGAGCGGCGCCGCGTGCGTCGAGCCAGTCGGCTTTGCCTTGCGGCGAGAGCTCGCCGAGCGCGTGTTGCGCCGGCAAGCCGAGCTCCGTGGCGAGTAATGAAACCTTGTTGTTGCGATCGCCGCTGAGAATGAAGGTGGGGAAACCCTTCGCCCCAAGCTCTGCAATTTCCGCGCGGGCGTCGGGTCGCGCGGTGTCGGTGAACGCGAAACGCGCGAGTACCTTGCCGTCGCATGCGAAAATCGTGTCGGCGATCTCCGGGGCGTCGTCGCCGCCGGATTCGCGAGTCCCGCCAACGGCGGTCCGCCAGCCGGCGCGACCGAGCGACCAGGGCCCGAGCTCGACGCCGAAACCGACGGTTTCGCGGATGGCGCCTTCGAGTGAAAGTGAAGGTGAGAGTGAAAGTAGCCGGAGCGCCGGATCGGGAACTGGCTCTTCACTCTCACTTTCACTCTGGCCGCGCCAGGCGAGCAGGTTCTCGAGGAGGCATTGGCTGATCGGGTGCGGATTGTCCTCCACGAGCGCCAGCAACGCCGCGCGGGCGTCCGGCTCGAGTGCGGTCAGGGCTTCGGGATTTCGCAGCACCGGCGTCTCCAGCGTGAGCGTGCCGGTCTTGTCGAAGACGAGCTGCCGCACGCGCGACAGCTTCGACCACAGGTCGCCTTCACGCACGAAGACGCCGCGACGGCGCAACGCGATCGTCGCGATTTCGTCCGCCAGTGGAAACGCGAGCGCGATCGCGCACGGACACGAAACGACGAGCACCGCTGTCACGACGGCACCGGTCCGGAGCGCATCGCCCGTCGCGAGCAACCAGCCCACACCGGAAAGTGCCGCCACGACGAGGATGCCGATGAGATAACCGCGCACGATCCGTTCGAGAAACACATGTCGCTCACCGGCGCGATCGGAAGGCTGGAGGAGCTGGGCGAGCAGCGATTCGTCCCAGCGTTGCAGCGTGGTGAGTTGCAGCTCGGCGCGACTGAGATTAAGCGCCCCGGCAGGCACGCGCTGGCCGGCGCGAAACAGCCGCGGCTCCGCTTCGCCGTTGATCGACGCGAGGGAGAACGCCGCCTCGGCGCTCTCGAGTCGCGCCTCGACGGGCAGGGTTTGCCCGACCGCGAGCAGGATTCCCTGCCCTGCGCGCAGTTGCGCCGGGGGAAGATCGCCGCCCGCGGTGAGTCGCACCCGTTGCGCCTTCGGTTGCTGACTCAGGAGACGGCGGCGATTGCGTTCAACGGCCGCCACCTGAGCCCAACGACCGACAAGCATCAACAGAATGAACGTCGAAACAAAATCGAAGTAGACGAACCGCTCGTGACCCGCGAGCCAGCCGTAGAGCGAACCGGCGTAAGCGCCCGCGATGCCGAGCGCGATCGGCAGGTCGATGTGCATCGCCCGCTCACGCAACGCGTGGACGGCGCGCCCAAAAAAATATGTGCCGCCGACGAGCAGGCTCAGCGTGCCAAACGCGGCCGAAAGCAGGCCGAAGAGCCCGGCCCACTCGTAGGTGCTTTCCATGCCGAAATACACCGGGAGCGAAAAGAGCATCACGTTCATCGCGAACGCGGCACAGAGCCCGATGCGTTTCACGAGCCCGCGACTCTCCGGTTCGGCGGGCGTCTCACCC
Organism: Opitutaceae bacterium; assembly: GCA_036675625.1. Classification (GTDB taxonomy): domain Bacteria; phylum Verrucomicrobiota; class Verrucomicrobiia; order Opitutales; family Opitutaceae; genus ER46. The sequence goes on along the minus strand of JAKFEQ010000024.1, from coordinate 124,970 downwards.
GCAGGGCCCGCGAGATAGCCAAAGGCCTGGAGCTTGCGCGCGAAGTCGGCGGCCGAGAATTCACCGCGCACCCAGCGAAGCCGCATCGTGCCGTATTGGGCGTTCACGTTGATGTCGCGCGCGCCTGGTTGTTGTTGAAACACCCGCTCGATCAGCCACACGCAGCCGGCGCAGGAGATGCCTTGGACGTCGAGCGTGAGCTCGGGAATTGGACGGTGGGGATGGCTCTCCGAGCCGGCCTGGGTTCCCGGCGCCGAACCGGTCAACCCACCCTCGGCCACGTGTTGCGCCGTCTCGAGCCACGCGTAGTCGCGCGGCTGAAACACCGCGGCGTCAGCCGGCGCGGTGATGTCATCCTTGATCCGATAATAGCCGGCGAGCCCATGCTCGTGCACGAGCCGGTAAACATAGCTGCACCCCGCGCAGCAGAAGCCGCTTGCGCGCATCCGATCGTCGATCAGCGCCGCGCCGCAATGGCGGCAGGTCGGAGCAGCCCGGCCATCATGCCCGTGTTTCCGCTCTTCATTCACGGGCAGGATGCCCGTGCTACTCTCAGCCATCGCGCTCATCTCAAAAACAAACGAAGTTCAACGGATCAGGGCCCGGAAAGCCGAGCGTGGCACGCAGGCGCCAGCCGATCACCACGGCGGTCGTCAGTGCGAGGGTGACGCGCATGCGGCCCAGCCATAGGGGCGAAAGTTTGCGGCGGACCCAGTGAAACTGCGTCTGGGCGAGCCACAGCAGCGGTACGGTGCCGAGACCGAACGCGAGCATCACCTCGATCCCGCGCAGGGACGACCCCGAGAGCAACGCGAGCCCGGCGAGAAAATAAAGCGGGCCACACGGCAGCAGCGGCGTGGCGAAACCGAGCGCGGCTGCGGCCTGCACGCGCGAACGACCGCGCAGCCACGCCTGAAGTTTCCAGGTGAGCCGGCTGAGCACCGCGAATTTGGGGAGGTGCCGATCCCAACGCAGCGCGAGGGCGACGAAGAAGAGTACGAGCACCCAGGGCAGCCAGCGCAGAGCGGAGTCGGACAGCCACAGCAGCGGTGCGCGACCGATGCCGCCTGCGAGCGCGCCAAGCGTCGCGTATCCAACAAGTCGTGACACGTGATACACCGTGCTGACGGTCTGCGCGTCGACGCGGTCGCCGCGCACGGGCATGAGCGAGCACGCCAGCGGGCCGCACATGCCGGCACAATGCAGGCTGGTGACGAGGCCCGCGATGAACGCGGCGGCGGGAGAGTTGATGGCGGCGAGCTCCATTTGAGATCAGAATTGGCCGCAAAGAGGCATAACGCGGGTCAGCCGCAACCAAACCGAACCTACCGGAGGAATGGCCACAAAGAGGCCCGAAAATGCGCGAAAAAAAACGCCTCCTTTTGGCGCGTTTTTGTGACTTCCTGCAGTTAAACCGCCTTGGAAAATTTCCCCGCGGCGCACGAGGTTTCCGCAGGACGGCAGCGCAAAAACCGGATCCGTCGTGGCACCTTCGTTTTGCGCGCTTCGTGTGTTTATGCGGCTCATGACTGTTTGTCTGGCGCCGTCACGAGCGGCACTTCCTGCACCTTGTTTTTCGAAGCGATCACGAACCATGCGGTCCACGCCGCGGCTTGGATGATGAACGCCGCGACGAACCACAGCCAGAGGCGCGAGGGCTTCGCGGGAGCCGAGGTGTCGTTTCCGCGAATCGGACGCTCAATTCGCAGCTCCGGACTCCCAGCTTTATCAGGCGCACTCATTTCTTCTGCGCCTCCTCTTCCCGCAACAGGCGCGCCTCGGGCCCGAGGAAGTCGACGTCGCGCTCGAGGTGAAACGTCTCAGCCTCGTCCTCGACGCGGATCTCGAAGCGGAACGGCCCCGTGTAGCTCCGGCGCGGCTGTTGCAGCACCAGGGGCTGGACGAGCTCGCCGAGCGCACCGAGCTCGACGATGCCATCGAAGCCGATCCGGCGGACGCCCTCCGGCAGGTGCTCCACGTCGACCGTGAAACGCGCGGGCTCGTTGCGTTTGTTCACGATGCGCACGAGAAATTGATTTCGCACCGTCGTGTCGTCGACGATGTAGGGCGAACCGGTCATGCGCGTGACGCCGAAATTCGCCGGCTTCACCGTCGAGAGTCCCCAGGTCGCCACGATGGCGCCGATGAGCAGCAGGACGCCGTAGAGAATCGTGCGCGGCCGCAGCCAGCGCGTGCGGCCGCCGGCAAAGGCTGCTTGCGAGTCGTAGCGAATCAGGCCGCGCGGTCGATTGAGGCGCGTCATCACGTCGTCGCACGCGTCGATGCACGCGGTGCAGCCGATGCACTCCATCTGGAGCCCGTGGCGGATATCGATGCCGGTGGGACACACGTGCACGCAGCGATTGCACGCCACGCAATCGCCGACCGGCTCGGCCGCCAGGGCGCTGGCGCGCGCGGGTTCTGCGCGGGCGAGCTCGACGATTCGAGGCGCGACCGACGCATCACCGGCGGGAAGTCCTTCCCGCGCGGATACAGGCGGAAGGCCGGGGATATTGCGGGCCGCGGGTTTGCCGCGGGGTTCGCCGCGTTTGGCATCGTAGCCGATCACGAGCGAATGGTCGTCGATCAACGCCGACTGCAGCCGGCCATACGGACAGATCACGATGCAGAGCTGCTCGCGGAACCACGCGAAATTGAAGTAGAGGATTCCGGTCGCGACGATGATGAAACCGAATGCGCCCCAATGCTCCGCCGGCGCCGCGCTCACCATGGCCCACACCTCGGGGATCGACACGAAATACGCGAGGAACAGATGCGTGATCACCGCCGACACGAGCACGTAGAGCGTGTGCTTGAGCGTGCGCTTGAAAATCTTCCCGGCGGACCACGGCGCGTTGTTCAAGGCGCGGCGTTTGACCGCATCGCCCTCGATCCAGCGCTCGATGCGGCGATAGACGTGATCGAGAAAAACCGTGTGCGGACACGCCCAGCCGCACCACACGCGACCGAGCAGCGCGGTCACGAAAAAGAGCGAGAAGCCGACGCCGCTGATGACGAAAAACAACAGCCACAGATCCTGCGGGGCCAGCGTGACACCGAACAGGTGGAAGCGCCGCTCCGCGATGTCGATGAAGACGGCCGGGTAGCCGTTGATCTTGATCCACGGCAGCGAGAGGTAGAACGCGATCAGCCCGAGCGCGGAGGCACGGCGGGCGGTGTTGAAGCGGCCTTTCGGGTCAGCGGGAAAGAGGAAGGGACGCGAGCCGTCGGACCGGATGGTCGTGACGGAACTGCGACTGGGATGCTCGACTGTGGGCGCGGGCATGGGTTGCGAAAGTATTAGCGAGGAGTGAGTAGCGGGCGGCGAGTAGACCGAGCCGCGGCAGCGTGATGCTCGCTACTCACTACTCGCTACCGTCGGTGCACGCGCGGCATCTTCATTGGGCGGCGACTTTGGCGGGATCGGACAGGATCGGTTCGCCCTCCTTGTGCAGGCTTAATATATAGGCGGTGAGCTCGGTGATCTTCTTGGCCCCGAGAACCGGGCCCCACGCGGGCATGCCTTTGGTGAGGACACCCTTCGTGATGAGGTCGTAGACCTCGGTCGGCTTGCCGCCGTGAATCCAGGTGGTGTCAGTCAAGTCGGGGCCGATGGCGACGGGGCTTTCGCTTTTGCCGCGCAGGCTGGCGAGGTGGCACGCGGCGCAATTGGCGGCGTAGGTGGCCTTGCCGGCTTCAACAAAGCCGGGCGTCTGGCTCATTTTCCACAGGGTGGGATCATCGAGCTTCGCGGCAGTCAGCCGGCTCGCCTCGATCTTCGCCATCGCGGCGTCGACGACCTGCGGGCCACTGAGCCCAATATCGAACCACTCGTAATACGCCCAGTAGCCGACCCAGAATACGATCGTGATATAGAGTGTATAGAGCCACCAGTTGGGCAGCCGCTTGTCGTATTCGGCGATACCGTCGAAGACGTGCGGCCGGATCGGATCTTCGTGCTCGGGAGGAGTGGACGGAGAGGGATTCATGAGGCGGAGAAGCGGTTCGAATTGGCGCTGACATCCAGCCGGCGTTTGGCGGATGCCGGCCGGTCGGCGCCACTGGCGGGCGTATCCGTTTCGAACGGCAGATTTTCGAAGCGCTCGATCTGCGGGCGTTTCATGCGCAGCGCGCGCCAGGCAAACGCAATGTAGATCGATGCGGCGGTGATGAACGCCACGAACGTGAAGAGCGTGGCGGAATCTTCGAAGACGAGACGGCGGAACATGGCGGGACAGTAGCGAGTAGTGAGTAGAAAACGAGCGAGCGGAGGTCGCGTTTACTGCGCGTGGAGGGCGGGTGTTTTTGCGGGGGCGACCGGATTCTCGGATTTCCCGAGGTGTTGCAGATATGCGATGAGCGCGATGATCTCCTTCTCCGGCGCGACGTAGGCGCCGGCGGCACGGAGATCGGCCGAGATGGCCTTGGACTGCTCGGCGACGCGCGCCGCGACCTGCTCGGGCGTCCAGTTTGGATAAGGAACGCCGAGCGTGCGTTGGACGCGGAGCTTCGAGGGTAGCGCGGCCACATCGGTGTCATTGGCCGAGAGCCACGGATACGAAGGCATATTCGAGCCGGAGGAGACGGTGCGCGGATCCTCCATGTGGCGCAGATGCCAGACGTTCGGATATTTTCCGCCGACCCGGGCGAGATCGGGACCGGTGCGCTTCGAGCCCCACTGATATGGATAATCGTAGATCGACTCGCCCAGGCGCGAATAGTCACCGTAGCGAAGAACGTCGGGAACCAGGGTGCGGATCATCTGCGAGTGGCAGTTGTAGCAACCCTCGCGAACGTAGATGTCGCGGCCGGCGAGCTCGAGCGGCGTATAAGGAATCTGGAGACGGTCCTCGATGTTGGCGGCCTTCTGCGCGACGACGGTGGGCACGATCTGAATCAGGCCGCCCGCGGCCACCGCGATGAACGTGAGCACGGTGAACGGCGCGGTGTTGACCAGGAGCCGGTCATACCAGCCGGCCCAGGCCTTGCCGCGCGATTCGAAATGCGCATAGGCGAGCACCACGCTGACGAGCAAGCCGACCATGCCGGCCATGCTGATGCCATCGCCGCCGAACATCCAGGCGCAGGCGAACCCGAAGCCCAGCGAGGTGAAGAGCACAGGCGGATTGAGGAACGTGCCGAACACGCCGACGCGCTCACGCGCTTCGAGCGCCGGCTCGTCGGCGAACACCTCGACGGTGCCGTTGACGGGCTGCGCGCCACGCAGGGTGCGCCACAGGTTGTAAGCGAGCAGTAAGAAACCGGTGAGATAGAGCCCGCCGCCGATCACCCGCATGAGCATCAACGGGCGGATCGAGTTCAACGTGTCCACAAAGTTCGGATACGCGAGGACGGTGCCGTTGTCCGTGGTGGCGTTGAGCATCAGGCCCTGCGTGATGCCGCTGGTCCACATCGCGGCGACGTAGAGCAGGATGCCGACGGTCCCGAGCCAGAAGTGCACGTTGGCGAGGCCGACCGAGTGCAGCGGCTTGTTCCAGAGGCGCGGCAGGAGCCAGTAGATCATGCCGGCGGCCATGAAGCCGTTCCAGCCGAGGGCACCGGCGTGCACGTGGCCGATGATCCAGTCGGTGTAATGGCCAAGCGCGTTGACGGACTTGATGGAGAGCAGCGGGCCCTCGAACGTCGCCATGCCGTAGAACGTGACGGCGGCGGCGAAGAACTTGAGCACGGGGTCGGTGCGGAGCTTGTGCCACGCGCCGCGCAGCGTAAGGAGGCCGTTGAGCATGCCGCCCCACGACGGGGCCCAGAGCATGAGCGAGAACGTCATGCCGAGGTTCTGCAGCCAGCCTGGCAGCGAAGTGTTGAGGAGATGGTGCGGGCCGGCCCAGATGTAGACGAAGACGAGGGACCAGAAATGGATCACCGAGAGCCGGTAGGAGTACACGGGGCGCTCCGCGGCCTTCGGGATGAAGTAATACATGATCCCGAGGATCGGCGTCGTGAGGAAGAAGGCCACGGCGTTGTGCCCGTACCACCATTGCACGAGCGCGTCCTGCACGCCTCCAAAAATTGGATACGAGTGCGTGAAGCTCGTCGGGAGCGAGAGGTGGTTGACGATGTAGAGCATCGCCACGGTGATGATCGTCCCGATGTAGAACCAGATCGCGACGTAGAGGCTCGGCTCGCGTCGCCGGGCAAGCGTCCAGAAGAAGTTCACCGCAAACACGACCCAGATGAACGCGACCGCGATGTTGATCGGCCAGATGAGCTCGGCGTATTCCTTGCCGCGCGTAAGGCCGAGCGGGAGCGTGATCGCGGCGGCGAGGATGATCGCCTGCCAGCCCCAGAAATGGAGCGCCGAAAGAAAATCGCTCGCCAGTCGCGCCTTCACGAGGCGCTGGGTCGAGTAATAGATGCCGGCAAACATCATGTTGCCGACAAACGCAAAGATGACCGCGTTGGTGTGCAGCGGTCGCAGCCGGCCGAAGCTCAGCCAGGAGGTCTTGAAGTTGACCTGCCAGAAGTTGAGCTGCGTGGCGACGAACACGCCGACCAGCATGCCCACGATCCCCCACACGAGGGTCGCGAGCAGGAACTGGCGGACAACTTTATCGTTGAATTCAAGGGTGATTTTTCGATCGGACATGGGTGCGGAACGGAAAGGGAGCGAGACGGGAAGACGGAGGGACTGGCGGGACAGAGGGACGGAGAGATGGAGGGAGGAGGAGAGGACGTTGCTCATTCCCTCCCTTCGTCCCTCCACCCCTCTGTCCCTCCGTCTCTCAGTCCGGCTTCCGCTCGGCCTCGTGAGCGAGGCGGGGTTTTTCCTCGGCGAGCGGCAGCAGCGAATCGCGTTCGGCGCTGCTCACCGTGCCCCGCGCATGCTCGCGGAGAAAAAAGATCACGAAGGTAAAGACGAGGCAGAGGCTGATCGTAAGAGTGAGCGGAACGACAGGCATGGAAGGAGCGGCCGCCGAGGCGGACCGATTTAGGGGTTCAGGTCGAAGTTCGAGTTCGAAGTTTGGAAATCAGACGGGCGCGGGCGCGGAGATTTCGGGCACGGGCCGCCGCGTCTTCGCATCGCGGCCGTGGCGGTGGCAGAGCATCTCTTTCGCGGCCAGCCAATGCTCGAGGTCGCGGCCTTCGGGACGCCCGTTTTCCACCCAAAGAAGGTAGGCGGCATGTTGAATTTCCGCTTCCGTGGGATGCGATGCTGCCGGGATGGATTTGGTTTTCATGCGCAGGCGAAGTTCAGGATGGGTGACTTTAATCCAGAGCAGAAACTCGTGCTCCGCAGCCGTTGCCGAGCTGTGTGCAGATCTTGTCTTCATGGTCAGGCGGCGAAAGCCAGGGCGGCAGCCGGAGTGCCATGCAGGTGCTCGCGATAAGTCGAGGGCGCCTGGCCTTCGATCCGGCGAAACACGCGGTTGAACTGCGACAGCGACTGAAAGCCGGCCTCATAGGCGGCCTCGCTGATGCGCGTGTTGGGGTTGAGCAATAATTGCTTGGTCTTCTCGACGCGGGCGCGGGCGACGTAATCGGTGAACGTGACGCCCGTCGATGCCTTGAAGACCTTGCAGAAATAGAAGGCGCTCATGCCGGCGGCACGCGCAACCTGGTCCAGGGAGAGATCCTCGCCGAGCTGCGCCGCGATGAACGCCCGCGCTTTGGTGACCGCGGCCGGCTCGGCCGTCGACTGTTTGATCATGAGCTCGTTGGCCACGAGGGAGAGATGCTGTGCGAAGCTCGCGAGCAGGCGGAGCATCGCCTCGTAGTGCGTCTTCGTCAGCACGCGCGACTGGAAATACGCCGTGTGCAGCTCGGTCGCGTCCGCTTCCGGGTTCCATTGCACGACCTGCTTCATCACCGTGCGGAAAACCCGCTCCGTCGCCGGCCGGAACATCACCTGGCCGGTCTGGAGATAGGCGACGATGTGCTCACCAAGCTGGATCGGCACGAGCGAATCGTTCAGGCCCGAGAAGCACTCGACGGTGCTCGTGCCGGTGGCGGCCTCTGTCTCGACGCGCTGCTGCATCTGGAGGCACGCCGCGCAACTCTTGCTCCGCCCGGCCATCAAGGCACAGAAAGGATTCACGTTGCGCGCGCCCGCCAGCGGCGCTTCGAAAGCCCCCGCCGCGCGCAACACCAGCGGCAACCCGGTCGCAGTCTGAAACGCCTGCTGGTAATCGCGAAAAATCTCGGAGTTCCGGAGACGGACAACCAGATCATCGGCGCGCTGCGGATGAGTGGTGTTCAAACTGGTGGGGGAGGAAGAAGCGTTCATTGCGGCGTCAGAATAGCAGCAAGAAACGCGCAGCGTAATTGGAGCTGCGGCGCGATCTGACTAAGGAAATTCCTTAGTGCGTGCACCGCGACTCACTGCGTCCGATCCAAGGCGGACCGTGTCCTGCGCTCGAGCGCGCCACCCAAGCCCCGCTGCGGCAAACCGCTCTTGCGACCTTCACGGCGCTCATCGAGCATCGCCGGCCGTGCTCGATACCGACTACTCTTCCCTCTCGCACTCCGAACTGTCGGCGCGCCTGACCGCGCTCGAACGCCGGGAGAACGCGACCCTGAAGGAATTACGCGACATCAAGGCAGCGCTCGACGAGCACTCGATCGTCGCGATCACCGACCCGACGGGAAAAATCACGCACATCAATGACAAATTCTGTGCGATCTCGAAGTTCTCGCGCGAGGAGCTGCTTGGACAGGATCACCGGATCATCAACTCCGGCCATCATCCGAAATCGTTTTTCCGCGATCTTTGGACGACGATCGCACGCGGCGCTGTCTGGCATGGCGAAATCAAGAATCGCGCGAAGGACGGCTCGTTCTACTGGGTCGACACCACGATCTATCCCTTCCTCAACGACCAGGGAAAGCCCCTGCAATACATCGCGATCCGCACCGACATCACGCAACGCAAGGCCGATGAAGAGTCGCTGCAGCGTCTCGCCGGCGAGCTCGCGGAAAAGAACAAGGAGTTGGAGGCAATCGTCTACACGGTCTCGCACGACCTGCGCTCACCGCTCGTCAACGTGCAGGGTTTCGGGAAGCAGCTCAACCGCGCCTGCGAGACGATTCGCACCGCGCTCGCCGCCGCGGAAGGCGGCGCCGTTCCCATCGAAAAAATAAAGCAGCCCCTCGAAGTTGCGATCCCGCAGGCGCTGCGCTTTATCAATGCCGGTGTGACGAAGATGGAGGTGCTGCTCGCCGGCCTGTTGCGCTATTCGCGGCTCGGTCGGGTGGCTCTCTCGATTCGTCCGCTCAATATGAATGGCATGCTGGCGGAGATACTCGCCGCGATGAAGTTCCAGCTTGATGAAGTCGGCGCGGATGTGCGCGTCGAACCGCTGCCCACGTGCCTGGGCGACAATGTGCAGACCAGCCAGGTGTTCGCCAACTTGATCGACAACGCGCTCAAGTATCGCGCTCCCGACCGGGCGCTCCGGATCACGATCCGCGGCGCGGTGAACAACGGCCACGCCGTTTATGAAGTTGCCGACAACGGGGTCGGCATCGCGCCCGAACATCAGGCGAAAGTCTTCGAAATTTTCCACCGCCTGAACCCGGAGGTCACGACCGGGGAAGGGCTCGGCCTCACCATCGCGCAACGCGTGCTCGAGCGGCAAAAGGGCCGAATTTGGGTTGAGAGCCGGGCAGGCGAAGGTTCGACTTTTTTCGTCTCCCTGCCGGCCATCGAAAACCGCAGCTAACTTCATGCAAAATAACTCTCCCACGATCTTGATCGTCGATGACGATGAGGGACACGCCATTCTCATCCGCGAGAATCTGGAGGCCGCCGGCCTGCCGAATCGCATCGAGCATTTTCGCGATGGCCAGGCCGTGCTCGATTTTTTCTTCAAGACGCCGCACGCACCGAGCGAAACCTACCTCATCCTGCTCGATATCCGCATGCCGAAGATCGACGGCATCGAGGTTCTGCGCCGACTCAAGGCCGATTCCGAGCTGCGCAAGCTTCCCGTGATCATGCTCACCACGACCGATGACACGCGCGAAGTGGAGCGCTGCCACCAGCTCGGTTGCAGCGTCTACATTCAGAAGCCGGTCGACTACGAGAAGTTCGCGGAGGCGATCCGCCGCATCGGGTTGTTCGTGCCCTTGATGCTCGTCCCACCGGTCGGCGCCCATTGAACCGGTCGACCGTGACCGCCCCGCCCCAGCACATCCTCGTCGTCGATGACGACGAGGGCCTGCTCATCCTTATGGCGGAAACGCTGCGCGGCGAAAACTACGAGGTCGGCACCGCCGGCTCCGCGAAAGAAGCGCGCGCGTGGCTCGACCGGCACACGCCGGATCTGATGATCCTCGATTTGAAGCTGCAGGACGGCAGCGGCCCGGCGCTCGTCGCGGAGTTGCAGCGCGACAAGACGCGCGTGCCCTTCGTCGTCGTCACGGGCCAGGGCGACGAAAAGATCGCCGTCGAGGTGATGAAACAAGGCGCGCTCGATTACGTGATCAAGGACACGCGCCTGCTCGATGTGCTGCCTGCGGTGGTGCAACGCGCGCTTGCCGCCATCGCGCAGGAGAAGGCCCTCGTCGCCGCACAGGCCGAGCACAAGCGGCTCGAGCGCGAGATCCTCGCCGCGGGCGAACGCGAGCGCTACAGCATCGGCGCCGACCTGCACGACAACCTCGGCCAGCAACTCACCGCGCTCGAATTGATGTGCACCGCCTGCAAGGAGGATGCGGCCGCGCAGCCGGAACTCGCGCGGCGGCTCGACGCGATGGGTGCGATGCTGCGCGAAGCGATCGCACAGACGCGTTTCCTCGCGCGCGGCCTGGTGCCGGTCGGGAGCGATCCCGACGCGCTGCAAACCGGCCTCACCGAGCTCGCCGAACGCATCAACGCACTCGGTCGCGTGCGCTGCCGGCTCGATTGCCCGGAGCCGATCACCCTGCGCGATGCATTTGTCGCCGGACACCTCTACCGGATCGCGCAGGAAGCGGTGAACAACGCCGTGAAACACGCCCGCGCGAAGCACGTCACCCTCCGGCTCGCGCGTAGCAAGGAAGACAAGACGCTCGTGCTCGAGATCGCCGACGACGGCGCGGGGCTCGCGAAGAATCGCGCGCGTGGCCCGCAAAGCGGTCTCGGCCTCGGTGTCATGCAACATCGCGCCTCGGCCATCGGCGCCGAGCTGACGATCGACTCCAAACGCGGCGAGGGTGTCGTCATCCGCTGCACGTTGCCGCTGGCGCCATGATCGCCGTTTTTTCACGTTCCCTTCTCCGCGTAGCCCTGCTCGGAAGAGCAGGGGTTTTCCACGCCGCGAAACGGGAACTGTCCCGCCTCTCCCAAGGCGGGCGACCACGCTGCCTTCTCCAGCAATGACACCCCGCGCGAAAAACTCGCCGTCGGCAACGGCGCCCTCGTCTCCGCTCTCAACGCCACCAGCCCCGCCAAAGAAACGCATTCTCCTCGTCGACGACCATCCGTTCATGCGCGCCGGACTCGCCGGCCTCATCGATCGCCAGGCCGATCTCATGGTCTGCGGCGAAGCGGGGAATCCGGCGGAGGCGTTTCAACAACTCGCGAAGACGAAGCCCGACCTCGTGCTGACCGATCTCACGATGCCCGGACGCAGCGGGCTCGAGTTCATCAAGGATCTCCGCGCCGCCGAGCCCACGCTCGCGATCCTCGTGATCTCGATGCACGACGAGGTCGTACAGGCCGAACGCGCGCTCCGCGCCGGTGCGCGTGGCTACATCATGAAGGAAGCGGGCGGGGAAAATCTCCTGGCCGCGATCCGGCAGGTGCTGCGCGGCGAGGTTTACGTCAGCCCACGGATGTCGGCCCGCATCCTCGAAGGCCTCTCGGGCGGCAAGCCTCGCCGTTCCAGTTCGCCAATCGAGAAGCTGACCGATCGCGAGTTCGAGGTCTTTCAGCTCATCGGCCAGGGCAAGAGCACCCGCGACATCGCCGAGCAGCTCCACCTCAGTCCCAAGACCGTCGATGTGCACCGCAGCCACATCAAGGAAAAGCTCGAGTTGAAGGATGTGACAGCCCTCATCCGGCACGCCGTGCGCTGGGTCGAGACGCAGGATCCCGGGAGCTGATCCGCACTCCGGGACACCGGGAATCTCTCAGGCTCGTTTTGGTCGCTTTGCGAAGGCGGATCAATCGGCGCGCAGCGTTCGCCAAGGCACGCGCAGCGAGCCGCTGCGTCCCGCACTATGATGGTCTCATGCAATCCGAATTGCTGAGTGCTCTTCGCGCCCGCCATCTTGAAATCCGCAGCCGCTGGGCAGAGCTGCTGCGCGTCGAGCCGGTCAACACGCCACTCGCCCACCCCGAAGCGCTTGCCCATCTGATCGATTGGACTCTCGAAGAGATTTTTCACGAACTCGCCACCGCCACGGCACGCCGGCACGCCGACTCCGCGGGTGAGCGCCGCGTGGAATGCCCGTGCGGCCGCAATCCGCTCCTCGCCTATTTCTCGTCGGCCGGGCAGGTATTGCAGGAAGCGCTCATTCTCCTCCAGGCCAGCATGCCCACGCTCGATCCGCTCGAACGAGATGCCGCGCTGTCGGAGTTGAAGCTGGTGCTGCGCAGCGTCGCCAATCGCGAGATCGAGGCGTTCTGTGGCGTGTGCCAGCATCGTCTCCAGGCGGCCGGCCTGCCTCCATGTACGGCCGTAAACAACGGCGACGACGAACAGCATCCATTCGTCCACGCCGCTCAGGATTCCAAACCCTCAGCGCATTCATAGCCAAGCTGTCCCGACCGCTCGTCGGAGCCCGCAGTCAATCCCGGGTCAATGCCGGGCAGCTGTGTGGCCCGCGCCCGCTTCTACGCGCGTCGCCGGCGGATGCAGACGGTCACGATAGGCCGAGGGCGACTCTCCCGCGATCCGGCGAAACACGCGGTTGAACTGCGAGAGTGATTGGAAACCCGCCTCGTACGCTGCTTCGCTGACGCGCATGTTCGGGTTCATGAGCAGATTCTTCACCTTCTCTATGCGCACGCGCGCGAGATACTCGGTGAACGTCATCCCCGTCGATTTTTTGAAAGTCTTGCAGAAGTAGAACGCGCTCATGTTCACGGATTGCGCGATCTCCGTGAGCGAGAGCTCGCCCGCATGTTTCTCCGCAATGATCGATCGGGCGCGCGTGATCGCAGGCATTTCCGAGCTCGCGCCCTGCACCATCAGCTGGTTGCTGAGCACGGAGAGGTGCTGGGCAAAAATCGTCAGCAGCCGCACGATCGATTCGTACTGGCCGTGCGTGACCACGCGCGTCTGAAAATACGCGTCCTCGAGTTGCTTCACGTCGAACTGCGTACCGAGCGCGAGCAACTCGCGCGTCGCCCGCGTGAACTCCGCATGCCGCGGCGCATGCAACAGGATCTGGCCGGTCTGCAGGAACGCGATCAGGTTGTTCCCCACTCGCACGGGCACGGCCGAGTCACAAAGCCCCGCAAAACACTTCAGCGTCTTCGCCTCCATCTGCGCCGACTCTTCGACTTTTTTCTGCAGCTGGAGGCACGCGGCGCACGAGTGATTCGACTGCGCCATCAACGCGCAGAACGGGTTCTCCTTGGGATCGCCATGGTGCGGCAGATCAAACGCCTCGATCGGCCGCAATGCGATCGGCAGGCCCGTCGTGTCTCGAAACGCCCGCTCGTAATCGCGGTAGACCTGCGAGCGCTTCAACTGCGCCACGAGCACGCGGCTTTCCTTGGCCGAAATGTTTCCGGTGAACTCGGTGTTCATTAGCATCGCATGGGTTACGGCCTGATCGAGCTACGCCGCGTTCGAGCTCGCCAGGACCGGGAAGTGCCTCACCTGCGCCAGCTCGCGGCCCAGCTCGGCGCGAAAATCCGGATGCGCGATCGAGATCAACGCCTCCGCCCTTTCCCGCAGCGTCTTGCCGTGCAGGTTCACCGCGCCGTATTCCGTCACCACCCAGTGCACGTGCCCGCGCGTCGTCACCACCCCCGCCCCGGCGTTGAGCTGGACGACCAGGCGCGAGATCTTGCCACCCGCGGCGGTCGAAGGCAGCGCGATGATCGGTTTGCCCCCGCGCGAGAGCGCGGCGCCGCGGATGAAATCCATCTGACCGCCAATCCCCGAAAAGATCCGATGACCGATCGAGTCGGCGCAAACCTGGCCCGTGAGGTCGATCTGGATCGCCGAGTTGATCGCCACGACCTTCGGGTTTTTCCGGATCACCGAGGTGTCGTTCGTCCAGTCGCACGGATAAAACGCGACGAGCGGATTATCGTGCACGAAGTCGAAGAGCCGCCGCGTGCCGTTGACGAAGCTCGTCACGATGCGGCCGACGCCCACCGCCTTGAGCGTGTTCGTCACCGCGCCGGATTCGACGAGGTCGACGACGCGATCGGAGAACATCTCGGTGTGGATTCCGAGATCGCGCTTGTCGTGCAACCGCGCCAGCACCGCGTCGGGAATACCGCCGATGCCCATCTGCAGCGTGGAGCCATTCTCGACGAGGTTCGCCACCAGCTCGCCAATCCGCGCTTCCACCGCCGTCTCCGCCGTCAGATGGTGCTCGAAGAGCGCGCGATCCGTCGCGACGAACGCGTGGATCCGCTCGAACGCGATCAGGTTGTTGCCATGCGTGCGCGGCATCTGCTCGTTGATCTCCGCGACCACCAGGCGCGCGGTATCCGCGGCCGCCTTCGCGGCATCGCACGAAGTCCCGAGCGAGCACATGCCGTGTCGATCCGGCGGTGAAACCTGGAGAATCGCGACATCGAGCGGCACATTGCCGTTGAGAAAGAGCCCGGGAATATCGGAGAGGAAAATCGGCACGAAATCGGCGCGGTTCTCACCCACCGCCCGCCGCAGCGGCGCGCCGGTGAAAAGCGAGATCGAGCGAAACTCCCGCTCACGCCCCGGCGCGGCAAAGGGCGCCGGCCCGGAGGTGTGCAGATGGTAGAGCCGCACCTGCTCCAGATCGTTCCGCGCACAGAGCGCGTCGATCAACGGAGCCGGCGTCGCGCAGGCTCCATGGATAAATACGTTCGTGTCGCTTTGCACGGCCGACACAACATCGGCAGCCGAGACCGCGCGGGATTTCCAATCGATAGTCATCGTGAAAGTATTCGGCTTTGAAAATGTCCGACTGCGGCCCGCAGCAAAGAGCCGAAGCTGCGCAGCGGCTGCGAACGGCTGCGCATATCTTGTCTCCGCCTGACGGGCACGGCCCGGTGAGTTTCCGTCGGTCTTGCACAGGCCGGCCGGGCCAATGAAACCGCGACGCCGGCTACACGTTCACCGTCAGAGGCCCCTCGCTCGCAAGTTCTTTCGGCAACCGTGAGATCCTGTTCGCGGGCGGCACGATCACCACCGGGCACACCGCCTGCTTCAGGACGCGCATGGTCGTGCTCCCGACGATCAAGTCGTAGAAGGCGCCGTGACCATGCGAACCCATCACGATGTAGTTCGCCTCGAGCCGTTCGGCTTGCTCGAGAATTCGCTCGCCGGCAGGTCCGATGCGATGAACCGCATGCGCGGTCACGCCTTCATCGCGCAGTTGTTTTTGCAGCTCCGCCAGCCGCGAGGCCGCGTTCTTTTCGGCGCGAGTCGTAAAACCTTCCGGCTCGCCCTCCGCCGACTCGGAGAGAACCGGCAGTGGCGTGATGACGTTCAGCAGCACAAGCCGGCCACCAATGGCACGTGCGACGGAAATTGCCTCATCCACCACTCGCCGGCTGACGAGCGAGAAATCGATGGGCGCGAGGACGGTTTTCATGGGGAGAAAGGATTCAGCTCGATGACTCTAATGGATCGCACGCGGCCACGCTGTGCAGCAATTGCGATTCGGTGCGCTTCGCTTGCCGCATTGCCCTCGCGACCACGAATCCCCTCACGATCCGGGCGGATGCGCCACCAGTACGGGCCGTCGGCTTCCTTCCATGACGGCCTTAGCCACCGAGCCGAGAAACGCCCGCGGCCATCCGCCGCTTCCCTGGGCAGCGATGCAGATCAAGTCCGCGCCGAACCGTTCCGCTTCGGCCACGATCGCGTTGGCCGGCGATCGATGCGCGAGCACATTGGCCTCGATTCGAATGCCCAGCCTCGCCGCCTCGGCCGGCGCCAGCTCCTCCAGCGCATGCTTCAATTGTTCCCGCGCAGTCCGGGCGGCCCGCGCGGCTTCAATTGGGGAAACGACGTGCAAGACCTCGACCACTCCGCCCGGCGGCACGGCCGCGCACGCCAGCGGGATCGCGCCATTGCCCGCGGTCGATAAATCCGTCGCCACCAAAACGCGCCGAAACTGCGGGACGTGCACCCGCTTGGGATCGATCGTGGCGGACGTCGGCACGCACGCCACGTTCATCGTCGCATGGTGCACCAACGCGCGGGAAACCGAGCCGTGCCACAACCACGCGAGCCCGTGCCGCTGATGCGTGCCCACCACCATCAGATCGGCTCCGCCGGCTTCCGCAGCGTCGATCAGTTCCGACTCGGGCGCGCCCCACGTCGGCTTGACCACGATCTTCGCCTCATCGGTGCCGAGCGCATCACGCAGTTTTTTCCTGAGGTCGCGCTCGAGCGATTGCTGCTCGGCCGGAGTATTCTCCGCATTCAATCCCACGCCCTTCGCAGCGACGAACTCGCGTTCCTCCGGCCTCCAGTTGACATGGCACACGGTGAGCTCGCACGGCCCAACCTGGCGGATCTCGTCGACCCAGCGCAGCACCGCGTTGGTGCAGCACCCGAAATCGAGCGCGACAAAAATCTTCAGCGGCGCCTTCCCGTCCACCCACCTCACAAAGGGCGACGCGTCGCGCACGACGATGGTCGGACACATCGCATGCTGTGCGATCTGGTCGGATACGCTTCCGGTCGCCCAGCGATCCAGCGCCGACATCCGCCGGGCCGACAACACCACGCATCGCGGCGCGATCCTGCCGACATAGCCGAGCAGCGCCTCGGCCGCCCACCCTTCCTCCAACAACACAGTGGTGATCGCCACCTCCCCCGTCTGCAGTCGGCGCACCTCCTCCTGGAGCTGCACCTGCTCGACCCGCAAGGCAGTCCGCCGCTCGGCCACAGGCACGAGCAATGAGGGACCGAGATTCACCGCGTGCACCAGCACGAGCGGCGCACCCATCCGCCGGGCAAGCGCAGCGGCGACCGTCCCGGCTTTCTTGGCGTTATCCGAAAAATCCGTGGCGCAAACGACCGGGGAAGGAGTGGAGATCGCAGTCATGCCGGGAACGTTTGAGACCAACGTGCCATAGCCCGCCGCACGCTGCTCCGCATCCCTCAACAAAGAGTGCGCATCTATTGCCGCTGCAGTCTGTGGTGGCTCCAGGACGGGGCTTACTCGCCCCGCTCGCGCCAGCGCCACTCCGCGACGAGCTGCTCGATGCTCCCGCCGCCGTGCGACGAGCCATTCCCGCCGTGCGGCGCGCGCAGGAAAGTTTCCGCGCAGTGCGAACCGCAGAGCGTAATGAGCGTGTCGTTCCGATACAACCGGCAGAAGGCATGATCGCGATTCACCGCCACGTTGCACACCGCGCAAACGTCGGCGGCTGCAGTTTCCGGATTCATGGCCGAAGTATTCCGATTTTTCGCGGCGTGGCTACGCATCCACTGTCAGGACGTCCGCGTCGATTGGCCGGCCTCCGGCAACGCATGCGCAGCCTGCGCCAAGAGACGCGAAGCGCCAGGGTTACGAGAGGAGTATTCTTGGCTCCATGCTAACGATCCATGTGCCTTTCAACTCCGCGTCGCCCGCGGGGCGTGGCGGCGCACAGCCGGACACGCCTGCGTCCCAAACCGCCTCCGCTGGCCGTGCGCCCGGCGCGTGGCGCTACCAATCCGGTGCGCGCTCGCGCGGCCTGGTCGCACTCGCCGGGCTCCTCTCCATCGGCGTCCACTGCGGCATCCTCTTCGGCATCGGCCCGCCGAAAAAGAAAGCCGCCCCGGCTCAGGAGGAGGCTCCGCCGGTCATCATGCTGACTCTGCCGGAAGTGAAGGAGCTGGAGGAGCCGGAAATCGTCCCCACCGAAGAGACCAACGCGACCGACCTCGCGACGCTCGTGCCGATGCAGCCCGACCTGCCGCAATTGCCGCGGCCGAGCGATTTCGTGCAACAGATCAATTTCACCTCGCTGATCGAAAAGCCCGATTTCAGCAATGTCGCGCTCTCCGTGATTCCGGATAAATTCCGCGGCGGCCGCAAACTGGCGGAAAGCATCGGAAAGATCTTCAACCTCGACGACCTCGACCGCGTGCCGCAACCCGTCCTCCAACCTGCGCCCCCGTATCCCGTCGCGTTGCGCCGCGAGGGCCTGTCGGGCACCGTGCGAGTCCAGTTCATCGTCGATGTCGAAGGCCGCGTGCTCGATCCGGTCGTGATCGAGACGACGCATCAAGGGTTCGACGGCGCGGCGATCGCCGCCGTGTCCAAATGGAAGTTCCGGCCCGGAGTGAGAGGTGGCCGCAAAGTCAACACCCGCATGATCGTCCCCATCATCTTCTCGCTCACCGAGCACACCGATTGAACGCCCGTATCCAACCCACCATGACATCGGAGACCACCCCCACCCGCGTCGCCATTCTCGGCGCCGGCATCACCGGCCTCACCGCGGCCTGGCACCTGCGCCAGGCCGGCTTCGCGCCGGTCGTATTCGAAAAAAACCTACGCGTCGGCGGCGCGATCGGTGCCGTGCGCAGCGATGGCTGGCTGCACGAGCTCGGGCCCAACTCGATGCTCGAGGGTTCCACCGAGGTCGCCGATTTCATCGACCAGATCGGGCTCGGCGCGCGCCGGCTCTACGCCGCGGAAGCCGCGCGCCAGCGCTACATCGTGCGCGACGGCCGGCTCGTGGCCATGCCGACATCGCCCGTGAGTTTCGCGACGACCCGGCTCTTCTCGTGGCGCGCGAAGCTCCGGCTGCTCGGCGAGCCGTGGCGCGCCCGCGGCCGGGCGGACCGCGAGGAAAGCGTCGCCGACTTCGTGGTGCGGCGGCTCGGCCCCGAGTTTCTCGACTACGCGATCAATCCGTTCGTCGGCGGCGTCTATGCCGGTGATCCCACCCTGCTCTCCGTGCGCCACGCCTTTCCGAAGCTGCACGCGCTGGAGCAGGAGCACGGCTCGCTCATCCGCGGCGCCCTCAAGCGGCGCAACACCAGCGGCGGGCCCAAGGGCCGCATCTTCTCGTTTCCCAATGGCCTCGGTGAGCTTCCGCAGGCGCTTGCCGCCACGCTCGGCGATGGCCTGCATCTCCGGCACACCGTCCACGCGGTGCGCCACGAGGGCGAGGAATGGCACCTCGACTACGAGACCGGCGGCACGCATGGCACGGAGACTTTCGCCGCGGTGATCTGCGCGTTGCCCGCCGACGCACTGGCCGCACTGAACTTCGGCCCCGCTCCGGAGACCGAGCGCCTGCGTGAACTCCGCGAGATCGAACATCCGCCGGTGGTGTCCGTGTTTACCGGATACAAACGCGAGGAGGTGCTGCACCCGCTCGACGGGTTCGGCCTGCTCGTCCCGCAAGTGGAGCACCGCCTGATCCTCGGCACCCTGTTTTCCAGCACGCTCTTTCCCGATCGCGCGCCCCCGGGCTACGTGGGACTCACGACCTTCGTCGGCGGCATGCGGGAGCCAGAGCTCGCCGGGCTCGGAGAGTCCGAGCTGGTGCGGGTCGTGCAATCGGAGCTGGCGCGCCTCATCGGCGTGCGCGGAGCGCCCGTGTATTCACATGTCCATTACTGTCCCCGCGCGATCCCGCAATACACGCTCGACTACCAGCGTCACAAGGATGCGATCGAGACCGTCGAAGCCGCGGCGCCGGGCCTCTTCATCGGCGGCAACTGCCGCGACGGGATATCGCTCGCCAACTGCATCGCGTCGGGCCGCCGGCTGGCGGAAACCACGCGTCGCACCCTGGCCACGCGGGCGCAGCGTCGGTCGCTGGCCGCGGGATGACGCGCGAGGCGAGCAGCACGTGAGCCCGTCGCCCCCGGCTGGAGCGACGCGAGCCCCGCGCGATCCGCGAGCGGGGACTCGTGGCGCGAGCAGTTGCAGATTGCCCGCCTCGACCCCGTCACCTCGCGGCTCGCATTCGACACTTCGGCTCGTTTGCTTGGACACGCCTTCGCCGGCGAACACTTGAACTGGCTGATCGAACTTTTTCTCCACGACTCCGTTGCCCACTCCATCGTGATGCTGGGCGCCGTGATTGCGGCCGGGCTCATCCTCGGCCATGTACGCGTGTTCGGCGTCAGCCTTGGCGTCGCCGGCGTGCTGTTTACCGGACTTGTGGGCGCGCATTTCGGGCTGACGGTGAACCATCACGTGCTCGAGTTCGCCCGCGAGCTCGGGCTGGTGTTTTTCGTCTTCACCATCGGGCTGCAGGTCGGCCCAGGATTCTTCGCCTCCCTGCGCCGGCAGGGCCTCACCATGAACGCCCTCGCCGCCGCCGTCGTGCTGCTCGGCGCGGGTTCCGTGCTGGTCCTCCATCGGTTTGCCGGCATCGCGATGCCCGCCGCCGTCGGCGTGTTCTCCGGCGCCACGACCAACACCCCCAGTCTCGCCGCATCCGGGCAGGCATTACGGCAGGTTTCCGGCATCACGGAGGAATTGCTCAAGCTGCCGGACCTCGCCTACGCCGTCACGTATCCCTTCGGCATCATCGGCACGATCCTCACCATGCTCGCGGTGCGCTGGATCTTCCGCATCGATCTCACCGCCGAGAAACGCGTGCTCGTCGAACACCAGGCGGCCGAACGCCGCGACATTCAGACCCTCGCCCTCCGCGTCACCAACCCGAACCTCGCCGGCATTACCATCGCGCAGATTCCCGCGCTCAGGGAAGCCGAAGCCGTCGTCTCGCGCATCTCGCGCGGGGGCGTCGCCGAGGTCGCGCGGCCCGAAATGCCGCTCCAGCTCGGCGACGACATCCTCGTCGTGGCTCCGCCCGCCGGACTCGAGAAACTCCGGCTCGTGATCGGCCAGCCGAGCGCGGTAGACCTGCGGGCCACGCCGGGCAACGTCGACATGCGCCGCGTGCTCGTGACGAGCCGCGGCGCGCTGGGCAAGACGGTCGACGAGCTCGACCTCGTCCGGCGCTTCGGGGTGAACATCACGCGCATCGCGCGCGGCGACCAGCAGTTCACCCCGACCTCCACCTTGCGTCTCCAATTCGCGGATACGCTCACCCTCGTCGGCGCGCAGGCGCATCTCGCACAAGCCGAGCATGTGCTCGGCAACTCGCCGAAGGAGCTGAACCAGCCGAATCTCGTGCCCGTGTTCATCGGCATCATGCTCGGCGTACTCGTCGGCTCCGTGCCGCTCTTCGTGCCGGGGCTGCCGGCGCCCGTGAAGCTCGGGCTCGCCGGTGGCCCGCTGGTCGTCGCGATCCTGCTCGGCCGGCTCGGCCATTGGGGACCGCTCGTCTGGTACATGCCGCCCAACGCGAATTACATGCTGCGCGAGATCGGCATCGCGCTCTTTCTCTCGTGCGTGGGCTTGAAGTCGGGCGACTCGTTCGTGCGCATCCTCACCGATGGCGAAGGTCTGCGTTGGATGCTTTGCGGCGTCGCGGTAACGCTCGTGCCCCTCCTGCTCGTCGGCATTCTCGCGCGGGCCGTGTGGAAGATGAACTACATCCGGCTCTGCGGGCTCCTCGCCGGCAGCATGACCGACCCGCCGGCGCTCGCGTTCGCAACGACGCTCTCCCGCAGCGAGGACGTCGCGCTATCCTACGTGACCGTGTATCCGCTCACGATGATCCTCCGCGTGTTCAGCGCGCAGGTGCTCGTGTTGTTCTTCTTTACGTGAGGGGCGGGCGGACCGCAGGCGGCGATTCACGTCCGCGCCCGGGACTCGTTCACCCGAGATCCGCGCCATCGAAAATGACGGAGGCCGCTGCGGCGACGAGGCCGGCGCAAACGAAAGCAACGGTGACCGGGCTAAGGTGGTGGCCGTTGATCTCACCGATCTTCCAGGCCACAAACTCACCGATGGCAATGGTGGCGACCACCGCGCCGAGAAACCAGGAGCCCTTGAAGGTGCGTGTAGTTTTCATGGGAGATGAGCGGCATTTTGCCGGACGCGGCCCGCCGCATGAGGCCATTATCGTCGCGCCGGCGTTCACGCGCTCTGCATGAGTTGGCATTGTTCGCGCAGAAGTTGGCCACGCTCCGCGCCCTCACCCGCAAGTCACTGTTTGGCGCTGGCGCTCCGAGCCGGCCCTGGAGTTCGGCCAATTCTTGGCTGCCCGGTTTGTCATCTAATAGATGACAAGTCACTCGACCCAGACCGGCTCAGCCCGGAGGTGTTTGTCATCTAATAGATGACAAACACGTCGTAGGCCGTCCCCGAGAGCCGGCTCCACCTCACGAACAATCGTTAAATCGTCCGCGAGTGCTGCCCCGCCGCGCCGCTCGTCGCGGCGACGTACGGATCGAACCGCATCGCCACCACCCGCAACAACGGCACGCCGATCGGCGTGACTTCGATGCCGGTCGACGACCGCGTCACAATGCCGTCCGCCACGAGATCCGAGAGTGACGCCAGCTCAGCGGCATAGGTCCCGGCAAAGTCCACCTCCAACGCACGCGACAGCGCCGCGAAGTCCAGCCGCCGATCGCACATCAAGCGCATGATGATCGTCCGGCGGCGTTGATCTTCCGCGGTCAACCGCAGTCCGCGCTCGACCGGCAGCTGGCCCGCATCGAGTGCCGCGCGCCATTCAGGGAGCGTCTTGTGATTCTGCCGGTAAGAGTCGGCCGTCGCCGAGATCGACGACATGCCGAACGAGTACAACGAGGCGCCGCCGCGCGTGCTGTAACCCTGGAAATTCCGGTGCAGCGTGCCTTCGCGCAGCGAGACCGCGAGCTCATCGTCGGGTCGTGCAAAGTGATCGAGACCGATGTCGACGTAGCCGGCACCGGTGAGTTTTTCATGCGCGATCGCGAACATCGCCAGCTTCTGCTCGGCGTCGGGCAGTTGCTCCCGATCCTCGAAGATTTTCTGCGCCGGCTTGATCCACGGCACATGCGCGTAGCTGAAGACCGACAGCCGGTCCGGTCCGAGCGACAGCACGTCTTCGTTCGTCTGCGCAAACGTCGTGGGCGTTTGCAGCGGCAACCCGTAAATCAGATCGACGTTGATCGAGCCGAAACCCTCCGCGCGCAGCCACTCGAAGGCCTGTCGATTCACCGACTGCGGCTGGAGGCGATGGATCGCGAGCTGCACGCGCGGGTTGGTATCCTGCACGCCGAGCGAAGCGCGATTCGCGCCGATCTCGCGCAGCGCCACCACGTGATCCGCGCTGAGCCGGCGCGGATCGATCTCGACGCTGAATTCGCAGTCGGTCGCGCGATTCGGGAAGTATTCCGCGATCAGCGCACCGAGCCGCCGCAGCTCGTCCGGCGGGAAAAACGTAGGCGTGCCGCCGCCGAAATGGATTTGCGTCACCGGTCGTGAGCAATCCATCTGCGCCGCCGTCAGCTTCACTTCGCGCACCAGGTCGTCGAGGTATTCTCCCGCCGAGTCGCGCCGCCGCGTGATCACGGTATTGCACCCGCAGAACCAGCAGCGCGATTCGCAGAACGGGAGGTGAAAATAAAGCGAGATGGGCCCGGCACCCCGCTGGTTGTCCTCGGCGATCGCGCGGTCCAGATCCAGCGAGGACAGCTCAGCGGTGAACTTGGTCGCCGGCGGATACGAAGTGTAGCGCGGCCCGGGGATGGAATACTTCCGGATCAGATCGAGATCGAG
The DNA here is from genome assembly GCA_036675625.1 of Opitutaceae bacterium. Taxonomy (GTDB): domain Bacteria; phylum Verrucomicrobiota; class Verrucomicrobiia; order Opitutales; family Opitutaceae; genus ER46. Next base: position 101,273 of record JAKFEQ010000024.1, on the reverse strand, counting down.
CGGACGGGTACGCGGAGAGGAGTGTTCAACAGGCAGAATCATGGTGGGTGGGAACCCGCTCATCCTCGCATAGGGGGAGATTCCACGCTGCGCCCCGATTGCGGGAGGCTGCGCAGAATTTGCGAAGGCTCACCCCAATTCACCTCGTCCGGATGGGATTTAAAAGTCGTTTTCGCGCCGCGACATGTTGAGCCGTGCCGGAAACCGATCTAGTTGCTGCGTAGATTAAACTCGGGATCCCCAGCCGTGACATCCATCAACGTGAAGCCCGCCCCCGCCACGCCGTCCAAGGCTGCGGAAGCCTGGCACGCGCTGACTTCGGAACAGACCCTGCAACAACTCGGTGTCGGCCCGAACGGTCTCTCCGCCGCCGAGGCCATGCGACGTCTGGCGCAACACGGCCCCAACGCGCTCGCGGAGGCCGAACACCGGCCACTGTGGCGCGTCTTCGTCCGCCAGTTTGCGAGTCCGCTGATCTACATTCTTTTCGGCGCCGCGGCGCTCGCCTTCGCGATGCATGAACGCGGTGATGCCCTCGTCATCCTCATCGTCGTTTTGGTGAATGCCGTGATCGGCACGTTTCAAGAAGGGCGCGCCGAACGTTCGATGGAAGCGCTGCGCCGGCTCGCCACCTTGAAGGTGCGTGTGCTGCGCGATGGCCACGAGGAGATCCTCGATGCGCACGACCTCGTGCCGGGCGACGTGGTGTTGGTGGCCGCCGGCGATGCGGTCGCCGCCGATGCGCGCATACTCGACGCCGCGACGCTCCAAGCCGCCGAGGCCGCGCTCACCGGCGAATCGTTGCCCGTCGCGAAAAACGCCGACCCGATGCCGGCCGATACTCCGCTCGCCGACCGCCATAACATGATCTACTCGGGCACACACGTCGCCGCCGGCCGGGGACGCGTGGTGGTCGTCGCCACCGGCCAGGCAACCGAGGTCGGGCACATCGCGGAGCTCACCGAGCGCGCCGAGGACCCCAAGACGCCGCTCGAGCTGCGGCTCGCGCAGTTCGGCCGTTATCTTGTCGGCGCCGCGATCGTGCTCTTCATCTTCGTCGTGGCGTTCGGCTGGTTTCGCGGGCTGCCATTCACCGACGTCCTGATGGTCGCCGTCAGCCAGATGGTCTCGCTCGTCCCGGAGGGTTTGCCCGTCGCAATGACTGTCGCGCTCGCGATCGGCATGCAGCGCATGGCGCGGCGCGGTGCGATCGTGCGCCGGCTCGCGGCGGTGGAAACCCTCGGGTCAACGAGCGTGATCTGCTCCGACAAGACCGGCACGTTGACGAAAAACGAGATGACCGTCACCGCATTGTGGATACCAGATGGACGGTGCATCGAGGTCACGGGCGCCGGTTACGCGCCGGAGGGAAAGTTTCTCTCGTCCGGCCAGGAGATAAACGCACTCGACGATTCCACGCTGCGGCGGCTGCTCGAGACCGTCGCCCTCTGCAACGACGCGCAACTCGCCGCCCCCACCGACGACGAGCCGCGCTGGGGCGTTCTCGGCGATCCCACCGAAGCAGCGCTGCTCACCGTCGCGCAGAAAGCCGGTCTCGAGCTCGACCTGCTTCGTCGAGAATGGCCACGCGTCGGTGAAATTCCCTTCGACTCCGCGACGAAGATGATGGCCACGCACCATCATCACCGTCGCCCGCCGCAGGAAATCGACCGGCCCGATGACGACTCGCCGCCACGCGAGCCGCGGCATCGCGTGTGCCTGAAGGGCGCGCCCGAGATGTTGTTGGAGCTCTGCGGGAACACGCGGCGCGGCGACGGCCAGCTCGTGCCCTTCGATGAGGCCGCGCGACAGGCGGCGCACGCGGCGGGTGAGGCGATGGGCGCGGAAGCGCTGCGCGTGCTGGCGGTGGCCGAGTTTTCGGAAGCATCACTCGAGCCCGAAGCCGGCTTCGGTGCACTCAAAGGCCGCGCTCTATTCCTCGGGCTCGTCGGCCAGATGGATCCGCCGCGCGAGGAAGTGAAGGCAGCGGTGCAGTCGTGCCGCGGGGCGGGCATTCGGCCGGTCATGGTGACGGGCGACCACAAAGTCACCGGGCTCGCGATTGCGCGCACGCTCGGGATCGCGCGCGAGGGCGAACTCGCGTTTGACGGACGTGAGCTCGAGCAAATGTCGGAAGAGAAACTGCGCGCCGATCTCGACCGGATCTCCGTGTTCGCGCGCGTGCATCCGGCGCAAAAGCTCCGGATCGTCACCGCGTTTCAGGAGGGAAAACACGTTGTCGCCATGACGGGCGATGGCGTGAACGACGCGCCCGCGCTCGCCCAGGCCGACGTCGGCGTTGCCATGGGTATCACCGGCACCGAGGTCGCGAAAGGCGCCGCGAAGATCGTGCTCACCGACGACAACTTCGCGACGATCGTCAAAGCGGTCGAGGAAGGCCGCCTCGTTTACCGCAACCTGAAGAAGGTTCTCCTCTTCCTGTTCGCGACTTCGATCGACGAAGTGATCGTACTACTCGCCGCGCTGCTGCTCGATTACCCGCTGCCGCTGGCCGCGGTGCAGATCCTTTGGATCAACCTCGTGACCGAGGGTACGCTCACCGTGAACCTCATCATGGAGCCGCTCGAGGGCGACGAGATGAGCCAGAGCCCCGTGCCTCAGGACGAGCCACTGATCACGCGCACGATGCTCAAACGCATGGCGATCCTGGTGCCGACTTCGGTCGCGGCGACGTTTGGCTTCTTCGTCTGGCGCATGTCGACCGACGTTCCGTTCGCGCTCGTGCAGACGGAAACGTTCACCGTCCTCGCCGTCTGCCAGTGGTTCAACGTACTGAACTGCCGCAGCGAGCTGAAGAGCGCCTTCGATCGCGGCCTCTTCTCGAACGTCTGGCTGATCGGCGGTCTGGCGCTCGCGAACGTGCTGCACCTGGCCGTCATCTATTTGGAACCGATGAACCGGATTTTTCACACCCTGCCCATCTCGCTGGCCGACTTCTTCCTCATCGGTGTCGTCGCGAGCTCCGTGCTCTGGGTGGAGGAAGTGCGGAAATTCTTCGCGCGCCGCGCGGCCCGCTCGCGCGGAAAAGCCTGAACGTGACAACACGCCTGACCCGGCATCTTTCGCACGTGTAGCCCGTTTCGGGAGAAGCGGGAAGCTCGGGAGCGCGAACCGCCGGCGACCTCTCCCGAGGCGGGCCACACAGCCCAAACACATTCTGAACCGGTCAAGTTTTCAGAATTCGCGTTCGGTTTCCGGGTCTCTGGTCTCTCGTCTCTTATCCGCGACTCACAACTTGCGGATATCCGGCACCGTCGCGTCCAGCTCGATCTCGAACAGCAGATCGTCGCGACAGACCTCCGCATGCAGCGACACGGTCGGCAGGTGGGTCAACTCACGCGCCGCGCACCAGGCGTCGAACAGTGCCTTGTAACGCGGATCCTTGAAATATGCGGTCGCACGCGTGACGTCGCGATAATCCATCGCGCGCGAATGCAGGATCGCGGCGACGACCTCCATCGTGAGGGCGACCTGCTTCTCCGGATCGTTGAGCCACGCCGTTTCGCCGCCCGGATGAATGCTGGCCGTGCCAGACACGAACAACCGCCGGCAACCGCCCGAGCACAGCTCCATCGCGCGGCTGAACGAGCTGCCATATGCGGGCGCCGGGCATTGCAGGGGCGAACCAATTTCCTTCGCAGTGGCGGAAGCATCGATCGGCTGCATCGCCCACGCGGCGACCACGAGCGCCGCACCCGCAGGGTTGCGCGCGCCGATGCCAGTGCTCGCAGGCGATGAGCCCGTCCGCCACGGCACGCCCGCGTAATACGCCGAGCGCACGCGATTGAATTCGTTATACCACGCGAGAATCTCGTCGTTATAGAACCAGGTGCGCACGACGTCGCTGAGCCTGAAGCCCGCATCCGCGAGCGCCCACTCGAGATTGCCGAGCGTCTGCTGCACCTGCGCGGCTGGCTGCAGCCCGATCGCGCTCGGTCCGATACCACCCAGTAAACAGTGGCGCGCACTACCATCGTCGAAAATCGATCCGACCACTTGATAGCCCAGCCGCACACGTGTCACGGGCCGGCCGCTGACCGCAAACGCCTGCAAGCCCGCCAGCAGCGCGCCCTCGCAGTGTCCGTTGTCGATCCACGTCACGGGCCAATTCGTCTTCCCGAGCGTTTCGCCCATTGCCCGCTCGATCTCGGGCCGCGCAGCAAGAGAGCCATAGATCATGAGACTGAGCAGCTGCGCATCGCGCTTCGAAAGCTCGGCCGCCAGACGCTGAAACGCAGCTTTCACCGGCTCGCCCGGAAGCGGGCGTTCGGTGAGCACAAACTCCGGCGAAACGCGTAGCGGCTTGGAGGTTTCGATGTCCGGTTCGGCGAGCGCATCGCTGACGCGTGGGGTATCCCGTCCAACAACGAGTGAGGTCATGTGCGCCGCAGACGCAACGACGTCGCGCAAGTTACGCGGCCACGGCGGAACGCGCCGTAGTTAGATTCCAAATACGAGCGTGAATACGGGTATTAGCGGACCATGGCGCATATTTTGCGCGGGCAACAGATGTTCATCGCCGGTCCATTAGCGCGCATTCATTGCGGCCCGATTTTGTAGCGGAGCGGGTGTCGCGGCGTCATCGGCTCCACCTTTGCGCGAAGTCCGTGCTTCCGCGGCTTCGAGTTTCGCCACCATGCTTCGCTTCTGCTTCTCCACCCTCCTCGCGCTTCACGCCGGCGCGATGAGTGCGTCTCCCGCTCCGGCTCGCGAAGCTCCCGCGCTTGCCGCGGCCGCCGCGACCGAACCCGTCGCGCCTTTCGAGACGGCGCGGCCTGCCGGCTCGAAGAATCCAATCGACGCGCTCGTGTTCGCGCGGCTCAGCGCGCTTGGCATCCCGCCGGCCCACCTTTGTTCGGACAGTGTGTTTGTACGTCGTGCGTACCTCGACGTCATCGGCACGCTGCCCACCGCCGCCGAGGCCCGCCAGTTCATGCAGGATCGCTCGGTCGGCAAACGCGACGCACTCATCGAGCGGCTCCTCTCCCGCGACGAGTTCGCCGATTACTGGGCCATGAAATGGAGCGATCTCTTGCGAATCAAAGCGGAGTTCCCGGTGAACCTCTGGCCGAACGCGGCACAGGCCTATCATCGCTGGGTGCGCACCGCGATCCGCGACAACCTCCCCTTCGATCAGTTCGCGCGCACGCTTCTCACCTCGAGTGGCAGCAACTTCCGTGTCGGCGCCGTGAACTTCTACCGCACGATGCCGACGCGTGAGCCGCACGCGATCGCCGCCAGCGTCGCGCTCACCTTGATGGGCGTGCGGCCGGAGCACTGGTCCGAGCCGCAACTCGACGGCCTTGCGGCGTGCTTCCGTTATCTCGGCTACAAGGAGACCGGTGAATGGAAGGAGGAGATTGTCCATTTCGCTCCGGAGAAATTTCCCGCAAACGGTCGGGTCTCGGCGACCTTCCCGGATGGCACCGTCGCGCCACTCACGAGCGCGCGCGATCCCCGCGACGTATTCGCCGACTGGCTCGTCACGCCGCGCAATCCGTGGTTCACCCGCGCGATTGCGAATCGCGTCTGGTCGTGGCTGCTGGGCCGCGGCATCGTACACGAGCCCGACGACTTCCGCGCCGACAATCCACCGTCCAATCCCGAGCTGCTCGCGCTGCTCGAGCGCGAACTGATTTCCGCGGACTACGATGTGAAGCGGCTCATGCGGCTGATCCTCACTTCGCAGACTTATCAGCTCTCCTCGATTCCGCAGAGCGAGCTTCCGGCGGCGGCGGCAAACTTCGCCTCCTATCCGCTGCGGCGGCTCGATGCCGAGGTGCTGATCGACGCGCTCAACCAGATCACTGGCACGACGGAAAAATACACCAGCGCGATTCCGGAGCCCTTCACGTTCATCCCGGAAGACCAGCGTGCGATCGCGCTGCCGGATGGCAGCATCACAAGCACCTTTCTCGAGATGTTCGGCCGGCCCGCGCGCGACACCGGCCTCGAGACCGAACGCAACAACACGATCGTCGCCCCCCAGCGCTTGCACCTGCTCAACTCCAGCCACGTGCAACGGAAGCTCGAGCAGGGGCCGAAGCTGCAATCGTTGCTCCGCGCCCGCGGTTCGCCGCGCGAGACGATCGACACGCTCTACCTCACCTTCCTCTCCCGCCGCGCAACCGGCGACGAGCAGGCCATCGCCGCAGACTATGCCGCGACCGCGCCCGACAAACGCAGCGCCGCCCTCGACCTCGCCTGGTCGCTGGTGAACAGCGCCGAATTTCTTCATCGCCACTAAAACGAGGCCTCCCGCCCGCGCCGCTCTTTCAACTCCCATGAACCTCCATCACAGCGTCGATCCCCGGCTCTGGAACTTCGACTCGGAGCTCCGGCTTCTCGGCCTCTCCGGCGCGCCCATCTCCCGGCGTGAAGCCCTCCGTCTCGGCCTGCTCGGCACCGCCGGACTCCTCGCCTCGAACGCGCTCTCCTCGCGCGCCTCCGCCGCGACGACGGCGGCCGCCGCCCGCGCCGCTGTATCCACGACACCGTTACGCGCCGCGAAGGCGAAATCCGTGATCCAGATCTGGCTCTGGGGCGGACCGTGCCACATCGACACCTTCGATCCGAAACCCGATGCCGGCTACGATTACAATGGGCCCCTGAAGGAGCCAATCGCCACGAGCGTGGCGGGCCTTCGCATCGGCGAACTGCTGCCCCTGCTCGCGAAGGAGGCGAAGAACTACGCGCTGATCCGCAGCATGACGCACGGCGTGAACGCCCACGAAACCGCGGCGTACACGGTGCAGACCGGCCGCCCCTCCGGCGGCCGCGATGTGTTTCCCGGCGTCGGCGCGATCGTGTCCTTGTTCAAGGGTTACGACGCCGGTTACAAGGGGCTCCTGCCGCCCTACATCGTCCTCACCGAGCTGCAGGGGCGTTTCTCCGAATCCGGCTTTCTCGGCGCGCGCTACAAGCCGTTCGCCACTGGCGGCGATCCCGGAGCGGCTCGCTTCGTCGTCGAAGGCGTCGTTGCGCAGGGCATCACCGACGAACGGCAGCGTTCACGGCGGGAGTTTCTGCACCGGCTCAACACCTTCGAGCGCGCGCATCGCAGCGGCGACCCGAAGCTCGCCGCACTCGCACAATGCGAGTCCGACGCCTACGAGATGATTCTCGGCGATACCGGCAAGGTCTTCGACCTCGCGCAGGAAAAGGACGAGCTGCGCGATCGCTACGGCCGCACCACCTTCGGCCAGTCCTGCCTCATGGCGCGGCGGCTGGTCGAGCGCGGCGTGCCGTATGTGACAATCAACTACAAGGGTTGGGATACGCACAAAGGCCACTTCCCGATCATGCGCCGCAAGCTGCCCGAGCTCGATCGTGGCCTCGCGACGCTGTTGCAGGATCTCGCCGACCGCGGGTTGCTCGACAGCACCGTGGTGTGGACCGGCGGTGAATTCGGTCGCACACCAAAGGTGCAGTGGGAGTCGCCGTGGAACGGCGGTCGCGGCCACTGGGGCAAGGCGTTTTCCGCGCTCGTGGCCGGCGGCGGTTTCAAGGGCGGCCAGGTGCTCGGCGAGACCGACGCGAAAGGCGAAGAGGTCGCGAGCGATCCCGTGCACCCGAGCGAATTGATCGGCCAGATCTACTCGCAACTCGGCATCGCCCCCGATGCGAAGCTGCCCCACCCCGAAGGCCGCGATGTGCGCGTGATGGCGGCGCCAGACGCGACATCCAAACGCAACAGCGTGTTGTCGCGCCTCGTCTGAACCCCGGAGGAAAACTCATGCACCTGCGCCGCAACCAGGGTCACCCGTCTCCCGCTTCGCCCGCCGCGGGCCGTGATGGAGGTGCGGCCCGGCTCGGGAGAGCCGGGACCGGCCGCGAAACTCCGAGTCGCTTGCGAGGCACGTCCAGCTTCGCCCACCACTTCGCGGGCACGCTGACCCTGCTGCTCGCGACGCTCACCTCCGCGTTTGGCCAGGCCAACCAGCGCCCGTCACCGCGTCTCGGATACGTTTATCCGGCCGGCGGCCAGCAGGGCACGACTGTCACAGTCTCCGTCGGAGGCCAGAATCTCATCGGTGCGTCCGCGGCTTTTTTTTCGACCTCGGGCATCGAGGTGAAAGTGGTCGGCCACGAGCGGCCGCTCACGCAGAAAGAGCTCAATGATCTCCGCGAGAAGGCGCAGCTGTTGCAGGAAAAGAAGCGCGCCGCCGCGCGCGCCAATGCATCGGCTCCGGCGTTCACGGCCGAGGACGAAAAAGCCGCGGAGGATATCCGGCACTTGATCGCAACCCGCGGCAATCGCCAGGCCACGCCCGCCGTCGCCGAAACCGTCACGCTGCAGCTCACGCTCGCGCCAGATGTTCCGACGGGCGAACACGAGTTTCGCCTGCGGAGCACCGCCGGCCTGTCCAATCCGCTCGTGTTCTGCGTCGGCCAGCTGCCGGAAAACACCGCGCCCGTCATCACCGCGACGAGCGCCCGCGGACCACAGCGCGGACGCGTCTCCGATCCGCGGATACGCAGCCGCGACGAACGGGAGGTCGCTCTGCCCGCCGTGCTGAATGGCCAGGTGCTGCCCGGCGAGACGGATCGGTTTCGCTTCACCGCGAAACAGGGCCAGCGACTCACATTCGCCGTGGCGGCACGCTCGCTGTTGCCCTATCTCGCGGATGCCGTGCCGGGCTGGTTTCAGGCGACGCTGGCAGTGTACGATGGGAAGGGCCGCGAGCTGGGGTATGCCGACGACTTTCGGTTCAACCCGGATCCGGTGCTGGTGTGCGAGATCCCCGCCGACGGCACGTACACGCTCGAGATCAAGGACGCGATCTATCGCGGCCGCGAAGACTTCGTCTATCGGATCACGGCGGGCGAGCTGCCATTCGTGACGAGCATTTTCCCGCTCGGCGGCGCCATCGGCGAGCGCGTCTCCTTCGCCGTCAAAGGCTGGAATCTCCCGCTGGCGAAACTCGAGATCGACGCCCGCGAGAAAGCCCCTGGCACTTATCTGCTCTCCGTCCGCGAGCACGGCGTGCAGTCCAACACCGTGCGCTTCGCGCTCGACGCCCGCGCCCCGTTGCTCGAAAGCGCTGCCGCCACGCGCGGTGCCACGCCTCTTGCGCTGCCCGCACTTGTCGACGGCCAGATCGAAAAGGCGGGTAATGAGGACACGTTCTCCTTCATCGGCACGCGCGGCTCCGAGATCGTGGCGGAAGTGTACGCACGCCGATTTGGTTCGCCGCTCGATTCGATGCTCACGTTGAACGACGCGAACGGACAACGCCTCGCGTCGAACGACGACTCCGACGACAAAGGAGCCGGCCTGCTCACGCATCATGCCGATTCGCGGATCGCGGTCACGCTGCCCGCAGATGGCACTTACACGATTCGTCTCACAGACGCGCAGGGACGGGGCAGTCCCGACCACGGTTACCGTTTGCGAATCGGTCCGCCGGAGCCGGACTTCGAGCTGCGCGTCGTGCCCTCGACGATCAATCTGCGGGCGGGTGCGACGGTTCCGATCACGGTTTATGCGCTGCGGCGCGACGGGTTTGCCGGCGAGATCGTGCTCGGGCTGCAAAACGCGCCCACCGGTCTCGCGTTGAGCGGCGCCCGAATTCCCGCCCACCAGGACATGGTGCGCCTCACGCTCACCGCGGCTTCGAACGCCCGCGAAGAAACGCGAACGCTATTGGTAGCCGGCACCGCCTCGATCGGCGGCCGGGCGGTGACGCACCGCGCGATTCCGGCCGACGACATGATGCAGGCATTCGCCTATCGTCATCTGGTCGCGGCGAAGGAGCTGCGCCTTTGCATCGCCGGCCGCGGCTCGACGCCGCGGCTGACGAGCCGGATTCCGGCGCGGCTTCGTCTGGATCCACTGACACGAATCCGGATCGCGACACCGGCAATGAAGAACGTGCGCAACGTGACGTTCGAGCTGCGCGAGCCGCCGCCGGGCATAACCGTGCAGAGCGTTGCGCAGCGCGGCGACAGCGCCGAAGTCGTGTTGTCGTGCGACAGGTCGAAGATGAAGCCCGGCCAGCAGGGCAACCTGATTCTCGAGGCCTATGGCGAACGCGGAAACAACTCGAAGGCCACGCAACGCGTGCAGCGCTCCCCGCTCGGGACGGTTCCCGCAATCCCGTTCGAAGTCGCCGCCGACCTCGCGCCGGCCTCGTGAGCCGCAGCCTGCGTGCAGCCGCAGCGATCCGCCCGCCGCGATGCAACCGCAACCATCCGCCGAACGGCCGGGCCGCCGGGCCAGAAATCGGATTCGGGTTTTTGCGTCTGTTGTGCTTTTTTGGCGGCCACTCTTTGGTCGAATCATGACTCACGTGCTCGCTCGTGTTTTCCGCTTTCTCGGTCGTTCGTTCCCGCTCCCGCGTCCGGGCGGGATGCTCTTCGTCTGCGGGTTTGCGCCGACGCTCCTCGCGTCCGCGCCCGGCAACCACGTGATCGCGGATCTGAAGCTCGAGCTCATCTGGGTGGCGCCGGGCACGTTCACGATGGGCAGCCCGGCGGACGAGCCACAACGCAACAAAGCCGAGGGACCGCAGACGCGCGTGACGTTGAGCAAGGGCTACTGGCTGGGCCGGACGGAAGTCACGCAGACGCAATACGAGGCGGTGATGGGCATGAACCCGAGCACATTGAAAACCGCCGGTGGGGATGCACCGGCCGAGCGCGTGTCATGGCTCGATGCGATGAAGTTTTGCCGGAAACTCACCGAGCGGGAACGCACCGCGGGGCGCTTGCCGGATGGCTATGCATTCACGCTGCCCACGGAAGCGCAGTGGGAATATGCCTGTCGCGCGGGCACGACCGGATCGTATGCCGGCGAGCCAAATGCGATGGGCTGGTTCAACGGCAACAGCGATGGGACAACGCATCCCGTCGCGACGAAGAAACCCAATGCCTGGGGCTTCCACGACATGTCGGGCAACGTACTCGAGTGGTGTCTCGATTGGTATGGCGCGTATCCCGGCGGCGCGGTGGCCGATCCGCGCGGGCCGGAACGCGGCCACTATCGTGTGGCCCGCGGCGGCAGTTGGCGGGCGGATGTACAGGTTGGGCGCTCGGCGGCGCGCGCCGGCGGCTCGGCCGGGCGACTCGATTACACGCTCGGTTTCCGACTCGCTTTGAGCGTGGTGGAGTCGCCCGGCGGCGCAGGAAAAGCTAACTGAGCTCAGTCACCGCGCGGAGCGATGCCCGCTCCTTGCGCGCGGCGGCGGTTTCCGAAAGCGCACGTTCCAGTTTGCTGACGGCGCTGTTGATCGCGGCCTCGGGTTCGGCGCCATCGGCGTGTGCCACGTGATCGGCGCCGTCGTTCTCGGCCGTCGCGCGCGCGGCGAAATACACCGCGGCGGAATGCGGCGCGTGCCGCTTCACGTTGATGCGCACGAGATGCACGCGTGGATCAGTGTGCCGGAGCAGCTTGGCTGATTTGATCTCAGCGTGGGCGCTCAATTCCGCGCGCGCTGAGAAACCTTCGGTGGTGAGGATCAGGGAGGGGGAAGCAGTCATCGGAGAGAGCCTATCGATCTCGCGTGCAACAGGCTCCGCGCTTCTTGCGCAACGCCCGCCAAAACTTGCGACGTTGCCCGGATGCGCGGCATGACCGCGACGCTTGATGCGGAATAGCGAGCGAAACCTTTCCAATCTTTGGCGCCAAACGCGGACTCTCAGGCTTTCAGCTCTAGACTCTCAACTCTCAACTGAATTTCTACGGCCTCAGAAGAGGACATTGTCGATGAAGCGCTCGAGATGCTCCGGCAACTTCCGGTGCCGACGCACGACCACCACCAGCTCGCGCACGAATCGCTCCGGCCACGCGAGCCGGCGCAGGTTGCGTTTGCGATTGTACAGCGCCAAGGCCCGCGACGGCACGAAGCTCACGCCCAGACCGAGTGCGGTGAGATTGATGATGAGATCAAAGCTATCGAGCTGCATGCCGGGCTCGACGTCGCACCCCTGTCGCACCATCCATGCCCGGAGCCGGCGTCCGGTATTGGAACGCTCGTCGAGCTGCAGCCAGTTCTGGCGGTTCATCCACTCGATGCGCTTCTTCTTCGTGGCGGCACAGCGCGAGAATTCGGCTGCCGCGTCGACGGAACCGATCAGCGTGAACACGTCGCTGAAACGATGCGTGACCCTCACAGTTTGCGGCAGACGCTGCGGCGGAAACAGTACGCCCAGATCCAACTCGTTGGCCTCGATCGCCGACAGGATTTCCTCACTGGGCCAGTAAGAAACACGATAGCCGATCTCCGGCAGCCGCCGCAGATTCGCATGGAAAAACCCGGGCAGATACGCGAGGCCAACCGAGCGTGAGACGCCCACGCGGATCACCTTCTTCGCCTCGGTGAATTCCTCGCGCATCGTTTTCAACATCTGGTTGATGTCGCCGAGCAACCGCGTCGATTCGCGCCACAACGCCTGGCCGGCCGCGGTCAGGCGCACGCTCCGCGTCGTGCGCTCGAAGAGCTCCACGCCGAGGCTCGCTTCGATTCCCTGCACCTGGCGCGTGACCGCGCTCTGCGTCAGCCCCGCGGCTTCGGCCGCCTTTGTGAAGCTGCGATGCTGCGCGACGAGGTGAAAGAGATGCAGCTCGTAGATGTCGAACGGCGCGGTCTGCAGGTAGTCATGCATGCAATGCATGAATCGATACGACTAATGAATTTCTCTCGCAAGCCCGCTGCTGCTACAGTGCGGCATGGCCAATCCAAACGAACGCCTGCCGCAAAATGTTCCCGGTCGCTTCTACGTCGACTCCAATTGCATCGACTGCGACCTCTGCCGCGAGACTGCACCAACGGTCTTCGCGCGCCACGACGAGTCGGGGTTTTCCTTCGTCCAGAAACAGCCGCTCACGGAAGAGGAAATCGCTCAGGCCGAGGAAGCCGTGCAGGGTTGCCCGGTCGAAGCGATCGGAACCGACGGGGACGCCGCCTGAGGCCGGATGAGCCTCACGCTTCGCGCCAGCCGAGCTGTTCGCGCCCGCGGGCGTTGACCATCTCGGGGGTCCATTGCGGATCCCACACGAGTTGTACGTCGACGCTCGCAATGCCCGGCACCGCCGACACCGCGGCACGCACGCCATCGACGATCACATCGCTCGCGGGACAGCTCGGCGTCGTAAGCGTCATGGCCACGGAGGCCGCGCACCCGGCCAGCGCGACATCGTAGATCAAGCCGAGATCGTCGATGCTCACGCCGAACTCGGGATCGTAGACGCTGGCGCACGCGGCGCGGACCTGCTCCAGCGTCGGGACAACGGAGCTGTCTGTCGTGTTCATGAAATGGATACGGCAGCACGCGCGGGTGCGGACGCGGCGCTCTGCGGTTGCCACACGTGTTTCAGCACGCGGACGATATTGGCCAGGAACGCGCCCACCGCTCCCACGAGCAACACCGCGCCAAACGCGATGAGCGGGAGCGAGATCGCGAGCACGCCGCCAAGGACGGCGGCCAGTGCCGCGCCGTGCAAGCCGAGCCAGGCATTTTCAAGCACACGTGAACCGAGTGCAGTCGCAAGGGGCACCGGCTGCCGGCCGGCGCGCGGCCCGTAAGTTTTCATCCAGACGAGAAACGGCACGATTTTGCAGAGCATGCCGAGGATCATGAAACTCAACGCGCCCGCGATGAGCATCGTACCATAGGCGATCGCGCCGGCCCCTTGAGTGAACGTGCCCGCGTTCGAGATCACGAGCGCCAGTCCGCCGGCGGTCGCGACTGCCAGCAGCGCCGCGCCCACGCCAAACGCCTTCAATCCCGGTTCGAGCACACGTCGCCGCCGCGACCGAAATGTCGCGACCAGCGCGACACCCGAGCAGGCGATCCCAGCGGCGATCATGAGCGCCCCGACGAGCGCGACCGGCGCGCGATTGCAGGCGAGCCCCGGTGTGAGCACGAACAAGCCGACCTGCGTCAGGACGACGCCCGCGCGCACGAGGCCGGCGCGGCGCAGGTCCGCCATCGTGAACATCGGCACGAGCTGAAACGTGGCACCCTGCAACAGCGTGACGAAGAATCCCGCCAGTCCCATGTGCGCATGCGCCCGCAAAAGATCCACCACCGAAAGCGGGAGAAACGGCGCACGCCGATTCAGCGCGAGGACGATGCCGAAAAGCATCGCGGCCGCGAGCCAGCTCACGGCGGCCGGGAAGCTCCACGCGATCGCGTCGCGCCGCGTCGCCGCGAGAAATGTCCGCCACGTGGCGACCAACAACACGGCCGCGCCCAGCGCCGACGCGCTGCCGCCCAGCGCCACGATTTCAAATCGGCCCGTCATGAAGCCGCCGACCAGCAGTGTCACGCCGGCCCCGTGCAGACCGAGATGCGTCCACGCCGCCGCGAGCGGCAGCCGCAACGGCGCGCCGAGCACGACGGGCATGAGCTGGTAAATCGCACCCATGCTCACGCTCAGCAGGAATCCCGGCAGCCAGAGATGAGCCAGCGCCACGACATGCGGATGTACATGGGGCAGCAACAAGAGCTGCGGCTCGAGTGCGAGTGCGACAACCGCCAGCGCGAGCGAAGCGAGGCCAAGGCCGATGAACGCGAGCGGCAGCCGCGCACCGGCAATGAGCGAAACGCCCATCGTGGAACTGCGGGGAGCGTTAGCCGGCGTGGCCGTGGCGTTTCGGTTCATTGGAAACAATCTCGTACACGATCGATTGGCTTTAAATGGGACCCGGTTCTCCGAACCGGCCTGAGTTCCACAGCCCACGTGCGGGCGAAGCGACGCGCGCCGGACAACTCAGGCCCGCTCGGCGAGCGGAACCCCACTGACCACTCAACCCCGCGTGATCGTGGTGACCCACGTGCCATCGGGCGCAGCCTCGGACACGTGTTGGGCGCCGCGCGCGGTGAGCTCGGGGAAAAGATGGATCGGCTGCCGATCCGTCCGCGCCCGAAACGTCGCGCCCATCGGAGCGCTCTCGAGCGTCGTGAGGATGCGCAGCATCGGCTCCGGCGGCTCCAGTCCGCGCAGATCGAGCTCGTCGGTCGCTTCGCACTTCGCCGCCGGAGGACGGCGCGGGGGTGCCGGCGGCGTGGTGAAGGGGGATTCCTGGAGTCGCGTGATTTTCACGTGAAACTCCGTCGGACCGTCGACGAGATACTCCCACTCGAACGCGCCGCGGAAGAGCGCCTCGAACTGGTAGTAGAGCGGCACCGGGTCGTGGTCGTTGACGAGCACGAAGTGGCCGCCCACGGGGAGCTCGGCCCAGCGTTGAAAGATCTGCGCGTGCTTGGCGCGGCAGGGAATCCGGCGCACGTCGAAGTGCGTGAGGTCGATGGTATCTGAGTTTTGATTCATGGTTGTGAGGGAAGTGAGGTGGGTTCGGCGGCGAGCGTGAGCAGCATCGTGAAGGGCCCTGCGCCGGCGCGCACGGCGTGCGGATGGCCCGGCGGCATGTGCAGCAGCGCGCCCGTTTCGAGGCGGTGCCACGCGCCCGCAAAAAAGAAATCGCAGGCGCCGCTCAGCACCTGCACGAGCGCGCGCCGGCGACTCGTGTGCGAGGTGAGCTCCTGCCCCGCGTCGAACGCGAAGAGCACCGTGCGCAACTCCGGCGACTGGAGCACGGTGCGGCTCACGATGCCGGAAGAGGAGACCTGCACCGAGTCGGCGAGCACGAGCGACTCGGCCCCATCGGCGGGAATGAGAGACGTTTGAGACATGCCGCCCACCCTACGCGATTGTGCGACGCCCGGCATTGATGTGGATCAACGTTGGAAATGGTCCGCGCCACTTTCCGGCCGGCCGCCCCGGTGTACAGCGGGCCCCGGCACCGTCATGCGCCGCAGCAATGCTTGAACTTCCTGCCGCTGCCGCACGGGCACGCGTGGTTGCGGCCCACGGGCGTGTTACCGGCGTGACTTGTCCGGCGCATGATTTCCGCCGCCGGCCGGCCGGCTCGCACGAGCTGCGCCAGGCGCGACATCGCCGGATCGATGTGCGCGAAGAACTGCCGATAGCCCGCACACAAAAAATTCAGTCCCGGTTCGCCGTCCGCGGTCACGGCGAAGCGATGCTTCGGACAGCCGCCGTGACAGGCGAAGCGCCACTCGCACGCGCGACACGCCGCGGGCAGCGTCGCCGACTTCGTGCGCCCGAACGCCCGCTGCGCATCGCTCCACACGATCTCGCCCAGCGGAGTCGTCATGATGTTCCCCCGGCGATGCGACGCGTAGACGTAGTGGTCACACGAATACACGTCGCCGTTATGCTCGATCGCGAGCGCCGTGCCGCACTCCTCCGCGTGGACACACAGGCTCGATCCAAGCCCGAGCCACTGGCCGAGCGCCACGTCGAACGCCTGCACGTGCACGCGGCCGACATCGCGTTGCACCCAGGTGTCGAAGACCGTGCTCAGGAAGGCACCGAACTGCTCGGGCCGCACGCTCTCTGGCGTCGCCACGCCGCACTCCGGCACCGCCGCAAGATCGTCCGCCGGCGCGACCGCGCGCTCCACCAACGGGATGAACTGCAGGAAACGCGCGCCCGTGTGCTTGAGAAACGAATACACGGTGGCCGCGTGCAGCGCATTCGTCGAGGAGACGACCGTGAGCAGGTTGTAGTCGACACCATGGCGTTGCAGGACCTCGAGGCCGGCCATCACGCGATCGAAGGTGGGCCCGTCGTTTTTGTCGCGTCGGTGGCGATCGTGCAACGCGCGCGGACCATCGAGGCTCAGGCCGACGAGAAATCCGTGCTCGCGCAAAAAGCGGCCCCACGTGTCGTCGAGCAGGGTGCCGTTGGTTTGTAACGCATTTGTGATTCGCTTCCCGCCGGCATGGGTGCGCTGCAACGCCACAACCTTCTCGAAGAATGGCACGCCGAGCAGCGTCGGCTCGCCGCCCTGCCACGCGAAACTGATCTCCGCGGTGTCCTGACTCGCGATGTACTCGCGGACGAACACCTCCAGCACGGCGTCGCTCATCCGCCGGGGCGAGGCGGACGCGAACAGCGCGTTCTTCTTCAGGTAGAAGCAATACGAGCAGTCGAGATTGCACGCCGGGCCGGACGGCTTGGCGAGGAGGTGAAAAGGGGCACGGACCGGCATGGCGGCACGGCAGTGTAATAGAATAAAACCGGGCCGCCTTGACGCGCGTCAAAGCAGCCCGCTTTGAGAAGAGTAACAGTTGGCGCCGAAACCTGTGACTGTGCGCGGCGGGCGTTTTCTTCGTCCTCCGCTTGACGAAACCCTCGTTGCGCCAACCACTCTCCCCACGCTCGAACCCACCTCCATGACCGACCTGAACTTCATCGTGCGGCGCACCGGCGCGACAACCACCCTCCCCAGCGTACAGCGCTCCCGCCGTTCATGACTCGTCGACGCACGTTTTCCGTCTGGCTCGGGATCGGCCTGGCGTGCGGCGGAGTCTCCGCCCGGGCGCAAAGCACGCCCGACTACGAGCAACCGCCCGTCAGCTACTCCGCGACGCAGCCGCAGGATGCCGTCTCGCGGTTGCAGGAACGCCTTGCGTCCGGCGGGCTCGCGTTTGCCGGCGCGGATCACGAGGTCGTGCGCGCGGTACTGCGCGAGTTGAACGTGCCGATCGAAAGCCAGGTCGTGGTGTTTTCGAAAACGAGCCTGCAACGCGGCCGCATCCGGCCGGGCAATCCGCGCGCGCTTTATTTTTCCGACTCGGTGTATGTCGGCTGGGTGCCCGGCGGCCTGATCGAGGTTGCGGCGATCGATCCGCAGCTCGGGCCGGTCTTCTACTCGTTCGATCCGCAAGCGGCACGCGGCGCCACCCGCACGTTCGTCCGCGATTCGGATTGCCTGCGCTGCCACGGCGGCACGTTCGTCCGCGGCGTGCCGGGCGTGTTTGCGCGCAGCGTGATATCGACAGACAGCGGCGAACCGCTGCTGCGCCACGGCTCGGAAATCGTCGACGACGAGACGCCGTTCGAGAACCGCTGGGGCGGCTGGTTCGTCACCGGCTATACCGGCAAGACGAACCACCGCGGCAACGCGTTCGGTTCGGAAAGCGGCGACCAACTCGTCTTTAATCTCAGCGACAAGCGTCCGGCCGACCTGACGGATTTTTTCGACACTTCACGCTATCCCGCCAAGACGAGCGACGTGGTGGCGCTGCTCGTCTTCGAGCACCAGATGGGCGTACAAAACAGCCTCACGCGCGCCGCGCAGGGTTGCCGCAAGATGCTCGAGTATCAGCGCTCGCTGCAGAAAGCGCTCAACGATCCCGTCACCGACGAGCCGAGCTACGACAGCGTGAAGAGCGTGTTCGCCGGCGCCGTCGAGGACGTCGTGGATCATCTGCTTTTCCGCAACGCCGCGCCCGTGCCCGACGGTGTCAGCGGCAGCGCAGACTTCCGCCGCGTCTTCACGCACGACGCGCCCCGCAGCCACGCCGGACACGCGTTGAAAGATCTGCGACTACGCGAGCGCATTTTCGAAAACCGGTGCAGCTACCTGATCTATTCGGAGTCGTTCGCCGCCCTTCCCGGCCAGCTGAAGAACCGCGTCCTCGACCGGATCTACACCGCGCTGCACGACGACGATCCGCGCGGCCGCTATGCCTACCTCGAAGCCGACGAGAAGCGCCGGATCTACGACATCCTCTCCGAAACCCACCCTGACGCGAAAGCGCGCTGGACCGAGGTCACGCCGGCGGAACGCTAAGCGATGCCCGAGTTCAGGAAGGGCTGCCGGATTGGACCACCCGACATCCTTCGCCTGCCGCCGAACGGGGTGATTTGTTCGAACCCGGCCTGAACGGTGGCGCAACCACCATCGCGATCTGTAGTTTTTTTCGCGGTCAGCCGACACTCTCTATATACCACCGCCCGAGGAGTAAGACATTTCTATATCCAGGGGGCGGCGGGTGTTTCGGTCGGCGAATTGCGCCATCATATCGGACCAGGCGGCCGCGTCGGCAAAATCGCCCAGCGACTGGTGGTCGGCGCTGACGTGAACTTTCCGCGGCAGGACCGTGTTTATGATATAGCCCAGATTGTCGGGATCATATTCGAACGGCTGCGTCTGCCCCGATTGCGCATGCGCTCGCGCCAATATTGTATATACGCCCGGAACGGTCACCGTCCAGAGTGTCTCCCACTGGCACCACGAATAGGGCTGCTGAACGCCTTTGAGGTGCGCCGCATGCCAGGTGCGGCCGCCATCCGTGCTGATATCGACCCGCGCAATCCGATCCTCGCCCGCCCATGCGACCCCGTCGATGCGGTTGGTGCCGAACCCGAGCTTCTCGTCGGCGGCGGGATGGAAGATTTCGCTCTTCACGACACCCGGCCCCAGAGGCATGCGGCGTTTGCCGTCCGCCGTCATGCGATCGACAGAGTATTTCACGGTCTGGAAAAACCCCTGGTACGCATGATCGATCACTTCGATGCGCCGCAGCCACTTCACGGACGCGACACCATACCATCCCGGCACAAAGAGCCGCATCGGGGCGCCGTGATTGGGGTCCAGCCATTCCCCGTTCATGCGCAGCGCGACGATCGTATCGGGGTGCAGGGCCTTCTCGAGCGGCAGGCTGCGCGAGAAATCCATCTGCTCGCCGTCCTCGATGCCTTCATCCGCGCCATAAAAGACGACCTCGCGTGCGCCCGGCTTGATGACCGCCGGCGAGAGCAGATCACGCACGCGCACCCCGGTCCATTCGGCATGGCCGATGGCGCCTGGTCCCCATTGGACGCCCGCGACCTTCTCGCGCAAAAACGATCGCCCGTTGCCCGCGCATTCGACGGTGGCAAACACGGTGTGCTGCGGCATCGCCGCGAGTTCGTCGAACGTCCAGTGCGCCGGCCGTTCCACGAGGCCGTCCAGCCGGACTTCAGCGGCCTCGGACGACACGGTTGGCACGGCGAAATGATTGCGCACGAAAAACAGCCGAGTGGGCGTGACCAGGCTGGCAACGCTGGCGAGCGGCGTTTCGCTGTTCTCAGGGTCGGAAGTGACGATGTTGCGTTGTGATTGCATAGGTGAATTTCCGGGCAGGAAACGTTTTATATAGCGCGTTCAAAACCTGCCTTTCACGCCGAAGGTCCAGGACGCAGAGTAGTCATTGCGCTGTCCAAAACGGGCGATGTCGGGAGTGCTCGGGCCGTAGATCTCGGTGTCTTCGGTGACGTTCGCGACGTTGCGGAAGCTCGCGAAGATGCCGAAGCGGCGATTGAGATAATACTCCGCGTTGAGGTCGAGATACAGCCGCGGCGTCGAATAGGTGAAGGTCCCTGGCTCGATGCTGCGGCCATTCACCGCGCCCCGCCGCTGCTCACCGCGGTAGTTCCAGTTGGCTTTCACACTGTATTTGGGCCGCGAGAGGCTGATGCCCCAACTGCCGCTCTTCGGGATGAACGAGGCATTGAAGTTGGCGGAGGCATCCCCTTGAAGGCGCTGGATCGAGGCGTTCGCGAACACCTGCACGCCTCGCGCCCATTGCGGTAGAAACGTCAGAGCCTGCCGGTAGGAAGCCTCGACGCCATTGGTCCGGACCTTGCCGGGTATATTATAGTTCGTCGCGACATTATAGCCCGCATAGATTTCCGGGTCCAAGCTGTAGAGCTGGAGAAACTCCGCCGTCGCCGGAAATCGCGTCGTGCCGAAGAAGTTCTCGAACTCGCGGCGATAGGCGCTGACCGAGAACTGCCCCACCCCCTCGAAGTAGTATTCCGCCCGCACCTTGTACGTCTCCGCCGACCAGGCCTTGATCCCGGCGTTGTTGACCGTGATGACGGTCGTATCGCTGCGGGGTAGATCGGTGTTGGGCAGCGTGAGTCCACCGGCGTATTGGTTGAAATTCGGCCGGCCTAGCGAGTGATAATACGCCCCCTGGATGCGCAGGTTTTCGCGTGCGTTGTAGATCACGTTCAGGTTCGGCAGCACGCGGAGATATTCCTTTTCGGTCCGGTTGCCGCGCTCGATAAAGGTGAGCTGCGAGACGCCGAGCGCGTTGCTCGCCGGCACGATCAGGAGCGCCTGGCCGGCGGCGTTGCGTTGAATATTCCCCTGCGCATCGCGCTGGAAGTTCCGCGTCGGATCGGTGAGCGGACCTTCGCCGAGGGAGTTGGTCTGCTCGGCGCGGGCGCCGCCGACGAACTGGAGCTTGCGATTGAAGAAGGCCGCGTCGCCGCGGAGATAGGCCGCGGACACGGTTTCAGCCATGCGCTTCGACACGGTCACGCGGGAGCGGTAGATCGCGTTTTCGTTGGTATTGAAGGTGCCGGGGTTCTCGACCCAGTGCTGGTAGAGCTTCGAGTTGTCGACCCACTGTGCGGCTGGAAACCCGTAGGGCAGCGCGCGCTGGGAGAGGTCCAGGTCGGGAAACTGGCCGGCGTTGTTGCTGCCGGGCGCCATCTGGTTGGGCGTCACCGCGGGAGTGAGCGCGACCTGCGGGCCGCGCACGTCGCGCTCGAGCCGGCGGACGTCGAAACCGGCCTTCAGCGCCACCGGCACGTGAAGCACATCGAAAAGGCGCTGTACGTTGCCATAGAACGTGGTGCGGTACGTGAGCCAGTTGTCTTCCTGAAAATTCGCCGCGGTCAGCGCGTAGTTGTCCAGCCGATACGGGTCGACCGCCGCGCCGCTGGCATCGGTCACCGTGATGCGGCCGGGACGCAGATAAAAATTGTCGTCGAACGCAATGGTCACGCCGGTGCGCCGCGCGGTGGAATTGCGCAGGATCCCCCGGGCGATGTCGCGGTTGTGCTGGCCGGCGTAAGAGAGGCCGGCGCCGGACTCGGCCTTCCAGACCGAGCCGTTGTGCCGGTAGGTCAGCGTGGCAATCGAGGTGGAACCGAGCCAGTAGCGGCTGTTGACGTCGTTGAGCTGGAGGGTGCCCTGCCCGGGCGCGCCGTGCGTATGAGTTGTACTGAAGTCACCGGGCCGCACGCCCGTGATGAAGAACGAGAGCCGGTGTCCGATGTGCTCGACCGTTATATAAGTATATTGGGTGGAGAGTGAGAGCGTGTCGCGCGGCGACAGCTTGTAGTCGAACGTCGCTCCGGCCGAGGTCGTGGTGTTGCGCCGCAGATCGTCCGTCACCTCGACATCGGTGAGATACGGCTGGTCCGGCGTGGTGTCGGGAAAGGCGTTGCCGTTCGTCGCCAGGTCGGCGCCGCGCCGGCCGAGGGCGATCACGTCATTGGGCACCCACTGCGTGGCGCGGTTGGCCGAGAAGGTGAAGCCGAACCTTTTGTTCACCGGCATGATGAGGTTCAGGGTGAAACCAGGGGTGATCTTGCTCTCGTTGCGCCGGAGCGGCGCGGGCGATTTGTCGAAGCTCTTCGCGCTGTCCTTCATCATCATATATACACTATAATTTAGCGACGGCTTGGAGCGTTCGAAGGCGCTCCGCGGAACCATGTTCACCGAGCCGGCGAGCGCGGAACCCTGCGACTCGGGTGTCGGCGAATGAACGACCTCGATGCGCGACATGCTGTTGATCGAGACCTGCTCGAAGTTTACCTGACGGCCCGTGCCGCCGCCGGCGTTGCTCGCGAGGTCGAAGCCTCCGATCGTCACGGGCACGTTGGCCGTGGGCGCACCGTTGATCGACACCTCGCGCGCCTCGCCCGCGCTGTAGTTGAGCGTGACGCCCGGGAGAAACTTGATCGCCTCGCCCGGCGTGCCGTCGACGATGGTGCCGAACTCGTCGGCCGCGACGACGTTCTTGATGTTGGGCGCGACGCGCTGCTCGTTGATCGCGATCGCGGCCGCATCCATCTCCTTGGAGATCGCGACCACGAATTCGTCGAGCTTCACCGTGGCGTCCGTCCCGGCGGGAGTGCGCCCCGAGCCGCGCAACGTCACGTCATGGCTCGTGATCTGGTTGGGCGAGACCGAAACTGTTTCCACCGGCGACGCGATGCCGGTGAAGAACACCTTCATTTTCGCGGTGCCGACAGGGACGTTGGTGAGACGAAACGTTCCGCTGGGATCCGTGAACGTTTCCAGCGCGGTCCCCTCGATGGTGACGCGTGCATTCTCGAGGTATTCACCGCGACCGGCATCGAATACGCGGCCCTCGATGCCGCCGGTAATTGCGACCTGGGCGACAGCGGTGAACGTGAGGATCAGGGCAAGCGCCGCACAGGTACGCGCAATATACACCAAGGGGTTGATGGCTTTCATGGGGATTGGGGGTAAAGGCGTCTCGTCGCATCGTCCGGGAGAACGGGGTGCCGGAGGGCTGGGTGCGCGCTCAGGCCACGGCGCAGATCTGCGCGGCTTCGCGCAAAACCGACATGAAGGTGCGCCTGGGGCTGCGCCTCCGGCGCGGATGGAAGGGCGTCGCGATCATCGTACGACCGCAGGTGCCCACGCCTCCATCGCGAGGCTCGCGGCCCCGAGCGCACCAGCGTCGTCTTCCAACGCCGAAGGCACGATCTGCAACGGCGCCTCAGCGAGCGCGGGCGCCGTCGCGCGGGCCGCGGCAATCACTTCGTTGCAGAAACGCTCGCCCAACGCGGTGAGCGGGCCATGCAAAAAAAATCGCTCGGTATCCACGAGCAATTGCAGGCAGCCGATCACCCGCGAGTAGTCGGCGATGATCTCGTCCCACGCCGGCCCCGCCGCTCCGGCCAATTTCGCCAACCCGCGGCGCAGGTCTTCCGGCGGGCGTGCTCGCGTGGTAACGCCCGCGAGTCGTCGCCACACGGCGGGAGCGGAAAGTACATCATGCATCTCACCCGCCCTTTGCCCGCCACCGATCGGCCAGGGCCACCGTCCGATCTCCCCCGCTGCGTGATGCGCGCCTCCCATGAGCCGGCCGCCCTGCATGATCGCGACGCCAAAGCCGCTGCGCGGTCCCAGCACCACGTAATTGTCGAGTTCGCGGCCGCCTCCAAACCATCGCTCGGCCACCGCGATCGCCCGCAGGTTATTCTCCACCGTCACGGGCACTCCGAACCACTTGCTCAAGCTCTCCGCCAGCGGCACGTCGCGCCAATCAGGGATAAACGCGTAGTGCGCGCTCACGCCCGTCCGCGGATCAACTACGCCCGGCGCGCCGGAGCCAATCGCCAGCAACGGCCCCTGTGCATTTCTTGCCAGGTCAGCCACCACCGTCCTGATGGCCTCCAAAACGGCACGGGTATCAAGGTCGTTCGGCAGCCACTTCGAACGCGCGCTCACACGCTGGCCCGAAAAATCCACGCACACGGCCTGCACGCGCTCGGCATTGAACTCCACGCCCGCAAACCACCCTGCCCCGGGCAGCGTGGCCAGCCGCCGTTTCGGCCGGCCCAACGGCCCCTGCTCCAGGCCCGATTCGTCGATATACCCCTCGGCGATCAGCTCATCCACGTAGAGGCCGACCGTCGACGGCGCGAGCCCGAGCGCCACCGCGAGCGAGCTGCGCGAGACCGCCCGGCCGCGGCGCAAATGCAGGACGGCCGCGCCCAGCAAATCGCGCTGCATCGCGGCGTTTTTTCGCATTCGCATAAATTGCTGGACTCATTAGCGGGAGTAAAGTCGTTTTAATTCGAAGTCGCACTAATAGCCCCCGCCTTCCCCGCAGAATCTCCGGCCGAGCCTCCCAACGACGTGCAACATTGGCGTATCGATAATCCGGTTACATCGTTTCCCGCTACCCTCATTCCGCAATAAAACCCTTTCACTCCAACTTCATGTCCCGTCCTCCCGTTCGTTTCGGTCTCGTCGGCTTCGGCGCCTGGGGCCAGCACCACGCCACCTCCATCGCGACTCACCCGAAAGCCGAGCTCGCCGCCATCGTCGCGCCGTCGGATGCCTCGCGCGCCGCGGCCGCTCAGGCGCATCCGCGGGCGCAGATCTTCGCCGGCCATCGCGAGATGCTCGCGCAGGTGAAGCTCGACATCGTCGACGTCGTCACGCCCAGCCACACGCACCTCGAGATCGCGACCGATGTTTTCAACGCCGGCTGCCACCTCCTGCTAGAGAAGCCGATGGCGCTGCACGTCGAGGATTGCCGCGCGATGGTGCGCCACGCGCGCGAGCGCGGCGTGCACTTCGCGGTCGGCCATGAGTTCCGGCTTTCCTCCCAGTGGGGTGAGATCAAGCGGATCATCGAGCGCGGCACGATCGGCGAGCCGCAATACGTGCTCGTCGAGCTGCTGCGCAAACCCTACCGGCTCGGCGCGTCCGGCTGGCGCTACGATCCCCAACGCGTGGGCAGCTGGGTGCTGGAGGAGCCGATCCATTTCTTCGATCTGGCGCGCTGGTATCTGGCGGGCGCGGGCGATCCCGTGGAACTCTACGCCTACGGCAATTCGCGTGATCCGCAGCGGCCCGCGCTCTACGACAACTTCTCCGCGATGTTCAAGTATGCCAACGGCGCCTACGCCGTCGTCTCACAAACGCTCGCCGCCTTCGAGCATCACCAGACCGTGAAGCTCGCCGGCACAAAGGGCGCCATCTGGGCTGGGTGGAGTGGCGCGCTCGATCGCACCACGGAACCGACCTGTTTTCTAAAGGTATTCGACGGCGAGAATCTCACCAACGTCGCGCTCGCGAAGCAGAGCGGCGAGGTCTTCGAACTCCGCGAGGAGATCGCGCGCTGCGTGCAAATGGTCCGCGGCGAGGCCGCGCCCGCCGCCACCGGCGAGGACGGACTCTGGTCGGCGGGCCTTTGCCTGCTCGCCGAGGAATCCATCCGCCAGAAACGCCCCCTTCCGCTCGGCGAAATGCTGCGCGGTTGACAACCCGCCGCGAGTCTCGCGCGTCCGCCCCACCCCAAACATAATCTCATGATCGAAACGCCCGCGTCCCACGCGTCAGCTTCCGCCTCCGCCACCCCAGCCAAGTGGCATCAGGGCGTCACGCGCTATCAATGGCTCGTGTTGATCGTGGCGTCGCTCGGCTGGATCTTCGACGCATTCGAAGGCCAGCTCTATAACATCACGCGCGGCGACATGCTGCCCGATCTGCTGCGCACCTCGGACCCGAGTCTCGGCGCGGCCGAGATCGCACGCCTCAGCAAGGACTGGGGCGAGAAATTTCTCGGTGTCTTCCTGATCGGCGGAACGCTCGGCGGCTGGATCTTCAGCTCGCTCGCGGACCGCTGGGGCCGGATGCCCGTCATGGCGATCACGATTCTGTTCTACAGCGTGTTCTCGGGCCTGACCGCGTTCGCCACCGAGCTCTGGCACGTCGGCGCGCTGCGTTTCCTGATCGCGATGGGCGTCGGCGGCGAGTGGGCCGTGGGCGCGGCACTCGTGGCCGAGGTCTTTCCGAAACACGCCCGCGAGCGCGCCGGCGGTATTTTCCACGCTTCGAGCGTCGCGGGCATCTGGCTCGCCGCCGCGGCGGGTCTCGCAGTCGGCACGCAATGGCGGCTGGCGTTTCTACTCGGTATCGTGCCCGCGTTGCTCGTCCTCTGGGTGCGCATCAGCATCAAGGAACCCGAGTCGTGGAAGGACGCGAAAAAGAACAAGGCCGACCAGCTCGGCAGCTTCCGCGAACTTTTGGGCAATCCGCGCTGGCGATCGCGCGCGATTTTCGGGGCGCTGCTCGCCATGGTCGGACTCGCGACATTCTGGGGCGTGATCGTCGCCGGGCAGAATCTCGCAGAGGATTTGTTGCGACGACTCGGCGAGCCCGCGGAGGAGATTTCGAGCCGCTCGAAGATCGCGTTCGGCTTCATCCAGACCGCCGGCGCCGGCGTGGGCATGCTCGCGATCGGACCGATGTGCGCGCGGCTCGGCCGGCGGCGCGCGTTTGCGCTGATGCACGCAGCCGCGTTCGTGGCGACGCTGATGGTGTGCTGGCTGCCAGGTTATTTCGGCAGCTACACGCTGCTGCTTTGCCTGCTGCCGATCTTCGGATTTTTCGGCCAGGGGATCCACGCGGGTTACGCGGTCTATTTCCCGGAATTGTTTCCTACGCATCTCCGCGCGACGGGCGCCGGCTTCTGTTTCAACACCGGCCGCATCCTCGCCGCACCGGTCCTCATCTGGCTTTCCGCCGGCATGAAAGCGGCCTTTTCGCTTCCGGTCGCAGTCTCGGTCCTCGGTGGATTTTTCCTGCTCGGCGTGCTCGTGCTGGCCTTCCTGCCGGAAACCAAGGGACAGGATCTTCCCACCTGAACCTACCGCATGATCACCCGCCGCCGCGCCCTCGGCGTTTTCGCCGCCGCCGTGTTTTCTCCGGCCCTCGTCGTGCGCGCTCGCGCCGCGACCGCGACCGACGCCTGGATCTCGCTCTTCAACGGCCGCTCGCTCGATGGCTGGAAACCGTCCGCAAAAAGCCCCCACAGCCGCGCCAGCAAAAACACGACCGCGGGAAACTGGCGCGTCAGCGACGGCATCATTCTCGGCAGCCAGGACACGCCCGCGAACGGCGGGCTCCTGCTCACCACTGCGGAGTTCGGGGACGTCGAAGTCGCGCTCGAAATGAAGAACGACTTCGGCATCGACAGCGGGATTTTCCTCCGCTGCACCGAGGACGGCCGCGCCTATCAGTGCCTCATCGATTATTATGAGGGCGGCACGATCGGCGGCGTCCTCGGCGAGCGCATCTGGACGGTCCGCGGCGTGCGCAACTATTCCTTCGGCGCCACGCCCGGGATCATCACGCTCAACGACAATCCTCAGCGCTGCCCGATCCTGCCCGAGTCGTGGCCACACTTCTGGCGCGCCGGCCAGTGGAACGAGATTCGAACCCGCATCGTGGGCGATCCCCCGACGATCACGACTTGGGTAAACGGCGTGCAGATCCTGCAGCACGTGGAGCCGGCGTCGGTCCATCCTTCGCGCGGCCATATCGGCCTGCAAGTGCACGGCGGCCCAAAATCGAAGGGCACCGTGCGCTACCGCAATATTCGCGCACGCGCACTTTGATCAGATCGCCGCGGCGCCTCACGCGACGCGGCCCGTTCGCCATTCCGCTCCATGTCGCACTTCCGCTCCTTCTTTCCCGCGCTCTCGGCCTTTCTTGCCATCGCATGTCTCGTCACGGCCCTGCCGCTGATCGGCGCCGAAACCAACCCAGGCGACACCTCCGCATCCGCGTCCACGCCCGTCCGCAAAGCCACTCTCAACAACATCGGCTCCCGCAAACCCGTCCCGGATCTGGTCCCCGCATCCGACGAACCGCTCCGCGCGCTCGCTCGCATGAAAGCACCCGACGGCTTCGAGATCAGCCTCTGGGCCGCCGAGCCGATGCTCGCCAAACCCGTCGCGTTCAATTTCGACGAGCAAGGCCGCGCCTTCGTCGTCGAGACGCACCGCTACCGCACCAGCGTCCTCGATGCCCGCCAAAACCTCCCGTTCCTCGAAGACGATCTCGCCGCGCGAACCATCGAAGATCGCCTCGGCCTCATCCGGAAACATTTTGGTACCGCCGGCGAGAAGGAGCTCGGCATCGAAAGCGAAATCATCCGGCTTCTCGAGGACACCGACCGCGACGGTGTCGCCGACAAATCCTCCATCTACGCCGAGGGCTTCAACTCCGCGCTCGACGGCATCGCCGCCGGCGTCCTCATCCGCCGCGGCGAAGTCTGGTTCACCAACATCCCGAGTTTCTGGCGCTTCACCGGCCGCGACCGCGCCGAGACCCGCACCGAGCTTAGCCGCGGCTATGGTGTTCGCTTCAATTACATCGGGCACGATCTCCACAGCCCCACGTGGGGCCCCGACGGGCGGATCTACTTCGGTATCGGCGACCGCGGCGCCACCGTGAAAACGAAAGAGGGCAACATCATCGACGCCGCCGACACCGGCTCCGTTTTCCGCTGCCTCCCCGACGGGTCGCAGCTCGAGCTCTTCGCCACTGGCCTCCGTAATCCCCAAGGCCTCGTCTTCAACGAAGTCGGTGACCTCTTCACTGCCGATAACGACAGCGACAATGGCGACGAAGAACGCCTCGTTCACGTCGTCGACGGCGGCGACAGCGGCTGGCGCGTCGGCT
The DNA here is from genome assembly GCA_036675625.1 of Opitutaceae bacterium. Taxonomy (GTDB): domain Bacteria; phylum Verrucomicrobiota; class Verrucomicrobiia; order Opitutales; family Opitutaceae; genus ER46. The sequence continues at coordinate 72,417 of JAKFEQ010000024.1, read as the reverse complement.
ACCAATACGCCCCGCTCGGCCGCGCCGGTCCTTGGAATTCGGAAAAACTCTGGCACCCGCGCCACGCCGGCCAGCCCGCATATTTCCTGCCGCCCATCGCCAATGTCGAAGACGGCCCGTCCGGCATCACTTATTATCCGGGCACCGGTTTCCGCTCCGATTATCAGGGCGCACTCTTCGTCACTCATTACAAAGGCGGTTCTCTCGCCAACAGCGGCGTGTTGTCCTACCAGCTGAAACCCGACGGCGCCGGCTACGACATCGCCGACGCGAAAATCTTCCTCGCCCAGGCGCTGCCCACGGACGTGAAGTTCGGCCCCGACGGTCGTTTCTATTTCACCGACTGGGCCGATCACCATTCCGGCACCAAACGCGGCCGCGTTTACGCGATGGCCGACAAGACCCAGACCGGCTCCCCGCTCCTGCGGGAGACGCAGCAGCTCATCGCCGGCGACTGGACCCGGCGTCCGCTCTCCGAACTCGTGCAACTCCTGGCGCATCCCGACTGGCGCATCCGCCTCGAGGCCCAATTCGAGCTCGTCGCCCGCGGTACCACGAGCATTGCCATCGTCGCCCAGGCCGCGCGCGAAAACTCCAGTCCGCTCGCCCGCCGCCACGCCGTCTGGGCCCTCGGTCAGCTGGCTGAGAAAAACCCCGCCGCCCTCGCCCCTCTGCGCCCGCTTCTCGCGGCCCCCGATTCGGAAATCCGCGCCCAAACCGCCAAAATTCTCGGCGAGCGCCGCTCCGCCACCGACACCCCGGCGCTCATCGCCGCACTCGAAGACAAGCATCCCCGTGTCCGCTTCTTCGCCGCGCAAAGCCTCGGCAAACTCAAGCATTCGGCGGCCATGAGCCCTGAGCTTGTCGAACGGGCCACGCCCGCCCTTCTCGACGCGCTCCGCACCAACAACAATCGAGACCACTACCTCCGCCACGCCCTCGTGATGGGCCTCGCCGGCGCGAACGACATCGCCGCCCTCTCCGCCGCCGCCAGCGACAAATCCCCCGCCATCCGCCTCGGCGCCCTCCTCGCCCTGCGCCGACTCCATCGCCCTGAAGTTGCGGTCTTCCTCGCCGACTCATCGCCCCTCATCGCTCGCGAAGCCGCCCTCGCAATCAACGATGCTCCGATCCCCGCTGCCTACCCTGCGCTCGCCGCGCTCCTCAACCAGCCGCAGCCGCTCACCGACGAACCGGTTTTCCTCCGCGCCATCAACGCCCACTTCCGTCTCGGTCAACCCGCCAATGCCGCTGCTCTCGCGCAACACGCCGCCCGGGCCGACGCGCCCATAAAATCGCGCGCCGAAGCCCTCGCCCAACTCGCCCTCTGGCCGACGCCACCGCAGCGCGACCGCATCGTTGGCGTTTATCGTCCGCTCGACCGCTCGTCCGACGCCAACGCCGGCACACCTCGCGATCGCAATGTCGCCGCCCGCGTTCTCGAGCCGCACCTCTCCACGCTGCTCGCGTCCAGCACTCCCACGGCGGTGTTGACGGCCACGTTCCACGCCCTCCAGACGCTCGAGATCCCGGGTGCCGCCGATGCTCTCTTCGCCGCCGTGCGCGACGACGAGCAGCCCGCCGCCACACGCGCCGCGGCTCTCGTCACACTCGAGAAAATCAAAGACCCGCGCCTCGCCGAAGCCATAGGGCTGGCCGGCGCCTCCTCGGCGTCGACCCTCCGACTCGCCGCGCTCCCCATCGCCGCCCGCCTCTCGCCCGACATCGCCGCGCCCGTCCTCGCCAATCTCGTCGCCAAAGGCACACCGGCGGAACAACGCGTCGCCTTCGGCGCCCTCTCCACGCTCGAGCATCCCATCGCCGTGGAACTCTTCGCCGCGCAACTCCGCGCCCTCGCCGCCGGCAAAGTCGACCCCATCGTCCAGCTCGATCTCCTCAACGCCACCCGCCGCCGCACCGAGCCTTCGATCATCTCACTCCTCGCCGCCCGTGATGTCTCCCTCGCCGCCAATCCCGATCCGCTCGCGCCTTTCCGCGTCGCGCTTGCCGGTGGTGATCGCCGCCGTGGCGAGAGCGTTTTCCGCAGCCATCCGACGCTCGCCTGCCTCCAGTGCCACCGCGCGGGCCGTGACGGCGGTGACGCCGGCCCCGACCTCGCAGGCATCGGCTCGAAGCAGACCCGCGAATATCTCCTCGAGGCCATCATCAAGCCCAACGCCACGATCGCGCCCGGCTTCGACAGCGTCGTGCTCACGCTGAAAGACGGCACCACCGCCGTCGGCATCGTCACCCGCGAAACGCCCTCCACCCTCACGCTCCGGCTCGCCGATAACCAAGTCCGCGACATCGCCGAGGCCGACATCGCCAGACGCGACGGCGCTCCTTCCGCCATGCCCGAGATCTATGGGACGCTCCTCACCAAGTCCGAGCTCCGCGACATCATCGAATTCATCGCCACCGTCAAAGCCGAGAATCCCGACCGCCTCGCGAGCGCTCTCCCCCGCGCCCTTCGCACTGCCGGCCCCACCGCCGCGCCAAAGAAACGCAAAAGAAAATAACTCTCCGTCCCGGTAGCCGCGATCGTGCGCGAACAGATCGCCTGTCCGTCCCCGCAATCACAATTCACAGCCAACACTCATCGCCCCTCACCGCCCCATGAAACGCTCCCCCCATCTTCCCCACTCCCTGTCGCTCCTGCTCTCATTTTCTCCTTCTCGCGTGCGCCTGCTCCTCGCCGCGTTCGTCCTCACCGCCACGGCCTTCACCAGCGTCTCCGCCGCCACCCCGCCCCCGCTCCGCGCGTTGCTCGTGATTGGCGGCTGCTGCCACGATTACGCCGCGCAAAAGGACCTTCTCAAAACCGGCCTCGAAGCCCGCGCCAACCTCCGCGTCGAGCTCGCCTACACCGCCTCGACTGCCAAGGACGCGCGCTTCGCGATCTACGAACGCCCCGACTGGGCCAGGGGCTACGACGTGATCATCCACGACGAATGCACCTCGGCGTCGATCGATCCCGGTTACGTCGCCAATGTCCTCGCGCCCCACCGGGCTGGTGTGCCCGCCGTGAACCTCCATTGCGCCATGCACTCGTATCGCACGGGCAACGACGAGTGGTTCGAGTTCTGCGGCATCCAGTCCAGCCGCCACGGTCCCAAGCTTCCCATTGTCGTGACGGCTCTCGACGCCAACGATCCGATTACCCGCGGCTTTGCGTCCTGGATCACCGGCAACGAGGAACTCTACAACAACGTTAACGTTTTCCCGTCCGCCCGCCCGCTCATGCGCGGCGACCAGAAGACGCCGAAAGGCGATGCGGAAGCTGTAGTCACCTGGACTTCGCTCTACCGCGGCAAGACTCGAGTTTTCAGCACCACGCTCGGGCACACCAACGCCACCGTGGCCGATCCCCGTTACCTCGACCTCGTCACGCGCGGCCTGCTCTGGGCGTGCGACAAACTCCGCGACGACGGCACGGCTGCTCCAGGCTACGGACCCACGCGCTCCTGATTTCAGATTGGCATTTTTGGTTCGGTTCTGACCGCAGCGCTGCCGGCCTGCTGGTTAAGTTTCTCCTTGAAAGCAGAGGGCATCGTGGTGGCGAGAGCGGCGGATGGCTGCGCGGCTTCATGCCATCGTCGCCAGCGTTTTTCGGAAGCGTCCCAATGACAGAGCGAACAGGCTCGCACCGATAACGATCAGGCTGAGGAACTGGGGCCACACCACGGAAAGACCGGCGCCGCGATAGAGAATGGCCTGACCGAGCATGACGAAATGAGTGGTCGGCGCCCCGAGCATGAGGGTGCGGACAATCTCCGGCATGCTTTCCCGCGGCGTCGAGCCGCCGGAGAGGATCTGCAGCGGTATGATCACGAGCATCAACAGCAGGCCGAACTGTGGCATCGAGCGCGCGTACGTGCCCATGAAGATGCCCATCGATGTCGTGGCGAACAGATGCACCGTCGCTCCGGCGAGGAACAACAGGATCGAGCCTTCAATCGGAACGCCGAGCAGACCCTGAACAACCGCCTTCAACGAGAGCGCGGCAGCGACGATCACCGCCAGTCCCATGGACCAGACTTTGGCGGCCATGATCTCGAACGGAGTCACCGGCATCACCAACAAATGTTCCACGGTGCCGTGTTCCCGTTCCCGCAGCAGCGCGGCCCCCGTCAGGATGATCCCCTCGTCCATCCCCTGGACAGCCGCGGTCGGCGTGACCACCGATGGCGGCACGTCGGCCAAGACGTGAAAATGGTGGTAGGAACTGGATTCGAACCAGTGTAGGGCGGAGCCCAGCAGATTTACAGTCTGCCCTCGTTGGCCACTTGAGTATCCTACCAGACAAGGAAGGCGGAACGTCACGACTCACCGCAACGACGGCAAGAATTTTTTTCCGGGAAACGAAAACGGAGTGAAGTTGAACGTTCTCCGCTTTCGGTCCCGCGCGGGGACCACACACCACGTAGCACCGGTCCCGGCCGGTGGGTTTGGCAAAAAAAATATGCGCGCCCTAAACGAGGCGCGCATATCTCGAGGCCTTCGCGGCCGGAAGTAATCAGGAGGGAATTCAGTCCGCTTCGATTCTTGTACTCTTACTTGATCGAGCCGGCGGCGGTCACAAGCTCCACGAAGCTGCGCGCCTCAAGGCTCGCGCCGCCGATCAATCCCCCGTCGATATCCTTCTGCGCAAGCAATTCGGGCGCATTCGCCGGCTTCATCGAGCCACCATAGAGAATCCGCATTTTTTGCGCGACCGGCTCGGTGAAGAGCTTCGCGAGCAAGCCACGAATAAACGCGTGCACTTCCTGCGCCTGCTCGGTCGTCGCAACCTTTCCGGTGCCGATCGCCCACACTGGCTCGTAGGCCACCACCACCATCGGCGCCAGCTCCTTGCTCACACCTTCGAGTCCGCGCTCAACCTGCGTCTGCACGACCTTGAGCGTGGAGCCGCTCTCGCGCTCCGCCAGCGTCTCGCCGACACAGAAGATCGGGCGGAGCTGGTTTTTCAGGGCCGCGCTCACCTTCTTGTTCACCAACTCGTCGGTCTCGCCGAAAATGGTGCGCCGCTCACTGTGACCGAGGATCACGTGCGTCGCGAAAATCGCGCGTAGCATCGGTGCCGAGATCTCACCCGTGAAGGCGCCGCTCGCTTCGAAGTGCATGTTCTGCGCTCCGAGCTTCACGTTCGAGCCCTCGAGCGCCTTGCCGGCGGATTCGAGCCCGGTGAAGGGCGGACACACGACGATGTCGACGTCGGACTGCTTGCCCACGGCCGTCACGATGTCGCGCACCAGCGCGACGCCGTCAGCGGACGTCTTGTTCATCTTCCAATTGCCAGCGATGAGTTTCTTACGAGGGATCATGGTGATTTTTGAAGTAGCGGGTAGTGAAGTGCGAGTAGAGTGAAAACGTGCGCGTGCGTGATGCTCGCTACTCGCTTCTCCCTACTCGCTACTGTCCTCAGCTCTCGAGGAAAACGACGCCCGGGAGCGCCTTGCCTTCGAGGAACTCGAGACTGGCGCCGCCGCCGGTCGAGCAGTGCGTCACCTTGTCGGCGACCTTGAATTTCTTCGCCGCCGTCGCGGTGTCGCCGCCGCCCACCACGGTCGTCGCGCCGTTCGCCGTCGCCTGCGCGATCGCGTCCGCCATCGCTTTTGTCGAACCAGCGAACTTCTCGAATTCGAACACACCGCTCGGTCCGTTCCACACGATCGTCTTCGCGCGGCCGATCGCCCGCTGGTAAAGCTCGATCGATTGCGGTCCGCCATCCAGACCCATCCAGCCAGCCGGAATACCTTCCTTGTCGGTCACGATCTTCGTGTTCGCATTCGCGTCGAACTTGTCCGCGACGACGAAGTCGACCGGCAGCGTGATCTTCACGCCTTTGGCTTCCGCCTTCGCAAAAAGGTCCTTCGCGATCTTCGCGCCTTCGGCATCGAAGAGGCTGTCGCCGATCGACATCCCCTCGAGCTCCTTCTTGAACGTGAACGCCATGCCGCCGCCGATGATGAGCTCGTTGGCTTTCTCCAGGAGATTGTTGATCAGCGGAATCTTGTCGGCGATCTTCGCGCCGCCGAGGATCGCGAGCAGCGGACGTTGGGGCGTCTCGACGACTTTCGCGAACGCGTTGAGCTCGGCTTCCATCAGATAACCCGCCGCCTTCTCCTTCAGTGCCACGCCGACCATCGACGAGTGCGGACGATGCGCGGTGCCAAACGCGTCGTTCACGAACACATCGCCGAGCTTCGAGAGCGACGCGCGAAACGCTTCCACCGCTTTCGGATCCGCCGTGCGTTTCGTCTCGGTGCCATCGGCGTTTTTCACCTTCACCTTGCCCTCTTCCTCGATGTGGAAGCGGAGATTCTCGAGCAACACGACGTCGCCGGGCTGAAGCTTGCCGGGCGCGCAGGCCGCTTCGATCTCGGGCCCGACGCAGTCCTCGAGAAACGTGACCTTCCGGCCGAGCAGTTTCTCGAGCTCGGCCGCAACCGGCTTGAGCGAGAACTTCGCGATCTTCTGGCCATCGGGCCGGCCGAGATGCGACATCAGCACCACCGACGCGCCCTTCTCCAAGGCGAAGTTGATCGTCGGCAGCGCCGCCGCGATCCGCTGGTTGTTGGTGATGGCGCCGGTCGTCTTGTCCTGCGGCACGTTGAAATCGACGCGCATCAGCACGCGTTTGCCGCCGAGGTCGAGGTCGCGAATCGTTTTGAATTTAGCCATGTTGAAAAAAAAGAAACCGCGAAGTGCGCGAAGGAACGCGAAGGAAAAAAAAACTTCGCGAGCCTTTGCGCCCTTCGCGGTTGTGTTTCTGAAATTCCCGGAGCCTTAGATCTGCGCGGCGATCTTCCTGGTGAGGTCGACCACGCGGTTCGAGTAGCCCCACTCGTTGTCATACCACGACACGAGCTTGAAGAACTTCGAGTTCAGCTCGATGCCCGAACCGGCGTCGAAGATCGACGAGTGCTTGTCGTGAATGAAGTCGCTCGAGGCCACCTCGTCGCTCGTGTAGGCGAGGATGCCCTTCAAGTACGTCTCCGAAGCCTTCTTCATCGCTTCGCAGATTTCCTTGTAAGAGGTCTCCTTGGTCGTGCGCACGGTGAGGTCGACAACCGAGACGGTCGGCGTCGGCACGCGGAACGACATGCCCGTGAGCTTGCCCTTCACTTCCGGGCAAACCAACGCCGTCGCCTTCGCGGCGCCCGTCGTCGACGGGATGATGTTGATCGCCGCGGAACGGCCGCCCTTCCAGTCCTTCTTCGACGGACCATCGACCGTCTTCTGGGTCGCGGTGTAGGAATGGATCGTCGTCATCAGACCCTCCTCGATGCCGAAGCCTTCCTTGAGGAGCACGGCGACGATCGGCGCGAGGCAGTTCGTCGTGCAGGAAGCGTTGGAAATGATGTGGTGCTTCGAGAGGTCGAGCTTGTCGTCGTTCACGCCGAGGACGACGGTGATGTCCTCGCCCTTGGCCGGGGCGGAGATGATGACCTTCTTCGCGCCGGCGGCGATATGCCCCTTGGCCTTTTCGGCATCGGTGAAGAGGCCCGTCGATTCGATGACGAGCTGCACGCCGAGCTTCGCCCACGGCAACTCGGCCGGGGACTTCGCGCTCACGACGAGGATTTCCTTGCCGTTCACGATCAGCACATCGTCCTCGGCCTTCTCGGCGGAGGACTTCTTCGAGCCAACCGTGCCGTTGAAGCGGCCCTGCGTAGAGTCGTATTTCAGAAGATACGCCAGATTGTCGGCCGGCACGATATCGCCGACGGCGACGACATCGAGCGTCTCACCGAGCAGACCCTGCTCGACGAGTGCGCGGAAGACGAGGCGACCGATGCGGCCGAATCCATTGATTGCGACTTTAACTGCCATGGTAAGACTCCGATTGGTTCAGTGTTGTTAGCTGAGTAAACGTGACTCCGCGCGAACGCGGACTGTTCAAGCAAGAGACCCGTCGCACCGGATGCAAGGGGTTTTCCCGAGCAATTCCTGCGAAGAATAACGCGTACACCGCCCTCGTGCGAGACGCGCCCCTCGGCTCCTCAACCCATGCTCACCCACAGTCCGCAACCGAGCGGCGGAACGTACAGGTCCGCTTCGACGGGCATCTTCGCGCCGTGGCGATCCGAGAGATAAAATCGATCCTGGTCCGCCAGTTGATCCCACCCGTGCGGCGTGGCGCCCGCGATCTCCGTGCCAATCCGGATCGTCACCTCGCTGGGCGTAGGATTGATCGCAAACAGCAGCCGCGTGGTCCCCAGACGAAGATCCGCATTATAGACAGCAGCGAGCGCCGGCGAGCCGCTCGCGTGGACAAAGCGGAAAAAACCCTCGCCCGGCCGGGTCCACTGCCGCAACAGCCGCCCGAGCTCGCCGCGGCGGAACGCGATCCAGTCCGCGAAATACGAGTGCGTGCTGAGGTACCGGTAGAGCCGCCGGTAATCGAGCGCGTTCAGATCGCCCCGCTGATACGTGTTGTTCACGCCATGCTTCGAACGCAGGAAATCCTGGCCCGCCGAGATCATCGGAATGCCGAGCGACATGAACAACACCGCCGCCATCAGATGCGTGCGCCGACGGTCGCCCCCCGTCGGATTGAAACCGTTGTGGTCGCGATGCTCCGTGATGTTGTCGATCCACGTGCGATCGTCGTGCGACTCGGTGTAGTTGACGGTCTGCGCCGGCCATTTCGCGAAGTACCAGGGCGAGCCGCGCAGATAATACTCCAGCCGGCCCGGCTCGCCGTTGCCGCGCACGTAGTCGCGCACGAAATCGCGGTATCCATCATTCCATGACGCCCAGCCGGTGTCGCGCAACGCGCCCGCGATGTGCCCGCGAAAGCTCCATGGCTCCGCGATCAGGATCACGTCGGGCTTCACGCGCTTCAACGCCGCCTCGATCTCGCGCAGCACTTCGACGCCGAGCAGCTCCGCGAGGTCGAAGCGAAACCCGTCGATGCCATACGTCTCGAGATAATGGCTGCAGCTGTCGATGATCAGCCTCCGCGCCATCGCCGAGCGCGCGCGGAGGTCGTTGCCGCAGCCGCTCCAGTTGGTGAGATTTCCCTGCGCGTCCTGCTCGAAGTAATACAACCGGTCGATGAACATCAGGTGCGACGGCACGCCCGCGTGGTTGAACACGACATCGAGCACCACCGCCATCCCGCGCCGGTGGAAGGCCGCGACCAGCGCCTGCAATTCCTTCACCCCGGACGCCTTCTCCGGCGCGAGCGCATAGCTGCTCTCGGGCGCGAAGAAACTATTCGTCATGTAACCCCAGTGATACTCGTCGACCGTGACGTTATCGAACTCGTGCAGCGGCTGCAGCTCCACGCAGTTCACGCCGAGATGGTGCAGGTAAAAATCCTCGTGCTCGACCCATTTTCGCAGGCCCGTGAAGCCGCGCTTTTCCTCGGGCGTCGCCTTGATCGGCGCGTGGGCCACGAGGTCCCGCACGTGGGCCTCGACGATCACGAGGTCGTGCCACGCGGGCGTCTTGAACGAGCGATCGCCCTTCCCCACCCAGTTGTGGTCGAGCACGATGCCGGGCCCGTCGCGGCCCACCGCCGCCAGCGCGTAGGGATCGAGCACGCGCGCCTTCGGATCGAAGCCGTTCACCAGGCCTTCGCGCACGCCATCGATCTGATACCAATAGAACCAGCCGTGCAGATTTCGATCCAGCGCGACCTCCCAAACGCCCGCGGCACCGTCCGCATCGCCGCGCCGCCCGACCGTAAAATGCTGCGCCTCGTGCAAGGTATCCACTCCAGCCGCACGCGAAATCCAGAGCGTTACCGCCCGCGCGCGCGGCGCAAACAACCGGAACACCGTCTCCTCGCCGCGCACCAGCGCCCCGAGCGGCAATGCGGTTTTCAGCTCGTGGAAAAAACGTCCCGGCACCAGCGGCACCGTCGCGACCTCGCCGCGATCCGCCCAGCCAACCAGCCACGGCTCGGCCAGGTTCAAGGGCTCGCTCAACGTGAAACGCCACAAATGCCAGCCCGTGCGCGCGGGATCGAGCACGCGGTTCACGTTCCCATGCTCGTCGTGCACGAGGTTCGGCGCATCGGTCGGCGGCACCAGCCACTGATGCTCACCGGTGACAAATTTGAAGCGCTGCCCCCAACCGAGGAATCGCGCCGCATCGCCACTCCATTTTAGGACACGCTCTCCTTCGAGCAGCGCCGGCCGCATCCGCCACTCCTCATCGCCGACCGCCTCCTGCCAGCCGTTGAAATCGCCCGCGAGAAACACCGTGTCGCACGCCGGATCGATATCGCAGCCATGCTCGAGCGGCAGCACGAACGTCACCTCACCGGCCGAGTTGTCGAAAAAATATCCGTAGGCCCGCCCGGCCGGCAGCCCCGGCGCCGGCGCCAACCCGCCCGGCGTCGGGCAATGCTTGCCCAGCGTGAACCGCGGATGAGCGCGTCCCGCCCAGTCGCGGTCGAGCTCGATGATGCCCGTGGTCAACGATTCGAGCCAGGCGCGGACTATTCGGTGCGGAGCTTCTGCCATGCGGGGGGAAGAGCATTTCCGCGGCCACCCGCGCGACAAGCGGGAAACGTGACGCGCGCCGAATCCACACCGAAATTCCGTCAATTGCGCGCCGCCTCCACCGCGCGCATCACGCGCAGCGTGTTCTCGCCCCAGAGTTTTGCGAGCTGCGTTTCCGTCCACCCGCGCGACTGTAAAGCACGCGTGATTTTCGGATAATCGCTCACATCGCGCAGTCCCTCGAACGTCCCGCCTCCGCCATCGAAGTCGCAGCCGATCCCCACGTGATCGATCCCGGCGATCTCCACCGCGTGCTCGATGTGGCGCACCAGATCGGCCAGCGTCACCCGCGGGTTCGGATGCTGCGCGCACACGCGATCATATTCGCGATCGGCGGCCGCGATCGTTTCAGGCGTCAGCGGCAGGTCTTTGTAACGCATCAACACGTCCATGATCCCCGCGGTCCGGCGATTGCCCGGATCATTCACCAGCGACACCGGCAACGCGTTGATCTGAATCACGCCGTCTTTCGCCGCCAGCGCACGCAAGAGCTCGTCGCCGACGTTGCGCGGATGATCGCACAACGCCCGGCAATCCGTGTGCGACAGCACGACCGGCGCCCGCGAGATCTCCAATAGATCGCGCAACGCCTCGTCGCTCGCGTGCGACGCATCGAGCACGATTCCGAGTCGGTTGCACTCGGCCACAAGCTCCCGGCCGAAGCCGCTCAATCCGCCCCACTCCGGCCCGCGCGGATCGGTCGAGGCATCCGCCACGTCGTTGTTGAGCATGTGCGTGAGCCCGATCATGCGCACGCCGAGCCGGTGGAATTTTTCCACGTGCGCGAGATCGCGCCCGATCGAGTAGGCGTTTTCCACGCTGAGATAGAGCGCGTGCCGGCCCTCCGCTTTGAGCCGCAATCCATCCGCCGCCAGCGTCGCGAGCCCGCACGCCGTCGCCACGGCCGGCTCGCGCAGCACCGCGTGCGTGCGTTCGAAACACCGCACCGCGATGTCGTGCGCGAGCGCGAGCCCCTCGGGCGAACGGCCGCCCTGCCCCACGTACACCGCAAACACGAGCGCATCGATGCCGCCGTCACGCATGCGCGGCAGATCACACTGCGTGCGATCGTGCGCGTAGTCGTGCCGCGCGGCAAAATCCCATCCCGGCCGCATCAAGCTCGCGGTCGGCGTATCGATGTGCGTGTCGATCGTGAAGAGCCGTTCATGCAGGTCGGTGACAGGATCAATGGACATCGTGGCCGGCGAGCGTGTCGGGAACCCGTCCGCGACTGCAAACGGCTTCTTCTCTTCCGCTTCAGAACGTGAACGTGTTCGACAGCGTCCACTTCTGCGGCTCCTTGATCGTCCAGTTCACCACGCGGCCATCCGGCCACACGCCGAGCGGACGCAGTTCCTCGCCGACGCCGACGTTCTTCACGAAGAGCTGCACGCTCCAGTGGATGCGATTCGTGAGCTTGCGCCGATAGCCGACCGAGAGATCGACGATGGTTTCACGCGGGCCGAAATAGGGATTCGTGACATCCGAGACAACCAGCGTCTGGCCGCCGCTCACGATCGTGGTGCCACCGTAGCCGAGCAGTTGTTTGTCGGCCCAGCGGATCGCGCCGCCGACATTGAAGCCCTTCAGCCGGCCATCGAAAATCTCGCTGCCAAACTGGTAATTCGTCACGGCGCGGAAACTCCATTTGCGCAACTCGTCGGTCTTCGTGCCTTCCTGCGCGAACGTCGTGATGAGTCCGTTGTTGATCACGTTGCCGCTGAGATAAGTGAGCAGACTGGTGCTCCCGGCCGGACCGCCGATCAGCCGGCCGGCGTCGGTCGGCGTGCCGTCGGCACCCTGCACGAGCGTCATCAAGCCGTCGTTCGGATTGAAGAGAAAGCTGAAGAGCTCGGGCGCGATGTTCGTGCGCACGGCTTCGGCCGAAGCGGCGCTGGCCGAGATGCGCCAGTTGCGCGTGGGATTGAACACCATCTCGATTTCCACACCGGTCGACTCGAGCGCGGAGACGGCCGTCACCTGGCCGCGATCGCTGCCGGAATCGGCATAGCTGCCGTATTGCGCGCGTGGTTTCGCCGGATCGTCATTGGGGACGAACGACGTGCTGAACGCAGTCTGGAAGACGCGGCCGGACGGCGAGTCGATCCACGATTCGAACGCCGCGATGCCTGCGGAATTGCCGATGTTGTCGCCGGCGAAGTTCCGATCGATGACGTTGTTCACCATGCTGGCGAGCTGGCCGATCGCGCCGGCGAGATTTCCGACCGAAGCCTTGTCGGCGATCGTCGTGTAGCGTGCCACCTTGAGCTCGAGCTTGCCGTCGAACGTGGAAAGCCGGACGCCATATTCCTTCGTCTCGCCCGTCTCCGAAGGCAGCGCCTCGCCGGTGATCGTGAAACGTTGCGGAGCGACCCGGAAATTGGTCGCACCATTATAGAACGCGCTCGCCGAGGTACCGAACGGCAACCGGCGCGCGACGAAACCCGGGAGGTGTCCGACGATGCCCCAGTTGGTCGACTCGTCCTCGATGGCGCGCGTGAGCTTGGGATACCACACATCCCAATCGGTCACCGCGGTGCCGAGCGGCCCCTGCGTGGGAAGACCAGCATCCAGACTCTCGACCTCGTCCTTCCGCCAGCCGGCGGTCGTAACAATCGTGTTCTCGAGCCAGTGGCTTTGCAGGGCGAAGGATAGCGAGCGGACATTCAGCTCGGTGCGATTGGAGTAGCCGTTGGCGTTGCGGATCGTGTTTCGGACATCGTACTTGCCATTGCTGATCAGGCCGAACGACTGGACGGTCCACGGGCGCTCGTTCGCGAGGTTGTTGTTGGGCGGCCGCTGGTGCGTGAGCAGCGTCATGGTCGGAACGCCGGATGGATCCTGCGAGGCGGTGAGGCCCTGGATCCGCGCCTGGCTCGGGCTCGTGGTGTTCAACAACGAGGGTCCCATGTAGTGCACCGTCGGGACGATGCGCGCGGTGCTGCTCGCCGTGCCGGGACCGACCTGGCTCTCGTAGGCGCGCCAATCGAGATCGTTGCTCCAGAGCGAGCCGCCGTAGCGCTGGAAAAACTCTTCCTGTCGCGCGTAGCTGCCGTTCAGCATGTGACGGCCGAGGAACTTCGCGAGCCAGCCCGGGCCGGGGACCTTGCGGAAGTCGAATCGATAGTATCCGGTTGCGCGATACGCCTCGCGGTCCTGGCTGTAGACGCGTTTGAAACCACTGCCGAGGCTGACGGGGCGGAGGAAGTTCGGGTTCGGCGCGCCATTGGGCAGGACCTCGTTCACGTCGAGGTTCATGTTATAGCGCATCGGCGAGGTGAAGCCGTTGTCGAGTTCCTGCTTGTCGAACGCGAGTTCGAGGCCGAGATCCCGATCGAGGAACGTCTGCTCGATCGAGACGTTCTGCGTGTTCCACCAGGCCCACTCGTATTTCGTCGGGCCGCCCATCATCTGGTGGTAGAAATCGAACACGGCCGGATCGCTGATCATCGGCTCGCGCGTATAGAGCGCGGCGAGCGGATTGCCGGCCTGGTAGACGTTGCGCTCGACGAGCGCCGTGGAATTAAGACCGAGCATGCCGCCCGCCATCAGCGCGGTGCCGGCCGCATTGCGAATGGCGTTGTCGGCAAAACCCTTCACGCCGTCGACGCGCACGCCGCCGCCAACATCGAGACCACCGATCGCGCTGCTGTTGGGATCGAGATAAAAGATGCCGGGCAGATTGGCCGTGAGGCCGTCCCAGTTGGCGGTGATGAAATTGGAACCGGTGCGCGTGCCGTTGGCGTTATAGACAGTGGTCGCGGTAAAGGGCGCCTGCGGCGTGCCGAGGAGTCGGCCGGTGCCGGTCGTGGGATTCCACACCGGCTGGCCCGCCGCCCACCACCACGAGAACTTGTCGTAGGGCGGCCGGTTCTCCGGACGGTTCGAATCGGAGCGGCCATACTCGGAAATCGCGCGGATGGTGGTGTCCTTGAAAGGCTGATACGTGCCCGTGAGCGTAATGCCCTTCTTGCGCTCGAACGCGAAATCCGTCGGGTATTTCGTATCGCTATAGAGACCCGCGGCACGGAACGAGAGCTTGTTGCGCAACAGGACGTGATTGTGATCGAGCGTGCCGCGATACGAGCCATACGAGCCGATCGAGGTGTTCAGCGATGTGCTGTTCTTGCGCAGGTCGGCTTTGATCAACGTGGAGTTGATCACGCCCGCCGGGCTGCCGAGGCCGAAGAGAATCGAGTTCGCGCCGCGACTGATCTCGACGCGCTCGATGTTGTAGCCGTCCATCGGCGTGTTGGTGAGAAAGTAGTTTCGCGTGCGATCGGCGGCGATGAGTCCGCGGACGCGCGTGCCCGGGCTGGCCTGGCCGAGCGCATCGTCGAAGACACCGCCGGCCTCGGGATTCGAGAGATCGGAGAAGTTGCCGCCGAAGCCGCCGACTTCCGTGCCGGTCGTGTAAACGAGCAGCGAGGTGATGTCCGTCGCGTTCACATCGTTCATGAAATCTTTCGTCACGACGGAGATCGACGCCGCAAGATCCTTGAGCTCGGAGCGCAGGCGCGTGCCGGCGAGCGTGCTTGTCGCCTGATAGCCGGAGTCTTCCTCCGGGCGCACCTCGAACGGCGAAAGCAACAGCGCGTCGTCGGTCGCGGCGGGAGACGTTGCCGCGTTCTGCGCCGCGGAGCGGGCGACCTCGGCAGTGGTGGGCGCACGCGGCTCAGCGCGGGAAGCGTCGGTCGCCGGCGCAGGCGCTTGTTGCGCAAACGCCGAGCTGGCAAACGCAACAGCAGCGGCGGCCCACGAAAGTGCGACGGTCGCGCGACGGAGGCACGGGAGAGCGAAGCGTGAGCGCGGGGAGTTCGGTTGGTTTGGGTGCATGGGGAAGCTACGTGGGGAAAAGTGAAACCGCCGCGCCGAGTGGCGGGCGACGCACCGGCCAGGCGGACCGGCGCGTGGGTTCCCTAAGACGGGGCTGCCGGCGAAATGGGGGATGCGGACGCGAAGAATATTTTTTTGCGCGCTCGTCGCGTGCTATGAAGCGCATCCCTTGCGCGCGTTGGATTCGTGCTTGTGCCGCAGATGAGACTCGGGTGTAGCGTTGCGCCTGTTGTCCCACCCCGACGCCAGTCTGTCCCCTTCGGATGACGCGCTCCCCCTCGAGCAATCGCGGTGGTTTGCGGAAGAAGTGCAGCCCTACGAGCCGGCGCTGCGAGCGTATCTGCACGGGCGCTTTCCCTCGCTGCAGGATCAGGATGACGTCGTGCAGGACACGTATGCGCGGCTGTTGCGGGCGCGCGCGACCGGCACGATCCGGCACCCGAAGGCGTTTCTCTTCACCACCGCGCGCAACACCGCGCTCGATTTTTTCCGCCGCAAGCGTGCCGTCTCGCTCGACGACGTAACCCATTTCGACGAATCGGCCGTCTTGATTGACCGGCCGGATATGGTGGAGCGTGTAAGCCGCGATCAGGAGCTGGAAATCCTGGCCGACGCGGTGCGCACGCTGCCCGACCGCTGCCGGCAGGTCATCATGCTTCGCTATCTCGATGGACTCGCATACAAGGAGATCGCCGTGCAACTCGACATCTCGCCTGAGACCGTGAAGGCGCAGATGGCGAAAGGCATGCGCCGTTGCGCGGATTATTTCCGCGAGCGCGGGCTCCTGAAATCCGCGCCTGCCACTGGAGGAGAAGCCAGCGCATGAACGCTCCCGCCAACAGGACGCCGGAAAACGACGAGGCGATCGAGGCCATGGCGGCATCATGGCTCGTGCAACGCGACGAAGGCTTCACGCCCGCGCAGGCGGCGGAGTTTGCGCGCTGGCGTGACGCGAATCCGAAGCACGCCGCCGCCATCGCGATGCTCGAGGAGACCTGCGGAATTCTCGGCCGGATGCCATTGCTGCGTGAAGAACCGGATTTGCGCCGCGAAATGGAGGCGTTGAAACAGCCGCATTCCTCCGCGGCAGCGTCGCGCGCCGCAAGCACGAGCCCCACCACGGCCACGAAGATCGTGCGCTTTCCCACACTGCTGAAAGTCGCCGGCGCCCTCGCCGCGTGTCTGCTCGTGGTGCTGGGCGGGTGGTGGCTGCGGCCCGTGGACGAAGAGTTCCGCAACACCTACACGACCGCCGCCGGCGGCTACCTGCGCGTCGTGCTGCCGGACGAATCGCTCATCGAGCTGAATGCCGACACCGAAGTGCGCGTCCACTTCTCCGCGACGCTCCGTCGGATCACGCTGGCCGGCGGCGAAGCACATTTCATCGTGGCGAAAAATCCCACGCGCCCCTTCCACGTTGCCGCCGGCACCGTCGACGTGCGCGCAGTCGGCACCGCATTCAATGTGAAGCTGGCGCCGGCCGCGATCGAGGTGCTCGTCACCGAGGGCAAGGTGCAGCTGGGGCAATCGTCCGCGCCAGCAAATTTCCCCCGGTCCGACACCACGGCCGCACCCGCGACCGCGGTGGCGATGCTCGTCGCGGGACAATGTGCGATCGTATCGACCGGGCGCGCCGCCGCGGCCGCGCCGCGCATTGCCACGCTCGACCCGGCGGCGGTGCGCGATGCCCTCGCGTGGCAGACGCCGCGTCTTGTATTTGTGGATACGCCGCTGGCCGAGGTCGTCCAGCAGTTCAACCGGCGCAACCGTCTCCAACTCGAGATCGGCGATGCGGAGCTCGGCCACCGCGTCGTCGGCGGCAGCTTCCGCGCGGATCACGTCGAGACTTTCGTGCGGCTCCTGGAAGACAGCCGCGACGTCACGGTCGAGCGGCCCGCGCCGGACCGGATTATCCTGCGCAAGGTCGCGGCCCCGCCGTAACGCCGGTAGGTGGGCGGATGCCGGTTCCGCGTTTCCTTTGGGCATGAGGAGCCTCGGCTCGTCGCGCGGACAAGCGACCGCGCGGCCGGGAAAAGTGTGACTTTTCCCGCGGCTTCCCAGCAGACTGCACGCCTCCCCTTCCCGTGATCAGCAACCGCTGCGCCCCAACCCTGCCGGCGATGCCGTTTCCACACCTCGTCGCGTGGTGCGCGATGGTGCTGACCGTGACGTTCGCGGGCGCGATTTCCGCGCCGCCGCTCAGCGCAGCCACGACGCCGCTTCCGAAGCGCTCCTTCACGCTTCCGGGAGGCGATGCCGCGACGACGTTGAAAGAGTTCGTCACGCAATCCGGCGAACAGATCGTCTACATGGTCGACAATGTTCGCGGTGAAAAAACCAACGCGCTGCGCGGCCGGTTCTCGCCGCGCGACGCGCTCGAACGCATGCTCGCCGGCACCGCCCTCGTCGCTTCGCAGGATCCCGCGACCGGCGCACTGGTCGTCGGTCGCAAGGAGCCGCGCGCGCGGGCGGCCGCCAACGCTCCGCGCGCCGGATCAGCCACGCCGTCCCCGCCGCCCGTCGACGGCGCCCGCTCGCCTCCGGCTCCCCTCCGCGACGAACCCGGCGACGCGATCATAAGGTTGTCGCCCTTTTCAGTCCGCGCGGAACACGAACGCGGCTACCGGGCCACGCACACGCTCGCCGGCACGCGCCTGCGCGCGGAGCTGAAGGATATCGCCGCGTCGGTTTCCGTCGTCACGCGCGACTTCATGAACGACGTGAACGCGACCGACCTCACGTCGTTGCTGGTCTACACGCTCGGGACGGAAGTCGGCGGCTACGGCGGGAACTTCTCCGACCTCACCAATCCCGAGGCGCAGGGCGTCTTCGACGACGCGCTCGGCCAGGCGAGCCCGGGCACGCGCATCCGCGGACTCATCCACGCCGATCGCACGCGCAACTATTTCCTGACCGACATCCCGATGGATGGCTACAATCTCGAGCGCGTCGAAATCAGCCGCGGCGCCAACGCCAATCTCTTCGGGCTCGGCAGTCCCGCGGGCATCATCAACTCGAGCCTCATCGAGGCCGATCTCGCGCGGGCGGCGACGACCGCGACCGTGGCGCCCGGCTCCTACGGGTCACACCGCGCCACGCTCGATCACAACCACGTGCTGCGCCGCGACACGCTTGCGCTCCGGCTCGCGACGCTGTTCGACCACGCGCGTTACCGCACCGCCTTTGCCTACCAGAAAAAGCGCGGCGCCACGCTCACAGCGACGTATCAGCCTTTCCATGACACGCACGTGCGCGTGACGTCGGAAGTGGGCCGCAGCGATTCGAACCGGCCCGAGCAGCGCCCGCCCTACGATCGCATGTCCTGGTGGTGGGCGGCCGGCAAACCCGTCTGGGATCCGAGCGCGCCCGGCGGCGGCGCAGGCCGGCTACTCGACGCACCCACGGCACCGTTTACGAGCACGACCGTTTTCGGCCCGGACGGCCTGCGTTCGCCGGACCCGTTCTACTTCAGTGCGAACTGGGGCGGCTCGGCCGCGAACGAGCCGATGCTCGTCTACCTCGATCCGCACCGCAGCACGGTGGGCGGTCTTCCGATTGGCGGCGGCGCGACGGTCGACGGATTCAAGACCTTCGCCGAAGGCTCCGCTCTAAACGCTGCCGGCAGCGCGCTCGTGAGCAGCGGCATGCTCGGGCTGAGCTCGCGCATCCTCGTCGAGCAAAACGTCCACCAGGCCGACAATCCGCTGCGCACGCTCTATAATCGCGAGCCGATGCTGAACGACGCGGCGGTGTTCGACTTTTATCATCAAATGCTCGGCGGCCCCACGAAATACGAGTGGGGCCGCTGGGAGGCGCACAACGCCACGCTCGAGCAGACGTTTCTCGATCGTCGCGCCGGCATCGAAATTTCGTTCGACCGACAGCGCATCGACAACGGCTTCACCTCGCCGATCAACTACGCCGTCAATCTCGATCCCAACGAGCGGCTGCCGAACGGTGCGCCGAACCCGAATTTCCTCCGGCCCGTGACGATCGGGAGCGGCTTCAAACGCGTCTACAGTCA
Organism: Opitutaceae bacterium; assembly: GCA_036675625.1. Taxonomy (GTDB): domain Bacteria; phylum Verrucomicrobiota; class Verrucomicrobiia; order Opitutales; family Opitutaceae; genus ER46. The sequence goes on along the minus strand of JAKFEQ010000024.1, from coordinate 53,037 downwards.
GGACCGCGATGCGGCGCGCGCGACCGCCTACTACGAGCTCGATCTGCGCGGCAGCGGCGGACCGGGCTGGCTCGGGCGCGTGCTGGGCCGGCACGTGTTCAACGCGAATCACACGCGACAGGAATCCTTGTATCAACAATTCGGAGGCAGTCTCTGGAACAGCGGCCTCGACTGGCGCGCGTTCGAGAACCTGCCGCTGCCCGGAACCGCGAGCAGTACCGCGCGCATCGTGGCCGTCGCGCGTTACCTCGGCGACAGCGTGCAGAGCCTCAGCGATCCCATTTCCGCGCGCGTGCAAGGGCTCACGGCGGCGCAGGATCCAAGCGGCCGGCCCACGATGACGATCCTCGCGCACCCACGTCCGACGTCCAACACCCCGGACGCGCTCACGCCGTGGCAACCGGCGACGTTCGACCTCGTCAGCAACGGCCGGCACGACGTGAGCAACACCCAACGCAACGCGCAGCGTTACTCGGATCGCCTGGAGCAAAAGGTGCACTCGACCTCGGCCGTGTTGCAGAGTCACTGGTTCGACGGCGCGTTGGTGACGACCGCGGGCTGGCGCCGCGATCGCGTGTGGAGTTACGACGCGGGGATTCCGAACCTCACGCCGCTCGGCACCGCTGACGTCACCTGGGATCGTTTTTATCCGCAGCTCACGCGGACACTCGCGGAGAGCTCCACGAACTGGGGCGCGGTCGGTCATCTCCCGCGCACGCTGCGGCGCTGGCTGCCGGCCGGCACCGAAGCGAGCGCCTTCTACAATCGCGCGAGCAACTTCCGGATCGCACCGCAGCGCTATACGATCACGGGCGAATCGCTGCCGTCGGAGACGGGCAAGACGCGCGAGTTCGGCGTGCGCGCGACGGCCTTCGGCGGCCGGCTGGAGGTGCGCCTCGCGCGCTACGAGACTCTCGCCGCGAACGCCACCGTCAGCGGCCTGGTCTCCGGCTTGAACCAGCTCGCGATGATCGTACCGCAGGTGATCGACCACAATCTCGCGGGCGACAATCGGGATAACCTGGCGGGCATCGCCGCGTTCGAGGCGTGGCTCGAGAGCCCGCGCGGGCAGGTTTACCAGCGCGCGTTCGAAGTCGCACTCACGCCGAACGACGATCCCGCGCGGCCGGTGTCACAGTTTGGTGGATACGCCGAAACGACCGCCGATCGCGGGCAGATCAGCGGGGTGTCGGCGTTGAAATCGCGCGGCTACGAGCTCGAAGTGGGTTTCAACCCGACGAGCAACTGGCGAATCACCGCGAATGCCGCGACCGCCGAGGCCGTGCGCACGGCCATCGCGCCGGAGTTGCACGACTTTCTGTTCAGTCCCGACGGCGGGCTGCTCTCCCTCGTGCAGAATCCCGACGGTTCGCCCTCGCCCGCGGGCCAGCTCCTCGGCTCGCCGATCGGCGGCAATGAGGCATCGCTGCAATCCTTCGTCGCCAGCAATGTGCTCAATCTGGGCGTCGTGAGCACGTTTGCGCAGGACGGCACGGAAACCGACGAGCTGCGCAAATGGAGCGTTCGCGCGGTGACGAACTACACGTTTCGCGATGAAGCACTGGGCGGCCGGCTGAGGGGCTTCGGCGTGGGCGGTGCAGTTCGCTGGTCCGACGCTCCGCTGCTGGGCTACGCCGGCAAGACAATCACGACGGGCGGCACCACGCTCGCGGTCTCCGACACCACGCGGCCCTACTACGGCGAGCGCGAAGCGACCTTCGACGCCTGGCTCAGCTACCGTCGCACGCTGCGGAAAAACGTGCAGTGGAAAGTGCAGCTGAACGTGCGCAACATCGGTGTCGGCAACGAGCTGAAGCCGCTCGCCGTGTGGCCCGACGGGCGCGTCGTGCAATGGACGATCAAGGAACCGCAACGCTGGACGCTGACGAACACGTTTTCCTTCTAGCAAGCCGCGCTGCCGCGCCTGGGAATCCGCGAGCTTGCGCTCGCCATCTATCTAACGGCCTCCCGCGCCCGCCGTTTCCCCGCACGCCCCGCCTAGATAGAGGAAGGAGGAAGGAAAACGGGCCGCGGAGAGCGCAGAAAACGAAAAAGCCGCAACCGGTGAAGGTTGCGGCTTTCAAACTGGCGCACCCGTAGGGAGTCGCGACGCCCCGTCTCATAGGAGGAGAAATCCGAGTTATTCGGGGTTGTAACGGTCTGTTTGTCCCCCATACGTCCCCCAGCCATGAGCGCTCATTCATGGCCAAGAACGATCACCGCGGGGCACGCGCGCGTGAAGCTCTATCGCAACGCGCACCACGCCGGCAGCGGCTGGATTTACGTTCTCGCGTGGAATACACCAAGCGGGCGCAAGCGCGAGAAGTTTGCCGATGAGGCAGACGCGCTGGGCGCCGCCCGCACCAAGGCCGCGCAGCTCAACGCCGGCCGCGTCGAGGGCGCGAGCATGAGCACGGGAGACCGGGACGAACTCCAGGCTGCGCGGGAAAAGGCGCGCGCCCTGGGGCTCCCCTTGATCGCCGCGCTCGATCAGTACGCCAAGGCGCACGCAATCTGCGAGGGCCACGTCATCAGCGCGTGCGAGGCATGGGCCGCGCGCAACATCACGAAGCACGAGCGCATGAAGGTTGCCGACGTCGTGACCGCGTTTTTAGCCGCTAAGAAGCGCGCCGGAATTAAGACGGAGCACAACCACGGGCATATTTTCGAGGACATTAGGCGAGACTTCGGATCCCTGTTTATCGACTCGATAAGCGCTCCGCAAATTGGCGCATGGCTGGCGAAGTGGGACAGCGCCAGCACCCGAAACACGTTTCGCAAGCACACCGTTGGTTTGTGGCGATGGGCGCAGAAACAAGGCTACTTGCCCCGCGAGCTCAAGACGGAGGCAGAGCAGACCGACCGGGCAAAGGAAGGGCCGCTGAAGAAAGGTATCATAACGGCAGATACGCTCCAAAAACTGCTCGAGCATTTCCGCGAGCATCACCCCGAGTATCTGGCGCCGCTGGTTCTGTCGGCGTTCTGCGGTCTTCGTCGTGGCGAGGTTCACGAACAGCTTTGGGAGCACATAGACCTTCCCAGCAGAAGACTCCAGGTCACGAAAGCGAAGGAGGGCACGCCGGCCGAGCGCATCGTGCCGATTTCCCGGGCTGGCGTCGCGTGGCTGATGCTCTGCGAAGGTCGCGCCGGCCGCGTATGCTCAAACCTCGCAGTCGACCGGCTGCGCGAGATCGGGCGCACCGCTGGCTTCGGGTTGCCGGAAAACTGCTTCCGGCATAGCTGGATCACGTACCGTTGCGCCGTGACGCAGAACGTGCCGCAAACGGCAGAGGAGGCCGGGAATTCCCCCGCCATCATCAGAAGGCACTACAAGCGGCTGATGACTAAGGCGCCGGCCCGCGTCTGGTTTGAGATTCAGGCACAGACTCCTTAAGGAGCACGCACTCATAGCAAGCGCGGCGTCGCTGGCTGAGCGCAGCGCTAACCCGCCGCAATTCCCTGCGGGTCTTTTCAATCTCTTTGGTCGCTCGCGAAATATGGGCTAGGCTTTGATTGGACGGCGCCCGTTCTTCTATCCACTTCGCGAGCGCAGCGCTGGGCCTTAGCTTCCAGCGGCTCCGCGGTCCCCTTGGCCGGTACGCGCCTGGCACCTGTCCGCCTGCGCACAGCCGAGCGAAATGTTGCCGGGTAAGGCCCACCGACTGAGCCACTAAGCCCGCGGGTATGTCGCCAATGCGCGTTCCTTTCAGCGCAGCACTTACGAGTGAGTTTGGAACATTCACGCCACCTTTAGACGAAAAGCGGATGGGTATGGCAACTACTATCTTATCCCGGCAAGGGGTGATTACCGCTGGCCGCCAACTGGTCGACAGCACAACCATGATGGCCCGCTTCAGCTATCGGAGCCGCGATGCGTGGTGGGAATTTGTGCGCGCTCAAGGCATCCCACACATTCGGCTGAATGCACGCCGCATCATGTTCGATCCCGCCCAGGTCGACGCGTGGCTTGAGAAGCGCACGGTGGGGGGGGCCGCCTAATGCACCAATACAAGCTCGCAATTGGCGGCGCCGCACCGCCGAAAGAAAAAGCGGCGCCGGTAACGCACCGGACGCCGCAGAACAGACAACACGATCTCGCTACAAAAGCTTCGGACGTCAAAGCACCGTCGGGCAAACTGCTGTTTCGCGCATTGGTTTACGAGGCGACCTTTGGCGATCCGCAGGAGGCGGCCGAGTTGCTGGAAAGGTGGAGGGGCACGCAATGAGCGCGGAGCATGGCCAGTTCATTCAATTCCCGCTGTGTGCCCTGGCCTCGACCCGACCATTCAGAGAGCTTCTGGGGGACGTGTGGGGTTACGGCGTGGTAAAGTTCATCATCGCCACGCACCAGGATGTTGAGGACGCGCACTCGCTTCGGTATCACGTCGCGAAGATTAAAGAAGACGCAATGAACTTGGCGCGGGGGGTTATTGGTTTTGATGGGGGCGACCTCGGCGCTTATCTCGGGGGCTACGACCGCATAGAAATGTGTCGTAATCGCTGGGAATCTACGGTCGGCCCTACGTGTTGGGCGAGGTTGCGGAGGGATCTATACTTCGACGCCAGAGATGGAGACCCGACCGAAGAGGAAATGCGTGTTTTGATCGGTCTGTATTCCATGATCGGAGACAAGGCTTACGCTAAGGTAGGGTGGCCGATGATTCAGGCGCGAGCCGCTGGCGGCATGAAGCCGGGCTTTTCGCGAGCGGACGGTCTCTGTGGGCCGCTCTACAACCGAAGCAAGATCGACCGGAGGTGCGCTGAGCTTATCACTCGCGGCCTCGTTCACTCGTTTACATTCAACCGCGGCGAGCGCTTTTGGTCCCACCGCCTCACGGCCATCGAAATCGCGGCGGCCGTCGGGCAACGAAAGGCGAAACGCATCGAGAAACTACAGCAGCAACGCGCAATAAATGAGGCGGCAAGCCGGGAGATTTGTGCGAAGCGCGATGCGCTCACGCCGGACCGCCACTTATTAACGTGCTCAGATCGTGCGCAGGACGTGTGCAGCGAAACCACTGACTGCGCACTAGGTGGGCGCGGCATGAGCACCGGAGTGAGCACCACCATGGGCAGGCAGGTGCGCACGTTAATAGAAACGTATTAATAGAACCTCCCGAATAGAACCCTGTTCAATAGCGCCCGCAGAGGTCTCCGACCTCCGCGGCGGCTGCCGATAGGACCGGGAAATATGGGCTTTCTATATGATCGGGGCAGCGGGGCAATAAGCGGGGCAATTGCCCCGGTGGGGCAGCAGGGCAACCCCATGTATATGGGTTGCCCCTGTGCCCCTATGCAAAACTGACGATCCCCACAGGATGAACACACATGACAACCCTCCTATTCGTTGTTGGTATTTTTGTGCTGCTTTTGGTCGCAGCCTCTGGCGTCGCACTCGGCCTCTTTATTGGCCAGGTGTCAGCCCGAACAACAGCCGTAATCAATCGCATCGAGAAGCGCCAATGTCTCTTGGCCCCCGCATTTCGTGAAGTTCATTCGTGCTTAAAGGCCATCCGTGATGAGTTGGTGAAACTCGCCCCGAGTTCCCATAGCGGCCAAAACTAATGTTCAGAGTCGCATTCCACGAGGGGCTTCACGCGCTTGACGACAGCGCGCAGCCGATTGCGCTCCAGGCGGTTCTAGTCGGTGAATGTGGATTCTCCCAAGCCGAGGCCGACGAGGTTGCAGATGTGCTCTTGCCGCACCTCAACGAGATCGCGTGGGCCCGCGCCGGCGCGGCATTGGCTTCAGTTCTCCAGCGCGCGGCTGAGCATAACGGCCCTTGCGCCGGGCTGGCCCGTGCCCTCGGTGTGTTGCCGGGATCGCTCAGCGAGGCTGCAGCAGCGGCGGGATGCACCAAGCAGTCCATCCACAACCTGGAGCACCGATTCCGCCGTTTGTTTGCCGACTGGACCGCAACGGCGCTTGCATCACGGCGAGAGCGCAAGGCCACACAAAAGGCCCACGAAACGAACGCAAAACGGGAGGCGTCCCACGGCTGGCGCTCCGCGGCATGAGCGTCATAGCTAATGGCGGCCGATCGCTAATGAACGCGCACCCTGGCGCGCAGGAGTGGGGGTGGCACCCCAAAAGAAGAACTGTTCAGACCCTACACGCAGTTCGGGTGTTTGCACCCTTGGTTTTTTTTCCCGAATGAAGAAATCCCCCAAGTTGACACTCACTGATTGGAGCGGCGTGGCCAAAAAGCTGTGTGTCTCGCGTCAGGCGTTAAACCAGTGGCGGAAGCTCCCTGGCGCACCAGAAACGCCCGACGTAGAGGCGTGGAAGCGTTTCCGCGACGATCGGGATCTGGGTAAGGGCGCGGGGAACGGGCCGCTTGCTCAGCTGAGGGCCGAGAAACTGCGCGTCGACATCGAAGCTGGAAAACTTCGAAACGCCCAAATGCGTGGCCAGTTCATACCGGCCGAAGAGGTGCGAGCGTTCGATATGGCCTACGCGGGCAAACTCACCGGATTCCTACGAGTAAAGCTAGAGCTTGAGGCGCCGCCGCGCTTGGTCGGGAAAGACATCACCGAGACGCGGATGGAGCTTTGCCGGATCTTCGACGAGATCAGTGAATTTCAGCGGAACGGCGTAATGAAATGGGAGCCGTCGGCGCAAGCTGTGGGCTAGGTCAGCTGCCGCTGCCGCTGCGCCAGCCACAGCCGCAACGCGCCGCCACCAGGTGCCAATCCAAGCGACTCGCGTGTTTGGGCATTCTCCGCCTCGAGCTTCTTTACTTCCGCCCGGTGCATGACTGCACCAACGCGTAACGCGACGTCGTGCGCGGCCATTCTCTTGCGGAATCGCTCTGCAGCCCCTCGGTTGTGCTCGGAGATACGATCGGCGAACCCGCGGACCATACTGAGCAGCTCGTCCGTGTGAACCAGCTCGAGCTGCTTTATGGCGACTATCTCAGCGGCGTCTTTTCTGGTTGTGGGTGCGATTTTCAGCGATGTGACCTCTGACGCGAGCGTCCGGACCAGGTGTCGGTTCTCGCAGCCATCCACCGCTTGCCATGCCTGGATGTTTTCCACCTCCGCGGCGACGTCGCCGACGATCTCGGCGAGCTCGATAAGAACGCCGTCTTTGTCTTGATGGATTTCAGCCTCAATCCTGCGGATCTCTTCACGCGTCGATTCTGTGGATTCCATATAACATGGTGGAATCGTCAGATTTGACGGATTCGACGTTCATATATGGCCGATTCCAAAATCTCACTTTTCCGCACCGAGGACCAGCGTTTCGTTCGTGAGTTCACCCTGGTGCCCCAAGATATCGCTTGGGCCGGCAATGAAGGCCTTGGGCCTTTGATTAAGGAACTGAACCTTGATACAGGAAAGCGCCGCGATATAAACGTTGTGCTGCTTAGCGATAGCATGGCGCGCTCTGAGTCGATTTGGAGTCCCAATGCGCCGGGTGCGCAAAAGCTGATCGGTCAAGCCTGCTATTTCTCCAGTGCCGGCGGCAATGTCCTGCAATGCGCCACCCTGTTCTATCAAACCCCAGCCACGATCGAGATTATAAACAACCTCGACGCTTATGAGCGCGTCCTGGAGTTGTATTGGGGCGGGCAAGGCCCTTCGAACATCGAGCTTCGTGGTGTTGGCAGTGTGGTATTTCGGAAGGCGGCGCCGAAGATTAGCGACACCAGGGCCGTTGAGCTGAGCGTTGAATACGCCACGAAACAAAGCCGCTCATCGCTCGCCGGGGTGTTGCCCCGCGTGCCGGAGGACGACGATACGCTTTTGTGTCACAACATCACAACCCTCTCGGCGCTCCTGGGACTGCATCGCCAGACCGTTTCCGCAATGATCGAGGACGGCCGGCTACCACACGAGGGCCGCGGTCCGGCGCAGGGACTATATCAGTTCAAGCCGTCGACCCTCCGAGCCATTCGCGAGCAGAGTATCAGCAGGTTCGCCGCGAAACTCGATCGCTTCGCTCTCGATAACGAGGACCGCAAGCGGATGGTCGGACTGGCGATGCAGAAACTTCAGTCGCTCTGAAGTGGGGCAATAAAACATGGCACACAAAGAAACCAGCAAAGATCGCGCGGTAGCAGCGAGAAATGCAAGGCGCGAGGAGCGAAAGAAACACGAGAGCGAACAGCTGACTCGAGACACCCGGCTTGGAGAAGAGCGCCGCGATAAGGCTGCCGGGAAAACCACCGAAAATGGATCGGCCAAAAGCGGCTCTGCGAGCACGAGCAGTCCTGCTGGCCCATCGACTCCGGCCCGCGCGCAAGCCCCGGCAACACCGACAGAATCGCCTTCGGCCCCAATTACCTCGGCTCCGGCGTTCCTCGTGGCTTTTGCGCAGAGAATCAACAAGCTTCAGGAACAGAGAAAAAAAATCACTGGAGGCCCGGGAATTGAGGTTAAAGTGAGTTCAGGAAACACAGTGATTTCTGCACTCGATGGAACCGGCGGAGGTGGAGGCACATCCGACGAGCTCCACTTCAACGACGGAACAATCGACATAGACATAGATGAAAACGGCATAAAACTGCTAAACATCGCAAGCGGTGACTACGCCAAGATGTATACGACCGGTGCGCTTGGCGTTTTTAGCCCAACTGGATCGACCAAGGAGGTGTTGATTTCTCCATCAGACGGGTCACTGGATATAACGAACGGCAGTATATCCGTGACAAACGGCACCAAGAGCATCGTGATAGATGAGAATGGTATCACAATGACGGATACCGCTGGCGCAGGTAAGTCCCTCGCGATAACCTTTGCCGCGCTTTTGGCCGGCAAGTCCGTGTCGCTGCGGGTGGACGATTATTGTGATGCTGGAGTTGATAAAAGCCAGCAGCACTTGGCCTCTGCACCCTACGTCTGATCCGCTACCGCCATGGGCTACCTCAAGCACCTGCTCTCCTGCTCGCTGGACTGCGATTGCAAGACCGAGCCTTGCGATCCCTGCTCTGCGCCCGCGCCAACGCTGGTATGCCGGACGGCGAGCGGCAGCCAGAGCAAGTGCGGATACGGCGAATACGTCCCTAGCACACCACCCAAGCGCTACCTGCGGAAGACCTATAGCGGCACCGCGACGGGCACTCTTTACTCTCCCGCGTATGATGAGGAAGGGAATATTACGTCAGAGTGCGCGGATGTGTCGTGTACATCCACAGTGCAATGGAGCGGCTACCAGGAGTATTCGCAGGAAAACGACTGCGTTGGAGGCGGGACCGACACGTACGCGTGGACTCACACGGTCAACGACTGTCCCTGCGACACGATGGAGGAGACGCCATGCTATTGGGAGGGGATTCCCAGCGACTCGGCCACTCAGCGCATTTTCACGGACCAGTATGGCGGCGCATGCGTCTATTCTGGGTTTGGCCTGTATCGGCGCGGCACGGGGTCGCTGATCGAGACGCTCTCAAACGAGTACTCCGACTCGATGCTGTGGGCGGACCTGACCGGCGGTGTCGTGTTGAGTGGATCATACACCAGCGAGGGGTGCACCTCGGCGGAGGCGGATTGGGATACCGATCATCTCACGCTCACGCTGAGGAGAATGGGCTACAAGTTCCTGCTCCCCGACCTGACGGGCGTGGCGTGCTACAGGATCACGTGGGAAGAGAACTGGGGAGGCACCATTGTTCCGATGAGCTACCAGTGGAACGGCAGCGCGACGGAGACCCCGGTGTACACGATCAATCCGGGGCCAGGGGAGGTGGTCGTCACGGTCGGCAATGTGGTGGCGAGCTACGACTGTCCATGAGCAGCGCGACGAAAAAACCCATGCGCCCGATCGTGGTTGAGGCGCGCCGCGAGGTCTGCGGCCGGTGCGACCAGCAGTGCGAGGCCTTCCGCGCCGGCCGAATCGACTTTGCGGATCCGCGGGCGCAGTGCCTGCGGCCATGGCCCCAGCGCTGGGGCTGTTACGGCGACTGCAGCGACCCGCAGACCGCCCGATCGCCCGCCCTTGAGTCTTCCTTGACCCGTCCGCCAAAGCCACCCGAGCCGACGGCGGCCGAACTTACCACCTCGCTCGGCTACGCTGCGTTTCGCGCGGCGCGTGCGGCTATCTTGGGCGAGCGGGTGGTGCTCACCGATCCGGAGTTTCGCGCCCGCGCGGCGGCGTGCGCCGGCTGTGAATTCTGGGATGCTGCGGCGCGTGGCGGGTTGGGGAAGTGCCGCGTCTGCGGCTGCACCCAGCTCAAGCTTTGGCTGGCCACCGAGCGTTGTCCGAAGGGCCGCTGGCCTGCGCTGTCTTCAGCGCCCACGGCACCCCAAGCGCTGCGCAGCGCTGAACAAGATCCTTCCCTGTTTATGAGACCGCGACTCGTGCAAATCGGCTCATCTGGATTACCCAGCGGTTCCCGCAAACATTATATCTCATGACCTTCACGAGACTTCAATTTCAAGCCGATGTAGGATGCAAGGCTACCCAAATAGACCATTGGCTCTCGGCCGCCGGCGCCGAACGCGACGCGGACGGAATGTATAGCGTCAAAGCCTGGAATCTATCGATTGTGCGTGAACACGTCAGAAGCGACCTGGAATCCTTTTTAGCAAGCCGCGGTGTCGTGGATCCGATCCACGTCGATCTTGCATCTCGAGCCATCCTGGCCCTGCGCCGGACTGAAGCCCTCCAGAAATGAACGCGTTAATTACTTCACTCGTTTCCCGCGTATTCAGAAAAGCACGACCGGGTCAAACACGGCGGTGGCCAGCGGCGCATGCTGCCGTCGCGGCGATCGCACACGCGGAGCAGCGTAGGGAGAACTGGACGCGGCATCGTCAAGCGGCAGAGGATCAGCTCGAGGCCGCATGCGAGAGATTTAAGGTCGACGAGTCGCAGGACGCACTTGATTCAATGATCGAAGCCCAGGCCGGATTCAACGCGGTCGACGCACTCTTTGTTCAGGTTGATTTGTGGCTGACGAACGCAGCACGGAGCGCCGGCTCTGAATACAATGAAGAGCTTCAGCGCTACTATAGCGCGCGGGTCACGGAACTCGAAGCCGAGTGGGCTCGCGAATTCAATCCCGTGATGCCGGAGGTGTTGACGCCGCGCATGAGCGCGCTCCTCCCGAAGATCAAAACCGCACGCGAGGTGCTCCGCGCATCCAACGCAACACCAGCCGCACAACTGGCCGCCAGATTCCTTTCAATCGAATGAGCACCTCCGGACATCTGCTGATCAAAGACCCGAACGCTTACATTTCGAAACTCACGTTTCACTCGGAGCGGTTGCTCGAGGTCGCAAGGGAGACGCGCGCCAAAGCGGCCAATCACCGCGCGATCGGCCGCGACCCCGAACTTGCCGCCGGCGCGCCCAACTGGCGGGAGTCCCACGACAAGAGCGCCGACGTTATGCTCGAGCTGGCAATCGGTGCAGAAGGTTTAGCCTCTATTCTCAGGACCTCGGCCGATGCCGTCCGGGATCAATGGGCTGAAAACGGCCAAGGATACACGGTACAGAACATGAACCTTGCGATCGAACGTTTGGACGGTCTCCAGCTGCGAGCTCGGTAGCCCAATTTCCCCGGGACCGGTTTTTCCCCGTGGGTTTGTAAGACATAAGCCCGCCATCGGTTCGTCCCCGGTGGCGGGCCCTATTTTGGAACAGTGCTCCGCGTTTCCATTCATTCGGTTTACCGTTGAAGGCGCGTTCAGCGTGTGCCTGCATTTACGGCATGATTCCTGTGGGATCATCGGGCGTAGTAACCCGAGCAACGTTAAGCAGACACTTGGCGCCGCATCGAAAGCGGGAGGGCATTAACGTGCCCAATTACTACCCCGTTAGTAGGTGCGGCGCCCCCCATCCATTGGGGCCAAGGAGTGCAAATGAACCGACCGAGTAGTCTGGAGAAACGGATCGATAGCGCCCGAGCAATACAGCCAAAACGGGCAAGGACACGAAAGCACCATAAGCCGTCTGCGGTGCGCGCCTACGCCTGGATCGTTGAGGAGGTGCGTCATGCCTAAGCGCGCCGATGTTATATCGACTCCCTTACCCGCAGTGGTTACCCCGCGCGACCGCCTGCCCCCTCAATTCGTAAAATGGATCATGGATCGAAATATACTCATCCACATGGCGACCGTGCTCGACGGTGAGTTGACCTCTCAGGGTCTTCGGGAGGCGGTTCCAATGAACGCTGATCAACGACGATGGGTCCGATCGGCTATCATTTGGCTGGCGGAATGCCGGGGTGTATCGCACTCCCGGTCCCCACTCCCTCCGCGCGCATAGTCGTTGCGCACGTTGTCCTTAAAGCCCGTCTCGAAAGAGGCGGGCTTTTTCACGTTGGTCGGGCTGGTGAGATTCGAACTCACGACCTCCAAGGCCCCGAGCGGGGCGTGCGGCGGAATCAAGCCGCTTGTCCCCCAGACGTCCCCCGAAATCTTCTTACGAGGGAAACTGGCGCACCCGTAGGGAGTCGAACCCCAAACCTTCTGATCCGTAGTCAGATGCTCTATCCAATTGAGCTACGGGTGCGTGAAAGAGGGCGAGAAGAAGCAATGATTCGCGCCTGAGCGCAAGAGGAATTTAGGCACCGATCCGCCGAAATCCAGTTCGGGATTTGGGGTTGGAGGTTCCGTACCCGGGTGGCCCGATCACGCTGCCGCCGCCCGCCAATCGATCAGGCCCACCTGCAGGAGCTTCCGGCCATTGAAGTGGTTCCATTTCAGCTCCACCGCGAGATCGATCGGGGTGTGCAGCGGCGGCAGGCGATGCGCGAGCTTCCATGCCACGCCGTGCAGGCGCCTCCGTCGCCCGTCTTCGAAATGAAAGCGGAAATGCTGCTCCTTGAAAACCTCCGGCGGGTGCCGCAGCACCACGCCGCATACGCCGAACACCGGCTCCGGATTTCCCTGACCGAAAGGATGCAGTGTATCGAGTTCGTCCATCAGGCGCTCCGTGATCTGCTCGGGCGTGAGCCAGGCGGCGATCTCCAGCCGCGCTTCCGCGATGTCGCCGCCGACGTGCGCCCGCACCGCCTCCGCAAAGCGGACGCGGAACGAGTCGAGGTGAGCTTTGGGCAGCGCCACGCCCACGGCCATCGGATGGCCGCCCCAGCTGGTCAAATGCTCGCAACATGTGCCGAGCACTTCCACGAGATTGACCCCATCGACACTGCGGCCGGATCCCTTGGCCATCTCGCCTTCGTTTCCGAGCACCACACAGGGACGGTTGTATTTTCGAGTCACCCGGCCCGCCACGATGCCGACAACACCGGGATGCCAGTTCTCCGCGAACAGCACCACGCCCGAATGCTCCATGAACTGCTGCTCGATGCAGCGCTCCGCTTCCTCGGTAATCGCGCGCTCGATCTCCTGGCGTTCGCGATTGAAGGCATCGAGCTGCCGCGCCGTTTCCACACAGAACTCGACCTCGTCACTCAAAAGCAGCTCCACCGAGAGCGCCGCATCCGCGAGCCGGCCGCTCGCGTTGATGCGCGGACCGAGTCGAAACGAAATATCCGTGGGCGTGATGCCCTGCGCCGGCTTCACGCCCGCGACCTCCATCAGCGCGCGCAAGCCGGGCCGCTGCGTGTCCTGCAGAATCCGCAACCCGTGCCGCGCCATGATCCGATTCTCGCCCACCAGCGGCACGAGGTCCGCCACGGTGCCGAGCGCGACGAGATCGAGATGGTCGCGCAGCTTGATGCGAAATGCGACCGGATGATTCTCGGCCCGCATGTGCTTGAGCAAACCGTGACACAGTTTGAACACCAGGCCGACTGTGCAGCAGTTCCGCCACGCACCGTCGGAGTTCTGCGCACAGGTGTGCACGTGGGGGTTGATCAGCAGGCATTGCTCGATCGCTTCTTCTTTCGAGCGGTGATGATCCACCACGATGACGTCCACGCCTTGGGCGCGGAGATACGCCGTCTCGGCGTGTGAATTAGTACCGCAATCGAGCGCGATAAACAGGTCCGGCTTTCCCGCCTCGAGCGCGCGATCGATCGCACTGCGCGACAGGCCATAGCCATCCTCGGAACGGCGCGGCACGATGAAGCGCGGGTTCAATCCGAAACGTCGGAGCACCATCACGAGCAATGCCGTGCTGCTGACACCGTCGACATCGTAATCGCCGAGGACGACGACCTGTTCGCGTTGCGCGATCGCCTGGCGCAACCGCACGGCTGCGCTCTCCAGATTGCGGAGGAGAAAGGGGTCGTTGAGGCCGGCGAGCGCAGGCTGGAGGAACTCTGCTGCGGCGTCGCCGTCCTTGAGGCCGGCGCGCAGCAACAACTCGGCCAGCACACGGCTGACACCGGCGCGTTTGCTCAGCGCCTCAACCTCGTCGGCCGGGAACGGCGTATGGGTCCAGCGCATGTGGATTAGTGGTGGGGGCGCGTCTCCGACGCGCCCTGGCCAGCGGCCAGAACTCCGAGCGGCTGGGGACAGCCGCCCCCACCTGTCACACTATTCTGCCGCCTTGCTGGTGCCCTGCCATTCGTACTTCGGCGCGACGTCGTGATGCGCTTCGACGTGCTTCCGATCGCCCTTGTGCCACCAGTAGAACACCGGCGTCGCAATGAAGAGTGACGAGAACGTTCCCGTGACCACGCCGATCAGCAGCGTGAACGCGATATCATTCACATCACCGGTCGTCGTGACGATCAGGGTGACGGCGGTGAGGAACGTCGAACCACCCGTGATGATGGTGCGGCCGAGCGTGAGATTCAGCGAACGGTTGATGATCTCGCGGAGCGTGCCGACCGGGTTGAGCTTCAGCTCCTCGCGGATGCGGTCGAACACGACGATCGTGTCGTTGATCGAGTAACCCGCAATGAGGAGGATCGCCGCGACCATCGAGGCGTTGAATTGACGATCGAAAAGGACGAACAGCCCGATGGTGAGAATCACATCGTGCACCGTCGCGACGACCGCGCCGACGCCGTAACCCATCTCGAATCGAAATGCGACGTAGAGGAGGATCAGTACGAGCGCTGCGAGGACGGACTTCAGGGCGTTCCACTGAATTTCCTCGCCGACCGAAGCGCCGATTCGCGAGGTGCCCGCGACATCGAATTGTGCGTCAGGCAAGGCCTGTTGCAGTTTCTGAACGCTCGCCGCGCCGAGTTCAAACGGCGTGGTAACCTTCAAGACTTCGAGGTCCGAACCGAGCGGCTGCTGGTAGGAGAAGTTGATCTCCTTGATGCCGGCCTTGGCGGCCGCATCCCGCAGTTGGGCGATGTCGACTTTCTTTGCGAAGTTCAGCGTCACCATGTCGCCGCCGGCGAAATCGATACCGTAAATATCCTTGCCCTTGTAAACCATCGCACCGATGCCGACGACGAGCACCGCGATGGTGGCGAAGACAGCGGCTTTCGTGAACTTCAGGAAATCGAACTTCGTGCCCTCGAGGACCGAGAACATTCTCATCTTCGCGATCACGCCGCCGTGAATCAGCCACTCGAGGATGAGTTTGCTGACGACGACCGCCGCGAACATCGTGGTGAAGATACCGATCGTCAGCGTGACGCCGAAGCCTTTCACCGGGCCAGTTCCAAGCACGATCATGATGATGGCAACGAGGAGCGTCGTGACGTTGGAGTCGAGAATCGCGGACCATGCCTTGTCGAAACCGGACTCGAGCGCGGCACCGAGTGTTTTGCCGAGCTTCAACTCTTCGCGCATGCGCTCGAAGATGAGGATGTTCGAGTCGACGGACATCGCGAGCGTCAGCACGATACCGGCGATGCCGGGCATCGTGAGCGTGGCGCCGATCGAGGCCATGACGCCGAGGGTGATGAGGACGTTGACGCCCATGCCGATCGCGGCGACCACGCCGCCGATCGTGTAGAACACGACCATGAACATGATCGTGAGGGCGGTGGAAACGATGAACGCGTTGCGCGCGGTCAGGACCGAGTCGGCGGCGAGGGTGGGTCCGACTTCGTATTGCTCCATGACGCGTAGCTCGACGTCGAGCGGGTTGTTCAGGACGTTCGCGAGGTTGATCGCTTCGCGATCGGAGAAGCTGCCGGTGATCTGCGCGGAATCGCTGTCGATTTCGTCTTTCACGGTCGGCGCAGAGTAAAGTTTGCCATCGAGGACGATGGCGAGCCGGCCGAGGCGGCCGCTGCGCTGGCCACTTTCGGCAATCCCGCGCGTGACCTCGGCGAAGCGGGCTTTGCCTTCCTTGGTGAACTCGAGGATGACCTCGGGTTTGCCGTACATGTCAGGCCGCGCGAATGAATTTGAGACCATCTCGCCGGTCATTTCCGGCACGCGCTTCACGAAGACCTCTTCCGTGCCGCTCTCACCCTGACGCCCTTCCCAATCGAGGGTCTTGATCTCGTAGCCGGGCGGAATCTCGATGCCAGGGCCGGGCGTGAGCGTTGGATGCACGGTACGGAAGTCGAGGCGCGCAGGCGCCTTCACGTTGTCGACCACGTCCGGATTATCCTTCGTGCTGACGTTGGGGAGCTGGATCTCGATGCGATTTCCCCCGATCGGGCGGATGATCGGTTCGGCGACGCCGAGACCGTTGATGCGCGCGCCGATGATCTCGATCGCCTTCTGGAGCTTCTCCTGGCGCTCCTGATCATTGATGTTTTCGCCGGGCTGATCGACCGCCTCGAGCGTGAACGCCACGCCACCTTTGAGATCGAGGCCTAGTTGCAGCCGGCTCTTCGAGAGACGGAGGAGCTCGGCGAGGAGAATATCGTTCCGCTTTTCGACGTTGCGGAGTGTTTCCTCGAGGCGGATCTGCGGAAAATATTGCGAGAGGTCGAGGCGCCGCTCCTTGCCGATCTGTTTCAGCGCGACGAATTCGCTGGGCGCTTGAAGGTTCTTCTTCCGGGCCGCGGCTTCATCGAGCAGCTTCGCAAACTCGTCGGTTTTCGCGGTGGCATTTGTACGGACATAGCTGACGAACGGTTCGTCTTTGAGGGGGATCAGCTGCGTGATCGACCATGCCAGCAGGGCGAGGCAAAGCACGAGCTTCCAGAGGTTGCGTTTGAACATTTGGGCGTTGGGTTTAAAGGGGAACTTGGGAACGCGGGCCTCCGGCCCGCATAAAACAGCAGCGGGCCGCAGGCCCGCGCTTCCCATCGAAAATCACTTCTTTTCCGGAGCGGCGGCCGATTGCTTGTTCACGACACCGGTGACGAAGCCTTTGCCGATTTCGATCTTTGTGTTCTCCGCGATCCGCACAATGAACCGGTCGTCCTTCACGTTCGTAATCGTGCCGTAGATGCCGCCCGTCGTCACGATCTCATCACCGGTCCCCAGCGACTTGAGCATCTGCTCGTGCGCTTTCTGTTTCTTTCGCTGCGGCGCGATCATGAAGAAATACATTGCCGCAAAAAGCAGCACGTAGCCGATGATCATGAAGCTGCCGCCTGGCGCGCCACTCGGCGGCTGACCGG
The DNA here is from genome assembly GCA_036675625.1 of Opitutaceae bacterium. GTDB lineage: Bacteria > Verrucomicrobiota > Verrucomicrobiia > Opitutales > Opitutaceae > ER46. The sequence continues at coordinate 35,690 of JAKFEQ010000024.1, read as the reverse complement.
CCGGCGCGGTGGTTTGAGCAAGGAATTCTGACAGACCGATCAGCGAGGACATTTTCGTGTTTGCGTGTTGAGGGATTTGAAAAAAGAAAACACGCATCTAACTGATTCGCCTCTCGGAAAAGCAAGACTGAACACCGGCAAAGTTGAGAGTTGATGGCTGAGGGTTGAGGGTCAGAAACATCCGGCTCCCTCCCGCTGTCCGCATCGCATTCTCGACGCGCAAACCTTAACGCACACCTTCCTGAAAACCAAATCCTCCTCCGCATGGTCCGCGGCCAAGTCCGAAGACCATTACGGTTTCAAGCGCTGGGGCTCGGGCCACATCTCCGTCGACGACGCGGGCTTCGTCAATGTGCAACCGCTCGTCGATGGTCGCGGCATCCGCGTGCTCGATGTCGTGCAAGAAGCCCTCGGCATGGGTCTCAAGGCCCCCATGGTGATCCGGTTCCAGGACTTGCTCCGCTACCGTGTAACGCAGCTCAACGAGTGCTTCGCAAAGGCGATCAAGGAAGAGGGCTACAAAGGCAGCTACCGCGGCGTCTTCCCGATCAAGGTCAACCAGCTCCGCGAGGTCGTCGACGAGATCGTGGCCGCGGGCAAGGAGTACAATTACGGCCTCGAGGCTGGCTCGAAACCCGAGTTGATGATCGCGCTGGCGATGCATGAGGGTGCCCAGCGGCTCATCATCTGCAACGGTTACAAGGACCACGACTACATCCGGCTCGCGCTGCTCGGCCGCAAGCTGGGCAAGAAGATCATCATCGTCGTCGAACAGCTGCAGGAGCTCGACGACATCATCCGGCTCTCGGAAGAGACGGGCGTGAAGCCGCTGATCGGTTTCCGGGCCAAGCTCCAGACGCGCGGCGAGGGCAAATGGGCGATGTCCACCGGCGACAACGCCAAGTTCGGGCTCAACACCGCCGAGATTCTCTTCGCCTGCGAGAAGCTGAGAAAGGCCAAGCTCACGACAGCGTTGAAGCTGGTCCACTTCCACATCGGCTCGCAGGTGCCAAACATCCTCACGATCAAGAATGCCGTCGTCGAAGCGTCGCGTTTCTACTGCCAGCTCGCGAAGATGGGCTTTCCGATGGGCTATCTCGATGTCGGCGGCGGCCTCGGCATCGACTACGACGGTTCACGCACGAACTTCGAGTCCTCGATGAACTACTCGATGGAGGAATACGCGCGCGACGTCGTATTCAACATCCGCGAGATCTGCACCGCATCCAACGTGCCGGTACCCGACATCGTGAGCGAATCCGGTCGCGCGATCGTGGCGCCACACTCGCTGCTGGTGGTTGAGGTCTTCGAGCGGATCAACAAACGCGAGTCCCTCGGGCAGGAGCATCAGCCGAAAGAGAAACACAAGGTCGTCGAAGACCTCGAGGTCATGCTCAAGAACAAGGGCGGCAAGCTCGGCCGGCTCGAGCGTTTCCACGACGCGTTGCAGAAGAAGGAAGAAGCATTTTCGCTCTTCAATCTCGGCTACCTCGACCTGGAAAACCGCGCGGCCGCCGAATCGTTGTTCTGGCAGATCTGCGAGCAGATCGCGAAGGAAGGCCGCAAGACGGGTTACCAGCCCGAGGAACTGCACGATCTGGACAAACTGCTCGCCGACCAATACGTCTGCAATTTCTCGGTCTTCCAGTCGCTGCTCGATCACTGGGCATTGAAGCAACTCTTCCCGGTCGCCCCGCTTCATCGCTTGAATGAGAGGCCGACGGTCAACGCGATCCTCGTCGACATCACCTGCGACTCCGACGGCAAGATCGCGTCGTTCATCGATCTGCAGGATGTGAAGGACTTTATCACCCTTCACCCGCTGAACAACAAGCCGTACTACCTCGGCGTTTTCCTCACCGGCGCTTATCAGGACATCATGGGCGACCTGCACAATCTCTTTGGCCGGGTGAACGAAGTTCACGTATTCCTCGAGGATGACGAGCCGAACGGCTTCTATATAGAAGAGGCTCTCAGCGGCAGTCGGATTGCCGACGTCATCGAAGGCGTCCAGTACCAGCAGGAGGATTTGTGCCGGAAGATGAAGAACCAGATCGATGCCGCGACGCGCAAAGATCAGGTGAAGCCGCGTGAAGGTGTGCGCCTGCTCGAGCTCTACGAGAGCCAGATGTTGAACAAGACCTACCTGAACATCGAGCCGAAGAGCGGCCGGAAGAAAAAGCCGGATGCACGCTAACGGGCGGCAGCCGCGAAATTGCGAAGGCGCCCCACGTGTCCAACCTTGATGGATACGCAAAGACGTTCGGGCCTCGTGTGCTCTCTTATCTCCGCGACGTTGAAGCTCATTCCGGGAATCGGCACCAACCTTCACGCGACCGATCGGAACGTCGCGAGCCTGCGGCAAATCAACACAACGCAATTCGGGGAAGCGGTGGCGGCTCGGCATTCCTGAGGCCCGGAGTCGCCTACCGAATCCATCGCGCGCCGCGCTTGAATCGAGCCACTTCTTCGCCGACAAGTGACGCCCCCGCAAAATCCGGACGCCGGATCTGTGTGAATCTATGCATGAGTCCTCGACAGACTCCGGAACTTCGTTTCCCTACCCGCCTATTGCGTCCAGTCAGGTGCCGTCCGGTTTCGGTTTCGGCGTCGGTCTAGATGGCAATTTCTGCGGCTGCGTTGCAAAACTCACATTCCGGCGCACCCGTAGAACAAAGTAAGTTGACACCCAACTTTTGATGAACCCTAGTTCGCTTTCTCCCGTATTCTCCCCCTAGAATCCACCTCAGCGCAGATGCTGATTTCTCCAGCCCCTTCGAACAAATTCCTCCGCCGGATTGGCGCTTTTCGTGCAAACGTAATCGTCGCGGCAGCGAAATGTTGAGGGAAGGTTCTAAGAAAAGGTCGCACCGACTCGTCAAGTAATCGGCTTCCGCACGTTCGAAGCTCCCCCTCTCCCCTTTTTGCGAATTCAACCAAAATAAACCACCCTTCCTCCTATGATCATCCAAAGTCTCCCCCTCGCGTTTCTCCTCGGTGACGCCACGCCGATGGACTTGTTCATTATGGGCAAAGAAATCATGTGGCCCATGATCCTCGTCTCGTTCGTCATGATTACGGTCGTGATCGAGCGCCTGATGTTCATTATCCGGGAAAATGCGAGTCGCGAACCGGAGGTCGTCGAGAAGATGCTCGAGGCCGTCGAGCGCCGCGATATTGATGGCGCCCTCGCCATCGGCCGTAAAAGCAAGGACTACATCGCCAAGATCCTCGTCTACAGCTTGAGCAACCGCGAGTACTCGCTCTCGAACGCGTTCATCCGCGCTTCGGGCCAGGAACTCAGCCGCTTCCAGCAAGGCATGGCGACGCTCGACACCTGCATCACCGCCGCCCCGCTTCTCGGTCTTCTCGGAACGGTTACCGGTATGATGCGTACGTTCGGTGCTCTCGGTGGCGGCGACGTCGGTGCGGCCGCCGGCCAGATCACGGGTGGTGTCGCTGAGGCGCTCATCGCGACCGCGTGCGGTCTCGCCGTCGCCATCGTGGGACTCCTTCCCTTCAACTATCTCAATGCGCGCGGTGAACAAGCGAAGCAGGAAGTCGCCGACGTATCGCACGCGCTCGAGATCCTGATCAAGAAGTCGGAAACCGGCGCGCTCACGCGTTGATCGTTTTCCGTTCTAAGAACTCACTCTCACCGACGTCGTAACCAGCAGAGCCCTTTTCAACCATGGCCGGATCATCAGGTGGCAGCAGTGGCGGCAAGAAGAAGGCACGCATTGAGATCATCCCTCTCATTGACGTAATCTTCTTCCTGCTGGCGACGTTCGTCTTGTTTACGCTCTCGCTCAACAAGTCGGGCGGCGTTGCTGGCATCAACCTGCCGAGCGCCGAGTCCGGTGGTCCTCGCGATCCGTCGGGCGTGACGATCTCCGTCACGGATGCCGGCACGATCGCGTGGAACAAGGACTTTGTCAGTCTGGCTGAGTTCATCGACCGGCTTCGCGCGTTCAAGGCCGCCGAGCCGGATGGTCGAATTCTGATCAATGGTGACGAAGCGGCGATGTTCAACGCCGCGCTGTATGTCTTCGACGAAGCCCGCAAGGCGGGCTTCAACAAAATCTTCATCGAAACGAAAGTTCGCCCGGCAGGTAGCTAATCCTTCCGCCGCAGGCCTCTCCTTCCAACTCCTCTTTAATCATGGCCGGTGCTAGCTCCCATACGACCGACACCAAGAAGAAGGCACGTATCGAGATCATTCCACTGATCGACGTCATCTTCTTCCTGCTGGCGACCTTCGTCTTGTTCACGCTTTCGCTGCAGCGCATCTCGGCCGTCGATGTCACGCTGCCGAAAGCCGACCCGACGTCGCAACCGCCGAAGGAGGACAACACCCTCTATCTGCAGGTCTCGGACGAGGGCACCTACTACTGGAAAATCGGCAACAACCCGCCCGAACTGATCGGGCCGAGCGAACTCGCTCCGCGCCTCGCCGACTATCGCAATTCTCTCGGCGAACAAGCTCGTGTGCTTGTGCGCGGCGACAATCGCGCGCGCTTCGGTGCGGCGGTCTACGCTCTCGATGAGGTCCGCAAGACCGGTATCGGGCAAGTCTCCGTCGAAACCGTCCAGAGTCAGACCGGCCGCTAACCTGTTCATATCATGAGTCGCGATCTCATCATCGGTATTCTTTTTTCCGTCCTGCTCCACGTCGGCGTCCTCTTTGGGGACAAGCTGATTCCCGACAAACCGAAGGTCCAAAAGGTCGTCGAGGAGGAGAAGAAGATTCAGTTGATGGAGATGCCGAAATTCGAAGAGCCGGAGCCTGAAATCGTCGAAGTGAACGAGGAAGTTAAACCCCTCGATCTCGCACCGCCGATGCAGCAAGACGTGCCGCAGCTCGCGACGCCGGATTCGTTCGTGCAGAAAATCCAGCCGCCTCCACCCGAAAACGTCACGATCTCCGCTTCGATGAGCATCGTGCCCGAGGTCCGCGATCCGAACATGTTTCGCGGCATGAAGGTCTTCGATATCTCGATGCTGGACCAAACGCCGGTGGCCAAATTTCAGGCGCGGCCGCAGTATCCTTTTGAAATGCGCCGAGCCGGAATCTCGGGCGAAGTCGTCGTCGACTTCATCGTCGATACGAACGGCGATGTACAAAACGCCTACGCTCTCCGCTCTTCTCAACGTGAGTTTGAAGCAGCCGCGGTCCAGGCAGTCAGCAAATGGAAATTCAAACCCGGCCGTAAAGGTGGCCGCGACGTTCCCACTCATATGCAGGTGCCGATCGTCTTCACCCTTAACGAGGAGTAATCCATCGTGTCACATTCATCCATTTCCCTTCTACGCCGGACTCGCGCGGCGAGCCTCGCGACAGCGCTTTTTGTTTCCGCCTCCCTTGCGAATGCCGCCCAGAGCGGGCAGCAAGGTGGTCCGCCTCAAAAGCAACATAGCGTCAGCGAAAAGACCCAAGAGGCATTCGGAAAGCTGAAGCCGCTGCAGGACACCCAAAATTACGCCGGCATGCTGGCGCTGCTTGAAGGCGTCCAAGTCGTACCAAATAGCTATGATGAAGCCCTGATCTTGGACATGAAGGCCAAGATCTACGGTATGACGAACCAGCTCGCCAAGGCGCTGCCGCCGTGGGAGCGCGTTGTACAGCTCGCGGACCAGTATGGCTATTTCGATAAGAAGACCGTTCTCGATATCGTTTTCTACCTCGCGCAGATCTATGCGCAGGAGGGATCGACCTCGAAAGATCCGGCCGTGCAGCAGCAAGCGTTCACGAAATCGCTGATGTATTTCAAGCGTTACCTCGAGAATACGCCCAAGCCGACTCCGGAAGCGATGATGGCCTATGCTTCGGTACTTTATTATCGCGCCAGTGCGAGCGCCACACCGGATCCAGTCCTTCTGCAACAAGCCCGTGACGTCGTAGAGCAGGGACTGCAAAGCGCGATCAAGCCAAAGGAAGGCTTCTATCAGCTGTTGCTCACATTGCAGCAGCAGCAGAACGATCTCGTTGGTTCCGCGGACGTTCTCGAGCTCTTGCTCAAAAAATCGCCGAACAAGAAAGATTATTGGCAGCTACTGATGGCGACCTATCTGCAGCTTTCGGAAAAGGCGAAGGACCCCACCCTCTCCCGCGAATACCTCACCCGTGCCATCGTGACGTGTGAACGCGCCCAAGCCCTCGGCCACCTTAATACGCCGAAAGACAACATGAACCTCGTCTCGCTCTATCTGATGGCGAACCAGTTCACGAAGGGCACGGAGCTCCTCTACAACGGAATGAAGAGCAATAAAATCGAGTCCGAGCCAAACAACTGGCGCGTGCTCGGCCGTTATTACCTCGAAGCGAATCTGAACGTACAAGCCATCGCCGTCTTGCAGGAGGCCGCAAAGCTCTTCCCCAAGAATAGCGAAATCGAAGTACAGCTCGCGCAGATCTATCTCCAGATGGAGAAGACGAAAGAAGCGATGCAGCACGCGAAGAATGCGATCGAAAAGAACAACTTCGAGACCACGAAGCCCTACTCGGTTCACTATCTCGTCGCCTATACCGCTTACGAGCTTGGCAACCTCGACGAGGCACTGGCCGCCATCAGCCGGGCCGAGAAGTTCCCTGAAGCTGCAGATGACGCACAGCTACCGAAGCTCAAGAACGTCGTCACCGAAGCTATCAACGAGCGGGAAGCCGCGAAAGAATCCAAGGAAGCCAAGGGCAAAAAAGGCGGCCCCGCGGGCAAGACCGCCAACACCAAGTAAGATCCGCCAAGCTCCAGCATTTTACCCATGAAGAAAAGTTACGTCTATTTCGTCGTTCCTCTTGTTGCGCTCATTGTGTTTTTCTTTGGGTTCTATTGGAACGCCCACAAGGATTTCGAATCGCGCGAGCAGGCGAAAATCCAAAAGGTCAGGGATGAACGGGAAGCCAAGCTCCTGAAGGAAGCGAAGGATCGCGAGGTCGCGGTTAAAGCGGCCATCGAGATGCAGGCGAAACGCAAACAGGAGAAACAGGAACGCGACGCCCGTGAAGCCCGTGCTAAGGAAGAGCGAGAGAACGCCCGCCAAGCCCGCGAAAAAGCCGCCCGCGACGCCGACAAATTTGAAGCCACGGTCAAGCGACTGGAGAAAGAAATCGACGTCGAGAAGAAGGAGATCGCCCTGATTCAGGCCGACCGCAAACGCACGATCGATGAACAGAATTTCTTGAAGGAATACGTGAAGAAGGCGGAGGCCAACGCCCGTAGTCTAACCGGTGTGCTCGAGCGTATCGAAGCCGCTGACAAGGCTGCGGAAGCGGCGGCGAAAGCCGCGCAAGCCGCAGCCAAGGCCGCCACGAAGAAATAATCCCAGCCAATTTACCAAATGAAAAAGTGGATGTATCTCATCGCTCCCGCCATCATGATGGCCGGGTTCATGGTCATTTATTTCTCCTACGTCGAAAAGGCGCACGCCAAGGAAGCGGCGCAAAAGGCCCAGATCGAACAAGAGAAGAAAGCGGCTGAAGAAAAGAAGCGGATTGCCGAGGCCAAGGCTCGCGAAGATGCCAAAAAGCGTCAGGACGAGCGTGAAGCGGAGGAAAAGAAGAAGGAGAAGGAAAAGGCCGACAAGCAGGCTGCCGACGACAAGAAAGTCCTCGACGCAACGAACGAATTTTTGGCCAAGGGCAAAGCCGCAGAAAACAAGGGCAAACAGCTTGAGGCCGAGCTCGACAAGCTTCGCAAAGAAAAGGACCGGCTGAGTCGCGAAACCTTCGACATCGCAAAGCAGGTGGAGCTAGCCCGCATCGCGCGCCGTAACGCAGAGCTGGAGATCCAACGCATGACCGAGATGATCGCTCGACGGGCGTCGGATAGCTCGATGACCCGGTTGCCGGCCATGCCTCCTGCCCCGGCGCCGGCTAAGGCAAGGTAAGCAAAGTATCGAGTCTCCTCACGACTTTCAGCCCCCGGATAACATCCGGGGGTTTTTGTTTTTACGATCACAAGGCACCTCAGGCCGGCGGATCCCCATCGGGGTAGCTCAATCGACGCTGAGACTCTGGCAGCAGCGTGGCGAAAGAAGCGCTGGCGAGCTGGCGCATTAGTTCGATGGCAGCGGGCGCTGCGGAAAACATCCTCCCATAGGGTGGCTCATGCGGGGGAGTTATGAAATGTTCGCAGGGACCCAATGTAGAATCCGATTTTCTGCTTGCGCAGAAGTTGGCACTGCGGCTCCTTGAGCGACTCAGCCGCATCGAGCGGCTTGGAAAAGAAGTCGGGGCGTAGCTTAGCCTGGTAGAGCGCTACGTTCGGGACGTAGAGGTCGTGAGTTCGAATCTCACCGCCCCGACCATTCTTGTCCTGGAAACGGGATCTTGAGGCTAGAAGCCCCGTGGATCGCGCGATTTCCACGCAAAGCCGGTCCGGGCAATCCCGGGTTCACTGAGATCGATTGCTGCGCTTGATATTGAAGCGAGCCCCAATCCAAGACGTCCTGCTGCCACATCGTATTGTGCGCCGACCAGAACGAGAATCGTTCAACTTCCCCTATTAGCCTAAGTTTCACTTCCAGGGGAAAATGCGAGCGCACGATCCCTTTCCGCTGCCCACAGTGCCGACTCGCCGGGAAGTCCGTGTTGATCCAAACCGCGACGAATTTCTTCGAGGCCGGGCTCAACTACGCGATGCCTTGGATCACCTGGCAAATCAGGACGCACGGCCCTCGCGAGCGCCCAGCAGGCCCATGCCCGCCAACGACGCTGCTCCCGCCGGGGTTCATTCATGCGATCGGCATAATGCTGAAAATGAACCCGCGGATTACCCATGAATACGCCCTCGGGGGTGTGTGCAATGAGCCACGCCATCGCCGCGTATGGTTGCGGGTGCGATCGCAGCACAGGTTCATCTCCACGCAGGTTCGCCCCGAAGGCACGATCGAGGCAGAGCAGCGAGCGTGCGGCGAATCCCCTCTGCCAGAGCGCATGCCCATATTCCAGGCATGCGAAATAGAATTCTGCGCCGCGATCAGCATCGCGAAACGAATGCAGCACCTGCCAGTCGAGTCCCGGCCGAGGCTCGGGCAAGTGCGGGCACGGGGGCAGCGACAGAGGCATGAGCCGGTTCGTGCCCGCGAATCGGATACGCGTCAACGCTCCGGCCCCGCGTGTGTTGTTTCGCTTGGCGTGCTGCGCAGATTCGGTGACAACCGATCGCCTGAATCCGTCGTCCGCCAATCCACAAAACACCCCCACTCCGGTTTCGGTCACAGATCGCTCGGCCGTGCACGAAATCGCCGGTTGGCGCCGGCTCCTGCTCTGGCCGTTTGGCCTCGTGGTCCGGCTTTGGGGCATGTCGCTTCGTTTCGAGACCTCGCCTGAGGATCTTCGTGCCTACACCAAGAAGGATGAACCCGTCGCGATCGTGCTGTGGCACAACCGGCTGTTCCTCGCCGCCGAAATCGTCCGCCGGTTTCGTGGTGGTCGCCCGGCGTATGCGCTGGTGAGCGCCAGTCAGGATGGGGCTTGGCTGGCGGCCTTCTTCTCGCTGGCCGGTCTGCGCACGGTGCGGGGATCCAGCAGCCGAATGGGAAGAGAGGCGGCCACGGCGCTCGTCGACGTGCTGAGATCGGGTCACGACATCGGCATCACACCCGATGGCCCCCGCGGGCCTTGTTACGAGGTCAAGCCAGGCAGCGTCATCGTCGCCCGCCGCACGCGAGCCCCCATGCTGCTCATCGGCGGCGAATTCGCGTCGGCCTGGCGACTTCGAAGTTGGGATCGATTTTACCTTCCGAAACCCTTCTCGCGGGTCCGCATGCGCTGCGAAGTGATCCTGCCGGACCAACTCGCCGATCGCGACGCCGCCTCGATGAGGTTGCGCGAGCGATTGCTCGCGATGAATCCAGACGTCGAAAATTAAAACGCTGGCGTAAACAACTCGTCCCCGCCGGAAGCGATCAAGAAATCGGCACCTGTGCTCCAGGTAAGGTCGTTGACCAGGAACTTGAAACCAATGGGCCGGGTCGTCTCACGCAGCTTCACCTGCCACAGGTCGGCGCCGACGTTTGTCATCGGCATGCCTCGGTCCCAGCTGAGTCCCGGGCCATCGCCACGGATGAAAAGGGCGTTGCCGAAACCCACGTCGATCTTCGCGGTGATTGTCGTGCACACGGCGGGGATCGCGACTTCCTTCACTCGCGGCAGCGCCACAGGTTCGGTGAGCACGGGAGCCGCGGCCCGGGTGACAGCGGCGACGATGGCGGCCGTTGCCGAGGCGGTTTTCTTCGCTGCCACTTTCGGGGCGGATGATTTCGGGCGGGCGGCGGATTTCGTATCTTTGGTCGCCGGGGCGGGCGATGTGGACGCTTTTGCAGTGGTCTTTTTGTTGGCGCTCATGGTGTAGGAGGACGCGGGCTTACCCCGTATTCATGACGACCGTAGCAAATGAAGGGCCAACGCGCCAGAGGCGACTTCGTCATTTCACGGCGACGTAACTTTCCACTCGGAAAACCTTCGCCGTGCAGGAAATTGTGACGAAATTTCCGCGCGCAGGAAAATCGCTTTCACCGTCGTGACGGACATCGGACGCACTTCACTCCACGGTTTCACGCATTCTCTGACTCCCAGAGAAAATGGTGGACCTGATCGGGATCAAACCGACGACCTCTTCGTTGCGAACGAAGCGCTCTATCAACTGAGCTACAGGCCCGTGTGGAATGCGACGTATTGCGAAATGACCGCGCGCAAGTAAACACCATTTTTCGGGTTCGCTAGGATGCGACGAAAAATTTCCCGCCGCACACTCGTCGACGCGCGCGACCGTGCCCCCTCTAATCCGTTTCCCCCACGTGGCGCGCGAAAATCATTTTACCGCCCGCGGTCGGCAAGACGCTGATGATCTCGGCCTGCACGCGCCGCCCGATGTATCCACGCGCGCCGCTCACCACCACCATTGAGCCATCTTCAATGTAACCCACGGCTTGGCCTTCTTCCTTTCCGGGCTTCACGAGATCGACGTCGAGCCGTTCACCCAGCATCAGCTCAGGCCGGAGCGACTTCGCGAGCACGTTTAGATTCAGCCAGGGAACGCCGTGAAACTCGGCCAGCTTCGCAAGATTGTAATCCGTGGTGAGAAGCTTTGCCCGCATCGACTGCGCAAGGAAAACCAACTTCGCATCCACATCTTCGCGCTTCGTGATTTCGCTTTCTGTGATCCGAATATCCAGATTCTTGATTTTCCGCAGCTCGTTCAGCACCTCGAGCCCGCGCCGGCCGCGGGCCTGTTTATGCGGATCGGTCGAATCAGCGACCGACCGCAGCTCGTTGAGCACGAAGCGCGGAATCACCAGTCCGGCGGAGAGAAATCCCGACTCGCACACACGCGCTATCCGACCGTCGATGAGGACGCTCGTATCGACCACCACCAAGGGCACATCGACATCGTGCGGCACGAAACGCACGTAGGGAATGATCAGGTTGAACTCATCCTTCCCCCGGAGCGCGATGACGATCGCCAGATAGGAGCAGACAAGGAACAACGCCAGCCGCACCAGATAGATCAGAGTGGGATCACCGTACTCGAGCAGCGGTGACGATCCGATCAGGTGAGCGACAATCGTTCCAGTCGCGATGCCCAGCGTGACGGCTGAAAGCCCGCGCAGGGAAAACCCCTTGAGCATGATATCGACGAGCACGACCAGCAGCCCGATGGAAAGCCCGACCGCGACCGCCACGCCGCGGTAGCGGTCCCAATCCGTGATCGTATAACAGACCAGCCATCCGCCCGCAGCGCAGAGCGCCACGAAAACGAGCCGGATCGGCAGCAGAGTCTTGTCCATGGAGAGGGGCAGCCGTCGATCGACTCAATTGAGCCGCAAAGTACGCACAAAATATATCGCCGGCGGGATGCCTACCATCAATGCCATCAACACGTAGAGCAGCAACTGCACGCGGCGGGCTTTTAGCTTTTCAGCGTCAGTCGATTCCATTTCGGTGCAGCGCACCAAAGCCACCCCAGCATGACAACGCAATACTGGCTCGTTAAATCCGAACCCGAGGCCTACGCCTTTTCCGACTTGGTGCGCGATCGCAAAACCGCCTGGACCGGCGTGCGCAACTACGCCGCCCGCATCCATCTGAACACGATGCGCCCCGGCGATCGCGTCCTGTTCTACGAGAGCGTCACGACCAAGGCGGTCGTCGGCACCGCCAAGGTCACGCGTGCTGCTTTTCCGGATACAACCGCCGAAGAGGAGGGCTGGGTCGCAGTCGAGCTCGAGGCCGCCGGACCGCTGCAGACTCCCGTCACGCTCGCGCAAATCAAGGCGGAGCCGAAGTTGAAAGACCTGCTGCTGCTGCGCCAAAGTCGACTGTCCGTGGTGCCACTGAAGCGGGAAGAGTTCGAGCGCATCACGAAGCTCGGCGGCACCAAGCCCTGAGCCGCGCGACGGTTTTTGCGTGCTTCCCGCCGTGCCGGCCCTCGCCCAACTCACCATTCTCGCGCCGGGACTTCTCGGCGGCTCCGTCGCCCTCGCCGCCCGAGCCAATGGCGTCGCACAACGGATCGTACTCTGGGCACGTCGACCCGAGGCGCGCCTGACGTTGCGCGAGCAGTCGTGGTGCGACGTCGTCGCCGAGACTCCGGAAGAAGCGGTGCGCGATGCGGACCTCGTCGTTGTCGCCGCTCCGGTCGACAAAATCCTCCCGCTGATTCGGCAGATCGCACCCGCCTTGCGACCCGGTGCCATCGTGACCGACGTGGGCAGTGTCAAAGGCGAGATCGCGCGCCTCGGGCACATCGCACTTTCCCCTCACGCTCATTTCATCGGCGCGCATCCGATGGCAGGCTCGGAGAAAACAGGTTGGGAACACGGCACCGCCGAACTGTTTCGCCGTCGCACCTGCTTCGTAACGGCGTTGCCGGAGAGCGATGCACTGGCCGTCAATTCTGTCGTCGCGTTCTGGCATGCCCTCGGTGCGGAGGTCGTCAGTATCGGTGCCGACCAGCACGACGAGATTGTCGCGCACATCAGTCACCTGCCGCAAGTGATCGCATCGGCGCTCTGCGCGTTTCTCGCCACGAAGAACCCGGCGTGGCGCAACTATGCGGGCAACGGGCTGCGCGACACCACGCGCATCGCGGCCAGCGACCCGCAGCTTTGGCGCAGCATTCTCGAACAGAATCGAGACGAGGTACTCCGCGCGCTCCGGCAATTCGAGGACGAGCTCCATCAGTTTCAGATCGCACTCGCAAATCGCGACTACACGGAAGTGGTGGCGCGGATTGAACGCGGGAAAGCCTACCGCGACCAATTTCGGCCCGCACCGTGAGCCGGTAATTAGCGGTGCCGTATCGCAGCGTCTCGCCTGCGGCGGGGCGAAAAGCAGGCCCCGGCGTGCCATGCTGCGCGCGAGCACCAGAAACTACTTGGCGCGCGCGCTTCGGTGGGCGACGTTGGTCGTTCCATGTCGCTGCCTGAACTGCTGCCGATCCAGCCCTTCACCCGTCCCGCGCGCGGCGAAGTCGCGTTGCCCGGTTCAAAAAGTCTCACCAACCGCGCGCTTCTGCTGGCGGCCCTTTGCGACAAACCAGTGATGCTGACCGGCGCGCTCTTCAGCGAAGATACGCAACTGATGACGGCAGCGCTGGGGAAACTCGGTGTCGCCGTCGAGACCGACGAGAAGGCCGCCACCGTGCGCGTATCGGGCCAGGCGGGTGCGTTTGCCGGCGAAGGCGCGGAGCTGTTCGTCGGGCTTGCCGGTACTGCGGCGCGATTCCTGACCGCCCTCTGCGCGGCCGCGCCGGCGGGAGTTTACCGGATCGACGGAGTGCCGCAGATGCGGAAACGCCCGATGAGCCCACTGCTCGATGCATTGCGCGTGCTCGGCGCGGAGATTCGCTGCACGGGCGAGGAAGGTTTTTTTCCGATCGAGATTCATGCGACCGGCCTCGCGGGAGGCCCCGTCAGCATCGATGCACGCGAGAGCAGCCAGTTATTGTCCGCGTTGCTGATGGTCGCGCCGCTCGCACGCATGCCCGTCGAAGTGACGCTCACCGGCAGCGTGCGGTGGCCCTTCGTGCGTATGACGACGAAGCTGATGGAGCAGTTCGGACAGCCGCCGATCGAGCAGACAGGCGAGTTCACGTTCACCGTCGCCAACACCACCCGCTACCGGCTCTCGGGGGCAAGCTACGCGATCGAGCCCGACGCGACTGCGGCGAGCTATTTTCTCGCGCTACCTCTGGTCACGCGCGGCGTGCTGGCTTTGCCGAATCTTCACTCCGGGCTGCAGGGCGATGCGCAGTTCATCGAAGTGCTGTATCGCGTCGGACTGAAATGCGAAGCGCGCGATGGCACGTTGTCGTTCGGTCGCGACCCCGACCGCCCACTCACCGGAGTGAACCAGAACTTCAGCGAATTTTCAGATACGTTTCTCACGCTCGCGGCCATCGCGCCGCTGCTCGAAGGGCCGACACGCATCACCGGTATCGCCCACACGCGCAAACAGGAAACCGATCGCGTCGCCGGCATGGCGCGTGAGCTGCGCAAGCTGGGCCAGGAGGTGGAAGAAACCGAGGACGCGCTCACGATCACCCCGAAGCCGCTGCGAGCGGGACAAACGATCGAGACCTACGGTGACCATCGTTTCGCGATGAGCTTTGGGATTCTCGGCTGCCATGATCTGCACAGCGACGGAAAGCCCTGGCTCACGATCAAGGATCCGGCGTGCTGCGGAAAAACCTTCCCGCACTTTTTCGAGTTGCTGGAATCATTGCGTCAAAAATCGTTGGCAGGCTGATGGCCACTTCCGCATTCATCATTGTCGCCATCGATGGCGGCGCAGCGTCGGGCAAATCGTCGTCGTCGCGCACGCTCAGCGAACGTTTCAACCTCCTGCACGTCGACACGGGCTCATACTATCGCGCGCTGACCGCCGAGCTGCTCCGCCGTGGCGTGCAGCCCACCGACCTTGGTGCGGTGCAGGCTGCACTCACCGATCTGGGTTTGGGCACGCGAGTTGAAGGCCGTTCCGCGCAGATGGAAATCGGAGGGCGCGTCGTGCCCGACGCGGAGATTCGCAGTCGCAACGTGAACGACCACGTGTCGCACTTCGCCGCGATTCCCGAGGTGCGGACCGCGCTCCTCGCATATCAACGCAGCCAGGCCGACGTCGCGCGCGCGCATGCGTTTCGCGGGGTCGTGATGGAAGGCCGTGACATCGGCTCGGTGATTTTCCCGCACGCGGATTTTCGTTTCTTCCTGCACGCGGACCCCGAGGAACGCGCACGCCGTCGGGCAAACGAAGGCGGAGACGATTCGATCAAGGAACGCGACCGGCTCGACACCTCGCGCAAGACCGCTCCCCTGGCCTGTCCGTCCGGAGCGACGTCGATCGACACGACCCACCTCACGCTGGCGCAAGTGGTCGATGCGATGGCGGCCCCGATTGCCGCACGGCTTGCTTCGTCATGAGCGGCGCCTTCGCGCAGGTCGAGATGGAGCCGATCTACGGCTTCTTTCACTACTTGTCGGTCAACCTCGCCGACATCGCTTTTCGTGGCGAAACGTACGGTTTGGAAAACGTCCCCAGGAGCGGCGGCTGTCTCGTGGCCGCCAATCACACGAGCCACCTCGATCCCTTCATCATCGGTTCACGATTGCCGCGGCAGGTCACGTTCTTCGCGCGAAAGACGCTGTGGAAACCCGGCTTCCCCGCATGGTGGCTAAACGCCGTGGGCGTGATCCCGGTGGATCGTGACGGCGGCGCGGACGTCGGTGCCATCAAGCGGGTGCTAGCCGCGCTGAAACAGGAGAAACTCATCATCATGTTTCCGGAGGGCACGCGTTCGCGTGACGGTTCGCTGCAAGCGCCGAAGCCCGGGGTAGGCTTGTTCGCGTGTCGCGCTCAGGTGCCGATCGTACCTGCGCGGATCTTCGGCTCGTTCGAGGCCTTCGGCAAAGGCGGTTCCGTGCGGCTGGGCACGCCGGTGTCGGTCGTATTCGGACCGCCAATTTCAGCGGCGGATTACGACGATCCGAAAGCTGGCAAGGAGCGGTACCAGCTCGCAAGCGAGCGGATCATGGCCGCGATCGCCCGGCTGGAGCGGCCGGGCCCACGCGTAATGTAGGCCGCGTCGACCGCGTTGCGCTGCACCGATGCGAGACTGCGGCTATTGTCTCCACTCGGGCACCGGCTCGCTCACTCCAGCCCGCTCGCCTTGCGCGCGCGCTTGAGTACGCCACTGGCCACGGTGCGTGCGCGTTCGGCGCCGTCGCGAAGGACGGTTTCGACGTGATCGAGATTGGCCGCGAGCTCGGCGCGGCGCGCGCGAGCGTCCGCGAAATAATTCCAGTAGTGCTCGAACAGCGCCTTCTTCAGGTCGCCATAGCCGAGACCGCCCGCGCGCAGGCGGTTCTCGAAATCCGCCGCGATGTCCGCCGGGGCAAACAGCTTCAGCAACTGGATCGCGAGATTCTTGTCCGCATCCGGCTTCGGCTCGGCCGGCGTACGCGAATCCATCACGATGCCCATGATTTTTTTCCGGGTCGATTTCTCGTCACCGAAGATGTCGATCGTGTTGCCGTAGCTTTTGCTCATCTTCTGGCCGTCGAGCCCGGGAATCACCGCGATGTCTTCGCGGATCTCGCTCTCCGGCACGACGAGGGTCTCGCCGTAGGTCGCGTTGAATTTGATCGCTATATCGCGCGTCATCTCGAGGTGCTGCTTCTGGTCGCGGCCGACCGGCACGCGCTGCGTATCGTAAAGCAGGATATCCGCGGCCATGAGCACCGGGTACGCGAACAAACCGAAGTTCGGCGAAATGCCCTTGGCGGTCTTGTCCTTGTAGCTGTGCGCACGCTCGAGCAATCCCATAGGCGTGAGCGTGCCGAGGAGCCACATGAGCTCCGCCACCTGCGGCACATCGCTTTGCCGCCAGAAGACACTGCGCTTCGGATCGAGGCCGCAGGCCAGCCAGTCGAGCGCGACGGCGAGAGTGTTCTTCCGGCGCTCGGCGGGGTCGAAAAGCGACGTCATCGAGTGGTAATCCGCGATGAAGTAAAAGCACTCGCCGCGCGTCTGCGCTTCGATCGCCGGACGCATCGCGCCGAAAAAATTGCCGATGTGAAGCGTGCCCGAAGGCTGGATACCGGTGAGAGTGCGCATGAAAAGAAATCAGAAGTCCAAAATTCCGCCGCGGGAACGCCAGCTCAAACCCCGTTCCCCTTCCTCAATCACGTCGAGCAATGAACTTTATCGCCGGCCGCGCGTGCGCAATCGTCGCCCCGGGCAGATGCCCCCCAAAGGCGATCGCCGGTGTCACCAACGCTCGCGGGCCGAGTAGCGTCCCCGGGTTTAGCACCGCATTGCAACCGACTTCCGCCCCATCGCCCACGATCGCGCCGAACTTTCGCAACCCGGTCTCGAACGACGCGCCGTCGATGGTGCGCACCACGATGAGCTCTTGATCGAGCCGCAAATTCGAACAGATCACACCGGCCCCGAAGTGCGATCGGTTGCCCATGATCGAATCGCCGACATAGCTGAAGTGCGGCACTTGCACGCCGTCCATCAGGACGCAGTTCTTGAACTCGCACGCGTTGCCGAGCACGCAGCCTTCGCCGACGATCACGTTTCCGCGGATGAACGCCCCCGGACGAATCTCCGTCTTCGCCCCAATCCACGCCGGCCCCATGATCGTCGCGTAGGCCGGCAGCTTCACGCTCGGATGCAGCCAGACTTTTCCTTTCAGATCCACGCCCGGCGGGATGCTCACGGCGGACGGCGCATCCGCCACGTTCGCGAGCGCAGCACCGATGTGTTTCAACCACTCCCACGGCGGCGTGTCGGGACGAAAAAATTCCGCGAACCGCGCGAGCGACGGGGGCAGGGAAAAGAAATCGGAAGCATTCATGCGGGAAACGAAACGCGAAGGCGCGCCGGAAATCGGTTGTCCGAAGCTCGAGGTGAACGCAACCGAAAGGACGGTGCGCCGCTTCCCGTCCCAGTTGTGCGACGCGAGCAACGCATCCGGAGGGTCGCGACGGACCCGTGCTCGTTAACAGCGCACCCCAAAATGCAGAAACCCTCGGTTGCCCGAGGGTTTCTTAAAATGGAGCGGGCGAAGAGACTCGAACTCTCGACGTCCACCTTGGCAAGGTGGTGCTCTACCAACTGAGCTACGCCCGCAAAACAGGGTGCAAGAAGTAGGCGCGCGTTTGTGTCCGTCAACTGCTATTTTCGCCGATCCGTTCCGTCGGGGCCTCAAGCATTTTTTCACTGTTCCGCCCTCGCGCGAGGCGCGTCGCAGGCGGCGGGAGAGCGAGTTGCGAGCTCTCCTTTCGACCCGCCGCGAGCGTTCAGCGGTGGTCCGATTCGCCAAGGGTCAGGCGATCCTTCTCCACGGTCGGCCGGTCGTTTGAAGTCCGCGGACCGGCCGGTTTCTCCTTGGTTTCACGTCGGGATTTCACTCCGCCATCTTCGGCGTAATAGGCGTAGTTACTCGTGTAGTAACCATAGTCGCCGCCCGCATTTTCCGGCACTTGATTCAGCACGACGCCGATGAGCGGGGTCTTCAGGCCCTCGACGATCTGCTGCGCGCGCAGCACCATGGCCTGCGGGTTGCGGCGATGCTGGATCAACAGAATCGCGGCATCGACCGCACTCACCAGCACGCTCGCATCGCTGACGCCGATGATCGGCGGCGAATCGAAGACGACTTTGTCGTAGCGGCCTTTCAGCGTGGTGATGATTTCGCGCAGGCGATTCCCGTAAATCAGGCTGAGCGTGAAGCCCGTCGCCGCGCCGCTCGGGATGAAGTCGAGTCCCGGTGAGATCGATTTTTGCGTCACTTCCTCGAGCGATTTCTGCCCGAGCAGAAGCTCACTCAAGCCCGGCTCCTTGCTTGTGCCGGCGAGGCGATGCTGCGTGGGACGGCGCAAATCGGAATCGATTAGCACCACGCGCTCGCCCCCCAATCCCATCAGGCTTGCCACCCGATGGAGCGTCGTCGATTTGCCTTCACCAGGGCCGGCGGAAAAAATAACCACCGCATGCGGCTGGTCCGACTTGAGCGTGAGGTTGATGTTCGTCTGCAGGACGCGAAAAGGCTCGAGCTCGGCGGGATCGTTCGAGGTTGGCCCACGCGGATCGCGTGAAAACGGAATCACACCCAGCACTGGTAGACGCAGCCGCGTCTCGACGTCGGCGACATTGCGGAAACTGGTGTCGAAATACTCCAGCATCACCGCCACTCCGACGGCGAACACGCTGCCAAAGAGAAACGCAAACGTGGCATTGAGCACGAAACTCGGCTTGGTCGGAAACCGCGCCGGCTCGGCCGTGTTGAGAATTTCGATCGTTTTCTTCGGCACCTGAAAATCGATTTCGCGCTGCCGCAACGTGAGCTTGAGCGTCGTGAGCAGTCGCGTCTCGTCGTCGAGTTTCTGCGCCGCTTCCTCGAACGGCCGCATGCGCTCCCGCGCGGAAAGGATCTGCCCCACCCTCGCCTGTTCGAGCTGGCGCTCGAGCTCCGCGACGCGCGCTTCGGCTTCCTTGTAGGAAATTTCCAGCGAGCTCTCGTAGCCACGGAGCTGCGCGTCGAGTTGCTCTTTGATCTTCCCACGATTCTCGATGCCGGAAATCAGCTCCGGGTGCGCTTCGCCGAGGCGGCCTTGGAGCTGCGTCACTTTCTGGTCCGCGATCAGATACGCCTGCAGGAGGTTTTGAATATTCTGATCGGGAATCAGCTCGGAATTGACGAGGCTCATGCGGTCGGCCGTGGGGATCGACTTGAAGCGTTCCCAGCGCGTCTTGCGGCCGATCGAATCCACGCGTAGCGCGATCAATGTGTTCTGCATCTGGCGCAGCGTCTCGATCTCCATGTCGGAATAACGCGCGCTCAAATCGACGCCCGAGATGTTCAGATCCTTGCGCAGCTTCTCGACCGCGTCGCGTTGCTGCGTGACGACCTGCTCCTGTTTCAACAGCTCCTGCTTCAGTTGCGCGAGCCCTTCGCGCTGATCGGAGGTCGCGAGCGCCACGCGATCGGTCGAGTACGTGCGCGCGATCTCGTTGGCGATGTCGGCGCCGAGCTGCGGATCCTGCGCGAATACGTTGATCTCGATCAGCGACGAGCTGCGCTGCGATTCGATCCGCAACATCTTGTCGACGAGATAGCGATAGGTGTTCGCCGAAGGCACGGGTCCGGGGATGCCGAATGCCGTCGGCGCCAGCTTCGTGTTCAAGCTCAGCCGCTCGATCACCGGATAGATGATTTTTTCCGACTGCATGATCTTGAACTGATCCTGCAGGAAATACGGATCGTAGCTGTTGTTGCTCTGCGCCTGGAAGAGCTTCACCTCGCCTTCCGGCTTCTCGACGCGAACCTTCGTCGTCGCCAGATACCACCGCGGCAAAAACGCCGTGACTGCCAGCGCCGTCACCATCACGAGCGCCAGGATCAATGCGATCAGCGCCTTCCGCAGCCGCAGAATTTGCAGAAAATCGGCGAGGGACGCGTGGTCCTTGGGGACGTAATCGGAAGCCATGAACAACAGGACGCGACGCGACGTTCGCTTAGAAGGCGTAGCTCGCGCTCAACCCGACCCGCTCCCGGCGCATGCTGCGCGGGGCTTCGTCGGAGTCCACGCGGTCGTAATCGAAGCTGAGCGCGACGGTCCAGTTCTTGTTCGGCAAATAGCTGAGCGCCGCACCCAACCGCACCGTGTCTTCATCGATGTCGGCCTGGCCGCGGCGGCCCTGGAGCACGGACGGTTCATAAGTCGCGGAACCCGACGCCACGATCAGGGCCGTGATCGCGTGCTGCACATTGACGAAGAGGCGATGCACTTTCGTGTCCGTAAACCGCGCGGTGTCGGTCGTCTCCTCGAGCGTGTAGGCGTAGCCGCCGACGAGGAACGAGCGCTCGGTGAAATCGTATTTTCCCGAAAATTCCGCATACGGCGAGCTGGTGTCGGGCTCGGCCTCGCGGCTCCGCCACTCGCCGCCCAGCCGGCCGCTGAGCGAAACTTTCTTGGCGATCGCATAGTCGAGACCGCCCATGAGGTAGTTGGAGGTCTTGTTCTTATTTTCGCCTACCTTCCGGTAAAACACGTCCTGCCGCCGATACTCCGCGACGACTTTCAACTCGGGCAGAACGCCATAATCGCCCGCGATGCCATAAAGATTCTCGATGCGATCGAGGCTCCGGCCGAGCGCTGCGTTGCGATAGTTGTAGTAGATCGAACGCGTCTTCAACGTGAGCGAAGCCTTCGGGTTCAGCGGAGTGTTGAAGCGACCGTCGAACTGATTGCGCGTGAACGATTGATCCGGATTGAGCGTGACGCCCGGCAATGTGCCGAGACCTGGCAGCGCCGACTCGGGGTTTCGCGAGACCGTTATACTATTGAGCAGGTCGAGCGTCGTGGTGCGCGAAAACGCATGTGCCAGCCGCAGCATGCCGTCGTGGCTGTCGAGCAGCTTGTCTCCCGGACGATTCTCGAAGTAGTCGAGCGTCGGCCCGTAAGCCGCCGACAGAAATGTCTGGTCCGTCAATGATCGATTATAAGTCACACGCGGCGCGAACGAGAAAATCGTGGACGCCACCGCATCCGTCGCCGCGCCAAACAGGTTCGTGTCGTGCGACACTCCCGCCTTCAACGTCACCATCAAGTCCTTGCCTTGCTCCGGCTCCGGGATCGGAGCGTAAACGGCTCGAAGGGGCAGAGCGGCGACGAGTCCGACAGCAATCAACGCGCGTGGAAAAATGGTCATCAGAAGCCAGGAAAACAGGCGCGGACGCTAGGCGCAGTCGTTTCCGCGAAGCAATTACTTTCCCCGGGCAGGCGGGAGCGCGGGGTTGAGCAGAACGTAGAGGTTTTCCGCAAGCTTTTGCGGCACCGCGAGCGGGAATTCACGCGGCATCGAGCCGGTGAGAAGACCCGCGTAAATCTCGCCCCATTCGCCGAAACGGTTGGGCACGGCGCTCAGCGATCCGGGCAATACGGGGCGCGCGTTCAACTCGCTGAAAAACGGCCGGTCGAGCGTTCGCGGCGTCAGCAATAATTCACCGACCGGTTGCTCCAGCGTGATCGCATAGAAGTCCCGCAGGCGCGGCGGCTGCGACCAGGCGCGCACGCCGCCATACCACGCCACGCCCGCCGGCACGTCGGCCATGATCCCGAAGCGGCCCGGCTCCGACCGCCGCTCGATCTCGTCCCGCATGCCTTGAAACAGCCCGGGGAAATACGGCGGGTATTGAAAATGGAGCCGACGCGGCTCCAGCGCGTCGTGCAGCAGCGGCAGCGCCTGCACGCATAGCAGGGCCGCCGTGATCGTCCGCGGCCATTGCGCGAGGACGGCGTTGCTGCCTAACAATACGAAAAAGAATCCCGCCCCAAAAATCATCAGCAGCGGCGCCAGCCAGATCGCCACATGCCGGTCGCTCTCGCCCGAGTTGAGCGACGCCTGCGCCAGAAGCAGTACCGCGAGTGCCGCCGTGAAAACCCAGCGCATCCGATTCGCGACCGGCGAGCGAAACGCATACAGGCAGCCGGCGACAAAAAATGCCGTCAGCCACATCGCGCCGCCTGACCACAGCCGGGATTTAAGATTTTCCTGCAGCGAGGTCAGCGTCTTGTTCGCCAGCTTCCTCAGATCGATGCGTGGGAGCTCGGGCGAAAGCGTCGCGCGCACCGTCGCGGGCTCAGCCGTCGGGTCGCCGAATTTCAGAGCCACGTTCTGCCCGGCCAGCGCGGTCGGATGACCGGTGAGCGCGACATTCCGCACCACCCAAGGCGTCGCGATGAGCGCGAACCCGAACGCGATGCTCGCCAACGCCTTCACCCGCGCGGAGCCGTTGAAACGAACAATCGCATAGCCGAGCGCCACCCACACAAGCGCACCCGCGGAATATTCTGTCAGGAATAACAAACCGCACACCGCGCCGAGCGCGGCGAGCCAGGCAACGTTGCCGCTCCCGCCGCCGACTTTTTTGTCGAAGGCAGTCGGGACGCCCACGCTACGCTGCGCCGCGGCGTCCGCCCGGAACCACAGCCAAAACGCCGCGAGCGCGAGGACCATTAGCAGCGGCGTGCCATTCACGGCGACCGTCTCCTGCCAGATCGGCACCGACACCAGCAGCGCCAGCGACGCCAGCCAGCCGACCCGCGGCTCGAACAATCGCCGGCCCAGATCGAATGTGAGCCACGCCGCCAGCCAGAGCAGAACGAGATTCAGCCCGAGAAGGAAATAATCCGCGCGAAACCCGTCCGGCGGCGCCGGAGGCGAACCGAAGAGCGCGGCACGCTGCGCCTCCGGCAACACGCGCAGGCCGCCGGCGATCACCAGAGAATAAAAGGGCGCGTGGTGAAGTTCCGGATACGACCGCTGCGGGTCGAAACGCACGCCTCGCTCGCGCAGCACGGCGGCGGTCTGCGGGAAATTCACCTGCGTGGTGAAGCCCGCGCCGCGCGCCAGCTGGCGGCCGGTGTCGGCCTGCACCAGGGTCATCTCGGTCGTCGGCCCGTGAAACTGTTTGTAGGAAATCCAAAGCGACAACACGACGACGCCGGCCAGCGTCGCCGCCAGCTTGATCCAGCGCGCGCCGGCGCCAACCTCAAGCCAGTGGATGAATTCCTGCGCGGTCCGTGGGCGCGTCATGACTGGTCGGACTGGGCCGCTCGCCCGACCACGGACGCTGACGCGCCGGGCCGAGCATCCCTCCGACTACTCCGCGCTCTCATTTGTCCGTCACGTCGAGTTCGGGCCATTGGGCGATCTTGCGATGCAGCGTTCGGCGACTGACACCCATCAGCTCGGCGGCCTGCGTACGATTGCCGCGCGCCTTGAGCAAGGCTTCGCGCAGCAGCCGCTTTTCGTTTTCCTCGATGGATAACGAGCCTACGCCTTGCGCGGTCGCGCCGGCCGCCGCGCCCAAAACCGAACTCCCCGGGGAAGTAGCGACCGGCGCTGATCCGCCCGACGCGGCCGGCAAGGCGAGCGCACCACTGCGGAACTTCGGCTCGAGATCGTATTCCGTCAGGCTCCCGCCACGCCGCAGCACGACGGCGTTCTCGCAGAAATTCCGGAGTTCGCGGATGTTTCCCGGCCACGCGTAAGCCTGGAGCGTGCGCAGCGCGCCCGACTCCACTGCGAGCGGCGGCACGCCATTTTCGTCGGAGAACACCTTGATGAAATGCGCCAGCAGCAGCGGAATGTCCTCCGCCCGGTCACGCAACGGCGGCATCGTGAGACGGACGACGTTGAGCCGGAAAAACAGGTCCTCGCGAAATTTCCCTTCGCGCACCATCGCTTCGAGATTCCGATTGGTCGCAGCCACGAGCCGCACATCGAGCTCGATGGGCTTGGAACCGCCGACCCGTTCGATCGACTTCGTCTCGAGAAAACGCAGCAGTTTCACCTGCGTCGATTGCGAGATCTCGCCGATTTCATCGAGGAAGAGCGTGCCGCGATCGGCGGACTCGAAACGCCCGATCCGCCGCTCGGTCGCGCCGGTAAACGAGCCGCGCTCATGGCCGAAGAGTTCGCTCTCGAGCAGGTTTTCCGAAAGCGCCGCGCAGTGTACCGCCACGAACGGGCCACGCGCGCGCGGGCTCACCTGGTGAATTGCCTGCGCGATCAATTCCTTGCCCGTGCCCGATTCGCCCTCGATCAGGATCGTCGCGCGTGAGGGCGCGACCAGCTTCATCTTGTCGATGACCTCCTTGAGTTTCGCGGACGTGCCGATGATCCCCTCGATGCGAAACTTCTCGTCGAGCCGCTCGTGCAGATGCTGGACCTCGACCTCGAGGGTCTTCGTCTTGAGGGCGCGCTGGATGAGCACTTCCAGCCGCTCGATGTTCACGGGCTTCGTCAGGAAATCGACCGCGCCACGTTTCATCGCCTCCACGGCGCTTTCGACGTTGCCATAGGCCGTCATCATGAGGACGGCGGGCCGTTGCGGCAGCGCGAGGGCCTTGTCGATGACCTTCAGGCCGGACTTCCCCGGCATCCGCAGATCGGTAACCACCACGTCGAAAGGCTGCGCATCGAGCAGGTTGAACGCTTCCTCCGCGTTCGCAGCGACAGAGACATCATAATTCTCCGCAAGAGCTTGTTGCAGCCCTTCGCGCGTATGTTTCTCGTCGTCGACGATCAGCACGCTCGGCACCATGAGACATAGTGACACGGTGCCGCAGCCGTCGGTCAAGCCCCGCGAGCGGAGCCTGAAATCACTTTGGCGGGTAGGGCGGCGGGCTGACGCGTTCCATCAGCGGCGCGAGCCGGCTGAGCCGGATGCTGGGGGGCGGCGTCGCGTCAAACAGGGCGAGGAATTTGTTGCGGCGCAGCGACAGCAACGCACGCGCACTGCTCTGCTGCGCGGCATCGAGCTGATATTCCTTGGTGAAGTGCTCGAGCACCGGCGTCACCGTCACGAGCCAATAAACATTATCGAACGGCCTCTCCTTCTCACGCGTGATCTCCTCATCCGAAAGCGGCACCTTGTCCGCGAGCTTCTTGGCGTCGCGCTCGGCCCGCCGCTTGAGATACGCGGCGCGCTTCTCGCGCTGCTTCGGATTCAGGATGGCGGAGAACTCGCGATCGAACTCGGCGTGGATCTCGTCGACCTGGGCCGTGAACGCCTCGATCTGCGGCCGGAGTTTTTGAATCTCCGCCACGAGCTTGGCCCGGTCTAGCTCTCGTTTGCCTTTATCGTTGGCGGGCGGCTGCTGGGCGGACGCGTACTCTCGCGCGAGCACGGCCGGCGGTGGCGGCACGGACTGACCGCGCTCGGTCCACATGCGCACAGCATAGCCCGCGGCGAAAACGCCCACGGTGAGCAATAGAACGAAAACCCGCTGCGTCATAGACGCGGATCGTTGGCGTGGGCTTCCATCGCGATCTGTTGCCAGCTCGCGAGATTCTTCTCGTTCTCGAGATCGATGTTCCGCGAGTGGACAAAGAGCGTGGCGGCGATGCACGCGACCGCGGTGCCGACGCACAAGGCGAATTGATCCAGGAGCGACGGCACGCCTGGAAACTCACGGGCGACGCGAAGCACGCGCTCGGCGAAGCCCGGCCGCAACTGCGCGGCCGCGTGAGCCTGGAGCGCGCGCCATGTCTCGGCTTGCGGGCCGTGCGCGGCTCGAAGTACACGGTCGGCGAAGCCTCCCCTCAGCTGAGCGGAAGCGTGCTCCTGCAACGAACGCCAGGCGTGATCTTCAGGTTTCATGTTCGGGAGTATAATGCTCGCGAAGATGTTCTCGCGCGCGGTGGAGGCGAGCTTTCACCGCGGCGACACTTGTGTTGAGAGTTTCGGCGATCTCCGCATGGCTGCGGCCCTCCTGGACCAGCGCCAGCAGGGCGCGATCCTGCGGCCTGAGCTGCGCCAGCGCGTGGCGCAATGCATCGAGTTCCTCGGAATTAACCGCCCCCGGAGGCTCCGGAATATTTTCGTGCTCCTCACCGAAGGGGAGAAAAATACGGCGCAGCTTCTGCCGGCGCAGTTGATCGATGCACGTGTTGCGCGCGAGGCGAAACAGCCACGACTCGAATTGCGCGGGGGCCTGCAGACGATCGAGAGCGCGAATCATTTTAATGAACACCTGCTGCGACAAATCCTCCACGTAATCGCTTCGGCTCGTCATGGCATAGACGAAGCCCGCAACCCGATGCTGATAGCTGACGATGAGCTCACGCTGGGCGGCCTCGTCGCCCCGCTGAGCCCGGCGGACGAGGTCAGCCAGCGCATTCGGTGAAGTTGATTCCATGCAGTCGGCATAGGTGTCAGCAGCAAGACGGGCGGAAGGCCAGAAAGATTCGGCGCGACCATGCCGTGTCTTGCCATCGTCGAAACCTTTGCGTCCGCTGGGCGTCGAACGATTTTCTCATGATGCAAACCGCGAATTTTCCGAGGGTGGCAGGGTCGGCATTGCTGGTCGCGAGCGTGCTGCTCGTAGCCGCCGGATGCCGCAGCGGCCACGAGCCGCGCGACTTGATGATGGAGGAGGCGATCTCCTCGCAACGCATCGAGCGCCCGGTCGCGATGCGCGGCGACACGACTTTCCTCGATGGCAAAGTGGCGGCCGTGGCGACGATCAGCCGCGGTTTTGATCGCGGTGTGCGCGGGCCCGGGCGCAAGCGCGGCGAGACTTACGAACTGGGCGGCCGGCGCAAAAAGGACGACGCCGGAGCCTTCTCGGAAGTCTACAACATCGGCGGCTACGGCGACTCCGAAGAAGAGCAGAAGGAAGCGATCGCGGAGTACATGCGGATCGCAAAGGCCCGCCGCGCGGCTGGCAGCCCCATGCCGCCCGTGACATTGCGCGTGGCGTTCGAGAACAAGAGCGCGGAGCCAATGGAGATCGAGGTGACGGAGGTGAATTCCTACCTCGGCAATTTCGCCGTACGCCCCCCGAAGCTCACGATCCCTCCCGGCGAGACCGCAATGCTCGACCCGATGATCTCGCAGCTGGGCGTGTCCAGCGACGAGATTCAGTTGAAGCTCGAAGTCCGCCAGGGCGGTAAAAAGGAATCGCAGGTTGTCGTCGTGAAAAACGTGATCGCGCAGTCGTTGCGCAAAGAGCTCGAGGACGCGGAACGCTAACCCCGGAAAGCGGCGTCGCCTTCACAAAGCGACACGATTGACGGAGTGAACCGGGTCGGCGCGCGCAGGCATTGAATTGCCTGGCCTCGCACTTGCGCCGGCACCTTTCCGCGGCATGTTCGTCAGGCTAGTCGCCGCCACTCACCCCAAAACAAGCGCAGGCTTTCCGCGGGGACGCGCATGTCCGCATTTCGTCCGCACGGGTGTTGTAGCTGAACCCTCGAACCACTCCCCCATGAAGCGCTCCACCCTGCTCGGTGCCATCTTCCTACTCGCGCTCGCCACCGCTGGCTGCACCAGCAGCCGAATCGCCGGCCACTCTCGCTCATTCAACGCGCCGCATCGCGCTCCCACGTATGCGCTCGCCGTCACGGTTCACGGAGGATTGCAGCCGACTCCCGCGCAGTGGGCCGCCATTCAAGCGAAGTTTGCCCAGGAGCTTTCCTGGCGCGGCGCAGTGCTCGTGACGGACATTTCCCTCGCCGACAAAATCATCCGCGTCGATTTCCGACCCGACGCGATCGATCCCGAAAACAGCGGGCATATCTCGGTCCTCGGCGTACGCACCAACCCCTATTCCGGTGTCGCCATGAACACGCGGACCGGCCCGTATTCGCCGGGATTCTCGTTCGCGAGCTCGTTCGCCAGTCCGCGCGGCTGGGGGGCCGCGGATTATTACTCGGGCGACTATTTCAACTACATCGGCCCATGGGAAAACGGCTATACCTCAGGCGCCACCACAGTCGTCACCACGCCCACACCCACGCCGCCGGCGACGCGACCGCCACATCGCCACCGTCCAGGAAATCCCGAGCTGTGCCCGCCCGATGCACTACACCCCCGGCCGACGGCACCGAGCTTCGCAGTCCGCGAGCCCGCTCCCTTCGTCAACATGTCGCCGGCCACTCCCACTCCCGCGCCTTCTCCTGGGCGCGGTCGCTGGACCGGCGAACGCTCCGCCTGGCGCTCCGAACCGGCGTCGATCCCTGAGCGCACGTATGCGCGTTCCGAGCGCGGTCGTTGGCGCTCCAGCCGTGACACCGGCTCAGACTCCGAACGCAGCTCACGGTCGGAACGTAGCTACAGACCCACCAGTTCGAGTTCCTCGCACTCGGATTCGAATTACTCGTCATCGTCTTCTGGCTCATCTTCAGACTCCGGCTCCGGTTCATCGTCGGGCGGATCGTTTTCCTCGCCATCCTACTCTGAGCCGTCGCCAGCCGCGACGGTCGCCGAATCGAGCTCCAACGATAGCGCGCGTTAACCGTTCGACCCGAGATCCCGACTGCGCGCGGTGCGAACGCACAGCGACGCAATCGCGCCGCCAGTTACTTTCCCGTCCGGCTCGGTATGGTTTCGATCGAGACCTGTGTGATTCCAGCGCGACGCACCTCATCGAGCAGCATCACCGCATCACCAAATCTCGCCTTTGTGTCGCTGCGTATGAACACCCGCGGCGAATCCACATCCCGCCGGTAACTCACGAGCTTCGGCCGAATCTCGGCGGCCGAAAGCAGCTCAGGTGCCGTATCGGCGCCAGTCTTCCAATAAAATGTCCCGGCGTCCGACGCCTGGATATAAGCCGTCAGATCCTTGTGCTCCGTCTCGTGTCCCGGCTTCGGCAATTGCACGTCCAGCGTCTTCAGTTTGTCGAGCGACAGCGTAAACAAGACAAACGTCGCGAGCAGAAAAAAGATGACGTCGATCAGCGGGATAATCTCCACGCGCGCTTTCCTGACCGGTGGGCAAACGTCGAGGTCGTTCATGAGCCGGGGGGGGTTGAACTGATAACGCGCGCCGCCCCCATTTCTTAGCTATCTTGGCCAGATCAAGGCAGGTTTCCTTCTTCGCAATATCACCCCTGCCCTGCGCGCAAAACCCGTCAATGGCAGCTCACGCCGCCAGCGCGTGGCAGAAGCGCGCGAGCTGGCGATCGTTGATCGCCGGAATGCGCTGCAGGGCGAACAGCGTGCGCGGCTCCCACAGCAACGTCCGCAATGGCTCGAGGAAACGCCTCGCCACATCGGGCGAAGCGAGTTGTTGGAGCACGCCCATCGTCTGGCGTGCCGCCGGCAGACCCAGCCACTCGAGCACGCCGAAGATGCCGTTGCGCTCGAAGATCGCGTTGATCTCGTCCCAACACGCACCCGATGTCCCACGCAAGCTCACATGCGAAGCGAGAAAGGCCGTGCATGCGGGCGTCTCCGCCAGCGTCTCGAGCAGTGCCGGGCACCGCGCCACGACCTGCAAAGCCTCCATCCGGCGAAACTCGAAACGCGTCAGAAACTCGCGCACGTCAGCCGGGACAAACTCGAGATAAGGCTGCCATTCGCGCTCACCACACGACTGCGCGGCGGAGGCCAGCACGTCCTCGGTCGGCGAGGTAAGAATCCATTCGTCGCCGTAAAGCCGCTCGAATTGCGCCTCGGGCCACGGCGTCACACGATACGAAACGCCGCTGTGAGACCACGTCAGCGCGAGAGGAACAAAACATTTCTTTTTGGTGCGAGAGGATCGGTTCATGCGTCGCACCTTAACAAAGGGGGTAGGTCGGCACTTGTCCCACCCCCAAATTAATTTCAGAAATCTTCATGCCCTCCCGCGCCGATCGCCGCCCCCCGCTCGAACGCATGCTCAAGATTCACGACGAGCTGCGCCGGGATGTGCTCGTGAACTGCACGACGCTCGCCGCGCTGCTCGAGGCATCGCCGAAAACCGTCCTGCGCGACATCGCGTTCATGCGCGATCGATTGAACCTCCCGATCGAGTTCGATTCGCGGCTCAACCGCTATCACTACACGCGGCCGGTGAACTCGTTTCCGACGGTACACATCACCGAGGGTGAATTGCTCGCCCTTCTCGTCGCGCAACGCGCCCTGCAGCAATATCGCGGCACGCCGTTTCACGGCCAGCTGGCCGTCGCGTTCGAAAAACTCGCGGGCGGTTTACGCGATCAAATTTCATTCTCGCCGGCGGACGAGTTACGCGCCGTTTCGTTCAAGAACATCGGCCTCGGCCGCACCGATCTCGTCGTGTTCAATGCGCTCAGTGCGGCTGTCCTGCGCCAGGAGGAGGTCACCTTCGATTATCGCAAACCGGGCGACGCGAAGCGCACATCCCGCCGCGTGCGGCCCTACCATTTGGCGAACCGCGAAAACCTCTGGTACCTCATCGGCTACGATCTCGAGCGGCGCGCGCTGCGGACCTTTGCGTTGCCGCGAATCGGCAACATCGCCGTCTCGAAAGTCACCTTCACGCGGCCGGCGGATTTTTCGCCCGAGAAATTTTTCGCCAACGCGCTCGGCGTGCTCGGCGGCGTTGGCGATTATCATGTCGTGATTCGCTTTGCGCCCAACGCCGCCGGGCGGGTCCGCGAACGCGAGTGGCACGAATCGCAGGAGATGCGCGAGCTGCGCGACGGCGGGCTCGAATTGAGCATGCGCCTCGGCGCGCTCACGGAAGTCGAGCAATGGATTCTCAGCTGGGGCGATGATGCGGTGGTGATAGGCCCCGCGGAATTGCGCACGAGCATCGCGCAAACCATCGCCCGGCTTGCCGCAAAATACCGGTTGCCTGCCTGAGCGATTGCTTCCCATTCAGTCCCGTGCGCCGCGACGGGAAACAGCTCCACCACCGCAAGAACCAACTCCGCACCCCACGGTCGATTGCATCACGCTCATGCCCGACCTTGTTCGCTATATCGTCGTGAGCGCCGGCCTCGGCGCTCTGATCGGCTTGATTCGCCAATGGGCCGAACAGACCGGCGGCAAGCCGGGCGATTTCGCCGGCGTCCGCACACACACGTTTTGGGCGGTACTCGGCTGCCTCGGCGCGTACGCCAGCGAAGCTCACACGCCCTATGCCTTCGTCGCGGTAATCATCCTGGTATCGATCCACCTCACCGCGCAGGCGATCACCGCCGCCGATAACAGCAATCCCGGCAGCACCTCCGTGGCGGGCGCGATGCTCACGCTGTTTTGCGGCGCCCTCACCTTTTGGGACGAGACGAAATCGGCGATCCTCGTCGCCGCGACGGCCATGGTGCTCCTTGGCTTCAAGCAGCCGATTCACAAATGGACGCGCGCGATCACCGAGCGCGATATTCGCGCCACGCTCCAGTTCGCCGCGATCACCGGTGTCATCCTTCCGCTCGTGCCAGATCGCGACATGGGACCGTTCGGCGCCTTCAACCCGTTTTCGACCTGGCTCATGGTCGTCCTCATCTCTGGCCTCGGCTTCGCGGGCTACGTCGCGATTCGGCTCGTCGGCGCCCGAGCCGGAATTCTGCTCACCGGACTGCTCGGCGGCCTCGCCTCGAGCACCGCCAGCACCCTCGCGTTCAGCCGTCGGAGCCGCGAGCAGCCAGGCCTCTCCGAACATTACGCGCTCGCCGTCGTCGCCGCCTGCACCGTCATGCTGCCACGCGTGCTGGTCGCGACCGGTCTGGTGAATCGCGACTTCGCACTGGGGCTCATCGTGCCCTTCGCGTTGATGTCGTTGCCCGGAATCGCGTACGCAGGATGGGTCTGGTTGCGTCGGCCTTCGCTGCACCGAGAAGGCGACACACCGGAGCTGGGCAACCCGTTGAGCCTCTCGACCGCGATCAAGTTCGCCGCGCTTTATTCCGGCATCGCCTTCGCCGTAAAAGTCGTCCGCGAACAGGGATGGACCGAAGGACTGCTGCCGCTGAGCTTCATCTCCGGATTGACCGACATGGACGCGATCTCGCTTTCGATCGCACGTGATCAGGGAACCGAGGAAACGGCCAGCGACCTCGCCACGCGCGCAGTCGTTCTCGCCGCCGTCAGTAACACACTGCTCAAGGGCGGTATGGCGATCATCCTGGGTTCGACCGGCGTCAAAGTGCGAATCGCGATCATCCTCGGCCTCACCGCCCTGCTCGGCGTCGCGTGGATGTTCGTCGGACCCGCGTTCTTCCCATTCGGGTTCGCACGCGACTGACGCGACGGCTGCTCTCGATGCGGGCTCGTGCACCCGCGCTGCCGACCGACGAAAAGTTTGCGCGTTTTCTCGCGGCGCGAAAAGTGAAGCGATGTCCGCCACGCCCGCTTCGCCCTCGCCGATGACCCTCGATTGGGGTCGCACGCGTTATGCCGAAGCGTGGCGCCGTCAGGAAGAGGTCGTTGCGCAGCGGATCGCCGGCGAGATCGGCGACACGCTGATCTTCACGGAACACGAACCGGTCTTCACGCTGGGCCTGCGCAGCGGCGCCGACACCCATCTCGTGTGGAATGCCGAACGGCTCGAGCGCGAAGGAATCGAGGTGGTGAGAAGCAATCGCGGCGGCGACATCACCTATCACGGTCCCGGCCAACTCGTCGGTTACCCCATCGTCTCGCTCGCCGGGCGGCGCGATCTCCACGCTTATCTGCGTTTCCTCGAACAAGTGCTCATCAACTCGCTCGGCTCGCTCGGTCTCGCGGCCGCCCGTCGCGAAGGCAAAACCGGCATCTGGCTCGGCCGTCGCAAGATCGCCGCTCTCGGCGTGGCCGTCCGCCGCTGGGTCACCTATCACGGCTTCGCGTTGAATGTGAACGCGCATCTCGAGCACTTCGCCGGCATCGTCCCCTGCGGCATCAGCGCGAGCGACGGCACCGTAACCTCGATGCAGGCGGAGCTCGGCCGCGAAGTGGACTTCGCCGAAGTGAAACGCGTCGTCGCGGCAGAATTCTGGACGCTCCTGCCGCAGCTGCTGAACCCCGCGGCCAGGCCAGCATCCATCGCCGCCCAACATTGACCGCTAGCTCCGCGGCTTGTGACTCCGACCGCTCGGCAAGGCGTTAAATCCAATTCGGTCCGCGACAAATTCCGCCGCGAAAACCCGCTTGCGCTTCCCGGCGCTTCGTATGCGTTTTCCCGCCATGTCTCCATCGCCGAACATGTCGCGCAAACCGTCCTGGCTCCGGGCCAAGCTGCCCAGCGGCCCCGGCTTTACGGCGACGCGCCGGCTCGTCGACGAAAACAAGCTGCACACCGTCTGCCAGAGCGCGCAGTGCCCCAATCTCGGCGAATGCTGGTCGCGCGGCACCGCGACCGTGATGATCCTCGGGAATATTTGCACCCGCTCGTGCAACTTCTGCGCAATCGCCACCGGCCGCCCGACCGAGCTCGATCTCGGCGAGCCCGCCCGCGTCGCCGACGCCGTGGCCAAGATGAATCTCAAGCATTGTGTCATCACCAGCGTCGCGCGCGATGAGCTGGCCGATGGCGGCGCCAGCGTCTGGGCCGCCACGATCCGCGCCATCCGTCACAGGAATCCGAATACGGCCATCGAGGTGCTCACCCCCGACTTCAAGGGCAACACCGCCCATGTCGACGTCGTCCTTGACGCGAAGCCCGATATCTTCAATCACAACCTCGAGACCGTCGAACGCCTCCAGAAACCCGTCCGCGTGCAGGCGCGCTACGAGCGTTCGCGTTCGGTGCTGCGCCATGCCAAGAGCCGCGGCTTCGTGACCAAGACCGGCATCATGCTCGGCCTCGGCGAGACGCAGGAGGAGATCGAGCAGACGCTGCGCGACATCGCCTCGGACAAGACGGACATCGTCACCATCGGCCAGTATTTGCAGCCCACTCCGCAGCATCTGGCCGTCGCCCGCTGGGCTCCGCCGGAAGAGTTTCAACACTGGAAGCAGTTCGGCCTCAGCATCGGTCTCGGCGTCGTCGAGAGCGGCGCACTCGTGCGCTCGAGCTACCACGCGGACGAGCAGTCGCAAAAATACACCGGCGTCGAGCACCTGAATACCGACAACGCTTTCGCGAGCGTGTAGCCCAAGTCTGGCCGGCGCCGATCAAACCGGACGGAAGCGGACCGCGCGTTGTCCGGACGAGCGCGGGAACGGGCCGGAAGATTTTTTCGGTGTGTTCGTCGTCTTGGCGGACTAAATGGCTCCGCATGAAGACCCGGAAAGAAATCGTCGAAAACTGGCTGCCGCGGTACACCGGCGTGCCGCTGAATAAATTCGGCGACTACATTCTCCTGACGAACTTCAACCATTACGTGAAGCTGTTCGCGCAGTGGCATCGCGTGCCGGTCGTCGGAAAAGACAAACCCATGCCAAGCGCGACCGCCGGCGAGATCTCGATCGTCAACTTCGGCATGGGCAGCGCGACCGCCGCGACCGTGATGGATCTGTTGAGCGCGATCAGCCCCAAGGCCGTCCTCTTCCTCGGCAAATGCGGCGGCGTGAAACACCGCGCTTCCCTCGGCGACCTGATTCTGCCGATCGCCGCCATCCGCGGCGATGGCACGAGCAACGACTACTTCCCGCCCGAGGTCCCCGCCCTGCCCGCGTTCGCCCTGCAGAAAGCGATCTCGACCACGATCCGCGATCATGCGCGCGATTACTGGACCGGCACCGTCTACACCACGAACCGCCGCGTGTGGGAGCACGACGAGGAGTTCAAAACCTACCTCACGAAGATCCGCGCCATGTGCATCGATATGGAGACGGCGACGATCTTCATGACCGGTTTCTTCAACAACATTCCCACCGGTGCATTGCTGCTCGTCTCCGATCAACCCATGACGCCCGATGGCGTGAAAACCGCCGAGAGCGATGTCGCCGTCGACGCGACGTTCGTGAAGGACCACCTCCGCATCGGCATCGATTCGCTCAAACAGCTCATCAACGAAGGGCTGACCGTGAAGCACCTGAAATTCTAGCACCGGTGGCGGTGACAATCCCGAGGCGCTCGGGTGACCCTCGGCCGGACTCTGGCTGGAGGCTTGCTGCGGGACAGTTTGCCGTCGGAAACCTTTTGCCCGGACGACCGTCTCACGGCGCGCACCTCCGGCCGAAGGGAGGAACGGCATCGGAATCCGCGCAGGACTGGCGCGCAGTGAGGCCTCAGAAAGGTCCCAGACAGGTCCCAGCAGGGTCCCAGCAGGGTCCCAGACAATGCGAACGCAGAGCGTCTCTCTCAGCTCCGGGGCCGTTCGCGACACGAGGCCGCCTAGACCACGCCTAGACCGCCTCGACGACTTCCAACGCGAACGGCACGAACATCTCGGTGCCGGCCACATTCACCTGCGCCCAAACCACATACTGGCCCGCTCGCGGAATCGTGAGCTTGAAATTCAGCACCGGCTGTTTCGCGTCCGGCGTCTTC
>JAKFEQ010000056.1:0-32243 GCA_036675625.1 Opitutaceae bacterium | reverse complement strand
AAGCCGGCTGGGATTTGCAGCGCGACGCCGCCAACATCGTCGTCGCGGTGATCGATTCGGGCGTGCGCTACACGCACGAGGATCTCGCTGCCAACATGTGGGTGAATCCCGGCGAGAGCGGGACCGATGCGCAAGGCCGCGACAGACGCACGAACGGCGTCGACGACGATGGCAACGGCTACGTCGACGATGTGCACGGCATCAACGTGCTCAACGGCAGCGGCAACCCGTGGGACGACTGGGGCCACGGCACGCACGTCGCGGGCATCGTCGGCGCGGTGACGAACAATGGCGTGGGGGTCGCAGGCGTCGCGTGGCGCGTGAAAATCATGGCGTGCAAATTCATCGTAGGCCCGGAGCAATACACGGTCTCGGATGCGATCACCTGCCTGGAGTATGCGCGCCGGCATGGGGCGAGGATCGTGACCGCAAGTTGGGGCGGCTACGCGTTTCACTCGACGGCCCTGAGCGAGGCGATCGCCGCGTTGCGCAACGCCGGCATCATCGTCGCGGCCGCGGCGGGCAACGATAACAGCAACAACGACGCGATGCCGCTGTATCCAGCAAGCTATGACAGCGATAATGTCGTGTCGGTCGCAGCCACCGATCGTCTGGATGCGCGCGCGGGCTGGTCGAATTACGGGGCGGCATCCGTCGATCTGGGAGCACCGGGGGCGCCGGTGTTCTCGACCTTCGCGGGTTCGGATCGCGACTATCGCTACTACGACGGCACGTCGATGGCGGCGCCGCATGTGGCGGGCGCGTGCGCGTTGCTGTGGTCGCGCTTTCCGGGCGACACGCATCAGCAGATCATCCAGCGCGTGCTCTCGACGGTCGATCCGTTGCCGTCGCTCGCCGGGCGCACGCGCACGGGTGGGCGGTTGAACCTCGCGGCGGCGCTGGGCTCGAGCGCGCCGCCGCCTCCGCTCCCGCCGCCGGTGGCCCCGAGCGGGTTGAGTGCGGTGGCGAGCTCTACATCTGCCGTGAATCTCGCGTGGAGCGACCATTCGACGGACGAAACGGGTTTCGAGATCGAGCGATCGACGGACAATGTGAACTTCGCGCCAGCCGGGACCGTTGGGGCGAACAGCACCTCGACCACGAGCAGCGGGCTCAATGCCGCGACGACGTACTTTTTCCGGGTGCGCGCGGTGCGCGATGCGGCACGGTCCGCGTATTCGAACACCGCTTCGACCACGACGTTCGCTGGTCCGCCGCCGCCGCCAAGCGGATCGTGGCAGTCTGGCGACATCGGAGCGGTGGCTGCAGCGGGCAGCGTGAGCGAGTCGGGCGGGGTCGTGACCGTGCGCGGTTCGGGTTCCGACATCTGGGACAACGCGGATGAATTTCACTTTCGTCATCAGGACATGACGGGAGATGGCGAGATCGTCGCGCGGATCACGGGGCTCACGAACACGAACGCGTGGGCAAAGGCCGGAGTGATGATACGCGAGACGCTGACGGGGGCGTCGCGCCACGCGTTCATGTGCGTCACGGCGGGACAAGGGACGGCGTTTCAACGGCGCACGGCGACCGGCGGAGCGAGCGCGTCGACTTCCGGCGCGAGCGGCAGCGTGCTGCCACGGTGGATACGCCTCGTGCGTGCGGGCTCGACGTTCAGCGCCTACGAGTCGGAAAACGGCGCGAACTGGTCGCTGGTGGGCACGACGACAATCGCCCTGCCGGCGACCGTTCACGTCGGCCTTGCGGTCACGAGTCACAACGACGGCACGCTTTGCACGGCGACGGCGGACAACGTTTCCGTTTCCGGTGGATTGCCGCCTCCGCCTCCCCCGCCGGTGCTGAATGCGCCATCCGCCCTGGTGGCGACCGCAGTGTCGTCGTCGCAGATCAATCTGAGCTGGTCCGACAACGCAGGCGATGAAGCAGGTTTCCAGGTCGAGCGGTCGACCGACCAGGTGAACTTCGCGCTCGCGGCCACGACGGGTGCAAACACGACGAGTTATGCGGATGGCGGCCGAAGCGCGGCGACGACGTATTACTATCGCGTGCGTGCGATCAATGGTTCGGTGGCGTCGGGTTATTCGAATCTCGCGTCGGCGACGACGGGATCGGTGGCGCCGCCGCCTGGCGCGTGGTCGCAAGCGGATATTGGTGCGGTGGGCGTTTCCGGCTCGAATGAAGCGAGCGGCAACACGATCACCGTGCGCGGCGCGGGCGCCGATATCTGGGAGAATGCGGATGCGTTTCGTTTCGTGTATCGGACGCTTTCCGGCGACTGCACGATCGAGGCGCAGGTCTCATCGCTGACGAACACGAACAGCTGGGCGAAGGCGGGCGTGATGATCCGCGAATCGCTCGCGGCAAACGCCCGCAATGTGTTCGCGCTGGTCACCGCGGGGAATGGGGTCGGCGCGCAATCGCGCGAGTTTGCGGGCGGCGGCACGTCCTTCACCGGCGGACCGTGGGGCGCGGCGGCGCCGTATTGGGTGAGGTTGGTTCGCACGGGAAACAGTGTCGGCGCGTATGTCTCGGCCAACGGCACCGCGTGGATGTTGCTGGGCACGTATGGGCTCGCGACGAGCGCGCCGGTTTATGTCGGGTTTGCCGTGACCGCGCACGACGCGTCGCAGCTGAGCGCGGGGGTGTTCGCGGATCCGTTCATCACGCCGTGACAGCGTTCGAGCTCAGGCCGGCTCGGAGAACCAGCCTACTGCGGGAAAGGCGAATCGCGACTCGCGCCGGGATTATCCGGCGATGGCCGCGGCCGTGCTTTCGCGCACGCGCAGCTCCGGCGGGAGCAGGATCGAGGCGCGTTCGCCGGTCGCGGTGATCATCTCCATCGCGGTCGCGGCGAGACGACGGACCGGCTGGTGAATCGTGGTGAGCGAGGGGCGCGAGAGGGCGGCGAGCTCGATGTCGTTATAGCTTGCGAGCGAGAGATCGCGCGGCACTTCCAGGCCGGCGTCGCCGATGCCGCGCAGAAACGACAACGCGATCAAGTCGCCCGTCGCCACGATCGCGGTCGGCCAGTGGGCGCGGTCCGCGTCGTGCAGAAAATACTTCGCGCCGTCGGCGCCGGCCGCGGTCGCGAGCGCTTCGCTGAGGTAGGCATACGGCAGCGCCACGGAGAAACCGCGCTCGCGGAGTGCATCCTTCAGTGCGTTGGCGCGGAGCCGGCTCGGCGTGGTGGCGTCGCCGACGATGCCAAAGCTGCGGTGCCCGAGCGCGGCGAGATGCTGCACGATCAGGCGGGCTGCGGCCGCTTCATCGGTGCCGCAAGTAATGACCCGCGGATCCGCGACGGGCGAACCGATCTGGATGATCGTCCGCTCGCGGCGGAGAAACGATTCGTCCCAGCGGCTGAAGTCCACCGAGCCGACGACGACAAAGGCTTCCGGCCGGTAGCTCTCGAGCAGGCGGATCTCGGTCGCGTTGAATTCGCCATGCTCGAGCCCGACGACGAGCAGCGCATAGCCGGCCTGCAACGCGCGGCGGTTCAGCTCATCGAGCACGGCGGCGAGAAACGGATCCTCGAACGAGCGGATGATGACGCCGATGAGCTTGGTTTTCCGCCCGAGCAACATGTGGGCGGCCTGGTTCGGCTGGTAGTTGACTGCATCCGCGATCTGGCGGACGCGTGCGATCGTCTCGTCGGCGATGCCAAACTCCTTCGCGCGGCCACCCAGGATGCGCGACACGACGGATTGACTGACGTTTGCGAGTCGCGCGATTTCCATCTGGCTGGCCATGGGGCGGAGACGTTACGCGGGCGGAGCTTGCGTTGGCGAGAGCGTGGTGCCGGCGAGCAGCTCGAGCTGCAGGATCAGGCTGCGCGGCAGGTGAAACGGATCCTTCACGGGCAGCGCGACGACCTGGTCGAGCGGCGCGAAGTTGCGATCGAGCTTCTGCCGCCATTCGCCGTTGGCGCGGTCGACGAAGTGGTCGAGACACACATTCCATACGACCTGATACCACTCGAGAAACACCGGATTTTTCGTGTGTTTCCAGCCGAGGAGCGTCGCATAGAGGGCCTCGGTGTGCGGCCACCACAGCTTCGTGTTGGGGAAATCCCAACCGACCTGCGCGCCGCCCGCGGCATCGACCGCGAGCAGAATGCCGCCGCCGTGATCGTAGTCCCAGCCCAGCTCGAGGTGGCGGAGTATGAGGCGAAACGCCTCCGACTCGCGCTCTCCGCCCCGGCCGGTGAGCTGCGCCACATGGACCTGAAACCACATGTTCTCGATGGCGTGGCCCGGCACGACGGTGGTGCCATGCGGCGCGGGAAACTCGCTGCCATCGAGCGCGATGAATTCGATGAGCACGTCGCGGTCGCGCCGATGGAACCGGCTGAAGATATCGGTGGAGAGCGCCGCGGCGGCGGCCAGATAACGCTCGTCGCGCGTCGTGGCGCCAAGCTCCGCGAGCACGAGCGACCACATCATGGGCACACCGTGCGCCCGGGCGCCGGCCGGAAGCGAATAAGGGAAATGCGGCAGGCGGTCGTGCGGCTGCGCGAGCTGGACGAGCGCGACATCGGCGGTCTGGCGGGCGGCGCGGAGCAGCTCCTCGTCGCCACACGCCTTGTAGAGCTCCTGCAACGCATAGATCGCGAACGCATCCGAATAGGTGCTCTCGTGGCCGCGCAGAATTTTTCCGTGGTGGTCGAGCACGAGCGCCCAGCCGTTGCCCGCGGCATCCCAGCCGCTGCGCAGGCAGAAATCCGCGATCTCCCGCCCCCACGCGAGCCAGCGCGGATGGCGATCGAGTTGGTTGTAGATGCGGCTGAAAACCCACACGGCGCGCCACTGGCTCCACATCCATTTGTCGGTGCTGAGCACGCGCCCATCATCGGCCAGGCAGGTGAGAATCCCGCCCCGCTCGTCGCGCGCATGCCGTTCCCAGAACGGAAGGATGTCGCTGAAAAGCTGGTGCCGAATCCACTCCGACAGCTCGGTTTGGCTGCCCTGACGCAGGCGGGTCACCGCCCGGTGGCAGCGTTCGAGATCCAACGGGGTGGAACGGACGTCCATCGCGCGGATTTGGCAGCGCGGGTGGCGCGGCGCAATGGAAAAGAATAAGTATGTGGTCCGCGGGCGGCATGAGGGGTGCTTGGTGCAGTAACCGGAGGCACGTCGATTTTTCCCATTGACCAGACCACATACCTATTCATGGAATCCCTTTGCGCCCGCGTTCCGTGGGCGAGCTTCCCCCGATTCTTCGGTTCGTGCGCGCCTGACCCGCGCCCGGGCCGCCGCAAACCACCCGATCCTCATGTCTCCCCACCGTCATTCTCGTGGCGCGTTGCTGCTGTTCGCCGCCGGCGCGATGCTGGGCGCGCGGGGTCCGGCGGTGAACGCGGCGGAAACTTCCGCGCATGAGATTCCGGCGGCCCTGCGCCCGCATTTCTCGCCGCCCGCGGAGCATGCGAATCAGTTTGGCGGATACGCTTCACCGTTGAAGTTTTACGACGGGCGGCCGGTGCGTTCACCGGCTGAGTGGCCGGCGCGGCGCGCGGAGATTCTGCGCACGTGGCATGCGCTGATGGGGCCGTGGCCGGAGTTGCTGGCCAAACCGAAGGTGGTCTTCGAGGAGCGGCAGGAGCGTGACGGCGTGACGCAGCACCGCGTGCAGATCGAAGTCGCGCCGGGGGTGATGCAGCACGGTTATCTGCTGCTGCCGCCGGACCGGTTTGCGGGGCGGCGTCCCGCGGTGCTCGTGCCATTTTATGCCCCTGAGGTGAGCGTCGCTTACGACGGACCGCGGCCGCTGGAAGGCCAGGCGAAGAAAATGCTCACGACGGGCGAACGCGGCAAGGACCGCGATTTCGCGTTGCAGCTCGCGCGCCGCGGCTTCGTGACCCTCGCCATCGGCACGCCGGGCGATGACGCGTATCGGCCGTTGCTCAACGGAGCGAAGTGCCAGCCGCTCAGTTATCACGCCTATATTGCAGCGAACTGCCACACGGCGCTCGCGCAACGCCCCGAAGTGGATCCGGCGCGGATCGGCGTGATGGGCCATTCCTATGGCGGCAAGTGGGCGATGTTTGCCTCGTGCTTGTACGACAAGTTTGCCGCGGCGGTATGGTCGGATGGGGGCGTCGTGTTCGATGAGAAGCGGACGTCGGTCAACTATTGGGAGCCCTGGTATCTGGGGTTCGATCCGGCGCGCACGCGGAAGCGCGGACTCGTGACGCCGGAGAATGGCCGGACCGGCGCTTACAAGACGATGATCGAGCACGGTCGCGACTTGCACGAGTTGCACGCGTTGATGGCGCCGCGGCCGTTTCTTGTTTCCGGCGGCTCCGAGGATGGCCCGGCGCGCTGGGTGCCGCTCAACCACACGATCGCGGTGAATCGGTTTCTTGGATACGAGAACCGCGTGGCGATGACGAACCGTCCGAAGCACGGGCCGACGCCGGAGTCGAACGAGGCGGCGTATCAGTTTCTAACCCATTTTCTGCAGCCGAACCGATGACCACCGAATCTCCCGCCATCACCGCGCGACAGAGGTGCGCCGTCGTTGCAACACAACGCCGGGAGGCGGCCACTGTGCACCGCGCGCGGCAGGAAAACTGTGCCTCCTGGGCGCGCGTTGACGCCCATTTTCGCGCCGTTCTGTTCGCCCTCATTTCCTAAACCGTATGAACATTACCCAAGCTTGTCCTCTTGTATTCCGCGACCCCTGTCGCTCGCGCTTCTGTGGCTGGCTCCTCAAGCTCGCCCTGTTCGCCTTCGCGTTTGCCAGCGCGGAGGCGCAAACCGCCAGCACCGGTGCGATCACCGGCCGTGTTTTCAATCCCGCCACCGGCGACTACGTCCGCAATGCGGAGGTGCGGCTGCAAGGCACCAATCGCGTCGTGGCCACCGAAGGCGACGGGTCGTTCCGCCTGGATGATGTGCCGGCCGGTCAGGCCACGATCACGGTGACCTATACGGGCTATACCACCGCGACCGAGACGATCGCCGTGACTCCCGGCCAGACGGCCACCCGCGAGATCTCGCTCACCAGCACGCTGGCGGCTCCCGGTGAGACGCTCCAGATGTCGCAGTTCATCGTGTCGAGCGAACGCGAGGGCAATGCGAAGGCCATCATGGAACAGCGACGCAATATGAACATCGCGACCTCGGTCGCGTCCGATGTGTTCGGCGACGTCGCCGAGGGTAACGTGGGCGAGTTCCTGAAATATCTTCCCGGCGTCGAACTCGACTATGTGGAGGGTGTCGCCCGTGGGCCGCGGCTCGGCGGACTCGATGCGCAATACACCGCGCTCACGATCGACGGCGCGAATCTGGCCAGCGCGGATGCATTCACCGCTTTCGGCGACGCTTCGCGCTCGGTGAGCTTCGAGCAGATGTCGATCAGCAGCGTGGAATCGATCGAGATTTCCCGCACGTCGAGCCCGGACATGGACGCCAATGCCCCCGGCGGCCGCGTGAACCTGAAGACCAAGCGCGCCTTCGATCTGAAGGGCCGTCGCATCACCTGGCAGGTGAGCGCCGCCGCCAATTCCGAGGAGTTCACTCTGGACAAGACCTATGGACCGCAGCACCGCGAACGGCACCACATCCGGCCGAACTATATTTTCGGCTATTCCGACACGTTCCTGAACAAGCGGCTCGGCCTCGCCCTCAGCATCAGCTCGGCCGAACAATACTCCGAGCAATATCGCGTCGCGATGAACTATAACAAGACGCCGATCACGACCGGCGCCAATCCCGATCCGCGGCCGATGGTGCTGCAACAGATCACGTTCAAGGACGGACCGCGCGAGGTGGACACGTTCTCGACCTCGCTGACCGCCGATTTCAAGGCCTCCAAGGAACTCGTGCTGTCGCTCACGACGATGTTCAACGCCTACCTGAACAACGCCGACGCGCGCCTCGTCCAATATAATTTCTCGACCAACAACACGAACGCGACCACCGGCCGCGGTCGGGTGCTCGGCGACGGCCTCACCAATGTGCGCACGTCCGACGGCACGGCGCCAAACACCGGCCACACGGTCAACATTCCCGGTTCCGGCGCGCAGAAGCTGACCAACACGATCACGTTTCTCCCGGGCTTCGAGTTCAAGCGCGGCCGCCTCACGCTCGAAGGCAAGGGCACGTATTCAAAATCCAAGAACGATTACGAAAACATCGTCCGCGGCATCGCGCGCTCGGCGACGGTCGATCCGATCGTGGCCAACTTCAGCGCCACGCGTCCCGATTCCAATTCGCACGAGTGGACCATCACGCAGCTTTCCGGCTCCGACTGGTCTGACCTCGGCAACTACCGCAATCCGCGCATCACCGAGGAAGGTCGCTACGCGCTCACGGAAATCTACGCGGGCCAGATCGACGCCACCTACGTCACGCCGTTTCGTTTGCCGACGTTCCTGAAGTTCGGCGGCAAGTTCAAAGAGGAGAACCGCGAGCTCGCGAACCGCACCGCGCTCTACAACTGGGCTTACATCGGGCCGGGCGGCAGCACCGTCACGGGCTACAATGCCACGACCGGCGTGCCGATCCTGAACACCGCCAATAGCTCCTGGGGCGGCTATCGCTCCTCGCACAACTTCGACATGGGCACGACCAACGGCCTCACCATCGCTAACATGCCGCCGGTCGTGGATCTCAATTCCATCGCGAGCTTGTTCAAGACCAACCCCGAGCAATTCGTGAACGTGGCCACGCCGGCCAATTATTATACAGCCACCGCGGCCAACGATCGCGACATCAGCGAGACGATCGACGCCGGCTACGGCATGGCCAACACGCGCCTCGGCAAATGGCAGTTCCAGGGCGGCGTCCGCTGGGAACGCACGATTACGGAATCGAAGGAAGTCGATCCCCGGACCGGCGCCGACGTGGCGGCCGCCGGTTATGCTGTCGATAACACCGGCCGCGCGACGACGATCGACGGCCTGAACTACCAGTTCTTTTCCAAGCCACGCGTCATTCGTCGTGGTGAATACGATTACTTCCACCCGAGCATCAGCGCGAAGTACAGCATCCTGCCGAATGTCGTCGCGCAGGCTGGCTACAGCTACACGATCTCGCGTCCGCGGCTCGTCGACCTCAGCGGCTCCTGGAATATCAACGAAACGACGCACCTCATCACCTCGCCGAATCCGGAGCTCAAGCCCGAGCTCTCCGACAACTACATGGCGCGGGTGGCGTGGTATTTCGAGCCGGTCGGCAGCCTGTCGCTCACGCTCTCGCAAAACGAGATCAGCAATTTCATCCAGACGCGCCGCGTGTCGGCCGCGGAAGCCGGTTTCTCGGACGCTCCGGAGTACGCGGATTATGAATTCAGC
This sequence comes from Opitutaceae bacterium, assembly GCA_036675625.1. Taxonomy (GTDB): domain Bacteria; phylum Verrucomicrobiota; class Verrucomicrobiia; order Opitutales; family Opitutaceae; genus ER46. The sequence goes on along the minus strand of JAKFEQ010000056.1, from coordinate 22,981 downwards.
GCGCCGTTCAACGTCGAGGGCACGCGCCGTTTCCGCACGATGGAGATCGCGTACAACCAGGCGCTCTCGTTTCTCCCCGGCGCGCTTCGCGGCCTGAACGTGAACACGAGCTACACGCGCACGTATGCCAACGAGCGCCGCGCCGGGGCCTCGCCGCATCGGATCACCGGCAGCCTCGGGTACTCATATAACCGCTTCTCACTGCGGCTGGGCGCGGTCTGGACCGACGACACACCCTGGACGACCACGGTGACGCGTTTTCGCCGCCAGAAGATCACGACCGATCTCAGTGGCGGCGTGAAACTGACGAAGCGGATCAGCTTCTTCTTCCAAGGCCGCCGCATCTTGAACGATCCCGTGGAGATCTACGAAGGCGTGACCTCGATGCACGATCGCCCGGTGCTCCAGACCTACGAGCAATACGGCGCGAACTGGGTGTTCGGCTTCAAGGGCACGTTCTAACCACAGCCGGAGAACGCGCAGAGATCAAAAATTCCGCCGCGGTCCTGAGCGCCAACCTGGCGCGCCAGGCCCGCGGCGTTTTTGTGTAGCCGCCTCGGGAGAGGCGGGATGAAGACGCCGTCAAAGGTGCGAAGGGGCGGGCGGTTCGACCTTGTAACCGGATGGTCCGTAAGCGGTCGCCGGCTACTTGCACGGACGTGTTGACCGGGCTATCAGTTTGCCGCACTTCACCGTGCAGCGTTCGAGCCGTTTCCCCGCTATGAAATACCCCGCGTCCCTGATTGCCTGTGCCCTGCTGACGATTGCCTCCGCGGCGGAGGAGAAGGTCACGTTCAACGAGCACATCCGGCCGATCCTCGCGGACAACTGTTTCGCGTGTCACGGCAGCGACGCGGCCCATCGCGAGGCGAAGCTGCGGTTGGACGTTGCCGAAGGCGCGCTGGCGGAGCGGGAAGGGATTCGCGCGATCGTGCCCGGCGATTTGGAAAACTCCGAGCTGTGGCACCGCATCACCAGTTCGCACGAGGACGAGGTGATGCCGCCGCCCGATTCGAACAAGAAGCCGCTGAAGCCGGAGCAGCGCGAGCTCATCAAGCGCTGGATCGAGCAGGGTGCCGCTTACCAGAAGCACTGGGCCTTCGAGCCGATCGCGCGGCCGGATGTGCCGGTCGTAGCGGACGCAGAGAGGGCGAGAGATCGGGAGACGGGGAGGCGCGGAGTGGGGGCGAACCCGATCGATGCTTTCGTGCGCGCGAAGCTCGCGTCGCGCCAGCTCGGGCTCGCGCCCGAAGCCTCGCGCGAGGTGTTGCTGCGGCGGGTCACGCTCGATCTCACCGGACTGCCGCCCACCACGGAAGAGATCGACGCGTTTCTCGCCGACACGAAACCCGGCGCTTACGAGCGCGTCGTCGAGCGCCTGCTCGGCTCCGTGCGCTATGGGGAACACTTTGGCCGGCACTGGCTCGATGCCGTGCGCTACGGCGACACGCACGGGCTGCATCTCGACAACGTCCGCACGATCTGGCCCTACCGCGACTGGGTGGTGCGCGCGTTCAATCGCAACCTGCCGTTCGATCAGTTCACCATCGAGCAACTCGCGGGCGACATGCTCCCGAATCCGACGATCGAGCAGCGCATCGCCTCGGGCTATAACCGCAACCACCTCTCGACCTCCGAGGGCGGCGCGATCGAGGCGGAGGCCGAGATGCGCAACACCGCCGATCGCGTCGACACCACCTCGGCCGTCTGGATGGGCCTCACGGCGAACTGCGCGTCGTGTCACGATCACAAATTCGATCCGCTGACGCAGAAGGAATATTATTCGCTCGGCGCGATCTTCAAGAGCCTCGCGGATCGCGTTTGGGACGGCAATGTGCGGCTCGCGGGACCGATCGCGGTCATTGCCGACACCCCGGAAAAGCAGCGCCGAATCGACGAGCTGGCGGTGGCCGTGAAGCCTCTCGAGGCGGCCGTCACGGCGCGTGCGGACGAACTCGTGGCGGGCGAATTCAAGATCCCGAAATACGCGAAGAAACCGATCACGTACGAGGTCGTGTGGGCGGAGGATTCCGACCTGCCGACGCCGGACAACGTGATGAATCCGCCGAAGCAGGGCCGCTGGCAGCAAGGCGACGGCGTGCCGGTAGCGGGCGGCAAAGCCGCGCTGCGATTCGAGGGCACGGGCGATCGGACGATCGCATTTACCGCGAACGACGTGACCCTGCTCGTGCGCACCGAAGCGATCGTCTCGGTGCAGGTGCAGCCGGATCCGGCTGCACCGCCGCGGGCGATCGGTCTGGAGTTTGTGACCGAGGAAAAAACGCGGCGCTTCATCTGGGGCGATTTGAATGCGTTCGGCCCGGAAGTGGCGAAGACCGCGCGCCTGGTTGGCCCGATGCCGCCGGCGGGAAGCTACACGAAGCTCGAGATGACGGCCTGCGAGGCGGGGCTCGAGGAGGGCAAAGCCTACACCGGCATCCGCCTCACGCAGAGTGGCGGCGCCGCGTGGTGGGACCGTATCAGCGCTTTGTATACGAGCCCCTCCGCGAGCGACGATCCGTTGCTTTCGCAGAGCGCGTGGGCGCGCAGCTTGCGGACCGGCGCGCGCGCGTTTGCCGACGTGCCGCTGCGCCACGATGTGAACTTTCTCGTCGGACTTTCCGGCACGCAGCAAAACGCGGAAGAGAAGACATGGATCGCCACATGGTATCGCGATTACATCTACGCGCCGCTGCGGGGCGCGTTGGAGCCGGAGGTGCATGCGGCGCGCCGGCTGATGGCCGAGCAGGTGCACTACGAAAGCACCTTCCCCGTGACACTGATTTCCGGCGAACGCGCCGAGCCGTTGCCGGCGCATCTGCTCGTGCGCGGGCAGTACGATAAGCCGGGCGAGCGCGTGCAGGCGGCGACGCCGGCCTTCCTGCCGCCAGCGCCAAAGACGGGCGACCGCGTGACACGGCTCGACTTTGCCCGCTGGCTGGTGAGCCCGGAGCATCCGCTCACGGCGCGCGTGACGGCGAATCGCCTCTGGCAGCAACTCTTCGGTGCGGGGCTCGTGCGCACGCCGGGCGATTTCGGCGTGCAGGGCCAGGCGCCCACGCACCCCGAGTTGCTCGACTGGCTGGCGAGCGAGCTGATGCGCACCGGTTGGGACGTGAAGAATTTTGTGCGACTGATCGTGACGTCGCGCACGTATCGCCAGGATTCGCGTGTGTCGCCCGACCTGCTCGAGCTTGATCCGGCAAACAAGCTCCTTGCGCGGGGCCCGCGCTTGCGGCTCGACGCCGAGGTGTTGCGCGATCAGGCGCTCGCGATCAGCGGGCTGCTCGTGCCGGACGTCGGCGGGCCGCCGGTGAAACCCTATCAACCCAGCAACATCTGGGAGCCGGTCGCCTTCGGGGGCAGCAACACGAAGACCTACGTGCAGGACAGCGGCCCCGCTCTGTATCGGAGAAGCTTATACACGTTCTGGAAACGCACGGCGCCGGCGCCCGCGATGTCGACCTTCGATGCGCCGTCGCGCGAGACGTTCTGCGTCGGCCGCGGGCGTTCGAACACGCCGCTGCAGGCGCTCGCGCTGATGAACGACGTGCAGCAATTCGAGGCGGCACGCGCGTTTGCCGAGCGGTTGTTACTGCGCACGAGCAGCGAGCCGGAGCGGCTCGTGCATGCATTTCGCTGTGTGGCGGCGCGGGCGCCGACGCGCGAGGAAACAAAGCTCCTGGCCGACACGCTCGCGCAGCATCGCGCGCATTTCACGCGGAACACCGAGGCGGCGAGCCAGGTGATCGCCAACGGCGAATCGAAACCGTCGGCGGCGCTGCCCGTGCCGGAGTTCGCGGCCTGGACCATGGTCGCGAATTTGCTGCTGAACCTCGACGAGACGATCAACCGGAACTGATGGTTTGCTCACGGAAAACACGGAAGGAATTCAACAGCTCCAAGCTTCGGGTTTCCGTGTGTTCCGCGGGCAGCTCCTAAAATTTACAGACTGATCCCCATGAATCCCTGTCACGATTACCTGAATCATCTCACCCGCCGCCAATTCTTCGCCGGTGCCGGGCTCGCGATGGGCGGCGTCGCGCTCAATCTGCTCGCGCCGCGGCTGAGCGCTGCGGTGTCCAAGGATGACGTGCTGAAGGCGCGGATACATCCGCCGCTGCCGGGCTTCCCGCATTTCGCGCCGCGGGCGAAGCGGATCATCTATCTCCACATGAACGGCGGGCCGTCGCAACTCGACACGTTCGACTACAAGCCGGCGTTGCAGGAGCAGTTCGACAAGGACCTGCCGGAATCGATTCGCATGGGGCAGCGGATCACGACGATGACGAGCGGACAGGCGCGGTTTCCGACGGCGCCGTCGCTTTTCAAGTTTGCGCAACACGGGAAGAGCGGCGCGTGGGTGAGCGAGCTGCTGCCGCACACGGCGAAGATCGTCGACGACATCGCGATCGTGCGCTCGGTGCACACGAATGCGATCAACCACGATCCGGCCTGCACGTTTCTCATGACCGGCAGCGAGATTCCGGGGAAGGCGAGCCTCGGCTCCTGGGTCTCCTACGGGCTCGGCAGCGAGAACAACGACCTGCCGGCATTCGTCGTGCTCACGCCAAAGTGGTCTTCGAAGGCGGCCGCGCAGGCGCTGTTCACGCGGATGTGGAGCAGCGGTTTCCTGCCCAGCTCGCACAACGGCGTGGCCCTGCGCGCTCAGGGCGATCCGGTGCTGTTTCTCGATAATCCCAACGGCGTGGATGCGACCACGCGGCGCCAGATGCTGGATGCGCTCGGGAAGTTCAACCATCTCGCGCACCAACGCTACGGCGACCCCGAGACGCTTACGCGAATCGCGCAATACGAGATGGCGTTTCGGATGCAGACCAGCGTGCCCGACCTCACGGATTTCAGCGGGGAGACCGAGGCGACGCTCGATCTCTACGGGCCGGATGTGAAGGAGCCGGGGACCTTTGCGGCGAGCTGCCTGCTCGCGCGTCGGCTGGCCGAGCGCAACGTGCGCGTGGTGCAGATCCTGCATCGCGGCTGGGACCAGCATGGCAATCTGCCGAACGATCACCGTCTCCAATGCAAGGATACGGACCAGGCCTGCTACGGACTCATCACCGATCTCAAGCAGCGCGGGTTGCTCGACGACACGCTCGTGGTGTGGGCGGGCGAGTTTGGTCGCACGGTCTACAGCCAGGGCACGTTGACGAAGACGAATTACGGCCGCGATCATCACCCGCGGTGCTTCAGCGTGTGGCTCGCGGGCGGCGGCGTGAAGGGCGGAGTCGTTTACGGCGAGACCGATGATTTTTCGTACAACATCGTGCGCGACCCGGTGAGCCTCTACGATCTGAACGCGACGATGCTGCACTGCCTCGGCGTGGATCACTCGAAGTTCAGCTTCAAGTCGCAGGGCCTCGACCAGCGGCTGACGGGTGTCGAGCCGGCGAAGGTGGTCGAAGGCATTCTGGCGTGAGCAGATCGGCCGGCGTCGCCTTTTTATGAGGAAACTAACCTTTGGTTTCGCGCTGCTGTGCGCGACTCTCTGCGCGCCGCTCGCGGCCGCGGCGGAAACGAAAGCCCAAACTGCGCATGTCCTGACCGCCGCCACTGAGCGGCCGGACGCGCTCTATCGCCGCGGCGAGACGGCGACGTTTGTCGTCACGCTGCTCGAGCACGGCCGGCCGGCGGAGGGCGAGGTCGAGTGGGCGCTGACGAAGGATGGCGTCGCGCCCACCCGCAGCGGGCGTGCCGCGGTGAAGAACGGCAAGGCCACGGTGACGGGCACGCTGGACGAACCTGGTTTCCTGCAATGCCGCGCGACCTTCCAGTCGGGAAAAACGAAGCTCACCGCGCTCGCCGGCGCGGGTTTCGATCCGGTGGCGATCGAGCCGAGTGCACCGGCGCCGGATGATTTCGATGCGTTCTGGAGTGGAAAAAAGAAACAGCTCGCCGCGGTGCCGATCAATCCGCGGCTCACGCCGGTGAAGGCGCCGCGCGAAGGCGTGGAGACCTTCGACCTGCAGGCGGATGCGATTGGCGCGCCTGTATCCGGATATTACGCACGTCCGATCGGCGCGAAGCCGCGCAGCCTGCCGGCGATTCTCACCGTGCATGGCGCGGGCGTGCGCAGCGCCGGGTTGCCCGGACCGGCGGGCTGGGCAAAGGAGGGCGCGATCGCGCTCGACATCAACGCGCACGGGTTGCCGAACGGACGCGAGAAGGCCTTCTACGACGCGCTCGCGGCGGGCGAGTTGAAGCTGTACCGCACCGCCGGCCGCGAGTCGCGCGAGACGATCTATTTTCTCGGCATGTTCCTGCGCGTTCTGCGCGCGATCGACTTCCTCGCCGCGCAGCCGGAATGGGATGGGCGCACGCTCGTCGTTTCAGGTTCGAGCCAAGGCGGATTTCAGGCGATTGCGGCGGCGGGGCTGGATCCGCGCGTGACGTTCTTCGTCGCGGGCGTGCCGGCGGGCTGCGATCACACGGGTGTGCTGGCGGGACGGATCGCGGGCTGGCCGAAGTTCATTCCGACGAGCGAAAAACAGCCGCCGGCCGCGGTGTTGCAGGCAGTCGGTTATTACGACAACGTGAATTTCGCGGCACGCGCGAAAGCGCCCGGTTTCTTCACGGTGGGTTTCATCGACGTGACGTGTCCGCCGACGAGCGTGTATGCGGCTTACAACGCGCTGCGGACGCCGAAGGAGATCTTCCACGACATCAAGGCAGGTCACACGAACACGCCCGAGGCCAGCGCGGCGATGCGCGCGGCGGTTTTGAAGCATTTCGCGGTGATGCGCGCGCAGTAGGCTGACGACGGATTGAGGTGGGGCACCGCTCTCCGAGCGGGCCTGGATGGTGAGGCGAAACTCGCGTATGGTTTCCGGATTCGAGCTGGAACTCAGGCCGGCTCGGAGAGCCAGCCCCACCTATAAAGCGGCGAGTGCGCTCTCGATATCCGGCGGAGACCACCAGACCGGCTTGCCGGCGTCGGCGGCGATCACGCGTGCGGCGTTGTAGCCGCAGAGGCCGGTGACGTTTCCGCCGGGATGCGTGGAACCGCCGCACAGATACAGGCCGGGCACGGGCGTGCGGTAATTTCCAGCGCCGGCGAACGGTCTGTTCCACCCGATCTGATCGCGAGCAAACGAGCCGACGAGCAGGTCGCCGCCGCGCATGTTCGGCAGGTTGCGCTCCGTATCGAGCGGCGAGCGTGTGAACGCATCGAGCACGGCGCCGCTCAGGTTGGGCGCGAGTTCGGTCCATTTCGCGAGGAGCGTGCGGCCGTGGGCGTCGCGCTCGGCGTCCCAGGTGTGTGCGTCGCCGCGAAGGGCGTAAGGCAACTTTTCCCAGAGGAACGCGACGTGCTGGCCGGCGGGTGCCTGCGAGGGGTCGAAGATCGAAGGGCACGCGCCCCACGCGACGGTCGGGGGAATTTCGCCGCGTTCGTGCGCGGCCACGATGTCGTGGAACTGGCCGAAGCGTTCGAGGCCGACGATGAACATCAGCGCGCGCTCGAGCTCGGGTCGCTGCGCGGCGGCGGTCCAGCGCGGCGGCTCGGCGAGCGCGACATTCAGCGCGAAGAGCGGCGCGAGCAGGTTGTACTCGAAACCCGCAGCGCGGCTCCGGACCTCGGCGGGCACGTGCTCGGGAGGGAGTAACTCGAGGAACGTCTGCTGCGGGTTGAGGCCGGAGACGATGAGGTCGGCGTTGAGGTGCCCGCCGTTCGCGAACTCGATGCCGGCGGCGCGGCCGTGGCGCACGGTGATTTTCCGCAGCTCGATGCCGCAGCGGATCTCGCCGCCGTGCTCCTCGATATCGGCGACGAGGCCGCGCGCGAGATTGCCGGAGCCGCCGACGCACATCTGCGCCTTCGAGGGCGAGGCGAGCAACGCGGGAATCGCGTGGCCGAAGCCGGGCAGGCGCAGGTCGATTTCGCGGAGGCCGTTGAAGAAAAGCAGTCCGGCGCGAACGGCATCGTGCTCGAACTCGCGCGTGACGAACTCGAGCGGCGAGAGCGCGGAGACTTCGAGCAGTCGCCGGCCAAGTTTGCTGCGCGCGAGGAGCTCACGGCGGCGCGCCGGCGCGAGCGGCGACGATTGCGCTTCGGGGATGAGGATGTGTTCGACGATCGGGCGAAATTCCTCGGCCCAGCGGCGCAGGGCCGCGGCATCGCGCGGCGAGAATTCGGCGAAGGAGGCGACGGTGCGGTCGAGGTCGGTCCACCACTCGAGCGCGCGGCCGTCGGCGCCAAGCATCGCGACATTGAGCTCGGGCTGGAGATAACGGACGCCATGGCGTTCCAGCTCGAGGTCGCGGAACCACGGCATGTGCGTGATCGCGCGATGGAAGAACGAATGCGGGTGATGCGTGAAGCCGGGCAGCCGGGGATTCGGCTCCGTGCGCAAGCCGCCGCCGGGTTCGGCGGCGCGGTCGACGGAAAGCGTGCGCAGGCCGCAACGCGCGAGATAGGCCTGCAGCACGAGCGCGTTATGGCCCGTGCCGAGGAGGACGACGTCGTGGTGGGGCATGGAAACTGTCCCTGCCCACCGTCGGGAAAAATGGCAATTTTTCCCGACCGACCGGACGACGGGGATTATTTCAGCGCGGCGGCGATGCGGCCGAGCGCGGTCTCGACGTTCTCGCGCGAGTTGAAGGCGCTGATGCGCACGTGGCCTTCGCCGCATTTGCCGAAGCCGGCGCCGGGCGTGCAGACGACCTGCGCCTTGTTCAGCAAGAGATCGAAAAACTCCCAGGAATCGCGACCGGTGTTCACCCAGATATAAGGTGCGTTGTCGCCGCCGATGCAGCTGAAGCCGAGCTGCGTGACCGCTTCGCGAATGAGCTTCGCGTTTGCCAGGTAGTAATTGATGAGGTTCGACGTCTGCTGCTTGCCGGCGTCGGTGTAGATGGCGGCGGCCGCCTTCTGGATCGGATACGCGACGCCGTTGAATTTCGTCGTGTGCCGGCGCGTCCAGAGCGCGTGCAAAGGGTGCGTGTTGCCGGCGGCGTCATAGGCGACCAGCGATTTCGGCACCACGGTGTAGGCGCAGCGCGTGCCGGTGAAGCCAGCGGTCTTCGAGAAGCTCCGGAACTCGATCGCCACCTCGCGGGCGCCTTCGATCTCGTAGATCGAGTGCGGGATATCCGGATTCCGGATATACGCCTCGTAGGCGCTGTCGAAGAGGATCACGGCCTTGTGTTTCTTCGCGTAGTCGACCCAGGCCTGGAGCTGCGCCTTCGTGGCGACGGCGCCGGTCGGATTGTTCGGGAAGCAGAGGTAGATGAGATCAGTGGCGACTCCCGGCACGGAGGGCACGTAGCCGTTGGCCGGCGTGCTTTCGAGGTAGGTGATGCCCTGGTAGCGGCCGTCGACGTTGGCGCCGGTGCGGCCGGCCATCACGTTGGTGTCCACATAAACTGGATACACCGGATCGGGGATCGCGAGCTTGATGTCGGTGGCGAAGATTTCCTGGATGTTGCCGCAGTCGCACTTCGAGCCGTCGGAGACGAAGATCTCGTCGGCCTCGATCTTGCAGCCGCGCGCGGCGTAGTCGTGTTGCGCGATGGCTTCGCGGAGGAAGGCGTAGCCTTGCTCCGGGCCGTAGCCCTTGAAGGTGGAGCGCTGGCCCATCTCGTCGGTCGCGGCGTGAAGGGCCTCGATGCAGACCGGCGGGAGCGGCTCGGTGACGTCGCCGATGCCGAGCCGGATGACGGGCTGCGAGGGATGGGCGGCCACGTAGGCGTTCACGCGCTTGGCGATGTCGCTGAAAAGATAGGAGGCCTTGAGCTTGGTGTAATTTTCGTTGATGCGAATCATGAGGAGCGAGGAAGAAGGATGAGGAGGTGGGCCGCGCGTCGCGACGGGCGAAAAACTTGAACAAACGAGTGGCGCCCGGTTTGTTCAAGCCCGACGTTTCCCCAAACCCGAGCTGGGCTTCATGCAAAAAATCGAATCTGTGTCCGAAATGCGGTCGGTGGCCGCGCGCTTCAAAATGGCCGGGAAAACCGTGGCGCTGGTGCCGACCAGCGGCGCATTGCATGCGGGACATGCGGCGTTGGTCGCAACGGCGAAGGCGAAGGCCGACCTCGTCGTCGCAGTCGTGTTTGCCAACCCGCTGGCGTTCGGGGCCAGCGAGAACATCGCGTTGTATCCGCGCACGCCTGACGCCGATCTGGCGCTTTGTGCGGAGCTGGGCGTGGAGGTGGTCTTCATGCCGGCGGCGGACGAGATGTTTCCGCGCGGGTATTCGACGTTCGTCACGGAGGAGGCGGTGAGCAGGCCTCTTTGCGGGATATCGCGGCCGACGTATTTCCGCGGCGTCACGACGGGAATCGCGAAGCTGTTGAATATCGTGCGGCCGGATTTCGTGATCATGGGCCAGCGCGATGCGCAGCAGGCAGCGGTCGTGCGGAAGATGATCGCGGATTTGTGCTTCGGCGCCGAAGTCGTCGTGGCGCCGATCGTGCGCGAGAGCGACGGGCTGGCCGTGACAGTGCGAAATTCCGAGCTCACGGCGCGTCAGCGGCAGGAAGCGCTCTCGATCTACGCGGCGCTCGAGCGGGCGAAGGAAATGGTGGCGCAAGGCGTGCGCAGCACGGATCGCGTGATCGCCGAGGCGACGCATCTGCTCGGAGAACGCCGGATGGTGCGGGTCATCTATGTTTCCATGGTCGATCCCGCCACGATGGAAGCCGTGCGCGAAATCGTGCCCGGCCAGACGTTGCTGGCGATCGCGGCGTGGGTCGATGAAGTGCGCGTGATCGACAACGTGTTGTTGTGATTTGCCGGCGTTGAAACGCTCGCGCGCTGGAGAACCTCCGGGCTGATGAAACCGGAGAGCGCCGCGGGGCTTCAGGCGAGCACGACTTCGAGGCCCTTGGCGCGTAGCTCGGCGACCAGGTCGGCGGGCGCTTGCTGGTCGGTGACGACCACGTCGACGTCCGTGAAATCGCAAAGGAAGAAGGTGGAGCGGCGGCCGAATTTCGTGTGATCGAGGCAGAAGATCACGCGGGCGGCGCCGGCGATCATCGCGCGCTGGATGTCGACGAGCAGGGCGTGCGAGTTGTAGATGCCCTCGGGGGCGATCCCGCCGCCGCTGAGAATCGCGACGTCGGCGTGCAGCCGCGAAAACGTCTCGACCGCGTGCGGGCCGACGAGCGTGCCCAACCGCGGATAAATGACGCCGCCCGAGAGATGCACCTCGTGGCGATTCGAGCCGGAAAACAGATTCGCGATCGGCAGCGAGTTCGTGATCACCTGAGCCACTTTATCGCCGAGATGCCTGGCGACATGGAAACAGGTGCTGCCGCTGTCGAGAATCACGTTCTGCCCCGGCTGCACGAGGGCGGCGCAGGCGGCGCCGATCGCATCCTTCTCGGCGACCTGTTTGCTGTCGCGGACGTTGAACACGAACTCGTCGCTTTTAGGCGGTTGGGCAAGACGCGCCCCGCCATGGGTGCGGCGCGCGATGCCACGTTCTTCCAACGCACCAACATCCCGGCGGACCGTCGATACCGAGGCACCCAACGTCTGCGCAAGTTCATCAAGCGAAGCAAATTCCGCATTTTGGAGGTAGGCTTCGATCCTGGCTTGTCGTTCCTCGGGCTGCATAAGGTGGCGCTTGGGAGTGGAAGAAGTTGGAAGATTTTGCAATGGGAACATTGACACGCCGGCGGCTTTTCCGCGTGTATCGCGACCTTTTCCGGATGTCCAATCGCGTCCTCAATGATTCTGATTCCGCCACGACCATCGAGCGGCTGCTGGTGTTGTCGCATGATTTGGGACGGGACGACCGGAAGCTGGCGATCCTGGGCGAGGGGAACACGTCGGCCCGGCTGACCGCGGACACGTTTGCGGTGAAGGCGAGCGGGTCGAATCTCGCAACGCTTTCGACGCTTGGCGTCAGCGTGTGTCGCACGGCCGAGCTCGCGGCGCTGTTGGAGCGCAAGGCAGCGACCGACGTCGCGGTGGACGCGGCGCTGTTTGCGTCGCGTGTGAATTTGGAGGCGAAGAAGCCATCGGTGGAGGCGATCTTCCACGCGTATCTGCTGACGCTTCCGGGGGTAAACTTCGTCGGCCACACGCATCCGATCGTGGTGAACCAGCTGTTGTGCTCGAAGCACGCGCGGACGTTTGCGCGGCGGCGTTTGTTTCCCGACGAGGTGGTCTGCTGCGGGGTCGAGAGTGTATTCGTGCCGTACCTCGATCCCGGCTTGAAGCTGGCGCGCGGCATACGGGCGGCCGTGATCGCTTATATCAAGCGGCTCTCGCGTGCGCCGCGGGTGATCCTGCTCGAGAACCACGGGTTGATCGCGCTCGGCGCGACGCCGGAGGCGGTGCTCGCGGCGACCTTGATGGCGGCGAAGGCGGCGGAGATATTCGTGGGCGCGGCGTTGCTGAACAAAGGGCAGCCGCGTCTCCTCACGCCGGCGCAGGTCGCGCGCATCGCCGGGCGGCCGGATGAGCACTATAGGCAGAAGGCGCTCGGAATATAGGATCAATATAAGGTCTCGCGTCCGCGGTCTTGGCTCTGGGGTCACTCAACTCTCTTCTCTCAACTCTCGTCGTTCAACTCCTTCCACTCATGTCCTCCTATAAATACGTCAACTTCGCCTGGGATGACGCCAGGGCCGCGTCGCTCGACCCGGTCGGCCGCCTGGTCTATCGTTCGAATCTGCTCGGCAGCGACCAGCGGATCACCAACACCGGCGGCGGCAATACGTCGTCGAAGATCACGGAGAAGGATCCGCTCACGGGCCAGCCGGTCGAGGTGCTGTGGGTGAAGGGTTCGGGCGGTGATCTGCGGACGAGCACGCGCGAAAACTTCTCGTCGCTCTACCAGCAGAAGCTGCTGGACCTGCAGAAGCTCTACGCAGCGCGTCCTGACAAGGGACTGAAGTCGCAGGCCGAGGACGACATGGTCGGGATGTATACGCACACGACGTTCAACCTGAATCCGCGTGCGTCCTCGATCGACACGCCGCTGCACAGCTTCATCCCGGCGAAGTTCGTCGACCACATGCACCCCAATGCGATCATCGCGATCGCGGCGTCGCAGAATTGCGAAAAGCTCACGCAGGAAATATTCGGCGGTGAGATGGCCTATGTGCGCTGGATGCGTCCGGGCTTCGAGCTCGGCCTCGCCATGCAGGAGATCTGCCGCGCGAACCCGAAGGTGAAGTCGATCATGATGGGCCAGCATGGCTTCATCTCGTGGGCCGACGAGGAGAAGGCGTGTTATACCTATACGCTCGACTGCATCGAGAAAGCGGCCGCCTATATAGAAGCGAAGTATGCCGCGAAGGGGGGCGATGCCGCGGCCTTCGGCGGGCAGAAATACGAAACGCTCGACGAGGGGAAGCGGCGGGCGACGTTTGCCGCGATCCTGCCGTGGCTGCGCGGACAAGTGTCCAGGCAGAAGCGTTTCATCGGCACAATCCAGGACGATGCGAAGATCCTGCGTTTCGTGAACTCGAAGGACGCCGCGCGTCTGGCCGAGCTGGGCACGAGCTGCCCGGATCATTTCCTGCGCACAAAAATCAAGCCGCTCTATATCGACTGGAACCCGCGGGCGGAGGATGTCGCTGCGTTGAAGGCGAAACTTGCTGCCGGGATCGAACAATATAGAAAGGACTACGCGACCTATTATAACAAGTGCAGGCACGCCAACTCGCCCGCGATGCGCGACCCGAACCCGACCGTCGTGCTCATCCCGGGTCTCGGCATGATCGCATGGGGCAAGGACAAGTCCGAGTCGCGCGTCACCGCCGAGTTCTATAATTGTGCGGTCGAGGTGATGCGGGGCGCGGAGGCGATCGACAGTTATATCGCGCTGCCCCAGCAGGAGGCGTTCGACATCGAGTACTGGCTGCTCGAAGAGGCGAAGCTCAAGCGGATGCCGGCGGAGAAAGAGCTCGCCCGGCAGGTGGTGGTCGTGATCGGAGCCGGCTCCGGGATCGGCAAGGAGACGGCGCACCGGCTCGTGAAGGAAGGCGCGCATATCGTGAGCGTCGACTTGAACGCCGACGCGGCGAATGCCACGGCGAAGGAGATCACGGATAAATACGGCCTGGGCATCGGCGTGGCCGGCGCGGGAATCTCGAACTGCGGCCCGGCCGTCGGACTCGCGGCCAATATTACTGATCGCGCGTCGATCCGCAAAATGCTGGATGAGGTGGCGCTCGCTTATGGCGGCTTCGATTCCATCTGCGTGACGGCGGGGATCTTTGTGCCGAGCGATACCACGGGGCACATCCCCGACGACAAGTGGGCCCTGACGTTCAACATCAACGTCACGGGCAGCTATCTCGTCTGCGATGAGGCGGCGAAGACCTGGAAGGAGCAGGGGCTGCGCGGCAATCTCGTACTCACGACCTCGGCGAACGCCGTGGTGGCGAAAAAAGGCTCGCTCGCCTATGATACGTCGAAGGCGGCGGCGAATCATCTCGTGCGTGAGCTTGCGGTCGAACTGGCGCCGCTGGTGCGCGTGAACGGCGTGGCGCCGGCGACGGTGGTGCAGGGATCGGCGATGTTCCCGCGCGACCGCGTGATCGGCTCGCTCGCGAAATACAATATACCTTATAAAGACGACGAAGCCACGGACTCGCTGGTCGCGAAGCTCGCGCAATTCTACGCCGATCGCACGTTGACGAAATCGCCGATCACGCCCGCGGATCAGGCCGAGGCATATTTCCTCCTCGTGACGCAGCGGCTGAGCAAGACGACCGGCCAGGTCATCACGGTCGACGGCGGCCTGCACGAGGCGTTCCTGCGTTGAGCCGGCAGGCTCGGGCGATTGCTCGAGCGTCCAGAGCCGGGAGCGCCCGGCTCTGGACTCTGGACACGGTCGTCGGTGGCGTCCGCGGATCGGCGATTACGTAGGTGCGGGAACGGAGTTGCGTTCGCGGGGCGGACGGTTGTTTCTCGTGGCAGAGTTCCCGGGGCGCTGCGAACTGCCCTGGGAATTCCCGCTCCCGCACGCTTCACGCGGGGGTGATTTCCAACCCCCAAACCCCGCTTTTCATGACGTCGCTCACGCGACGCGTTTTTTCCTCCGCGCTTCCTTCCGGTGCGTCCGGCACACTCTGGCGTCTCGCGTTCGTCGTGCTGGCAATCTCCGGCTTCATCGCCGTGCGTGGCTGCGGCTATGACATCGGTGTGCTGGCGCGCTATGCGGCCTATATAGGATTGCAGGTGGCGCTGCCCGGGCTGGTGGCGATGCATTTCGTGAATCGCGGGCCGTTGTCGCTGACGGCGATGATCGCACTGGCACTGCCGACGGGATTTGCGCTCGAGATATACACCTTCCTGGCAGTGGCGGCGCTCGACGTGAAAGGCGTTTACCCCTGGGTTCCGCTGGCGTGGGTCGCGGTGGCGGTCTCGATTCGGGTCCGGCGCGGCGAGTGGCCGTTGCGGCTGCGCATCACGGCCAATCATGCGGGAGTTTGTCTCGGGCTGGCGGTGGCATTTCTGGCCACCGCGCTGATGGCGGCGGGACAGATGTTCGCGGAATCGCCGCTGGCGGCGGGAATGCCGACGCGGGCGATCTTTCACGACTGGGTCTATCTCGTGAGCCGGGCGGCGGTGATCAAAAACAACTGGCCGCTCGAGGATCCGAGCCTGTCGGGCACGCCACTGCAATATCACTACTTCATGATGGTACACGCAGCCGCGGTGTCGTGGACAACGGGGGTGGAGATCACGACGGTGATGTTGCGGCTGCTCTATGTGCCGCTCGGCGCGGTGCTGGTGGCGCAGACCTATATGCTGGGTCGCTGGATGTCGCGCAGCCCCTGGGGCGGAGTGATCGCGGCGCTGCTGGTCGTGGTGACGAGTGAGCTCTCGTTTGCGCCGAGCTATGGCGATCCGATGTTTCTCGGACTGTTCGTGCGGTGGCTGTTTGTGAGCCCGACTTTTTTCTTCGGCATCATTTTTTGCGGTGCGTTGCTGCTGGCGGTGGCGCGTTGCGCGCGGCTCGAGCGCTGTGATGCGCGGCACTATATTTGGTTATTATTGCTCGGGACGGCTGGGACCGGAGCCAAGGGCACGGTGCTGCCGGTGCTGATCGTGGCGCTGGGCCTGTGGGCCGGCTGGCGGTGGATGCGCGAACGGAGGCTGCCCGCGCGGCTCGTCGCCGTGGGCGCCGTGCTCACGCTCGCCTTTGCCATCGTCTATATACCGATGATGTCCGGCTGGCGCACGGGGGACGCGGCGTGGCGGCCGTTTCACGTGTTTCAGCTCACGCAGTTCTGGAAACAGTACCTACCTTCGTGGCAGGCGGCGCTGGGGCCGTGGCTGCCGGCGGCGGCGGCAGGGCCGCTGGCGATGCTCGCGTGCGCGGCGGTGGTTTTTGCGGGCACGTGCGGCGTGCGGCTGCTGGCGTTGCCGTATCTTTTTTGGGGCGATCTGGAGCGACGCGACGCACTGCTGGTCGGCTGGATCGGAGCCTTCTTTTTCGCGAGCACCGGGATGGGATTGATGATGGAGCTGAACAGCTATGGTGAGCTGTATCTGGTGCTCATGATGCGGCTGCCGATGGCGGTGCTCACGGCGGCTTTCCTGGTCGCGGCGACGCGGCGGATCGGTGCGTGTTGGCGGCAGGCGAAACAGGATCCGGGCGCGGATGCCGCCGGGCCCTTCGCGGCGGCGGGGGCGACGTTTGCGCCGGGAAGTCGCCGCGCGGCGTGGTGGTCGCGTGCGATGATTGCGATGGCGGCAGGCGTTCTCGCGAGCGCATTGGTCGTCCAGACCTCGCTTTGGTGGACGCGCAATCGGGTGGGCCTGCGTGAGTGGATTCGCACGCCGGCGGATATTCAGCCGGACAGCTATATGCGCGAGTTACGCGAGGCGCTCCTCTGGGTGCGTGGATCGACGGAGCTGAACGCGGTGTTGGTGGCGAACGCGTGCACGCCGGAAAACATGACGAAGGACCACTGGGGCGCGCTCGATGGTACGCTCACGGGCGTGCATTTTTATTACTCGGCGTTGTCGGAGCGGCGGTTGTGGTTCGAGGGGCCGAACTACATCATGGACACGACACGGGCGCGGCGCCGCGCGGACCTGGCGTCGGGATTTTTCTATCGCGGGCAGCCATTGTCGGCGACGCGCGTGGCGGGTGACGGCCCGTGTTATGTGCTGCTGGATCGCAGCATCAACGACGGAGCGAGGGTGACGCTGCCGGCGGACCACCGCGTGTTCGCGAACTCGCGCATGGAAGTCTATCGCATCGCGATATCGGATACGACGGATTGAGACCCGCATGCGCTGGAAACCCGGGGAAAGCCGCGGCGGCGGGGGATACGGCTTGATCGAAGGAGGCGGCGTGATTTTCTGCGGCTGCAACGCGCGCTTTACCCGGTGCGCCGTCCGGGCGCCCGACGAGGCGGCTCCGTTTCAATCCCTAACCCTTCAAATGTCATGATTTGCACGGTGCGCGCTGGTGCCGGATGGCTGCCGTCTCGCGCGGCGGCGGCGGCGGCCGCGGCGTGGCTGGCGGTGCTGGCGGTGCTGACCTGCATCCACTTTGTGGTTACACGCGCATGCGGCTATGAGCAGGCGCCGGTGCTCGCGTATGCGGGTTACTTCGGTCTGCAGATCGTGCTGCCTGGGATCGTGGTGCTTGCGGCATTGAACCGCGGACCTGTGTCGCTGACGCAGGCGATCGCGCTTGGCGTGCCGACGGGTTTTGCGATCGAGGTCGCGAGTTTCCTCGCGCTTTCGGCGCTCGGGGCGCGCGGGATGATGAGCGTGCTGCCGGTGCTATGGCTCGGCGGTGGCGCGCTTCTTTGGCGGCGGCGCGGTGCCGGGCTGGTGCGCTGGCGTGTGACGGCGCGTCACGCGGGCGTGGCGCTGGCGTTGAGCGTGGTGTTTTTCGCGACGGTGATGGCGGCGGTGAGCAACATGTTCGTGGAGTCGCCGCTGATCGCGGGTCTGCCGCAGCGGCCGATTTTCCACGATTGGGTTTTCCTCATCAGTCGCGCCGCATCGATCAAGCACCACTGGCCGCTGGAGGATCCGAGCCTCGCGGGAACCCTGTTGCAGTATCACTATTTCATGCTGGTGCACGCGGCGTCGGCATCGGCGGTGACAGGGCTGGAGATCACGCAACTGCTGTTGCGGCTGATCGTGATTCCGCTGGGTGGCGTGCTCGTGGTGCAGGCGTATGCACTGGGGCGGATGATCTCGCGGAGTGCGTGGGGCGGCGTGATCGCGGCGCTGCTCACGGTGGCGGGAGGCGAGATGGCTTTCACGGCGCAGATGAACGAGAGCGTGTTTCTCGGGCGTTTCGTGCGGTGGCTGTTCGTGAGCCCGACGTTTTATTTCGGGATGATCTTTTTCGGTGCGTTGCTGCTCGTGCTGGCGCGCTGGCGGGAGATGCCGCGCATGAGCGTGGGGCACATCGTTTGGTTGTGGCTGCTGGCGGCGGGAACGACGGGTGCAAAGGGGACGGTCGTGCCGGTCTTGCTGGCCGCGCTCGGCCTGTGGGCAGCGTGGCGCTGGCTGCGCAGTGGCCGGCTGCCCGGGCGGCTCCTCGTGGCTGCGGGGTGTCTGGTTGCGGGGTTTTGGCCGGTCTATCACCTGACGATGGCGAAGTGGGGCACGGGGGCGGCGGGATTCGCGCCGCTTGATATTTTCGAGGTATCCGGTTTTTGGCGACAGCAGCTCCCGGTCTGGCAGGCGTGGCTCGGTGGCTGGATGCCCACCGCGTGGGCGGGGCGCGTGGCGGGAGTCGGGCTGGCGGCGGCGGTTGTCGTCGGGACCATGGGCGTGCGGCTGCTGGCGATTCCTTTCGTGCTGGGCCGGCATCTGCCCGCCCGGCGACCAGGCGTGGAATGGCTGGCGGCGGCGGCGCTGTGCAGCGGCGCCATGGGGGTTCTGATGAAGCTCGATGCGGATGGAGAGCTCTATCTTTTCCTGATGATGCGACTGCCGACGTCGGCGCTGGCGGCGGCGTTTGCGGTCGGCGCGGTGCGCGGTTTACGATTGGGCAAGACGCGTGCTGAAAACACGGATACGGCCGGAGCCGCGGCGCGCATTCGGAGCCGCCGCGCGTTGGGCTGGGTTGCAGCGGGCGTGTGCGCCCTCGTCTTGGGAGTGCAGCTATCCGTGTGGATCAAGCGCCACGAGCCCGGGCTCGCGAGCTGGTCGCGGGCGCCGTCGACGAGCCCGGCGTTTCCGGAAATGGCGCAGTTGCACGAAGCGGTGGCGTGGGTGCGTGCACACACGGAGGTGGATGCGCTGCTCATCGCGAATGCGTTCACGCCGCAGACCATGAAAAAGGATCACTGGGGCGCGGTGGATGGCACGCTCGCGGGCGTGCACTATTACTACTCCGCTCTGGCCGAGCGGCGGTTGCTGGTCGAGGGCCCGCTCTATCTGCTCGATCCGGCAGAGGTGACGCGGCGGATGGAACTGGCCGGGCAGGTGTTCCATGAGCGTCGAAAGCCGACGGCGGACATGTTTGGCGGCGGGCCATGCTACGTGCTGCTCGATCGCAGCCTCGGCGATGGCGCGGCGGTTGCGCTCGAGCCGGCAGACCGGGTTTTTGCCAACGAACGGATTGAAATCTACCGTCTGCGGGACACGCGATCTTCGCGCAGTCCGGTCGTCGCCACTGCACCATGAGCAACACCCTGAAAATCTGGCGCCATCCTCTCACGCTCACTGCGGTGGCGGCACTGGTCATCGGCGGTTCCGTCGCAGGCCTGACGCGTTTCGTGAGCGACGACCTCGAGCATCAGAGCCGGCTGATCAACTTCTCCTGTCGCGGGCCGATTGGCACGGGGCCGGAATGTCTCCTGGGCGCCTTCGTGATCGCGGAGCGTCCGCAGACGGTGGTTGTGCGGGCGCGCGGCTGGACGCAGGCGGCGCCGGGTGCGCCTGAAGTGCCGCGCGCGGTGCGGTTGCGCGTCGTGCGCCACGCGGACGGCGTGGATGTCGGCCGCAACGAAGGCTGGCGCAGCGCGGGCAACGAGCGGCTCTGGGGAAATCTGAAACACCTCGCGCCCGCCGACGAACGCCAGCCGGCGTGTGTGATGAAGCTCGAGCCCGGCGGTTACTCCGCCTTCCTGGAAAACATCGCGGGTGAAGGTGGAGTCGGTTCGCTGGAATTGTTTGTCATCCAGCGGTAAGGGCGCGCGGTTCGGTCGCGCGATGCCGGGCGTGGATCCGTTGAGGAGAATCGCATTTGCATCCCGAGGGGACACACGCACAGTCCGCCGCTCGATGCCAAAGCGCGGAAAGAGTCGATCGGGCACCTCAGAAGCGTTCCGGACTGAATACGGCTGGGCGCGGGCGAGGTCCAACCGCTGCGTTGCGGTGCTGGTGATCGACAACGTGCCGCTGCAGAACGCCGCGTGGGCGGAGCTCGTCCGGGCGCGCAAGCGGCTCGAGAAGGCGTCGCGGGAGATCCATCGGCACGAGGAGGCGGACGAGCCGGGGTTTCGTTCCTGGTTGGCGAACACCTTTCCAACCCTGCTCTCGGCCGTGCGCGAACTGGCGCAAAAGGTGGAGGCGAAAGGAAGGATCGTGGAGGCGGTGGAGGCGGAGGCTTATTTCACCGGTCGCCCTCCGGCGAAGGTGTGGCGCGCCATGCAAAATCCACCTGCGCCCGATGGAACGCCGCGCCGCGAGACGAGGCCGGCCGGTGATCGGCCGGCATGGGAAAACGCGGCGGAAGACTCCGAGGATGACTCGTTCGAAGAGATGAAGCGACGCTTCGAGCGCGAATTTGGCGAAGGAGCTGGGCCATTTTTCGAAACGTTCTGGAATGGCACGCGCGCCCCTGCGCCGTCGACCGACGAGGCGGATGCGCGCGCGATCTATCGGCGTCTCGTGCAACACCTGCATCCGGACCGCGGGGGCGAGTGGACGCCCGCTCGTGCCCGCCTCTGGGAACAGGTGCAGGAGGCGTGGCAGCGTGGCGATGCCGACTGGCTCGCGCGACTCGAGGCGGAATGGGAAGCGTCGGCGGACCTGCTGGGGCCGACGAGTGCGGTCGGCCGGCTGCGGGCGGCATGCCGCGAGATCGATGCTGCGCGCCGCGATGCCGAGCGCCGCGTGCGTGAATATCGGAAGCAGCCGTCGTGGCGATTTTCGGTGGCGGGGGTATCGGCCATCGTGCGGCTCACGATCGAGAGGCAACTGCGGCGCGATGAGGAGACGCTGCGTTTTCAGCTGGAGGATCTCGAGGCGGCGATCGCGCGTTGGGAGCGAGCGTCGACGCGGGGTAGCCGTTGCGGCCGGCGGGCGCGCAGCACTGTGGCGTGGCAGGACGAGATGCCGCTGTATTGATTTTCTGGATTCAGCCGATTGAGCGCGCCGCAGGGCTGATGTCGCGGCTGACGTGCCTGCGCGTTAATCGGACAATGTTCTGGTGTCGCCCCTTCAGGGCGAAGAAACCCCTTCAATTCGAAAACCCAGGGCGTTGCCCTGGGCTTTCGAACTATCGCCCATTTGGGGCTTCCGACCGCGGAGTCATCGACCCACTGCAAACAGCGAGGAGCGCGTTAACCCAACCGATGCTGCCTGTTCAGCCCGCTTCGGGAGAGGGGGATTAACCGGCACTTGAGGGAGCGCCGGTCCCTGCTCTCCCGAGCAGGGCTACGTGAAGCGAGTCCCCCGGCCGAAAAAGTCGACGTGGGCGCGCAGGCTGCGCGCCCCTACCTTCAGAAAACGGCTGCGCCCCTCGAGGCGGGGACAGGTTTCCGTCTCGGGGCGGGGCGTCAGCGAGCCGCGTGCGGACGGTAGATTTGCTGCTTCAGATTCGCGCCGAGATGCTGGCGGAAGGTCGCGAGATCCTTTACCGCGCCGAGGGCGATGAGCTGGCTTGCGAGGTTGCCGACGGCGGTGCCTTCGAGGGCGAAGCTCACGACGGGCACGCCCGAGGCGTCGGCCGTGGCCTGGCAGAGGAGCCGATTCTTCGAGCCGCCGCCGACGATGAGGATGCGGTTGAACTTTCGGTTCGCGAGGCGCTCGAAGTTGCGCATCGCGTCGGCATGACCGCGGCCGAGCGAGGCGCAGATCAGCCGCGTGTAGGCGGCGAGCGTCTTTGGCGCGGGGAGCTTGCGCTTCTTGAGTTGGGCATCGATCGCGGCCTTCATCGAAGGCGGGTTGGCAAACGCGGGATCGCTCACGTCCAGGAGCGAGGCGGGCGCGGGGAGTTTTTCGGCCGCGGTGATGAGCGCAGCCCATTGCTTGTCGTTCTGGGGACGCGAGGCGAAGTCCTTCATCGTGCCCTCGAGGAGCCAGAGGCCGATGACGTTCGTGAGCGGCCGATAACGGCCATCGCCGATGCGCTCGTTGGAGATGCGGGCGGCGAGTGCTTCGGCGCCGAGGACCGGCTTTTCGCTTTCGAAGCCGACGAGTGACCAGGTGCCGGAGCTGAGATAGAGATCGTTGCCGTCGGGCGACGCGGGCATCGCGTCGTAGGCGCAGGCGGTGTCGTGACCGGGCACGGCGATCACCTGTGTTTCCGCGAGTGCGGCGGACTCGGCTGCAATGCTTTTCTGGATACGCCCCAGCTTCGTGCCGGCGAGGATGGGTTTTGCAAACCACGACGGCGGGAGGCGGAAATAGTTCAACGCCTGCTGCGACCAGTCAGTCGAGTGCACGTCGAGGAGCTGCGAGGTGCTGGCGATCGTGAGCTCGTTCTCCATCCGGCCCGAAAGGAGAAAGTTGAAGTAGTCGGGCAGGAAGAGGCAGCGGGTCGCGAGGTCGGCGATCGCGGGGCAGTTCGCGACGGTTTCCTCGAGGTGCAGCGACGAGTTGTAGAAGACGTTCGGGATGCCGGTGGCGGCGTAGATCCGCGCGAGCGCGGCGCGCGTGTTGGCGAGGCGCTTCAGTCCGGGCTGCGAACGGGAATCGCGATACGCGTGCACGGGAAAGACGAGTCGGCCGGCATCGTTGACGAGAGCGAAATCGACGCCCCAGAAATCGACGCCGACGGAGGCGAGCTTCGCGCCGCGCGGCAGGGCAGCGACCGCATGGCGCAACCCCGTGAGGGCTTCGTGCCAGAGC
>JAKFEQ010000062.1:0-32696 GCA_036675625.1 Opitutaceae bacterium | reverse complement strand
TGTCCGCCTGCCCGCGCTTCGGCACCAGCGAACCATAGGCGATTTCATATGGGCCTTTCAACGACACCCCGATGTCGCCCTCGTTCTGCACGTGACCGTCCGGAGTGATATACCGTTGTACATTGTGCGAATCGATCGTGTAGCTCCCCATTCCGACCGAGTCCGGCGTCGGTCGCTTCTTGAGCAGCTCATTCTCCGTCATCACATACGCACCGATCATCCGCCGGGCCTCGCGCACATAGATCTGATGCGGCCAGCCACCGTTGTCCTTGAACTCGTCCTTCGCGAGCCCCCAACGGCTCATCTTCTCCCGCACGTCGGCCGGCACGCGCGGATCGGTCGAAACGAAATAGAGCCAGCCCTTCTGATACGTCTCATGCTCGGTGATGATCTGGCGCCGCCGCTCGTAGCTCGCGTCGGGATAGTCATAGTTCATCCCGATATTGTCGGTGCTGAACGGCCCGTGATTGTTCGTGTCGGTCTTCCGATTCGGAATCGGGTCGAACTTGTTGAACGTCTCCGTCCACCCCGCGGCATAAATTCGCGCCAGCAACTCGTACTGCTTCGGGTCGTAACCTTCCGGCCGCGCAAACGGAATCCGGTTCTCCGGATGATCGGTGAGGCACATCCGAAAACAATACGCCTGCACCTTGTCGTCGCCCTCGCCGTAATTTCCCGGCGGCTCCGCACTCACTCGCGGCAACACGCCGCTCTTGGGATCGCCCGGCACCACGTAGGGACTGATCTTTGCCTTCAACACCCCGAAGTGATGCCGGTGATGCAGCACGCCCGTCTGCACTCCGTTCCACTCCTCGCCGTAAACCCGCTTCCCCTCGCGGCCCACATGATATTGCACGCCCGCGGCCGCCATCAGGTCGCCCTCATAGGTCGCGTCGATGAACATTTTTCCGGCAAAGGTTTTCCCGCTCAACATCGTGATCGACGCGATTCGCGCACCCGTCTTCCGCACGCCATTCGCGCGGTCCAGCCACTCGTCGCGGTGCACCGTGATGCCATGCTCGCGCACGAGGTCCTCGAACACTTTCTCGGCGGCGTGCGGCTCGAAGATCCACATCGTCCGCTGCACGCCATCGATCGCCGGCGTGCCCTGACCTTTGTTGCCATACTCGGATTTTTTCTGCCACCGCCACGCCGCGTCCGAATTATAGTGCGTCCACAACCGGTGATAAAAGTCCCGCGCGAGCCCGCCGATCACCGCCTTGTTACCCGTGTCTGTATAGCCGAGTCCACCGCTCGTCAGCCCGCCGAGATGTTTGTCGGGCCCGACCACGACGACCGACTTGCCCATTTTTTTCGCCTGCACTGCCGCGATCACGCCCGCGCTCGTGCCACCGTACACGACAACGTCGAATTCCGCCGCCCGCAGGCCCGCGCCGCTCAACATCACACCGATCCACAACCACGTCAGTCTGGGGTAAAACATCGCAGTGAAATGTGCACCTTCCTGCACCTTGTCCAGCACGCGCACTCGAGCGGCCGCGAGGTGGGGCTCCGTTCTCCGAGCGGGCCTGAATTCCAACCCCAGTAAACTCAGGTTACATTCGCAACTCCGCCCCCGGCCCGTCTGGAGAACCACCCCCAACGCCCATTCCGTGCCCGGCGCAAAACCTCCGCAAATCCTCCGGCAGCGGCGCGCTAAACACCTGCTCGAGTCCCGCCGGCCGCAGATCGATTTCCGCGCAATGCAGCGCCTGCCGAGGCAGCAACAACTTCGCCGCAAGCGCCTCCGTCCAGCCCGTCTCGATGAACTCCAAATAAAGCCGTGCATCCGGCCCGTAGATTTTGTCGCCCACCAGCGAATGCCCCAGCCACTGCGCATGCGCGCGAATCTGATGCTTCCGCCCCGTCTCCGTCACCACCCGCACCAACGTAAATCCCCCTCCCTCCGGCTCCCCCTCTCTCCGTCCCTCCGCCCCTCCGTCTCCGCGTCTGTCCACGCCGCCGCTCCACGCCACCGGCACAAACCGCGTCACAGCGCTCTGCCCGCCTTCGCCTTCCCCGACCACCGCCGATTTCACGAACACCGGACTCGTCACATCGTCACCCAGCGGACGGTTCACCGTGACCGGTTCCCGCAACACGCCCGTGAGCACCGCGTGATACGCCTTGCCGATCTTGCGCTCCTGCATCGCGACCTGCAGCCGGCTCGCCATCTTCGCATCCTTCGCGAGCACCACGATTCCACTCGTCTCGCGATCGAGTCGGAAAACGAGATGCACCGTCGGCAAACTCGCGTACTCTCGTAGCGCTCCGACCAGACTCGACCAGGGTCCAGCCTTCGACGGATGACACACGACATCGCCCGGTTTGTTCACGACCAACAGTCGTGCGTCCTCGTAAACGATCCACCCCGGCACCTCTTCCGGCGCGATCATCCGCACCGGCCCCTGCGCTTTCGGCCGGCGTGGCCACGCACACGCACGCCGCGAAAAATCATCGTCGCCCGTTCGTCCCTCCCTCACCTCCCGCCCGCCTCCGCTTTGCCCCGCAACCGCGCCAGGATCCTCCCGCTGATGCGCGCCGCGAGCGGCTTCGGCACCTTCGCCCCGAGAAAGGTCAGCACTTTGTTTTTCCACCCGGTCACCACCTGTGCCCGACGGGCGCCCAGCGCAAGCAATGCCTCTTCGACGACCGCATCGCTGCTCATCGCCAAGCCCGCCGCGCGCCCCGCTCCACCCGCGCCCGCTCGCCGGAAAAAATCCGTCCGCGTCGTGCCTGGACACACCGCGAGCGCCCGCAGTTTCGTGCCGCGCAATTCCTCGTTCAACGCGATCGTCCAGTTGAGCACGAACGCCTTGGTCGCCCCGTAGGTCGCCGCCAGCGCCGTCGGCTGAAACGCCACTGTCGACGCGATGTTCACGATCGCGCCACCCCGTGCGAGCAGCAGCGGCAGCAGCAATCCGGTAAAGTGCACGACCGCCCGCACGTTGACGTCGATCATCTGGAGCTCGTGCGCCAAATTGGGCTCCGGAAACCGACCAAACGCGCCGATACCACTGTTATTGATGAGCAGGATCTGTCCCATGGGCACCTTGCGAGCGAGGAAGTCGCGCACTTCCCCCGCGCCACGCTCGACTTCACTCGCCCGCGAAAGATCGCAGCCGATATGGTTCAAAGAAAACCGCGCATTAGGAAAAATATTTTCCGGCGGCGCGTGCCGCGAGAGGTTGCAAAAAACGAGTTCGGGTTTCAGTTTCTGGCCCAGCTCAATGAACGATTTTCCAATACCGGAAGATCCGCCCGTCAGGACGACGGCCGAGAATGGTTGGAGCGCTTTGCTTCGCGAAGGCACGACGACGAGCGACAAAGACGTGAGCGACTTTCTTCGCAAGACCGGGGTGCGTCCCGATTTTGCGTCACCCGAAACAACACGCAGAAACATGAACAGCCAAAATAACAACGAACTGATCGTATCTGGCATCCACCTCGACCTGACCCCGTCGTTGAAGACGTTCGTCCGCGAGAAAGCCGATCGACTGTTTCGCCACGAGGAGCGCATCGTGCGCGTCCGCGTGGAACTGGAGTGCGATCGCTCGCTCGCGAGCGGCATCCAGTTCAAGGCCAAGGGCCACATCCAGATCCATGGGCCCGATCTGAACGCCGCAGTCCAGGCCGACGAGTGTCACAAAGCCGTTTCGATGCTGGTCGACAAGCTCGACCGCATGCTCCAGCGCCGCCATCAGCTTCATCGCGTAAAACGAAATCACCCTCGAGCCGTTGAGCTCGCAGCGGAGATTCCCAAAGCGTTCGCGTAACCACGCGCGCCAAAACCCTTTTCCGAAAACAACCCGCCGGTTCGCCGGCGGGTTTTTTCTTGGGCACATGTGATCTGTATCGATTCAATTAAATCATTCCGAGCTGCCCACGAAACCCACGGAATTCAAAATGCCTGGGCGGCCGGCTGCCCTTATCCGTTTAATCCGTGCCACCCATTCAAGGATTCCAGCCAATGATGTCGGAGTCCGGTGAGGACGAATCGTGACGGCACCGAATTCAGACGGAATTTATTTCGTGTGCTTCGTGTGTTTCATGGGCCCTCCGATTGAATGACTACGGACCGCACACCTTAATTATTCCGTGTAGTCTGCGTGTTCCGTGCCTCCGTGGGCCCCTCGGGTCTGAATTGATACAGCAACAACCCAGCCGCGCCTACAACGCCGCCGCCGCCCACGCGGGCACCGCGAACTTTCGGCCGTGGAGATGATCGCGCATCGCCGTCTGCATCCACGGCCGCGTCGCCGAACTGTCGAGCACTTCGATGAACGTCTTCCCCCCGTCGTGCTCGATCCGATATTTCTCGATCGTCACTCCGATCGCGCTCACCTCGCCATTCAACGTGCACGATACATCGATCCGCCGCCGCTTTGAATCGATCCTGAGCTCGTCCACGCGGCCGTAGCGCTTGATGTGATCATTCACGTACGCCTTCGCGGCCTTGCTCGTCATCATATCCTTCGCAGCGGAAAACATCGTGCGCGCACGATAACGAGCACCCGCCGGAATGCGAATCGGGTGAACACCCACTGTCGTCGATTCACAGCCTTCGCTTCACCGGAATTCGTTCCCGCGCGCGCCCACGGTCGTCTCGTCCGGATCACTTGCGACCTCACCGCAGCTGCAGAAGACCCACCATGGTTCACACCACCCGGTGAACCACCCACGCCTGCAGGTGTCCGGAGGAAGAGCCGCTCTCGTCGCGGCAGCTCCACCCGCCCATGAAACTCAAGGCCACTCACCTGAAACGCTATCGTGAAATTGCCGGCCTGTTCTGGAAATATGGCCGCTCCGATCTCGTAAAACACATGGGCGTGGATGAAGACGAGGCGAAGCGCGCCCACGACGACGACCCGATCGACTCGCCGGCGTTCAAGCGCGAGACCAAGGTCAAACTAGCTGGAGACGCGGAGGCACCCGGAAAAAAAGCCGCTGCGACCACCACCTCCACCGACGCCACGAAAACCGCCGCCGCGCCCGAACAACTCGTCAACGACCTGGAAGCGATGGGCCCGACCTACGTGAAGCTCGGGCAGGTTCTCGCCGGCCGGCCCGACCTGATTCCCGAAGCCTACCGCAAGTCTCTCGAGCGATTGCAGGACAACGTAAAACCCTTCCCCTACGAGGAGGTCGAAAAAATCGTCGAACACGAACTCGGCGTCCGCATCTCGAAAGCGTTCGCTGAATTCAATCCCGAGCCCGTCGCCGCCGCCTCGCTCGGTCAGGTGCATCAGGCCAGGCTCCGCGACGGACGCCCCGTCGTCGTCAAGATCCAGCGCCCCGATATCCGCCCCCTCATCGAACAGGATTTCGAAGTCCTCACCGAGCTCTCCACCACGCTCGATTCCCACACCAAGGTCGGCAAACGCTACCGCTTCGGTTCAATGGTCGAGGAGTTTCACCTCACGATCCAGAACGAGCTCAACTACGAGCGTGAAGCGCAGAACCTGATCACCCTCGGCAAGAATCTCCTCGAATTCGAAAACATCCAGGTGCCGCAGCCCGTGATGGATTACACCACGCGCAGCGTGCTCACGATGGAATACGTGAGCGGCCGGAAGATCACGTCCCTCACTCCGCTCGCGCGCCTCGATGTCGACGGCGCGAAGCTCTGCGAAGAGCTCTTCCGCGCGTATCTGAAGCAAGTGCTCGTCGACGGGATCTTCCACGCCGACCCGCATCCCGGAAATGTTTTCCTCACCGATCAGGGCCGCGTCGCGTTGCTCGACCTCGGCATGGTTGGCCACACCGCGCCGCAGATGCAGGAAAATCTGCTCCGGCTCCTCCTCGCGATCAGCGATGGCGACAGCGACGCCGTGACCGATGTCGTGCTTCGCATCAGCGAAAAAACCGAGGAGTTCAACGCCGCCGAATTACGCCGGCGGATCTCGCAACTCCTCGCGCAGACCCGCGACCAGGGCCTCGCGCAGATCAAGGTCGGCCACTCGATCCTCGAGATCACGAAAAGCGCCGCCGAGAACGGTCTCTACGTCCCCAGCGAGCTCACGCTCCTCGGCAAGACACTCCTTCAGCTCGATGAGATCGGCCGCATCCTCGCGCCCGAATGGGATCCCAACGCTTCCGTCCGCCGCAACGTCGACGAGTTCATGTCGCAACGCATGAAGAAGGATGTGAGCAAGGGAAACATTCTCAGCTCGCTCCTCGAGACCAAGAGCTTCATCGGCGGTCTCCCCAACCGGCTCAACCGCATCATGGACGCGGTCGCGAACAACGAACTCGAGGTGAAAGTGAAATCCGTCGACGCAAAAATCGTGATGGATGGCATGCAGAAAATCGCGAATCGCATCACGACCGGCCTCGTGCTCGCCGCGTTGATTGTCGGCGCCTCGCTCCTCATGCGCGTCGAGACGAGTTTCCAGCTCTTCGGCTATCCCGGCCTCGCCATCATCTGCTTCATCCTCGCCGTGGCGGGCGGTTTCTACCTCGTCCTGAAAATCTTCATCCAAGACTACAAGGACAAGAAGCGCATCAAACGATAGTATATAGTCGGATATACATGAGCCTGGCAACTCGGGCTCGGTGCCCCGATGGGCCTAGATTCGACAGCCCAAGGCAACGCCTTGCGAGCTGGATGGGAGCATCGCAGCCCTGAAAGGGCGACACGGCTCGGTTACGCCTTCGCCTCCCCCGTCAGCGCGTAACACCGCAGCACCTCCGCCACGCTCCACGCCTGCGCGATGCACCCGCGCGGCGTAAACGGCCCTTCCGCGTCGAAGATCTCGCTGATCGAGCCAATGCACGCCTCGTCCAGATGCGGCCCAAAACCCGCCAGGAATTTTCGCGCGGCCGCCTGTTTTCCCGGATGCACTTTCAACCACGCCTCCACGAAGGGTCCGATCAACCACGCCCACACCGTCCCTTGGTGATACGCCGCATCGCGTGAACGCAGGTCACCATAATATTTCGGTTTGTAGTCCGCATGCCCGCGCGCGAGCGAGCGCAGCCCCACCGGCGTGAGCAACTGCTCCTCGGCGATCCGCACCACCGCCGCCCACCGCTCCCGCTCGAGCACCGGATGGGCCAGCGCCACCGCCAGCAACTGGTTCGGCCGCACCGCCGCATCCACATTTCCGATACCATCCGGCCCATCGATCACATCGAAAAGGCAGTCGAGTGCCGGATTCCAGAATTTCTCGTTGAACGACACCCGCGCCTGCTCCGCGTGCTTCGCCAACACATCGGCCGCGGCCGCATCGCCGTTTTCGCCGTCCTCGCGCAACCAGCCTTCGAGCAGCTTCAGCGCGTTGAACCAGAGCGCGTTGATCTCGACCGCTTTTCCGCGCCGCGGCGTCACCACCCAGTCGCCCACCTTCGCATCCATCCACGTGAGCTGATAACCTTCCTTGCCCTGCCGCAGCAAACCGTCCGCCGGATCGACGCCGATGCCAAACTTCGTGCCGCGCAGATGATGCTCCACGATGCGACGCAGCACCGGCAGCAGTCCCGCCAGCGTTTCCCGATCGCCCGTCGTCCGCAGGTAACGGTGCACCGCCTGGAAGAACCACAACGTCGCATCCGCCGTATGATAGAGCCCCTCGTTCTGCCCTTCCGGAAACATATTCGGGATGAGTCCGTCCCGCACGTAGTGCGCGAAGGTACGCAGGATCCACGCCGCCTCATGATAGCGGCCGGTCGTCATCGCCAGCCCTTCGAGACTGATCATCGTGTCGCGCCCCCAGTCCGTGAACCAGTGATATCCCGCGATCACGCTGCGCAGTTCGTCGCCGGCCGCGCGCGCCCGCGCGGAGTCCTTGATCCGCCCGCGCGGCATGATGATAAAATGATCCGCCGCCAGCACGAGCTCCGCGGCCGGCCCGCTCTGCACGCCGGGATGCGCGATGCGCAACAAACGCTCCCGCCGGTCGCGTTCCGTCACCGCGGCCGCCTCCGGATCCAGCGCCGTCACCACGTGCCAGTCCTCCGTCGACGCGACGAGCGTGACCGGCACCAACGGCTCGAGCGCAGTCGAAAAATATCCCGGCGACCACAGGATGCCACGCGCTTCGTAGCCGCGCTCCGCGTCGCGTTGATAAAAGATTTCCCGCTCTGCGCCGCCTTCGTGGATGAAGCGCGATTGCTTCGCCGCGACCAGCAGCCGCAACGGCGGGTATCGGTCCAGCGGAGCGTTGATCTCGAACCGCTGCCCGTTTGCCCGCACTTCGTAATCGGTGCGATGCGCCGCACTCACATTGCTCTCGAAGGGCCGAAACTGCACCGATGGCCGCAGCTCGAGAAAGATTCCCGTCTGCTTCGAGAGCAGCGTGAAGGAAAGGTGTACCGTGTTCTGCAGATACGGCATGAGCAGCCGCTTCTCGATCACGATTCCTTTCACGTCGTAGCGCCAGACCGGCATCTGGTTCTCGAGCCGAAACTCGATCAGGTAATTCGGCGCCTTCGCTTCCTGAGGATCGCTCGGCTCCGCGCCGCCGAATTGGATCAACTCGCGCCCTGGCAGAAACAGGCATTCCTCGAGATGATTCAGCATCGTCGTGCGGCCCATCGGCGAGGGCAGCGCCGCGATCAGGAGCCCGTGATACTTCCACGTGACCGCGCCCGAGATCGTACCCGACGCATAGCCTCCGAGCCCATTCGTCACCAGCCATTCGCGCTGCAGCAGCTGCTGCACGCGCGCGGCCTCCGCCGAGGCGAAATCAATTCTTCTCACTAACTTTGGCGGTGGGGAGCTTGTCGTTTTCATCGGGTGCGAGCAACACGGCGGCCTCTCCAGGAATGATCCAGTTCGCGGTCGTCTCCAGCGGTGGCGTGCCGCAGCCGCCATAGTCCGGGGAATCGCTCGACCACGCCGCGCGCCAGCCGCGGCCCTCGAGCGGCGCGAGCAACGGCTCCGGCGCCGGCCCGAACCACAGGTCGCGGCCGAGGTTCACGATCAGCAGCCGGTCGTCGCCGTCCGGCGCAAAAAAACGCAGCACAAACGCGTGCTCGCTCAGCACCGCGCCATCGAGCACCGCAGAGCCTCCAAGGCTGCGATCCTCGCGCCGGAGCCGCAGCAGATCCTCGTGCAAACGGTAGATCGCCTCGTGCGTCGCGCGCTCGATCAGATCCAGTTTGCACCGCTCGAAGGTTCCCCGGTCGCCCGGATCGGCCAGCAAGCCCGCGCATTCCTCGCGCGCGATCGTGGCGAACTGTCTCAAGAATTTCGCGCGACCTTCGCGGACCTGATCGCGCAGTTCTCCGCGATGGTCCGCGAAGTACAGAAACGGCGCCGACGCCGCGAACTCCTGCCCCTGGAAAAGCATCGGCACTTGCGGCGTCAACAACAGCAGCGCCGTGAGCGCGCGCAGTTTCCCCGCGCTGGTCAGCTCGTGCAGCCGGAGGCCGCGCAGCGAGTTCGCGATCTGGTCGTGGTTCTGCAGAAACTGCACGAAGCTCCGCGGCGACACATCGAAGGCGGGCCGCCCCCGCCGATGGTTCTGCCAGTGATGCCACTGCCCTTGAAACAGGAAGCCGCGCTTCGCCGCCGACACGAACTCCTGCGCACTGCCACGGTAGTCGCGATAATACGCCTCGGCCTTCCCGGTCGCGCTCACCATCGCCGCATGGTGGAAATCGTCGTTCCAGATCAGATCCAGCCCGTAACCGCCTACCGTCTTCGGTCGCAATAACTGCGCGTGCTGCGACTCGTTTTCCGCGATGAGGTGAATCGTCCGATCGCGGCCCGCCTCGCGCGCCGCCGCCCCGATCTCCGCGAGTAAGTGCACCGGCGATGCATCGAAGATCTGCTGCGTCGCGTCGAGCCGCAGCCCGTCGAGATGGAACTCCTCGATCCAATAGCGCGCGTTCGTGACGAAGAGCTCGCGCACCGGCGCGGAGTTTGCCCCGTCGAAATTCAGCGGTTCACCCCATTCGTTCGGATAACGCGTCGTGAAATAATCCGCCGCAAACTCCCGCAGGAAATTCCCATCCGGACCGACGTGATTGTAGACCACATCGAGAATCACGGCGATGCCGAGCTCGTGCGCGCGGTCGACGAAGGCCCGCGCATCCTCCGGCGTGCCGTAGAGACGGGTCGGCGCAAACAGATCCACGCCGTCGTAGCCCCAGCCGAACTCGCCCGGAAATTCCGCGACCGGCATCACCTCGATCATCGTGATGCCGATCCGCGCCAGCTCCGGCAGCTCTGCCATCGCGGCGCGCCACGTCCCCTCCTGCGTGAACGTCCCGAGATGCAGCTCGTAGATCGCGAGCTCACCCGCGGGCCGACCGCGCCAGGCCGCATCCGTCCAGCGAAACGCCGCGTCCACGATCTCCGACGCGCCGTGCGGCCCGTCCGGCTGGAAGCGCGAAGCCGGATCCGGAAAACTGCCGTGCTCGAGCTTGAACCGGTAACGCATGCCCGCCGCGGCCTCGCGCACGAGCGCGGAAAAATATCCGCCCGCTTCCGGCTCCAGCGCGACTTCACGGCGGTTCGCTTGCCCTCCGTCCCAAAGCTCCACGGCGACTTGCGATGCCCGCGGCGCCCACACCCGGAAATCCACGCCACCCTCGGGCAACACCTCCGCGCCAATCGGAAACTTTCGCGCCCGCAACATCGTCGCGCACCATATCGAATCCCTTCCGTCACCGGTATCGGACCGCTTCCGGGTCGTCGCCTAGGAGGGTTGCGCGCGAGCGAGAACCGCCACTTTTTCCCCCGCGCCCCACGAGAAATGATCGCGCCGCGGGCACGTCCTGCGGCGGCACGGGTCCGTCTGCACGGAGGCCGCGGACGATCGTCGCCCTGGCGATGGGCCCGTGCGACGACCGCGCCTCCACTGATATTTAACCCATAAATATTTCCACTATGTCGCAACCGCCATGGCCTCGTACACCGTCCACCGTTGATGCTCGCGCCACGTCCTCCGCCCGGACGTCGCGCTCCGGCGGAAAGCCCAATGCACTTCGCTCTCTGCTGGGCAATTCACGTTCCGCCCCCGTCGAATCGTCCGCCGTCAGCGAAGCGTTCCCGATCATCGTGTTCTCTCACCTCGGCTGGGACTGGGTCTGGCAACGGCCGCAACAATACCTCTCTCGCTTCGCCCAGCACCATCCGGTGCTCTTCGTCGAAACCTATTGTAGTGATACTTCAACTACGCGCGTCGAGTTGCGCACCGCTGACAACCATCCGAACATCACCGTGCTGCAGATGCATCTCCCTGCCGCGAAATGGACCAACGGCGCCTGGATCGATGCCGAACGGCGCCGCGCGCTGCAGGCCACCCTTGCCGGGGAATTGAAGCGCCAGTTCGATCACCCGCTGCTGTGGTTCTACGATCCCATGTGCGTCGTGTCGTTCGCCCGCCAGCTGAATGAACGCGCCATCGTCTACGACTGCATGGACGAACTCTCGCAGTTCAAAGGCGCTCCGGCCGCCCTGGTCGAACGTGAGCAGACGCTGCTCAGCGTGGCGGACGTCGTTTTCTGCGGCGGACAAAAGATGCGCAAGAAACGGCTCCCGTTTAACGACAATTGCCATTTCTTCGGCACCGGCGTCGACATCCAGCACTTTGGCACCGCGCTGTCCGACGACCTGCCGGTCGCCCCCGAGATCGCCGCGCTCGGCGAGGGTCCCGTGCTCGGCTACTTCGGCGTCATCGACGAGCGGATCGATTACGACCTGCTCGCGAAACTCGCCGACGCGCGCGCCGACTGGCACATCGTGATGATCGGGCCGACCGCGAAGGTCGACCCGGGCGAATTTCCCCGCCGCCGGAATCTGCACTTCATCGGCAGCCGCCCCTATGCGCAGCTCCCCGCACTCACGAAGGGATTCTCCGTCGCGCTCATGCCGTTCGCGATCAATGCCGCGACCGAGTATATCAATCCGACCAAGGCGCTCGAATACATGGCCGCCGGCCGGCCGGTCGTCTCCAGCGCGCTCGACGAGGTGCGCACGAACTTCGGCTCCGTCGCCCATATCGCGAAAACCCACGACGACTTCATCAAGCTTTGTGCGCGCGAAGCCACCTCGCCTTCCCGCGCGCGGATCGCCCGCGGGTTGAAGCTCGCCGCCGACAACACCTGGGAGGCCAACATCGCGCGCATGGAACAGCACATCGCCGATATCCTCGTCGAAAACTCGACCGCCGCCGAAATCTCCTCGCGCTCCCTCAAGTCCGCCAAACTCCCCCGCCTCGCGTATGTATGACTACCTCATCGTCGGCGCCGGCTTCGCAGGCAGCGTGCTCGCGGAACGCCTGGCCCGCGGCATGGACAAGAGAGTTCTGCTCATCGACCGCCGCAATCATATCGGCGGGAACGCCTACGACTGCTACGACGAGCACGGCATTCTGATTCACAAATACGGCCCGCATATCTTTCACACTAACTCGGAGGAGATTTTCAGTTATCTCTCCCGGTTCACGCAGTGGCGCCAATATCAACATCGCGTGCGCGCGTGCGTCGACGGACGACTCGTGCCGATTCCGATCAATCTCGACACGATCAACGAGCTCTACGGGCTGAACCTCACACCCCAGGGCATGAAGGACTACCTCGCGAGCATCGCCGAGAAACGCGAGAAGATCATCACGTCGGAGGACGTCGTCGTCGGGTCGGTCGGTCGCGAGCTCTACGAGAAATTCTTCCGCGGCTACACCCGCAAGCAATGGGGCCTGGACCCGTCCGAACTCGACGCCCAGGTCACTGCCCGCGTGCCCGTCCGCTATAATCGCGACGACCGCTACTTCACCGACACCTTCCAGGCGATGCCCGCCCGCGGCTTCACCCGCATGTTCGAGAACATGCTCGATCACGAAAACATCCAGATCCTGCTCAACGCCGATTATCGCGATGTCGTCGACGAGGTGAATTTTCAGGAGCTTATATTCACCGGACCGATCGATGAATATTTCGATTACCGTCACGGTCCGTTGCCCTATCGCTGCCTCGAATTCAAACACGAGACGCATCACAAGCCCGTCTTCCAGCCCGCCCCGGTGGTGAACTACCCGAACGAATACGGATACACCCGCATCACGGAGTTCAAATATCTCACCGGCCAGGAGCACAGCCTCACGAGCATCGTCTACGAGTTTCCCCGCGCGGAAGGTGACCCGTATTATCCGATTCCGCGGCCCGCCAACGCCGCGTTGTATAAAAAGTACCAGGCGCTCGCAGACGAGAACCCCGAGGTGCACTTCGTCGGCCGGCTGGCCACCTATCGTTACTATAACATGGACCAGGTGGTCGCCCAGGCGTTGACGACGTTCGCGAAAATCACCGGCCAGAAACGCGGCGCAAAAGCCATGGCGGTGGCGTGAAAGAATAGATCCAAGATCCAAGCCCCAGAGAAGCTCGAGTTACCAGGTCTTGAATTCTGATTTTTGAATCCTCTCTGGATCTTGGAGCTTGGATCTTGGCGTTTAATGTAATGTTTCCCTGCTCCTCCATTCCGCGACCCGAACATCCGCGACCCGACCGGCAGCGCGGTCGCGTCGAGGGCATCGACTGGCTGAACCTCAACGGGGCATGGCAGTTTCGCTTCGACCTCCACCGGCGCGGTCACGACGAGCGCTGGTTCGCGCCGGAGGGTCCCGACTGGCGGGAGCAGATCATCGTGCCGTTCTGCTGGGAATCGCTCGCCGCGTGGGGCGAAGGCGACGCGGCGGGCAACGAGAACTATTTCTCCACTCGCGTCTATGTGAATCCACTCGAGGTCACGCACGCCAATCATCGCGCGGCGCAACGCTACGAGGTCGGCTGGTATCGCCGGCTCATCGAGATTCCCGACAGCGCCGTCTGGCGTCGCAATCGCGTCGTGCTCACGATCGGCGCCGCGGATTTTGCGACCGATTGCTGGTGCAACGGCGTCCACCTCGGCCGCAACGAAGGCGGTTACCTGCCCTTCGAATTCGACCTCACCGACGCACTCGAGGAGTCGCCCGAGCATCCTGCTTCTGACTCCGGAAACTCAGACGAGACGCCCGCGTCCTCCGGCGTGCGCCGCGCCCTGCTCGTGCTGCGAGTCGAGGATCCGATGGACAATCGCGAGCAGCCCGTCGGCAAACAGTGGGGCTGGTACACGCCCACGAGCGGCATCTGGCAGACTGTGTTCATCGAGCCGCGCGCCCACGCGCACGTGGATCATTTCCGCGTGGTGACCGATATCGATGCCGGCCGCGTGAAGTTCGAGGTGTTCTGCGCAAACGCGACCGACGACATGAAAGTCGCGATCGACATCGTCCCGCCCGAGGGCAAGCCACAACGCGCCACCTTTCAACTTTACGCGGGCGTCGGCGTGGGCGATGCCGAGATCTTCCCCGTTGCGCTCTGGGATCCCGGCGATCCGCAGCTATATCGTGTCGTATATAGGCTGATCGATGACGAAAAGGAGTACGATGTGGTCGAGAGCTATTTCGGCATGCGGAAGATCAGCACGATGGCGGGCGCCGATGACCGGATGCCCGCCATGCTGTGCCTGAACAACAAGCCGATCTACCTGCGCGGCGCGCTGTATCAATCATATCATTGCGACGGCATCTATACCGCCACGGATGCCCGCACCCTGCGCAACGACATCGCATTCGCCCGCGACGCCGGTTTCGATTTTCTCCGCATTCATATCAAGCTGGATGACCCGATCCTGCTCTACTACGCCGACACGCTCGGCATCCTGTTGATGCAGGATTTTCCCAATTTTGGCGAAGGCGGTGATACGCCGCTCGGCCGGAAACGTTTCGAGGAGATGATGCGGCACGGAATCCAGCGCGATTTCAACCACCCCTCGATCATCGCCTGGTGTCTCTTCAACGAGACCTGGGGTTTCGGCGGCCAGACCGAACTGATGAAGTTCATCGGCCCCGAAGCCGGGAAGGGTCCCATCGAGGCCGTCAGGGAGAAACACGCCAACGAGTCGTCGTTCAAATGGGTGCACCGTATGTGGGAAATCGCGAAGACGCTCGATGGCACGCGACTGATCGAGGACATGAGCGTCGTCGTCTGGGAGCACCTCAACGCCTATGGCCATGTCGATACCGACATCAACTCGTGGCATTTCTATATAGACGAATATCACAGGGCGAAGGAGCACATCGAGCAGGTCGTCGCGAAAAGCTACAAGGGCTCCACCTTCAACTTCGTGGAGGGTTATCAGCAGAGCAATGCGCCGCTCATCAACAGCGAATACGGCGGCATCGGCGCGCTCGACGGCAATCGCGACGCCAGCTGGTCGTTCAAGTTTCTCACCAACGAGCTGCGCCGCCATCCGCAGCTCTCCGCTTATATCTATACCGAGCTCACGGACGTGGAGTGGGAATATAACGGACTGCTCAGCTACGACCGAACCAAGAAACAATTCGGCTATCCTCCGCCGCTGGTGAACCAGGGCGACGTGCTCCCGATCAACGCGCCGCCCATCGAGCGCCTTTCGCCGGGATCTGCGATCGAGATCGAAGTGCTCTCGTCGCATTTCTCCCGCCGGCGGCGCGACAACGTCACCCTGCACTGGCTCTACTCCGGCATCGACACGCTCGGCACGGTCCATTCGAAACTCCAGCGGGGGCACCTGCCCATTTCCTTTTCCCATCACCGCGTCGAGCTCGCCGACCGCGTGAAGGTCACGGCTCCGCAGACTCCGATGCTATGTACCTTCGCCGTAGCCGCGGTCACACCCAACGGCGAGACGGTCGCCGCCAACTTCATCCAGCATCTGGTCGGCGATGGCGCGCTCGCCGAACGCGAAGACCGCGCCACCAGCCTCGTCCTGCGGCGGTCGATCTCCTCGTGGCACAACGATGCCTGGAGCGCCCCCGCGAGTTCGCGCGAGGAAGCGGCACAGCTGGGTTATTGCTACGGACGCGGCGACGGTTTCTTCGAGTGGTCTTTCCTCGACGATGCGTTGCGCGAGATCCGCCGCGCGCGACGGCTGCGAGTACTGTGTGAGGTGTCTGCGCGGCGCGAAGACACACCGCAAACCGGCGCCTACCGACATCCCACGATGTTCGAGCTCCTCATCAACGGACTTCGCGTACATCAGGAAATCCTCCCCGATCATCCGCACGACACGCGCGGCTCCCTGAGTTATCTGCGCGATCCGAAGGGCGGCCGTGGGGCCTACGGTTATCTCATGCGTGCGACGATTGAAGACTCGCTGCTGCAGCGCGTCGCGGAGGCCTCCCCGGTATCGGGAGAACTACGGTTTCGCTGTTCGGTGCCTTCGGAAGCCGCCCCCGCTGGCGGACTGACCGTTTATGGTTACGATACCGGCCGATTTCCGATCGGACCAACGGTTATTGTCGAATGGGAACAGTGAAAGGACGGGGATGGGACGAACAGGCCAAAAGACTAAAGGACCAAAAGACTCAAAGCTTATGAACCCAAAGTCCCAAAGTCCCTTGGTCCCCTAGTCCTTTGGTCCTTCAGTCATGACTTTGCTTTGCCAATCGCATCTCCCCCGTCTCACCGACCCGGATACATTTATTTGGGCAACCGGCATCGAGGATACCTTCATCACGGCTCCGTGGCCGAAGACCGGCCGCACCCTCGATGAATACGAGCTCACAGGTCACTATGAACAATGGCATGGCGACCTTGGGCTGATGCGAGAGATCGGCGTCGGCGCGGCCCGCTATGGCATTCCATGGCACCGCATTCAGCCGCGACGCGATGCCTGGGAATGGGATTTCGTCGATCGTGCCATCGAACGGCTCCTCGAGCTCAATATAGAACCGATTGTCGATCTCGTACACTATGGGTTGCCGCCGTGGATCGAGGGCGCGTATCTCAATCCCGATTTCTCCCGTCTCATGGCCGACTACGCGGCTCGCGTCGCCGAGCGGTTCCGCGGCCGGGTGTTTGCCTATACCCCGCTCAATGAGCCGCGCATCACCGCGTGGTATTGCGGCTGGCTCGGCTGGTGGCCGCCGCACCGTCGCGGCTGGCGCGGCTTCATCGCCGTGATGCTCGGCGCCTGTCGTGGAATTGTCGATACGGTGCACGCGCTGCGGGCGGTGGACCCGGAGATCCTGATCGCGCACGTCGACGCGACCGACCTCTACCACACCGACAGCGAGGCATTCCGAGCCGCCGCCCGGCACCGGCAGGAGATCGTGTTTCTCGCGCTCGACCTGGTGAGCGGACGCGTCCGGCCCGGCCATTCGCTGTGGGCCTGGCTGTTGCAACACGGCGCCACCGAGCGCGAGCTCGCGTGGTTTCACGAACGCGCCGTCGATCTCCCCCTCGTCGGGATCAACCTTTATCCGATGTTCACCTGGAAAACCGCCCGCCGCACCGCGAGCGGCGGGCTGCGCTGGGCGATGAGCTACGCGAGCTCCGACATCATCGAGGAACTCGGCACGCTCTATTGGCAGCGCTACCAGGCGCCGGTCTTCATTTCCGAAACGGCATCGGTCGGCTCGGTGCGCCGCCGCGCCGCGTGGCTCGCCGATTCCATCGCCGCGGTAAAACGCTTGCGCGAGCGCGGCGTGCCGCTCGTCGGCTATACCTGGTGGCCGCTTTTCGCGCTCGTCACCTGGGCTTATCGGCAAGGCACGCATCCGCCGGAATTCTACCTGAAACAAATGGGCCTCTGGGATCTCGATGCAAAGCTGCAACGCATCCCCACTCCGCTGGTCAGCCAGTATCGCTCCCTCACCGAACGCGGCTGCGCTGCGGTCGGCTTGCTGCACG
Source organism: Opitutaceae bacterium (assembly GCA_036675625.1). Taxonomy (GTDB): domain Bacteria; phylum Verrucomicrobiota; class Verrucomicrobiia; order Opitutales; family Opitutaceae; genus ER46. The sequence continues at coordinate 15,035 of JAKFEQ010000062.1, read as the reverse complement.
GCACCAAGCTGCCGGGTTCGGCAGCCGCGGTGCATTGATCCCCGACATGAACGCGCATCGGATGATCGACGGGAACAGCGGGCCTTCGGCGCGGCCGGAGCGCGCGCGTGGAAGACATGGTCACGGGCACAGTCATCCGCGGCACGCCGGCGGGCCGTTGTTCCGGAGCTTTATGTTCGCCGGGTTCGAAGGGACTGCGGCCTATAACGAACACCATCACTGGATCGACCAGATCGCCGCGACGGAGCACGACCGGCAGGTCGACGCTGACTATCGGCGCCTGCGGGAAATGGGACTGCTCGCGGCGCGCGAGGCGATTCGCTGGCCGCTCGTCGATCGCCGGGGAAAACTCAATTTCAACTCGGTCCGGCCGTTTATCGAAGCGAGCCGCCGCCACGGCATCGAGGTGATTTGGGATTTGTTTCACTATGGTTACCCGAAGGACCTCGACCCGTTCAGCGACGAATTCGTGAAACGCTTCGCGCGCTATTGTTATGCGGCCGCCAAATTCATCGCCGCACATCAGGAGGGCACGTGTTATTTCACACCGGTCAACGAACCGTCGTTCTTCGCGTGGGCCGGCGGCGAGGTCGGCCGGTTCGCCCCCCACTGCACCGGCCGCGGCCCCGATCTGAAGATCGCGCTCGTGCGCGCGGCGATCGCCGGGATCGACGCGATCCGGACCGTCGTGCCCAACGCCCGCATCGTGAACGCCGACCCGCTCTGCCGGGTCGTGCCACCGCTCGACCATAAGGATCCCCATGCACACGCGGAGGATTTCAATCACCGCGCGGTGTTCGAATCCTGGGACATGCTGTGCGGCCGCACCCTGCCCGAACTCGGCGGCAGCCGGCAGCATCTTGATATAGTGGGCGTGAATTATTATTGGACCAATCAGTGGGAAATCGGCCACGAGGAAGCCCCGCTTGCGTTCGACGATCCGCGCCGCTGGCCGTTCGCCCGCCTCCTGCGCCAGGTCTGGAAACGGTACGGCGGCGAGTTTCTCGTGACCGAGACATCTCATGTCGACGACATGCGGCCGATCTGGCTCCGCTCGGTGGCCGACGAATGCGAGAAGCTGCTCGACGAGGGGATTCCGCTCCGCGGCGTATGTCTTTATCCGATACTCGGCATGCCGGAGTGGCACGAGCCCGATATGTGGACACGCATGGGCCTGTGGGACCTCGTGCCGGATGAACGCGGTCTGAAACGCGAGATATTTCCTCCCATGCTCGACGCCCTCCGCGCGGCGCAGCGACTCGAACGAAAGTTCGCGGAGTTCCGCCGGCCGCGCGACGAAGAGCGCGAATCGGGCGCCATCGCCGAACCATCGGGCGAATCGATCGACGGCGCCGACTGAGCGCGAGCGGAACTCAAAGTCGCGCCAGTCCATGCCACTCACGTATCGAAACCCGGTCTGGCCCGGCTACTTTGCCGACCCGTTTGTACTGCGTTGGCGCGGGGAATACTTCGCGTATGGCACCGCCGAAACACTCGAGCGCACCGCCAGCGGAGCAGCGCGGGCCTTCAAGATCCTGCGTTCGCGCGATCTCGCCCACTGGGAACCCGCGGGCGCCGCGCTGGAATTGTCCGGTGACGAAAGCACGCGTGCGTACTGGGCGCCGGAAGTGGCGGAGCAGAACGGGCGTTTCTTGCTGTACTATTCGAGCGCGCCCGCGGGCCGCGATGAGCTTCATCGGTTGCAGGTCGCGGTCGCGAACGATCCGGCGGGACCGTTTACCGTGGCCGGCACGGTGCTGCCCGAGGCGGAGGGCTTTTGCATCGACGCGCATCCGTTTCACGATCCGCGTGATGGCCGGTGGTATTTGTTTTTCGCGAAGGATTTCTTCGAGGATCGCGCCGGCACCGGGCTCGGGGTCGTGAGATTGAGCCGCGACCTGCTTCGGGCTGAGGGAGCAGTGCAACCGATGCTGCGTGCGAATGCCGACTGGCACATCTACGAGCGGGACCGCTCGCTTTACGGCCGGCAATGGACCGCCTGGCACACGGTCGAGGGGCCCTGCGTGGTTGTACACGACGACCGATACTATTGTTTTTATTCCGGCGGCAACTGGCAGACGCAGGACTATGGAGTCAGCTACGCCGTGGCGGATCACCCGCTTGGCCCATGGAAACACGCGCCGGAACCGGGGCCGATTGTCCTGCGTCAGCGCGGCGGAGATTTGGTCGGGCCAGGTCACAACTCCTATACAGTCGCACCAGACGGCCGCACCGAGTTGCTCGTTTATCACGCGTGGGACAGCGCGCGCACGGCCCGCCGAATGTGTATAGACCGGCTGATTTGGACAAAGGACGGACCGCAGTGCCTCGGCCCGACGACTACGGGTCAAACGATCGCGTAACCCGGGCGCGACGCCCATGATCCATGCATGCGATGCCCGGGCCGCGGAGTTTCTCCACTTCCTCCGCCGGCCAGTTTGTCATCCATTAGATGACAAATGCGTCGCAGTAGCGCCGGCATCCTGCCGGCATTTTTGACGCCCGGCAGGATGCCGGCGCACCTCAAGAATCCGTAGCGGACTCGATCGCCGTAGGTCATTTGCGGAGCTCGAAACGCCCCTCGATTGTGGCCCAGCGGTCGTCCTTCGTGTGCACGATCACGAAGTCGCGGCCGTCGGGGCTGAGCCATTTGTTCACGAAGGTGAAGATGATAGTGAGCTTTCCCCAGCGCTCCGGATTGTGCTCCGTCTGCACATGCGTCCACGGGCCCCACGGCTCGGGCGCATCGTAGAGGCTCATCCAACCGCTGCGATCGATCGTGATCGTCGTGAGCAGATAACGTTTCAAAACGGGATTATAACTCACCGCCACGCGGTGCGTGCCTTGGGCGGTATCGTGCCACGTGGGTTTCCGCTCGGCGGCGCGCTTTGTCCAACGCGGCCGGCCGCCCGCATCGACGCCGGCGAAAAACTCGTAGTCGGCCTTCGACTCGATCTTCGCGCGCGGCACGCGAAGCAGGTTGATGCGGCCCGGCAGCCGCACGTTCCAATGGGTCGGGTCGATGATGTCGGGCGCGTAGCTATAGACAAACTCGTCGCGCGCACCGCTGTACGCTTTGCCAAACTGACAGAACGCCGGCGCGAAGATTCCCGCGTCGCCGGCGCCGAAATCGCCGCCGCTCTTGCTGAAGCGCACGCCGCATTCGCGCCACGTCGCACCCGAATCATCCGAGCGCCAGAGCTCGGCGAACTTGAAATACTCGAGGCTCGATTTGTCGCCATCGCGCCAGAGATAGAGCGTGTCGCCCAGCGCGAGCACGCCCTCGCTCTTGCCGGTGAACGGCGCGGGATGCGGCGCATCGATTCCGCCGGCGATATTCTCGCCGCGATAGTCGCGTTTGCCACCGACGACGCGCGCGAAGCCGAGCGAGACGCGACCCTTGGCGTTGGTGCCACCGAAGCCGCCACCATCGCCCCACGGCGTGTAGAGATGGTCGTCGGCCGCCCACGTGATCGGCCAGATGTCGCTGCCCGGCGCTTCGGTACGCGCGCTCGTATCATCAAAGATCATACGCGCGATCACCGGGCTCGGCGGATACGCGGGACGAAACTCCCGTTTCCCGGCCGGTGCCGCGGCCGCCGTTGCCGCCGCGCGCGCCGCATCGGCGGCCGCCGCAGGATCGGGCGGTTCGACGGGCTGGGCTGCGGCCCCGACGAGCCCCACGAGGAGGGCCGCCAGCGCCCGTGGTGGGTTCAGTTTCATCTTCAATGCTATCGCTGAGACGCCGGCATGATGGTGGATCAGGTTCTCCGCACCGGCCTGGGTTACTGTTTGCGACTCACGTCCGTGGCGTCGCGGGACTCAGAACGTGATCGTATTCGTCAGCGTCCACTTCTGCGGCTCGGCGATGTGATAGGAGGCGATGGAGCCGTCGGGCTGCGCCCAGATCGGGATCAACTCGTCGCCCACGCCAATGTTTTTGAAGTTGAGCTGAATGCTCCACTGATAGCGGCCGAAAACTTTCCGCGAGTATCCGATCCAGGCGTCGTAGTTGGTTTCGGTCGGTCCGTAGAAGGGGTTCTTCACATCCGGCACCGGTCCGGCCACGGGGTCGACGATCACGGGGAAACCGATCGCGACCTTGTCCTGCCAGCGCACGGCGGCACCGAGATTGAAACCTTTGACGACGCCTTCCGTGAAGCGGTAGTTCGAGATCGCGTTCCACCGCCATTTGCGCAGCTCGCTCGTCGGCGAGCCGTCCTGTGATGTCGTCTGGATAAGTGGAATGACGGTGTTCTGCCGGAACCCGGCGTTCCACCGGGTACCGTTGTCCGCCTGCCAGAGTTGGCTCTCGATCGGCCGCGCGGCCTCCCGGTCAACCAGCGGCAGCAGCGAATTCACGACCTTGAGCATATCCGTGCCGGTGTTGCTGCGGATCGCGGTGGACTTCGTGGCGTTGAAAGCGATGCGCCAGTTGCGGGTGGGATTGTACACGACCTCGAATTCGTCACCTTCGGACACGATGTCGGTGGTGCCGGACACCTGCCCCGTGCGGCGATCGTAGTCCCAATCCGTGCCGGAGGCGTTCTGCCTCAGGCGAAACGTCTTCGTCACGGCCACGCCTTCAGGCGACGCCAGCCACTGGTCGAATTCCGCGACGCCTGGTTTGCCGGCGTTATTGCCCATCGCGGTCTGGTCGAGGAGATCCTCCATCGAATCGGCGAAAGCCTGCACCGGCAGGCCGACGCCCGCGTTGGCTGACGCTGTCTCATAGTGCGCGTAGCGGAGCACGAGCTTGCCGTTGAACGTGCTCAACAACACGCCGTATTCCTTCGTCTCGCCCATCTGCGGATCGACCAGCTCATCGAACATGCTATAGCGCTGGCCGGTAGGCCGGAAGTTGTCGGCGCGATTGACCGTGAGACTGATGTCGGTGCCCCACGGCAGGAGGCGCTTTATAAACTCCGGCGAGTGGCCGACCGCGCCCCAGGAGAACGTGCGCTCGGATTGTACGCCGACCTTCTGGAGATAGAGTTGCGAGGGATCGTTGATGCCGAGGCCGGTGGCGGGATCCATCGCGGCGGTGCCGGCATCCCACGAATGGACATCGTCGCGGCGCCAGCCGAGCGTCGTCACGAGCTTGTCGTTCAGCCAGCGATCCTGCGTGACAAACGAGGTCGAATTTATCTGCTGGCCGGTGCGGCGGATGCCGCTGGCGCGGCGGGTGTTGTTCACGTCCTTCGGGCCGGTCGACAGCAGGTCGAACTCGCGGATGATCCAGTTCGCAGTGCTGGTCGAGCTGGCCTGGGTGTCGGGTCCCGCCCACATGATGGGCACGCGGGTGAGGCCGCTCGGAAGTTGTCCGGTGGGAGTGACGAGGCCGCCTCCGACCGTGCTCGAGCCGCTGACACCCGGTCCCATATAGTGATAGAGCGAGACGAGGCGGCCCTGCGTGCTTGAATCGTTGATACGGCCCTGGTTCGCGAGGCTGTAGTCGACGCCGGAGTTGATGGAATAGGTCGCGCCGTAGTTCTCCCGGAACGATTCCGAACGCGTGTGGGTGGCCGTGATCTGATGGCGGCCGAGGATGCGCCCAAGCCAGTCGGGGCCGACCTTGGTGAGATTGAGATTATAATAACCGGTGGCGCGGCCGGCATCGGTGTCGTCGGCGGTGCGTTTGGCCGTCTGGAACCCGACCGTCATCGGGCGGCCGAAATTGGGATTCGGCATGCCGTTGGGCAGGTACTCGTTCATATCGATCCGAATGGAATAGGCGCTGGCCGACGCGAGCGGAAGCACGTTGCCCTGATCGAGACGCTGCCGGTCGAACGCGATCTCGATGCCCGCCGTGCGATCCAGGAAATGCTGCTCCAGCGCGACGTTGAACGAGTGCCAGTCGGCCCACTCGTGCTTGTTCGGGCCATCCATCATGTTGTTGTAGAAATCGTAGATTCCCGGATCGGTCAGCACGGTGTTCTTCCAGAAATTCCGGGTTGGATCGCTGGCATAGACCACTTGATTGAGCACGCGGGTCATGTCGCCCAGGCCCATCGGGCCGTCGGAGACGAGGGCACCGTTCGCGTTGCGCCGCACGGCGGCGATCTGACCGGAGCGGTAGCCGACGGCCGTCGTGCCGGGAATGCCCAGTTCGCTGCTATACGGATCGGAATAGATCAGCGTCATGTTGTTCGTGCCGCCGGAGGTTCCCACGCCGGTGATGATGATGCTGCTGTTGCGGTTTCCGTTCGCGAGGATCGGGCTGACGATGCCGCCGGTGGTCGGGTTTATCATCGTCGGCGTGCCGAGGAGCCGAATCGTGCCGTTCGTGAGATTATAGGCGGGACGGCCCAGCGCCCACCAATGACTATAGTTGTCGATGGGCGGCGTGGTGCGCGGGCGGTTCGATCTGATCTGGCCCCACTCGCCGCTGGCCTTGATCTGCGTGTCCTTGAAAGGCCGATACGTGCCGGTGAGATAACCGCGCTGCGTCTGGTTGAACGAGGGCTCGATCTTGTAGTAAGCCTTGTCGTAGACCGTTGCGAACCGGAGCGCCAGGCGGTCCTTCAGCAACACTTGATTGTGGTCGAGGCTGCCGCGGTAGGAGCCGTATTTGTCGGTCCGATACTGCAACTCGGTCTTGTTGGTCCGCAGGCCGGCCTTGATCAGGGACGTGTTGATGATGCCGGAAGGGCTGCCGAGACCGAAGAGCATGGCATTGGCGCCGCGCGTGATCTCCACGCGTTCGACATTATAGCCATCCATCGGAACGCCGGTGAGGAAGAAGTCACGGGTGTTGTCCGCGGACGTGAGACCGCGCACGCGCGTGCCGGGCATCACGTTCTGAAATGTCCCTTCGTTGCTCATCTCGGAGCCGCTCGCGAGGCCGACATTATTGGCCTCCGAGTAATTACCGCTCACGCCACCTACTTCGGTGCCGGTCGTATACGTAAGCAGGTCCTCGAGGTTGCGTGCCCCGATGTCGTTCATGAAATCCTTCGTCACCACCGAGACCGAAGCGGCGATGTCCCTCAGCTCCGTGCGCAAACGCGTGCCGGATTGCGCGCTGGTCGCCTGATAACCCCGGTCCTCGTCTTCACGCACTTCGAAGGGTGAAAGCACGAGCGTCTCTTCCTGCCCGGTCTCCGAGGGGTTGCCGGCCGGAGCCTGTGGTGACGGCGCCTGCTGCGTGAAGCCGAGGGTCGTGCAGGAGAGCAGCGCCGCGGCGCTGCGAAGTTTAAATCGGAGAGGTGCAGTTCTCATAACGGAAAACTCAACGGTTGCAGGTGATTCGTTGCCTGGCACGGGTCAGGACGCGCAGGGCAACAGGGTAAAGCAACGGTGACTCTGGGCACCCGAAGACACCCGCGTCAACGCCGTTCTCCAATGCGAATTGGAAAAAATTTCCAGCAGCTATGGCCGATGGGATGAAAGCTTTGATTCAAATGCGGACGTGGCTCGTGTGGGCGCGCGAGCCACACCGACGAGGAAGGGCGCCTTACGGCGCGCGCCCCAACCCCCGCGGCGACGGCAAGCGCCCAGACTCGCCGCGCCGGATCGCCCTCATCGGGAATGTCATTCCCGCTTTCGGATCGCGTTCATCAACGGAATGAAGAAAAACCGGTCGCGCGCATTGCCGTGACTTTCTTTGACGCCGAGCGAGCCGCCATTGCGCACCGCAATCAGCTTCAAGCTGGGGATGACGAGCACGAGCTGATGCTGCGCGCCCGCGCCCCAGAATGCATCCCGCGGCAGCGCGGCGACCGTGCCGTCGTGGTTGCTCCAGAAACCGATCGCGCCATTGCCCGGTGTGCCGGCATCGCGCGTGATCGCCCGCACTGCCTCCGCGGTGAGAAGTTGCCGGCCTTCCCAATCGCCCTCGCGCAACATGAGCCGTGCCACGCGAGCCGTCGCCCGCGCCGTGAAACCGCCCCCGCCCCACGAGCCGACCAGCGGCAGGCCGTCCACCGTGATCGTCTGGCCGTATCCAATATTCCACTCCGAATCCGGCACGCCGATCGGCCGCATCACGCGTTCGCGCAGCAGCGCGCGAATGTCCTTGTGCGGCGCGTGCTCGAGCGCCGCGGTCGTCGCATAGGTCAGCATCGCGATGCCGGGATTGCTGTAATGAATCTCGGTGCCGGGCGCGGAAATGAGCGGCGCGAGATCGCGTGAAACGGTGAACGGATCGCGCGGCACGGGGAGCCGTTTCCAGAAATCGCCCTTCCAGCCCGTCAGCTTGTCGTGCGGAATGTCGTCGGCCTCGGCGTCCTCGACGCCCGACGTGTGCGAACCGAGCTGGCGGATCGTGATCTTCGCCTTCGCCGGATCGGCGCGCCACTGCGGCACGAATTTCGCCACCGGGTCGTCGAGCGACAGCAGTCCATCATTGATCGCCACGGCGACCGACACGCCGCCAACGAGCGCCTTCGCCATCGACGCGGTGAAGTGCGGCTGCGTCGCCGAGTGCCCGGCCGAATACCATTCGTAGACGATGCGGTCGTCCTGAATGAGGAGGAACGCCTTCGTCGCGCGGCCCGCGAGTTGATCGCGCAACGCATCGAGTTTCGCGGACGAGAGTCCACGGCTCTCCGGCGTGGCCGCCTGCCATTCGAACGCCGTCGGCGCACCGGCCGCGACGGACGCGAGCAGGCCTGCGACGAAGCATGCGTTCACCGCGGCACGCGCCGCCGCCATTGGAAACGAAACCGCATGAACCACCTCGACGAGCCAGCACGAAGCGGTGCGTCCGACGGCAGGACCGGGCTCGCGAGTCGGCGAGGACAAGGGGTTGTACTTCGTCAAGCCTGGTCCGACGTTCATGCAAGAACTCCTCGCCGCGTACGGCGTGGGTCACTTGGTCGCGTTCGGCGACGCCGACCGCAGTTCCGGAAACGCATAGCTCGAGCGCTTCAGCTCGCGCGGAATTGGATTCGGGTAATGGCGCGCCTTCCACTGATCGTGCAACGCGAGGAGCTCGGCGACTTTGCCGGGATTCGCGGCTGCGAGATTGTTCGACTCGCTCAGGTCCTCCGCGACGCGATACAGCATCGGCGGCTGCCAATATTGGTGCACGAGCTTCCAGTCGCCCGCGAGCACGGCGGCGTTCAACGACGTTTCCCAGTGCAACGCGCCCTTGCGCTCGAACTGACCGCGCGTGAGCAGCGGCAGAATCGACTGGCCGTGAATCTCGTGCGACGCCGCCGGTTTCACGCCGGCCGCTTCAAGAAACGTCGGCAGCAAATCCATCGTGATCGCCGGTGTCGCGTGCACCGTGCCGGGCGGAATTTTTCCCGGCCAGCGCGCGAGGAACGGCACGCGAATGCCGCCCTCGTGCGTCGAGAACTTGTATTCGCGCAGCGGCCCGTTCGAGAACTCGGCGCCTTCCGGCCCGAAGTTGCTCGGCTCGGCCGAGGGACCGTTGTCGGAGGTGAAAACGACGAGCGTGTCATCCGCCAGCTTCGCTTCCTGCAACGCCGCGAGCACGCGACCGATGCCCCTGTCCATCTGCTCGACCATCCCGGCATAGATCGCGAAGAGCCCGCGATCCGGAAAACGCCGGCGGTATTTGGCGACGAGATCCGCCGGTGCCTCCAACGGATAATGCGGCGCATTATAGGCGAGATACAGGAAGAGCGGCTGGCCGCTGCCCGCCTGCGCGCGCACATACTCGACCGCTTTCTCGGTCAGCGCGTCAGTGTAGTGCGTGCTCGGTTTCATCACCACCGGCGTTTCGTTGTGATACGTTTCCTTCGGCTGCCAGTACTGCGGCGTCCCGAGCAGCGAGCCCCAGAATTCATCGAACCCGTGCTGGCGCGGAAAATCCTTTTCCGTGAACCCGAGATGCCACTTGCCGACCGCGATACTGCGGTAACCGGCCGGCTTCAACGCCTCCGGAATCGTGATCGCATCGCGCGAGAGTGCGAGGACCGGAACCCGGTTGCGCGCTGTCTGACTCGCGAGCTCGGGCACGCCGACGCTGTGCGGATAACGGCCCGTGAGCAGCGCCGCGCGCGTGGGTGAACACATCGGAGCAGACGCGTAGAAACGCGTGAGCTTCACGCCTTCCTTCGCGAGCCGGTCGAGATTCGGCGTATCGATGCGCGAGCCATCGGCGCCGAGGTCCGCCCACCCCATGTCGTCAGCCAGGATCATCACGATGTTCGTTGGCCGATCCGCCGCGCGGAGACTCGCGGCAGTAAGAATCAATACAGGGAGAAGGATACGTTGGATCATGATTGAAAGACTTTGCATCGTTTTAAAGGAGTCTGCCGGCACGCAATGTTTGGGGGTAGCATGGGCGTCCCGCCCATGTTCACGGGCGAGACGCCCGTGCGACACATCGCGTGCAAACAGGCTGCTCGTTCACAGCTCATCAAGATCGAAGTGCCGCAACACGCCCGGAAGACTGAAGGTTTTCACCTCGCGCGCATCGTAAAGACGCGACCGGACAAAATCCGAAAACTTGAAACCGTCCTGCCATTCGCTGCCTTTCACACGCGGATCGAGCACCGAGGCAAGCTTCGCGTGCAGAGCGACCCGGACCCGTGGCGAAAAAAATCGCCCGTCCGTTTGCGGGAGCTCCGGCCGCCCGCTCGGCGCAACGCTTCACGGCTTCACCCGGGCCAGCTCGGCGCGCACGCGTTCGAAGCGCGCCCGCACCGCTGGATCCCGCGCGTGGCTCAGCCCGGACTCGGCGAATCCCGCCGCCGGACCAAGCGCGCCGTGAATGACGTGGAGGTGGATCACGCGCATCACGAGCCCCGCCGCGGTCGGAAACAACCGCACTCCTTCCTCCAAGACCGCCAGATCGGCGGGCGACGGCGGCTCTGCACTCTGCAGCCACACGTTCGCAATCAACCCGTAGATCTCGGCGATCGGCGGCGCATCGAGCCGCGCCGACAGGAGCGGCGCGAGCACGGAGCGCGTCTCTTCGGCACTGAGCTTCCGGCCCGCCCCGGCGTCTTGCAGCTCCTTGAAACGCAGGGTGGCGAGTTCCAGATAAACGCGCGGGCGGATGACCCGCGCGCGCACCGCCTCCTCGAGAAACTCCCGCGCACCCGTGTGATTGCCGGCATCGCACTCGGTGAGTCCGAGCACCGCCAGCAGCCGGGGATCGCGTTCGCCACGCTCGTAGGCACGACGCAAGGTGCGCCGCGCCTGCTCGATGTAGCTGTCGGTCAGCGCGGGGTATTTCGCCCGCACGTAATGGATCTGCAGTCGCTCCCAGTCGCCGCGCAGCACCGCGATCTCCAGGTCCGTCGCGGCGCGAAACTTGATTCGCGGCGCCCGCCCGGACTTCGGCGCCCTCAGCTTCACGCCCTGCCGCGCCGCCACCGGCAGGTAGTCGCTCAACCGGTCGCGCGCATCCGAAAACCCGATACCGAATATCTCCCGGAACAACGCCTCCGACCGCGGCTCCGTTTCGAGCCGGTCGAGAAACGTCCAGAGTGCCTCGCGGCGTTCACCCGTTGGATCGCTCAACGCCCAGTGCACGAAAAGCGCGCATTGCGACCGCCACACGCGCTCGACCTCGCTCTCGTTTCCATCGCGGGCGGGCCGCCACGCAGCGAACATCTCCTTCATCGGCAGGAGCGCCCGCGGCCGTTTCGGATCGCGCGCGAGCGCCGCGGATTCGTCATCCGTCAACCAGGCGATCGGCCCGAGTTCGATCTCGTCCTCGTGAAATTTCGCCTGTCCGTACACCTCGAGGAAACCGTCGATAAACCAGTCCGGCAGGGCCGGCGCGCGCCGCGCGAGGAGAAACGCGATCCGCTCCTTCGTGAACGTGAAACCCATCGGCCCGTCGGAGGCGTCGCGCAGGATTGCGAACACCCGCACCGCGTCGAGATCGACGAGCCGGATGTTGGGCAGGAACCGGATTCGCGGTTCGCTGCGGCCGCGGAGGTCGTGACGTGGCGGCGGCAGCTTGATGGTTCCATCCGGCGCGACGCTCGCACCGGCCTTGCCGACCATCTCTGCAATCACCTCGCGCGAACGCGCCCGGCCCGTCTCCTCGTTGAACAGGATGTGCGCCTCCGGCACCGCCAGCTGCACACAAAAACGGCCGGGCAACAGCATGCGCAGCAGCTCCACGAGTCGATGATGGCGACGCACGAACTTCTCCGACGTGGTGTCGTCGCACACCGAAAGCACCTCCATCCCCGGCGATGCAAAATAGCGCCAGCGCAATGGCGCCGTTCGCTCCTCCACCATGAGCGGCGGCAGCGCGACGACATTGTCGTCCGCCGCAGGTTGCGCGCGGAGCTTGGGGCCGAGCCAGACGATGAGCGTGGCGCACAGCACCACGAGGTGGCTGCGAACGTAAGCGCGCGAACGATCGCCAGGCCGAGCTGGAGCTCGGCGCGCCCGGGAGGCCCGCCGGCGACACGTGAGCTGCGAGGGCGGCGCGAGCATGGTCGTATCCAAATGCTCGTTACGCTGCGAAGCTCAGGTCAACTCGCTCAGCCGGCGCGCCCCGGGCTTCAGCGGCATCAGGGACGCGATGTCCACCGGGCGGTTCGTCGCGATCGACTGGTTGGCGGCGATCCCGATCAGGATGGAAGCGGCGCCCTGCTCGTGCCCGGCGTTCCGGCCGTATTGGTCTGCGGGCGGCTGCGCGGAAAAAATCTGCTCGGCCAGCAAAGGATCAGCTCCGTCATGCCCGCCTTCGAGCCGCTGCACGGGAACCTCATAGCCGGGCTGGAAGTGCGGAAACACGTGCAGCGACTCGAAGGCCGCATCCAGTGCGGCCGGCGCAGGCGATTCGCCGGAGTCGTTTTTCAAGACATGCGTGGGCTGATATTCCGCATACTCGAGGCGCCCGCGATCGCCGTTGATGGCGACGCGCATGCCCTCGCGCGGCGAGAAGCTCAGCAGCGAATACGTCAGCTGCACGCCCGTGCGATAGCGCACGAGCACGGACATGTTGTCGTAGATATCGATGCCCTCGCGAAACACGTTCCGATCGCGCTGGTAGCCGTTGTCGTGCTCCGCATCGAGATACAGCCCGCGCAGGGTTTCGTCGCGGCTCAGGTCGAGCGCGAACGGGTCGCTGGCCGCGGCGGGTTCACCGGTGTAACGGGGATACGTTGTCCGCGCCAGCTCGCCGCGCGCGACGGCGTTGCTGCGGCCGTAGAAATCGAGCGCGCCATATGCGAACACCTGCTCGGGAATCGCGTCGATCCACCAGTTCACCAGATCGAAGTGATGCGTGCTCTTGTGCACGAGCAACCCGCCGGAGTCCGCCATCGTCGCATGCCACCGCCGGTAGTAATCCGCACCGTGACTCGTGTTGAGGAGGTATTCGAGGCTCACGCTCACGACGCGGCCGATCGTACCGGCTGCGACCAGCTCGCGAATCTTTGTGCGGTGCGCAGCCCAGCGGTAATTGAACGCGACCTGCACCTTGCGCCGCGTTTCCGTCACCGCGGCCGCGATCGCGCGACACTGGCCCGCCTCCGTCGCCATCGGTTTTTCCGTGACGACATCGCATCCCTGGCGCAACGCGCGGACCACGTAGTCGGCATGCGTCGAATCCTTGGTTGTCACGATCACGCAATCCGGGCGCTGCTCGGCAAGCATCCGCTCGAAACTTTCCGCGTCGTAGGCGGGCACGCCCGGGGCACCGAGCCGCTCGAGCAGCCGGTTGTGGAATGCGAGCCGCGTCGGACTGAGATCGCAGAGCGCGACCAGTTCGGCATCGGCACGAAACCGCTGAACCAACGGGGTGGTGAAATGGATCGCCCGCAGGCCGGTCCCGACAAGGGCGTAACGTTTTTTTGCCATGGAAAATCTCGCCGCGAAAGTGTGGCGGGAGTTTCGGCAGAGAATTCCGCACGGGACAAACTTTAAGGCACGCGAAGCCGGATCGCCCCAAAAAAAAGCGATCAACGCCTCGCGGCGACAGGAGACCGGTGCGCCTCACCGCTGCGAAGGAGGCCCAAGCGCCACTCGGCCCCTCCCCGCTTCTCGCCGCCACCAACAGCCCCTACAGCAATTCCTTCGGCAGGAGCGGTACCAACTGCTTGATGTTCTGCACCGCATCACGGTGACACACGAGGATCGCGTCCGCGGTCTCAACCACCACCAGATCCTTCACGCCGCAGAGCGCGATCATCCGGCCAGTGCTGACGGCAATGTTGTTCGTCGCCGCCACCGTCACCACCTGCCCGCGCAACGTATTGCCCGACGGATCGGGCGGCAGGTGCTTCGGCAGCGCCGTCCACAAGCCGACATCGTCCCAATCGAAGTCCGCGATCACCGTCTCGACCGCCGCTGCTTTCTCCATGATCGCATAATCGAGCGACACCTTCGGTTCGAGCGTCGGGAAACGCTCTTCAATGTACAGCTCCGCCGCAGTGCGCACGCCTGGCGACGCCTGCTGGCCGCTGCCCGCCGTCGGATGCGCCGCCGGAAACTCGCGGATGAATTTCGCGAGCGTCGGCGCGTTCTTCTCCGCCTCGGCCAGAAACGCTTCCGCGCGCCAGACGAACATGCCCGCGTTCCACAGGTGCCGTTTGCCGTCGACATACTTTTGGGCCGTCGGCGCATCCGGCTTCTCCACAAACCGCTTCACCTGCCGAAACACGCTGCCCTCCGCACCACGCGCGAGCTCATCTCCCGTTTCCAAATATCCGAAGCCCGTCGAAGGAAAGGCCGGCGGAATCCCAAACGTCAGCAAGGCATTCGTCTTCTGTGCTCGCGCCAGCGCCGCGCCGATCTGCTCGCCGCAACGCTCGCGATTGTGAATCAATGCGTCCGAGGAGAGCAGTGCCATCACCGCTTTCGGGTCGCGCGAGCGCACGAGTGCCACGGCGAGCGCCGCCGCCGGCGCGGTGTCACGCTTCGCCGGCTCGGCCACGATCTGCCCGGCCGGCAGCATCGGCAGCGCCGCGCGCGCGGCCTCGAGCTGCACCTGGTTGGTGAGCACGAAAATATTCGAGCGTGGCACGATGCCTTCGAGCCGGTTCACCGTGTCCTCGATCAACGTCGCCTCGCCGAAAAGTTTCGTGAGCTGCTTCGGCGTCCGCGCCCGGCTCATCGGCCAGAAACGTTCGCCGCTGCCACCCGCCATG
>JAKFEQ010000025.1:0-128037 GCA_036675625.1 Opitutaceae bacterium | reverse complement strand
ATTCCGGCCGGACGTATGGCACCGAGATCTCGATGCAGTGGCGCGCGAGCGATCGCTGGAGCTTCGTGGCGAGCCATACCTGGCTGCACCTGGATTTGCGCGCGGATGAGGCACCCGAGCAGGAGAGCCCGCAGCATCAGTTTCAACTCCGCTCGTATTTCGACGTCACGCCGGCGCTGCAGTTGAACGTGGCCGGTTATTACGTCGATGCCATCGAGTCGCCGCAGGACAACGCTCGCGCGCGGATCGGTTCCCATACGCGCGTCGACGTGGGTTTGAACTGGCGGGTGCATGAATCACTGGATCTCGGGATCTGGGGGCAGAACCTGCTGGAGGGAAGTCATGCCGAGTTCGGCAGCTTCAAGACGCCGCACCTCGCGGAGATTCCGCGCAGCTTCTCGCTGCGGGCCAGATGGCGTTACTGAGGAACTGACCGATGATCTCCCTTCGATCACATTTCCGCCGAAGATGGGCCGCGTCGCGATCGTGTAGGCTGGCGCTTGGACTCGCATGGCTATTTGCCAGCCCGCTCTCCGGCTCCCTGCACGCCGAGCTGACCAAGGAGTACCAGCTCAAGGCGGCGTTTCTCTACAACTTCACGCGCTTCGTGGAATGGCCGGAGGAGCGCTTCAAAAACGCCAGCGATCCCATCGTGATCGCCGTGCTCGGCTCGAATCCTTTTGGCGGTGAGCTGGCGGCCGTGGTGCGCGACCGCAAAGTGAACGGCCGCTCGATCAAGATCGTGGAGCTCGAAACCGCGGAGAACCGGCCATCGATTCACGCGCTCTTCGTGCCGGCGGGCGAGGAAGAGCGGCTCGAGCATTTGATCGCGGCGCTCCACGAGGCGGGCGTGCTCACGGTGGGCGAATCGGATCGCTTCACCCGCCTGGGGGGCATCATGCGTTTCACGACGATCCGGGACAAGGTGCGGTTCGAGATCAACATCGGGTCGGCCGATAACGGCGGGCTGAAGATCAGCTCGCAGTTGCAGAAACTCGCCCTCGCGGTGCACAAATCATGAGATCGTCCGTCGAGCGCTGGCTGCGCAACAGCCCGATCCGGTTCAAGCTCACTGCGATCACCCTGCTGGTGAGCGGCGTGGCGCTGCTCCTGGGCTGCGGGCTCTTTGCGCTCTACGAGCAACGGGATTTTCGCCGGGCGATGGCGCGCGATTTCGCGATCCTGGCGGACATCTTCGACGACAACGTGAGCTCCGGCCTGGCGTTCAACGACCCGGCCGCCATCACGCAAACGCTGAGCTCGCTGAGTGCGCACCAGCGGATCGTCGGCGCCTGTGTCTACGACACGAGCGGCACGATCGTCGCGCGGTATCTGCGCGCGGACCAGGCGGTGGGATTTCATTTCCCGGAAGTCGAGGCCACGGGGCAGCGCTTCAGCCAGAACCAGCTGCACACCTTCCGGGGCATCGTGCTGGCCGGCGAACCGATCGGCGTCGTGTATATCGCGACCGACCTCGGTGAGCTGAGCGCGCGGGACCGGCGCTATGTCATGATCGTCGGCGTGTTGCTGCTGGTCTGTTCCGGCGTGGCGCTGGCCCTGACCTCGTGGCTGCAGAAATTCATTTCCCGGCCGATCCTGGACCTGGCGCAAACGGTCGGCGCGGTGGCCGCGACGAAGAATTACACCGTGCGCGCGCACAAGGAGAGCAACGACGAGCTGGGGCGCCTGATCGACGGTTTCAACGAGATGCTGGCGCAGATTCAGTCACGCGATGCCGCGTTGCAGCAGGCGCACGACGAACTGGAGCTGCGGGTGGCGAACCGTACCGTCGAGCTGGAGCGGGAGATCGGCGAGCGTCGCCGGTCGGAGGAAGCGCTGCGCGAGAGCCATGTGCGTTTCGAGATCGTCACGCGCGCGACCAGCGACGTGATCTGGGACTGGGATCTCGGGAGCTCGGCCGTGTGGTTCAACGAGAACTACCGGCTGCTTTTCGGCATCGCGGCGGAGGACGTGCCGCACGGGGCGGCCGGTTGGATCGCCGCGATTCATCCGGAGGACAGGGCGGCGATCGAGCACAGCGTGCACGGCGCGCTGGACGGCAGCAGTTCAAGCTGGACCGCGGAATACCGCTTTTGTCGCGGTGATGGCTCCTATGCGATCATTCACGACCGGGGCTGGATCCTGCGAGACTCGGAAGGCCGGGCGGTGCGGATGATCGGCGCGATGCAGGACATCACGGCGCGCCGGCAGGCGGAGGAAGAGGTCGCGCGCGAGCAGGCGCGTTTCAAATTCATCTTCGATGCCGTGCCCGTGGGCATCGCGCTCGTGACCGACGATTCCGTGCGCCGTCATCTGGTGAATCCGGCGCACGAGCGCATCACCGGCGTGGCGGCAAAGGATTCGAATGTCCCGGGCATTTTCGCCCGCATGACGGACCCGGAGGATTATCGCCGGCAGACGGAGGCGATGCAGCCGTTCATCCGCGGCGAAGTGGACCATTATTCGGTCGAGAAACGTTATCGCCATCCCGACGGCCGGGTCGTGTGGGTCGTATTGACGAGCCGGAAATTCACGCAGGCGAAGAACGGCATCCAGCATGCGATCACGACGCTGATCGACATCACCGAGCGCAAGGAGGCGGAGGCGAGGCTGGCGAGTTCGCTGTCGATGCTGCATGCGACGCTGGAGTCGACGGCGGATGGGATCCTGGTGGTGGACGAGAAGGGGCGGTTGGTCGTGTACAACCGGAAGTTCGCCGAGATGTGGCGGATCCCGCGCGAGGTTCTGGAGGCGCGCGACGACCAGAAGACGATGGCGATTGCGTTGGAGCAGTTGAAGGAACCCGAGAGTTTCGCGCGCAAGGTGCAGGAGCTGTATGACCAGGCCGACGCCCAGAGTTTCGATGTGCTGGAGTTCAAGGATGGGCGGGTCTTCGAGCGCTACACGCAATCGCAGCAGATCGACGGCGCGACGGTGGGCCGCGTGTGGTGTTTCCGCGATGTGACGGAGCGCAAGCAGGCGGAGGCGGTGCTGGCCGAGACGCACAAGAAGCTCCTCGACAGCTCGCGGCTGGCGGGCATGGCGGAGGTCGCGACGGGCGTGCTGCACAATGTCGGCAACGTGCTCAACAGCGTGAACGTCTCCGCGACGCTCGTGATGGATCGCGTGCGCGAGTCGAAGGCGGCGAACATCCCGAAGCTGGGCGCACTGTTGCAGGCCCATGCGGCCGATCTCGGTGCGTTCATGACGGGCGATCCGCGCGGGCGTCGCATCCCGGGCTACCTGTTGACGCTCGCCGCCGAACTGGCGGAGGAGCAGCGGTCGATCACGGAAGAGCTCAGCCACCTCCGGAACAACATCGAGCACATCAAGGATATCGTCGCGATGCAGCAAAGCTACGCGAAGGTGTCGGGCGTGCAGGAGACCCTGCCGGTCGTCGAGCTGGTCGAGGAGGCGCTGCGCATGAATTCCAGCGCGCTCGTGCGGCATGGGCTGGAGGTCGTGCGTGAATACATCGACCGGCCGATCGCGACGACCGAGCGGCACAAGGTGATGCAGATTCTCGTCAACCTGATCCGCAACGCCAAGTATGCGTGCGACGATTCGGGTCGGGAGGACAAACGGGTGACAGTGCGCGTCACCGCTCATGGCGATCGGGTGCGCATCGCGGTGATCGATAATGGCGTGGGCATACCCGCGGAGAATCTCACGCGGATTTTCGCGCACGGCTTCACCACGCGCAAGGAAGGCCACGGCTTCGGGCTGCACAGTGGTGCGCTGGTCGCGAAGGAGCTGGGTGGGTCGCTGCTGGCGCAAAGCGAGGGGACGGGCCGCGGCGCGAGCTTCATTCTCGAGCTGCCCGACCGGCTCGACGGAAAAGCGAAATGAACTCGTCGTCCGCCCGCACCCAGGAGCTGGACGCACGCCGCCGCCGGCGCGCGACCGTGCGGTTATCGCTGGCCGCGTTGTGGTTCGCCTGCGTCGGCGTCGGACATCTTTTCGCGCTCAATCCCGCCCGCCACACTGGCGATTACGCACTGCGAAGCTGGTTCACCGATGACGGTCTGGCGTCGAACAAGATTCGCGATGTCGTGCAAACGCGCGACGGTTACCTCTGGCTGGCGACGTCGGAAGGGTTGACGCGATTCGATGGGGTGGCGTTCACGAACTTCAATGCGGAGTCGCATCCGATGCTGCACGGAAAGGATTTCTACAGCGCGTTGGAAGCACCGGATGGCACGTTGTGGTTCGGCGGCGCCACGGGCCTGTATCGTTGGCGCAACGGCACGTTCGATCACTTCACGACCAAGGACGGCCTCGCGCACGACTACGTGCGGGCGCTGGCCCTCACACGCGATGGCACGGTGGTGGCGTGTACGCGGAAGGGTTATTCGTTCGTGCGCGATGGGCGCATCACGACGCCGGACGGGATTTGGAAACAGATCAGGGGCGTGTGCCGTTCGTTTCTCGAACGCGCCGATGGCAGCGTGCTGCTTGGCACCGCAGTGGGCCTGTGGCGGATCAAGGGCGAGGAGATCGAGCAGCTCTCGGGCCGCGGCGCATTGCAGGGCGACTCGTTTTTCAGCCTGGTCGAAACGTCGGATGGCGCGGTGTGGATCGGTTACAGTGGCGGCGTGCATTGCCTGCGGCCGGATGGCACGAGCGAGCACATCGGCGCGGAACGGGGCCTGAGCAATGCCCATGTGGCGAACATCCTGCCGGACCGCGATGGCAACCTGTGGATCGCCGCGGCCGGCGGCCTGTTTCGTCTCACCCAGGGTCAATTGGAGGAAGTTCGTCACGACGGCGTATTCACCGGCGCATCCGTGCAGCGGCTCCACGAGGATCGCGAGGGGGCTTTGTGGATGGCGTCGGTGACGGGATTGTTCCGGCTCAAGGATACCATCGGCCACACCCTTGGCTCGCGTGACGGAATTCCTCCGAAACCGGTGAGCGTCGTTTTCGAAGATCGCGACCGCGCGTGGTGGTTCGGATTATGGCATGGCGGCGTGTACCGCTTCGATGGCACGAGGGCGGAACGCGTGCCGGCATTGAAGGAGCTCGATGGCGATCGAGTCTATTCCCTCACGCAGGAACCGGACGGCACGATGTGGATTGCCAGTGAGTCGGGACTGCATCGGCTCGCGGACGGGAAGCTCGAGAATCTCTTCGTGTCGACGGAAGAGGACTCCCGGAGGAGACAACTCCGCGAACAGTTCGACGTGCTGCTGCCCGGCCTGGCGCATAACTGGGTCACGGGTCTTGCGCTCGATGTCGCGGGAGGAATCTGGGTCGCGACCGACAGCGGGCTGTATCATGGGCGCGATGGAAAGTTTCGCCTCTACTCGGTCGCCGATGGATTGCCGGACGAGGAGTACAAATCGGTCATGACGACGCAAGAGGGTGATGTCTGGGCCGTGTTGCCGGCGTTTGGCGTGGTCCGGCGCCATCAAGGTACCTGGACAGTTTTTCCCCGTGGGGAAAAAATTCCGGCGGCCGTGACCGTGGCGGCCGTCGAAGATTCCGCCGGCTCGATCTGGGTGACGAGCGATGGCGCCGGGCTTTCGCGGTTCAAGGACGGCGTCTGGCGGACCTTCACCACCGAAGATGGGTTGGTGGACGATTCCATTCTCGGCTTTGTCGAGGATGGGCACGGGTTCTACTGGCTGGCTTATCCGCGCGGCGTAATGCGGATCCCGATACAGGAATTCGACGACGTGGCGGCGGGCCGGCGCGTGCAGCTGGGGCCGCGAATTTTCAATCCGGCTGATGGGTTCTCGCGGGGTGCGGTGAGTCGCATGGGAAAGCCGAACGCGATGCGCACCGCCGACGGCCGGCTGTTGTTTGCCACCGATTCGGGTGTCGGGATCATCGATCCGGGCAGCGTGAGGATCAACCAGCTCAAGCCGCCGGTGCACATCGAGCGCGTGGAGATCGGCGGCGTCGACGCGGATCTGTCGAAGCCGGTGGTCGTGCCGCCGGGCGGGGGCGAGCTGAAAATCCATTACACGGCCATCAGCCTGCTCGCACCCGAGAAGGTGCAGTTCAAGATTCGCCTCGCTCCGCTCGACCGCGATTGGGTGGATTCGGGCGGGCCGCGCACGGTGCGCTACGGGCAGTTACCGCCGGGCGATTACCAGTTCTCCGTCAAAGCCTGCAACAACGATGGCACGTGGAACGAGACGCCCGCGATGCTGGCGTTCACCGTCCAGCCGCACTTCTACCAGACGTGGTGGTTCGGCACCCTCGGCGTGATGCTCGTGACCTCGGCGGCGGCGGGCGCTTATTGGCGGCGCAGCCAGAGTTCGGCGCGCCAGATGGCGAGACTCGCGCGCCTGGTGAGCGATCGAACCCGAGAGCTGCAGGCGGCCAAGGACCGGGCGGAGACGGCGGTGCTGGCGAAGAACGATTCCATCACGGCGCTGAAGCGCGCGCAGGACGAAGTCGCGGGAGAGCGCGCGCGGTTCAAATTCATCTTCGAAGCGGTGCCGATCGGCATCTCGCTGGTGCAGCCTGGCGCAGACACGCCGCCGCTCGTCAACCCCGCGCACACGAGCATCACCGGGATTCCCCCGGAGGCGCTGCTGGAGCCGGGCATCTTCGAACGTGCGACGCATCCGGATGATTTTGTCCGCCAGCGAAAGCTGGTGCGCCGCTACAAGGCGGGTGAGATCGATCACATCACGCTCGAAAAACGTTATCTCCATCCCGACGGTCGCACCGTGTGGGCCACGCTCTCGCGGCGGATGTTCATCGATCCGACAACCGGCGTGAAACAGTCGATCACCACGCTGATCGACATCACGGAACGCAAGCTCGCCGAGGCCACGCTCGCGGAGACACACAAGCATCTGCTTGCCGCCTCCCGGCAGGCCGGCATGGCCGAGGTCGCGACCGGGGTGCTGCACAATGTCGGCAACGTGCTCAACAGCGTGAACGTGTCGGCGACCCTGGTGATGGAGCACGTCCGCCAGTCGAAGGTCGCGAGCGTGCCGAAGCTCGCGGCGCTGTTGCAGGAGCACCGCGCGAATCTGGGCGAGTTTCTCACCCGCGATCCGCGCGGGCAGAGAGTCGCCGGTTATCTCACTACGCTTTCCGCCGAGCTGGCGCAGGAGCAGCAAACGATCGTCGAGGAGCTCGAGGGGCTCCGGAAGAACATCGAGCACATCAAGGACATCGTCACGATGCAGCAGAGCTACGCGAAGGTCTCCGGCGTCATGGAAACCGTCGCGGTCACGGAGCTCGTGGAAGACGCGTTGCGCGTGAATGCCAGCGCGCTCGTGCGCCATGGGCTCGAGGTGGTGCGCGACTACGTTGACCGGCCGATCGTGACCACGGAGCGACACAAGGTGATGCAGATTCTCGTCAACCTGATCCGCAATGCGAAGGATGCGTGCGATGCCGCGCGCCGGCCGGACAAGCGGGTGACGGTGCGGATCACGGCGGATGCGGAGCGCGTCCGAATCGCCGTCGGCGACAACGGCGTGGGGATTCCCGCGGAGAACCTGACGCGCATCTTCGCGCACGGCTTCACCACCCGGCGCGAGGGTCACGGCTTTGGCCTGCACAGCGGCGCGCTCGTGGCGCGCGAGCTGGGCGGCGACCTGAACGTGCAGAGCGACGGCGCCGGCCACGGCGCGGTATTTACCCTCGCACTGCCCAACCGCACGGAGACCGCGCCATGAAGAAGACGCGGGAGATTCTTTGCATCACGCGCCTGGGCCTCCTGCCGGTCGCGCTTCTGCTCGCCTCGTGTTCGAAATCCGCCGCGCCGGTGCGCCGCAACACGGCGGCCGTGGCGGCGGCCACAGCGCCGGCGCCGTCCGGCCAGCCGGAACCGATCGCGCCCATCCCGCTGCACGTGGCGTTCGACGATCGGAAAGTGGCGCTCGGGAAGATGCTTTATCACGATCCGATTCTCTCCCACGACAAGTCCCTCTCGTGCGCGAGCTGCCACCGGCTGGACGAAGGCGGCACCGATCGCCGGCCGCGCTCCATCGGCATCGGCGGTCAGATCTCGGCCGTGAACGCGCCCACCGTCTTCAACAGCGGGTTCAATTTTCGCCAATTCTGGGATGGCCGCGCCGACACGCTCGAGGCGCAAGTGGACGGTCCGCTCCTCTCCAAGCGCGAGATGGGCTCGACTTGGGTTGAGGTGCTGGGCCGGTTGCGGCGCGAGCCGCAGTATGTCACGGCGTTCGCCGCGCTTTACGCCGATGGAATCCAGCGCGCCAACGTGGCGGAGGCGATCGCCGAATTCGAGCATTCGCTCTTCACGCCGAATGCGCGCTTCGACCGTTTTCTGCGCGGCGATACCGAGGCGATCTCGGCCGAAGAGCGGGCGGGCTATGCCAAGTTCAAGGGCTACGGCTGCGTCAGTTGCCACCAGGGGGTGAACGTCGGCGCCAACATGTTTCAGCGCATGGGCGCACTCCGCGATTATTTCGCCGATCGCGGCAACATCACGCCGGCCGATTTCGGCCGGTTCAACGTGACGGGCAACGAGGCGGACAAGTTCTTCTTCAAGGTTCCGAGCCTGCGCAACGTGGCGCGCACGGCGCCCTATTTCCACGACGGCTCGGCCGCGACGCTGGAGGAGGCCGTGGCGGTGATGGCGAAATATCAACTCGGCCGGGCGCTGCCACCGCAGGATTTGTCGGACATCGTCAAATTCCTCCAGACGCTCACCGGCGAATACGGAGGCCAGCCGTTATGAAACGACTCGGCCTCGTCGGGTTGCTGATCGTCGTCGTCGTGGTGGCGCTCTACGCGCGAAGCCGGAGCTACCTCGATCGGGAGCACGTGCAATTCCAAGCGACGCTGTGGCGGCTCAAGCACCTCGACGCGACGTTCAACGAGGACCTGTTGCGCGTGCGTTTCTCGCTCCTGGGGAGCTACGACGACTTCAACCACTATCTCGGGGAAATGGATCGGCTGGCCGCGAGCCTGCACCAGCCGCCGCGCTTCGTCAGCAGCAAGGCGCGCGTGGCGATCGAGCGTGAAGCGGAGACGCTCGGCGCGCGGCTGCAGGAGCGCGGGCAGTTGTTCGAGCGTTTCAAGTCGCGCAATGCCACCCAGGGTAACTCGCGGCGCTATTTTCCCGTGGCCGTGGACGAGCTCGCGCGACGGCTCGGCGAGACGACTGCCGACCGTGCATTGACCGCGCTGCTGCAGGACGTCACGCGCGTGTTGCTGGCCAGTGCGGCGACTCCTGAAGCGCTACCCAGCGAGGCGTTGGCTGAACCGGCGCGGCTGCAGGATTGGGCCGCGCGGCATCCGGAACACACCGAGGCGGAATTCGTTTCCAGTCTCGCGCAGCACGCGCTGCAATTACTCGCCGGAAAATCCGACCTCGATGCAGTGACCCGTGAGCTGCTCGCGCTGCCGGCCGCCGGCGCGATCAAGCGCCTCTCGGACCTCTATGAAGAAGAGCTGTCGACCGCGCTCCGCCGCACCCAGCAGTACCGGACGTTGCTCTATGTTCTGGGCGGGCTGCTGGTGGTGGTGATCGGCTATGCGCTGCGAGCGATGCGCGCGGCGAACCGCGGGCTCGAAGCGCGCGTGAGCGAGCGCACGAGCCAGTTGCAGGCCGAGGTGGAGGAGCGCAAGCGCACCGCGAGCGCGTTGCAGACATCGGAGGCCTTCCTCCACTCATTGGTGGAGAACCTGCCGGTGTACATTTTCCGCAAGGACCGCGCCGGTCGGCTCACGTTTGCGAACAAGCTCTTTTGCGACCGCTTCGGCAAAACCTCCGATCAGCTGCGGGGCCGGACTGTTTTTGATTTTCTCGCGCCCGACGAGGCGGCGCGGCAGCACGCGATGGACGAGCGCATCATGGTCAGTGGCGAAGTTTACGAGAACGCCGCGGAGGAAATGACGCTCAAGGGTGAACAAACTTACGCGCAGTTGATCAAGGCGCCGGTCTTCGACGCCGCGGGCCGGTGCACGGGGCTGCAGGGGATGTTTCTCGACGTGACCGCGCGCAAGCGCGCCGAAGCGGACCTCGAGAAGGTCAACCGTGAGCTCCTGGAAGTGTCGCGCCAGGCCGGCATGGCGGAGGTCGCGACGGGCGTGCTGCACAATGTCGGCAACGTGCTCAACAGCGTGAACGTCTCCGCGACGCTCGTGATGGACCGCGTGCGCGAATCGAAGGCGGCCAGCGTGCCGAAACTCGGGGCGCTGCTAAAGGAGCACGCCGCCGATCTCGGGACATTTCTGACCAGGGATCCGCGCGGCCGGCGAATTCCGGATTATGTGATGACCCTTTCCGGCGAGCTCGAGGAGGAGCGGGCGACGATGACCAGGGAGCTCGACCATCTCCGCAAGAATATCGAGCACATCAAGGACATCGTCGCGATGCAGCAGAGCTACGCGCGCGTGTCCGGAGTGCTGGAAACCGTTCCCGTGACCGAGCTCGTGGAGGATGCGTTGCGGATGAATGCGAGCGCGCTCGTCCGCCATGGCCTCGAGGTCGTGCGCGATTACGTCGACCAGCCGATCATTTCGACCGAGCGGCACAAGGTGATGCAGGTGCTCGTGAATCTCGTCCGCAACGCCAAGTACGCGTGCGACGATTCGGGCCGGCCGGACAAGCAGGTGACGGTGCGGATCGCGCTGGGCGAGGGACGCGTGCGCATCGCGGTCATCGACAATGGCGTCGGCATTCCCGCGGAAAACCTCACGCGGATTTTTGCGCACGGCTTCACCACGCGCAAGGAAGGCCATGGCTTTGGCTTGCATAGCGGCGCGCTGGTCGCGAAGGAGCTGGGCGGTTCGCTGACCGCCCACAGCGCCGGAGCCGGCCTGGGCGCCGTATTCACTTTGGAACTACCCCTGCAACGCGAATCTTCTTCATCATGAATAATTCCGATCCCAAGAGCCACCGCCGGGTGCTCATCGTCGACGACAGTCGCGCCATCCATGACGACATTCGGAAAATCCTCGCCGGGCCGTCGCGCAGTAAAGTCCAGGCGGACGAGGAAGCGCTGTTTGGCGCCGCACCCCAGGCGCATGTGCCGGACGGCTTCGAGCTGGATTCCGCCTATCAGGGCGAGGAAGCCTTCGCCAAGGTGACCGCGGCGATCGCCGAAGGCCGGCCGTACTCGATGGCGTTCATGGATGTCCGCATGCCGCCCGGTTGGGACGGCATCGAGACGACTGCGCGCCTGTGGGCCGTCGATCCCGAGCTGCAGATCGTCATCTGCACCGCTTACTCCGACTACTCGTGGAGCGAGATGATCGGCCGGCTCGGCCAGTCCGACCGGCTCGTGATCCTGAAGAAGCCCTTCGACAACGTGGAAGCGCTGCAGCTGGCGGCCGCGTTGACCGAAAAGTGGCGCCTGGCGCGCCAGGCCCGGCAGCAGCTCGCCAATCTCGAGCAGCTGGTCGAGGAGCGCACCCGCGAGCTGCGCGAGGCGAAGGAAGCGGCGGAGGTCGCCAACCGAGCCAAGAGCGAATTCCTCGCCAACATGAGCCACGAGATCCGCACGCCGATGAACGGTGTGATCGGCATGACGGGGCTGCTCATCGACACGGGTCTGGATCCGCTCCAGCTCGAATACGCCGAGACGATCCGCGCGAGTGGCGAAAACCTGCTCACGGTCGTGAACGACGTGCTTGATTTCTCGAAGATCGAGGCCGGCAAGCTCTCGTTCGAAGTCCTCGATTTCGATCTGGTGCCGACGCTCGAGAGCACGCTGGACATGCTCGCGGAGCGTGCGCAGCGGAAGGGCACCGAGCTGGTCAGCTCCATCCTGCCCGAAGTGCCGGTCCGGCTCCGGGGCGATCCCGGGCGCCTGCGCCAGATTCTCGTCAACCTGGTGAGCAATGCGATCAAGTTCACGGATGGCGGCGAAGTCGTGGTCCGCGTGACGACCGAGTCGCAGACGCCGGACGCCGCGACCCTGCGGTTTGCCGTGAAGGACACGGGGGTCGGCATCGCGCCGGAAGCGCAGAAGCGTTTGTTCCAGGCCTTCAGCCAGGCGGACTCTTCGACCACGCGCAAATACGGCGGCACTGGCCTGGGCCTCGCGATCTCGAAGCAGCTTGTCGGCATGATGGGCGGCCAGATCGGCTTGGAGAGCGAGCCGGGCAAGGGCTCCACATTCTGGTTCACGGCCACGTTCGAAAAATTGGCAGACGGCGGCCGCTCGCTCGAAACGATGAACCGCGACCTCTTCGATCTTCGCGTGCTGATCGTCGACGACAACGCGACGAACCGGCAGATCCTGCGACACCAGATCTTCGCGTGGAAAATGCAGAAGGGCAGCGCGGCGAGCGGTCACGAGGCCCTGCGTGTCCTGCGGGGAGCCGTGGCAGACGGCCGGCCCTATCACGTCGCATTGCTCGACCAGGAGATGCCGGAGATGGATGGCATGACGCTGGCGCGAGCGATCAAGAGCGATCCCGTCATCGCGGACACGCGGCTCGTGATCCTGACCTCTCTCGGGACGCACGTGAGTCCGGATGATCTGGGTGAGGCGGGAATTGTCGCGGCGCTGGGAAAACCCGTGAAACAATCGCGTCTGTTGGATTGCCTGGTCGAGGCGATCGGCAAATCGACGGTCGCGCAGGCGATCTCCAAGGTCGACGACGCCGCGCGGCCCGCGATCGGGGTGGTGAGTCACGCGGAGCTCTCGAAGGCGCGCATCCTCCTCGCTGAAGACAACGTGGTGAACCAGCGTGTCGCCCTCGGAACGTTACGGAAACTTGGATACAGCGCGGATGCGGTGGCGAACGGCCTGGAAGTGATCGAGGCGCTGAAGCGGACGCCGTACGACCTCATTTTCATGGATTGCCAGATGCCGGAAATGGACGGCTACGAGGCGACGCGGCTGATCCGCAAATGCGAGAAGGGCGCGGAAGGGCCGTGTCTCTGGAAATCGCCGGTGCACATCGTGGCGCTCACGGCGAGTGCGATGCAGGGCGACCGGGAAAAGTGCCTCGCGGTCGGAATGAACGACTACATCACCAAGCCCATGAACGCCGTCGAGATGCGCGGCGCGCTGGAGCGGTGGAAACCCGTGAAAGCGGCCGACCACGCGTGACGAGCGTCGATGGTGGGCCGGGCGCCTGAATTTCACCCGATCCAACTCAACGCGGTCCGCTGGCGGAGCGGGCCGCGTTTTTTCTTCGTGGCCCTGCTCGGGAGAGCAGGGAGGCTGATGGATCCAGCGTGATCCGGTCCCGCCTCTTCCGAGGCGGGCTACGTTGGATTATGGAGCTGGAACTCAGGCCGGTTCGGAGAACCAGCCCCGCCTTCAAGGCCGCTTGATCCACGGTAGCGTATCCAAATCGACATTACCGCCGCTGAGGATGATGCCGACGCGCCGGCCCGCGAAACGCGGCAGGTGCTCGCGTACGCTGGCGAAGGGTACGGCGCCGCTCGGCTCGACCACGATCTTCAGGATTTCCCATAGCCGCCGCATGGCCGTCACGATGCCGGCCTCGCTCGCGAGCACGATCTCGGCGACGTTTTGCCGGATGATCGGAAATGTCTTGTCGCCGAGGATCGTGCGCAGTCCGTCCGCGATGGTGTCGGCGGGTTGTTCGACGATTCGCCCGGCGGCGAGCGAGGCGGCGGCATCGGCGGCCTGCGCGGGCTCGGCGCCGATCACGCGCACGGAGGGGCGCAGCGCTTTTACGGCGAGCGAGGTGCCGGCCAGCAAGCCGCCGCCGCCGATGGGAGCGATCACGACATCGAGCTCGGGCACGTCTTCGAGCAGCTCGAGCGCGGCGGTCGCCTGGCCGGCGATGATCCGGTAATCGTTGTAGGAATGGATCAGCTGGGCGCCGGTATCGCGCATCACGGCGGCACAGGTGGCGGCCCGGGCGGCGAGCGTGGGCTCACACCAGACGATGTGGCCGCCATAGCCGGCCACGGCATCGCGTTTCGGGCGCGGTGCATTGTTGGGCATCACGATGTGGGCGGCGATGCCGCGACGCGCCGCCGCGCGCGAGAGAGCGGCGGCGTGATTGCCGGACGAATGCGTGGCGACGCCGTGATGCGCCTCCGTAGCGGAGAGCGAGAAGACGGCGTTGCACGCGCCGCGCGATTTGAAGGCGCCCGCTTTCTGCAGGTTCTCGCATTTGAAAAACAAGTGTGCGCCGGTCTCGCGATCGAGCAGCGCGCTCGTGAGCACGGGCGTACGATGGATGTGCGGCGCGATCCGCGCGGCGGCGTCACGAATATCGGCGAGGGTGGGAGGCGCGTGCATCGGCGCGTAGTCAATGAATCCGCTCGCGTCCGCCAAGCTTCGCGGTCGAACGGCGCAATAAAATCCGGTGAAACGTCACCGCGCGGTGCGCAGCGTCGGGCCCTCGATCCAGCGGCCGGGAATCGTCGTGGTGGAAGGCCACTCGGGAATGCCGGTTTCGTTGCGTTGAAGCTGCGCGATGAGCAGTTCGGTCGCACGTGCGCCGAGGGTGCGCGGCTGCAGGTCGAGCCCCGCGCAAGGGCGGCCGAGATTGCTGGCGTTGATGCAGACGAAGCCATGCGTGGCGGGCAGCTTCGCGCCCGCGCTCTCCATCCATTCCATCGCCTGCGTGTTGTGGCCGAGCACGACGTCGGGCTTGTGCCGGCGAAACCATTTCACGAACTCCGCCTGCGTCACCGGCTGGTCGAGCACGAGCGGCGGCACGGCGCGCAGCTCGGGATGCGTTTCCT
Source organism: Opitutaceae bacterium (assembly GCA_036675625.1). GTDB lineage: Bacteria > Verrucomicrobiota > Verrucomicrobiia > Opitutales > Opitutaceae > ER46. The sequence goes on along the minus strand of JAKFEQ010000025.1, from coordinate 113,411 downwards.
GAAAAGCGCGGAACGCCGCTCCCCAGCGATACTGGATCCGCTCATCCTGATGCCGCTGGAGAAACAGGCCGGGGGCGCGATAGCCGAGCCGGGCGACGCGCTGGAGCGCGCTGAGCAGGGAGCGATAGTGATCGGGGCAGACCGAATGAAGCGCGGGTCGCTCTATAATATAGTCGGTGTAGATGCCGGCGAAGCGCGTCCAGTCGAGGTTCGAGAGGTCCGGCTCATCCCACGCGGGCAGGAGGATCACGCCGTGAATCCCGCGCGACTGGAGGATCGAATCGAGCCGCTGCACGGTGATGCCCGCGGTGCCGACCTGGAATTTCTCGACCTTGAAACCGAGCTCGAGCGCGCGGGTGTCGGCGCCGGCGATCAGCTCGCGGTGATAATGCGCCGCGTGCGCGGGGCGGTTGCCCTCGATGAAGTCGACCGCGGCCAGCACGCCGCGAAACGCGCCGCCGCGCGACCGACGGAGCTCCGACATGAGTGCGCCGGCGAGCGGATTGCGGCGATAGCCGGCGGCATCGGCGGCTTTGCGCACGCGGGAGGCGGTGTTGGGATCGACCCGCGGCGAACCGCGCAGGGCGTCCGAGACGGTGGTGCGGGAGAGGCCGAGGAGTTTCGCGAGTGAACGCAGGGTGGGCGCGGAATCGGGCATGGCCGGATTGTCCGACCATTCGGCGAGCCGGAGTGAACGCAACGGTTTTTGCGCGGAGCCGGGCGACTGGGGGCATCTCCCGGTTGTTGCCGGCGGAAGCATACTGAAGTGGCACGGGCGTCACGCCCGTGGTGTGGGCGTGGCATGGGCGTCTCGACCATGTTCTGGCGGCGCGTCGCGCCGTCCACGGGTGGGACGGCCGTGCCTACAGAAAGCGACAACTCGAAGATTCACCCGGGCGACACTACCGGCGCGTTCACCGTACAGTTTGCTCGCCCCATGCGCGTGCGGCTCGCAACGTCGGCCGCACTTTCCGCGATCGTACCCCATGACTTTCGGCAGCCTGCATCTCATCGATCTCCTCGTCATTCTCGCCTACCTTGTGGTCGTCGTTTACTTCGGTCTGCGGGCGAGCCGGACGATGGGTGACGGCGAGGGTTTTTTCCTGGCGGGCCGGAAGCTCGGAAAACTCTATCAGTTCCTGCTGAATTTCGGCAACTCGACCGATGCCAACGGCGCGGTGAGTACGGCAAGCCTCGTGTACCAACAGGGCGTGTCGGGCGTGTGGCTCTCCCTGCAGACGCTCTTCATGAACCCGTACTACTGGTTCATGAACCTGTGGTTTCGGCGCGTGCGGCTGATGACCGTCGCGGATTTGTTCGAAGACCGGCTCAACAGCCGGCGGCTGGCGACGTTCTACGCGGTGTTTCAGATCGCGGCGACGGTCGTCGTGATCATCGGCTTCGGCAATCTGATCTCTTATAAAATATCCGCCTCGCTCATGGTGAAGCCCGAGGCGACCTGGACTGAGACCGAGCGGCAGTCGGTTGCGGACTATCAGGAAATGAAAGCGCTCGAGAAGCAGGCGCGGGCGGCGCCGCTGCCCGAAGCGGCGAAATCGCGCCTCGACCGCTTGCACGATGCCGATGCCCGCGGCGAGCTGCGGAGCTATATTACCGCGATCGAGCCGTGGACCTTCTATATATTTTATACGCTGATCGTCGGCGCTTATGTGGTGATGGGCGGACTGACGGCCACCGCGATGAACGAGGCCTTGCAGGCGGTGCTCACGATCGTGTTTTCCGTGCTGTTGATCCCGCTGGGGCTGGCGGCGATCGGCGGCTGGAACCAGCTCGGGGTGAAGGTGCCCGCGGAGATGTTCGACTTGTTCGGGCACGCGGCGTCGAACGTCTCGGGCTGGACCGTCCTCGCCATTCTCTTTGTGAGCCTGGTGCAGATCCACGGCATCATCGGCAACATGAGCGTGAGCGGATCCGCCAAGGACGAGTATGCGGCGCGGTTCGGCGCGGTGGCCGGAACGTATGCGAAGCGAATCATGATCATCCTGTGGGCGTTCACCGGCTTGACGGCGATCGCGCTGTATCAAGGCGCCAATGCGCTCGCCGACCCGGACGAGACATGGGGTATCATGTCGCGGCAGTTGCTCGCGCCGGGGCTCCTCGGGCTGATGCTGATCGGGCTGCTCGCGAACAACATGGATACCGTCGCGGCGCAGACGATGGCGATCGCGGGCTTGTTCGTCCGCAATGTATATAGGAATTTCCGGCCGAACCTCACCGACCGCCAGGGCGTCGCGGCCGGCCGGGTGGCGATCGTGGTCACGCTCGCCTTCGGTATCTTCGCGGCGATGCAGATGACGAGCGTGTTCAATATCATACAGATCATGCTCACGTTCAACGTGCCGTTCGGCGCGGCGGTGATCCTGATCTTCAAATGGCGGCGGCTGACCGCGGCGGCGGTGTGGGCGGCGGTGAGCGTTTCCGCGCTGGTCAATATCATCGGCCCGCTCGTCGTGCCGCTGGTGCCGGCGATCCGGCAGCATCCAGCCTTGGTGCAGCTGGCGGAGGCGGGGCCGGATGGCCGGCGCGAAGCGGTGTTTTTCACCAGTGTCGTGCGGATCGATCCGAACGATCCGGCGAGCGGACTGGAAGGGCGCGACCGTTTTCATTCGGAGCTTTTCCTGCTCGATCTCGCTGGAATCGACATGGCCAGCCGGGCGACGAGCACGCGTTTTGCGGCGCGGCTCTTTTTCGACGGCCTGTTGCCGTTCGCGTTGCTGATGCTGGTGAGCCTCTTCACGCGGCCGCCGCCGGCCGCGATCGTCGACCGGTTTTACGGCAAGATGAAGACGCCGGTCGCCGCTTCGCCGGAGCTCGATGAAGCGGAGATGGCGGAGACCATGCGGAATCCGCAACGCTTCGATCACTGGAAGGTCTTTCCGCGTTCGTCGTGGGAATTCACGAAATGGACGCGGGTCGACACGATCGGTTTTTTTGCCTGTTGCGCGATATCGGGAGCGATCCTGGCGGTGTTCGCGCTACTGCTGAAAGCCGTGCTGTGAGGGAAGGCGGGAGGGACGCCAGTTCCTCCGATCCAAGGACTAACGTCACGCTCGCGATCTCCCAGCCCCGGCGTGGCGACCACATTTGTCTCGGCAACCTTTGGCCTCCGCGCTCGTCTCAAGTGATTCATGAAACAGATCGCCGGTCTGGCTGCGTTCGCATTCCTGGTCTTCGTTCCTGCCATTCGGGCGCAGGATAATTCCGCTCCCAGCGGTCCGGTAGTCGAGCTCCCGAAGTTCGTCGTCACCGATACCCGCGAGCTGCCGCAGCCGGAATCCTGGCGCTACGCCACGATCGAGGGCTTTGAAATTCTCACCAATGCGTCGGACAAGGCGACGCAACGGCTCGTCCGCGACTTCGAGGAGTTTCGCCAGGCGTTGAGTTATGTGTGGCCGGTGCCGCAGCGGATCTCGCAGACGACGTCGCTGATCATCACGGGCCGGGGCAACAAATTCGACGCGTTCGTGCCGAAGGGGCGTTCGACCGTGGATTCGGCCACGGCGAGCTTGTTTCTCAAGGAAGGATCGCAGACGGCGATCGTGATCGACCTGCAATCGACGACGTTGAACGTGCTGAACGTCGACGGCGCGGACGATGCGGCGACCGGCACCGACTCCGGGCTGATCTCGGTCGAGCACGACAAGCAGCTGTATCGGGAATATGTGCGTTATCTGCTCAGCCGAAACGAGCCGCGGATGCCGGCCTGGTTCGAGGAAGGCCTGTCGCAGATCATCATGAAAATGCAGATCCACAGCCGCCGGGAGATCGAGTTCGCGAAGCTGGAGGATCCGAACACCATCTCGGTGCAGGGCGCGATGACGGCCGAGCTCAACGCGCTCGCGACGGCCGATGATCCCGAGGCCGCGACGCTGCCCGGCGCGCCCGCGGAAGATCGTGATTTCAATGCCGCGCTGCGCCGCCGCCGGTTGGTGGACATGGAGAAATTTTTCGCCGTGGCGCACGATTCGCCGGAGGCGACGAACGTCCTCGGCAACAACATCTGGGCGAAGCAGGCCTACGCCTTCGTGCACATGTGCCTCTATGGCGAGCGCGGCAAGTTTCAGAAGCCGTTCGGAGTCTTTCTCCAGCGCATGAGCCGCGAGCCGATCACCGAGGCGATGTTCAAGGAATGTTTCAACATGACCTATAAGCAGATGCTGATGCAGATCCGCGGCTACTGCGATTTCACGGTCTACGAGTCCAAAGGGATTCGCGCGAAGAAGGGCGGACCGGACCTGATCGTGACGCCGCCGCCGCTGGCGTTGCGCGAGGCGACACAATCGGAGATCGGCCGGATCAAGGGCGAAGCACTCGTGCTTGCCGGCCACCGGCCGGTGGCCCGCGCGGAGCTCATCGCACCTTATACGCGCGGCGAGCGCGACCCCGAGCTGCTGGCCGCGCTGGGGTTGTTCGAGCTGAAGAGCGGCGAGAACGAACGCGCGCGGAAATTCCTCGAGGCGGCGTTTGCGGCCAAATCGAAACGCGCCGATGCGTGCCTCCAGCTGGCACGCCTCCGTTATGCCGACGCACTCGCGAAACCGGAGGGTGCGGAAGGCGGGTTTTCGGCGGCGCAGGTGAAGGCGATCACCGCGCCCCTGCTGCTCGGCCGCACGCAGCCGCCCCACCGGTACGCCATCTACGATCTGCTCGCGGACACCTGGGCACGCAGTGCAGTGAAGCCGACGCGTGAGGAAGCGATTCCCGTGATCGAGGGCGCGCTGCTCTTTCCCACCCGGCTCAAGCTGGTCTATCAATGCGTGTATTTCGCAGCGGACATCGGCGATCTCAAATCCGCCCACGCACTCGCGAATCACGGCATCAAGTACGCGCCTGACGCGACGGTGAAAAAGCGCTTCGAGGATGTGAAGTCGAAGCTCCCGCCCGCGCCGGCCGACGCCAGTGCCGGTGCGGAACCACGGGCGTCGCCGACGGCGACTGCGAGCACCGCCTCGGCCAAAGCGACGCCGGCCTCCGCCGCGAAATGAGCCGATGAAACCCTCGCCTCAGCAGCCAGGACCGCGCGGCGCCGGGGTATCGCGGTCGCGGTGGTTTTTCATGTTGTTCGCGCTCGCGGTCGGGCTCGCGCTGGCGGGCACGTTTGCACCTGCGAACGCGATGGCGGCCGCGAGCGAAGCGAAGGCGGCGCGGACGACCGTGCCGATTTCGGGCGAGGTCATCGAACTGCCGAAATTTGAAGTGACGGACTCGCGCGTGCTGCCGCCGCCCGAGTCGTGGCGCTACGCGCAGATCCCCGGCTTCGAGATTCTGTCGAATGCCTCGCAGAGCGCGACGAAGCGTTTCGTCGACGACTTCCTGCTGCTGCAGATGGTGATCGATACGATCATGCCCGGACTCTCGCGCGGCAATGTGCCCGTGCCGACGGCGTTGATCCTGTGCGGCCGCGGCAACGCGTTCGAGCAGTTCCTGCCGGTGGACCAGACCGAGACGCGTTACGGGAAGAACAGCTTGTTTTTCTCGAATCCGGAGCGCGCGGCGATCGTGGTCGATTTCGAACTGGCCGAGTTGCTGTTGTCGGACAACACGACCGAGGAGAGCGATCCCTACCGCGGGTTTTATCTCGAGTATTTCCGCTACCTGATTCGCCGGCAGATGTCGCGGCCGCCACCCGCCTGGTTCGAGGAAGGGCTGGTGCAGATTTTCGCGGCGATGGATTTCAACCGGAAGTGGATCACGTTTGCGCAAATCGGCGACGGCTTCGGGGGGGAGAAAACGGGCGACTTCAATCGTCGGTTGTCGCAGCGGGCGCTGATCCCGTTCCGCAAGTTTCTCGAGCCCGGGCAGACGCAGGAACGCGGCACGTTCTGGGCCGCGCAGTGTTACGCCTGGGTGCACCTGTGCCTTTACGGCGGCAACCAGAAGCTCCAGCGGCCGTTCGTCACGTATATTCAAAGCTTGGATACGGAGCCGGCGACCGAGGAGCTGTTCAAGAAGTGCTTCGGAAAAACCTACAAGCAGATGGAGATGGAGCTCCGCGGCTATATCGATTTCACGAACTACAAGGCGATGCAGTACAAGGCGAAGAAGGGGCAGGAGCTGCCCAAGCCGCCAGCGATCGCGTTGACGGAGGCTCCCGATGCCGTGGTCGGGCGCGTCAAGGGCGAGGTGCTGCGGCTGGCCGGGCACGGCGAGGATGCGCGCATGGCGATGATCGCTCCCTATGTGCGCGGCGAACGCGATCCGCGCCTGCTCGCCGCGCTCGGGCTCGACGAGAAGCTCGCGGGCAAGGACGATCGCGCGCGCAAGTTCCTCGAGGCGGCCGCGACGGCGAAGGTCGACCGCGCGCGCGCCTATCTCGAGCTCGGGCGGTTGCGCCTCGCGGAAGCGCAGGCCAAACCCGCCGGGCCGAAGGGCCAGCTCGACGGCGCGCAAGTCACCGCGGTGCTCACGCCGCTCTTCACGGCGCGCAAGCTGCCGCCGCCGCAGGCGGACGTCTACACGCTCATCGCGCAGACGTGGGCGTTGTCCGCGCTGCCACCGGAACGCAGTCATTTCGACGCGGTGCTCGAGGGCGTGCGGATGTTTCCGCGCGATGTCACCCTCGTGATGGAGGCGACGCTGCTCGCGGCGAAACGCGGATTCCGCAAGGAGGCCGCGGGCCTGGCGCGACTCGGAACCAGGGTGGCAACGGAGCCGGGCGACCAGGAACGTTTCCGGATGCTGGCGGCGTCGTTCGAGGAAGATCCTGGAGTCGCAGAAACCTCGTCGGTGCACGTCGTGGGGCCGATCGATGAACCCGCGCCCGCGCGCCGGCCGGGACCTGTTCTGCCGGAGCTGAAATGATCCGGAAGGCCTTCGTCATGCGCGTCCATGCCGGCCACGAGGCCGAGTATGCGCGGCGGCATGGGCCGATCTGGGCGGAGCTGGAGGCCGTCTTGAAGGCGCACGGCGTGCACAATTATTCGATCTTCCTGCATCCGGAGACGCGCCAGCTTTTCGGCTACGTGGAGATCGAGGATGAAGCGCGCTGGGCGGCGATCGCGCAGACGGAAGTTTGCCAGCGCTGGTGGAGCCACATGTCGGAAATCATGCCGGCGAACCCGGACAACAGCCCGGTGTCGCGCGAGCTCAAGGAAGTGTTTCACCTGGAGTGAGGATGCTCGGTCGCGGACTCGCCCGTGGCCCGGCTCGGGAGAGCCGGGACTGAATCGCGCGAGGCTTCCCCAAACTCCCTGCTCTCCCGAGCAGGGCCACGGGCTGCGACTTGCAGACGTGACCTTGGCGTGCACGCTGAGGCGCCATGGTTAAAAAACTGCTTCACACCCGGATGCGCGTGAACGACCTCGAGCGCACCGTGAAATTCTACGAGCAGGCGCTCGAGCTCAAGGTCGCCCGCCGGAGCGTGTCGCCGCGCGGCGCGCAGATCGTGTTTCTGCAGACGCCGAACAGCGACGAGGAGATCGAAATCTGCCAGCTGCCCAACAGCCCGAGCGTGCAGGTGCAGCCGGACCTGATGCACCTGGCGTTCGAGGTGGACGACTTGCAGGAGTTCACCACGAAACTCGAGGGCAAAGGCTTCAAGCTGAGTGATGGCCCGACTCCGACGGGCAGCGGTTCGGTGATCGCGTTCATCGACGCGCCCGAAGGCTACGAAGTGGAGCTGATCCAGCGCGCGAAGTAAAATGTCAGCTGCGCGGTGCCGGCTTTAAGTCCGACCAGGCCCCCGCGATGCCGTGTTAACAAAGCGGATACAGCCATTCCTCCGCGTCATCCCGGCACCCAGCCGGGGCGGACGAATGTCATCCATTAGATGACAAACTTGGTTGTCATCTAATGGATGACATTCGGGTGCGGAAAGGCGCCGGCGGGCCGAGAGGCGCGGCGGTGTGGGTAACGGGGGCGGGCGCGCTGGAGTGGCGCGGCGCGGGCGGTGATCGGCTGTCGCGTGCCTTCCCTGTAGCCCGCCTCGGAAGAGGCGGGACCGGATGCGAATGCGGTAGTCGTTCGTTCTCTCCCCGCCCTCCCTGCTCTCTTGAGCAGGGCTACGGATCGGCTGATGGGTGAGTGCTGGTGGGGTGATCGCGATGAATCGGATCAGGAGGCCGCGCGGCGGAGGTTCGCTTCGCGGCGTTCCCAGCCGAAGAGAAATTGCTGGGCGAGGCCGGCGAGCGGGCCGAAATGCACGCGACCAAACTGCGCGAGTTGCGGCGTGCGCCAGTTGTCCAGGCCGTAACGGCGCGCGAGGGTTTTCAAAATCCACACGTCGACCGGAAACGCCTCGAGCCGGCCGGCACCGAAGAGCAGCACGCAGTCGGCGACTTTTTCGCCGACGCCCGGCAGCGAGCAGAGGCGCTCTTTCGCGGCGGCATACGGCAGCGTCTCCGTTTCTTCCAACCAGCCGGGATGCGCGGCGAGCCAGCGCGCGGTGTCGCTGATGTAGCGCGCACGGAAGCCGAGCAGGCAGGCGCGCAGGTCGGGCTCGGGAATCTGCGCGAGCTCGGCCCAGGTCGGCAAGCGGTGAAGCGGGAGAGTTGAGAGTTGAGGGTTGGGAGTTGAGAGAGTGGAGACCAGCGGGGCGCCGTGGCGCTCGGCCAGGAGCGCGACCATTTGTTTGATCTGCACGATCTGTTTCGTGGCGCTGCACAGAAAGCCGAGGAGCGTCTCGCCAAACGGCTGGCGGAGGATTCGGAGGCCGGGAAACGATGCGACGCAGCGCGCGAGGTGTGGGTCGCTGCGCCACGGCAGTGTATCCGTGAGCGCGGCGAAATCACGATCGGCGCCGAGATAACGCGCCAGCGCGGGGCCGGTCGCGGCAGCGAGTTCCGCGGGTGCGCTCCACTCGAGGCGCTGGTGGGCGTCGAGGCGAAGGTGCGCGATGTGTTCCCCCCAGACGCCGAGCCAGGTGTCGTCTGCCTGGCGGCGCCAGCGGAAGGCCTGGCCGCCGTCGAGGGTTTCGGCGAGGACGCCGGCGGTGAGCGGCGGGAGATTCGGGACGAGCTGCCAGGCGGAGTAACCGAGGTTTGCGGACGCGACCGATTTGGAGGCCGACAGGATGTCGGTGCTCCCAGGGAGCTCCGAGGCAGGCGGGACGCCTCTGCTACGTGCGCTCCCGGTCACTGCGCGGGCTTTTCCCACAGGAAGCTTTTATGCTCGGTCAGCACGCGGCCGTCGGACGTGAGCAGCGCGATTTTCCAGGCGACAGGATTCACGTCTTTGCCACCGGGCCAGTCGGCGCCGGTGAGGCCGAATTCGAAGACGCTTTCCTTGCCGCTCAAGGTGACGGGAAACGAATACGTTTTCGGCTCGGGCTTGTCGGGGCGGATCACGCTGAGCTCGAACCGGGCGGCGTCGGTCGCGGCGGGTGTCGCGGTTTTCACGCGGACGAGGAAATAATATCCGTCGCGGACGGCGGGCTGGGTGCGGAGAACGGTTTCGCGGCCGGTGTTTTCCGGTTTGCCGAAAAATTCGCCGATGCGTTCGAAGGAGTCGGCGTCGCGCCACTCAGGCCAGACGCGGACGAATTCGACGTTGGCGGCTGCGAGGGTTGTCGGAAGGAAGGAGCCCACGAAACACACGAAGCACACGAAAAGGGCGAAGGCGCGGTGACGCATGGAGGGAACGATGCGCGCGAAGAGCGATGGGACAAGCGCGACGATGGCTCTCAATTGCATGGAAGCGGCTAACAGCTGAGAGCAGCCGTATCGGATTCGATCAAGGCATCTGACTTGCCCACGGAACACACGGAAGGGAAGCAGCAGGAATCCGGGCGGGTGGATCGGAGAGACGTCATGACCGCACACCTTATTTACTCCGTGTAGTCTGTGTGTTGCGTGGGCAGCCTCATCGCTCCAGCCGCACGATTTGGAAGCGGCGGAAGATTAGCGGTGCGGGGTCCCAGCCTTTCACCGCGGGATGGATCAGGTAAGTCTGCGCGCCGACGTGCACGGGGGCGATGGGTGATTCCGTGAGGAGCAACTCCTCGGCGCTTTGCAGGATCTCGTAGCGCTGCTGCGGATTGGAGGTCTTGTTGGCGGTATCGAGAAGACGTTCGTAATCGGGGTGCTTCCAGCCGGTCCAATTGTAGGCGCTGTTGGCCGTGAACATGCCGAGGAAGGTCACCGGATCGGGGAAGTCCGCCGTCCATGCGGCGGTCGAGATGCCGTAGTTCAGCGACTGCATGTTCTGAATCCATGTCTTCTGCTCGAGTTGCGAAATCGTCGTGTGCAGTCCGAGCTCTTTCCGCCACATGGCCTGCAACGCCTCGGCGAGCCGCGGCATGATTTCGTCGTTGCGGCATTGGATATCGATCGCGGGCAAGCCCTGGCCCCCGGGGAAGCCGGCCGCGGCGAGGAGTCGGCGCGCTTCCTTGGCATCGGTGCGGATGGCGGCGCGCGCGGTGTAGCCGCCGGTGCCGGGCGGCGTGAGCGCGACGGCGGGTTCGCGGCTGCCCTGGAGGACGCTGCGCGCGAGCGCATCGCGATCGATGGCGAGCGAAAGCGCGCGGCGGATCCGGGCATCGTTGAGCGGCGGGCGCTCGGTGTTGAAGCGGAGGAAATTGATCTGCGAGGTCGGGTCGATGCGGAGCTTCGCAGGATCCGATTTGCGCCACGCGGCGATTTTCGTGACGGGCAGGTTGAAGGTAACGTGCAGCTGGCCGGCACGGAAATCACGCTCTTCGACGTCGGGATTTTCGATCGGGTAGAACACGATCTTTTCGAGCTGCGTGGTCGCGGCCTCGCGGTGGTGCGGATTTTTCTGCACGATGATGCGGGCATTCGGTCGCCATTCGGCGAGGGTGAAGGCGCCATTGCCAACGAGGTTGCCGGGGCGCGTCCACGCGGTGCCGCGTTGCTCCATGCCGCCGAATTTCGCGAGCGCGCGGGGATTAACGGGAAACCACGCGGGCATCGAGACGAGCGCGGCGAGGTAGGGCGTGGGGCGCTCGAGCGTGAGGACGAGCGTGCGGGCGTCCGGTGCGGTGAAGCCGAGGCGGTCGGATTCGTTGAGTTTCTTGCTGTTGAAGGCTTCGGCGTTTTTGAGCGCGAAGAGATACCAGGCGTTGTCGGCGGCGAAGGCGGGGTCGAGAATGCGGCGCCAGGATTGCACGAAGTCGTCGGCGACGAGCGGCTCGCCGTTCGACCACTTCAGATCGTCGCGCAGGCGAAACGTCCACGTGAGTCCGTCGGGCGAGGTGGTCCACGATTCGGCGGCGGCGGGCAGGGGATTCGTGGTGCGTTCGTCGAGGAGCGTGAGGCCTTCGAAGAGAGCGTTGACGAGCATCTGGTCGCTGAGGATGGCAGCGAGGTGCGGGTCGAGATCGGCGGGTTCGGCGGCGTTGCCGACGTGGAGCGTGCGGGTGCGGATGCCGGCCTCGACGGGCGTCTCGCGTTTCGAGCAGCCGCCGAGGGTCGCCACAAAGAGGCACAAAAAGGCGAAAGCGAGGGAGCGCATCGTGGCGGGAAGGAAGTCCGGAAGCGGCGGGCAGGCAAAAACCTTTTGCCGATCCTTTTGAACAGAGGGCAACAACGGGAACGAAGGGCTGAAAAACACCCGATCACTCAGCGCGCCTGGTTGGGGGGCCGCGGCTCGCGGGCTGGTCGGTGAGCAAGAGAGGGATTGGAATGTCCGCGGAATCCAGCTACGTCGCGATCGACGAAATGATTTTCTAAGGAAACAGCTCCGCCTGCGTCTAACCACCAGAACCCCGCATGTTCACCTCATCCCCGAGTTCTCGGGCACCTTTGGATGAAGACTCTGGTTTTCTGGCTCGCACCTTTGCGGAACAACAAGGCCCTCTCACCCGCTACGCGACGCGACTCCTTGGCGACGCGGACTTGGCGCGCGATGTCGTTCAGGATACGTTCGTCAAACTCATGGCGCAGCCGCCCGGCGCGGTCGAGGGACACACGGTCGAGTGGCTCTTCACGGTTTGCCGGCATCGCGCGCTCGATGTGCTGCGGAAAGACGGCCGGATGAAGCGGTTCGAGGAAGGTCAGGTGGAACGCGTGACCGCCGTCGAGCCGCGGCCTGGCCGCATGCTCGAGCAGGCCGAGACGCAGGCGGCGATCCTGCGCATGATCGACCGGCTGCCGCCAAACCAGGCGGAGGTCGTGCGGCTCAAATTTCAAAACGGGTTCAGCTACAAGGAAATCTCCCGCATCACCACGCTCTCGGTGACCAACGTGGGATTCCTGATCCACACCGCCGTGTGCCGACTACGCACGGAATTCGCCGCCCAGCGGCCGTAAGGAGACCGACCGATGAACGACTTTCAGCTTTCACCTGACGATCCCAGACTCACCGCCTATGCGCTCCACGAACTCGAGGGCGATGAACGTGCTGCGGTGGAGGCGGCACTGCGCGCGAATCCCGCCTTGCGCGCGTTCGTCGACGAGATCCGAGCGACGGCGGAGCAGATCGAATCCGCGCTGGCCGCAGAGGCGGCCGGCACCATCGAAGTGGAGCCAATTTCACGCCTGAACGGATGGAGGTCGCTGGAGGACGATTCCATCGTTGACGTGCCTAGGATCGAACCGGCGCGTCTCAACGGCCACGTGAACGGGCATCTCAACGGGCACGTAAACGGGCATGTCAATGGCCACATCAACGGCCGCGTTAATGGGCATCGCGCGAAAACAGCTGCCTCGCCGGATGCGTATCACGGAGACGGCAGAGACGACGAGGCGAGCGCGGAAACGGACGCCTATGCTGCGGGCGCGAGCGACCGGAAGCTCATTCAATTTCCGCAATTTTACTATATTGTCGGCGGGCTGGCGGCGGCGTGCTTCGCCGTCGTGGTGGCGGTGAATCGCGATTATTACGCGGAGCGAGAAAAGACGCGGGCGGAGAATTTCCGTATGGCGTTGGAGAAGCGGGCCACCGAAGTGTCGCCGACGACGCTACCGGCTGCCCAACCGGCGATTCTGGTGCAGGCTCCACCGGCCAATGCCGTCGAGGCGGTGGGCGAAGTTTCGGCGCCGAAACCAGCGTCCGAGCCCGTGCGGATCGCGACCAGCGAATCGAAAGGCGGGACGACGTTCCGGTCGCATGACCTGTCGCTGCTGCAGCAAACGCGGGCCGTGGCGATGAGCTCCGGAGCGGGGGCGGGGGCGATCACGCTGCGGGCGATTCCGAGCGCCTCGAGTGAGGCAGCCTACGCGCGCGAGCGTGCGACGGGGCCAGTTGCCACACCGGTGGCCGTGCCGATTTCTGCCGTGGCAGAGAATCGGGAGAGTGAAGGGCGCGGCGTGAGGAACCCGGCGGGAACGTTCCTCGCCGTGGCTGAGCCGGCGGCGACAGAAACGCGTGAAGATGCGACGGTGCCGGGGGCAATGACGGCGGCAGGGTCGGGGCCGGCGACAGCATCTACGGCCTCGACGATCCCGATGACGGCGACGAAAGCGCCGGAAGGGGAAACGTTCCGCTACAAGCCGAGCACCACGCACACGGATGCGCGGTTCGCGATCGGCAGCGGCGTGGATCTTTTCCCGGGACCGCATCGCGTGTTTGTCGCACCGGCGATGGGAGCCGCTCCGGCGGCGACCGATTATTCGAAAGTGCCGACTCCGGGCTCGGACATCGTCGTGTTGAGCGCGGTCACCGTATCGGCGGATCGCGACCGCACGTTTGCGGCGTCGATCTCGGGAAACCACCGCAGCCTCATCAGCTCGGACTTCGAGGAGGAGAACGATTATCTGCCCCGGCCGCCGCCCGGTGCGCGCTTCGGGCGCAACACGGAGGCTTATGCGTTTGTGCGCGACAACGATTTCCTGCGCGTCGCGTTCAACCGCCGGTCGACCTTTGCGGCCGATGTGGATACCGCGAGCTACTCGAACATCCGGCGCATGCTCGAGCGCGGGGAACTGCCGCCGCGCGACGCCGTGCGGATCGAGGAGCTGTTGAATTATTTTCCTTATCGGTATGCGGCGCCCCCGCCCCCGCGGTCGCTCTCGTTCATGGAAAAACTCCGCGTTGAGGATGGCGCGCCACCATTGGCCGCGACCCTGGAGGTCGCGAATGCCCCATGGGCGCCCGCGCATCGGCTGGTGCGGATCGGATTGAAGGGGCGTGAAGTCGCGACCGCGAATCGCGAGCGTGCGAATCTCGTGTTCCTCCTCGATGTATCGAGCTCGATGCAGGATTCGAACAAGTTGCCGCTGGTGAAGGAGTCTCTGCGGTTGCTGATCGGAAAGCTGCGGGCCGACGATCGCGTCGCGATCGTGACGTATGCCGGGAACTCCGGGGTCGCGCTCGCGTCGACGCCGGTCGCGCGCTCCCGCGAGATCATCGATGCGATCGACGCGCTCGTGCCAAACGGTCTCGCCGACGGTGCGACGGGCATCCGGCACGCGTATGAGATCGCGCAAGCCAGCTTCGCCGCGGGCGGGATCAATCGCGTGATTCTCTGCACGGATGGCGACTTCAACCTCGGCGCCTCCAGCGAGGGTGAGCTGGTGCGCCTCGTAGCGGAGAAGGCGGGCACGGGCGTATTTCTGACGGTGCTCGGGTTCGGAATGGGTAACTATAAAGACGCGACGCTCGAGCTGCTCGCCGACATGGGCAACGGCAATTACGGCTATATCGATTCGCGGCGCGAAGCGCAGAAGCTGCTCGTGGAACAAGTCAGCAGCACGCTCGTGACGATCGCGAAGGACGTGAAGCTGCAGGTGGAATTCAACCCGGAGAAAGTCGTGAGTTACCGGCTGATCGGCTACGAGAACCGGCTGTTGCGACGCGAGGATTTCAACACCGACCAGGTCGATGCGGGGGAAATTGGCGCGGGCCACACCGTGACGGCGCTCTACGAAATTGTGCCGGTCGGCGCGGAGAGTGCGATCGGCGCAAACGGAGGGCCGCTGGAGGAGTTGAGATATGTGAGGTCTGTGACCGATGACGCGCACAGCCTGCGGGTCTCGATGCCGGCCGGTGAGCCGCGCGTGCCCAGCGAGGAACTGCTGACCGTGAAGGTGCGTTACAAGAAGCCGGATGGAATCTTCGGGCGCACGCTGGAGTTTCCGCTGACGGACACGGGCGGGACGTTTGCGGAAGCAAGCGCGGATTTTCGCTTCGCGGCGGCGGTCGCGCAGTTCGGAATGATCCTGCGCAAATCGGTGCACAAGGGTTCGGGGACCATCGGCGATGTGATCGCGTGGGCGGCGGCCGCAGCGGTGAATCCGGCGGATGATCCCGGCGGCTACCGCGGCGAGTTCATCGACCTCGCGCGCAAGACGCAGGAAATTTTGCGGTCGGAATGATCGGTACAACCTGTGGGAAGGGAGCGGCCGGTGTCGTCTCGATGCCGGCGTCCTGTTCCCTCCCACAGTTCAATTTCATCGAGGGGGGGAACAGCATTCCGAGTCCATGCGCACTGCAGCGCTTCGCGCGCACTATAATTTTCGGGCGACGTGCTGGATTGTTTTGGGGCTCGGGCTGGTGTTGTTCGCGACCGGCTGTGCGCGGCGAAGTCCGCTCGAGCTCAGGGTGCGCGCCGAGACGCCCTATGAATTTCTCGAGTGGCAGGAGCGGGTAATGACGCGGCAGCCGGCGAGCGTGGCGGCGGAATTCAAGGAGGCGGTGGCGCGGATCGTGGCGTGCTCGCCCACGAGGATGTCGTTGCACGACGAGCGGATGATGCACCGGCGGCATCATCCGATCTGTCGCGAACTGGATGGGCGAACGGTGCGCGAGGTGATCATCGCGGGTTATGTCGCGACGAACGAAGAGCTGCTGCGCGGCATGATTCTCCAATCGAACAATCTGATTGGAGCGTTGCAGTATGAGGCCGCCGTGCGGGCGGAGAAGGAGGACGCCGGGCGCGTCGAGCGGATGATCGACCGACGAAGCGCGGTGCTCGGGACGGCCAAGGCACAGGTCGCGGCGAATCGACGCCGGATCGCGGAGCTGGAGCAGGGGCTGGCGGAAAAACCTATGGGATTTTTTGTGCGGTTTGCGCTCTGGCGGGTGCTGATGCTGATCCTGCCATGAAATCTGCGATCTGCGATGTCGGCTCGATTGCGCGTTGTTCCGTCGCCGCGGTGGTTTCGTTGGTGAGTATGGGTTGTCAGCAAGTGCAAAAACCCGGGCTGCCGGCCGGCGCGGCATCGTTTCATTTTGTCGAACCGATGGGCACGCTCGCACGCGGCGAGGCGACGAGGCGCGTTGAGGAGCGGAGGCCGGTCGATACGCTCGAACCGCCGCAGCCGATTCTTCCGCTCGAACCGCCGGTGTATCCCGCCGTGGCGCGCGGCCGGCAGCGTATTCCGATGACCGTGGGCGTGCGAATCGTGGTCGCCGCGGACGGCACGGTGTCGCAGACCGGACGGAGCCTGCGGGCGTTTACCACGCCGGGGCCGTTGGCGGACGAGTTTCGTGCCGCGGCCGAAACGGCGGCCGCGACCTGGCGCTTCGTACCGGCTGAGCTCAGGCACATGGTGCCGAAGCAAGGCGGCCCTGAGCGGGAGTATTGGCAGGTGACGCGAGTGGAGAAAACCGACTACGCGTTGGACGTGCAGTTCACGTTCTCGCCGAGCGGCGAGATCGTGTCGGAACGACGTTGAGGAAACGCGGGCTTTTCTTGTGCGGTTTTGCACGCGGCGGGTGCCTGTAGTTGTTTTACCATGACGAACGAAACCGAAGATTCCGAGCTGCTGCGGCGGTATGCCGAGGAACGGGATGAGGCGGCGTTCGGCGAGCTGGTGCGGCGGCAGGTAAACTTCGTCTACGGCTGTGCATTGCGGCGTGTGGGCGGCGACGTGCACCTGGCGCAGGATGTGACGCAGCAGGTTTTCTGCGACCTGGCGCGGGGGGCGCGCGAGCTCGCGGGGCACGCGGTGCTGGGCGGGTGGCTCTATACGAGCACGCGTTTCGCGGCGGCGCATGTGGTGCGCGCGGAGCGGCGGCGGCGGGCGCGCGAGCAGGCGGCACTTTCCATGAATGCATCAGGCGGAGAAGAATCAGCGCGCGCGGATTGGGAGCGGCTCCGACCGGTGCTCGACGACACGATCGACGCGCTTGATGAACGCGATCGCACAGCGGTGGTGTTGCGATTCTTCGAAGGCCGATCGTTTGCCGACATTGGCGCGCGTTTGCGGCTGACGGAGAATGCGGCGCGGATGCGCGTGGACCGCGCGCTGGACAAGCTGCACGGGCTGCTCGCGCGGCGCGGCATCAGCTCGACGACCGCGGCGCTGGGGATTGCGTTGACGGGTCATGCCGCGGCGGTGGCGCCGGCGGGGCTGGCCGCGTCGGTAACGGTGACGGCGGTCGCGGTCGGCGCGACGAGTGCGGGCGTGGTGGCAGCCTTTATGAGTATGACGAAACTACAGCTCGGCGCCGCAGCGGCGGTCGTCGCGGCGGGAGTGACCGGTTACGTGGTGCAGGGCGAAACGAATGCGGAGCTGCGGCGCGAAGTCGCGCAGTTGCATGCGGGGACACCGGCGGTCGCGGCGTTGGAGACCGAGCGTGCGCGATTGGCGGCGGTCGCGACGGAGGTGGCCGAATTACGGCGCGATGACGCGGAGTTTGCGCGGTTGCGGGACGAGGCGGCGGCGTTGCAGCCGCAACTGCTGGCGCGCGCGAAAGCGGCGAAAGCGGCAGCCGCGGCGTCCACGGCGGCGAATCGGCTGCCGGCGGATACGAGTGGGACCGTGTTCGACATCGCGGCGCTCGAGCGGACGCCCAGGCCGGTGTTCCAGGCGCGCCCGGAGTATCCGGCCGATCAGCGCGCGAAGGGGGAACGCGGCGAGGTCGTTGTCGATTTCGTCGTCGATACGGATGGCAACGTGCAATCGGCGCACGTGCTGCGGTCGAGCAATCCAGCGTTCGACGACGCGGGAATCGCAGCAGTGAAAAAGTGGCGTTTTCAACCTGGCGAAAAAGCCGGGCGGCGCGTGAGCACGCATCTGCAAATTCCGATCGTGTGGACCCTCTCCGAAGGGGAGACGAAAATGCAGCCGTGGTTCTAACATGAAGCTCAATCGCAACACGTGCTTCGTGTTCACCATGGCGGTGCTTATGGCCGTGGCGGCGGGTATTCTGATTTCGCAACGCCGTGCGGCGGCCGAGCTCGTGCGAGAACGACAACTCACGCTGGAGCAACACCGGCGCGGGGCGAACTTGCGGGCGGAGATTGCGCGACTTGCGGCGGTGCAGCCGGAGGCCGCCGAGTTGGAGCGGCTGCGCGAAGACCGCGACGCAGCGCGACGGTTGCGCGCTGAGATCGAGGCGTTGAAAGAGGCCGCGAAGACGACGGCGGCGCGCCCCGTTGCGACGCCTGCGTCGCAGGAACCGGCACGGCCGAAGGGGACGTTTGCGGAGGGTCGGCTGGCCAAGGCGGAGGAATGGAGAAACGTCGGTCGCGCGACGCCGATCGCGGCCTTCGAGTCGGCGCTCTGGGCGGCGGCGGCAGGCGATATCGACGCGCTGGCGAGCAGCCTTGTCTTCGACCCGACCTGGCGCGCGCAGGTCGATCAACTTTGGGCGAAGCTTTCCGAGCCGACGCGAACGCAGTATGCGACGCCGGAGCGCTTGTTCGCGGCGCTCACGGCCAAAGATATCCCGCTCGGTGCGGCGCAAGTCATGCGCGAGCAGATCCTCAAACCGGGTGAGATGGGAATCAACGCGCCGGGAGAAACCACGTTCGTGATGGCTGCGTTGACCAATCCCAAGGCCAACTCGACCAAGCGCGTCGGATTGTTTCTGCACCCGTCCCCCGATGGCTGGCTGCTCATGGTTCCGGGCGCGGCGGTGGTGAAGTATCGCGACTTGCTAACCGGCAAGGAGAGGACCGCGTTCGAGGTATCCGCAAAGCGGTGACGGGCGGAAGGCCCGTGAAATAGAAACGCGGACGGGTGAGGAGCTGTATTTGATTTTTGGTGACGCCGAGCGCGAAAGCCTTCCGATCGGCCCTAAATTAACGCGGATCGACGATGAGGTCATTCTGGAGGCGGATGCCGCTCGCGGCCTCCTTCACGGCGTCGGTGGCCTGCTCTTTCTGCTGCTCGGTGCGCACGCGGCCGCGCAGGATCAGCATGCCGTTTTCCGGGATGATGCGGATGTCGGCGCGCGCGAGCTCGGCGTGGTTGTCGAGTGATTGCCGCGCGGACCGGGCGGCGGAAGCGAGCGTGGCATCGACGTTTGCCGGCGAGGTTGCATCGGTGTGGGTGCGACCTGTCGGCACGAGCGCAGCATCGGCTCGCTGGCCATAGGTGGGATCGAGCCGGGCGAAGTCGTCGCGCGTGAAGTTTGTCGTGAGCGTGTCGGGTGCGGCGGGCGAGACGGAAAGTTCGGTGAGCGGCACGAGCGCGCGCGTCGGCCCGGAGAAAACGCGATCGTCGAGGTCGACGAGCGCGGTGGCGGTTTTGCGGTCGAGGTCGATCACGAGCTCTTCGATCTCGCCGATCGGCTGACCGGCGGCGTGGATTTCTTTGCCGCGGAGGTGGCTCGCCCGGATCCACGGCGATGCTGCGCGCTCGGCGGCGCGGGTTCGCGGCACGGAGGCAACGGTGCGGTCCGTGGCGTCGTCGCGGCGCGGACGGCTCGCGACCGTGGCGCGGTCCGGTGCTTTGCCGAACAGCGTGTCGAGCGACCGGCGTTGTTCCTCGCTCACGGTGACAATGCCGGCGTCAAACGCCTCCTCGATCAAACCCGGCGCATTGTCCCAGCTCAGGCGCTCGAGTTTGACCGTGAAGCCTGCGACGCCCCCTGCGGCCGGTTGCAACGCGTGGAGGGGCACGAGACGAAGGGTGTTGCCGGCGCCGAGCAGTCCGCCGCTGGAGACGACGGCGTAGACGACTTCCCCCGATTGCTTGTCGATGACGAAGTCATTGATCGTGCCGAGCTTCTCGCCGTTGGCGCCATAGACCGATTGGCCGGCGAATTTACGCACGGTGCGGTCCATCGCTTCGGGTGGAGCGACCTGGAGTTTGCCGACGGCGGCATCGGGCGAGAGTGTTGGCCGTGCCGGACTGGTCGTAGCTGACGAGGGCGCCGTGGTTTGTGCGGTTGCGGATGGCAGCGATGACAACCCGAGCGTGCCGAGTGCGGCGGAAAGGAGGAGTGAGGTGGTTTTCGTTTTCATGATCGGAGGTATGCACTCAGTCCAATCCGAGGCTCGTCGGTGCCCGATGAAGTTAATCGGTGGGTGCTCGGGGGGCGAAAGCGTGGCCATCGAGAAAATCGAAGCCGCAGGTAACGGAGGAGATTTTGTGCGATTTTCGCGTCGCGGCCGGCTATAAGGAAACACGACATGAGCGACGACCCCGTATTGCTCCGCCGGTTTGTGCGGGAAGGCGACCACGATGCCTTCGCTGCGCTCGTCCAACGCCATTTCGACTTGGTTTATTCCGTGGCGATGCGCCAGGTGGGCGGCGACGTGCATCTCGCGAAAGACGCAGCGCAGATCGTGTTTGCGGCGCTGGCGCGGAAAGCCGCTTCGCTGGCGGATCGAGCCACACTGGGCGGCTGGCTTTACCGTGCGGCGCAGTTTGCCGCGATCGATGTTGTCAGGGCCGAACGACGACGGCGCGGCTACGAACAGGAGGCTGTTGCAATGAAAGAAATCTCGGGGGAACGACGTGACGAGGTGGATTGGGAGAGGGTCCGGCCGCTGCTCGACCGGGCGATTGGGGAACTGAACGAGGTGGATCGTGATGCGGTGGTGATGCGTTTCCCGCACTGGGGCGCAGCTACCGGCGCTACGAGTCGTGTGCACGATGCCGAAGTAGATGCATTAGCGAGACGCTGCGTTGATCTCAACGGAGTCTTCGGGGGCAGTGCCGAAGATATAAGCGAGCACGGGTGGCGGCTCGCTACGGGGTGATGCCGAACTCGACGTGCACCGCGTGTTTGAATTTCTGATACCTCGTCGGGGCAGATCGCTCTGATTGAACCGGAGATTGGCCCGAGTGCCGGCGCCGGAGTTCCACCGGGCTGCCGGCACACTACTTTTGACAAAGGGAATTCGCGGTTATTGCGCTTTTCTCTGTCCGGTTGAGGTGGGCGCGGGATGATAGGGAATGAATTTAATCGACCATGGATGACCACGTGCTGCTTCGCCGGTTTGTCGAGGAACGCGCCAACGAGGCGTTTGCTGCGCTGGTGGAGCGGCATGTGAATCTCGTCTACTTCGCGGCGTTGCGGCAGACGGGCGGGAACACGGCGATGGCGGAGGACGTCGCGCAGGAGGTGTTCTCGGACTTGGCGCGGAAGGCGCCGTCGCTGGTCGATCGGCCGGTGCTGGCGGGATGGCTTTACACGAGCACGCGTTTTGCGGCGGCAAATGCGCGCCGTGCGGCGGGACGGCGGCGGGCACGTGAACAGGAGGCTTATGCCATGCAAGAAATCATGCGGGACGATTCAGCGGCGACGGAGTGGGAGCGCACGCGGCCGTTGATCGACGAGGCGCTGCATACGTTGAACGCGACCGATCGCGAGGCGGTGTTGTTGCGATTTTTCCAAGGTCGGGCGTTCGCCGAAATCGGCGCGGCGCTGCGGCTCACGGAAGAGGCGGCGCGGAAACGCGTGGAGCGCGCGGTGGACAAACTGGCGGCGGTGCTGTCGCGGCGTGGCGTGACCTCGACGAGCGCGGCGCTGGGCGCGGTGCTCGTGCAGCAAGCTGCGGTGGCGGCGCCAGCGGGGCTGGCCGGCACGCTCGCGGGATCGGCGCTGGTCGGAATGACGAGCGGGACCGCGGCGGCCGGCGGCGTGGCGGTGGCGAGCTTTATGGCATCATGGAAAACATTGGGCGTCGTCTCGGCGCTCGCAGTGGCGGCCGCCGGCACGGCGGTCTATCAAACGCAGCGGGCGAGCGACCACGCCCGCGCGGTGCGCGAGCACGTGCTGGCGCGCGAGCAGGCGGAGGCGGGGCAGGCAGAGCTGAAGCGACGCGCGGAGCAGGCGGAAACACAGGCGGCGGCGGCGGAGCAGCGCGCGAAGGCGGCGGAGGAGGACAATGCGAAACTGCTCGCAGCGATTCGGAAGCAGAGTGCGGTGCGGACGGCGTCGACGGACGCGTTGCGGGCGGCGGCGAAGGAGCCGTTGACGCGTGATCAGGTCGATGCGCGTTGGCGGCACGCGCAGGAGCTGGCGAAGACCGGAGATCCAGCGGAGGCGTTGCGGGAGTTGCTGTGGTGCTTCGACGATGGCATGCCGCAGGTGGCAAGTTATGGCGGCGTGCGACGGAGCTTTCTGTTGAGCGTGATTGCGAAGCTCGGGGAGAAATACCCGGCGGCGCTGGAGGCGTTGCGGGAGCGGCGAGATGCGGCGCAGCGCCGGCTGGTGCTGAGTGAAAACGACTACGACGCCGTGGCGAATTTCGGCGCGATCAACCGGGTCTTGAAGGACGCGGAGAGCACGCTGGCGGTGATGGAGCAGTTTCCGCCGGGAGATCGGCGGAGGCGGACGCTGGCTTCGAGCGCGATCGACGAACTCGTGAAGCAGCGACGGTACGATCACGCCATGGAGGCGCGGACCTTCGACCAGATGGTGCAATTTTTCATGTCGTTGAAATCCGGCGCGAGCTCGGCCGAGCGGAAGAAAAGCACGGTGCAGTACGTGGCGAAGTATGTGGAGATCCTGGCCGGGGCGGGGCAGACGGAGCAGGCCAGAGAGTTTGCTCGTCAGGTGCTGGACTTCGAAGGCTCGCAATCGACGCGTGAATTGCTGGCCGGGCACGCGACACGTGCGGGGCATCCCGGCCTGCTCGACGGAACAAGCGGAAAGTGAGAGTGGCGGAGCGGATCAACCGACGGCGAAAATCTCCACGGGCTCGACGCGGCCCTTGACGTGGACGGGACCGAGCGGGCGCGGAGAGATTTTTTCGGGTGCGCGCAAAGCGGCGAGCGTGGCGGCGCTGGTGATGACGCTCGTGGCGTAGTCCGGCGTGCGGGTGAGCGATTGCAGGCGGGCGGCGACGTTCACGCCGTCGCCGATCACGGAATAGTTGAGCCGGCGGTGGGAGCCGATGTTGCCGGCGACAACGCGTGCGGTGTTGATGCCGATGCCGAGGGCGAGCGGCGGACGGCCTTCGGCGGCGAGCTCGCGGTTGAGGTCGGCGAGCGCGCGCTCCATCGCGAGCGCGGCGGCGAGGGCGCGATCGGCAGCGTCGTCCTGCGCGAGCGGCGCGCCGAAGAGCGCCATGATTGCGTCGCCGATGAACTTGTCGATCACGCCGCCCTGGCGCTCGATCGCGGCGCTCATGCGATCGAGATAGCGATTGAGCAACGCGAGCAAATCGCGCGGCGCGAGTTGTTCGCTCAACGTGGTGAAGCCGCGCAGATCGGCGAAGAGGATCGTGACCTCGCGCTCCTCGCCGCCGAGCGCGGCGCCATCGCGGAGGAGTTGCGCGGCGACCTCGGGCGAGACGTTTTTGTCGAGGAGATCGCGCACGCGGTCGCGTTCGGCGAGGCCGTCGGACATC
The DNA here is from genome assembly GCA_036675625.1 of Opitutaceae bacterium. GTDB lineage: Bacteria > Verrucomicrobiota > Verrucomicrobiia > Opitutales > Opitutaceae > ER46. Next base: position 90,016 of record JAKFEQ010000025.1, on the reverse strand, counting down.
TGGTCGAACGCGTGCGCGAGACGGCCGAGCTCATCGTCTCGATCGCTGCCGATGCGCGTGGCGTAGTCACCGGCGGCGATGCGGCGCGTGTGGCCGACGAGCGCGACGATCGGTTGCGCGAGGCGTTGGGCAAACCCGCGGCTGATCACGATCGCAAGGGCGATGCTGCCGAGCGTGACCCAAAGGAGCAGGCGTTCGGAGCGGCGGGCGGGACGGAGTTTCTCATCGAGGGAATACTGGAGGAGGAGCGTGGCGAAGTGGTTGGTGCCGGCGGGGAGCCGACGGACCGTGAGGAGGGCGGTCTCGCCGGCGAGGGGGAGCTCGGCGGCGGAGCGCAGTTCGTCGAGCTGCGGCAACGCTGACAACGCCGACATCAGTGCGCTGGCGGTGGCCGCTGGCAAGGTGGTCGCGAGCAGATGCCCGGTGTCGTTGAGGAACGTGACGGCGACGCCGGTCTGTGCCTCGAGGGCTTGCGCGAACGCGTGGTCGATGCGGAAACCGATCGCCATCCAGCCGATAATGTCGGGAGCGCGCATGGGGGCGACGGCGAGCGAGTAAAACGCGTCTTCGATGTAGGCGTAACCGGTGGCCGTCGGGAATGGGCTCGGATCGGTCTCGGCGCGGGCGATGAGCTGGGCGAGCACATCGCCGGCGGGTCTCGCGCGCATGGTGGAGGCGAGCGTGCGGCCGTCGAGCGACAGCGCGGAAACAATATCGGCTTTGCTCGTGAGTTGGAGGCTCGGCAGCGCGCTGGTGAGCGTTGCGGTGTCTTCGCTGACGAACAGTTGCTTGATTTGGTAATCGCGCGCGGCGTTCGTCGCGCTGGCGACGAGGAGGCCGTTGCGGTCCTGCACGATTTGGGCGAAGGCGCGCGCGGCGCGTGCGAGTTGTTCGTCGATGCCGGCGCGGGCCTGGGCGCGGTTGGCGCGGGCGACGATGATGCCAGTCGTGAGTTGCGCCGCGGCGACGACGATCACGAAGAGGAGCAGGAGCTTCGCGCCGAAGGTTTTCGGGCGAAGGTTCATCGCGCGCGGATGTGAAATGGCCTGCTTCGTTGAGCACCTCGCAGGTGCGCAGGCGGCTGACTGCTGGGCGGCCGGTTCACTTATAACCCGCGGCGCCGGATTCCGGGGCGCGGCGGATGCGGCGGTCGATACCAAGCGTGACTGAAATCACCTGCGTCAGTGCGTCGGCGGCGACGGTGAGGTCGCGTGTGACGGTTGTTTTCAGACGCGGGTGCCAGACCTCGAGGCGATAATTGCCGGGCGGAAGCGAGCCAATCGGTGCGAGACCGTCGGCGGCGGTTTTCGCGAAGTGGGGCGTGGCGAGCACGACGACGTAGGCGGACATCCAGTCGTGGATGTTGCAGCCGAGCGTGACGACGCCGGGCTGGTCGAAGGTCACGAGCTCCTTCGGATCGCCGCGATAGAGCCCGAGGTCGAAGGGCTTTGGCTTCGAGAGCGAGAAGACGTGGTGCTGCACCTTGTCGCGGTTGGGAAATGCGACGCGCGTGCCGGTGACGACCGCGGTGACGTAGGGTTGAAACTCCTCCCTGTCTTGCGTGACGACGACGGGCTCGGCGGGAGGGGAAACCTGGACGGGCGCGTCGAGCGGCAGCAGCGAGGCGACGGCGTCCGCGACGGGCGCGCCTTTCGGATCCTTGATTTCGACGCGCACTCTGCCGCCGGTGGTCGCGGCGACCGCGAGGAGCGGCGCGAACGCGACGAGCGCAAGGAGGACGGGGATTCGACGCATGGTTAGAAGCGGTGGAGCAACGAGAGCGACCACACATCCTGGCGGTATTTCACGCCGACTTTGTTGACCGAGACGCGGTTCTCGAAGCGGAGAGGGAGCGCGGTGTTGCGGCCGAGCGCGGGCGAGAGCTCGAGCCAGTAGAAGCTCACGCGGCCGTCGACGAGGTACGTGATCCAGCCGGGTCCGGCGGCGTCGGTGACGCCCCAGTAAACCGAGTTGTAGTAGTTCGCGATCTGCGGGCCGAGAGCGCCACCGATCGCGCGCGGCCAGATCGCGGACGAGGCGTTGGCGGTGAAGCTGCCCCAGAGCCGGCCGTTGCCGTGGGAGAGCTGGAGCCGCTCGGTGATGTCCCAGGTGAGCACGGCGAAGAAGCGATGCTGCTTCGTATCGAAGATGGCACTACGCGCGTAGTGTTGCTGCCAGTCGCCGTGGAGGGCGGCGCGCCAGGCGCGGGTAATGCGTTTTCCGATACGCAGGCCGGCGGTCGCGATCCAGCCATCGTCGAAGCCGAGCCGCGTGTCGCGCGCGTGCAGTCCGGCGTCGAGGGCGACGCTGGGAGCGAAGGCGCCGAGGCCGAATTTCTGCCGCGCGGTGCCGGAGAAGCCGGCGGTCGCGGCGTCGAGGGATTTGAAATCGGGAACGTGTTCGAGGCCGGCGCCGAGCTCGCCGGTCGTGATGAAGCCGGAGTGCCATTCGCGAAAGACGCTCACGGCGCCGCGGACTTCGTAGCGCAGCGCATCGCGCCAGTCGGTCGGGCTGGAGGCGCGGTGAATGTTTTCCGTCCAGGTGGCGGTTGTCTCCATGCGACCATCGAGGGCGAAGGCGGCCGGAGCGGAGCAGAGGGCGACGAACAAAGCCGTGAGACGGCAGCGGCGTGGCATGGGTGGAAGGGAAATGAAGCGTCGCATGAGGTGGTGCAACGTTTCTCTCGGGCCCACGGACGCGCAGCGCGCAGCGCGCGTATTTAAGCTTCAAGTTTAAGTTGAAGATGAAGACTCGCGCACGGCGCAAGGATCGCGGCCGGAGGCGAGCGCGAGCTGGTTGCGGGGTGGGGCTGAGTTTCAGGATCCGCTGCCCGAGGCGGGGGAATGCAATCAGGGCGCGGGCGAGGCGGGAGGAAATCCAAGGCCCGCTCGGAGAGCGGAGCCCCACCTTCAGAACTGGTGGACGATCGAGACCGACATTAACTGGTTCGTGAAGCGCACGGGTTGCGCGCGCGTTTTGCGCAGCTCGTAAGCGATGACGATTGCGGAGGATTGATCCACGGCGCGGACGAAGGCGGCGCGCGCGGCCCAGGTGCGCGCGTCGAACGAGGAGGCGACCATCGGCCGGTCAAACGTGTCGACCGTCTGCGCGATGCGCGTGATCGAGGCGAGCTCGGCCGACGGCGTCTCGGCGTAGGAAACGACATCGCCGTCGCGGTAGCGGGCGGTAAGCGTGAGGCGGCTCACGTCGGTCGCGTCGAAGCCGAGTTCGACGGAGGTCTCGGAGCTGGTGCGATCGTAGACGGCGTGGCGGGCGTCGAAGCGGCCCACTTCGTGCGCGATGGAGGCGCGCCAGTGATCGTTGAGGCGTTTGCGCAGCGCGATCGTCGCGGCGGAGCTGGTGCCGGTGCGGCCGTATTCGCGCACGATCACGCCGTCGCCGGCGCCCTCGACGGAGAAGACGGGGGCGAGTTTGTCAGTGCCGAAAGTGTGGCGCCATTCGATGCGGCCGCCGAGTGCGCCGCCGAGGAGTTCCTGATATCGCGGCCACCAATCGCCGGCGGCATGGCCGGTGAGTTGAATGGTATCGCCGAGGCCGAATTGGTAGGCGTTCGAGGCGAGCGCATCGGCGTTGAGCTGGAGGGAATCGAGCTGATCGGCGGAGGTGATGGCGTTGGTGGCGTTGTCGTGCCAGATGCCGGCGAGCGTGAGGTTGGGCGCCCAGTCTTCGGCGCGCGCGGTGAGGGCGGCGGCGAGCGAGGCGAGGATGAGGACGAGACGTTTGCCGCGCAGCAGACGGCGCGGACCGGAGGGCAGGGAGGCGGACATGAAAATCAGAGCAACGGGCGCAGGAACTGCCACACGGTTTCGGCGACGAGCTTGTGGCCGGCGGCGTTGGGATGGATGCGATCGCCCTGGTTGTAGCGCGCGAGGCCGCCGACACCCTCGAGGAGGAACGGGATCAGCGTGGCGTCGTTCTTGCCGGCGACTTCGGAAAACATGGCATGGAAATCGCGGGTGAATTCCGGGCCGAACGACGGCGGCATCTGCATGCCGGCGAGGATGATTTTCGCGGCGGGATATTTTGCGTGCACGCGCTCGATGATCTGCTGGAGGTTCTGGCGCGAGACGGCGGGGCTGATGCCGCGCAAGCCGTCGTTGGCGCCGAGGGCGAGGACGAAGAGGTCGACGGGCTGGCGCAGGATCCAGTCGACGCGGCGGAGTCCGCCCGAGGTGGTTTCACCGCTGAGCCCGGCGTTGATCACGCGCCAGGGCAGGCCGGCGTCGTCGATTTTTTGCTGGATGAGCGCGGGGTAGGCGTCGGCGCCGGGATTGGCGAGACCGTAGCCGGCAGTGAGGCTGTCGCCGAAGAAAACGATCGTGCGGATGTCGGACGCCCGCAACGAACTCACGCCACACACCAGGCACACGAAGAGAAACAGTCGGAGGGCAAATCTCGGCAGGCAGACGGGCATGGGCTCGATTTCGTGGGATTCGTGTGTTTCGTGAGCGTTCAATGAGTGAGCAATCGATGCTGAATGTCCAGCGGCTGACCAAGACGTATGCAACGGCCGGAGGTGCTCTGACCGTGCTGAAAGAAGTAAGTTTCGAGCTTCGCGCGGGCGGCACGCTGGCGATCGTCGGCCCGAGCGGCAGCGGCAAGACGACGCTGCTCGGCCTGTGCGCGGGCCTGGACCGGCCGACCAACGGCGACGTGGTCCTCGCGGGGGTATCGATCGGGGCGTTGAGTGAGGACGCGCGGGCGTTGGTGCGCAACGCGCACGTGGGTTTCGTGTTTCAGAACTTCCAGCTGGTGCCGACGCTGACCGCGTTGGAAAACGTGCTGGTGCCGGTGGAGCTGCGTGGAGAAGGCGGCGTGGTGGCGGAGACCGAGGCGAAGTCGTTGCTTGCGCGCGTGGGGTTGGGCGAGCGTTACGATCACTATCCGGTGCAGCTTTCGGGCGGTGAGCAGCAGCGCGTGGCGCTGGCGCGGGCGTTCATGAACCGGCCGAAGATTCTATTCTGCGACGAGCCGACGGGAAACCTCGATGGCGACACGGCGCAGGCGATGGTGGAGCTGATTTTTGGGCTGAATCAAGAACGTGGCACGACGCTGGTGCTGGTGACGCACGACCTGGAACTCGCGAAGCGCTGCCAGCGAATCATCCGGCTGAAGAACGGCGCAGTGATGAGCGATAGTCACATCGCGGAGGCGGTGCGGGGTGGAACGGGAACGTGAGATGGCCCCAGGGCGGTTGGAAGATCCAAGCGCCAAGATCCAAGCTCCAGAGAATGTCCAAACATCAAGCGGCAATGTGGTTTTGCAGATTGGAGTTTCGCTGGAGCTTGGATCTTGGTGCTTCCGTCGGTCGTATGCTCGCTCGGTTTCAATCGATTTTTGGGGCCACGTTCGCTGTTAACGCATGAAATTTATACTACGGATGGCCTGGCGGGACTCGCGGGCTTCTCGGCGGCGGTTGATGTTGTTTTCGCTGTCGGTCGTGCTCGGGATCGCCGCGCTCGTGGCGATCGGCTCGCTCGGGGCCAATCTCGCGCGCGGGATCGATGAGCAGGCGCGCGGGTTGCTCGGCGCCGACTTGATCATCACCGGCCGCAACGAGCCGAGCGCGGCGGTGCAGCGCTACGCCGCAAACCTCGGCGGCGACGTGTCGCGCGAGATCAGCTTTTCGTCGATGATGACGTTTCCCACCGCGGACAACCTCACGCGGCTCGTGAACGTGCGCGCGCTCGAGGGCGCATTTCCCTACTACGGCGATTTTCAAACCGATCCGGCCGACGCGCCCGCGAAGCTGCGCGCGGGCGGCGAGGTGGTCGTACTCGAGGAAACATTATTGCTGCAATATAACCTCAAGGTCGGCGATCCCGTGAAGCTTGGCACGACGATGTTCACCGTGATCGGCGCGTTGCAGAAACTGCCCGGTGAATCCTCGGCGATCAGCGCGACGGTGGCGCCGCGCGCGCTGATTCCGCGGGCGCAACTCGAGGCCACCGGACTCGCGGAGCGCAACATCCTCGTGCGGCACCGGCTCATGCTCCAACTGCCGGCGGAGCGCGATGCGCTGGCAGTCGAACAGGCGATGCGGAGCGAGTTCAGCACGGAGCGGCTCGGCTACGACACGGTCGCGGAGCGCAAACGCGATCTCGGGCGCGTGCTGGAAAACATCGAGGGTTTCCTGAGCCTGGTGGGTTTCGTGGCGCTGTTTCTTGGCGGGATCGGGATCGCGAGTGCGATCCATGTGTACGTGCGGCAGAAGATCACGACGGTCGCGGTGTTGCGCTGTCTCGGTGCGACGGCGTGGCAGAGCTTCGCGGTGTATTTGGTGCAGGGCTTCGCGCTCGGGCTCTTCGGGGCCGTGTGTGGCGCGACGCTCGGGCTCGCGGTGCAGTTCGCGCTGCCGCATCTGTTGCAGGACATGCTGCCGTTCGACGTGGCGTTCACGATCGCGTGGCCGGCAGTCGCGCGCGGGATGTTCGCGGGGCTTGTGATCTGTTTGTTGTTCACGCTGCTGCCACTGCTGGCGGTGCGCAAGGTGTCCCCGCTGGTGGCCTTGCGGTCGGCGTTCGTGGAGCGTGTGGGCGGGATCGATCCGTGGCGGATCGCGGTCGTGCTTTTCATCGCGGCGGCGGTGGTCGCGTTTTCGATCTGGCAGACGAACCGGCTGCGCGATGCGGCGGGTTTCTCGGGGATGTTGATCGGCGGTTTCGCGGTGCTGGCCGGGCTGGCGAAGCTCGTCGCGTGGTCCGCGCGCAAATGGTTTCCGCGGCGGCTGCCGTATGTGGTTCGACAGGGTGTGGCCAATCTTTACCGGCCCAACAATCGCACGGTGCTCCTGCTGGTGTCGCTCGGGCTCGGTACGTTTCTCATGCTCACGCTGATTCTGGCACGCACGACATTGTTGCGGGAGATCGAGATCTCCGGCGGCGGCGGGCGGCCGAACCTGTTGTTCTTCGACGTGCAGGATGACCAGGTCGAAGGCTTGCTCGAGACAACCGCGGCGCAGGGTGCGCCGGTGCTGGTGCATGCGCCGATCGTGACGATGAAGATCGCGAGCGTGAAGGGGCGCAAAGTCGAGGAACTGCTTGGTGCGCGCGAGCGCGAGCGTGAGCGGCGCGGTCCGGGATCGGGGGCGATTTTTCGGGCGGATGGGAAGGCGGGGAAGTCGCCGGAAGTTGCGGAGGCCGCGGGGGCGGACGGACGGAAGGACGGAGAGATGGAGGGACGGAGAGAGGGAGAGACGCGGATTCCGGGATGGACGCTGCGGCGGGAATATCGCTCGACGTTTCGCGGGCAGATCGAGGGCTCGGAGCGGCTGGTGAGCGGGACGTTCGAGGGGCGCATGCCGGCGGATGCGAGCGTCGTGCCAATCTCGATGGAAGAGGGGCTGTTCAAACAAATGGGCCTCAAGCTCGGGGATGAGATCGAGTGGGATGTGCAAGGCGTGCCGATGAAGTCGCGGATCACGAGCGTGCGTGCGGTCGAGTGGCGCCGGCTCGAGCCGAACTTCTTCGTGGTGTTTCCCGAAGGAGTGCTCGAGGCCGCGCCGAAATTTCACGTCGCCGCGATGCGCACGAACGACGCGGACCATTCGGCGCGCGTGCAACGCGCCGTGGTGCAGCGTTACCCGGGTGTCACGGCGATCGATCTCACGCTCGTGATGCAGACGGTGGACGGGATTTTCACGAAGGTCGCGTTCGTGATCCAGTTTATGGCGCTGTTCACGGTGTTGACGGGCGTGATCGTGCTGGCGGGCGCGGTGCTGACGGGACGATTCCAGCGGATCCGCGAGACCGTGTTGTTGCGCACGCTGGGGGCGACGCAGCGGCAGCTCGTGCAAATCCAACTGGTGGAATATCTGATCCTCGGTGTGCTGGCGGCGTTTGTCGGATGCTTGCTGGCGGTCGCGGGGAACGCGTTGCTCGCGAAATTTGTTTTCCGCATCACGCCGAGCGTGCCGGTCTTGCTGCTCGCGGCCGGCGGTGCGGGCGTGTGCGTGGTGACGGTGGTGACGGGTTTTCTCTCCGGGCGCGGGATCACGAATCATCCGCCGCTCGAGGTGCTGCGGCAGGAGACGTGAGCGGGGGAGAGGGGGAGATCGGAGACGTGGAAAGGCGGCTTGCTTGTTGAGGGCTTGTTCTCTCATTCCCTCTATCTCTCCATCTCTCTCCATCCTTCCGTCATATTCTCTCATGCCTCGTGTCGTTTCCTTTCACTATACACTCCGTGATTCCAGCGGTCGCGTGCTCGATTCCTCCGCGGGGGGCGAGCCGATCAGCTACCTCGAAGGTGCCGGCCAGATCATCGACGGGCTCGATGAGCAACTGCGCCTCGCCTCGGCCGGTGAGAAGGCGAAGGTGAACGTCCCCGCGAAAAAAGCCTACGGCGAACGCGATCCGGCACAAATACAGAAGGTGAAGCGCGAGCTGTTGCCGGTTGAGGGTGAGTTGAAGGTCGGCGATCAATTTCAAACGGGCGTGGATCGCTTCGCGCCGGTTGTGACAGTAGCGGCGATCGAGGGCGACGAGGTGTTGCTCGATGCGAATCATCCGCTCGCGGGCGTGGATCTCACGTTTGACGTCGAAATCGTCGCGGCGCGTGAAGCGACGCAGGATGAGCTGAGTCACGGCCACGCCCACCGCGGCGGCGATGCCGAAGGCAGTTGTGGCAGTGGCTGCGGCTGCCACTGACGGGGGAATTTGATTGGCGTTTTGGGAAACGTCTTTCGGATTCCGCGCTTTGCATGAAAGCCCTTGGCATCGACATCGGCGGGAGCGCACTGAAGGGCGCGCCCGTCGACACGAAAACCGGCAAGCTCCTTGCGGAGCGGTTGCGCATCGCGACGCCTGAGCCGCTCTCGCCGCCGCTGATGGCGAAGGCAATCGCGCAGATGGCAGCGCATTTCAAATGGCGCGGGCGGATCGGCGTGGGTTTCCCGGGAGTGGTCGAGGGCTCGACGATCTGGACGTCGGCGAACCTGCATCCGGATTTTGTGGGCTGCGACGGCGCGAAGCTGTTTGGCAAAGCGACTGGCTGTCGCGTCGCGCTGATCAATGATGCGGCGGCGGCGGGCGTGGCCGAGATGCGATTCGGTGCGGGTCGTGGCTTCATGGGCAAGACGCTGTTGCTCACGCTTGGCACGGGCGTCGGTTCGTGTCTCGCGTATCAAGGCGTCGTCGTGCCACTCGAGCTCGGGCATCTGCCGTGGCGAGGACAAGAGTCGGCGGAGGACCTCGTCGCGGCGTCGGTGCGGGAGGATAACGACCTGTCTTGGAAAGAGTGGGGCGGGCGGTTGCACGATTTTGTCGCGCTGCTCGAGCGCGTGCTTTGGCCCGAATTGATCATCGTGGGCGGCGGTGTGAGCGCGAAGCACGAGAAGTTTTTCAAGTTCATCAAGGCGCGTGCGCGCGTGGTGCCGGCGGAATTCTTCAACCAGGCGGGGATCGTCGGGGCGGCGATGTGGGCCGTGGAGGCGAAGTCGTAGTGCCGCGCGGATGACAGGCGGTCGCGTAATTATAGAGTTTCCCGTGACGGGCCGATGCGCACGCTCGCGGGAGCTCTCATGGCTGCCCCACATTCCCCACCCCATCTCGATGACGTCTCGCAATCCGTAAAGGAGGCGGTCGAGCAGCCCTCTGATTACGGCCTGCGCCAGTGGTCCGGCTGGGTCATCGGACCCGCGCTGCTGTTGCTCACGTGTCTGACGGCGCCGCCGGAGGGGCTCAGCGAACCGGGCTGGCGGACGGCGGGTGCGGCGGCGTTGATGGCGGTCTTGTGGATGACGGAGGCGATTCCGATTCCCGTCACGGCGTTGCTGCCGCTCGTGCTGTTTCCCGCGCTGCAGCTCAGCGATATCCGCGAGACGGCGACGCCGTATGCGAACCCGCTCGTGTTTCTCTTTCTCGGTGGCTTCGTCATTGCGCTCGCGATGCAGCGTTGGAATCTGCACCGCCGGGTCGCCATCCGGCTCATCGGCGCGATGGGCACGCGACCGTCGCGGATCATCGCGGGGTTCCTGCTCGCATCCGCGCTGGTCAGCATGTGGGTGAGCAACACCGCGACGGCGCTCATGATGCTCCCGATCGCGATGTCGGTCGTGCAGCTGATCCCGCCTGCGGCGCAACGCGATCCGGCGACGCGCGGCTTCGGTATCGCGCTGATGCTTTCGGTCGCTTACGGCGCGACGACGGGTGGCATGGGGACGTTGATCGGCACGCCGCCGAACGCGCTCCTCGCGGGCTATCTCGATAGTGTGTACGGTATAAAGATCGGATTCGGCCAATGGATGCTGCTGGGCGTGCCGGTCGTGTGCGTGACGCTGCCGATCGTCTACTTTGTACTCACGCGCATCTCGTTCCGGCTTGGGCGCGCCGAGGTGCCGGGCATGGCGGAATTACTGGCGGTGGAACGTTCGCGACTGGGCGGATTCTCGCGCGGCGAGGCGATCGTGGCGATCGTGTTTAGCGGCACCGCGCTGGCGTGGATCTTCCAGCCGCTGATCGCGAAGACGCTGCCGCTCGTGTCGGACACCACGATCGCGATGACCGGGGCGATCCTGCTCTTCCTGATCCCGATGAATCCGCGGCGGGGCGAATTCGTGATGAATTGGGACGCGGCGAAGGCGATGCCGTGGGACGTGCTGCTGCTGTTCGGCGGCGGGTTGAGCCTCGCGCATCACATCGAGAAACACGGGCTCTCGAAGTATCTCGGCTATCTGTGCCAGGGCTTCGATGGCATGCCGACGATCGTAGCGGTGGCGATTATTTGTTTCGGCATCCTGATGCTGACGGAGCTGACGAGCAACACGGCCACGGCGGCGACGTTTCTGCCGATCGCGGCGGCGGTGGGCGTCAGCATGGGTCAGAATCCGCTGCTCTTCGTCATCCCGACGGCGCTCGCGGCCAACTGTTCCTATATGCTGCCGGTCGGGACGCCGCCCAACGCGATCGTGTTTGGCAGCGGCTTGGTGCGGCTGCCGGAAATGGCGAAGGCCGGCATGCTGCTGAACCTGCTGCTTGTGCCGGTGATCGTAGGTATTTTGTGGATACTCGGGCCCTTGGTTTTCGGCATCGAACTGGGAGTCATGCCGGAGTGGGCGCGGAAGTGAGTGCGGGCGGCGGCACTATTTCGGCGTTACCGCGCCGGCACCACGCGCGAGGTTCTTCCGCCAGTGCTCGGGTGCGATGCCGAAGGCCTGCTTGAACGCCGTCGAGAGGTGAAACGCCGAGCTGAACCCGAGGCGCGAGGCGACGTCCTCGAGCGTCGCGTCGCCGCCCGCAAGCAAGCGCCGGGCACGTGAAAGCCGGAGGTGGAGCACGTATTGCCAGGGAGCATATCCCGTATGAGCCTTGAAGGCGCGCCGGAAGTGGGAGTAACCGATCCCCAAGCGTCGCGTGAGCGCTTCGATGTTTACCGGTTCCGCCAGGTGCTCGGCCAGATAGTGCTCGGCGGCCGCGATCGCGCGCACCATCCGGGAGCGTTCCGGCTGCAATCGCGCGGCCTTGTCCCAGGTGGCCAGGACGCCGAGCGCGGCGGCCGCCAGCTCCGGGTCGAAGCCGGGACCGGCGGCGCGAGCCCGTACGTGCACCGCATCGAGCGCGGCATCTAGGCCCGCGGCCGGACTCACGACGCGCACGGCGTCCCGGGCGGAAAATACTTTGGCGCGCAGCAGATTCCCTATGACGGGGCCCTGCACCTCGATCCAGCTCTCGACCCAGCCCGTGGCGGGATCAGGGCGGTAACGATGCCATGTTTTTGGCGCCACGATGAAGGCCATGCCCGCCTCGATCGTGTGTTCGCCGGTCGGTCGGCTCTCGAAACTGCCCCGGCCGCGTGAGATCCACACGATCTGCAGCGCCTCGAGGACGCGACCGCGCTCCCAGCCGAATTGATGATCCGCGGGATGCCGCCCGGGCGGGTAGGTCGCACCAGCCGGAATCGTGGTGAAACCGGCGGCGGTAAGCCCCAGGCCCCAGCGATCGAGATCCGGCGAGACGGCGAAGTAACGAAAATAGTCGGGCGGAGCCGGTGGCATTTTCTATATGGAATTGATCAGTTACGCTATTCATCTCCGGCCGTCGATGCCGTAGATTCAGCGCATGCTAACCCCGGCACGACCCCTGGCCCGCGATCTCTCCCCGGGCATCAGCGCGGACGGCCGTTGGATACGGGCGGGCGCGGGCGCTTCGCGCGTTCGTCACTGAATCGCGACCCAGATGAAACCCACGCGCGTTGATCGGCCGCGGAGCCATCCTGAGCTTATGCGTATGACAATGCAGAATAGATATTCCCGGCTCGGCCCCGTCATTCCTCCCGCTTCCCCATCACCTGTCATGCAGACCCCTCGCACCGTTCGGAGGCGCCTCGGCGCCCTTACTCTCGCCCTGCTCGCCCCGGCCGCCGCCCTGGGCCAGGTCACCCCGCCCCCAGCGCGCACCGACGCTGATGCGGCTGAACCATCTGTCGTGCTCAGTCCGTTCGTCGTCGCGGGCGAGCGCGATACGGGTTACCTGGCGAGCGACACGCTCGCGGGCACGCGTCTGCGCACCTCACTGAAGGACGTCGCCGCTTCGGTGAGCGTCATCACCAAGGACTTTCTGGACGACATTGGTGCCACCGGCACTGATGACTTGCTGGTCTACACCACGGGCACGGAAGTCGTGGGCGTGGGCGGAAATTTCTCCGGCTCCGAAACCACCACCTACAGCCAGGAATTCGCGCCGCAGCGCGAGGAGGCCAGCCCGCAGACGCGCGTGCGTGGTCTCGCCGGCGCGGATACGACGCGCAATTTCTTCGCGAGCGCGCCGCACGTGCCGCTCGATGCGTACAACACGCAGAGCGTCACGATCAACCGCGGCGCCAACGCCATCCTCTTCGGGTTCGGCAGCCCGGCGGGCATTATCGAGAACACGCTGAGCGCCCCGCGTTTCAGGAACAGCGGCCGGGCGCAGGTGCGCACCGGCAGCTATGGCAGCCTCCGCGGATCGATCGACCTCGATCGGGTGTTGATCCGCGATCGGCTGGCCGTGCGCGTCGCCGCGCTCGAGGAGAGCCGCAAATACGAGCAGGATTTCACGTTCCGCGACCAGGAGCGGGTGTACGGCGCGGTGACATTCAAGCCGTTCAAGCTTACGACGCTGCGGGCCAACGCCGAGCGCGGCCATCTCGATCAGAGGCTGCCGCGAGTCGATCCGCCGCTGGATTGGATGTCGAGCTGGTGGGACTTTGGGCAGAACACCCGGCCGACGCAGATCTGGTCCGGCAACATGCCGAATGGCACGCCGGTGACGACGTATCAGCGCGACAACAACCTCGACGGCCTGGCGGGGAACTGGTCGCAGAACGCGGGGTTCATCTACGACAATCCCAATTCCGCCACACCGAGCGACGCATTCGTCGGCTACGTGTCGCTGCCTGGCGGCGTGCGATACCGCCACCTCGGCCCGCGCAGCACGAAGGAAGTTGCGATGTTCATTCCCGGGCACCTCGACCCGCTGGCCTCGTTTCAGGTCAGCAAAGCGATCTCGGACCGCTCCGTTTTCGACTATCGCAAGCAGAACCTCGAGGGGCCCAACAACGGCACCTGGCTGGATTTCGACACCGCCAACCTCACGCTCGAGCAGTTGTTCTTCAATGGCGATGTGGGCATCGAGCTCGCCTACGATCGGCAGGATAGTACACAAAGCGTGAATCGGCTGCTGTCCGGGTATCGCGGGAATTCCATCTATATAGAGGTCAACGAGCAGACCACCGACGGCCGGCCCAACCCGAATTTCGGCCGTCCGTTCATCGGCGCCTCCGGGTATTTCAACTGGGACAAGCACACGGTGGAGACCGGGCGCGCCACTGCGTTCGTGAAGCACGATTTCAGTCGCAAGATGGGATTCCTCGGCCGGTTGCTCGGCGTGCAAAACCTCACCGGTCTGTACACGGAATATTACCGCGATCAGGTCTATATGTCCGGCACGCCGGTGATGAGTGATGTCAATTTCCGCACCGGCCTGGGCGGCAACGCGTATGGAGACCGCAGCGTTTCGCCGATCGTCTATATTGGACCGTCGCTGCTGAATGCCTCGAGCCCGGCCGGCGCGAACCTCCAGGGGCTCAAGAACGAGCTGGTGTTTCCCAGCTCCGTTTCGGTCCGGGTCGCGAATTCCAGCACCGGCAACCAATGGGTACAGCAGGAGTGGCCGATTTACCAGTATCCAGATTATGCCCACATCGCCAGCACGGTCGTGAACAATCACTACCGCGCGCTTTCCTCGGCCCAAGTGTGGCAGGGTAACTGGTGGGACAACACCCTGGTGTCCATCCTCGGCTGGCGCCAGGACGAGGTGCGGAACTCCTCGTCGCCGAATTCGCCCATCGATCCCGCGACAGGCGCACGTGTACTCACGCCGAGTCCGCGCGTCCCCGGACTCGAGGCCAAGAACAACTCGTTCAGCTACGGGCTGGCGTTGCACGTGCCACCCAAATGGCTCCGTCGCGTGCCGGGCAACGTCGGACTTTCGCTTTACTACAACCAGTCGGAGAACTTTCAGATCACGGGCGCGCGACACAACGTCCTTGGCGACGAGATCGAGCCGCAGTCGGGCGACACGAACGAAATTGGCGTTGGCCTCAACGCTTTGCGCAATCGCCTGAATCTGCGCGTGGCGTGGTACGAGACCACGCAGGAAAATATTACCGATGGCCGGCTTAGCCAGGCACTGGGCGCCCTCGTCACGCTCGAGGATTCCATCATCAACAACATCCCGAAAGCGACGCTCGATGCGATGGGCTATATCGGCCCCGACAGCGCGAGTCCGACGCCTCTATATAGACGATGGCTGGCGGCCCACGAAGTCTCCCTCGGCGCGGTGCGCAACGACGGCACCCGGGATCTGTCTGCCCGCACTCCGATCGGCCGGGCCGACGTGACGAGCTCGATCTCGAAGGGCGTGGAGATCGAGAGTGTCTTCAACGTGACGAAGAACTGGCGGATCGCGTTCAACGTGGCCAAGCAACAGGCCCAGCGCGGCGAGACCAGCAAGACGTTCGAGGCGCTCCTCAATGAACGGCTTGAGCAATATAAAAATCCCCAGCTCAAGGATCAGTCGATCGGCGCGTGGACGGTCGGACTGTACTCACAGACCAACCTGATCAACACGCTCAACACCGCGAAGCTCTCCGTCGGAGAATACACGCCCGAGCTGCGCAAATGGCGGGCCAACGTCGTGAGCAACTACACCTTCAACCGTGAGTCGCGACTCAAGGGCTGGGGCGTCGGCGGCGCCCTGCGCTGGCAGGACGAGGTGGCGATCGGATATCCCGTCGTTAACGATCCTATTCTGGGTCTCGTTACTGATATAAAGCATCCCTTCATGGGAGCGGCCGAGACGAATTACGACGCGTGGATCAGCTACCAGCGCAAGATCTGGAAAGGCATCGACTGGAAGATCCAGCTCAACGTCCGGAATCTCTTCAACGACAACCTGCTGATTCCCGTGAAGGCGAATCCGGTCGCGGAAGGCGATCTGAACACGATGGACGTCGCCTCGTGGCGCATCGGCGCCGCTCGCACCTGGGAGCTCACATCGACGTTCTCGTTCTAAGGGTGCAATCCACAGGACGCTCTGCCGGCGGGTGCGCAGCCGGATCAATGCAGTGAGAAACCGCGAATGGACGCTAATAGACGCGAATATCAGGGCGAGATGAGCGAGCTCGGGCGTTTCGTGCGTCGCCTTGGGCGTGGCCTGGGCGTCCCGCCCATGTTCTGGCGGCGCTTCGCGCCGTCCACGGGCGGGACGCCCGTGCTACAAAAGACAACAACTCGGAGATGCACCCCTTTCCTGATGCTCGGGCTGCTCGCGCTGTCCGCGGGAGTGGCCGCTCCGCGGTTGGAGGATTCGTTTGCCCATCCGCCGGAAGACGCGAAGCCGTGGGTTTACTGGTTCTGGTCCGACGGCAATCTTACGCGCGCCGGAATCACGGCCGATCTCGAGGCCATGCAGCGCGTCGGGATTGGCGGCGTGTTGATTATGGAGGTCGACCAGAACGTCCCCAAAGGTCCGGTGCGTTTCATGAGTCCGGCGTGGCGGGAGATGTTTTCGTTCGCGATGTCGGAGGCGGCGCGGCTCGGGTTGAAGGTGAATATGAACAACGACGCGGGCTGGACCGGCAGCGGCGGACCCTGGATCGACGCGGAGCACTCGATGCAGAAAGTGGTGTGGAAGGAGCAGCGCGTGAGCGGGCCGCAGCGTTTTGCGGGCGCGCTGGTACAGCCGGAAACGGTCGTGGGTCACTATCGCGACATCGCGCTGCTCGCGTTTCCCACGCCGGCGACCGAAGTGAAGACGATGGGGGATTTTGGCGTGACGCTCACTGCGAGTTCCTTGAGCGGAGAGAATGCCGCGAACGCAGCGGATCGATTTGACGGGAAGAAGTTGATCGACGGCGATCGCACGACGGGCGCGCTTCTGCCGCGGTCGGCGAATCGCGCGGAGCCGGCGTTCGTGCAACTCGAGTTTGCCGAGCCGTTCGAGGCGCGGTCGCTCGAGGTCGTGCTCGCGCCGGTGGCGGGTGGAAGCGCGACGCCGCGGGTGTTGTGCCAGTTGCAGGCCTCGCAGGATGGCCGTGCTTATCGCGACATCGCGCAGCTTCAACCGGGCGCGGCGCTGCGGACCTTCGAGGCGGTGAGGGCGCGCTATTTCCGCGTCGTATTCACCGGCAGCGAAACGGCGATGAAGGAGCTGCGCGTCAATGAGGTCACGCTGGCGTCGGTGTTTCGGCTGGAGAATTTTGCGGCGAAGTCCGGGCTCAAGCTCGTCGCGTCGCCGGCGGACGTTCCGGCGACCGATGCGGGTGTGAGCATCGAGCGCGCGCGCGTGATCGATCTCACGTCGCGGCTGCGCGATGGCCGGCTCGAATGGCAGGTGCCGGCGGGAGACTGGACGCTCGTGCGCTTTGGCCACACGTCGACCGGGAAGAACAACTATCCGTCGCCGGCGGAGGGCAAAGGACTCGAAGTCGACAAGCTCAGCCGCGCGGCGCTCGACCGGCATTTCGATGGGTTCATCGGGAAGCTGATTGCGGGCCGTGAGCCGAAGGCAGCGGGCGCGTTGACGACTGTACACATCGATAGCTGGGAAGTGGGTTATCAGAACTGGACGCCGGGCTTCCGTGAAGCGTTCACGCGGCTGCGCGGTTACGATCCGCTGCCATGGCTGCCGGCGTTCACGGGGCGCGTGGTGGACGACGCGGCGTTGAGCGAGCGTTTCTTGTGGGACGTGCGCCGCACAATCGGCGAACTGCTCAACGAAAACTATGCCGCGCGCATGGCGGAGCGTGCGCACGAAAGCGGTCGGCGGCTCTCGATTCAGGGTTATCGTTACGGGCCCTTCGACTGCCTGAGCTACACGGGGCGCGCGGATCTGCCGATCGGAGAATTCTGGGTGACGAGCGATCCCGGCAACCTGCATCCGAGCGTGAAGACGATGACGTCGGCCGGGCATATTTATGGGAAACCGGTGATCGCAGCGGAGGCGTTTACGGCGAGCGACATGATGTCGCGGCAGCGCAATCATCCGTACACGTTGAAGGCGATCGGCGACGCGGCGTTTTGCGCGGGCGTGAACCAGTTTATTTTCCATCGCTACTCGATGCAGCCATGGGTCGATGACCGGAAACCGGGAATGACGATGGGGCCGTGGGGTGTGGAATACGAGCGGACCGCCACGTGGTGGGAGCAGACGAAGGCATGGCACGAGTATCTCGCGCGGTGCCAGCACCTGCTGCGGCAGGGAAGCTTCGTCGCGGATCTCTGTTATTTGCAGAGCGAAGAAGGTTTCAACAACCCGGCGCTCGCGGCCGAGATCAAGCCGGCGGTGCCGAAAGGCTATGATTTCGATTTCTGTTCCGACGAACTCGTGCGCACACGCATGACGGTCGAGAACGGCCGCCTCACGCTGCCGGGAGGAATGAGTTATCGCGTGTTGGTGCTGCCGCAGCAGCGACTGATGACGCCGGAGTTGCTCCGCAAGATTCGGGATCTGGTGCGGTCGGGCGCGGTGGTTTACGGGCCGCCGCCACTGCATTCGCCGAGCCTCAAAGGCTATCCTCGCTGCGACGACGAGGTGAGGAAACTCGTCGCCGAGCTCTGGGTGGATTGCGATTGCGACGAGGAGGCGCAGCTCGAGCGGACGTTTGGCAAAGGCAAAGTGATCTGGGGCACCTCGCTCGCGACGGTGCTCGCGCGCTCGAGGCTCGAACCGGACTTCGCGTATCGGAATTCTGAATTCGCGGGCGGTGCGACTCCGCCGGTGCGACATATTCATCGATCACTGCCCGATCGTGACATCTACTTTGTGGCCAATCTGGGCGATGCGCCCGCGAGCGTGGTCGGATCGTTTCGTGTCGCGAGCGGGCGGCCTGAGCTCTGGCAGGCGGAGAGCGGCGTGATCGAGGCGACGCCCGTCTACGAGTCCAACGCCGGACGCATGCGCGTGCCGCTCGAGCTTGCGGCGCGCGGCTCGGTGTTCGTGGTGTTTCGAAAGGATGGGCGTCCGGCGAACGATCGGATTCTCACGGTGAAAAAAGACGGCGTCACACGGTGGGAAACGAAGGCGGTTTCGGTGACGGATACCTTCGCGCCGGTGAAGCCGATCCCGGATGTCGTGAGCACGTTCACGATGGTGGCGTGGGTGAAACCGGGCGCGGACACGGCGTTGCCCGCGGAGGATTTCTCAGGGACGGGAGCGTATAGTGTGGTGCGGAACGATGTCGTGTTTGCGCCGCCAGCGCACGAAGTGCTCGGCAAGCTCGATGCGGCGGGCGCGGGTTTCGCAGTCGGGCGCAATGGCGTGACGGTGCATGAGCACGGCGACCATCACTTTCCGGCGACGCTCGTGTATCGCGCGCCGATCGCGGACTGGGTGCATGTCGCGGTGGTGTTCGACCGAGGGACACCGACGCTTTTTCTCAATGGAGAGCGGGTGACGACGGGGTTGAGGACATTGGTGAACGTGCGGGGTGGTGTGGGTGTGCCGCATGGGCGCGAGGTTGTGCCGTTCAAGGGGGAGCATTCCGAGTTGCAGCAATTCGGCCGCGCGCTCGAGGCGACGGAGATTCGCGAGTTGATGCGGACGACGCCGAAGATCGCGGTGGTGGCCGCGCGGAAAGCCGCTCGCGGACACAAGGAGTCCGCCGTCGCGGCGGCATTGAACTTCGAAGGGGTGGGGCACGCGTGGACGACCGAGGCCGGACGCTACGAGATCACCCGGGCGAATGGTCGCGCGGACACGGTCGAGGTCGCGGCGGTTCCGGCGGCGTTGGTGATCGAAGGCGCGTGGCGGCTGCGTTTCCCGCCGAACTGGGGCGCGCCGGCAGAAGTCGAACTGCCGACGCTGGGGTCGTGGTCGGAGCATGCGATCGACGGCGTGCGGTATTTTTCAGGGACGGCGACGTATGGGAAGACGATCGCGGTGCCGGCCGATTTTCTCGGCGCGAGCGGGGAGCGACGCGCGTGGCTCGATCTGGGCGACGTGCAGGTGATCGCGGAAGTGACGCTCAATGGCCGGGCACTCGGCACGCTGTGGCGGCCGCCGTTTCGCATCGACGTCACCGACGCGTTGAAGCCGGGTCGCAACGAGCTGGAGATCGCGGTCACGAACCTCTGGGTGAACCGGCTGATCGGCGACGAGCAACGGCCGTCGGATCGCGAGTGGACGAAGGTGCCGCGCCGCGGCGGGCAGGCGTTGAAGGCGTATCCGGATTGGTTGGACGGCGGCGGACGCAGTCCGACGGGACGGTTCACGCTTGCGACGTGGAAACATTACGAAAAGAACGCGCCGCTGCTGCCGTCGGGGTTGCTCGGACCGGTGACGATCCGAGCCGCGGTGAAGGTCGCGCTGGAGGGCGAGGATTGAAACTCGGGCGCGATCGTGCCGTAGGGCGTAACGGAGATTGGGGATACAGATGAATTTGCCCACGGCACACACGGAATACACGGAAGGGAAACACGAATGAACCCGCGCCGAATGATTGGAATCGCATCGCGGAGAATGGCCGCGTGTAAGGGCGCGCGGGGTTTCATTCCGTGTATTCCGTGCGTTCCCTGGGCAAATCTCTGAAAGGCGACTATACCAGCGCAGGCTGATTTCCTTTTCACTTCATGCAGAATCCTCCTCTCCGCCTCGGCCTTTTTGGCGTCGGTCTCGATGCTTACTGGCCGCAATTCACCGGCCTGAAAGAGCGCCTCGAGGGCTACCTCGTGCGCGTCGCGGCGAAGCTTGGCCGGCCGGGCGTGGAGGTGGTCAACCTCGGCCTGGTCGACAATCCCGACCGGGCGCGCGAGGCGGGGCGTGAGTTTCGGCGGCGGGATGTCGATCTGATTTTCCTGCACGTGACCACGTATGCGCTGTCTTCGACGGTGCTGCCGGTCGTGCAGCGAGCGAAGGTGCCGGTGATCGTGCTCAACCTCGCGCCGGCCGCGGCGATCGATTACGCGGCCTTCAACCGGCTCAGCGATCGCACAACGATGACGGGTGAGTGGCTGGCGCATTGCGCGGCGTGTCCGGTGCCGGAGATCGCGAATGTGTTTCAGCGGGCCGGCGTGCGTTTTCACCAGATCACGGGCGTGCTCGAGGATGATCCGGTGTGCTGGGGCGAGATCGATGGGTGGGTCGAGGCGGCGCGCGTCGCGGCGGCAATGAGCAATAATCGGCTGGGGCTGATGGGCCACTATTACGGCGGGATGCTCGACATCCAATCCGACGTGACGCTGCAGTGCGCGACGTTCGGGACGCACGTCGAACATCTCGAGGTCGACGAACTCTCGGCGCTGCGGCGCGACGTATCCGAGATCTCAGCACAGGAACGAGTGGAGGAGTTTCGAGCGGTGTTCGATGTTCAGCTGGACTGTGGCGCCGGGCAACTGTTGGATGCGGCTCGCACTTCGCTTGCGCTCGACCAGCTCGTGGCGGACCACCGGCTGGGCTCGCTGGCATATTATTACAAAGGGACCGGCGTCGCGGAAAACGAGACGACGATCGCGTCGATCATCCTCGGCTGCTCGCTGCTCACGGCGCGCGGCGTGCCGGTGGCCGGGGAGTATGAGGTGAAGAATGCGCAGGCGATGAAGATCATGGATCTATTCGGCGTCGGCGGCTCGTTCACGGAATACTATGCGATGGATTTCAAGGATGACATCGTGCTGATGGGGCACGACGGGCCGGGGCACATCGCGATCGCGGAGGGCAAGACGAAGGTGCGGCCACTGAAATGTTACCACGGCAAAGTCGGCCGCGGGGTGTCGGTCGAAATGGCGGTGAAGCGCGGTCCGGTGACGCTGCTGTCGGTGATCGAGACGCTCGGTGGGAAACTCGCGTTGCTTTACGCCGAAGCCGAATCGGTGGCCGGGCCGATTCTCGAGATCGGCAACACGAACAGCCGCTACCGCTTCGCGTGCGGTGCGCGGGAGTTCGTGAACCGCTGGAATGCGCAGGGGCCGGCGCACCACTGCGCGGTCGGCGTCGGTCACATTGCGGGACGGATCGAGAAGCTCGGGTTGCTGCTCGGCCTGGAGACGTTGCGCGTATGCTGAGGAATGGCCACAGAAGGCGCAGAAAGCGCAAAAAAGACCTGGGTCGTTTTCTGCATCTTTTGTGCCTTGTGGCCACTTAACTAAATGACCTCGAATCCCTTTCTCGGTGTTCTCTTCCACGCGATTGGCGGGCTCGCCGCCGCGAGTTTCTATCTGCCTTACCGCAAGGTTCGCGGGTGGTCGTGGGAGACGTATTGGATTGTCGGCGGCGTGTTCAGCTGGCTGTTCGCGCCGTTGATCGGCGCGAGGATCCTGGTGCCGCGGACGCTCGAGATTTTACGGGCTGCGCCGCCGGGCGCGCTGGTGAGCGCGTGGTTGCTCGGGATGTTGTGGGGCATCGGCGGGCTGATGTTCGGGCTCTCGATGCGCTACCTCGGAATCGCGCTCGGGTACGCGATCGCGCTGGGATTCTGCGCGGCGTTCGGGACGCTCGTCCCGCCGCTGTTCGATGGGAAAATCGCCGCGCTCGTCGCTACGCCCGCCGGCCAGTGGACGCTTGGGGGCGTGGCGTTGTGCATGCTCGGCATTGTGTGCAGCGGGCTGGCGGGGCTGGGCAAGGAGCGCGATCTGCCGGAGGAGAAGAAGAAGGAAACCGTGCGGGAGTTTGCGTTCGGGAAGGGACTCGCGATCGCGGCCGCGTGCGGACTGCTGAGCGCGTGCATGTCGTTCGCGTTTCGCGCGGGAGCGCCTGTCATTGAAACGTCGATACGCCTCGGCACACCACCGCTCTGGGCTGCGCTGCCGCTGCTGGTCGTGATCCTGCTTGGCGGGTTGACGAGCAATCTCATCTGGAGCCTCGCGTTGAACTGGCGGCGCGGAACATTCGGCGAGTATCTCGGACGCAGCCGGCTTGAGGTGCGGGTGCCGATGACGGGCAATGTCGTCTTTTGTGCCGCGGCGGGCATCGCGTGGTATCTGCAGTTTTTCTTTTATAGCATGGGCGAATCGCAGATGGGGGTGGAGTTGAAGTTCTCGAGTTGGACGCTGCACATGGCGGCGATAATCATCTTCAGCACGCTCTGGGGCGTGGCGTTGCGGGAATGGCGCGGGGTTGGCGGACGCACGCGCGGCTGGATCGCTGCGGGGCTGTCGGCGCTGATCGTCTCGACGATCGTGGTCGGCTTCGGCAATTACCTCGCGGCGACGCCGACCGGACAATGAGCGGCGGGATGATTCGATCGGAGTTGCCCACGGAACACACGGAATACGGCCGAAATCATTGGGTGCAGATTCATCGAGTTTCTTTTCCGTGTGTTCAGTGTATCCCGTGGGCAGATCTGGTGTTTTAGACGGACGAATTAACTGAGGACCACGCCGATTTCCCATGCACATTCTTCGACGCGATTTCGTCAAACTGAGTTCACTGGCGGCGGCGCAGCTCGCGCTTCTTGGCGGCCGCGCTTTCGCGGTGCCGGCGGTCGCTGCGGCGGCGGGCGGTGTTCGGGCGGGCTTCGGCGCAGTGCCCGATGAGGCGAAGCCGATCACGTATTGGTGGTGGTTCAACGGGCTCGTCAACAAGGCCGGCATCACGCGCGACCTGGAGGAGTTTCGCGCGAAAGGGCTCGGCGGCGTGCTGCTCGTCTTCACTTCGGGTGGACTTGGCGGCGTGCAGATTCCGCAGGGCGAGAAATTCCTCTCGCCGGAATGGCGCGAGCTCTATCGCCACGCGATGCGTGAGGCGGCGCGGTTGCGGCTCGAGGTGGGAATCAATCTCTGCGCGGGCTGGGCGATGGGTGGACCTTGGATCACGCCGGAAAATTCCGGACGCTGGTTTTTGCAATCGCGGCTGACGGTGACCGGGCCGCAGACGTTTTCCGGTCCGTTGCCGCTGCCGGGAAATCGCGACGGTTACGACCACGTGTTCAATCCGCCGGGCTACAAGGACTATATCGACCTGCCGCTCGAGAAACTCGATTACCGCGACACGAGCATCGTGGCGTTCCCCGAGTCGGAGGAGCCGGGCGCTCGTTTCGTCGACGAGCGGGCGAAGCTCATTCCGGCCAAGACCAATCGAAGGGACGCGAGCAATTTCATGCGTGCGCGGGATGTCATGGGGCCGACGCTCGCGCCGTGGATCGCGGGTGCAAACGACCGGCCGCTCGCGCCGGAGCGGGTGATCGATCTCAGCGGAAAACTCACCGCGGATGGGCGACTCGAATGGGAGGTGCCGCCGGGGCGCTGGACGATCCTGCGCACGGGGCATCGGATGACGGGCTCGCGGCTGATGATCGCGATGCCGGAGGCGGACGGGTTGTCGGTGGATTGGTTGAAACCCGAGCCGGTCGACGTGCAGTTCGAGCATCTCGGTCGGGTGTTGATCGACGAGGCTGCGGCGGCGGTCGATGGCACGGGCAGTGCGAGCCCGCTGCGCTATTTTTCCGACGACAGCTTCGAGGATGGTTTTCCGAACTGGACGGATCGGATCCTGGAAAAGTTCGTCGAGTATCGCGGTTACAATCCGCGGCCTTATCTGCCGGTGCTGGCGGGCTATATTGTGGGCAGCGCGGACGTATCCGATCGGTTCTTACAGGACTATCGGAAGACCGTCGCCGACTGCATGGCGATCGGGCATTACGGGCGGTTCGCGGAGTTGTGTCATCAACATGGGTTGCGCGTGCAGAACGAGTCCGCGGGGCCGAGCCGTTCCGGGACGATGTGCATGGACGGGCTGAAAAATCTCGGCCGCAGCGATCAGCCGATGGGTGAGTTCTGGCTCGGGGTGCGGCACGACGAACCGGGCGGTCTGGATCCAAAACTTGGATACGGGACCACGCGCCTGGAGGACGGGCAGAACAAGGTGACGAAGATGGTGGCGTCGGCGGCGCACATCTACGGGCGCAGAACGGCGTCGGCCGAGGCGTTCACGACGTATCGACACTGGAAGGACGCGCCGGCGAGCATGAAGCAGGCGACGGACCGGGCCTTTTGCGAAGGGATCAACCGGCTGGCGATGCACACGTCGACTGCGACGCGGCCGGAAGATGGCAAACCAGGTTATGAATATGGTGCGGGCACGCACTTCACGCCGAATATCACGTGGTGGAACCAGGCGGGCGCGTTCCTCGACTATATAGGGCGCTGCCAGCATTTGTTGCAGCAGGGGTTGTTCGTGGCCGACGTGCTTTACTATACGGGCGACTGGGCGCCGAACCTGATGGAAGGGAAACGCGTCGATCCGTCGCTTGGGCGCGGCTTCGACTACGATGGCTGCAACGCGGAAGTTCTGCTCACGCGGCTCGCGGTGCGCGAGGGCCGGCTCGTGCTGCCGGATGGGATGAGTTACCGGCTGCTGGTGCTGCCGGAGACGACCAAGATGCCGGTCGAGATCGTGGCGAAGCTGCGCGAACTTGTCGCGGCGGGCGCGACGATCGTGGGCCCGAAGCCGGAGCGCGATTCGGGGCTGAAGAACTTTCCGCAGTGCGATCGCGACGTGCACGAGATCGCGAGCGAGGTGTGGGGGGCGTGCGACGGGCGGGCGGTCACGCAACACCGTTTCGGGAAGGGGCGGGTGTTCTGGGGCGTGACGCTTCGGGAGATCTTGGCGGCCGACGGCGTGTCTCCGGATTTCGAATACGGAGCGGACACGGACGTGAAGGCGGGGCAGGAAACGTGGATCGACTTCATTCATCGCACGACGGACGAGGCGGAGATCTATTTCATCGCGAACCGGAACAATCGCGCCGAGACGCTCGCGTGCACGTTTCGCGTGGCCGATCGCGCGCCGGAGATTTGGGATCCGGTCACGGCGGAGACGCGGGCCGCGCGGGTGTTTCGGCAGGAGGGCGGGCGCACGGTTGTGCCGCTGGAGTTTGCGGCGTTTCAGTCGTTCTTCGTGGTGTTTCCGAGGGGGGCGCAGGCGTCCCGCCTGCAGACCGAGGAAAGGCAGGCGGGACGCCTGCGCTACGCGGAATCAAATTTTCCGCGGCTCACGAAGGAGCACGAGCTGACGGGCGCGTGGACGGTGAGATTCGATCCGGCGTGGGGCGGGCCGGCTTCGATCGAGTTTGCGACCCTCGAGGATTGGACGAAGCGGCCGGAGGAAGGCATCCGCTACTACTCCGGGACGGCGACGTATGTGAAGCGGTTCGATCTGGAAGACGCGCCGAAGACGGAAGGGCGACGGTTTCTGGATCTCGGCGTGGTGAAAAATATAGCCGAGGTGCGTCTGAACGGCGGCAAGCTCGGCGTGGTGTGGACAGCGCCGTGGCGCGTTGATATCACCGACGTGATGCAGGCGAAGGGCAACGTGCTCGAGATCGACGTGGTGAATCTCTGGCCGAACCGGCTGCTCGGCGACGCGGCGTTGCCGCCGGAGCAGCGGCGCACACGCACGAATATTCCGGTCGATCGCAAATCAGCGCTGCTGTCCTCGGGGCTGCTCGGGCCGGTGGTCGTGATGCGCGAGAGCTGAGGCTGCGGGACCACGTTCGGGACCAAGACATTTGACCGCGGATTTCGCGGATGGCGCGGATCGCGCTTGGACGAAGAGGCGCGCCGCCGGTTGGTAAAAGTAGCGCCGGCATTCCGAGTGGCATCGGCTTTCAGCCGATGAATCTGCGGCTGGAAGCCGCAGCCACTAGCCGGCAGGATGCCGGCGCTACGCGGTGCGCATCAGCCCGAAGTGCTTGTAGGCGGCGGCGACGATAGGCTTCGCCCATGCCGGGGTATCGCGCAGTTGCTCGGGGGCAGGGTAAGTCAACTCACGATCCTCGATGGAGAGCAGCAAGGTGGGCTCCGGGGTGCGTCCAGCGCGGACTTCGGCGGAGTTGTCGAAGATCCGGAGCGTGGTCACGAACGGGATCAGGCGGATGATGTTCTGGTGGGTGCCAATCCAGCGTTTGCGAATGTCGGCCTCGGGGATTGGATGACCGCCCTTGGCGACACGTTCCGCCACGCGTTTGAGGTGGTGTTTCCGATTTGGAAACACCCACGGGTTGCCACTGGCGGACGTCGATCTTGCCGGTCACGGCGGCCCAAGTAGTCCGGATCCGTCTTCCGGGCCTACAGCCAACAGTTTACCGCTTACAGCCTATAGCAACTTCCCCGCCCCCGCGCCGTTACTGCCCTACCGCTGATAGAGCGCGCCCTCGTATTGAATTATTAACTTCCTCGCCACCTCGCGTTTCAAATCGGTCATCGCCCCGGCTCAACGCGAACCTACGGAACATCGCCCTGACCCCGTCCGGACTGCTCGTCTGACGGGTTGGACATCCCAGGATCGCGGCAGATCGCAGAGCGGAAGACCCCATCGGATGGGGTGGGTAACCCAGGAGGCCGGAACTTCCCTGCCGATTCGCCTACCGTGGTGGCATGAATACCACGACTCTGCTCATTATCTTGATCGTTCTGCTGCTCCTTTTTGGCGGCGGAGGCTTCTACTTCGGTGGTCCGGCCTTTGGCGGCGGCGGACTCGCGCTCGTGCTCCTGATTTGCCTCATCATTTATCTGATGGGCGGCTTCCGCGGGGGCGGGCGACTGTAGCCGTCCGGCGGCGGAGCGGTGAACCGGTGAAGCGGTCGACGGTGAGACGGTGAACGGTGAAGCAGTTAAACGGTGAAGCGGTGTGGCGGTGTTCTGTTCGGCCACTGCTTTACCGACTACTGTTTCACCGGCTACGGTGCCGCGCTCAGCGCGGCGAGCGGTGAAACGGTTTGGCGGTGGCTTGTTCGGGCACTGTTTTACCGATTACTGCTTCACCGACTACCGTGCCGCGGCGAGCGGTGAAACGGTGAAGCAGTTAAACGGTGAAGCGGTGTAGCGGTGTTCTGTTCGGCGACTGCTTTACCGACTACTGTTTCACCGACCACCGCTTCACTGATCACCGCACTCTGCGGGCAGCACGCGATGCGTGAAGACCCACGTGGGCTGCGCGTAAGGCCACGGTTGCTGGTCCGGGCGGCCCAGTTTGACGTGGTGCTCGAGGAGCCACTCGTACGTCGATGCACCCATGGCGATCGCTCCGACCTGCGCGATGAATGCGGCGTAGCTGGAGGGGACGTCGCCGAACTGGAGCAGCCAGTCGATGCCGTCGTCGCGGGTGGCAAGAAAGCCATCGAGGCTGGAGGCGCCGTAGAACTGCGTTTTGGGAGAGCTCATTGCCGTATTTCAGCACACGTCGCTGATAACGGTATGGCAGTAACGGCGCGGACGCCTGGCACGAAGGCAGTACGAAGGTCTACCCCAGGTTGAGCGGAGGATGAGCGCAAGATGAGCGGAGGATGAGCGGAGGATGAAGCGTGTCCCTGACACCGTTTCGGCCACGCTGGCCGCGTCGTCGGAGGCCTCATTGGTTCCTCTCTGTATATATCCAAAAACTCAATCTTAAATCCGGTCCCTGGACACGGTGCGCGGAACGATCGACGGGTTTGTATATAAGACGATCAACGGCCGGACATTTTTGACGAAAAATCCGGTCTTTCGGCGGCGGAAACGGAGTGGACAGCAGAACCGCGGTCACGGACTTGGAGCGAGCCCGGTCACGGCATAACAGTAATCTGGAGACATGGTAAGGGTTGTGAACGATCGATGCTTGTTCTTCGCTTCGGTTGCCATGGGTCTGCCTCGCTGAGGTAAATGGTAAAGCATGACCCTTTCCGGCTTCGCTTGACCCTCGAGTCTCGGTTACGTGTAGCCCCACCACGTTCGAGTCCCACCAAAACAAAAAGAAATCACCCTGAACCGCGTGTCCGAGATATCAGGGCAAGCCCAGCATGACCGTCCGCAGCGCCCCCACTCATAGAGATTGGAGCTAATAGCGAGGCAATCACGCCAGCACTTCCTGCAAAGCAGGTCACAATTCGACAGCTTCCACTTGTCCTCCGTTGTAAGCGGCCTCGATCAGGTGCGACACACGGGCGACATCGTCTTTTTCCAATAACGTGACTTCGACATCGCCAGTGCCCCAATGTCCGACACCGCGCACGTCGCGGACGAAGCCAGGCACAAGATCAATAGTGGAAGGGTCGAGATGCAGGTAAAGGATCAACTTGCTCTTCCAAGAAACTACCGTCGCAAAATTCCGCAGTCGTTTGAACGCGATATAGAGCTTCTGGTTTTTGCGCTGAACGTCGTCTCCGAGCGAAAGAATGTAGTGCTCCAAGACCTGCAGGATTTCCTGCTGCAAGGGTGGCATCTCCGGCAGCCAGCGCGGCCGAGGCTTCAGATCGATTACGACCTTGGTGTCAGCGCTGGCCTTTTTCGTCTTGGCGGACGTCGGCTCGGGCGTGGTCGCGTTAACAAGCTCGAACAACAGCAGGTCGGAGCCAAAACGCCGGTAGCGGATCAGCTCGATAGTCCAGTCGATCTGTTCGACCGCATGTGCGTCGTATTTGGTGAAATCATTGGCGATGCAAACGAGCCGCGGCGACGCCCAGTCAATCGCATCCGCTGTGGTCTTGTCGAATTGCTCCAGGACGAGCAGCTTGAATTCAGCTTGGTGGTCCATCAGCCAATCCAGATAGTATAGCCCCTGATTGATCACGTTCTCGCCGGTGGAGCGCTTATATTCGATGATCACCGGGCAGTCGTTCTCATCGAGGCCGAGGGTATCGATGCGACCACCGTGCTTTTTTCCGGTAGAATACTCCGACGCGAGGAAACGAATCCCGAGCAGTGCGGCGAGATTGGCCTCAATGAGCGTCTGAAGCGGCTTTTCAAGGTGCGATGCGGTGCCTTTGACTTCAGTTGCGACCTGACCTTGGAGCCGGAAGAGTTTGATGTCGCTCATACTCGTTTCACCGGACGATCTTCCGGCTGGGCGGTTTTGCTAGCGGTGGAGCTTTCGCTAGGTGTTTGAGCGCTGGTCCGCCAAACGGCAACGAAGCTAGGCCGAGTTCCTCAAGAAATGCGTTATGCTTCGTAGCAGCCGTTTGAACGGCCTTTTCGATTTCAACCAAGTTGCTGTGGGTTGCTCCTAGGTCGATCTCTACTTCATCCACGGCGGTGCTGATGTAGCGGGAGATGTTTAGGTTGAACTCATTTTTCTCGATCTCCGCCATCTCCACCCGGCGCGAATAGCGGGGTTCTTCTTTTCGAAACTTGTAGGTCTCGATGATCTTGGAGATGTGCTCCGGCGTGAGTTGGTTCTGGCGTTTGCCTTTTACGAAGTGCTCGGCGGCGTTGATGAAGAGCACGTCGTCGGGCTGCTTGCATTTCTTGAGCACGAGGATGCAGACCGGGATGCCGGTGGAGTAGAAGAGATTCGCGGGCAGGCCGATGACGGTGTCGATGTGTTCGTCTTTGAGAAGCTTCGTGCGGATGCGCTCCTCGGCGCCGCCACGGAAGAGCACGCCGTGGGGCAAGATGATGGCCATCACGCCTTCTTCTTTGAGGTAGTGGAGGCCGTGGAGGAGAAAGGCGAAGTCGGCGGCGGACTTGGGGGCGAGGCCGTGATTCTTGAAGCGCACGTCTTCGCCCAGAGCGTCAGTGGGTTCCCAGCGATAGCTGAAAGGAGGATTGGCGACGATGGCGTCGAAGCTGGGTTTCTTCGCGGGGTTCAACTCGCGGAGGATGTCCCACTCGTTGGTGAGGGTGTCGCCGTGGTAGATTTCGAATTCCGTATCCTTCACCCCGTGCAGCAGCATGTTCATGCGGGCGAGGTTGTAGGTGGTGATGTTCTTTTCCTGGCCGGAGATTTTGCCAATCGTGCCCTTGGCGTCTTCCATGTGCTTGCGCACATTGAGCAGCAAAGAGCCGGAGCCGCAGGCGAAATCGAGCACGCTTTCCAGCCGCTTCTTGGGGCCTTGGTCTGGGGATTGGCTGTCGAGCGTTACGATACCGGAAAGGATATTGGAAATCTCCTGCGGGGTGTAAAACTCGCCCGCCTTCTTGCCAGACCCGGCGGCAAACTGGCCGATCAGGTATTCATAGGCATCGCCCAAATTGTCTTTCTTGTCGGAAAACTCCGCCAATCCTTCCGCGATCTTCTGGATAATGGCGCAGAGCTTGGCGTTTCGGTCGGCGTAGGTCTTGCCGAGCTTGGGCGAGGCCAGATCAATCTCGGAAAAGAGGCCGTCAAAGGTGCTCTCGAAGGATTCGTCTTGGATGTATTTGAAGCCCGCTTGGAGCGTGTTGAGCAGCTCTTGGTTCTGGGTGCGAGCCATGCCGGCGATACTGTTCCAGAGATGCGTGGGCTGGATGACGTAATGAACCTTGCGGCGCATCTGCTTCTCGAAGGCGGGGATGTCGTCCGGGTTGTTGGCATACCATAGGGCCAGTGGCACGCGGCGGTCGTCGGCCGGCAGCGCGGGATAATCTTTGCCGAGTTCCTTTCTGGCTGCCGTCTCGTAGTTGTCCGAGAGGTAACGCAGGAAGAGGAAGGACAGCATGTAGTCGCGGAAATCGTCCGGATCCATGGCCCCACGCAGTTGGTCGGCGATGGCCCAGAGGGTGGATCCCAGTTTCTTTTGGTTAGTGGCGGTCATGATGCGGGTGCTGCCAGTGCTGCTGCTGCGGGCGATGCTGCTGCGAGCGATGCTGCTGGAGGCGTGTGCAGGACGAATTTGTATTTGTCCATCAGACCATCAAAAATCTCTTCGAATAGCTTCTTATTGTCAGGCACCACAACAGTGCTCTCATATCGGTAGACGTTTTTATGAGAAAGGAAGTTGACGATCTCTAGGATTCTCTCCTCCGGCTTAAACCCAAGCTGTTCCAAAACGTATCCAACTCGACCCACCCCGAGGAACGATGCGATGTTTTCAAGGACCTGCCGCAACAGGGCGAAATGAAATGCCTGAATCTCAGATGCCCGCGCCTCTTTCAGCATTTGCAGCAAGTGAAGATGATAGAGGAATACTTCCTTTTCATGACTCTTGAGGCTGAGTTGATCATCCTTCAAAGATAGAATCAGAGGCTTGGTTGCCTTGCTGTAGGTTCCAGCCTTCTCTCCTTTTTTGAGCCAATCAAAAAGTATTGAGAATAGCCCGATGTGGTGGGTAGTGATGATTAGCTTTCGTTTTGCGAAGTGTGTATCGATCAAGTCGAGGATTGTTGCTGCCGTGATGAAGATATTGTGGTCGTCCAAACTCGATACGGGATCATCAATGAAAAAATGCTGGTCTTGCGTATCCGCCCATCCTTCGGCCTCAAAGAGTGCGAGAAAGAAACACCACACGAATATTCGCTCTTCACCTCGCGAGATTTTGATCTGCTTACCCTCGTCGCCCTTTACGAAGAAAGTGATGTATTCGATTCCTTGTTCAGGGTCAGCATACGGATTGAAGAAGAAATCGTATTTAGGTTTGTAGGGTTCCAGCTTTTTACGGACATCAGGTTCTTTGATGTCCCCATGAAAGCGATTGAGACTGCTTTCGGTTACACGTAGACTAATGCTCGCTTCGCTGTTTGCGGTGTCATTGTCCCATGTAAATATGTCTTCGCTGAATGCGTTGTAATAGACACCCGCGTGTTTCCCGTCTTTGCCTTTCGTGGCATCCTTGTAAGCTACTGAAAGCCGTGTTTTTCCTGTGGCGTTGAATGCATAAAGCAGAAAGATCTTTTCTTTTGCCCCCTTTATCTGGTCGGCAATTTCTTGGTGGGTCATAATTGGTTCTTAGGGGATGGGGAAAAGCTGCTGCATCAGGCTTTGCTTATGGGTCTTGAGGGCTTCGAGCGTTTGGGTTTGCGCGGCCATGAGGTCGTCGAGGCTGGTCAGGCAGTCGGCGATGCGTTGTTGCTCCTCAAGTTTTGGGAGACAAACGGGTAGTGCTTCTAAGGCACCGGCATTTACGTTCTTTTGCGCCCCTCCAGCTTCCGCGCCCGAAATGAAGCGTTTTCCAATGTCTGAATTAATGAACGCACAGAGATAGTCTGCGCTGAGAACGGTCTTCTTTGGCCGAGTTATTAGAGAGGTAAAACACTGCGCGTTGTGGTAACGCTCCGTAACAACAGCAGACAATCCGGGGTAGCCGGTTCTCACCGTGATGACGTCACCCGCCCGCAATCGTTTGTTCTTGTGAGACGCTTCGTAAACTGGATCGATGAATAGAAGGCTGGAATCGTCAATTTTACCCTCCTTGATATTCTGATTCCTGAGCATCAGCACGCCAGTGTCGCGATACGCATGGGTGGCAGCGCTTGCGATCCCGACCATAATCTTGTCGGCCAACGCAGCGAGTGGCAGAATTTGCCAGTCTCCCGCATCTTGGAATTCGGGGAAGCGGAGGCGTGGTTGGGTTTCGCCTTCGCGGGGGAAAAGCTGCTGCATCAGCCCTTTTTTATGGGTCTTGAGCGCGTCCAGTTTCCGCGCTTGCGCGGCGATCAGCTCGTCCACCGAACTCAGGCACTCGGCGATTTTTTGTTGTTCGGCGGGTTCGGGGGTAGGGAGCCGCAACTCTGAGAACTGCGTGTAGCTGACCATTTTTCCATCGCGCAGCCCTTCGAGGTTCTTGGTCAGAATGCGAATGAATGTATCTGTTTTTAGGTAGTGCCTAAAGTATTCGTCGCTTCCTTTGCCGCGACGACGGAGAATGACATAGGCGGGGCTGCAGATTCCGTGATAGCGAGAATACTCGATGCCACCTTGGAATGATCTGAGGCTGATTATAAAATCGCCGACACGAACGACCTTGTAGCTCTCAATACTCTTCTCCGTGACCGAGACGTGGTAGTCGATCATGTGCCGGGGAATTGCCCCGTGCTCTTGCGTAATTGCTAGAACGGGAAGTCCCGGCTCAGGATTCCGGTCGTTGATTTGATCGAACAAAGAGTCACTAGCTTCCAGCGTCCACCCGTCCGCCTCTCGAAACTCCGGAAACCGCAGCTTCGGCACCAGCGCGGGCTTTGTCTCTTTCTTCGTGGCGGTAGTTTTTGTCTTACTGCTCATACGCGCTGAGTCCTGAGATGTCGCGGCCACCGGCGCGTTTGGTGAGGAGAGGATGCAGGTCGGCCATGAGGGAGAGTTCGGCTTGGGTGCGGGCTTTCCAACCGAGATCACGCGGGGCCAGGAGGTCGCTGAGGTGCTCGCCGTCGAAGATCATGCGGGCGAGGATGCCGTCCACGAAGGTTTGCAGGGCGGCGGGGGCGAGTTGGTGTTTTTGCGCGATGGCGGCGAGTTCGGCGGCGTCTTTCTCGACCTTGAAGCGGGTGTAGCCGTCGCGGATGGCGGTCTCGCTGAGCCCTTCGCCGGCCTTGAGCGTGCCGATGTAGTCGGCGATGTCGTCGCGCTCGTTCATGAACTTGGCGTCGGATGAAATTAGGCCGATGAGCTGCTCGCGGCTCATCTTCTGCTTGCCCGGCCCCTGCTGGGAGAAGCGGGAGATGAGGCCCATGATATAGTCGTAATCGATGACGGCGGAGGCGAAGAGCACGAACTCGAAGTCGATCTGGGCCACGGGATCGTCGGCGTCTTCTTTGCCGCCCGTGCTTTTGCCCTGCTGCTCTTTGAGTTTCTTGGCGGTTTCCAGATACTGGCCTTTAAAACCGCGCAAACTGTCGTCCGGCAGCACCTGCTCGATGGCGGCTTTGTTTTCCTCGGTGAGGTCGGTGTATTGGTCGAGCTGGGTTTTGAGCCGCTGGACTTCCTTGAAACGCTCGATGAAGACCGTCTTGGCGGCATCGCCCTTCAGGTTGGCGACGGAGGACGGCGCGCAGTCGAGGCCCTGGGACTTCATGAAGGCGTCGAGCTTCTGCACGGCGGCGGCGAGTTTCTCGATGACCACGGGGGCCTTGTCCACGAGCCAGATTTCGCGGGCCTGCTGGCCGGTCTTTTCGCCGGAGAAGAGGGCGATGGCGGCATCGACGGCGTCCTGCTGTTGGCGGAAGTCGAGGATGTTGCCGTAGGGCTTGGTGGCGTTGAGCACGCGGTTGGTGCGGGAGAAGGCCTGGATCAAGCCGTGGTGCTTGAGGTTCTTGTCGACGTAGAGCGTGTTCAGGTATTTGGAATCAAAGCCGGTGAGCAGCATGTCCACGACGATGGTGACGTCGATTTTCTGCGCGGCGGGGTAGTCGGAGTTGGGCCACTGCTGGTCTTTGATGCGCTTCTGGACGTCCTGATAATAGAGATCGAACTCGGAGATACGGTGATTGGTCCCGTAGCGGGTGTTGTAGTCGGCGAGGATGGCCCTGAGGGCGTCCTTTTTCTTATCGGGCTCGACCTCGTTGTCGGCCTGCTCCTGCGGCAGGTCTTCCTGGATCTGCTTCACATCGGGATCGCCCTCGGCGGGCGGGGAGAAGACGCAGGCGATGTTGAGCGGTTTATAGTCGGGATTTGCGGCCAGTTTCTCGGCCTGCAGGGTGACAAACAACGCGTGGTATTCGATAGCGTCGTTGATGGAGGAGGTGGCGAGCAGGGCGTTGAAGCGGCGTCCGCCGGTGGCGGTGTCGTGTTTTTGAAGGATGGCCTCGATGACGGCGCGTTTGGCGAGGGCCTCGCCGGGCTTGGGGAGCGCGTTGCCGGCGGGTTTGAAGTAATCGACGTGGAAGCGGAGGACGTTCCCATCCTCGATGGCGTGGGTGATGGTGTAGGCGTGAAGACGTTTTTGGAAGAGGTCTTCCGTGGTCTTCATGGAGGCCTGGGTGTCCTCGATCTTCTGCTGGGCGGCGTTTTCCTCGAAGATGGGCGTGCCGGTGAAGCCGAAGAGCTGGGCACGGGGGAAGAATTCTTTGATGGCCCGGTGGTTCTCGCCGAACTGGGAGCGGTGGCACTCGTCGAAGATGAAGGCGATGCGCTGGTCGCGCAGCGGGGCGAGCATCTCCTTGTAGGTGGGCTGGTCGTTCTTTTTCCGCTGCTGGTTGCGCTTGCTGGTCTCGTCGAGGGCGAGGCCGAGCTTCTGGATGGTGGTGACGATGACCTTGTCGGCGTAGTCCTCGGAGAGCAGGCGGCGCACGAGGGCGGCGGTGTTGGTGTTTTCCTCGACGCAGCCTTCCTGGAAGCGGTTGAACTCCTCGCGCGTCTGGCGATCGAGGTCCTTGCGGTCCACGACGAAGAGACACTTGGCGAGGTCGGGGTTGTCCTTGAGGAGGGTGGCGGCCTTGAAGGAGGTGAGGGTCTTGCCGCTGCCGGTGGTGTGCCAGATGAAGCCGTTGCCGCTGTCCTGCTGGATGCAGGTGACGAGGTGCTTCACCGCATAGACCTGATACGGGCGCATCATGAGCAGCTTCTGCTCGCTCTGGATGAGCACCATGTAGCGGCTGATGGTGTGGCCGAGGGTGCATTTCACCAGGAAGGTGGCGGCGAAGTCGTCGAGGTGGGTGATCTTCTTGTTGGCCTCGTCGGCGAACTGGTAGATGGGCAGGAAACGCTCGTCCTGATTAAAGGAGAAGTGGCGGGCGTTGTTGTTGGCGAAGTAGTAGGTGCTGTCGCGGTTGCTGACGATAAAGAGCTGGAGGAAGCTGAGGAGGGTCTTGGTGTAGCCGTTGCCGGGGTCGTTCTTGTAATCGACGATCTGCTCCATGGCGCGGCGCGGGTGGATGCCGAGGGTCTTCAGCTCGATCTGCACGCAGGGCACGCCATTGATGAGGAGAAGGATGTCGTAGCGGTGGTGGCTGTAGTCGGTGTTGATGCGGAGCTGGTTGACGACCTCGAAGGTGTTTTTGCACCAGTCCTTGATGTTGACCAAGGTGTAGTTCAGCGGCGTGCCGTCGTCGCGGGTGAAGGCATTGATCTGGCGGAGGGTCTTGGCGGCGGTGAAGACATCGGGCGTGACGATCTCTTCGAGCAGGCGGGCGAACTCGGCGTCGGTGAGGCGGACGCGGTTGAGGGCCTCGAACTTTTCGCGGAAGTTTTTCTCCAACGAGGCGCGGTCGTGGATGTTGGGCCGGTCGGTGTATTTGAGGTCACGCAGCTTCTCGGTGAAGGCGGATTCAATGTCTTGCTCGCTGACGGCGGTGGGCCGGGCATCCGGGTTTTGCTCGTAGGTGATGTCGGAGGACATTCGAAAGGGCGCGTTAGACGGAACTGAGATCCGGAGATTAGCTTCGCGCTGCATCAGTCGTGCAACACTGGGGATTGAATTATCTGCGTGAGCCCTCCATCGCGAGGGGAAGGTCCGCACGACGGGCCGGGGATGCTTCGGGGGCGGCCGTGGGTGGCGGATGCAGTAGTGAAGCTGTATTGCCGGTTAACCGGTGAGACGATTAAGCGGTGAAGCAGTGAAACGGTCAAACGGTGAAGCGGCGAAGCGGTGAAACGATTGACGGTGAAACTGTGAAATGGTGAAGCGGTGGTCTGTTCGTTTGGATACTGTTTTACCGATCACTGTTTGACTGACCACCGTGCCGCGCTGGGCGCGGCGGGCGGTGAAACGGTGAAACGGTGAAGCGGTTGACGGTGAAGCGGTGAAGCGGTGAAGCGGTGAAACTGTGAAGCGGGGACTGTTTTACTGAACACTGCTTAACCGGCCACCGTTCACTGACCACTGCTTAACCGACCACCGATCGTCACCGACTACCGTTTTACCGACCACCGAGGGCATTGACGACTTTGATAGGGTGGCGGTGCGGCGGATCCAAACGCCCCTTTTCCTCATGGCCCAATCTCCCGTCGTCTTCGATGAACAGCAGGCTGCGACCTACGATGAGCGCTTCGCGCGGCTGGCACCGTTGCGCGACAGCCTGCACCTGCTTGCCGGGCTCGTGTTCGAGCCGCTTCCCGCGGACGCGCATGTGCTCTGCGTCGGCGCGGGCACGGGCCTGGAGCTGCTGGCGCTCGCGCAGCGTTTTCCGCGCTGGCGTTTCACGGCCGCGGAGCCGTCGGGCCCGATGCTGGCGATCTGCCGGCAGCGGGCAGAAGCGAGCGGCATCGCCGCGCGCTGCGCCCTTCAAGCAGTAAAACGGTAAAACGGTGAAGCGGTTAATCGGTGAGCGGTCAGGAGGTGAAACGGTGAAACGGTGAAGCTGTGAGGCGGAAGCGGAGACTGTTTTACTGATCACTGCTTCACCGACCACCGTTTCACCGACTATCGTATCGGCCGCGCTGGGGCGGCTCACCGGGAACGGTTCGCCCTACCTTTTGAACATCGCGCTGGCCGGGTCGCCGCCGCTCAGGATGTAGGCGACGAGGTCGCGGAGCTCGTCTTCGTTCAAGGCGTTGATCAGGCCGGGGGGCATCATCGATTGCGTGTAGGGCTTGCGGGAGACGATGTCGGCGCCTGAAACGCGGGTGTGATCGTCGGGGACAAACGGGTTCGTCATCACGAGGAGCGTGTTGTTTTCCTCGGCCACCACGCGGCCCACGATCGTCGTGCCGTCCTTTTTTCTGATCTCCTCGCTGCCGTATTGGTCGCTGATCACGAGCGAGGGATCGATGATGTTTTCGAGTAGATCCTTCACGCTGTAACGATTGCCGGCGCCGCTGATGTCGGGGCCGATGCCGACACCTTCCGTGCCGAAGCGATGACACGCGGTGCACGCGGTCGCGGAAAACATCGCCTTGCCGCGCGCGAAGTCGCGGCCGGTGAGCTTGCCCTGCGTGGCGGCGAGCGCGTCGGCGACGGTGTAGTTGCGGCCGGGACCTTTGGGCGTGATCGCCGGGCCGCTCGCGGCGGCGGCAGGTGCGGCGGTCAGGGCGGCGGCTTCGACTTCGAGCCTCGTGCGCTCGACGGGATCGGTAACGAAATTCGCGATCGCCTCGCTGCGGATGTTTTTGATGAAGCCGGTGAAGCTCGCGCCGCCGCGCCAGCCCGTGGTGCGTTTGAACCAGGAGAAATATTCGGCCCGCAGCTCGGGCGTCCAGCCGGCGGTCGCGTTGCGCAGGGTGTAGGCGTAGGCGATTTGCTGGCGGTCGGAACGGCCGGCGGCGACCTGCTTGACTGTCGAGCCGTAGCGGTCGTTGCGCGCAATGACCGCGGCGCCGCCGAGCTCCTCGAAGGTCGTCGTGACGGGCTCCGCGACTTTCAGCAGCGGTACGGTTTTCGCGACGACGGTCGGCGAGTCGAGGAAGACGAGCAGGGCCACGAGCTCGCGGTTCACGAGTGGATCGGTGTGCGGGAAGTGCGGCTCGAGCTTCGCGGCGATCGTGGCGCAGGTTTCGGAGGAGGGTTTGCCCATGCGCGTGAAGGCGAGCTGCCAGGCGCGGAGCAGCGGTTGCTGGAGTGCGGCGGGTTGCCGGCCGAAGTCGAGGCGGCTGAGCGAGGCGATGAGTTTCGGCTGGAGCGATTTGTCGCCGACGCGGGCGAGGGCGATGAGCGCTTCGATCGATGCCTGCGGATCGAGCTCGGCGAGGGCGCGTTCGGCCCATCGGGTGGCGGGTTGTTTTTCGATCGCGACGCGCGCGGCGAAACGGATGAAGCGATCCTTGCTCGCGAGGTGTGGCCAGGCGGTGTCGATCGCCTCCGGGCCGGTGCCGTCGGCGTGGAGGGCTTCGAGCTTGCGGCGAAGTTGGGCGGCTTCGGTGGGCGGGGCGGGTTTCGCGGGCGCGGTACTTTCGGTGCCGGTGTAGGTCACGCGGTAGAGGGCGGATTGCGTGCGGCGGCCGCCGACGGCGAAGTAGAGCGCGCCGTCGTTGGGGTTGACGATCACGTCGGTGAGCGGGAGCGGTTTGCCGGCGACGAACTCTTCTTTTTCGCCGCGAAAGGTTGCGCCGTCGGGTGTGAGGTGGATCGCGTAGAGCGTGCCAAAGGTCCAGTCGGCGGCGAAGAGTGCGCGCTGGTATTTGGCGGGGAATTTCGCGTCGGTGCCGAAGGTGGTGCCCGTCGGCGAGCCGGGGCCGATGTTCACTACTTCAGGCAGGCTGTCGGCGTAGTAGGCGGGCCAGCGACCGGCGCCGCTGCGCCAGCCGAAATCGCCGCCACTCACGCTGTGATTGATGCGCGTCGGCAGGTACCATGGGGAGCCCTGGTCCCACTCCATGTCGGAGTCGTAGGTGAAGAGCTCGCCGTTCTGGTCGAAGGAGAGGTCGAACTGGTTGCGGAAGCCGATGGAGAAAAGCTCGATGGTTTTTCCCTCCGGGTCGGTCCGGCCGATGTATCCGCCGGGGGCATACTTGTTGCGGGCGTGACCGCGCGCGTCCCACATGCGCGGGAGCAGATGGTCTTCGCCCCAGGCGACCATGCGGGCCTGCTCCATCTTGACGGGCAGATCGGTGTGGTTGCCGTTGGCGAAGTAAATGGATTTTCCGTCGGGCGAAAGGGCGAGCGAGTGAGGCCCGTGTTCGCCGCTGCCGTTCATTTTGCGGAGGTATTTGTACTCGTCGAATTGATCGTCGCCGTCCGTATCGCGCAGCCGCCAGAGGCCCTGCTTGGCGGGAACTTCGTCGACCATCACGTAGAGGCTGTCGAAGGCGTAGAGGAGACCGTGAGCGCCGACGGCGGGGGACGCGGAGCCATCGGTCGCGACGGCGCGCTTCGGCGTGGCGCGGGATTCGGTGCCGGGAGGCGGTGCGACGTCGGGGAGTCGCACGTTCAATTTCTCGACGTTGGTGCCGGTGGACGTGCCGATGGCGGGAAGTGTGAGACGGTAGAGGCCGCCGTATTGATCGCCGGCGATCAGGCGGCCTTTGTGATCGAGCGTGAGCGCGACCCACGAGCCTTGGTCGGCTTTGGGGACGGTGTAGAGGAGCTCGGCCTTGAAACCGGGGACGACGATGAGGTCCTCGGCGGGCGTGGCGGACGCGAGCTCGGCCATCGCCCGGCGATCTTTCTGGCCCGGGGTTTCGCCGGCGGCTTTTTTGGCTTTCGGTTGGGCGAGGACGGGCGCGAGGAGAGCCGTCGCGGCGAATGCGAGCGTGGAGGCGAAGCCGAGAAAGCGTAGGGGAAGGGACGAGCGTGGCATAGTGAAGGAAAGGAGTGTAGCCCGGGCGGAAAAACGGGGCGGGGACTTGGTGAGTGAGGCGAAGGAAATCCCGCCTCTCCCGAGGCGGGCTACAACATGCGCAAGAATGCCGGCGGTTTAAAAACGGTAGGTCGCGGTGAGGAAGACGGCGCGCGGCTGGATGGGGACATATTGCAGCATCGTGTCGCGGCCGGTCGGTGGGAGCTCGCGGTAACTCTGGCGATCGCCAGGGTTCACGCCCCAGCCGCGCCACGTCATCACGCCTTCGGAGTCGAAGACATTGTTGACGTTCAGGCTGAACGAGAGGGCGCGCGAGTAAGTATAGCCGGCCGCGAAGTTGAACTGGTTGAAGCGCGGGAGCGTGATGACGTTGGCGATGTTGCCGGCGCGCTCGCCCATGTGCCGCCAGGACAGATTGGCGAACCAGTTCTTGGTGCGGTAATCGAGCGTGGTATTCAGGATGAAGTCAGGATTGTTGTCCGAATCCTTGCCGGAAAAATCGAGGTAGCTGTCGTCGTCGCGGCCGTTCACGCCGGCGACGAA
The DNA here is from genome assembly GCA_036675625.1 of Opitutaceae bacterium. Taxonomy (GTDB): domain Bacteria; phylum Verrucomicrobiota; class Verrucomicrobiia; order Opitutales; family Opitutaceae; genus ER46. The sequence continues at coordinate 49,209 of JAKFEQ010000025.1, read as the reverse complement.
GACTTTCCAGATGGTGTTTTCGGATTTCTGGGCGGTGAAGACCGAGCGGACCTTCAGGCGTTCCGTGAACCTGAACTCGCCCTCGAGCTCGATGCCGTAGGAGGTGACGGAGTTATAGATCGGATCCGGATAATAGAGCGTGGTGCCGTCGGCCTCGGTCGCCTGCGGGTTGCTGTTGATGTTGGCGAGGCGGCTCCAGAAGGGCGTGACGGTCATGGTGACGCGCGGTTTTTTCCAGCGGTAGCCGAGCTCCCATTGCTCGATCGACTGCGGGCGGGGCCGGAGATTGGCGAGCCGGAACAGGGAATTGTAGTTCCGGAAGAACGCGTAGTCGGGCGCCTTCTCGCCGTCGGCGTAGCGGAGGTAGAACGAGTTCGAGTCGTTGATCACGAAGTTCGTCGCGGCGGACCAGGAGAAGCTGCGGACGTTTTTGTCGAAGTGCCATTTGGCATTGGGATTCGGCACGGTGAAGCGGTTGTCGTACATCGTGAGCGGATTGCCGTCGGCGCCGCCGTAGGTCGGATCCCAGTTGCCGCGGGGGTTCAGGGAGCCGGACTGGTTGAAGCCCTTCACGATGAAGTTCTCGCTGCGGAAACCCCAGTCGACGCCCCAGCGCCGGGTGATGTCCCATTTGTGGCCGAAGAAATAGGCGAACTGCCGCGCGATGGCCTCGTCGCGCGTGTAGCCGTTGCCAAGCGAGGTGAAACCCTCGGGGTTCGTGAGCTGGACGGGCTGGCCATTCCAGCCGGTCACGGCCGCGAGCGTGGCGGCGGGAGTGCCGGCCGGGGCGGTGGCGGCGGTGGCCGGTATCCAAACAATGGAGACGGGGTGCGGCTGCTCGACGAGAGGCGAGGCGGCTCGGCCGCCGCTGGACTGTCGATCGGAGATGTCGGCGTAGCCGAAGTAGCCGCCGGTGGTGAACGTCATGTTGTCGAAACGCTTCGTGACCGAGAAACGCTCCATGATCTCGTCCATGTGCTCGTTGGCGACGCGGCCGTTGTTGGTCCAGAGCGCGCTGGGGACGATCTGGTTGTTGGGCAGATTGGAGAAGCGGACGATCTGGCCGGGATGGGAGAGCGCGTTGGCGTTGACGGTGTAGGCGCCGTTGGACGTGACCTCGGCCAGCACGTCGCCAGTCTGGCGGTCAGAGAAGCGGTAGAGGCCCGGCGGGACACGGCCGTTCAGCGCGGCGCCGCCGCCGTTGAACTGAATGCCCATGTTGCTGAAAAAATTCGGCCACTCGAGGCTGCGCGGCGTGACGCCCGCGCTCGAGTTCCAGTCGGCCCAGTTGCGGCTGAACTTCACGTTCTGGTTGAACGACCAGCCATTGCCGAACTCGTGTTTCCATTCGATGCCAGCGTAGCGCTGGCGGGAGCGCACGGCGTCGGTCGTGTCGAACGTCGCGAACTGGTCCTCCGCCTCACGCGGGAACTGGTGCGAGCTCTTCGGCAGGAGGTTCGTGCTGTAGCGACTGAGGCCGGGATATTGTTTCGGATCCTGCGGATCGCGGGCCAGCAGGTATTCATACCAATGGTTCCGGTCGTCCATGTATTTGCCGTAGATCTTCACGGAGCCGCTGCCGTAGTCCTTGAAGAGATTTCCGCGGAGGACGAAGCCGTTGTTCATCGGATAACCGTCCGCGGGCCGGTGACCCTCGGCGTAGCGATAGAAGCCGCCGACACTGTAGACCCAGCCCTTGCTGCCGAGCGGACCGCCGATGACGGCGTCGGTGCGATAGTGTGGCGACTCACGGCCCTCGAGACCGAAGCGCGTGCGGATTTCGCCGCCGAAATTCGCGCGGCCGATGCGGCTGATGTAGTTGAACGCGCCGCCCGGCGAGTTCGAGGATGTGATCGATGCGCTGCCGCCGCGGACGGCCTCGACGCGCTGCAGGGTGACGTCGGGGCGGTTGAAGTAACTGGCGTTGTAGTTGCCGAAGGCGATGTTGGTGATCGGCAGTCCGTCCTCCTGCATGGAGACGTAATATTGGCCGGTGGCGCCATCGCTGCTGTCGGCGGAGATGCCGCGCGAGTAAACCATGCCGCGGATCTCGCCGAGGGAGGAATTGACGAAGACGCCGGCGACGTTGAGCAGAAGGTCGTCGGCGCTGAGCGGCACCTGTTCGGCCACGAGGCTGGCATCGACCGTGGAGATGGCGGTGGTGGCCTTGCTGGCTTCGGTGGCGTTGAAGACACCGGTGACGACGAAGTCGTCGAGCTTCACGGTTTTGGCGGAAGCGCTGTCGGTGGAGGCGGTGGTCGCGGCAGGCGCGGGGGCGGTCTGGGCTTGGAGGGCGGAAGCGGAGGCGAGCGCGAATGCGAATGCGCAGACGCGCGCCCGGGTGTTGGGGCGAATCATGGGGCGTGGGATGTGGGGGTGATCGGGCGACTGGGGCGACTGACCTGGCAACGCGAGTCGCGCCGATCGCTGGGGCGGCGCGGCTCGCGGAAATATTACGGCAGCGTCTTCAGCTGAATGTCTTTGAACTGAACCGTCATCGGCGGGCCCTTGTGGAGCTGGAGGGCGACGACGCCGGATTTCGGGGCGAGCGCCGGATCGTTGTCGGTGACGTCGGCGGTGAGCTTACCGTTGACGAAGTGCTGCACGTGGTTGCCGCGCGCGACGATTCGCAGCTCGGACCATTCGCCGAACTTGTAGGCGGCGGCGAGCTGCTCGCGCGTGGTGACGGTCGATACGACATCGACAGGCGCTTTCTGTTTTCCCTTCTTGGCTTTCGCGCTGGCCGCGGCGGCGCTCTGGGGAGAATCGGTCTTCGCGCCGATGCGGATTTTCTGGCCGGGCTGCATGAGGATGCCGCGGCCGCGCTCTTCGTAAAGCATGCCGATGTATTTGCCCGTATCGATGTCGGCCTGGTAGCCGCCGACGATAAACGTAGCAGGATCGATGATACGGCTGCGGTACTGCACGCCGGAGTTGGCCTGGCCCTTGTCGTTTTGCGCGGTGAGCTTGAATTTAAGGCGCAGTTCGAAGTTGGCGGGCTCGGCGGTCTTGTAGACGAGAAACGTGTTGGCGGTGGGCAGATCGGCTTCGCTTTTCGTCTGGCCGGTGATGGCGCCATCGCGCACGGACCAGAGTGACGGCATGCCTTCCCAGCCGGAGAGGTCCTTGCCGTTGAAGAGGGATTTGAAGCCGGTATCGGCGGCGTGGACGAGTGGTGCAACGAGCGCGAGGGCGAGGGCGGGGAGGAGGGAGCGGAGGTGCATGGGCGGATGGTTGCTGAGAGGGAGCGGGCGAGAGGGGGAGACTGGTAGGGGGGAGAGGTGGGGGTGGCGGCGAAGGGGGATTTGGAGGTGAGGGCGAAGCGGGGGCTGGAACTCAGGCCCGCTCGGAGAGCGGAGCCCCACCTCGAAGGCTGTTAATGGTTGTGCGTGATGGCGGGTTTGGCGGCGGAGGCGGCGACGGGATTCGCTTTCAGGTAGGCGTCGACGTCTTTCGTGACGATGAGCTGGCCCCACATTACGACCCAGTGGCCGGGGAAGGTGCAGACGTATTCGTAAACGCCTTCTTCGCGGATCGGGCGCAGGCGGAGGGTCTCGCTCTGGCCGTTCTCGAGGAGCTTCGTCGCGGCGATGATCTCGCGCGATTCCGGCACCCAGGCGCGACCGCTGCGATCGACGTGCTCGGGCGGGAGCTTCATCGCTTCGGTGCCGACGCGTTCGCGTGCGCCTGGCTGCACGACGACGAGGTTGTGCGGCATCACGTCGGGATTATCGAAGATGATCTCGAAGGGTTTGCCGGACTGGACGACGAGGCGCGGCGTGTCGTAGCGCATCTCCTCGACGACGGCGCGGACGACGAAGGATGCGACGCGGAGGCCGGAAAGCGTCTTGCGGAGCGGGTCGGCATCGGCGGGCGGAAGCGTGTTCACGAGCTCGTTGGCGACCTGGATCGTCTCCACAAAATCGCGGCCGGTGCGCTCGTTCGTGGGTGTCTTCCTTGCCCACGCGACGAGCGCGCGGGCCGTGGTCGCGGCGATTTCGGGCGTCCAGCTGTCGCGCGGCAGCGTGCGCATGCCTTGCGCGGCGGTCGGGATCTGGTCACCGCGCGCGATCATCTGTCCAAGCGCGGCGAATACAGCGGCCGGCTCGCGGCGCGTGCTCACGGCGGTGCGGATCGCGTCGCGTTGGGTGGCGGCGATGATGTGATCGGGGCCCTGGAAACTGGTGATCGGCTGCGTGAGCAGCGGCAGCACGCGGTCGAAGGCGGTCGCGCGGAGCGGCGCGTTCGGGAGCAGGTGAATCGCGCCGAGGAGACTCTGCAGCGAAAGCGGCGAGGTGGATGCTTCGCGCCAGAGTGGATCGAGCGAGCCGTCGGCGAGCGCGACGGCGGCGAGTGCGAAGGAGCGGCCTTCGGCGGTGTCGGTGAGCCCGAGCTTGAGGAGCGCGGCGCGATGCGGACGGAGTGCCTCCGGCGACTGGGCGAGGAGGAGGCGGCCGACGCCGCGGACATCGACTTCCGCGGGCGACTCGAGGGCGGCGAGGAGCAGGGCGACGGGCGGGGCTTTGCGTTGCTGGGCGAGGGAGGCGAGCGCTTCGGTGCGCGCGGCGTCGGAGATGCCTTTGCGGTGGAGAATGTTTTCCGCGACGTCGGCCGTGCGCGGCATTTTGAGGACTTCCGTGGCGCTCAAGGTGCGGAGCAGATAGCGCACGCTGGCCGGATCGCCGCCGGCGATCGCCGCGCCTTCGCCGAGGCTCTTGCGCCAGTGCGGGCGGAGTTGGCGGAGCGTTTCGCCGATCGCGTAATCGAGATAGTAATCGATCTCGAGCTTGGTCGCGGCGAGGGCGACTTCGACGGCGGCGATTTCGGGAAAGAAACTCGCGGCGCGCACGGCATGGAGGCGGACGCGCGGGTTGGGATCGCTCGCGAGCCGGCGGAGCTCGGGGAGGGCGTTCGGGATGCGGTCGCGCCAGTAGCCGAGCACGCGCACGGCGGCGGCGCGGGCATCGGCGACGGGTGAGTTGAGGAGCTGGGCGAGAAGCGCGGCGTCGGGGGCGTTGTGCCATTGGTGAACCCAGAGCGCTTCGAGGAGATGGTGGGCGTGGTCGAGGTCGGAGGGTGTGGGGGAGGCGGACGAGTCCCTGCTCTCCCGAGCAGGGCTACGAGGGGAGGATGTTTTGGGGTGTTCGGCGTCGAGTTGGGCAACCCAGGTTTTGGTGGCGGCGATGACTTTGGCGGAGTCGTGTTTCCCGAGCTCTATCTTCGCGAGATTGCGGATCTGGTTTTCCTTTCGCTTCAACAAATCGAGCAGCACCGGAATCGGCTCGCCGTCGATCTTCGGCTGCCACGCCAGCGGGCGGCTCTCGTGTGTGATGCGATAGATGCGACCGTGTTCGTGGTCGCGGTTGGAATCGCGGAGGTGGCTTTGCAGATGGCCGATGAGCGGGTTGTGCCAGTCGATGACGTAGAGTGCGCCGTCGGGGCCGGTCGAGGTGTCGATGGGACGGAAATTCGGATCCTTCGACTGGACGATGTCGGGCTCGCGCGTGCCTTTGATGCCGGAGCCATCGTCTTCGAGATTCACGCGGTAGATGCCCTGGAAGCCGATGACGTTGGGGTTGAGATAATCGCCCCAATATGAATCGGGAAAATGGGTACTGGTGAGAATCGTGCTGCCGGCGGAGGGGCGCGACGGGCGGTCCCAGATTGTTTTGAGGCGCGGGTGTTTCGCGGGGTAGTCGAGTTTGCCGCTGAAGGCGGGGCCCCAGTAGGTGTTGTTGCCGGTGGCGTCGGTGATGAAGTCGTTGCCCCAATAATCGAAGGCGCGGCCGTGAGGGTTCGCGAAGCCGTACGCTATATAGGTTTCGAATTTCGCGGTGAGCGGTTCGTAGCGGTAGATCGCGCCGTCTATATTGCGCACGGCACCGGCGACGGTCTCGACCTGCGAGCGGTGGAAAACACCATCGCTAAACAGGATCGCGCCGCCGGGCTCGTAGATGAGGGAGTTGGCGGTGTGGTGCGAATCGGCGGAGTCGAGGCCCATGAGCACGCGCTCGCGCCAGTCGCCTTTGCCGTCGCCGTCGGTGTCGCGGACGAACCACACGTCGGGCGCCTGCATGAGCAGGATGCCGTCTTTGAAGAACTGGAAACCGGTCGGGCAATTCAGGTCGTCGAGGAAGATGGTGGACTTGTCGGCGCGACCGTCGCGGTCGGTGTCCTCGAGGATGACGATCTTATCGCCGTTCTTCGAGGTGGGCGTGCGCTCGGGATAATTCGGCCAGACGGAGACCCAGAGGCGGCCCTTCGTGTCCCAGTTCATCTGCAGCGCCTTCGCGAGCTCGGGAAATTCCTTCTCGCTGGCGAAGAGGTTGGCTTTGAGGCCGGGGGCGAGGGTCATGAGGCCGATCGCTTCCTCGCCGTCGACGAATGGGTACGTGCCGTCGATGTTGGGGCCGGGTTTATTGGTGCCGAAGGCCGTGACGACGGGAAGTGGGAGCATTTCGACGCCGTCGGTTTTTCCGGCGGCGAGCGCCCAGGCTTTCCGCTCGAGGTTCGCGGTCATGACGTCGCGCTGCGACATCTCCTCCATCATGATCTGGGTGTTGGTGATCTTGGGCTGATCGGGATGGGAGACGTAGGCGATCTTGGAGCGATCGCCGTAAACATTATAGCCATCGACGGTGCGGTAACGCGAATGCCACATCGCGTTCTTCGCGTTGACGGCGGCGCGGAGTTTTTCGAACTCGGGGGAGTCGGGGGAAATTGCGGCCGCGGACGGCTGCGAGCCCGAGGTGGCGGGGCCGAAAAGGGCGGGGAAGATTTTTTGCGCGAGCTTCGCTTCGCCGGCGCTGTTGAGGTGCACGCCGTTGATGGTGAGTGGCGGCTGGTTGGTGCGGGCGGCTTCGGCGAAGAGCTGCTGGGACGGGGCAAAGAGATCGACGAATGTGACGCCGGCGAGATCGCGCGCGACCTCGGCCATGGCTTTAGTATATAGCGCGAGGTTGGCGTTGATTGCGGGATCGAAGGCGAAGTTGGGATCTGGATGCTTCTCGGTCGCGATCGGCGAGAAGAGCACGATGCGCGGGTTCCCGAGGCCGTTGTAGTTTTTCGCGCGGGTTTCGCGGAGGTATGTGGCTAGGTCTTCCTTGAATTGCGCGAGGCCTTCCGGGCCGGCGAACGATTCGTTATAGCCGAAGAAGGCGAACACGGTGCCGGCCTGGACTTTGGTGAGCCACTCGTCGGGTGTGCCAAAATCCTTCGAGCGTGCGCGCGTGGTGACTTCGTCGCCGGCGACGGAGAGATTGCGGACGACGAGCTGATGCGACGGATGTTGCGCGTGCATCATGGTCTCGAGCCAGCCGTGGTGCTGCATGCGATCGGCGAGGCCGTTGCCGACGATCGCGATGCGCTCGCCGGGATTCAGCGCGACGGGCGCGGACGCGGCGTGGGCGGGCGTTGCGGCGGCGGCGGGCGGCGGTGGGCTGGCTGGTTGGGCGAGCGCGTTCGCGAACAGCGGCAGCGACGCGAGGGCGAGCAGGCGAAGGGACGGGCGGAGCATCACGGGAGAAAGACGGCCAAAAAGTAGCGAGTAGCGAGTAGCGAGTAGCGAGTAGTGAGTAGCGGGTAGCGAGTAGCCTCGCAGGGGACGTGATGAGAGGGCGCGGGGCGAAAGCGGAGGGTGGGTCGCGGGTAGTGAGCGCTGACGATTGCGTGATGCTGGCTACCCGCTACTCGCTACTCGCTACTTCGGTGCGCCGAAGGGCGCCTCAGGCTTGCTTCACCTTTTCCCACTTCTTCGATTTCGCGGACTTGAGCACGGCGTCGACGACGTAGTCGGTGGCGAGGCCGTCCTTGAAGTTGGGCGTGCAGCCCTTGCCGTTTTCGAGTCCGCGAACGAATTCGACCATGGCGTGAACGAAGCTGTGTTCGTAGCCGAGCTGGAGACCGGGGACCCACCAGTTGCCGCAGTAGGGATGATCGCCGTCGGACACGTGGACGCTCTTCCAGCCGCGCTCGGTGCTATCGTCGCTGTAGTCGAAGATTTGCAGGCGATGCAGATCGTGTAGGTCCCACTTGAGCGACATGTTTTCGCCGTTCACCTCGAAGGTGTAGAGGGCCTTGTGGCCGCGGGCGTAGCGGGTGGATTCGAACTGACCGAGCGAGCCGTTGTTGAAGTGGCAGTGGAACAGGCAGGCGTCGTCGATGCCGACCTTCTCGACCTTGCCGGTGAGGTTGTGTTTGCGCTGCTTGACGAACGTCTCGGTCATCGCGCTCACGTCCTTGATGCCGCCGTTGAGCCAGAGCGCGGTGTCGATGCAATGCGCGAGGAGGTCGCCCGTGACGCCGGAGCCGGCGACCTTGACGTCGAGGCGCCAGAGGCCGGTGCCGCCCTGCGGAAGCTCGGGGTTGATGGTCCAATCCTGGAGGAAGTTGGCGCGGTAGTGGAACACGCGGCCGAGCTTGCCCGAATCGATGATGTTCTTGGCGAGGACGACGGCCGGGCAGCGGCGGTAGTTGTACCAGACCATGTTGGGCACGCCGGCTTTCTTCACGGCCGCGGTCATCTTCTCGGCTTCGGCGCCGTTACGGCCGAGGGGTTTTTCGCAGAGGATCATCTTGCCGGCCTTGGCGGCGGCGATGACTTGCTCGGCGTGAAGGTTGTTAGGCGTGGCGATGTCGACGACGTCGATGTCGTCGCGCGCGATCAGCTTCTTCCAATCGGTCTCGATGGACTTGTAGCCCCACTTGTCGGCGAACTCCTGAACCTTCGCGGCGTCGCGGCCGCAGACGGCCTGCGGCACGAGCTCGTAGCTGGAAGGGAAGAAGTGGTTGACCTGGTGAAAAGCGTTGGAGTGGGCGCGGCCCATGAAGCTGTAGCCGATGAGCCCGATGCGGAGTTGTTTCTTGGCCATAGTAGCGAGTAGCGGGTAGCGAGTAGTGAGTAGTTGGCGGACGGATACGCGGGGTATTTCTTAAAATATGAGGGCGGTGAAAGCTGCGAGCGAGGGAGCGGGTGCGAACCGTGACGCTCGCTACCCGCTACTCGCTACTTCTTCAGCCGACCCAGCCGTGGTTGTTTCGGACCTCGATCATGGCGGCGAGGATGTCGTTCCAGGTTTGCTGTTTCATCATGACCTCGTTCGGGAACATGCAGCCGTCCCAGCAAATGTGCTTCAGCTTTTTCGTGACCTTGCCTTTGCCGTCGCGGAGCCAGTAGCCGGAGTCGCGCGGGATGTTGAGCTTGCCCTTCGGGTCGGTCGCGAGGCAATGGCGGCCGGTCTTCTCGTGCGAGCCGGAGCCGAAGACGCTGCCGTCGTTTTGCGCGACGTGGAAATCGATCGTCCAGGGGCGCAGTGCGTCGGTGAGCTTGGTCATCGCCTTGTGGAATTCGGCGGGCTCGTAGTGATAATTCTTCGGCACGATGCGGTGCTGCTCGGCGTTTTCGCCGAGGGTATAGAGATGCGTGTGCGACATGTCGGCCTGGAAGCCGACGACCCTGGGCATGGCGACTTCCTCGAGCAGATTCACCATGTGTTTCCACGAATGCATGCCGCCCCAACAGATCTCGCCTTCGGCGGCGAGGCGCTCGCCTTCGCCCTTCGCGATCTTGCCGCACTCGCGGAAGGTCTGCGCGATGAGCTTCGTCATGGCCTTGGGATTCTCGTCCCAGGCTTTGACGCTCGTGGCGCTGTCGATGCGGACGATTCCGTAGGGGCGCACGCCAAGCTCGCGGAGCTTGGCGGCGATGCGCACGGCTTTGCGGACGTGAGTGACGAAGTTGGCGCGGGCCGTCTCGTCGCCGCCGGCCGAGGCGTCAAACCACACGGGAGCGACGACGGAGCCGACGACGAAGCCCTTCTTTTTGATTTTGTCGGCGAGCTTCTTGATGTCGTCGTCGGAGCTGTCGATATCGGTGTGCGGATTATATAGGAACAGATCGACGCCGTCGAATTTGATGCCGTTGACCTCTGCTTTCGCGGTCATGTCGAGCATCGTGTCGAGATCGATAAACGGTTCCGCGCCGGGACTGCCCTTGCCGACGAGACCGGGCCACATGGCGTTGTGAAGTTTGGGGAAGTTATTCTGGGGCATGGTAGAGAAAAGTAGCGGGTAGTGAGTAGTCGGGGGGCGGAAGTAGTGAGTAGTGTGGGTAGCGAGTGGAGCTGTGAGGAAGGAATAGTGGGCTTCGCCTGCGTGATGCTCGCTACTCGCTACTCACAACTCGCTACTACTGCTTAGAACTTATTATTCCGATACGCGCCCATGGCGGGAGCGTCGGGGTTTACCTCGGGTCCGAAGTAGCGGAGACAGACGAGCGGTTCGGTGCCGCTGGTATTCTCGAACGTCACGCCGGCTTTGGCGCCGTCTTCTGTACAGAAATACTCGTCCTCGGTCAGTTCGTGGAAACGGATGAGCTTGGGGCTCACGAGCGGCTGGCCGTTGATCCTGCCGCTGCCTTGTACACAAATGAGACCGTAGGCGCCGGTGTCCTTCACGGTGCACTTGGTGCCCGGATCGACGGTGAGCTCCTTGGCGGTGAAGAGCTGCTCGCCATCGACTTTGCCGTAAACGATCCAGCGGTCGACGTAGCCCTCGCTGCGGGTGTCGGCGACGGGGACGGGCTCGAGGTAGTGGTTGTCCTTGAAATTCGGATCGACGTTTTTCTCCCAGTCGAGCTGGTCGACGATGAAGTCGATGTCCTTGTGTTTCGATTTCGGCATGTCCTTCACGAGCAGGCTCCAGGGAACTTCGCGGCCCTCGACGAGGTTTTGATACATGCCGAAGACATCGCTGCCCCATTGCGGCTCATACGTACAGAGCGAGCCGGGAGCGTGGAGGATGCACGGATCGATCAGCCAGCCGGTGCCGGGCTTGAGGCGATAGGCCTTGGAGAGATCGAGGATGCCGTTGTCGCCCTTGTTCCAATTCTCGATACACTTCCGGACCTGCGCCTTGGTCGTGCCGGGCTCGAAGCCCATGAACGTATAGGGGAAATTATTGCCCACATTATTATGCTGGGGCGGGAAATAGTACGACTCGGGTTTGCCCTCCTGGCCGACCAGCTTCGCCTGTTTGGCGGACTGGTGCATGTGATGCGGGATCGGGCCCATGTTATCGAAGAACTTCGAGTAGACGGGCCACTTCTTATATTTCTTCCAGATTGATGAACCGATGAGCGTGGCGCCGCAATCGGCCACGGCTTGCTTGAGGGTGAAGCGTTTGTTGCCGACGACGGCGTAGCTCAGGCCTTCGTCCCAGGCGCGGCCCTCGTTGGCGGTGACGGTGGTGGAGGCGAACCAGCGTTCGTCGATGCCGCCGCGATTGAGGCCGTAGGCGTAGGTGTCGTCCGGGTGGAGCTTGATGCGGAGACCCGGCTGGAGGAAGGAGCGCGGCACCCAGGCGGGCGCGAGGCGGAGGAGGCCGCCGGTTTCGGCGAGCGTGCCTTCGACGAGGCTCTTGGTGTTGGACTTGACCGTTTTGAGGTCGAGGACGGAGGAGGTCGGCATGGAGATTCGGGCGGTGCGCCGGCCGGGGCAGAACGTGAGCCGGCGAAGGATGTGGCTGGGACGGGGGAAAAGGGAATGAGCATCCTAACGATGCATGAGGCAACCGCCTAGTAGGACCGCGGCGGATTTTGGGAAAATCGCGTCGGGGCCCGGGATCCGCAAGGGCAACGAATCACGACCGCTTCTGATAGCGCGCGCGGTAGGCGCGAGGTGTTTCGGCCATGAATTTCCGAAACTCCTTGGTAAAGTGGCTCTGGTCGGCGAAACCGAATTCGGTCGCGACCTCGGCGAGCGATTTCCTGGAAAACACGAGGGCACCGCAGCTCATCCGCACCCGGAGCTGGCGGATGTAATCGTGCGGCGAGCTGTTGTAGGCCGCCTGAAACTGCCGCTCGAAGGCACGCACCGACAGGCCGCAGACGCGGGCGAGGTCATCGTTGGTGATGCGGTCGGCGTAATTCTGACTGATGTAGCGGATGGCGACGCTGAGCGGCGAACCGGTCGGCATGGCGGAAGCCGGCGAGGTCGTTTCCGGTTGCGGCAGCGGGCGCGTCACACCGGCGGTTCCGACGATGCGACCGGTGGCGTCGCGGAGAGGAACCTTGGAGGTGACGCACCAGCGAGCGGTATGGTTGAAGCGGCCGACGAGCTCGACGCGCGAGAGGATGCGCTCGCCGCGCAGCACGCGCTCGTCGTCGATACGATACTGGTTGGCGAGCACCTCGCCGCAGAAATCGTAGTCGGTCCGGCCGATGATCTCGGCGCGCGTTTTCAGGCCGAAGTTGAGCAGGAGCGCGACGTTGGCCCACTCGTAATGCCCCGCTTCGTCCTTCATCCACAGGGGCGTGTCTTCGAGGTAATCGAAGAGCTCGATGACTTCCGGCGCGACGGCGCCGATCCGACTGAGGGTCGCCAGCATGTTGTCGTCGGGAGAGGTCATGGAGAGATTCTCGATGGCAAACAGCCAATAGCCAAGCGGGAGATGGCCAAGCGCGAATCGGCAGGTCGCTCGTGCGGAACGGGTGGGGCGCAGCTCAGTTTTCGCAACGATCGTGGCGTGCAGGTGGGGGCGGTTTAAATAAAACTGCAGCCTGCGAGATTGAGACGGTGGGGCCCGGCTGTCCGAGCCGGCCAGAGTTCTCGCGCTCGTTTCACCTCAATCCGCTTCCGCCTGCAAAACCCAGGCCGTCTCGGAGAGACGCGCAAGTGCCGCCGGTCCCTGCTCTCCCGAGCAGGGCTACATGAAGCGAGTTTCCTCCGGTGGATAACGTGAATGTTTTTGGCTGCGCGTCGGTAGCCGCGCGCGCTGGCGGAAGGACTCGGCTCGCGAGTTGCGTCGGTGCGGCCCTTGCGCTTACCTCCGATCAACCCCACCCAGCCCGATGTCACCCCGACCATTGGTGCGTTATTTTTTGCTGGCGCTTGTCCTGGCTGGATCGAGCTCCGCGGCGGAGCACGTCGTGCCGCCGGCTGAGGTGCACGCCGACGTGCGCGAGGCGGTGGCGGCCGAGGTGACGCGTGTCGCGGACGCCTTTGCGCGGTGGCCGGAGCTTACGACGGATGACGTGCCGGCGCGTATTGAAGGAGTGGTTACGGGAGCGATGCCGAGCGGGGCGTTTCGGCTGCATGATGGCGAGCTCGGGATCTACGTGACGAAATCGCCCGCGGGCAAGGAGCTCACTGCGGGCGACCGGGTGGCGGTGGCAGGAGTGTTGCGCAAGGGCGGCTTCTCGCCGTGGGTCACGCCGCATGCGTTGACGCGCCTCGGACGCGGCGAATTTCCGGAGGCGCGGCCCATTTCCTACCACGTGCTCGCCTCGGGCGCGGCGGACAATCAGTGGGTGGAAATCGAGGGCGTGGTGCGGGCGGTGCAGGTGCCGGAGCCGAAGGATTTCGTGGTGCTCGACCTGGGGATGTCCGGTGGAAATGTGCGCGTGCTGGTGAGCTACGGCGCGCATCCGGACCTCGACTCGCTGGTCGATACGGCGGTGCGCATGCGGGGCGTCGCGGCCGTGAACGTGAACGCTCACAACCAGGTCGTCGAACCGTCGTTTCGTGTGCCGTCGTTTGCGGAGATCTCGATCCTGCGGCCGGGGGAGCCCGATGCGTTTGCGCGGCCGCTGGTGCCGGCGAGCCGCGTGATGCGTTTCCTCCCGGGCGCGGCGCATCCGCATCGCGTGCGCACGAGTGGCGTCGTCACGCGCCGGCTGTCCGGCACGACGTTGTTCGTCCGCGATGGGGATGTGGGGTTGAAAGTGCAGACCGCCAAGGCCCAGGAGTTTCGCCCTGGCGAGATCATCGAGGCGGCGGGTTTTCCGGTGATGGCGGAAGGCCTGGCAGTGTTGCAGCATGCGACCTGTCGCGTGGTCGGCACGACCCAGCCGCCGGCACCGGTGCGGCCGACACTTGCCGCAGTGCTCGAAGGCACGCACAACTCGGATCTCGTGAGCATCCGCGCGCGGCTCGTCGATTGGGTGATCGCGGGGCGGAACGTCACGCTGATTTTCCAGACCGGAGACCAGCTGTTCAAGGGACTATACAATCTGCCGGCGAACACGGCGCTTTCGCTGCCCGACAAGAACAGCCTGGTGAGCGTGACCGGGATCTGTGTCATCAGCGAGCTGGAGGACATCTGGTTTTATCAACCGCGCTCGTTCCTGCTGCTCGTGGCCGGCCTCGCGGATCTGACCGTCGAGCAGGCGCCGCCGTGGTGGACGCCGGAGCGGTTGTGGCGGGCGCTCGCGATCGCCGGTGCGGTGCTGCTGGCGGCGGGCGGCTGGGTGTGGGCGTTGCGCCGGCAGATCGGCCGGAAACGTTCCGTCATCGAGCAGCAGGCGCGGCATGCGGCGGCGCTGGAGGAGCGCAGCCGGATCGCGCGCGAACTGCACGACACGCTGGAGCAGGGGCTCACGGGACTCTCGCTTCAGATGAAGGCAATGGAAACCGATCTCGACGGTTCGCCGCACCCGGTCCGCGAGCGCTTGCAGTTTGCGCGGCAGATGCTGCGGCAGAGCCGCGCGCTCGCGCGCAATGCCATCCGCGAGCTGCGCACCGAGACGGTGCCGGCGCGACACGAAGGGCTCGTCGAAGGGCTGCGGCGCGCGGCCGATCTTTGGAACCATTCGGGCGCGCTCAGCGCGGACGTGCGCGTGACCGGCCAGGTGGCGCTGCTTCCGCCACGCGTGGAGCACCATCTGCTCGGCATCGGCACCGAGGCGATGACCAACGCGGTCAAGCACGGCCGCGCGGGCATGATCCAGGTCGCGATCGAATTCCGGCCGTTGGAGATCACGGTGCGGATCAAGGATGATGGCGCCGGGTTCGATCCGGCGCAGTACCTCGCGCAGGCGAGCGGCTGCTTCGGCCTGCTCGGGATGCGTGAGCGCGTGCGCGAGATGCGGGGCGAGCTTCGCATCCAGAGCCGGCCGGGCGAAGGCACCGAGGTTGTTGTCACCGTTCCGCTGATACGACCGGCCGAAGTTTCCGGCGCGGCGGCGGAGGCGTTCCACGCGCCGGCCCCGTCGTTTCGCCGGCGTTCGCCCGCCACGTGACCATGAACACCGTGATCAAGGTGATGATTGTGGACGACCATCCGCTCGTGCGGGTGGGCATGGCGACGGTCGTGAATCAGCAGCCCGACATGGCGATCGCGGCCGAGGCGGATGGCGGCCCGCGTGCGCTCGAGCTCTTTCGGCAGCACCGGCCCGACGTCGTGTTGATGGACCTGCGGCTGCGCGGCGACAGCGGGACGCGGGTGACGCACGCGATCCGTGCAGAGTTCCCGATGGCGCGCGTGCTCGTGATCTCGAACTACGATGGCGACGAGGACATTCATCAGGCGCTCGCGGCCGGCGCGATGGGTTATCTGTTCAAGAGCGTGGTCGAGGACGAACTCGTGGATGCGATCCGCGAAGTGAATTCGGGTCGCCGCTATCTGCCGAAGAGCGTCGCGGCGCGGCTGGACGAGAATCGGGCGGGCGTGCATCTCACGCGCCGCGAAGACGAGATCCTCGAGCTGCTGGGCAAGGGCCTTGGGAACCGCGAGCTCGGCCAGGTGCTCGGTGTGTCGGAGGACACGATCAAGACGCACCTCAAGAGCCTGTTTCGAAAGCTCGATGTTTCCGATCGGGCGGAGGCCGTGCGCGAAGGATTGCGTCGCGGGTTCATTCACGCGGAGTGAGCGCGTTGGGCCGCGGACCGGTGGTGCGGCGCGGAGCGCGCAGATCGCGTGGAGCGAAAAAAAGTTTCCGGCGGATCGCGAGAGGCGCATCTCGAAGCTGTCGGTCGCTCCAACCCGGTCCCGCTTCTCCCGAATCGGGCTACGACAGACCATGGTTGGATTCTGGTAGCCCGCCTCGGGAGAGGCGGGACCCGTCAACGGGAGGTGCGCCCGCTCGCGCGTGCCTTAACGCGATCGGCGCTTCCCTCTCACCCGCACTTTCGTTTTCACTTTCGTTTTCACCCCATGTCATTGCCTCAAAAATTCACTCGTCGCGATTTCCTCACCAACTCGGCCGCCATTGCCGCTGGAGCCGCCGTGGCCGCGCGGCTGCCCTCGCTCGCGCACGCGGCGGAAACCGCGGGCGGCGCGCGCCCGGGGGATTTCACCAGCAATTGGACCGCGGTGCACGACCGCGTGTGGATCGGCCCGGAGTATTGGTCGAATCCGTTGCAGGACTGGCGCGTGGCCGAAGGCCGCGTGGAGTGCACGAATCCCGCGCCGGATCGGAACGTCCACCTGCTTGTCCGCTCGCTTGGTGAGCAGGAGGGCGCGTTTGCGTTGAAGGTGCGGCTCGGCCGCGTGGGCGGCGGCGCGTTGGGCTCCGGGGCGGGGTCCGCGGGCTTTCGCGTGGGCATCCGCGGCACGCTGCCGGATTATCGCAACAGTCTGATTTTCGGTCGCGGGCTCGATGCGGGAATCACGGCGGACGGCGGGTTGTTCATCGGCACGCTGGGCGAGGCGAAAGCGGGGGCCGTGAAGCTCGGTGTGCCCGAGGCGGAACTGCGGTTGAGCGGCACGCCGGAGGGGGCGAATTACCGGCTCGCTCTGGTTGTAGTGGATAAACAAGGACGCGAACTCGGCGCGGTCACCAAGTCCGTGCCGCGCGAGCGCTGCGTCGGCAATCTGGCGCTGGTGAGCAATTTCGCGGCGGCGGGCGCTGGTGGTGCGGGCAAGGGCAAGGCGAAGGCTAAGGCGCAACCGGCGAAAAAGGCCGCGGGCGGCGGACGGCCGGGCGGATTGTTCTGGTTCGCCGACTGGAGCGTGAGCGGCCCGAAGATCAGCGCGCATCCGGAGCGGACGTTTGGGCCGTTGTTGTTTTCCCAATACACGCTCAGCGGCGGTGTGATGAAGCTCTCCGCGCAACTGCCGCCGATCGGCGAGCGCGACACGCAGACGGTGCGGCTGCAGGTCAAGGCGGGCGCCGACTGGAAGACGATCGGCGATGCGCCCATCCATCCGGAGGCGCGGATCGCAGCCTTCCGGCTCGCGGACTGGGATGCGTCCAAGGATGTTGAATACAGGCTCGCGTACGCGTTGCAGGTGAAGGGCGGCTCGGCGGTGGAGCATTACTGGACCGGCATGGTGCGGCGCGACCCGACGGAGGCACCGGTGCTTTCGGTCGCGGACATCTCGTGCAACATCCACGAGGCGTTTCCGAATGCGCCCTATGTGGCGAGTGTCGCGCGGTTGAATCCCGACCTGCTCGCGTTCACGGGCGATCAGTTTTACGAGAGCAGCGGCGGCTACGGGATCATCCGCACGCCAACGGACAAGGCGATGATCGACTACCTGCGGAAATGGTATCTGCACGGCTGGACGTGGCGTGAGCTGATGCGCGACCGGCCGAGTGTGTCGCTGCCGGACGACCACGATGTCTACCAGGGAAACATCTGGGGCGAGGGCGGGCGCGCGCAAGGGCCGACGCAGGAGTCGGGCGGCTACACGATGCCGGCCGACTGGGTGAACGTCGTCTATCGTACGCAGACCGCGCATCATCCGGATCCGCACGACCCGACGCCGGTGGAGCGCGGCACGCTCCAATACTACGGGCCGCTCACCTACGGGCGCGTGAGCTTCGCGGTCCTCGCGGACCGGCAGTACAAGTCCGGGCCGGACGGGAAAGTGCCGCCGACGGGTGGACGCGGCGATCACGAGACGAATCCGAATTTCGACCCGAAAACCGCGGATCTTCCGGGGCTCTCGCTGCTCGGCGAAAAGCAGGAGGAGTTTCTCCGGCAATGGGTGCGCGACTGGCGCGGCGCGGACATGAAGGCGATCATCTCGCAGACGATCTTCACGTCGTTTCCGACCACGCATGGCCGCGAGCGCATGACGTTGCGCGCGGACTACGACAGCAACGGCTGGCCGCAGACGGCGCGCAATCGCGCGGTGCGCGAGATCCGCAAGGCGTTCGCCTTTCACATCGCGGGTGATCAACACATCCCGGGCGTGGTGAAGTACGGCGTCGATGCGCATGGTGACGGATCGGTGGCCTTCGCGGGACCGGCGGTGAACGTGGGTTATCCGCGCTGGTGGGAGCCGGAAACGGCGCCGTGGACGAAGCCGCGGCAGAAAGGCCTGACGGGCGATTTCACCGACAGCTTCGGCAACCCGATGACGGTGCTCGCGGTGAAGAACGGCGCGACCCAGCCGCGGACGGGCGATCTCCTGCAGTTCGTCGAGGACAAGGCGTCGGGCATCGGTCTGGTGCGCTTCGACAAGGCGCGGCGGAAAATCCACGTGGAGTGCTGGCCTTATAGCGCCGACGTGACGCGGTCGGATACGCAAATGCCGGGCTGGCCGGTCGAGGTCGACATGCTGGAAAACTATGCGGCGAAGATCGTGGGCTATCTGCCACCGCTCGAGATTCTGGGTGTGGCGCAGCCGGTGATTGAAGTGGTCGACGAAGCCTCGGGCGAGCTCGTGTATGCGTTGCGCCCGAGGTACCCGAAGTTTCGGCCGCATGTCTTCGCGCCGGGAAAGTATCGCGTGCGCGTTTCGGATCCGGATGTGGGAAAATCCGCCGAGCTCCGCGGGCTCGAGTCGGCGGAACCGGTGCAACCGGTTATGAGGGTGCGGTTGTAGGTTTCCGGCGCAAAATTCCCGCGACAGGTTTCGCCCCAACGAGGCACAAGAAAGCGCACCAAGAAGGCCTGGCTTTGCGCTTTTTTGTGCCTCGTTGTAGCCCGCCTCGGGAGAGGACGGAATTTTTGCGATGCCGCCTCTGACGACGTTCCCTGCGCTCTCAGGCAGGGCCTGGAGTTTGGCAATTTCACGATGGTCGGTTTGTCATCCATTAGATGACAAGTCACTCGAACCGGTCCCGACTCAGCTCCGAGTGTTTGTCATCCATTAGATGACAAACATCCCTGCGCTCCCCTGCAGGGTTACACGACGGCGGCGAGATTGCTGCTGCTTCAGCCTGCGGGGGGCGCGGCGCGCAGGGCGAAGAAAAAGGTCGTGCCTTCGCCAGTGGCGCTCTCGACGCGGACGTCGCCGCCGTGGGCCTCGATGACGTTCTTCACGATCGCGAGGCCGAGGCCGGTGCCGCCTTGTTCGCGGGCGCGCGCCTTGTCGACGCGGTAAAAGCGTTCGAAGATCCGTGCCTTTGCCTCGGGCGGAATTCCCGGCCCGTCGTCGCGCACGGCGACTTCGACCGTGCGCGAATCAATCGACCGCGCGCGGATCACAACCGCGCCGTGGACGCGGCCATATTTGATCGCGTTGTCGATCAGGTTTGCGAGCACCTGCCGCAGCCGGTCGGGGTCGGCCTGGGCGGCAAGTTCCGGCGGCACTTCGTTGCGCAGGCTGACGTCGCGCGCGCGCGCGATCAACGCGGCATCGTCGATCGCTTCTGCAACGGCGTCGTGCAATCCCACGGGCTGCAGGTGCAGCTCGAGCCGGCCGGAATCGAGCTTCGCGAGGAGCAACAGGTCGTCGATGAGCAGGGTCAGCCGGTTGGCATTCTTGTCGATGATGTCGAGAAAACGGTCGGTCACCGCCGGGTTGCTTTTTCCGCCGTCGAGCAGGGTCTCGGCGGCGCTCTTGATCAGCGACAAGGGGGTGCGCAGTTCGTGGCTGACGTTGGCCACGAAATCCTGGCGCACGGCCTCGAGCTGGCGCAGGCGGGTGAGATCGTGAAACACCAGCAACACGCCATCGCGCGCGCCGCTGGCGGCCTCGAGCGCGAGGGCGTTGATCTGCAGGAGGCGCGCCTCGCCGGCGCGTTCGAGTCGTACTTCGTGATCGAGGACTTCCGATTGTTCGTCGAGCCGGCGCACGACGGCGGCGACTTCGTGATGCCGCGTGGCCTCGAGGACGGTGCGGCCGACCATCGTGGTGGAAGTGGCGAAGAGCGTGTGGGCGGCGCGGTTCGCGAGCCGGATATGGCCGGTCGGGCCGACGAGAATCAAGGCATCGATCATACGATCGAAAATCGCCGCGGTGCGCTTCGCTTCGGTCTGCAATGCGAGCTCGTGCCGCGCGTGTTCCTCGGCGAGCTCACGGGCGTGTTGGGCCGTGGCGGCGCGTGCATTTTTCCTCAGTGACCACGCCCAGCCGAGGGCGGCGAGCACGAGCAGCAGAAGCAGGATTTCAAAGGTGCTCATGGGGTCGAACAAATCCCAGGCGCCAAAGGGTCCTCGACGTCCGAAACTCGTGGTAAGCAGGTCAAATTCTTAAACCAATTCGACCACGGATTACACAGATAACACGGATAAGAAATTCAAATTGCGTCGGGCCGGAGTTCGATCGCGTGAATCAGTCCATCCGTGGTTGGAAAAGGCCTGAAGCGGGGTGGAAATCGTTAAGCTGATTCTTCGGCGCGGAAGCGATAGCCCACGCCGCGGATGGTTTCCAGATAGCTCGCGGCGGGACCGACCTTCTCGCGGAGCCGGCGCATGTGCGTATCGACCGTGCGGCTGTCGATCGGATTATCGTAGCCCCACACATCCTGCAGGAGCCGGTCGCGGGTCTGCACGCGGCCACGGCGACGGGCGAGGATTTCGAGCAGCTTGAATTCCGTGGCGGTGAGATCGACGGCGCTGCCGCCGATCGTCACGCGGTGGCGCGGCACATCGATTTCCAGCTCGCCGAAACGCATCTGCGCGATCGGGTCGTCGGCGGCTTTTACGCGGGCCAGCAGCTTCTTGATGCGCAGCACGAGTTCGCGCGGGCTGAAGGGCTTCGTGACGTAATCATCGGCGCCGAGCTCGAGTCCGAGCACGCGGTCCATTTCGGCGGCGCGCGCGGTGAGCATCAGGATCGGAATCATGGCGGTCGTGGGATCGCGCCGCAGGATCTTGCAGACTTCGAGGCCGTCGATCTCCGGCAACATCAAGTCGAGGACGATGAGCGCGGGGTGCTGTTCGCGTGCGGCTTGGATCGCCCGGGCGCCATCCTTCGCGAACAGCGGCTCGTAGCCGGATTCCTTGAGCTTGAACCCGAGCACGTCGAGCGCGTCGGGCTCGTCGTCGACCACGAGAATTTTGGGTTTCATGAGTCGTCAGCGGGCGAGCGGAGTGGAACGGCGCGGTGGGAAGCGAGCGGGCCGCGGATACGGAAGGGCGGGCCGCCCGTCCCTAGCGGAGGAGGGTGGGTGAGGGCGGTTCAAGGGCGGCGCTGGTCGGCGTGGCGGATGTCCTTCGCCTCATAAAGGTAGACGACTTCCTCCGCGATGTTGGTCGCGTGATCGGCGATGCGCTCGATGGATTTGGAAATGACCATGAGGCGGAGGCAGCGTGTGATCGTGGCGGGGCGCTCGACCATGTAGCTCGAGAGCTCGCGGTGGAGCTGGCGGTTCAAGTCGTCGACGTCCTGGTCGCGCGGCACGACGGCGCGGGCGCGTTCCGGCTCGCGGTTGACGAAGGCGGTCAATGCTTCGCGGAGCATCTCGAGCGACATCGTGGCCATGCGCGGCAGATCGACGTAGGGCTTGAGCTGCGGCTCGGTGTTCAGGTCGATCGCGCGGCGGGCGATCGTGACAGCCTCGTCGCCGACGCGCTCGAGGTTCTGCGAGATTTTCATCGCGACGGTGATGAGCCGGAGGTCGGTCGCGAGAGGCGCTTTGGCGAGGAGGTGAATCGCGGTGTCGTCGATTTCGATTTCGAGCCGGTCCAGAATCGTGTCGTCCTCCTCGACCTTGGCGGCGAGCGCATCGTCGCGCTCGACGAGCGCACGCATCGCGTTGGTGACCGCGGCCTCGGCGTGGCTGGCCATGGTGAGTAGGCTCTCCTTGAGCTTCGAAATCTCTTCGGCGTAATGCGTCATGGGAACGCGCGCTCGCGCGCGGAGTTGAGAGTTGGGAGATGAGAGTTGAGAGATCTAAAGCGGCTCACCCGAAGCGCCCGGAGACGTAGGCTTCGGTCTGGGCGTTGGCGGGGTTGGTGAAGATGTCGCGGGTGTCGGCGTACTCGATGAGTTTGCCGAGGTAGAAAAACGCGGTGCGATCGGAGACGCGCGCGGCCTGCTGCATGTTGTGCGTCACGATGATGATCGTGAAGCGCGCGCGCAGTTCCTGGATCAGCTCTTCGATCTTCGCAGTCGCGACGGGATCGAGCGCGGAGCACGGCTCGTCCATCAGGATGATCTCGGGCTCGACGGCGATCGCGCGGGCGATGCAGAGGCGTTGTTGCTGGCCACCGGAGAGGCCGAGCGCGCTCTGGTGCAGGCGGTCCTTCACCTCGTCCCAGAGCGCGGCACCGCGGAGCGAGTGCTCGACGATGGCGTCGAGCTTCGCCTTGTCGCGCAGACCGTGGAGCCGCAGGCCGTAGCTGATGTTTTCGTAGATCGATTTCGGAAAGGGATTCGATTTTTGAAACACCATGCCGACGCGCTTGCGCAGCTCGATCACGTCGACATCGCTCTGGTAGATATCCACGTCGTGGATACGGATCGAGCCGCGCGCGACGCGGGTGCCCTCGATGAGGTCGTTCATGCGGTTGAGGCAGCGCAGGAGGGTCGACTTGCCGCAGCCGGACGGGCCGATGAAGGCGGTGACCTTCTTCTCCTCGATCCCGAGGGTGATGTCGTTGAGCGCCTGGGTCGGACCGTAGAAAAAATCGAGATGCTCGATCTGCGCGATGACCGGCTGGGTCGCGGCCACGGGCCCGCTCGCGGTGGGCGGCCGGACCGCGGGCAGATCGTGCGTCGCCTTGGGCGCGGAGGGCGCGGAAGAGTGGAGGTCCATGAGCGCGGGAGCGGCGTTTACCATTTGTAGCGGTTCCGCAGGTGATTGCGGAGCAGGATTGAGGCGCCGGCGATCAGCGCGACGATGACGAGAAAGACGAAGGCGGTGCCGTATTGCACGCGCTCGGTGTAGTCGTTTTGCGGGATTTTCGAACTGACGACGTAGATGTGATAGGGGAGCGCCATCACGCCCTGGAAAAAGAAATCGCCCACGCGCTCGACGTCCCACGGCAGCTTGTCGCGGACGACGTAGGCGGCGGTGAACATGATGGGCGCGGTCTCGCCGGCGACGCGGGCGATGCCGAGGATCGACGAGGTGAGGATGCCGGGCAGCGCGTAAGGCAGGACGTTCTTGCGGATGGTCTGCCACTTGGTGGCGCCGAGGGCGAGCGAGCCCTCGCGGAAACCCTTGGGCACGGACTTCAGCGATTCCTCGCTCGCGGTGATGACGACGGGCAGGACCATGAAGGCGAGGGTGAACCAGCCGGCGATCAGCGAGACGTTCCAGCCGAAGAAGATCACGAACATCCCGAAGCCGAAGAGACCAAAGACGATCGAAGGGACGCCGGCGAGATTGAGGATCGCGAGCCGGAGGAAACGGATGAATGGCCCGTCGCTGGCGTATTCGTTGAGGTAGATCGCGGCGCACACGCCGAGCGCGAGCGCGATGGTCATCGAGCCGAGCACGAGCAGCACCGTGCCGACGATGCAGGGGAAAATGCCGCCCGCCGAGTAGACGTAGCTCTCGGTCTTCACGTTGGCGGCGGCGGGATTCGTCTCCTTGAACGCACGGAATTCGCGGTCGCCCATTTCGCGTTTCTCTCCCTGCCACTCGAAGATGTAGAGGGACTCGGGCGCGGCGGTGAGGAAGGTGGTGTTGACGAACGGAAACGATGACTGGAAGACGGTGCCGGCGCCCTTGAACGCGATGTGCGCGAGGATGGTCGCGCCGCAGAGCAGGATGAAATAGGTGGCGAGCCGGAAGACCCAGAAGATGGCGCGTTCCGAGCGATGCACGGCATCGGGCGGACTGCGGAAGATGTGGGGTGCGGCGCTCATCCGACGGAAACCCGGTAGCGCCGCACGATGCCCTGGGCGACGTAGTTGATAATCAAGGACAGCACGAAGAGCACGAGGCCGACGACGAAGAGCGCGCGGTAGTGAATGCTGCCGCGCACGACCTCGCCCATCTCCTGCGCGATGATGCCGGTCATCGTGTGCACGGGTTCCGTGATCACGGCGATTCCCTGGGTGAAATCCGGAATCGCGATGCGATTGCCCGCGCAGAGGAGCACGACCATCGTCTCGCCGATCACGCGTCCGAGGCCCAGCAGCACGGCGGAGATGATGCCGGAGAGCGATGCGGGCACGATGATCTTGAGCACGGTTTGCAGCCGCGAAGCGCCGAGGGCGAATGACGCCTCCTTGTAGGCGCGCGGGACGTTGTTGAGCGCGTCCTCGGCGAGCGTGAAAATCGTCGGCACCGCGATCAGCGCGAGGAGGCAGCCAGCGGTGAGAATGTTGAGGCGTTCGCTGTAAGGGAAACCGGGAAACCAGGAAAGCCACGGCTGCTGCGAGAGCAGGCGCAGAGCCTGACCGAGGACCGCGATGCCGAAGAAGCCGAGCACCACCGAGGGAATGGCGGAGATGAACTCGATGCACGGCTTGATGAGTTTCTGTTCCCGCAAGGTCGCGACCTGGTTGACGTAGACGGCGGCGCCGACGCCGAACGGGACGGCGAGAGAGAGAGCGACGGCCGACACCAGCAGCGAACCGACGAAGAGTGGCAGGATGCCATACCAGTCCTGCCAGAAACTCGCGGTCAGCCATTCGCGGCCAAAGATGAATGCCGTGAACGCCTGCCACCCGGGCACGGGCTCCCTGTAATCCCAGCGCTCGAGTTTCCTTTCCACGGTGGGAAACGTCGCCAGGTAACTCCGCGTGAGCTCGTCGAACCGCTCCATCCGCGGCTGCAATTCAGGCGCCGGCAGGTTGGGTCGCGCCGCGAGGAGCGTGGTCAGCTCGGCCGCGAACGTGCGATTAGCTTCCTTGTAAGCGGGCAGCAGATCGAGCAGCGGCTTGAGCTCGGCGGCGAAGTCGACGGGCACGATCTCGACCTTGGCCGCGTCGTCGGACCGGCCCGCGGCGAGGAGCTGCGCGCGTTCCTCCTTCTTGTCCTCGTTGACGATGAACTTCGTCTTGATCGCGACGGCGACGTCGCCGAGGTCGGAGACGAAGCCGCGAATCGGTTCGACGGCGTCGCTGAATTTGCCGGCAAACTCGTCGAAGGGTGCGAGCGCGGCATTCGCCTCGTCGAGGGCGAGTTTCTTTTCCTCGAGGTAGTGGTTGAGCGTGCGCAGCCGCAGGTCGGAAAGGTAACGCGTCAACGCCGTGTGGTCTTCGGCCTGCGCGCGCATGAAGTCGACGTATTCGAGACCGGCCTGCCGGTAGACCTCGAGGTTCTGACGGTTCTGGCTGAAGAAACCGGAGCCTTCGCGGAAAAGGAAATACGTGATCAGCGCGAGAACGACGATCGAGACGAGCGCGTTACCGCCGAAGAAGACCTTGATGCAATCGTCGACGGTGAGCCCGAGCAGCCGGACCCGGCGCTTCCGGACCGCGAAGTTGGCGGGTTGGGCGGTCGTGGCGGCGTTGCTCGGCGGAGTCATGCGTCGGGCGTGGAAGTTGGAATACGAATTACGTGGGAAAGACGCGGACGGGAGGGCGGACGGTCAAGGGAGGCTGTGTTACGATTCAGTGACGGGCGGGGCGCGGAGGTGGGGCTGGCTCTCCGAGCCGGCCTGAGTTGTGAGGTGTGAGGTTTGAGGGCGTTCGGACGGTGAAAGGTGAGGTTCTCGCCAGAACTCAGGCCCGCTCGGAGAGCGGGGCCCCGCCTTCGGA
This sequence comes from Opitutaceae bacterium, assembly GCA_036675625.1. Lineage (GTDB taxonomy): Bacteria > Verrucomicrobiota > Verrucomicrobiia > Opitutales > Opitutaceae > ER46. The sequence continues at coordinate 23,655 of JAKFEQ010000025.1, read as the reverse complement.
ATGGCCACCTCGAGCTTCGCCACCTCAGCGGATCGGGACGAAACCGATCTTCTCGGCGATGCGCTGGCCGGAGTCGCTGAGGGTGAACTCGATGAACCTGGCGGCTTCGCCGGTGGGCTCGCCGTTGGTGTAGTAGAAGGTTGGGCGCGCGAAGACATACGTCTTGTTCAACACGGTCTGCTTCGTCGGCAGCACGCCGTCGATCGGCACGACCTTCAGGCCGGGCGCGTCGATGTAAGCGAGACCCACGTAACCGATGCCGTTGGGATTCTTCGCGACTTCGGCGGCGATCTGCTCGTTGCCGGCCATCTTCTGCGAGGACGAGGCGTAGTCGCGCTTCTTCATCGCGAGGTCCTTCCAATCTGAATACGTGCCGGAGGCGGTGTTGCGCGTGTAGATCGAAATCCGGCCCGGCTTGCCGCCGACGGCGGACCAGTCCTTCACGTCGCCGGTGAAGATCTGCTCCACCTGGCGGCGCGTCAGCTTCGCGATCGGATTGCTGGTGTGGACGACGACGGCCATGCCGTCATGTGCGACGATGATCGGTTTCAGGGTCACGCCCTTCGCAGAGGCGGAGGACATCTCGGTTGGTTTCGCGCGGCGCGAGCTCATGCCGATCTGCGCGGTGCCGTCGATGATGGCGGAGAGGCCGGTGGTCGAGCCCTCGGCGGCGATCTCGAAGGAGACGCCGGGATGGGTCGCCTTGTATTCCTCGGCGAGGGTGGGGACGAGTTTCGCGCCGAGGGTGTCGGAGCCTTTGATGACGAGCTTCTGCGCGGAGGCGACGCTCGCGAGCGAAAGCGCGGCGAGGACGAGGAGTTGTGTTTTCATAACGAGAGCGGGTTTGGGAACGGGTTCGGGCTTTCGGATTTCGCGTCTTTTGGTCCCTTGGTCCTTTGGTCCTAGAATTGCACCTGCATTTGCGATCGGACGCCGACGGTTTCCGCTTCCGCGGGAGCACCGGCGACGGTGTCATTGGTTTTCCCATACACGGCGCCGAGCTGGAGCTTGAGGTCGTTGCCGCGGAGATACCAGTTGGCGCCGGCATACCATTCGGTGGAGGTGTTCATCGTGCCGCCGCTCGGGGCCGAACGCACTACGTCGGCGAGCGTGACGCCGCGGCCGTCGGAATCGAGCCAGGCGTAACGGACGACGGCCTCGATCGTATCGCTAAGCTTGATACTCGGTTGGATGAAGAAGCCCTCGGGCCGGGCGTCGGCGGCGCCCGCGGCCGCGCCGCGCTCCACGTTGGCGGTGAGGTACTCGGCCATGAGGCCCCAGCGCGGGGCGTTGAGGTCGAGGTAAACGGAATAGAGATTCAAATCGAAGCCGCGGCCGAGATTCGCGGTGCCGGCGCCGCCCTGATCGGGCAGGAAGCCGGAGCCGAAGCCGGCGATCCACGTGCCGGTGCCGGCGAGTTTTCCGGTGAGGCCAGCGCTGGCCCAGAGGGCGGGCTTGTTGTTGGTGCCGTCGCCGGTGCCGGAGGAGAGCGAGAAGGATTCGTTGCGCTCGGGATTGGTGACTGCGGCGCTGTACACAAACGAGGTGGTGTCGGTCAGGGTCTTGCGGCCATCGAGGAAGGCGCCGATGCGATAGCTGGCGGCGCCGAGGCGGCGGCCGTTGTTGGACTCGACGAAGTAGCGCGTGACCGATGAGCGCTCGAGCGCGCGGATGTCGCCGCTGCTGGCACGCTCTTCGTAGGCGACGTTTACCTTGCGCAGCCCGAAATTGAAGGTGAGGTCCGAGGCCGGCCGCCATTCGAAGAACGCGTCGTCGTAGCCGCCCGAGGCGAAATCGTAGGTCATGGTGGCGCCCCAGTTGCCCCCAACCCCGGCCTTCAACGTGAGATACATCCGGCGGAGAAACGCGTGATGGGTCGCGACGGGCTGCGTCGCGGCGCCGCGAATGTCCGTGTCGAGGTACGCGTGTTGAATCTGCATGCGCATGCCGACGCTGAGCCGGTCGGTGGATTTGCCGCCAGCCATGGCGTGCGCGGGCACGGTGTTGCTCTCGCGGACGAGATCGGCGCGGATGTCCTCGGCTTCCTGGTTCGTGAGGATGCCCTTGCGGATAAGTGCATTGATGAGGGCGGCGCTTTCCTGGGCGGGTGAGGCGGAGGGGACGCACAGCGGAAGAGCGAGGGCGCCGAGGAGAACTATTTGACGAGGAGACATGGACGAGAGTCGGGTGAGAGAGTAGGCGGACAATGTTACGAACACATGGCGAGTCCGTGACAATCCCGTCACGAATCGGACGGGGCGGCCGGGCGGTGCGTTGGCCGGCCATTGACCCTATCGGGGGGGGGCGGGCTGACTGAAACCAATCGTCCGTGGCTTTTACCCCCAAGGCCCAGTCCATGTCGGATTCGCGGACCATTCCCTTCGGCTGCGAAAAGAGACGTAGCGGAAATATGTTCGCGCACCGTCTTGGATCTATCGGTCATTCTCTTTAGGCCATTCCCTTTAGTTTCTGTCGTCTCATTTACCTCCTCATGATCTCACGTCGCACGTTTCTCAAAACCTCCGGACTCGCGTTGGGCGCAACCGCGCTGCCTGTCTTCGGGCAGAGTGCGAAAGCGCGGAAGACCGTCCTGTTGCAGTCGGCATGGGCGACCAAGAACATCGGCGACATCGGCCACACGCCGGGCACGCTGCGCTTTCTCGAGCAGTATCTCCCGGAGGCGAAGGTCATCCTCTGGGCGGCCAAGACCAACGACGAGGTGGACGCGATGCTCAAGCGACGCTTCCCCGAGGTGGAGATCGTCAAGGGTTCGCTGTCCCAGAAGAACGGCGCCGTCCAGAAGGCGATCCAGCGCTCCGACTTCTTCCTCCGCGGTCCCGGCATGGGGCAGAGCACGGACTTCATGATTTACTGCCAGAAGATCGGCAAGCCGTGGGGTCTGCAGGGCCAGTCGTATTTCCCCGACATGGTGACCGGCCCCGGCGCGGAAGCCCGCATCGCCCTGCTCAACAGCGCGGCGTTCATCTATTGCCGCGACTCCAAAACGCTCAACCTCCTCCGCCGGGTCGGGGTCAAACCGCCGGTCCTCGAGTTCGCGCCTGACGGCTGCTTCGGCATCGACGTCCGCGACGAGACGAAGGCCCTGCAGCGGCTGAAAAAGCACGGGCTGGAGGAAAAGAAATTCATCACGTTGCAGCTCCGCACGCATTCGCCCAGCTCGCCGGGGGTGGACGACAAGCGGCCGCAAAAGCTCAACCCGCTCCACCCGACGCCGGAGAACATCGCCGACGACGTCCGCCGGGCGAAAGTCTACCAGGACCTCATCGCGATGTGGGTGAAGGAAACCGGCTGGAAGGTCGTCATCGCCCCCGAGGTGGAGAAGGAGATGATCTATAATAAAAAGTTCGTCTACGATCCGCTGCCGGAGGCGTTGAAGAAACACGTGGTCAATTTCGACGCGTTCTGGAACGCGGACGAAGCGTGCTCCTTCTACGCCCGCGCCCACACCGTCATCTGCCACGAGCCGCACACGCCGATCATGGCGCTGGCGATGGGCACGCCGATGATGCACACCTTCTCCGAATTCCATTCCCCAAAATGCTGGATGTTTAAAGACATCGGCCTGGAGGAGTGGGCGCCGGAATTCGACGCCACGCCGGCGCGGAAGATGTTCGATATCCTGATGGGCATCCACCGCGACTACCCCGCGGCGCAGGCCAAGGTCAAAAAGGCCATGGCCTATGTAGAGGAGCGGGCCAAGTCCCAGATGAGTGTGCTGAGAAAAGTCATCCACGCCTGAGCGCCTGAGCGGCGCCGTCGGAGCGAAGGCCGCAAGAGGTCAGAAAGCGCGGCCGCAAGCCATCGGGGATCCAGGGCGCCGACTATCTCGACGGAGGCATCATGGCAGTCCCGCCGACGATCGGCGGGCGCGTGTCGTGCTCATTCTCTACAGCGGCGCCGAAGACGCCCATCGCAGCTATCGCCCGCTCCCCGATGATCAGATCGGCACCAGCCGGCTTCTCGGCGCCGAGCCTGGCTCGCGCCCGTCCACGATCAAGCGGAGAGCGATGCCGGCACGAACGCAGTACGAGGGTCTAGCCCAGGTTGAGCGGAGGATGAGCGCAAGATGAGCGGAGGATGAGCGGAGGATGAAGCCCATCCCTGACAAAGCTTCGGCCACGCTGACAGCGTCTTCGGCGGCCTCATTGGTTCCTCTATATATATGGCAAAGCTCAATCTTTATTCGGCTTTGGGTAAATGGTAAGGGTTGTGGACGCTCGATGCTGTTGTTCGCTTCCGCTGCCGTGGATCTGCGTCGCTGAAGTAAATGGTCAAAGCGTGACCTGTGCCACCCTGTCCGGCTGTGCCTTTGCCCTTCGTTCAATAGACAAGCGGATTGGCGATGATGTGGGCGAGGTCCATGTGGCACACGGGATGCCAGAGCACGACTTGGTGTCCCTGCATCTGGTGCGAGGCGTAGATCTTCCGCGGGAAGTTCACCTCGTCCTTCGCCGGTGTAAATTCGAGGCGGATGGGCGGGTAGGCGGGCGGCTTCGAGCCTTCAGGCGGCGGCGGGTTAGGGATGACCTTCCATTCGCCCTTCGCCTTGTCATAGGTCGCGAGGAGGGCGGCGCGTTCGGCGTCGTTGAAGGAGCCGACGCGCTTCTGAACGATGGCGTAGAACGTGTAGCCGCCGTAGTAGCCGAATTCGTGAATGTGGGTGGGGGATCGATGGAGCGAAGCGCGGTCGGCGTTGAAACGCCGCGCGCCGCCCATGGGGTAGCTGGGTCCGTATTTGGAACGGATTTCGGTTTCGTTGAGCAGGAGCATGGGAGTTGAACGTTGGCGGAAATAGGGCTGCTGACTGGGTCCTTTTTTCCGGTCATGTCGCCCAGTCGGCGCAGAGGAGTTCGGTTTCGGCCAGGACCCGTTCCACCAACGCCACGGCGCCAAACGACTCCCGCTCCACCGCCGGTTCGCCGGGCGTGAGATGTGGGCCGTGGCCGACGGCATAGCCGAGGTCGCCCAACCATTCGAGCGCTGCCGCCTCGACCGTGGATTTATTAAGACTCATTGCCGCTGGAGCCAGAGATGTGTCGCCATTTACTGCCGGCGTAAAGGATTGAACCAGTCGCGAGCGACGGCGGATCGCTATCCCCGCGGATGTTGTTTTTTCACGAATATTCAGAATTCCAGAAGCAGAAATTTTTCAGGAGCCAAGCTGAGGACGGACCGAGCTGAAGGATTTTCCGTTGGTATTTCATCGGGTCCACGGATGGCACGGATAAAGGCAGGATCGAATCCGTGCCATCCGTGGTTAAACGGGTCTGAGGCTTTGCCTCGCTAGGTCTCTTTGGGCCTTTTCGTGGCAACGGGCTCCCAAGGGAACTGCGGCCGCGCGGGCCGCGCGTCCCACCTTCAAACGGGTCGCGCGCGGGTGCGCTGACCCATAAATCGGTTACGCGATCAGCTCTTTGATCACTTCGCCGCCGAATTGGGAGAGCTGCTTGAAGCGGCCGCCGTGGAAATAGGTGAGCTTGTTGTCGTCGAGTCCGAGGAGGCGGAGGAGCGTGACGTGGAGGTCGCGCACGTGGTGAATGCAGCTCACCGCCTCCGCGCCGGTTTCGTCGGTCGCGCCGATCGTATGGCCCGCCTTCACGCCGCCGCCGGCCATCCAGATCGTCATGGCTTTCGGGTTATGATCACGGCCGTAGGCGGTGCCGCCGCGCACGCCGTTGTCGGGCGAGCGGCCAAACTCGCCGCACCACACGACGAGCGTGCTGTCGAGTAGCCCGCGTTGCTTCAGATCGGCGAGGAGCGCGGCGATGGGCTGATCGACGTTGCGCACGAGATTGCTGTGCGCGCGCTCTATATAGTCGTGCGAATCCCAGGTGCCGGCATAGAGCTGTACAAAACGCACGCCCTGCTCGACGAGCCGGCGCGCGAGCAGGCATTTGCGGCCAAACGCATCCGTGGCGTCGCTGCCGATGCCGTAGCTCGCCTTCAGTTTCGCGTCTTCCTGGTCCAGATCGAGGAGGCCCGGCACCTGCATCTGCATGCGGAAGGCGAGCTCATAAGCAGCCATGCGCGCTTCGAGCTCCGCGTGCTGCGGATGCGCGGCGTGGTGCGCAGTGTTGAGCTGCGCGAGGAGATCGAGGTTGTGCCGCTGGTGTTCGCGCGTGATGCCGGCGGGTGGCGTGAGATCGAGGATCGGCGAACCCTTCGGGCGCAGGGGCGTGCCCTGAAAATGCGCAGGCAGGAAACCGTTGCCCCAGTTCGGAGATCCACCCTGTGGATACGACACCTCGGGCAGCACGACGAAACCGGGGAGGTTTTGGTTGAGCGTGCCGAGCCCGTAGTTCACCCACGAGCCGATCGCCGGATCGCCGCCGAAGCGGTTGCCGGTGTTCATTTGATACATCGCGGTCGGGTGGTTGACCGAGTCGACCTGGCAGCCGCGATAAAAACATATATCATCGACGACCTTCGCGAGGTGTTCCCAGTTGGTCGCGATATCGGCGCCGGATTTGCCCGCTTTGCGAAACGTGAACGGGCTCTGGACGTAGTAGCGTTTGCCGCTCTCCATCGCCGATTTCATCTTTCCCTCGCGCGTGAACTCCTGGAGGTGGAGCTGCGCGAGCTTCGGCTTCGGGTCGAACGTGTCGATGTGCGACGGACCGCCCTCCATCATGAGGAAAATGCAGTTCTTCGCCTTGGCCGCGACATGGCCGGGCTTCGGCGCGAGCGGGCCGGTGGCGGAAGCGGCGGTGGCGTTGACCGGCGTAGCGCCGCGAAGATCGCGGGAGAGCAATGCCGTGAGCGCGACGCTGCCGATGCTCGCGCCGAGACTATATAGGAAGTCGCGGCGCGTCGGAGCATAGAGAGCGCGCTGGCCAGCGCAGGGAAAACGGGTGCTCATGAGGATCGGGGACCAGGGACTAAGACCAGAGACCTTGAATCCGAAAACAAGGAGAACGTCGGATGCCGTTTGGTTTGAGATCTTGGGGGGCGGAATTTTTTAACCGCGGATTACGCGGATGGCGCGGATAGCCGGGGGTACTCGAGAATTTATCCACGGTATCCGCGTAATCCGCGGTTAATTTTTCAGTATACATACGCGAATTCGTTCGAGTTCAGCAGCACGAGGCAGACGTCGGCGAGGGCGCGCGTTTCGGGCGGCGCATCGGCGGATTTCAAGTCGGGCACGAAATCGGCCGTGACTTCCAGCGGCTCGGTGAAGGTGAATTTCTCGCCGGTGTTCTCCTCGACGGCTTCGCGCACCACTTCGCGCGGCAGCGTGGGTTTCGCAAACGTGAGCGTGCGCTGCTTGGCCGTCATCGTCGTCCAATGCTCGAGGCACAACGCGAGCTCGGAGCTCGAGGGCGCGCGGCCATAGGCGAGCTCGAAGATCCGCGTGAGCGCGGTCTCGCGGGAGGAGGTTTCGCGCTGCACGCGGGCGGCAAAGGCGAGCGCGCGGTCGAGCGTGGCCTCGCTGTTGAAAAGCGCGAACACCTGCGGCGTGACGGTCGAGGCATCGCGGGCCTCGCATGAAAGCTCGGGGCTCGGGGCGTTGAATACTTCCATGAACGGATCCAGCAGGCCGCGGAGCTTTAACGTGTAAATGCTCCGGCGATGGCGCTGCTCCGGGCGCGGCGAGGGCTGCCACGCTTCGGCAAACGTGCCCATCACCTGCCGTGGCTGGAGCGCGGCTTCGCGGTTGATTTCAGGGCGTGCGGGGATGCCGCCGAGGACCGGGTTCAGCTCGCCCGAGACGGCGAGCATCGCGTCGCGAAACTCCTCCGCGGTCAGTCTCCGCGGTTTGAATACAGCGTAGCTGATCCCGAGCGGATCGCGTTCCGCGAGCGCTTTGGAGTCGGGATGCGCGCTCGCGCGGCGATAGGCGTCGGAGCTCATGATGAGCCGGTGCATTGCCTTCACCGACCATCCTTTTTCGACGAAGGTCGCCGCGAGCCAGTCGAGGAGTTCGGGATGCGTGGGCTTTTTCCCCGTCGCGCCGAAGTTGTTCGGGTTGCCGGCGATCGCCTGGCCGAAGTGCCAGAGCCATATCCGGTTTGCCATTACGCGGGCGGTGAGGGGATTTTGCGGCGAGGCGATCCAATCCGCGAGCGCGAGCCGGCGGCCGCCGACTTCGTCCGGCACGTGCGCGAGTGCCTCGTCCATGCGTGCCACGGCAGAGGGCGCGCTCAACACTGCGGGCGCGACCTTCTCACCGTTGGCAAACGGATCGCCGCCGGTGAGGATGCAGGTCTGCTCGAGCTCGCCCTGCGTCAACCGCGCGGCGGGCATCCGGAGCGGTGCGTTGACGGTTTTGAGCTGCGGCGTGCGACCGCTATAAACGGAGAACGCGATGGGCTCGTAACGGTCGAGCTCCCAGCGGATGCGCTCGAGGCCTTTGCGGGCGATGCGTTCGTGCCCGTAATCCTCCGGCGAGAAGCCGACGCCCTTCGGCGGAATTCTGTCCTCGGGAACTCCCTGGCGCAGCATGGCGGTGCGCACGGCGGTGAAACCGGCCTCCCGACCGCGGGCGCCGGGTTTCCCAACCGTGGACTGCACGGCGGCCTCGAACTCGGCGGGGTCGAGTTGCTTTTCTGCATACCAGGTGCGGGCCGCGGCGAGCGATTGCGCGTCGAGGCGTTTCAAGACGGCGCGGTAGTGTGCCTCGCGTTGCTGGAGGTATTTCTTCTCCTCGAAACCGTCGATGCGCTCGACGGGCAGGAATTTCGCGGGCCGTTCCGCGATCTGGGTCGTGGCGAACACCGCCTGAAAACTATAATAATCGCGCGTCGGCACCGGGTCGAATTTGTGGTCGTGACAGCGCGCGCACTGGAGCGGATGCGCGAGGAAGACCTGGCCGACGCTGTCGGTGATGTCGTCGAGGAGCTTCTGCCGCGCGACCTTCGGCACCTCCATCGCGGTGAGCTCCCACGGGCCCATGCGCAGGAAGCCGGTGGCGATCAGGAGCTCGGATTCGGGGGGCGGGTTTTGGGTTTCGAGTTTTGGGTTTTGGGTCGCGGGTGCGGCAGCGGAGTTCACGGGCGGGACGCTCGTGGCACCGGTGCGCAGCGTTTCCGCGATTTCGTCGCCGGCGAGTTGTTCGCGCAGGAACTGGTCGTAGGGCTTGTCGGCATTGAACGCGCGGATGACGTAGTCGCGATAGCGCCAGGTGTTGCCGCGCGCGAAGTCGTTGGCGAAGCCGCTCGAATCCGCGTAGCGCGCGACATCGAGCCAGTGGCGGCCCCATTGTTCGCCGTAGTGGGGCGATGCGAGCAGGCGGTCTATGAGGTTGCGGATGGCGGATTCCGGATTGCGGATCGAATCGGCTTCAAAGGCGGCGACTTCTTCCGGGGTGGGCGGGAGGCCGAGGAGGTCGAAGGTGGCGCGGCGGATGAAGGTGCGCGGTTCGGCCAGCGGCGCGGGCGTGAGGTTCGCGGTGGCGAGCTGCGCGTTGATGAAGGCGTCGATGGGGTTCGGGCGAGCATTGCGAGCGGTGGGGCCGGGCGGCTCGCCCGGCCGTGGACGCGCGGGCCGCGCATCCCTACCTTCAACCACGGGCACGGCAGGCTTGCGCAGTGGCTGGTACGCCCAGAGGTCCTCGAGTTTATAGCGGCGATTCGTCCAGTCGGCATCGAGGCCGCCGCTGGTGGCCACGGGGACGCCGTCTTGCGCGGACCATTTGTTCAGTTGCGGGGCGAGCTCGGCGAGGCGCGCGGCATCGGGCCACGGCGCGCCGCCGGCGATCCAGTCTTTAATATAGGCGATCTGTTCGGAGGTGAGCCGGTCGTTTTCCTTCGGCGGCATCGGCTCCCAGTCGTCATGCGCGCGCGTGACGCCGAGATAGAGCGGGCTCTCTTCGGGGCGGCCGGCGACGACGGCGGGTTTCAGGCTGTCACCGCCCTCGAGCATCGTGGCGCGCGTGCGCAGATCGAGGCCGCCCTTGATCTTCTCCTCGTCGTCGCCGTGGCAGGCGAGGCACTTCGTTTTGAGCAGCGGCTCGATGCGGGCGGCAAAAAGCAGCTCGGCCTCGGTCGTCGAATTTGCGGGGGCCGGAGCGGCGCCGGCGGTCGACACCAGGGCGAGGAGAACGAAAGCGAGGAGGCGGGGCATGGCAGGGGAACCGCACACATTGCGGTGCAGGGGCGATTCTTCAAATGCGAGGCGAGCGCGCGGGCCGAAGGCGGCCCGGGCTTGCGCGGCGATGGGGTGGGGCGCAGTCATGCTGACGTGACAGACTTTCTCCATTAGCGTGTGCGGTGAAAGTTTTGGACATCTTTTTTTGCGCCGACCTTCCGTTCCGATCGCAACGTGTTCACCAAGAGACCCGCTCGCATGAAACGAATCCTCCTCGTGATCCTCGCCGCCTGTTCGCTCGCCGCGGCCCGGGCGGCGGAACCGAAGTCCGGTCCGGATAATTCGCGGCCGAACATCATCGTCATCTTCGCCGACGATCTCGGCTACGGCGACCTTGGGTTCCAAGGCTCCAAAACCATTGCCACGCCGCGGATCGATCGGATGGCGCGCGTAGGTGTGCGCTTCACCGATTTATACGCGGCGGCGCCGTTTTGCAGTCCGTCGCGCGCGGCGCTGCTCACGGGGCGGCTGCCGGCGCGCGCGGGGCTGCCGTATGTCATGTTTCCAGCGGAGCATCACGGGCTGCCGGCGGCGGAGATCACGCTCGCCGAATTGCTCAGGACGCGCGGCTACGCGACGGCGTGCATCGGCAAATGGCATCTCGGTTGGGACCGGCCGTTCCGTCCGCAGCAGCACGGATTCGACGTATTTTTCGGCACACCGTACAGCAACGATTCGAACGAGTGGCCGGTCGGCTCGCCGTTCATTCAGGTGATGGGCTTGCAGCCGTTTCCCTTGATGGACGGCGACCGGATCGTCGAGGCGCCGGCGGACCAGGCGCGATTGACGCAGCGTTACACGGAGCGCGCCGTGGCCTTCATCCGCGAGCACCGCGACCGGCCGTTCTTCATTTATCTGCCGCACACGATGCCGCACGTGCCGCAGTACGCCTCGCCGAAATTCGCCGGCACGTCGCGGGGCGGACTATATGGCGACACGATCGAGGAGCTGGATTGGAGTACGGGCGTGATTCTCGACACGCTGCGCGAGCTGCGAATCGAAGAGCGGACGCTGGTCATTTTCACGAGCGACAACGGCGCGGCGGTTCGCGGCGCCCCTGCGCGCGCAGCGGCCGCGAAGGCAAAGGCGGCGGCGAAAAAAGCGAAGGCCAGCGGATCCGCTGCAGCGGGACGATTCCCCGGCCGCAGTCGCGGCGGGAGCAACGGCCCGCTGCGCGCGGGAAAAGGCACCACCTTCGAGGGCGGTATGCGCGTGCCGTTTGTCGCGTGGTGGCCGGGCACGATCGCGGGCGGACGCGAGGTGGGCGCGGTGGCGTCGCTCATGGATTTGTTTCCCACGTGTGCCCGGCTGGCCGGCGCGTCGCTGCCGGAAGATCGTGTTTACGACGGTCGCGATCTCGGGCCGCTGCTGGAGGGCGCGGGTGAGCGGGAGGAGCGGCCGTTCTTTTATTATTTCGGCTATCAGGCCCAGGCGGTCCGCGAGGGAAACTGGAAACTGTTCGTCGCAGTCGAGCGACGGCCCGAGCCACGACCGGCGAGCCTGTGGTTCGATCATCTGCCGCACGTCTTCGAAAACCAGCATCGCCTGCTGGCGAAGCCGCAGCTTTACGATCTCAGCCGCGATGTGGGAGAGACGAAAGACGTCGCCGCGGAGCATCCGGAAATCGTCGCGCGGCTCACGCGCCACGTGTCCGAGTTCGACGCCGCTTTGCAACGCGATCTGCGCCCGATGGAGTTCGTGCCGGGTCCGCCACCACCGGCGCCGCAGACGGTGCGGACGCCGGAGACGGACCTGGCGCGGTATCGATCGCCGTAGCGCCTCGAGTATCCGTCCATCCCGCCTCTCCCGAGGCGGGCCACAGGGGCTTCGCTGATCAGGGGCAGCGATGGGTTGATGCCCATCGACCGAGATCCCGACGGCTTCCTTCGCGTGCGATCGCGTTGGAAGGCGGGCTTTACTCGCGGGCGCGGCGGGCATTAAACAGGCGCCCATGATACCCCGCCTGACACCCCGATCCCGCGCCTGCGTGTGCCTGCTTCGTATCCTGATTCTCGTTACGCTGGCCGGCGCGGGCGGCCGGGCGGTGGCGCAATCGGGCGGCCGGCCGCCGAACGTGGTGATCATTTTCGCGGACGATCTCGGTTATGGCGATCTCGGCTGCTATGGGCATCCGAGCATTCGCACGCCGAACCTCGACCGGATGGCGGCGGATGGGCTGCGGTTCACCGATTTCTATTCGGCGGCGGAGGTGTGCACGCCGAGCCGTGCGGCGCTGCTGACGGGGCGTTATCCACTGCGCAGCGGGATGGCGGGCAAGCGGCGGGTGTTGTTTCCCAATTCGAAGGGCGGGCTGCCGAAGGACGAGATCACCATCGCGGATGCGCTGAAGACGAAAGGCTATGCGACGGCGCACATCGGCAAATGGCACCTGGGGATTCACGAAGGCGGGCGGCCGCAGGACCAGGGTTTCGATTTCACGCTCGGGATTCCGTATTCAAACGACATGGACGGGCGGCAGGGCCGTGGGCCTTCCGGTTCGGCGACGCCGCCGGCGGACGGCTGGAATGTGCCGCTCATCCGCAACGGCGAAATCATCGAGCGGCCGGTCGACCAGACGACGATCACGAAACGTTACACGGAAGCCGCGGTCGGCTTCATCCGGGAGAAACGCGCACAGCCGTTCTTCCTCTATCTCGCGCACACGATGCCACACGTGCCGCTGTTCGCGTCGCCGGACTTCAAGGGCCGCAGCCTGCGCGGTATCTATGGCGACACGGTCGAGGAGGTCGACTGGAGCGTGGGCCAGGTGCTGGAGGCGCTGCGCGCGGCTGGGCTCGCGGAAAACACGCTGGTCGTGTTCACGAGCGACAATGGTCCCTGGCTGACTCAGGGCGCGCAGGGCGGAAGCGCGGGATTGTTGCGCGAAGGCAAGGGCAGCACCTGGGAAGGCGGGATGCGCGTGCCGGGAATCGCGTGGTGGCCGGGCCGGATCAAGCCGGGCGTGACGTCGACGCCGGTGAACGCAATGGATCTGTTTCCGACCGCCCTCGCACTCGCCGGGGCGAAGCTGCCGACGGATCGACCGATCGACGGCACGGACATCACTGGCGTGTTGACGAACGGGGCGACGCTGCCGGAGCGGCCGTTCTTTTATTATCGCGGGCCGCAGCTCTTCGCGTGCCGGCTCGGGAATTTCAAGGCGCACTTCCAGACGCAGGCGGGCTACGGCCAGGCCCAGCCGGAGAAACATGCGACACCGTTGTTGTTCGATGTGGCGATCGACCCGAGCGAACGGTTCGACATCGCGGCGAAACATCCCGACGTGATCGAGCGGATCAACGCGGCCGTGGCGGCGCATCAGGCGAAGATGACGCCCGGGGTGAATCAGCTCGATGATGTGGTCGAGGCGACGACTCCGCCGGCGAAAAAGAAAGCGCCCAAGCGGGCTGGGTGATGGTGCCTTTGCCTGAAACGGCGCGGTAGGGCTGGAAAAGTGCCCCGAATGCGTTCTGATCGGACGATGACCCTGACCCCGAATCAAACGCGCATGTGGGCGCGCGGTTTCGTTCGTCTCGCAACCGCGGGATTGTTGCCCGTCTTCCTTGCGTGTGCGGATGCGGCGGCGCCGGCGACGGCCTGGCCCGGGGCCGAATGGGAGACGGCGAAACCCGGCGCGGTCGGCATGGCTGCGGCGCGGCTCAACGAGGCGCGCGACTACGCGCTGACCGGAGGCGGCTCGGGCATGATCACGCGACGTGGCAAGGTGGTGATGACCTGGGGCGATCAGGGAAAACTCTACGACCTGAAATCGTCGTCGAAGGCCATTGGCGTCACGCTGCTCGGCGTCGCGATCCTCGATGGAAAGATGTCGCTCGACGATCCGGCGGTGAAGCATCACCCGACGTTTGGCGTGCCGCCCGAGACCAACGCGCAGAAGGGCTGGCTGGACAAGATCACCCTTCGTCATCTCGCAAACCAGACGGCGGGCTTCGACAAGCCGGGTGGCTACACGGAGCTGCTCTTCGCGCCGGGCACGGAATGGAGTTACAGCGACGGCGGGCCGAACTGGCTGGCGGAATGCATCACGCTGGCCTACGGCCGCGACCTGAACGACGTGATGTTCGAGCGTGTTTTCACGCCGATCGGGGCGAAGCCGACGGACATCCGCTGGCGGCCGAACGCGTATCGGCCGCGCACGATGAATGGCGTGGCACGCCGCGAATTTGGCGCCGGTTTCCACGCGAACGTGAGCGCGATGGCGCGGATCGGATACCTTTATCTGCGCGAGGGAAAATGGCGGGAACAGCGCATCCTGCCCGCTGAGTTCGTGCAACTCGCGGGCCGGCCGGCGAAGGAACTCGCGGATCTGCCAGTGCGGAGACCGGAAAACCACGGCAATGCCTCGTGGCACTACGGCTTGCTGTGGTGGAACAACGGCGACGGCACGCTGCCCGGTGTGCCGCGCGACGCGTATTGGTCGTGGGGGCTCTACGACAGCTTGATCGTCGTGATCCCGAGCCTGGACATCGTGGTGGCGCGCGCCGGCCAGTCGTGGAAAAAAACATCCGACGAGCACTACGATGTGTTGAAGCCGTTTCTCACGCCGATCGTTTCCTCGGTGAAGGATCCAGGAAAGACCCAGGTTGCACTCGCGCCGGAACAGCCGCCCTATCCGCCGAGTCCCGTGATCAAGGAGCTGCGCTGGTCGCCGAAGGAAACAATCATCCGGCTGGCACCGGGCAGCGACAACTGGCCCTTGACGTGGGCGGACGACGACGCGCTTTACGGCGCGTATGGCGACGGGCAGGGGTTCAAGCCGTTCGTGGAGCGAAAGCTCAGCCAGGGGATCGCGAAGATCACCGGCACGCCGCCGAACATCCAGGGCGTGAACGTCCGCGCGCAGGGCGCCGAGTTCATCGGCGACGGCCGCTCGGGGCCGAAATCGAGCGGCATCCTGATGGTGGACGGCGTGCTCTACCTGCTCGCGCGAAACTTCGACAACGCGCGGCTCGGGTGGTCGCACGATCATGGCGCCACCTGGACGTGGGCGGAGTGGAAGTTCACGACGAGCTTCGCGTGCCCGACCTTCCTGAACTTCGGGAAAAACTACGCGGGCGCGCGCGACGAGTTCGTCTACGTGTATTCACAAGATGGAGACAGCGCGTATGACGGAGCCGACCACATGGTGCTGGCGCGCGTGCCGAAGACGAAGCTCAAGGAGCGCGCGGCGTATGAGTTCTTCGCGGGCAACACGGCGTACGGCGAGCCGGCGTGGACGCGCGACATCGCGGGACGGAAGCCGGTGTTCACGTTTCCCGGCAACTGCTTCCGGATCGGGATCTCGTATAATCCGGTGTTGAAGCGCTATCTTTGGTGCCAGATTTTTCCGGGCAGCACGCATCCGCAAGGGGCGCGGTTCCAGGGCGGTTTCGGCATCTTCGACGCGCCGGAGCCGTGGGGGCCGTGGACGACGGCGTTCTACACGCCGGCCTGGGACGTGGGGCCGGGCGACATGAGCGTGCTGCCGACGAAGTGGATGAGCGCGGATGGCAAATCGATGTACCTGGCGTTCGCCGGCGACGATAGTTTCTCGGTGCGGAAGGCCGAGGTCGTGCTGCGCAACGGCCGCTGAGCCAAATCCGCGCAGAAGAAACCGCGAATGAACGCGAATAGACGCGAATGGCCCAATGAGTTTGTCCGCTTGTCCGCCACTCGCACCTGTCCACGGTCCGATGATGGATTTGAGTTTTTTCTCCGTCGCTTTCATTGGCATCGCTTCGCGTTCATTCGCGGTTCAACTGAATTGTCGAGGCTGAGTAGCGCCTTCTTTTTTTGGATGAAAATCATGCGCGCGATTTTCGGCTGGTTTGTAACGATGGCGGCGCTGGCCTCGGTTGTCTGCGCGGCGCAGCCGTCGGCGCCGTATCCGAAAAGCGAATTCATCACCGGGATGACTTTCGATCCCGCGACCGAGCGGGTGCTAGCGCCGGGGAGCGACATCTGGCCGCTCACGTGGGCGGCGGATGGGCATCAATACACGGTGTTCGGCGACGGCGGCGGCTTCGGCGGCACGAACAGCGACTCGCGCGTGAGCCTCGGCATCGCGCGAATCGAGGGCGGCAAGCGCGACTTCACGGGCGTGAACATCGCGGGCGGGAAGAACGCGCCGCATCCGGCGCCGTTTGTCGGCAAGAGCCTGGGTATCCTGGCGCTCGGTAACACGCTCCACGTGTGGCGGCACGGCGCGGGGTCGGACAACAAGGCGTTCGAATTCGCGCGATTGTATCGGTCAGACGATCGCGGGGCCACGTGGCAGGAGCAGCCGGTGGAATTCAGCCGGAAGAACGGTGATTTCGCGGGCGAGGATCATGGATTTTTCAGCCTCGCGTTCTGCCAATTCGGCCGCGGTTACGAAGGCGCGCGCGATGCGTTCGTCTATATCTACGCGACCGAGATCGTCGATCCGTCGCACTGGCGGATGCAGAGCCCGGGAAAAATCACGTTGCTGCGCGTGCCGAAAGACCGGCTCGCGGAAAAGGCGGCGTACCGGTTCTTCGCGGGGCTCGATCCTCGAGGCCAGCCACTGTGGACCGCGGACATCGCGGCGCGGAAGCCGGTGTGGGAGGACGCGGTGAACGGCACGCACCGGATCGCGGCGAGTTACAACGCGGGATTGAAACGATATTTCCTCAGCACGATGACGGTCGATCGCGTCGGCTGGGCTGGAATCTACGAGGCTCCCGAGCCGTGGGGGCCGTGGCGCACGGTCTTGTTTGAGAAGAACCCGGAGCGCTTCGGCCGCAAGGTGATCACGTTCACGTTTTCGAACAAGTGGGCGAGCGCGGATGGAAAAGACTTCGTGCTCGTGCACACGAAGAACGATGCGTGGGCGTCGATCGAGGGCTCGTTCCAGGTGAACGCGAAGTAGCGCCGCGGTTTGCCGAGGTGGGGCTCCGTTCTCCGAGCGGACCTTGGAGTCGAGGGCGAATCGAGAACTGGAGCTCAGGCCCGCTCGGAGAGCGGCGCCCCACCTCGGGCCACTGTTTCCGCTATCGTACGAGCTTGAGGTACGCGGCCGCGTAACGTCGGCCGAACTCGCGGTAGCTATCGGCGTCGAAGTGGGTTCTGTCGCCCTTGTGCTGCAGGCCTTCGGCGCTGACAAACGCGGTGTGTTTTACCCGCTGTGGCAATTCACGGAGGGCGCGGTCGACCTGTTTTTTGGCGTCGTTCCACGGCCGCTCGGCAAACACGCCGAGCTGGCCGGCGATGAACGGCACGGCCGGCGCGTCCAGCTCCCGGCGCAGGCGCGCGATCAAGTCGTCCAATTTATCTGAATACGCCGGCGCGAGCTCGGTGCTGGAGTCGGACTCGCCTTGGTGCCAGAGGATGCCTTTGAGGGTGCCGGATTGCAGCGCTTGCTTCGCGCGGCGCAGCGCGTCGTCCCAGGGATGGCTTTGCGTCGCGTTGTAGAAGGCGCCGGGTTTCCACATGTCGATCGGCGATCCGCCGACGGCGCACGGTATCAGCCCGATGGTTACGCCGGGGGTGGCGGCGGCGACTTCGGCGGCGAACGTCCGGCCGAGGCCGACGCCCGCGGCCTTCGGTTTGTCGAAGTGGAGCGGATCCACGGCCGGCACCCACTCGCCGGCCTGGTTCAACATGAGCACGCGAGGATTCGGCACTTTGTCGGCGGGCGTGACGGCGCCGCGACCGGCCATGTTGGACTGCCCGATGAGCAGGAAGAGGTGGAACTTTTCCTTTGGTGGGAGCGCGGCCGCCGGTGTCGCCGCGTGCGTGACGAAGGCGGTGCAGGCTGCGAAAAACGCAAAGGCCAGGGCGAGCGGGCGCGGGGCGAAGCGGGCGGGAAAGAGCATGAGCTTATATATAGAGTGATGCGAAGGCGTTCAGCCGTAACAATTCAGTTGAACCGCGAAGGAGCGCGAAGGGATGCGAATGAAAGCAGCGGAGAAAAAGCAGACTCGAAGCCATCAGCGGACGGTGAACGGGTGCGAGTGACGATCAAGCGGCCCAACCCCATTGCGCCATTCGCGTCTATGCGCGGTTTCTTCTGCATGGCGTCGGCTCAGACGAGCGCGTCGCGGCAGAATTTGATCGAGCGGGCGATTTCCGTCATCCGGTCCGAGGTGGCGGGGAATTTGTACTCGAATTCGATCGTGGCCTGGATCGGCCAGCGGTTGTCGCGGATCAGCCGGAGCACCTCGGCGATGGGTGTATCGCCCTGGCCGAACGGCATGTTCGGCCCGTTGCCCTTCTTGCGATCCTTCACGTGCACGTGGGTGATGCGGGCGTGATGGCGCTTGATGAACTCGACGACGGACGTGTCGTTGCCGGCGACGAAGTGACCGAGGTCGACGTTGGCGCCGTTGAACCTGGCGAGGGCAAACGCCTTTTCCCAGTGGGCCGGACCGGTGCTGGCGTGGCCGTGGTAACCGATCATCAGCTTGTGTTTGTCGGCGAAGGCGCCGACGCGGGCGTGGTCGTCGTCGTTCTTGGAAATCTCGGTGGAAAGCGCGCGCGCGCCCACGGCCTTCGCGACGCCGAAGATGTAGTCGAGCTCGGCATCGGACATCTTGAAGATGCCGTCGACCTTGAGGATTTCGACGCGTACGCCGGCTTGCTCGTAATTTTTGCGGAAGGCCTTCACGCGGTCGACCGGAGCGGTCGCGCGCCAGGCGCGAAGCTGGGCGGCGTTCGACTCGGCGGCGCCGCCGCTCGCGACCTTGGACTTGGGTCCGATGAGGTGGGCGGGTGCGCCGAGGAAAGCCTCGATCGGCTGGGCGCGCAGCTCGACCGCGCTGAGCCCGAGCTTCACGCAATTGGCGAGGAGCTCGTCGGCGGTGAGCGGGGCGGGGCCGAAGCTGTAGGGGACGTTGAGGCCGATCTGGACGCCCGCGAAGTTCGAGTTCGGTTTCGCACCGGGCTTCGGCGCCGGCTGGGCACCGCGGAGCGATGAAGGAAGGGCGAGCAGGCCCGCTGCCGGCAGTGTGGCGAGAGCAAGCCTGGTGAAGTCGCGACGGGAGTAGGAGGTCATGGGGAAAACGTGAAGCGAGATTGCGCCGCGGTGAAAAGCCGCAGGCGCGGGCGGGTGGAGTGGTGAGGCCAGAGCTAGGAAACACGCGACACAGCCGGCAAGACTTTCTCAGCGCGCGGCGGCGGGTGGGCTGCTGCCCGTTGAAGATTAAAAAAATATCGCGCCATCGTGGTGCCGACGCGTTTGTCTTTTTTGCAATGAACCCCGCAAACCTCGTTTCCCTATGTACACGTCGGCAATGGCTCAGGCGCGGCGCGCTCGGGCTGGGCGCGCTTGCGTTGCATGAGCTCGCTCAGAGCCCGCTGCACGCGCAGGACCGCAAGAAGGCCGGACGAGTCGCCACGCCTCCGCCGACGAAACCACCACTGCAGCCGGTGGAGATCGGGCAACTGCCAGCGGGGCTGGAGCGGCTCGATCTGTTTCTGCTGATCGGCCAGTCGAACATGAAAGGCCGCGGTATCATGCCCGCCGAACCGAGCCGCGATCCGCGCCTGGTGATGATGCACCTGAAGGACGATGCATGGTATATCGCGCGCCATCCGGTGCATCTCACGGGGGACGCGGCGACCTTTAAAGGGGCGGATAACGCGGGCGTAGGACCGGGGCTGGCGTTTGCGGAGTCGATCGCGGCTCGCGAGCGCACGGTGCGCGTGGGGCTGATCCCGTGTGCGGTGGGCGGATCACCGATCGCGCAATGGCAGAAAGGGGCGAAACTCTACGACGCGGCGATCCGGCGGGCGAAGGTCGCGCTCGCGGAGACTGCCGGCGTGCGCGGGCGGATTCGCGGCGCGCTGTGGTTGCAGGGCGAGGCGGACGCCAACGACGCGCGGCTGCCGGTGCACGAGGCGAAGCTATTGAAACTGATCGACGACCTGCGCGCGGACTTGGGCGAGCCGGAGCTGCCGTTCATCGCGTGCACGATCGGCGAGATGCGGCCGGAGGGAAACGGCAGTCGCCGGGCCGACATGAACCGGCTGCTGCTTTCGTTGCCGACGAAGCGCCCTCATGCGGCGTGCGTCGATGCGCGCGACCTGAAGACCCACATCGGCGACAGCGTGCACTTCGATACCGCGGCGCAGAACGAAATCGGCCGGCGATTTGCGGAGAAGTATTTTGCGCTGCGGTGAGATGAGCGTCGGCGCACATCCGCGAGACCGGGTCAGGACGATCGTCGGGTAAAACACATCCTCGATGTCGCGGGTGGCAGTCTCACTCGTGCGGTGCCGATGCTGCCGGGGCGCTCAGGTCGGCGCAGAGGAGCTCGCGATCGTTGCGCACATAGACACAGCGATTGGCGAAGGCCGGGTGCGACCAGTGCACGTCGCGCCCGCCGGCGCGATTCGTCGGATCCAATAAATGCGCGCGGCTGATCTCGTTATAGCCGTGCGGTGTGAGGCGCGCGATGATCAGGTCGCCCGTTTCGTTATAAATAAAGAAGCGGTCCTCGTGCTTCACCAGAAACGCGGTCGTCCACCGCGCGGGCTTGCCGCCGGCGGTCGTAGGTTCCAGCGATTCCCACACGCGTTCCCCTGTGGCGAGTTGCAGACAACGCAACTGGCCGAAGCTGCAGATGCCATAGATATGGCCGTCCTCCAGGAACGGCGTGCTCATCAGGCTGTGCAGGCCTTCGGGGCGGACTTCGCTCCGGCCCTTGATCTTCCATTCCACCGTGGCGCGGGGCTCGCTGGCGTCCAAACGCAGCAGCATCGAGCCGTCGAAGAACGATGATATAAACAGGAAGTCGCCGCTGTGCCGCGGGGTGGCGATCGCGTGCGCCATCTTCGTCTTGAAAGGCTCGGACCAATATAATGTGCCCGTCCCGGGATCGAGCCCGTTGAGCGCTTCGCTGTCCCATACGATGAGTTGGCGGCGGCCTCCGGCCTCGATGATCGTCGGCGGCGCGTAGCCTGGCTCGCGGGCGTTCAGTGCCCGCCACACCTCGCGGCCGGTTTCGCGATCGAAAGCCACGACGGTGTGGCCCTCGCCGCCGACGAGGCAGATCACGCGGTCGCCATCGACGAGTGGCGGTGCCGCAAAACCCCACGTCTGCGTGATCACGCCATAATCGCGCTTGAACGATCGCGCCCACACCACGCGGCCAGTCGCGGCATCGAGACAATGGAAATCGCCCTCCGCGCCGATTGTGTACACGCGATTGCCCGCGACAGTCGGGCTCGCCCGCGGACCGGAAGGGTAGCTGATATTATAGGGACAATCATATTCATGCTGCCAGAGCACGCGCCCGTCCTTCTCGTTCATACAGAGCACCCGCTCGCGTCCGGATTCCTGTGTCCGCTGAAGTGGACCGCCGGCATTGCCGCGCGACTGTGATTCCGGCCGGTCCGTGACGAAGACACGACCGTTCGCGACCGTCGGGCTGCTATAGCCGGCGCCGATCGGCGTGCGCCAGCGCACCGGCGGACCGCCGGCCGGAAACTGTTCCAGGATGCCCTGCTCCCGCCACACCCCGTCGGCCCGCGGCCCCTGCCATTGCGGCCAATCATCCGCGTGCAGCCGCGTCAGGCCGAGCGCGGCCGACACCACGCCGCAGAACAACGAGACTTCAATCGAACGCATGGCAGAAGAGATGGAGGCGCGGGGAGGGCAGTCGTGTCCTCGATGCGCGAAGATCACGGTGAACGCCAGCCCGTCTGCGGGTTGCTATGCGGCGTGCGCGGAAGGCGCGGGGAAACACGACGGCGGCGCCGGCGCGGTGACATTCACGGCCTCGATTTCGTTGGCCAGCGCCCGCCAGTCGAACGGCTTCTTCAGCAGCGCGACGGCGCCGGCCTCGAGACCGCGTTTCGACAGCGCGTCCGTGTAAGCGGCCGCCATGAGCCACACCCTGATCGGGCGCTGCGTGTGGGCGGCATGAGCCAGAATCTGCCGGCAAACGTGAATGCCGTCCATGCCCGGCATGTGCAGATCCACCAACGCAACATCGATCGCGTGCTGCTGGAGCAGTGCAAGCGAGGCGGCGCCGCTCTCCGCGGGCAGAACCGTATGCCCGCGCTCGCCGAACAGCTCTTTCAACGTCGAGAGAACGGATTTCTGATCGTCCACCAGGAGCAGCGTGCGGGAGGCGAAAGGCTGAGCGATGGCGGCCAGGTGATCCATTGGCGGGCGAGCGGAGAGCGGAGAGTTGAGAGTTGAGGGCTGAGAGCTGGGAGGTGAGAGGTGAGCGGTGAGCGGTGAGAGAACTCAAATCTCAGAGCGCCTCTTGCGCTGAATGAGAAACCAACGCGAAACCTTATAGGAAGCGGGACTCCGAGGCTCGGCGGCGCTTGCTCGACGGTGCGCGGAAATTGCGGTCGGTAGCCCCGAATGGGCGCTATTCGAGAGCCTGAGGGCGTTGCTCTATATGCGCAAATTTGATGCCGATTGCTGTGGCCCGCCTCGGGAGAGGCGGGATTTACAACCTCCCTCCGATCCCTGCTCCCCCGAGCAGGGCCACACAAATTATACCAACTGAGCCTGCGCCGTGTCTTCCGTATCGGGCGGAGCGAGTTCCTCGCGGGATTCCGCACTCCCGTGTGTTTTCGGAAAGTCCATGGTCCCTTGGTCCCTTGGTCCCTTAGTCCCTTGCTCACATATAGCCTTTGCCTTCGATGCCGGGGGAAATCCACTGCGGGGCGTCCGCGGTTTCGCTCGTGCCATCGACGAAGGCCGACGTTTCGAACGGGGTGACGCTGTCCGGTGTCTGTCCGGACAGTGGCGCCGGGACGGCAAGGATCAGCACGCTGCCGTCGCCGGTATTCGTGTCGGGGACGTTGGTCTGAAAAACGCCTCCGTTATAGGATCCGCCACCGCCGGCGTGAGGGCCGGACTGGGTGCCGCCGCCACCGCCGCTGAAACCGCCGCCGCCGCCGGAGCCATGGCCGATGAAGGCCCCACCGCCACCGCCGCCGAAGCCGCCGGCGCCGCCGACGTTGCAGCAATAGTTCGCTCCCGCTCCGCCGTGCCAGAGCGTGCCGCCGCCGCAAAACGTCGGTGTCGAGCCGACGTCACCGCCGCTATACCAGCCGGTGCCGCCGCCGCCGCTATAATGAAAGGTGCCCTGATCGGATTCTCCGCCGTGACCGTTGCTACCGCCGGGAGCGGCTCCCGCGCCGCCATCGCGGCCCACCAGGCCGCCGCCGCCGCCGCCGCCCCCGCCGCCGCCAGCAGCGAGCATCGGCTTGTCGGGCAGGGGCGTGGGCAGGGGGCCTTTCCAGACGAATGTGCCACCGCCGCCGCCGCCGGCCGGTTCATGCGGCGTGGTGCCAGGCGTGCCTTGTCGGCCGACCAGGATGTGCAGGGTCTCGCCGGCGCGCAGAAAAAACGTGCCTTTGAGGCGTGCGCCTTTGCCACCCGGACCTCCGCCCGCGCCTCCTTGGGCGCCCGACGCCTCGATGACGTAGCTGCCGGTCGCGGGGACGACATAGCGTTGGAGCATTCCGTGAGCACGGAATAGGATGGGGGAATCGTTCATGGGTGGCATTGCGATCTGAGGTTGAAGCGAGGCCTGATCGGCCGGACTCAGCCCAGAGCGG
>JAKFEQ010000019.1:0-128560 GCA_036675625.1 Opitutaceae bacterium | reverse complement strand
GGCTCGATCCGGATGGAGCCCGTATTCATGATTCTTGGACAATCGGCGGCGACGGCGGCCGTGCTGGCGATCGACGGCAAGCTGGCGGTGCAGGAGGTGCCGTATGCGCGGTTGCGGGAACGGTTGATGAGCGACGGGCAGATTCTCACCTATCAGGCTCCGCCAGCCGAAGCGGCGAAACGAAAACAGTGATCAGGTGACCCTCGTGCTTCCGGTGAAGCCAGGCGGGAGGGCTCGGTTTTTGCGCCAGTCCTGGTTGGCGCGATGGCTGCGACGACCTTGCATCGTTCTCCATTGTCATCCGTCATACAGGCCGCGGCTCGTTTTGCCGTGTGCCCTACGCCCTTCCTTCCCAACACCCTATGTTGCCCTTCGCGCTCACCATTTTCACGGGAGCCTTTTTGTTGTTTCAGGTTCAGCCGTTGATCGGAAAATTCATCCTGCCGTGGTTTGGCGGCGGGCCCGGCGTGTGGACGACCTGTCTCCTGTTTTTTCAAACGGTGCTGCTTGGCGGTTACGCCTACGCGCATTTCTCGTCGACGAGACTCAAGCCGAAGCAGCAGGTCATCGTGCATCTCGTCCTGCTCGCGTTGTCACTCGCCGTGCTGCCGATCTCGCCTTCCGACAGCTGGAAATCGCACGTGGCCGGCGACCCGACGTGGCGAATCCTGCTTCTGCTCACGATGAGCATCGGGCTGCCGTATCTTGTGCTCTCCTCGACCGGGCCGCTGATGCAGCAGTGGTTCAGCCAGACCAACCCCGGCGTGTCGCCGTATCGCCTTTATGCGTTGTCGAACGTCGGCTCCTTGCTCGCCCTGCTGAGCTATCCCGCGTTTTTCGAAGTGAAGTTCACGCGTCACGCGCAGGCGACGATGTGGTCCGTGGGACTCCTGGCATTCGTGGTGTTTTGCGGCTATTGCGCGTGGCTGCTTTGGAAACGCCGCGTGCGCGGTGACGGTTTGCCGGCCGCGCATTCCGCGGCCGTGATCACGCCGGCGGTGGTTGCGCCTTCGCCGGCCACGGCTCCGGACGTGACGGCGCGCGAAACGATCGCGGAGGAAGACGCCCCGACGGCACCGGTCGACAAGCTCCTCTGGGTGAGCCTGCCGGCGATCGCTTCCGTGCTGCTCCTCGCGACGACGAACAAGCTGTGTCAGGAGATCGCGGTCATTCCGTTCCTGTGGGTGCTGCCGCTCAGCCTTTACCTGCTCACCTTCATCATCTGCTTCGATCATGCACGGTGGTATAACCGGTGGGTGTTCATCCCGCTGCTGGTGGCGGCGATGGCGGTGGTCGCGCAGTTGCTGCCGGTGGGCACCGATGCGCCGATGCGGCTTCAGATCATCGGCTACACGACCGCGTTGTTTATTGCGTGCATGGTGTGTCACGGAGAGCTCTATCGTCTGAAGCCACCGCCGCAGCGGCTCACGTCGTACTATCTTCTCATATCGGCCGGCGGTGCGATCGGCGGATTTCTGGTCGCGATCGTGGCGCCCGCTATATTCGACGATTATCGCGAGCTGCAGCTCGGCCTTTGGATCCTGAGCTATGGTATCGGCGTACTATGTTATCGCCACCGGAGCCGCGACCTGGTCCTGGCGGCGGGGATCGGTGTGTTGCTGACGATTGCGGTGCTGCCGTGGCTGCGGTCCAACTTCGATGACACGCCCGGCCTGGGCGCCGAGTACGTGGAATTTTTCAAAGATCGCGCGCCGTATCTCGTCGTCACCGCGCTCGTGTTTGCCGGTTGCGTGATCGATATCCGTCGCCGGCGGTTGATCGCGGAATGGCAGCCGCGGACGGGTTGGTTCGTGATGTTTCTCTGCGTGGGACTGGGCGCGGCGTTCGTCATGCAGTGGGCCAAGCGCAGCGATGTGCCGGTGCTGAGCGCGTCGCGGAATTTCTACGGGACGCTCAAGGTCTTCGATTATTATCCGGAGGACGAGGAGGACAATTACCACTTGCTGCTGCACGGGGCGACGACGCATGGGTTGCAGTTTACTGCGCCCGCGAAGGCGATGATGCCGACCACGTATTACGGCGACTCGAGCGGCGTGGGACGTGCGATCAACCGTCTGCCGCAAGAGCCGCGGCGCATCGGCCTGGTCGGGCTGGGCACGGGCACGCTCGCGGCCTACGCGCGGCCCGGCGACTATATGCGCATCTACGAGATCAATCCCGAGGTGGAGAAGGTCGCGCGGACGCAATTCAAGTACCTCGAGTATTGTCCTGGCACCGTGGAACTCGCGATGGGCGATGCGCGGCTCGTGATGGAGCAGGAAATCGCGACGAAGCGTGCGCAGCAGTTCGATCTGCTGGCGCTCGATGCGTTCAGCAGCGATGCGATTCCGGTGCACCTGCTCACGAAGGAGGCGTTCGACATCTACCTGAAGCAGATCAAGCCGGACGGCGTGATCGTGGTGCATATTTCGAACCGTTACCTCGATCTCCGTCCCGTGGTGGAGAAACTGGCCGAGCATTTCGGTCTGCAGGTCGCCACGATTTCGGATGACGATGAACCCGATTGGTGGATCTACGCGACGACGTGGATGGTGCTCAGCAAGAACCAGGCGATCATGGAGCACGAGGAGATCCGTGATGCGGCCGATGTGGCGGAGCCGACGAACCGGAACTTCCCGTTGTGGACGGATGACTTCGCGAGCTTGTACTCGATCATGAAATGAACGGACACGCGCTGCGGGTGAGAGGTGCGCGGTTTTGACCTGGTGTGTTTGAAGGCGACGCTATGGCGATGAAACGGATGAACGCAGTCTCGCTCGCGGTGGTGGCGGCATTAACGGCGGCGGCGGTCGTGCAGGCTGCGCCGGCCGGCGACGTTTTTGTGCGGGAGACGGAGGCGTGGCGCGCGGAGCGCGTGGCACGGCTGACGACGGCCGACGGGTGGCTGACGCTCGCTGGCCTGCATTTTCTGAAGCGGGGAGAGAGCACAATCGGGAGCGCGAAGGAAAATGATGTCGTGCTGGTAAAAGGCCCCGCGCGGCTCGGCCGTGTCATCTTGGATGCGAATGGCAGGGTGACACTCACGCTGGCGGCGGAAGCGGACGCGTTGATCGATGGTCGGCGCGCACGAACGGCCGAGCTGAAGCCGGCGGCGGGTACGGCGCCGGCGACGCTGGTGAGCGTCGGGACGATGAGCTTCTTCGTCGTCGATCCCAACGGTCGGCGGGCCTTGCGCGTGAAGGACAGTGCATCGCCGCGCCGCACACAGTTCGCCGGTCTTGATTATTTTCCGATCGATCCGACCTGGCGGATCGAAGCGCGCTGGGAGGCGTTCGAGCGCTCGCGGATGATTCCGGTGACGGATGTGCGCGGACAGACCGGGCCCGCGCTCGTGCCGGGCAAGGCGGTGTTCGAGCGCGACGGCAAGACGTTCGAGTTGCTGCCGATCGACGAAGGCCGCGACCGGCCGTTGTTCTTCGTGATCTCGGATGCGACGAGCGGGAACGAAACGTATGGTGCGGCGCGTTTCGTTTATGCGGACTGGCCGAAGGACGGTAAGGTGATCCTCGACTTCAATCGGGCGGAGAACCCGCCGTGCGCGTTCACGCCCTTTTCGATGTGTCCACTGCCGCCAAAGGAGAACCGGCTGCCGTTCGCGGTGCGAGCAGGCGAGAAGAGCTATCGCGGGCACGACGAATGACTTCGTTGGACGGAGGCTGCTCAGGGTGCCAAGGCGCGGAGCGGGGCCTGCGGCGTTGCGGCCGTAGCTCCCGTCCGCCTCGAGCCATCGGCCGGAAAACGTATCTGTAAACCGGTTACGAGTGGATCAACGGACCTCGATCATGCGCAGCGTCTGCGGATCGAACGTGAGGTCGGGCCGCGGATTGGACACGAGGAAATCGTGCTCGGCCGACGAGGCGACCACGAGACGCGAGGCGGGCGGCAGCGCGGGTAAATCGGCGCGCTGGCGGAGACGTTCCGCGCGCGGACGCGCGCGACGGAGTTGGGGAGCGGTGGTTGTATTCATGGCGGTTGGACGCCCGCTCCGTGGCGACACCGTGAGGCACAAAAAAGCCCCTCCGGTGTGGCACCGGAGGGGCAAAAGTCGTTTGGACGTTTAGAACCCTCGCGGCGCCTTGATAACGGCGGAGACTACGGACACGACGACGACTGCGACCACGGAAACGTGGGCGAAGCGCGAGGAGGTCGTCGTGTCGTTAAGGTTCATCTGCGGCGGCGAGAAAGGTGGCCCGCGTGGCGCGTGTCAAGAATTTGGATGCGGCAGCGTGCGGCAATCGTTTGCCCTTTCCCTGCGCTCCCGAGCAGGGCCACGGATCAAGAGCATCAACGGTCGGTTTGAGGCGCGGCGTCGGGACGGATCTTCCGGCCGGTCTCCGGATCGACGGGATCGAGGTTCGCGGTGAGTTCGGCTTCGCTGGGGTTCGAGCTCACGCCTGAAGCCGGCACCTCCATCTTCGCGAGCCAGAGAATCGCGTTGAGCGCGATCTTCCGGAAATTTTCGTTCGCCCAATTCTGGTGATAATGGCCGCCGGTGAAACCGAAGCCGCGGCCTTTGCCGTCGGGACGTTCGTAGGCCCACGCGACGGTCTGCGGTTCGCCTCGCGCCATAGCGGCGCGGACGTGCGGATTTCCCTCGTGCGGACCGTCGCGCCGTTTCGTGGTGCTCGCGTCGGGCGTCGCGACAAGGATCGGCGTCACGCCCTGCATGCCGTCGACAAAACGCATGTTGAAATACCATTCGTCGCGCAGCTTGAACGGTTGGACGCCTCGCGTGATCGGATGCCGCGGCAGGGTCTTGAAATCGGCGTCCCAGTGTGGATTGACCGACCAGTCGATTTCAAAGGCGCCGCCGACCCATCTCAAAAATTCCACCTGTCCCTTTTCGATTGTTGGCTCGACTGCGTAGTGGAGGAGACCGAGCCCGGCGCCTTGCGCGAGGATCGTATCCAGCACGGAGAGGTTGTCGCCCTGCAACGCGAGGTGGCGCGGGCCGCCGTCGCAATAGATGATTACCGCGTCGGTCCCGGTGAGTATGGACTCGTCCTTGGGCCAGCCGTTGAGCACGACTTCCGTTTTGAGTCCCGGTACATCGGCGAGGCATTTTTGCAGCAGGAGCACACCGGCGCTGTGCTCGTGAGCGCCGGCGCCGTGGCTGGGCAGCCCGCCGATCAGGACGATCTTTTTGTCGGCGGCTCGAAGCGAGAGGCTGAGGGAAAGCGCGCCGGCGATGAGGCACGCGCGGAAAAGGAGGAGCGAAGGGATTCGAAAGCGCATGAAAGGGGATGATTCGTGTCGCGCGTTTCGTGTGGAATGGCAACGGCGAAGGATCGATGTGAGCGTTGTGCGGGCGAAGCGACG
Source organism: Opitutaceae bacterium (assembly GCA_036675625.1). Classification (GTDB taxonomy): domain Bacteria; phylum Verrucomicrobiota; class Verrucomicrobiia; order Opitutales; family Opitutaceae; genus ER46. Next base: position 123,220 of record JAKFEQ010000019.1, on the reverse strand, counting down.
GGCAGGGGACCGCTCGCGGCTTCGGGCGGAAGCAAGCGCCTCTTTCCCCTGCGACACGCGCAAGTCGCGGAGGTGGCGAATGGTGCATCGACCTGGCGTGTCGCAATGAATACTTTCACCACCGCCGTGCGTCTTATCCCTCACTTCACGCTATGAAAACTCCCTTCAACTTCCTTGCGGCGATCGTCGCCGTTTTCTGTCTCACGACGGCCAGTTTCGCGGCCGAGATCTCGCCGGCCGGGACTTGGAAGTGGACCGTGCAGGGCCGGCAAGGAGGCCAGGGTTTCGAGCAGGTACTCAGACTCGATTACAAGGAAGGAAAAGTCACCGGCACGATGGTCGGTCGCCAGGGTGGCCAGTTTTCCGTGCCCGACACTGCGATTTCGGATGCCTCGTTCAAGGACGGTGTGCTCACGTTCTCACTGACTCGCGAGTTCAACGGTCGCAGTTTCACGACGAAGTACGAAGGGAAAGTCGAGGGCGATACGATCAAGGGCTCGTATGAGCGCCCGGCTTTCAATTCCGCCGCTCCGGCCAAAACCGAGTGGATCGCAAAGCGGCAGAAATGAGCGGGCGGCGGGCGGGGAGGTGACGCCTTATGTGGGGCGCGTCTCGTTTGTACGCGGCAACCCGACGGCGGGAAATTTCATGTAGCGCGTGCCGGAGAATTTCCCGCGTGTGATTCAGACGTCGCCGTGTGGCGGGGGCAGCCGCGAGGAGCTAGGTTGAGGCCATGAGTCTCGTTATTTTGATCCCGATCGGTCTCCTGCTGCTCGCGCTGATCCTCTATTTCAGCCGGCACCAGAAGACTGGCGGAAGCGGTCTCGGCGATCGCAGCGATGCCACCGAGCGTCCGGAATTGCGCGGAACCGAGCAATGGAAAGACCGGCATTGAAGCGCGCGACCGGCTGAGGCGACGGCCGGCGCGGAAGCAGCGCGCCGGCGGGAAAGTGCTCGCGGTTTTGTGGCGATTGGATGGCTTGGGATTCCGCGTTTCCCAAACCCCATCACCATGATTTCGAGAGCTCTCTTCTGTGTGTTGTTCGTGCTTCTGAATATCGCGGCGGCCTCCGCGGAGTCGTCGTCCCTGTCGCTGACGCCCGCGGGTACGGCCAAGGGCAAACACATCGTGTTGCTCTCGGGCGACGAAGAATATCGCAGCGAGGAAGCGCTGCCGATGCTGGCGAAGATCCTGAGTCAGCGACACGGTTTCAAATGCACGGTGCTGTTTGCGCAGGACGCGGATGGCACGATCAACCCGGAGAATCAGAAATCGCTGCCGGGTTCGGAGGCGCTCGATTCAGCGGACGCGATCGTGATGTTGCTACGCTTCCGGCAATGGCCTGATGCGGCGATGAAGCGCTTTGAGAAAGCGTGGCTGGCGGGAAAGCCGATTATCGCGTTGCGCACCTCGACGCATGCGTTCGCGTTTCCACCGGACAGCGCGTGGGCGAAGTACAGCTGGAACAGCAAAGCGCCGTGGCCGGGTGGCTGGGGCAAGCTCGTGCTCGGCGAGACGTGGGTGAGCCACTGGGGCAAACACAAGAGCGAGGCAACGCGCGGCGTGATCGAGGCTGCAGCGAAAGGAGATCCGATCCTGCGCGGCGTGACCGACGTGTTTGGTCCGACCGATGTATATGAAGTATATCTGCCCGCCGACGCGAAGGTGCTGCTCCGCGGGCAGGTGCTTGCGACGATGAAGCCGGATGCGGGTCCGGCGCAGTACAGCAAACCGCGCAAGAGCGACAACGCGACGCAGCCGGTGAACGAACCGATGATGCCGGTGGCGTGGACGCGTGAAGTGAAAAATCCCGCGGGCAACACCAATCGCGTTTTCTGCACCACGATGGGCGACGCGACCGATCTGAAAAGCGAAGGCCTCCGGCGGCTCGTCGTGAACGGCGTGTATTGGGGCCTCGGTCTCGATGTGCCCGCAAAGGCAGACGTTAGTCTGGTCGATGGTTACGAGCCGAGCTTCTATGGTTTCAAGGGCCATCGGCGCGGCTTGAAAGTCGCCGATCTCGCGCTCGGAAAAGATCTGCCGAAGCCGCCGCCGTTGCCGGCGCCCGAGCCGAAGAAGAAAAAGAAGCAGTGAGCGGGACGGGCAGGCGGTGCGGCGGGACGTGGCCGCGCGGGCGGGACATGGATTGGGGCTTCGCGGTTGGAGTGGAATGCGGAGAGTCGGACGGCTCGCGCTGAAACTCCTATCGACGTCGGCCACGCGGGCCGCAGACTTTCACTCATGACCCCATCATCGCTTCGTTTTGGTTTTGTTCGTGTGCTGGTGTTCGCGGCGATTGTGCTCGCCGGATTCGGTGCTCCTTCGGTTCATGCGGCCGACAGCGCGCGGCCGAACATCCTTTTCGTGATCTTCGACGATTGGGGCTGGCAGCACGCGGGCGCGTATGGCTCGACCTGGGTGAAGACACCGAACTTCGACCGCGTCGCGCGCGAGGGCGTGCTCTTCAAGAACGCGTTCACGTCGAACCCGAAATGCAGCCCGTGCCGCGCGTCGATTCTGACCGGGCGCAATTCGTGGCAGCTGCGGGACGCGGTGTCGCACAACGGATTGTTTCCGGACGGATTCGAGGTGTATCCGGATCTGCTCGAGCGCGGCGGTTACACCGTGGGGCTCACGGGCAAAGGTTGGGGGCCGGGCGATTTTCGCACGCTGGCGAAGCGCACGCGCAATCCCGCGGGACCGAGCTTTGACGAGCATCGCACCACGCCGCCCGCGAGCGGGATAGGCCGGCTCGATTACGCGAAAAATTTCGAGGCGTTCCTGAGCCAGCGTCCGAAGGACAAACCGTTTTGTTTCTGGATGGGCTTTCAAGAACCGCATCGCGGCTACGAGCTGAATTCAGGAGTGCGGCTCGGCAAGAAGCTCGGGGATGTGACGGTGCCGTCCTATCTGCCCGACACGCCGATCGTCCGCGGTGATCTCGCCGATTATGCGGTCGAGGTCGAGTGGGCCGACAGCCACATCGGCAAGGCGCTGGCCGCGCTCGAGGCGGCGGGCGAACTGGAAAACACGCTCGTGATCGTCACGTCGGACCACGGCATGCCGTTCCCGTATGTCAAAGGCCAGATCCACGAAGATGGATTCAGGCTGCCGCTCGCGATGCGTTGGGGAAAAGCGATCAAGCCCGGTCGCGTGGTGGAGGATTTCATCAACGTGCGCGATTTCGCGCCGACGTACCTCGAGCTCGCGGGGCTGCCGCGGCACGCGCAGATCACGGGCCGGAGTTTGGTGAAGTTGTTGCGCGCGTCAGAATCGGGGTGGATCGAGAATCGCGATGCGATGCTGGTTGGGAAGGAGCGGCATGATATCGGCAGGCCGAACGATGCCGGCTATCCAGTCCGAGCCCTGCGCACGAAGGATTTTCTTTATGTTCACAATTTCCACCCCGAGCGCTGGCCGGCGGGCAATCCGGAAACGGATTTCGGCAACTGCGATCCGGGGCCGAGCAAGGAAGTGCTGAAGACATTGGGCGGGCATTTCTACGACCTGTCGTTCGGCAAACGTCCGGCGGATGAGCTCTACGATCTGCGGCGCGATCCGGAAGGCGTGGTGAATCTGGCGAATGATCTCACCCACGCGAAGATCCTAGGGGAGCTGCGCGAAAAAATGATGGCGCTGCTCCGCGAGGATCAGGATCCGCGCGTGCTCGGCCAGGCCGCTACACTCGAGCGTTATCACTATACAGGCGGTCGCGCGAAAGGCTACGAGACGTGGCTCGCCGCGCAGGAGGAAAAGCTCCAGCAGGCACTCGCGGCGAAAGCGGCGGCGACTCGCGGGAATGCCGCGGCGAAGAGCGCGAAGAAGAAAAACGCCGGCGCCGTGGCGAAGTGAAAGGAGCGCGCCGGCGTTGATAGCGGCCGTGATTTCAGCCCCTGCAGATCCGCCGCCGCGCGACACCTGCGCACCGTTTCTGAACTCTTACTATAATTATATGATCAAAGGCCTATTTATAATCGTACTATGCGCCGCCGTGAGGCTCGCCGCGGCTCCGACCGACCGGCCCAACATCCTCTGGATCGTGAGCGAGGACAACAGCCCGTACCTTGGGTGTTATGGCGATGCGAACGCGTTTACTCCGCACCTCGATCGTCTCGCGGCGCAGGGGGTGCGTTATCGCAACGCGATCTCGAATGCGCCCGTGTGCTCGACGACGCGCTCGACGCTGATCACGGGCATGCACGCGACGACTCTTGGCGTGCACCACCACCGCAGCAGCGTGCCGATTCCGGAGCGCTTCCAACTGTATCCGCACCACCTGCGCGCGGCCGGCTACTACGCGACGAACAACGCGAAGACGGACTATAATATAGCGAATCCGCGGCAGCCCTGGGATGTGAGCAGCGCCAAGGCGCACTACAAGAACCGGCCGGCGGACAAGCCGTTCTTCGCGGTGTTCAATCTCGGGAGCAGCCACGAAAGCCAGGTCACGCCCAAGGGTGGCAAGACGACCTTCCGGGTCCCGCCGGAGAAAATCGTGCTGCCGCCGTATCATCCCGACACGCCGGCGATCCGGCGCGACTGGGCGAATTACTACGATCAGATGACGCTCATGGACAGCCAGGCCGGAGCGTTGCTCGAGGAGCTCGAGCAACTCGGCTTCGCGGACAACACGATCGTTTTCTATTACGGCGACCACGGTGGCGCCCTGCCCGGCGGCAAGCGCAACATCCATGACGCGGGCACGCGCGTGCCCATGATCGTGCGTTTCCCGGAGAAATGGGCGCATCTCGCGCCGGCGAAACCGGGCGAATGGGTCGACGATCCGGTGAGCTTCGTCGATCTCGCGGTGACGGCGTTCAGCCTCGGCGGCGTGCCGATTCCGGCGCACTACGAAGGGCGGCCTTTCCTGGGGGAAAAGAAGGCCGCGCCGCGTGAGCACGTTTTCCTTTATCGCGGCCGGATGGACGAGCGTTATGACCATGTCCGGGCGTTGCGCGACCGCGCGTCGCGTTACGTGCGGAACTTCGCGCCGCACCGGCCGTGGGGACAGCACTATTCGTATCCCTTCCAGGTGCAGCCGAGCATGCGCTCGTGGTATGCGGAATTCGAGGCCGGCCGCACGAACGCGGCGCAGTCGGCGTATTGGAAACCGAAGCCGGCGGAGGAGTTTTACGAGCTGGCCAGCGACCCCTTCGAGCAACGTAACCTGATTACGGATACGAAGAAGGCGGCGAAGATCGCGGACCTGCGCCGCCAGCTGCGGGCGGAGATCGTCGGCACGCGCGACACGGGATTCATCCCCGAGGGCATGTTCAAGCGGCTGGCCGGCGAGAAGACGATTTACGACTATGCGCAGAGCGCCGCGTATCCGATCGAGCGGGTGCTGGACCTCGCGGAGAAGGCAACCTCGCGCGACGCGCGGTTCCTGGGCGAACTCGTCGCGGCACTCGACGATGCGCATCCGGTTATTCGCTACTGGGGTGCGACGGGTTGCGTGGTGCTGCAGGACAAGGCTGCGAGTGCGAAGGCGAAACTCCAGGCCCGGCTCACGGACGAGTGGCCGGATGTGCGGATCGCCGCCGCGGAAGCGTTGGGCTATCTCGGCGACGGCGAGGCGGCGTTCGCCGTGCTCGCGGCAGAGATGAAAAACAGCGAGCGCTACGTCGCACTCGCCGCGCTGAACACCGGCGAGTACATGTGGCGCGCCGGCCACGTGCCGCTGGCGCGTTTGCAGGCCGCGATGCAAGGGCTGAAGCTGGCGGAGCCGCTGGATCGAATTCCAACGTACATCCTCGGCTTGAAGTGATCGGCGGTGTGGCCGCCTTCAGGTGGTGCCGGGGCGCGTGGCGCGGCTGACGATGGCGGCGAGCGTTTCTGCGCGGGGAAATTTCGGAAAGCACGCGTTCGCCCCCAGCTTCAGCGCCCGGCCGAGTTCCCTCGGATCGTGGATGCCGGATAAGACGACGACTGGCACGTGGGCGAGCTCGCGGTGGGCGCGGATCCAGCCCGTGAGCTGGAAGCCGTCGAGCACCGGCATCCTGATGTCTGTGATGACGAGGCACGGCGGCTGGCCGGATGGTTTGCCGCCGTTGATGAATGCAGCTTTCAAGAACCCGATGGCATCGGTGGCCTTGCCGAACGTGATCAGCGGATTCGGGACATTCGCGCGGCGGAGCCGGTCGGCGAGGATGAAGAGGTCGTTGTGTTCATCATCGACGAGCACCACGGGTGGGAGCGAAGGAAGGGGAGTATTCACCGTTCATGTTGAAACGAGAGGGACGGGTGGGCCTCGTCGTCGGGAGCAGGTGGTCACGCGGCGTAGTCGCGGCGGGGGTCGCCATTCTGCGACGAAGATCCCGCGAGTTGGACTTCGACCAGGCTGCCGATGCGCAGCCACTCATCGTAGGGAAGGAAGCTGTTCGCGCCGGCTTCGAGGGCGGAGTCTGCGCGGTCGATGCCGGAGACCATGATGATCAGGACGTGCGGATCAGCGGTGCGAAACTGGCGCACGAGATCGCAGCCGGAGACTTCGAATGTGCGATGGGTGATGACCGCGCTGAGGCCGCGCGTCCGCACGATTTCGGTGGCGCGATGGGCGTCGTCTTCTTCGTAGATGGCGGCGCCGGGAAACTTGCGGAGCAACGTCTTCACCAGCAGGAAACGGCTCTCGGCGTGGAAATCCACCACGAGAAATTTGAGAGGGGCAGTCATGCGGGAATCCTGGGAGCGGGTGTTGTCCGTCATGGACGGAGTTCCGGCGGTCGCGTTCCCAAAAGTAGCAACAGCCCTACCATGGGCGTGGTGCGAGAATGTGGCCGGGACGTCGGCCTCTCGGTGGGACGCCCCGGTAGGGGCGTATCTCATCAATGCGCAATGCGCCCGCGCCGGCCTACGGCACCACGTAAATCTCGACGAGGGCGACTCCGGTGGTTTCGCCGACGCCGCTGGCTTGGGCGGTGTAATTGCCGGGAGGGAGTGTCACCACGACGGCCGCATCCTGGCTGCCGTCAGTCAGGGCGAAGGCGCCGACCTGCGTGGCAATGGCGCGGGTGTTTGCCGCCTCGGGGTCGCTCCCCCAGTTGTCGTTGAAAGCGACCGATGTCTCAGGAGTAGCGCCGCCCAGGATTCGGAGCTGCGGATTGGCGAGCGTGCCGCTGACGCCGAAGGCGCCGAGGGTGGGGCCGACGGCGCGAATCAGAAGGCGTTTCGGTCCTTCGCTCGAGATTACGAAACCACTGATCAGCACATCGCCGCCGGTGCCGACGAAGCCGCGGGTCGCGATGTTGACGAGCCGCGCTTCGGAGTCGGCGGTGCTGTCGTAGAGCTCGACGAGCGCCACGCCGGTGCCGTCGGCCGCGCCGCTCGCGACGGCCGAATATTGGCCGGCGGTGAGATTTACGACCATCGCGGCATCCGCGCTTCCGGGGACGAGTGGAAACCCGCCGACGGCGTCCGTTGTGGCCGCGATCTCGGCCGGGGTCGCGGCGCCGCTTGCGGGCGTGCTCCAGTTGTCGTTGGTCAGTACGTCGACGTAGTTACCGGTGGTCTCGTTGCGACGTCGGAGCGTGAGTCGCGGATCGGCGAGGGTGCCGTCCACGCCGAAGCTTGCGAGGGTCGGGCCGACGGCGCGGATGAGGAGACGCTTGGTGCCGCTGCCGGCGATGACGAAGCCGGGGATAAGTTGGTTATCGCCGGTGAGCGAGAGCCCGCGAGTCGAGAGATTGAGCAGCCGGGAAGCGGTTGAAGGGATGGGTGTCTCAGCTTCGGCGGTGCCGGGACTGCCGTTGCGGGCAGCGGAGGCGCGCCAGGTGTTGCGCTCGAGCCACTCGTGGGCGGGCGTCGTGGCAGGAGAAGGCGTGACGAGCGAATGACCGCCGCCAGCGGTTGACGCGTACCATGTCGGTTCGAAACGGAAACGCAGGATGTGGACATACCACGGCGAAGGGAGCGTCAGCGCGAGCGTCTCGCCGGTGTTGTCGAGCGAGCCGTTGAAGGTGCCTGAAGCGAGCACACCCGCGGCAGTCGGATAGCGCGAAAGAAAGGCGCCGCGATTGCGAGCCACGACGATGAATGCGCCACCGGCGAGCGAGGTGCCGGGTGGGAACGTGTAATCGAGACCGTTGGTGAAACGGACGCCGCCAAGATCGAGGGGGACCGTTCCGATGTTTTGCAGCTCGATGAATTCGTAGTCGCCGGGATTGTTGTCCGCGGCGGGCTGATACATCAGCTCGGTGAGGCGAAGGTTGTTCAGCAGCGCCTGGTACCCAGCCGGTAGTGGCGTCTGATTGGACATGCCGGGCGTCGGAACGGCGAAATTGCTCTGCGCGGCGGCGCCGTCGGGGTTGCGACCGGTAGAGAAGTCGCGTGGTTGGGCGTTCAAGGCGACGTTGTCGATCGTGGCGTTGTTTTCCCCGAGCAGGAAGATGGGATCGGCGTCGCCATCGAGCCCGAATTTGAAGTCGGCGCCGAACAGCGGGAGGAAACCGCCGGGCGCGATGAAGCTCAGGGTTGGAAACTTGAAGCGGTCGGGGCGCGCGAAATCGTCGGTCAACCGCACGTCGCCGAGCGCGATGGGTTGCGTGGCGGGGTTGAAGAGCTCGATGAGATCGTGATCGAGGCGGAATACGATTTTGCCGGCCCATTCGTTGATTCGCAGCGCATCGGGGCTGCCGAGCGCGGCTGGGGCGGAATTTGCGGCACCGGGCGTGGGCGCGGTGAGGGTCCAGATGTTGGCTGCGGCACCGGTGCGAGCCACCGCGAAGTCCGGCACTTGGAAACCGAACGCGATGGAGTCGATGAGCGTTCCACCGTTGGCGGGGCTTTCGCGGAGCTGGACCTGGTCGCCTTCGGCATCGAGCGCGAAGCCGGTGTGGAGCCCGGGCGCGGAAGTATTCAAGTCGGCGTAGACGACGAGATAGCCCCCGGCGGAGATCGTCGTGCCGCTGGGGAAAACGAATTTGCGCGGCTCGGTGGGGAGGTCCGTCAGGCTCTTGCCGGAGAGGTCGATGGGCGTGGCGCCGGCATTGTGCAGTTCGATGAGGTCGGGAAACGTCCCCGCATTGGCGATACGCGTGTTGATGGCCAGCACTTCGTTGATCCGAAGGACGGGTGTCTGCTCGGCGGTGAACGTCGAGGTGCTGGTCGCCGCCGCGAATGCCGTCGCAGCGGAAAGCATCACGCCTGCGGCGCAGGAGGAAAGTGTCGCCGTTTGCAGCGCGCGGCGGGGGAAATTGCGGAAGGAAGACAACATGGGCAATAAAGTGCTCGAAGTGGAGGGATTGGTTCCGAAGTTCATGACGTTCGATCGGGGTGCGCGGACACAGCCGGTGGGATCGGGGGCGACATTATTGGTTAAATTTACGGGTCTGGCCTGGCGCGCGGTGCAGTGAAGAGGCGTGATATTCAAATGCGGATTTGATTGGAATCGCGCAGGGGAGCGATAAACTGGCCGATCCTCCCGTATCCTCCGATTATGGACAAAATCATTGCTGAATCGGCGATACAGGGCTAGCGGTTTGGATATGAGCCTCTTTTGTGCGAATCGTGTTCCGAAGACCGATATTCCCGAAGTTTATCATGCGCATTGGAATCATGGTGCCTCGTTTCTCTTGATGGCGTTCTTGTGTCTGATGGGCGCGGTCAATCGCGCGTGGGGTCTTCCGGCCTTCCCCGGAGCGGAAGGCGGCGGTGCAAAAGCGATTGGTGGCCGCGGGGGTGCGGTGATCGAAGTGACGAGTCTCGAGGACAGCGGACCGGGAAGTCTGCGTGCCGCGTGCGAAGCGGCGGGACCGCGGATCGTGGTGTTTCGCACGGGCGGCATCATCACGGTGAGCCGGCCGATAAACATTACTCACCCGTATATCACGATAGCGGGGCAGACGGCGCCGGGTGGTGGAATTCTGGTGCGGACCGCGACGGCGAAACACGATGCGCTCGATGTGCGCACGCACGACGTGATCATTCGCTTCCTGCGATTTCGCGACGCCCACGATTGCATCGATGTGATCGACGCCTCCTGGAACGTGATGATCGATCACTGCTCGGTGAGTTGGGGCCGCGATGAGAACATGTACATCGGCCAGCCGAGCAATCGCGTGAGCGTCTCCTGGATCCTCAACGCCGAGTGCCTGATGCCGCACAGCTGTGGCATCCTGATTCACGGGGCAGGCTGGAATCCGGAGCTATCGCCGCAGATGCGGGATGTGGACGTGCACCACAATCTTTTCATGCACAACATGAACAGGAACCCCAAGATCAAGGCGATGAATTGCCAGTCCATAAATAATATAGCGTACGACTGGAGCTGGTGGGGTGCGGCGTTTGCGGGGGGCGTGGAAATCGATCTGGTGGGAAACCTGTTCAAGCGCGGGCCGAATTTCATGGGCGAGAATGTGGAATATTGCTGTGGGTTTCTGGCCTCGCCGAAGGAAATATTATGGCGCTCCGATTATACGACCGGCCCGCCTGGACGCGATCCATCGGTTTATATTCATGGCAATGCAGGACCGACGAACAGCGATCCGGCGGCGGACAACTGGACGATGATGGAGGAGGTGAATCCCGGCTGGACGCGGAAGGAGCGCATGCCCGACCGCCGGTTTGCCCGGGAGAAGCTGCAACACCGCGACTACCCGATCACGATCCATCCCGTGACCGAGCTGGAGCGGGTGCTGCTGCCGGACGTCGGCGCGAGTCGACGGCTGGACGAGAACGGGAAGTGGGTGCCGAATCGCGATGCGGTGGACGAACGGCTCGTTCACGAATATCGCAGTGGTACGGGCAAAATGGTATATAGCATCGACGACGTCGGAGGTTTTCCGGTGATCGACGCTGGCACGCCGTCTGTAGATACCGACCGCGACGGAATGCCGGACGCGTGGGAGAAAGCCCGCGGGTTGAATCCGCGCAAGAACGACAGCGCGGGAGACCGCGATCGCGATGGCTATACCAATATAGAGGAGTTCATCAACGCGCCGTTCACGGGATTCGTGCGTTAATTAATCCTCCATTTGACCGGAACCTGACTTTCGTTCCGCGCTGAAAGGACAGGCGGGTTTGACCGCGAATGTACACCAATAGACACTAATTACCGGGCATCAGGCAGGCCGGCAAAGCGCTGCGGCGCGCTTGGTGGCAGCGCGGGCGGATTGAAACTTATTTCTGTCGCCGGGGGCGTGCGGCCTTCTACCGTGCGCGGTGCATGACGATCTCCTTTGCCCGGCCCAAACCGGATCACCTGGTGCTCACGCTTTCGCTGCGGCTCGATGCTGTCGGCGCCGAGGCATTGCGGCAGGCGTTGGTGCCGGAAAGACTCGCGGGGGTGCGGGTGGTCGAACTCGACCTCGCGGCGGTGCCTTACCTGAGCAGCGCGGCGTTGCGGGTGTTTCTCGCGACGCACAAGGTGCTCCTCGCGCGGGGCGGCAGCCTCACGCTTACGGCGGTGCCGGAGTATTGTCGCAGCGTGTTGGAGATTGCGGGCTTCGCGGAAATGATCGCTCAGCGGGACACGCTGTCGGCGGCGGACGCGAACCAGGGAGCGGACTGGTCGGCGGCGGAATCGGTGCGCGGGGAGTGGGGGACGCTGCGTTATCTTCCGGGCTCGGAGGAGCCCGGGTTCATCGAGATCGCGGGCGATATCATGGATGTGCTCGCGGCGCGCGTGACGCCGGCGCACGTGTTTTCAAAAACGTTTTCCGACAAGGCGTACTCGATCGGGCTCGGTGGGCTGGGCGAGAAGACCGACGATTATTTCACGTTGATGGGCGAGATGATCACGATCGGCGGCACGATGGTGTGGCTCCCGTGCGACGGCAATGACCGCCCGGACTTCCTCATCCCACAACGCGATCGCGGGCAGGTGCTGCTGCGCACGGGCTTCAACGCTTCCCTCGCCGGGGCATTCAACGAGCAGGTCGAGTTTGTCAGCGCGCGGCCGGAAGGTGCGACGATGGCGGAGTTGTATCGATTGCTGTTCGACCAGGCGAAGGTGCGCCGGCCGGATTATCGCGGCGTGATCGGGCTGGCGATGCGCGCGGAAATGCCCGCGGTATCGGGAGCCGGTGTGGTGCGGGCGCCGGTGGCGCCGCAAGCGCCGGCGAATGGGAAGCTCATCACGGATCCGAGCAATTTTGCGGAGTGGTTCGAGTTCGATCGCGAGCCGCGGCACCGTGGCGTCACGGGTTTGGTCGCGGGTTGCGGGATCGATCTCACGATGGATCTGGGCCGGCTGAACCGCACGTATCTGGAGCGAACGTTTTACGTGAATCCGGCCAACACGGGCGCGACGAACCTGACGCTGCACAATCACGTGGTGATGTTCGATCGGCAGACGATGCCTGCGGAGGGGTTTACGTTGGAGAGCGAAATCGCGGCGGTGGTCGCGCAGGGAGAGTTCCGCGACATGCGGCACATGCTCGATGCGAGCACGGTGTCGCGCGCGGTGATCGGGCTGATTTACGCGCAGGATTTTCGTCCGGATCGGGAATGCGTGAGGATGGAGGCGGCGCGGGGGATTCCGTGATCGTAGGTTATTCACCTCCTCGAAAGTTATTCACAATCGATGCCGGGTTCAGGTTTGCCGCGGTCCAACATGGGTCACGCCCACACACTCATGAGACCCATCTGGAAAGGCTCCATCTCGTTCGGACTGGTGACAATTCCGGTTCAGATCCTCAACGCGACAAACGAGAAGGAGAAGATCTCGTTCAAGATGCTGCGCGAGGGGGATCTCAGCCCGATCCGCTACAAGCGCGTCGCAGAGGTCGACGGCAAGGAAGTGCCCTGGGAGAAGATCGTGAAAGGCTACGAATACGAAAAGGGGAAGTTTGTCGTGATGGCTGAAAAGGATTTCGACAAGGTGGACCTGAAAGGGACGGACAGCATCGAGATTCTGGACTTCGTGGCGGAGGACGAGGTCGAGCCGATCTATTTCTACAAGCCATACTATATCGAGCCCACCAAGGGAGGCTCGGGTGCCTATGGTTTGTTGCGTGATGCTTTGGCGGATACGGAAAAGATCGGCATCGCCAAAGTGGTGATTCGCAACCGTCAGCATCTGGCGGCGGTGAAGGCGAAGGGAGATTTGCTCGTGCTGGAATTGATGCACTTCGCCGCCGAAATCACGTCAGCCGACGTCGTGAAGGTGCCGGCGGGACATGCCATGGACAAACGCGCGCTCGAGATGGCGAAAACGCTCGTGGAACAGATGAGCAGCAAATGGGAGCCCGAGCGGTACGTCGACGAGTACGCGGAGAAGATGAAGGAGCTGATCGAGAAAAAGATCGAAGCTGGCGGCAAGGAAGTGCCTTCACTCAAGAAGCACGCGCCGGCCGCGACCAATGTGGTCGATCTGGTGGAGGTGCTGCGGCAGAGCCTGGGCCAGAGCGCGAAACCGGCAAAGAAGGGTGAGACGGCTGCCGAGGTGATACCGAGCCGGATCAAGCGTCGCTCGCCCGCCACCGGTCGGCGCGCGGCGCGCAAGCCGGCCACGAAGAAACGCGGCACACACAAGCACGCGGCGTGAGGTAAGCGGCGGGCGACGGAGTCGCAAACCGGGCCTGTCCGCGTCGCGCGAAAGGCCTGCGAGCACGCGGCGTGGGATTGCCGTGCGCGCTGTTTCACCCACGATGGCGCGGTGCATTTCCCTGCCTCGATAGTGGTGCTGTGGGCGGCGTTCGTTACGGCGATGCTCGCGGGATGCAATCGCGGCGATCCGCATGCGTTGCCCATCGAGGCAGCGAGCGCGAGCGGGTTGGGCCGCTGGCGGATCAAGGCGGCGGATCGGTTTACGCGGGAAGAGTGGCGCGAGTTCGATGCGGTGTTGCAGGAGATCCGGCTGCGCGTGACGGCCGAACGCCAGGCGAGTGGCAGCGAGGCGGTGCAGGAGGCGATGTGCAGTCGGATCCATGGGCTCACGTTTCGCGAGGTGCTGGTTCTCGGCCACGAAGCCACGCTGCTGCGGCTGCGTCCCGTCCGCGACGAACTCAAGCGGGCGGTCGACACCAATGCGTTGCTCGTGACGAAGCCGGGGGATCGCGCATCGGCGAGTTATCTCGAAAATCTGGGTGCGCGGCAAATGGAGCGGCTCGAGAAAATCGATGCGGAGATCGCGCTGGCGCGAAGGCGGCTGGCCGAGCTGGGCGCCGCGAAACCCGAGGGTGCGAGTGGGGCGGATGAGATAAAGAAATCGAGTGATGCCGCGCCGCCGGTGCTAACAAGAACCGAGGCAATGGAACACGTCGCGCAGATGATGAGGGAGCACCGCGAAGCGGGGCGCCTCAAGTTTGGCGCGTGGCCGGTGAAACTCGACCGCGACGGCTCGAGCCTGCCCGATACGGAGCGGGCCGAGTTCATGGCGCGACGCGCGGCTGCGGCCACAAAGGAGCGCGTGGTGATTGCGGTGCGCCTGCGCAACCGATGGTGGATCTACGAAAGCGCGGCGGAGTCTCCTTCGTTCGCGCGCTCGGTAACGGAAAATCTCACCGAGGCGGATCGCCGCGCCATCGAGGAAATGTGGTGGAGTTTGCAGGCTGAGCTCTGGGCCCGCGGCGAGGCGCAGGAGCAGTTGTAGGGCGGCGCCGATATCGAGCCGGCATCCTTTCATGTCGGACGCCTCCTCGACGCCGGCCGCTCCTCAATACCGGGCTGAGCCGCGAGCGCTTTCAGATCACTCTTTCACCATCGTGAACCAGTCGCGCTTCTCGCCTTTTTCGTTGAGGAAAACGAAGTCGAGCTTGAGGCCGTCGACATCGATGACGGTCGAGCCGGCTTCGTTGAGCGAAAGATAGAACGCGGGGTGGTTGAGTGCGACGGGCTTGCTGCTCGCGTGGCCGGCGCTGCCGGTGACGACGTTGACTTCGCCGAAATGCGGCGTGCGCGCGCGCGGTTTGCGATACACGCCCTCGCCATCGGCGCGGCCATCCTGTTTCTGCTTCACGTGCTGCGCAGCGTCGAACGTGTGGCTCTTGCCGTAATGACCGTCCATCAGCCACGAGCGCTCGTAAACGTGTGAGTGGCCAGTGAGGACGAGATCGACGCCGCCCTGCTCGAGGACAGGGAGAAAGATCGCGCGCATGTCGTTCATCCGGCCGTCGCTATCGGTATCCTTGTCGGAGTCGTGTGTGCCTTTCGTGTAGGTCGGATGGTGGAAGAACGCGATAATCCAGTCGCGCTGTGTCGCCGCGAGATCGGCCTTGAGCCATTGCATCATGGTGCCATTGGCGGAGCGGTCGGAGTCGTGGGAATCGAGGCAGATGAAGTGAACGTTGGCGTAGTCGAAAGAGTAATACGCCTCGGTGCCCGACATGACGCCGCCGGCCTGGCCGAGCGTGGGAAACGTGAACACGTCGTAATAGACGCCGGACTGCGTGATCGAGTTGGCGCTCTTGGCGTCGTGATTGCCGAGCGCAGACCACAACGGCGTGGTGCGCAGGATCGTGCAATACATCTCGAAAATACCCTTCTGATAATCGGCGTCCGTGCCATCTGGATACGCGTTGTCGCCGAGGAGAAGGATGGCATCGGTGCGGCGGTCGCCGTTGAACGTGTAGTAGACGTCGCGCACGGCTTCCTGGACTTTGTTCTTCGTGCCGGGATCACCGAGCACCCAGAACCGGCTGGCCTTCGCGGGGCCGACGGGCGGCGGGGTGGTGAAGCTATAAACCTGGCTGCGGGAAGCGGTCGACTTTACGGCGGGAGTGCCGGCCGCGGGTGGTGGCGGCACGGCGGCGCTGCCCACGACGTAGTAGTAGCGCGTGTTGGGCTGCAGGCCGGTGAGCTGTACGACATGCTCGGCGGAAACGCCCTCGGATTTCGCAATCGAGGTGAGCTGGTTGCGCTCGGGGCCGTAACTGACGAACGATGCTTCGGTGGCATCCGTGCGCCAGCGAATCACCATGCTTTCGGGCGTGGCGGATTGCAGATACGGTCCGCGCACAAACGTCGTGGCGGCGTCGAGCACGGAGGCCGTGGCCAACGTGAGGGCGAAGAGGAGGTGAGGTAGTTTCATGGAAGTTCGTCAGGAGTGGGGGCGCAGATTCGCGCAGCGCTGGCGCAGATCGCTGGCCAGCTTCAGGGTGTCGGGCGAGGCGCGCAGCCAGGCCGGCAGCGCGGCGATCGCCGCCAACGCAGCGTCGTAAGCGTCGCGGGCTTCAAGGTCGCGACCGGCCCGGGCCAGATGATCGCCGCGGCGTTTCAGCCAGAGCTCCGGGCGCTCGCTGGCGCGGGCGATCGCGGCGAGGCGGGCGAGCGCGGCGTCGGTGAATCCGGCGGCTTCCTCGAGCTCCAGCGCACGGAGCTGGAGTGTATGTGCAGGGCCGATACGCGCGATCGCGGCGTCGAGGCTGCGAATCGCGTCGGCGGGCGAAGGGAGGAGCGCGGCACGTTCAAGGAATAATTCGGGCCGCGGATTCGCGACGAGGGCGAGAGCGGCATCGAGATCGCTGCGCGCGCCGGCGCGATCGTCCTGTGCGGCGCGGACCCGGGCGCGGAGAACGAGCGCCTCGGCATCGTGCGGATCGCGCTCGAGGGCGCGGTCGAGATGGCGGCGGGCGGCGGCAAAGTCATGCGTGTCGAGGGCGAGCGCGCCACGGGCGCGGTCGATTCGGGGCACGTGCGGCGACAGCTCGGCCGCACGGAGGAAATTCGCCTCGGCGGCGATGGCGTCGCGGTGTTTCGCGTAGAGCTCGCCGCGTTCCAGGTAGAGAGCCGCATCGGCCGGGGCGGCGGCAATCGCGGTGTTCAGGCGCGCGAGTGCGGCTTCGATCTCCGGATGCGCACGCGCCGTCGACGCCGTGAGGATGAGGAAAGCGGCGGCGGAAAGGGCGAGGCGGGTCACGCGCTCAGTTGAGGCGAGGCAGCGAAACTGGGACAACGCGAAGATTGACGGTCGCGGAAACGTAACGTTTCGCGCGGTCGCGGCCGGCAGGGCTGACGGGGAGAACTTCAAGCTCTCTGAACCGGCAGGATGCCGGCGCTCCCGGGGAACTCAGGTGTTGAAGCGGAAGAGCGCGACGTCGCCGTCTTGAAAGACGTACTCCTTGCCTTCGAGCCGGTATTTGCCGGCTTCGCGCGCGGCGGCGACGCTGCCGAGCGTGGTGAGATCCTGGTACGAAACCACCTCGGCCTTGATGAAGCCCTTCTCGAAATCGGTGTGGATGACGCCGGCGGCCTGCGGAGCTTTCCAACCTTTCTTGATCGTCCAGGCGCGCACTTCTTTTTCGCCCGCGGTGAAATAGGTCTGGAGGCCGAGCAGCGCGTAGGTGGCGCGGATGAGCGACGAGACACCGGAATCGTCGACGCCGAGATCTTTGAGAAAGACCTTCGCGTCCTCGGGCGGAAGATCGATGAGCTCCGCCTCGATCTTGGCGCTGATCGGCACGTAGGCGGCGTCGTGATGCGTGCGGACGTATTCCGCGACCTTTTGGACGAAAGGATTTTGCTCGGCGGTCGCGAGGTCGCCTTCCGCGACGTTGCAGGCGAAGAGTACCGGTTTTGCGGTGAGGAGCTGAAGCAGCTTCATCATCGCCTTCTCATCGGGGGTCGCGGGGAGCGTGTTGGCGGTTTTGCCTGAGTTGAGATGAGGCTCGAGCTTCTGCAGCAGGGCCAGCTCGATGATCGCCTCCTTGTCGCCCGCCTTCGCGTTCTTCTGCGTCTTGTGGATGCGTTTGCCGACGGCATCGAGATCGGCGAGCACGAGCTCGGTCGTGATCACCTCGATGTCGCGGACGGGATCGATGGCGCCCATCGTGTGGACGATGTCGGGATCTTCGAAACAGCGCACGACCTGCACGATGGCGTCGACCTCGCGGATGTTGGCGAGGAACTGATTGCCAAGGCCTTCGCCCTTGCTGGCGCCGGCGACGAGGCCGGCGATGTCGACAAACTCGATCGCGGCAGGTACGACGACCTTGGTCTTCGCAATATGTTGCAGGACGTAAGCGCGTTCGTCGGGCACGATCACGACGCCGACATTCGGGTCGATCGTGCAGAACGGATAGTTGGCGGCCTCGGCTTTGCGGGAGCGCGTGAGGGCGTTGAAGAGAGTGGACTTGCCGACATTGGGCAGGCCGACGATGCCAGCTTTGAGCATACGATGTGTTGAGAGTTAAGGGATGAGAGTTGAGCGAGAGCCGGCCGATTGCCGCTTGGGCGCAAGGGTCGAAGAGAGCGATGCGAACGGGTGCTTGACAAGCGGATTGTGGGAAGGTCTTGTCCTCGACTTTTCCAAGCAAGAATCGCTCCGCAAAACATCCGACATGGCTCTCAAAATCCGTCTTACCAAGGTTGGTTCCGTCCACCAGCCGCTCTATCGTGTGGTCGTCGCCGAAGCGCGTTCGCGCCGCGATGGTGCTGCGGTGGAAAACCTCGGAACGTATCGTCCGGGCGACAAGGGTAACCCGATCAACGTGAAGATGGATCGCGTTGATTACTGGATCAGCAAAGGCGCGAAGCCCACCAACACGATGCACGCGATGATCAAGAAGGCGCGTCGTGCAGCGGCGGCAAAGGGCGAGGCGCCCGCGGAAGCGCCGGCGAGCGCCTGAGTTTTCGAACAGGAAGGCTTGGGCGGTCGGGAAGGAATTCCGAAACGCCCGTGCCGCGACCGAAGCCTCGGATAATTCCGGGGCTTTTTTATGTCCGCTCTTCCCGTTCTTCCGAGCTTCCGTTCGCCCTTGTTAACCATGCCCCTGACGATCGACGTCCTTACGCTTTTTCCGCGGATGCTCGATGGCTTCCTCGCCGAGAGTATTCTCGGGAAGGGCATCGCGGCCGGGCATCTCTCGGTGAAGGTGCACGATTTGCGGGCGTGGACGACCGACAAGCATCGTACGGCCGATGATCGTCCGTTTGGCGGCGGCGCAGGAATGGTGATGAAGCCCGAGCCGGTGTTCGCGGCGATCGAACAGTTGCAAACGCCGGGTTGCCGGCGGATTTATCTCACGCCGGATGGCACGCCGTTGTCACCGGCGCTCGCGCTCGATTTGTCACGCGAACAACATCTGGTTTTGCTGAGTGGACATTACGAAGGGATCGACCAGCGGATCCGTGATTGTGTCATCGATCAGGAGATCTCGATTGGCGATTATGTGCTGACGAACGGGACGTTGGCGGCCGCTGTACTCATCGATGCGCTGGCGCGTTTTATCCCCGGCGTGCTCGGGGAGGAAAAGTCATTGACGCACGAATCCTTCACCAGCAAGTTGCTCGACTTTCCTCAATACACGCGTCCCGCCGAATTTCGGGGCATGTCAGTTCCCGAGGTTCTGCTCTCGGGTAACCATGCAGAAATCGAAAAGTGGCGGCACGCGCGGCAGCTGGAAAAGACCCGTCTCGTCCGTCCCGATTTACTCAATAACTCACAGCCATGAACCCGATTATCCAAGAGATCACCGCCGCTCAGGTGAAGAAAGACATCACGCCGTTTAAAGTCGGCGACGGTGTGCGCGTACACACGAAGGTGCGTGAAGGCGACAAGGAGCGCGTGCAGGTTTATGCGGGCATCGTGATCGCGCGGAAGGGCGCGGGGATCCATGAAACGTTCACCGTCCGCCGCCTCAGTTACGGCGAGGGCGTCGAGCGCGTGTTTCCGGTAAATTCTCCGAACATCGAGAAGGTCGAGGTCGAGAAGGAGTCCGAGGCCATGAAGGCGCGTCTCTATTACCTGCGTCGCCGCACCGGCAAGGCCGCGGTCGCCGTCAAGGTGAAGGATCGCGCGGCGGAAATCCACGCCGCGAAGCTCGCCAAGCAGGCGAAAAACGCTCCGGCAGCCGAGGCCGCTCCGGCCGGCGCCGAGTCGAAGAGCTGAGCCGCGAGGCACGGCGCCGGTTCGACTCCAAATCCATTTCGCAAAAGCGAGCCCAACGCGGGCTCGCTTTTTTTTGGTGCGCCCGGCAGGGCGCACGGAACCGCTGCGATACGTGAACTGTACGTCCGGAGGTGTGAGACCCAGGGGAGGACAACTTCCCCTGGCTACTCGATCAGGTTGAACATTGGCCATGTTTCCTTGTTAAGGCTTTTCGTGACATCGCCTAAACAGAGGCTTGTTTTTGGTTCCGCGCATGCTAGCGCTCACGCGATGAAAGCTGCGTTCGTTTTCGCTTCCCTCGCTCTCCCTCTGTTGCTGTCCGCGCAAACGCCTGTGAGTTTGCCGGAAGTGACTGTGTATTCGCCGCGCGTGGCGAATCAGTCGCCGGTGGGGACCTTTGCGATGCCGGTGTCGGCATTGCGCTATGAGCCGCAGGTGGACATCCATGCACGCAATCTCGCCGAAGGGCAGGCGGACATCACGATCCGGGGCGGGATTTTCGAGAACACAGGATTTCAGCTTGGCGCCGTCTCGGTCGGTGATCCGCAAACCGGCCACTACTTCGCAGAGCTTCCGGTTGCGCCCGCGATGCTGAGCGCGCCGACGGTTCTTACCGGAGCTGGGCTGGCGCGCGGCGCAATCAACGCGACGGCCGGATCGGTCGCGTATGGTTGGCGCCCCATTCGCACTGCGGGCGTGGCCTCGGTCGGCGCAGGGGAGAATACGCTGGTGCGAGGCGAGTTTTATCAAGGGGTCATGAGCTCGCCGCGGTCCGGTGGCTGGAGCATCGGTGCGGATGTCGCGGTCGCGCATTCCGATTCCGACGGTGCCGTGCCGTTCGGCGAACATCGCTTCGATCGGGTAAACGCGCGCGTGCAGTTTGCGTCGGCACGCACGCAGACAGACTTTTTTGCCGGCTATCAGGCAAAATTCTTCGGCTGGCCGAATCTCTATACGCCTTTCAATTCGAACGAGACCGAGGATCTGGAGACGACGCTCTTCGCGGCAAACCACCGCGTTGATCTGGGTGGCGGCGATTTCCTCGAGGCGGGTGTTTATCATCGCCGCAATAAAGACGACTACGCCTTCAACCGCTTTGCGCCGGTCGGGCCGGTGCATCCGTTCCAGCACACAACGCGCGTGAGCGGCGCCGCACTCGGCGGCCGGCGCGACGTGGGGGCCTTTGCGGTGAACTTCCGCGCCGAAGCCAACAGCGATAAGCTCGATTCGACGTCGCTCACGTTCGGCCGTTTTCGGTCGCGCGACTTCGTGCGCCTGGCGCTGGTGCCGGAGAAAACGTGGACGGCGGCCGATGGCAGCCAGACGACGATCAAGGCAGGCGCGAACTATGATGACACGAATCGCGATCGTTCGGCCGTGTCGCCGGTGATCGAGGTTGCGCGCACGCTGCCGTCTGCAGCGCTGCGCCGCGTTTATGCGAGCTTCGCGGAGTCGTCGCAATTGCCAACCTACACCGCGCTCAACTCGAACGCGGCGGCGGGCTTGTTTCGCGGTAATCCCGATCTGGGACGTCAGACCTCACGTAATTTCGAAGCGGGCGTCGCGGGAAAATTCGTCGGTTGGTCCACCTCGGCGGCGGTCTTCTGGCGGCGCGACGAAGCGCTCGTGGACTGGACATTTCGTCGCGGCGTGATCGCCCGGACAGCCAACCTGGTCGATGTCGACGTCGGTGGGTTCGAGCTGGTCGCGCGGCGTTCCTGGCGCGCGCTCGACGTCGTGATCGGCTACACGACGCTTACGAAGGACGCGGATTATCGCGGCGCGACGGTCGATGCCAGTTTCTATGCGTTGAACTACGCGAAGCATCGGTTGACCGCAGCGCTGACGATGCGGCTCGGTCACGGCTTCGAATTGCGGCTCGATAATGTCGCGCGGGTGCAGGCGGATAATTTTTTGCGCGTGCTTGGCGGAGATGAGGCGGTAACGAGTTCCGCCGGGTTGGCGTACCGTCCGGCGGCGTGGCGCGGATTCGAGATCTCGGCTCAGGTCGACAACGCGTGGGACACCGATTTTCAGGAGGTGCCGGCGGTGCCGGCCGCGCCGCGACAGGTGTCGTTGGGCATTGCTTACGCGTGGTAACGCGTCGCGGGCGCAGCTCCAGCCCGGTTCCGCTTCTCCCGAAGCGGGCTACGAGAAACCACAGTTGGTTTCTGGCAGCCCGCCTCGGGAAGGGCGGGATCTGTTAACGGACAGAGCGGTCACGCGTCAGGCGCGTTGGGTTTGCGGTTTGACTTTCGGCGGGCGCGGAAGTTGTTGCGCCGCATGTCTGCGAACCCGTTTCTCGATTCCTCGTTTCACATTCGCTGGTCAGCGCTGACACCTGAGCACATCACGCCTGCGATCGAGGCGCTCGTGAGCAAGGCCCAGGCGTCGCTCGCCGCGATCGCGCAACAGGATCCGGGCCGCGTCAGTTATGAGAACACGTTTCTGGCGCTGGAGCACGCGACGGAGGAGCTGAATGTCGCGTGGGGGAAAGTCACGCATCTGCAATCGGTCGCGGATTCGCCGGCGCTACGCGAGGTGCACAACGCGCTGCTTCCGAAAGTGTCGGCATTTTATGCGAGCATTCCGCTGAACGCGGCGTTGTGGGAGCGGTTGAAGGCGTTTGCGAATTCGCCGGCGGCCGGGGAGTTGACGGGGATTCATCGCCGTTTCCTTGAAGAGACGGTGAAGGATTTCCGGCTGGCGGGCGCCGATTTGCCGCCGGACAAACGCACGCGGCTCGAGGCGCTGCAGAGCGAACTGGCGCAGCTCACGCAGAAATATTCGGAGAACGTGCTCGATGCGACGAACGCGTGGCAGCTCATCGTGAACGACGAGGCGCGGCTGGCCGGTCTGCCGGAGCATGCGAAGGTGGCGGCGCGCCGGAGCGCCGAGGCGAAGGGCGCGGACGGCTGGCGTTTCACGCTGCACATGCCGTCGCAGGAACCGTTCATGACTTATCTCGAGGATGCGGCGTTGCGGCGCGAGATGTGGACGGCCGCGGCGAGTCTTGGAGCGCAGTCGCCGCACGACAACACCGCGCTGATCACGCGGATTCTCGCGTTGCGCGCGGAAAAGGCAGCGCTCCTCGGCAAGAAGCATTTCGCCGATCTGGTGCTGGAGCGGCGAATGGCGAAATCGGGACAGCGTGCGTTCGAGTTCATGAGCGATCTGCAGACGCGCGCCGCGGCGGCCTTTGCGCGCGAGACGCGCGAGCTCGAGGAATTCAAGGCGCAGCAAACCGGCACAACGGTCGCCTGCCTTGCGCCATGGGAAATCTCGTTCTGGGCCGAGAAGCTGCGCAAGGCGCGCTACGCTTTTGACGAGGAGGCGCTGCGGCCGTTTCTGCCGATGGATCGCGTCGTCGCGGGACTCTTCGAACTGGTGAAGCGCGTGTTTGCGTTGCGCGTGGTGGAGCGCGCGACGGCGGAGGTCGAGACGTGGCACCCGGAGGTGAAGTTCTACGATGTATTCGATCGCAGCGAGCGGCACATCGGGTCGTTCTACGCCGACTGGCATCCGCGGGAGTCCAAACGCGGCGGTGCGTGGATGAATTATCTGATCACCGGAGGCCCGCGCGCGGAGGGCGGGCGGTTGCCGCATCTGGGGCTGATCTGCGGCAACATGACACCGCCGGCG
Source organism: Opitutaceae bacterium (assembly GCA_036675625.1). GTDB lineage: Bacteria > Verrucomicrobiota > Verrucomicrobiia > Opitutales > Opitutaceae > ER46. Next base: position 99,812 of record JAKFEQ010000019.1, on the reverse strand, counting down.
CCGGACCCTGGCGGTGGGAGAGCGGGCAAACCGGCGCTGCTCACGCACCGCGAAGTCGAGACGATTTTTCACGAATTCGGCCATCTGCTGCATCACCTGTTGGGCGAAGTGGAGATCAAATCGCTCAATGGCGTGAACGTGGCGTGGGACTTCGTGGAGTTGCCCTCGCAGATCATGGAGAACTGGTGCTGGGAGCGGGAGAGCCTCGATTTGTTTGCGCGGCATCATGAGACCGGCGCCCCGATTCCGGAGCCAATCTACGCGAAGATGATTGCGGCAAAAAATTTCCGTTCCGCGGCGGCAACGATGCGGCAGGTGGCGTTTGCGAAGATGGATTTGCTGCTGCACATGCGCACCGAGGAGTTTGCGCACGTGGCCGACGTGGAACCGCCGATTCGCGCGTTGATCGCCGACTGCCTGATTCCCACGGAGCCGCCGGCGCCGACGATCGTGAAACGGTTCACGCATATTTTCGCGGATCCCGTCGGATATGCCGCCGGCTACTATTCCTACAAATGGGCGGAGGTACTCGATGCGGATGCGTTCACTCGTTTCAAGCGCGAGGGGATTTTCAATTCCAAGGTGGGGGCGCAGTTTGTGGAACACATATTGAGCCGCGGGAATTCAGCGGATCCGGCGGAACTGTATCGCGCTTTCATGGGTCGAGACCCCGACCTCAACGCGCTGCTTCGGCGCAGCGGCCTGGCGCCTGCCGCGTGAAGCGGCGCGGGCGGTCCACCTGTTCGCCCTCATGCGCCGCCGCCTTCTCCTCATCCTTGCCGCGCTCGTGGCAGTACTTCTCGTGGCGGTGGCAACGGTTCCGCTCTGGCTTGGAGCCGCCGCGCGGGCGATCGGAGGTTCGCGCGGACTGACGTTCGCGAGCTACGAACGGATTGGCTATGGGCGATTCGCGCTGAACGACGTGGAGTATCGCCGTCCCGGAGTCCGCGTGAGCGTGTCGCGGGCCGAGGCGCCCACGCCGGTCGTGTGGCTCTGGCGCCATCTGCAAGGTGACGGCAGCCCGATCCTCGCCGCGCGTTGGGAAGTGGAGGTCACAAAAGTGACGCCGCCCAAACCGCGCACGACCGAACCGGGCTGGATGCCGTTGCGCAGGCAACTCCAGCGCATCGCGACGCAACTCGACCGCTGGCTGCCGCAGGCGCAAACCGGCCCGGGGTTGGTGCGTTTTCCGGGCGGAGAAATTGCCGTGGCCGCGGCAAAATGGGCGGAGCGCGAGCTCGCGGTCACGGAGCTGAAATACCGCACGCTGACCGCGAACGCCACGGTCGCGTTCTCGCGCACCGAAGATCTGCTGCGCTTGCGCGCGCGCGCAATCGACGATGCGACATCGTTCGAGCTCGAGAGCCGGGGAGCAAACGTCGCTGGCGAGGTGAACTGGAGCGAGCAGCGGGCGGCATTGACCGCGACGTTTGCGCCGCGCGGCTGGCTGCCGACGGAAGCAAATATCAATGCGACGGATTGGGCGGTTCCCGGCGACAAGCTCAAGGTCGGCCAGCTCTACGCGCTCGTCCGCGGCTCGGCGCGCATCGAGTGGCGCGCGGAACGTTTCGTCGCGAACGTGAATGCGGCGAGTGAACCGGTCGCGGGAAAATCCGCACCGCCGCTGAAAGTCGATCTGCGTGGTCAAGGCGATGCGCGGGCGTTCACGGTGGAAGCGTTGCAGGTGGAGTTGCCGGGAGTTTCCGCACGGCTAAGTGAACCGGTGACGCTCGACCGTGGCGGGAAACTGCGCGACGCGGGAGCGCGGCTCATGGTTCAAGCCGATCTGGCGGAGCAGCCTTGGTTCACCGCGACAGGGGCGGTAAAGGGCGAAGCGCGCGTCGTCTCGGGAGCAAGCGCGATGCCGCGGGTGGAGTTCGAGTTGAGCGCGAGCAACGTGGTGGCGAAGGACGTGAATCTCGCCGCGGTGTCGACTCGCGGGGAGTTCGCATGGCCGCGCCTCGAGATCGGCAGCGTCACCGTGATTGCCGGCGAAGGCGAGCGGCTGGAAGGACGGGGCGGGTGGGATTTCAAGACGAAGGAAATTCTCGAGGCGACGGTGGAGGGGAGGATCCGGCGGCGCTCGATTGCGCGCTGGGTGCCGAAGCAACCGCTGTTCGATGTCGTCACGCTTTCGGCCCGCGCCAGCGGCCGGGTGGCTGAGCTGCAGCACTCGGGGCGTGCGGAGGCGAGCGAGGTCACGTTTCGCGGGGTGAATCCGCTCGCGTTCGGGTTTTCGTGGAAAGGACGCGGGATCGGGGCGGAGCGAATCGATGTGGAAGCGGCGGCGGGCGGCGCCAAGATCATCGCGACCGGCACCGCGACGCGGGAGGCGGTGCGACTCACCTCGCTCGATTTCACGCAAGGCGGGGAATTGCGGCTGAAGCTGGAGGCGCCGGCGACGCTGCGTTGGAAGCCGGCGGTTCAGCTGGAGTCGTTTCACCTGACGGGGCCGCAGGGGAATCTGAACGTGTCGTTGACGGCGGGCGAGTCGGGCAACGTGGAGCTCGCGGCGGCAAATATCTCGTCGCGCTGGTTCACCGATTTCGTGCCACCGAAAGGGCCGGCGTGGCAGCTGAATTTGTTCGCGTTGATGGGAAGCTGGAATCGCGGGCCGATGAATTTTTCGATCACGGCTGGCGCGACGGTTGAAATCGGCGAAGGGCGAACGGCTGCCGTGAATGCCGCGGCGCGTGGGGACAAGGATGGCCTGCGGATCGAAGCGCTGCGGGCAACGGAAGGCGACGCGACCGTGGTGAATGCCACGGGACGGGTTCCTGTTACATTGAATCCAGGTACGATGGCGGAGCTTTTTCGGATCGATGAAAACGGGCCGGTCATGCTGGCGGCGACCGCGGCGCCGCACGCGGCATTCTGGCAGAAGCTTGCCGCGGTGAGCGGCGTGGAGTTGCTCGAACCGGATGCGGTCGCGAACGTGCAAGGCACGTGGCGCCGGCCGGAAGGCAGCGTGAGCTTGAAAGCCGCGCGGATCGCGATCGACCCGAAGAAGGTCGCACGACCCTTGCCCTCCATCGAGCACATCGACGTGCGGTTGGTCGCCGATCGCGGCGGCGTCATGCTCGAGAGATTTTCGTTTGCCGTGGAAGGCCAGCCGGTCCGGGCGCGGGGCCGCTTGCCGGTGGCGGATGATCGTTGGGAAGATCTGTTCAAACAACCGCTGGAGTTCGCGCGCCGCGGGGCGGATTTCGAGCTCGAGGTGCCGGAAGCGGAGGTCGCGGTGTTCGAGCGTTTCCTGCCGAGAGTGCTCGCCCCGCAAGGCCGGGTGGAAGCGAGGGTCACATTCAAGAACGGCGATCTCGGTGGGTACGTGCGCCTGCGCAACGCGGCCTCGCGGCCGCTGGGTCCGCTGGGCGTGCTTCAGGAAGTCTCTGCCGAACTCGAGATGTCTGGACGCACGTTGTTACTGCGTGGCGTCACGGCGCGAAGTGGCGGGCAGCCGGTGCGGTTAAGCGGCAGCGTGGAGCTGCCGGAAGGAGGCGCGCCGCGTTTCGATCTCGCGTTGAAAGGCGAGAACCTGCCGTTCGTGCGGCAGACGGGGCTGCTGTTGCGCGGCGACCTCGATCTGAAGCTCCAGACGCCGAACACAGGACCACCGCGGCTGACGGGCGTGGTGCGGCTGCGCGACAGCTTGTTTCTTTCCGATGTGCGCTCGTTCATTCCGACGGGCGGCGCGAGCGCGAGCCGGCGGCCGCCGTATTTTTCCGTGGATACGCCGCCGGTCGATACCTGGGGACTCGCGGTGGAAGTGACGGGCGAGAAATTCATGCGGCTGCGAACGCCGGTATTCCAGGGCGTCGCGTCGGCGCGCTTTCGCCTGAGTGGCACCCTGAAGGAACCACGTGCGATCGGTGAGGTGGAGATCGACGAGGGCGTCGTGCGCATGCCCTTCGCACGGTTTGAAGTGCAGCAGGGATCCGTGCGCCTGACGGAAGCGGATCCGTATGAGCCGACAATATATCTGCGCGCCACGGGGAGGCGTTACGATTACGATCTCACGCTCGAGATCGACGGAAAGGCCTCGGCGCCGAATGTCGTTTTCAACTCGAGTCCGGCGCTCGAATCGGAGCAGGTGCTGCTGATGGTGACCACGGGGACGGCGCCGAGCAACGAGATCGCGGTGACCGGCACGCAGCGCATGACGCGCCTCGGGACGTACGTCGGGCAGAATCTGCTGAGCAGCTTCACCTCGGACGGCGCCGACGCGGATCGACTCACCATCACCTCGGGCGAAAGAATTTCCCGCCAGGGCAAGGAAACCTACGACATTCAATACAAGCTCACCGACAAGTGGACCGTGACGGGCGAATACAACGAGTTCGATGAATATAACGGTGGTTTCAAGTGGCGGATTTTTCGCGGGAAACCGGAGGAGGCGAAGCCGGCGAATGGCGAAAAGTAGACCCAGGGTGGCGAGGTGGATGATGCCTGCCCTGCTCGCGGGTGCGCTGGCACTGCCGTTGCCGGTGCTCTCCGGTGCGGAGGCGAAAGCCGAGCCGCCGTCGGTGGCGGTCGATGGCGCGGGTTTCCTGCGCGACCTCGAGCTGCGGCTGGCGTTGAAGCGATTGCTGGACGTGGATCGCGTCGAGGCGCTGGACGCCAACGCGATCGAGGACGCGGCGGTGATCCTGGTCTCTTCGCTCGGCGATGAGGGGTTTCAAAATCCGGTCGTCGAAATTGAAGCCACGCTGGTCGACGGGACGGAAAAGCGTTTCACGTTTGATCCGACCTTTGCGCGTCCGCTGCCGCGTCCATTGAGCGCGCGCGAGGTGAAATTCAAGCTGCAACGTGGCGTGCGTTCGCACGTGGAAACGGTCGAAATCGTCGGGTTGGAAGCGGTTTCGGCGAAGCGGGCGCGGGCGTTTTTCCGCTCGGATGCGACGCTGCTGGCGACGGCGAAGGCGAATGCGTTTTCGCCCGCGCGACTGAATCGCGGGGCGGATTCGCTGCTGGGCGAGCTGCGGCAAAAGGGCTACGCGGAATCCGATGTGCAGGCGAAAAAAATGGCGGAGAGTCCGGCCGGCGAAGTGGCCGTCCGCGTGGAGGTGCGCGAAGGGCCGCAGTGGCGGGTGGAGACCTTTCGGTATCAGCGGGAGCAGGACGACCTCGTGGCGCTGCCGCCGGTCGATGGCTGGGCGGAGAAACCGTGGTCGCCGACGCTTCAGGAGGATATTCGGGAGGCGATCCGGCAGGCTTACTATCGCGAGGGTTTTCCGGATGTCGGCGTGCACGTCGAGATCGAGGCGACCCGGCTGGCCGAGGGGACGAAGCACATCGATGTGGTCGCGACGATTGTGCCCGGCGAGCATGTGACCGTGGGCGAGGTGAAGTTCGAGGGCAACGTGACCACGCGCGAACGTGTGCTGCGGCGCCGGGTGCAGCTCGCCGCGGGCGAGCCGCTCAACCCGATCGCGCTGGAACGGGCGCGCTATCGGATCGCGCGGCTGGGGGTTTTCGAGTCGGTGGACTTGAACTACGCGCCGGCCGATGGCGAGGTGCGCGATGCGATTTTCACGGTGCGCGAAGGGCCGCGTTACGAGACGCATTTGCTGATGGGTTATGGCAGCTACGAACAGCTGCGGGCGGGCGTCGAGCATCGGCAGATGAATATCTTTGGGCTGGCGCACCAGAGCCGGCTCGAGCTCGTGCAATCGATGAAGAGCACGAGCGGCGATTATCGTTATACCGTGCCGGAGCTGTTCGGCGAATCGCTCGACGGCACGGCGCGGCTCTTCGGATTGCAGCGCGAGGAGATCGCGTTTCTGCGGCAGGAGTTCGGTGCCGAAGTGTCGATGCGACGACGGATGCCGCAGATCGACGGCGAGGCGATGGCCGGCTACACGTTCAAGGCGTTGCGCAACCGGGACAACTCACTGGCGACGCAGGCCACCGACGAGCGCCAGATCAACGTCGCGAGCATGACCTTCGCCCTGACGGGCGACCGGCGCGATAACCCCCTGCGGCCCCGGCGCGGCTTCCACTGGTCGACGCAGGTCGAAGCCGCGGCGCCGGTATTGGGCAGCGAGGCGACGTATCAGCGGTACGAGGTCGCGGGCGCTTATCACACGAGTTGGGGTGAGGGCCGCTGGGTCCATTTCGGGATGTCGCAGGGGCTCATCACGACATTCGGCAGCACCGATTCGACGCTGCCGGTGAACACGCGATTTTATCCGGGCGGCGACAACAGCATCCGCGGTTACCAGCGGGGCGAAGCGGCGCCGCGCGGAGCGGACGGGCTGTTCATCGGCGCGAAGAGTTTCATGCTGTTGAATCTGGAGTTGGAGCAAGCGGTGACGACGACGTGGTCGGTCGTGGCCTTCGTCGATGCGCTTGGTACGGCGGTTGCGTTGCGCGACCTGCCCTTCGACGAACGTCTCTATTCCGCGGGGCTCGGCCTCCGCTATCAGACGATCATCGGTCCGCTGCGGCTCGAGTATGGCCGCAATATCAACCCTCGTCCGTCGGATCCGTCGGGCACCTGGCATTTCTCGATCGGGTTTCCGTTCTGAGGATTGTCGGGGTGCCGGTGGATGTTGGCGGAGATGGGGTGAAAATTTTATCGCGCGGCGGCGCGACGCGTGCGTAGTGCTGGCGCGTTATGATTATCGCCGATCTCGCAAAAATCCCTGGCGGCACGTTTCCCGCCGGTCGTTGGGGCCGGGGGCTCGTCGGGCAACTCGGGCAGCCGATTCCCGCCAAGGGATTCTCGATGGGCTACTCGATCCTGCAGCCGCGAGGCGGTCAGGTGCCGTGGCACAATCAGGAGCAGGAGGAAGTGTATTTCATCGTGCAGGGCGAGGGAGAGATCTGCGTCGGTACGGAGCGGAGTCCGATCAAGGCGGGCCAGGCAGTGTTCATGCCGCCGACCGTTTTCCATCAGCTCACCAACACGGGCGAAGAGCCGATGCACATGATCTATGTGTATTGTCCGGGTGGAGACGTCGCGCACTGGCGACAGGAGCTCAACGGCACCTTGCCCCCGGCGGGCGTCGGGCCGATCCCGCCGCTGCCCGAGGGTGCGGCGCCGCAGTGCACGAAAAAGCCGGGCGAGTGAACGGGGCGTCCGGGCGCGCCCGTCAGGCGGTGCTCCGCCATTTGCGGGGCGTCTGGCCGGTTTGCCGACGGAACCAGCGAGCGAAGTAATTGGGGTCATCGAAGCCGGTTTGTCCCGCGGCCTCCGCGATCGTGGGCGCGGTGCGGAGCGCGGTTTGCGCGGCTTCCAGCCGCATGCGATCACGCAGGGCGCGCAGACCGAGCCCGCCTTCGCGTTTTAGTTTTCGCGTGAGGTGATCGGGGTGGTAGCCGGCGGTGCGGGCGATCTTCGCCAGGGGCGCAGGCGCGCGCAGGAGATCGCGGACCCTGGCGAACGTGCTCGGTTTGCCTTCCGAACTGCCAGCACCCTGAGACGGCTCAACGAGGCGGGCGACGACGGCGAGAATGGCGGAATAGTCGGCGAGGGTGAGCCGGCCTTTCGCGGGCACACGCGCGAGAAGCGTGTGCAGGTCGTTCAGCGTTTCCATGGGCAGCCGGCGATGGCTGGCGCGAATCCGCGGGGCGCCTTCCAGTTCGTAATCGAGCACCAGGCAGAGGGGCCGACTGCGACCGCGAATCGCAAAACCGTGCGGTATCCGTGGAGGGATTACGAACAGGTCGCCAGGGTGGGCCGCGCGGCGTCTCTGTCCGACGGTCTGTACGCCTTCGCCCGAGAGATAGAGAATCAGCTGCGCCCACTCATGCGAGTGCGGTGAGACCTCGGCATCACGGTGGCGGTTCAGCTGCAGCTTCCGCAGGACGAAGCCGAGCGCGTGAATTTCGATGGTCTGAACGAGGACGGGGCTCCAGGCGAGCATTGGTGCGGTTGGGATGAAGTCGGAAGCGTGCTAGGAAAAGTCGGAAGCGTCCTAACGCAAGCCGGCGTGGTCGTCCTAGACTGACGGCCCTTTCGAAACGCAGTTTTCTCGGTTTCCTATTTCTCGCACCATGACCACGCACAAAGTCGGCATCATCATGAACGGCGTCACCGGACGCATGGGTACGAACCAGCATTTGCTGCGTTCCATCAAGGCGATCATTGACCAGGGCGGCATCAAGCTTGGCGATGCGGAGGTGATCATGCCGGATCCGATTCTGGTCGGCCGCAGCGAGTCGAAGCTGGCGGCACTGGCGGCGCGCGCGGGGGTGAAGCGTTATACGACGAATCTGGACCAGGCGCTCGCGGATCCGGCGAATCAGGTTTATTTCGACGCGACGCTCACCGGCCAGCGGCCGATCGGGGTGCGCAAGGCGATCGCGGCGAAGAAACACATTTATTGCGAGAAGCCCACCGCGACCTCGTCGGAGGAGGCGCTCGCACTGGCAAAGGAAGTGACGGCCGCGGGCCTGAAGAACGGCGTGGTGCAGGACAAGCTCTGGCTGCCGGGCTTGCTGAAGTTGAAGTATCTCATCGATACCGGTTTTTTTGGGAAGATCCTCTCGGTGCGCGGTGAGTTTGGTTACTGGGTCTTCACGGGTGAGCATGAAAAACTGCAGCGCCCGTCCTGGAATTATCGGAAGGAAGACGACGGCGGCATCATCGTCGATATGCTCTGCCACTGGCAGTACGTGATCCAGAATCTCTTCGGCGAAGTGAAGTCGCTCACGTGCCTGGGAGCGACGCACGTGCCGCAGCGCTGGGATGAAGCGGCGAAGCCTTACAAGGCGACGGCGGATGACTCCGCGTATGCGACCTTCGAGCTCGTGAATGGCGTGGTGTGTCATTTCAACTCGTCGTGGTGCGTCCGCGTGCGGCGGGATGATTTGCTGACCTTGCAGGTCGATGGCACGCACGGGACCGCGGTGGCGGGATTGCGCAACTGTGTTGCACAGCATCTCTCGGCGACGCCACGTTGTATCTGGAATCCGGATATCGACAGCCCGATCAAATATTTCGACGGCTGGCCGACAGTGCCGGATCAAGGGGTCTACGACAATGCGTTCAAGGTGCAGTGGGAGCTCTTCCTGAAACACGTCGTGAAGGGCGACCCGTTTCCGTGGTCGTTGCTCGAGGGCGCCAAAGGCGTGCAACTCGCGGAACTCGGGCTCAAGTCGTGGGCGGAGCGCCGCTGGGTCGACGTGCCGGCGTTGGGTTGAGGCGAAGCAGGCGGGAGCCAGGAAGCGGCGACTTGCTTGGGGATTGGAAGGCGGTGGGTGTTTTCCAATCGGCCGTTTTACGCTGGCAAATCGCGGGAATTGGTTAAGTTCCGCGATGCAATCCGGCGTTTTGCCGGACAAGTAGACGACGTTTCAACTTCGAACCTTTAATATATACCATGCTCATCTGGGTTGTAATGATTGTTATTCCCATGCTCTTCGGTCTGTACGCGCAGTTTCGCATTCGGAGTGCGTACTCGAAGAACGTCCAAATCCCCTCGCGCGGCGGGATCACGGGCCGCGAAGCAGCGCAGGCAGTCATGGATTCGGCCGGTGTGCGGGGGGTGGAGATCGTCGAGGTGCCGGGTGAATTGTCGGATCACTACGATCCGATTCACCGCCGGCTCGCGCTCTCGCAGCACAACTATCGTGGCACGAGCCTCGCGGCACTGGGTGTCGCGGCGCACGAGGCGGGTCATGCGATCCAGCACAAGGTCGGCTATTCGATGATGACCGTGCGGCAGACCTTGGCTCCTGCGACGCAAATCGCGGCGTCCATTTCGAACTATGTGATCATTGGTGGCATCCTGCTGCTGTCGTTGGCTGGAAACGTTTTCGGTTATAATCTGCTCATGATCGGAGCGGTCGCGCTGGGTGTGATCGTGTTGTTCCAGCTCGTGACGTTGCCGGTCGAGTTTGACGCGAGTCGCCGCGCGAAGGCGCAACTCGTGAATCTTGGCATCGTGGATCGCGACGAGATGGGTGGGGTGCACGAGACGCTGGATGCGGCGGCGTTGACCTACGTGGCGGCGTTCGTGGCCGCGTTGGGCAGCTTGCTCCACATCTTGATGATACTCTCCGGGCGGCGTGACGAATGAGCGCGTGCGATGCGGGTGCAAATCCGCACGTCGCTGAGCAACGATAGCGACGCAGCACGGCATGCGAGAGGCGGACGTGAGTCCGCCTTTTTTTATGCCCAGCCGGCTAGTTGCGACCGGCATCTCGACCTGCGCGCGAAGCCCGGGGCGCGGGATCTCAAGCTGGGCCGCGATACGTGTCGGTGCTGGGTTCCTCGATGGGCCGCTTCTGTTTCTTCTACGACCGCGCGCGGCAACCGATCACGGCGTCTGCCTGAAACGCGTGCGCGAAGACTGCGTCTTTTTAGGATGATCTCCCCGGCCGATATTTCGGCGAACTGATCTTCCTGCAGCTTGAGAGATCGGTGAGGGAGAGGAGGCTTTGCGGCGCTACATTTTTCCATTTCTAAGTGCGTCTTTCCTCTCCTGCGCTGAGTTTTTGGCGCGCAAGTGTGCCCTCTCACGCATGGCATCGGTCAAAACTCTCACTTTATCTCCGGGGCCAAATGGCTCGCTCGATCCTGATATCGTCATCGTCGGCGGCGGCATGGCGGGCGTGATGGCGGCGCTGGCAGCGAAAACGCCGCAGAATCACGTGCTCATCGTCGAGCCCAGCAACGTCCTGGGTGGGCAGGGAACTGCGGGCGGTGTGGCGGGATTCTGCGGGGACTCGGCCCGGGTGAATCGCGAGTTTGCGACGCTCGTGGCGAAGCTCGCCAGGCATGGTCTTATCGAGCCATACCGGCCGAACGAAGACCGGCGGGCCTATGATCTGGAGTGGTGCGCATTCTTCCTGCAGGAGATGGTGGTCGAACGCGGGATCGAGGTGCTTTTGCTCTCGCGCGTGATTGCGGCGGAAGCGGACGCGGGGCGGCTGTCGCGCCTGACGGTGTCGACCTCCGGCGGACTGCTGAGCCTGACGCCGCGATTCGTGATCGATGCGTCCGGCGCGTGCGTCGTGCCGATACTGACGGGGTTCCCGGTCATGCACGAAGGGGCGAACCGGCAGTTGCCGATGAGCCTCTATTTCACACTGTGGGACACGGGCAAACCGGTCGCCCCAGTGCTGCCGGCGGGTTGTCCTCGCTGGTCGCATGACGACGAGATTCCGATGACGAGCCTGCATCGTTTTCCCTCGGGTAAAGTGGAAGTGAAGATGAAAGTGGTGGGCTTCGACGCGGCGGATGGGATGGATCGCTCGGCCGCGGAGATATTCGCGCGGCGGCAGATGCATGCGTTGATCCATTATCTCCAGACCGTCGGTTACCGTGGTAGAAAACTGGATACGCACGTGCTGGCGTCGGTTTCGCGGGGAATCGGCGTGCGCGAAGAGCGCCGCATCGTGGGCGAGCATGTGCTGACGGAAGAGGAGGCCCGCCGGGCCGTGATCTTCCCGGACGCCGTCGCCGTGAACACGTATCACATCGACTTTCACTGGCCGGATCGCATGCAGCGAGCCGGCACGGGCATCACGGACATGCTCGATCCGCATCACCTGCCGCTGCGGATGATGATTCCAAAAGGCGCGAAAAACCTCCTCGTCGCCGGACGTGGAGCCTCGGGCGACCAGACGGCGATGAGCGCGTATCGGGTGATGGCGGTGGTGGCGCAGCTGGGTTTCGCCGCCGGGCACGCCGCGCGGCAGTGCGTCGAGAACGGCACGCTGCTCGACGCGATCGATGTGCCGCAGCTCCAGGCTGCGATCGAGGCTGGCGGGCAGTCGTTGAATCTTTCGGACTATGGCGAGTATCTGCGGTGCGATTTGTTCACGCACGAGACGGCGGTCCAGGGCGTGGAGCCGGAGCGGGTGTTGCTCGGGGCGTTGCGCAACGGCTGTTTTCGCGTCGAATGGATCGCGCGGGACGGCAGCCATGGGAGCGCGGAGCGGCGGGAGAAACTATGGTCCGCGCCCCGCGGGCTTGCCGGCGAGATGGAGTCTGCCGGGCTGCGGGAGGGTGCTGAGGGAAGTGCGATGGTCACCCTCGACGACGGTACGCGGGCGCGCGTTTGGATCGAGCCAGAGGTGAAGACATTGAGGGCGGCTTTATCGCGGGATGGAGGTGCGACGTGGTTTGCACAACGGGATCTGACGGGCGAGGCGGAGGCGGGCGTCGTGCCGGCGGCAGTCGCGACACGGGTCGGACTCGCCATCGTGTACGCGGGGTGTGGTAACCAGCTTCGGTTCTGGCATGGCTCGGTGGAGCGAATCACCGACGGTGCGCCGATGCCGTCTGCGATGAGGCTAAATACGCCTCCGGATCACGTGGAGTGCCCTGGCGCATTGCGCGCGTGAGCGGCACGAGGCTGGGAGATGCAACCCTGCGCGTGCCGCGAGCGCGCGATTCCGGCGCAGCTTGCGCGCGCGCGCGAACGGGGTCTTCCTCGAAGTCGTCGATGCGCCGAACCGACGATCGCAAGAAAATCCTCACCGCCCTGCTGGCCTGGCTCGAGCGGTCATCGTCGTTGCCGTTGTTGCGCGTGCTCGAGGGAAAGCGGCCTACAAACGAACATCCGGCGTTCTTCATGGAAGTGCCGCGACTGATCGTTGGATTGGCGGGGCAGGGGACGTTTCTCACGATGGAGCAGAACCGCGAAGTGTCGCTGGATCTCGCGCCGGGGCAGGTGCTGTTTCTCGCGCCGTATACCTGGATATGCCCGGTGCCGCGTGCAGCGTATCGTTCGCTGGGCATCGTGTTCCGGCCCGATTCGACCCGGCTCACGATTCACGCCCGCCGTGGCGTCACGGCGGAGGGCGCGATCCCGAGTCGTTACCTCGCGCAATGGCGGACGCTCGAGACGCTGGGAGCGAAAGGCGAGCACCTGCTGGCGTTGCTCCGCGAGCCTGCGGCGGAGCGACTCGGCGAGCGGTCCTTCGCGATGCTGATGGAAATCCTGATGACGGAGATCGCGGGCTTGGTGGAGCGCGCGCCGGAGCACGTGCGCTCGGGCCAGGTGGTCCTGTGGCAATCGGTACTCGATTATATTTCGGAGCATTGGTCGGACCCGAAGCTGAGCCGGAAGGAAACGGCGCGCTTCTTCAACCGGCATCCCAATCACTTCTCCCGTTTCTTTCACGAGCACGCGAAGCAGAATTTCCGCGTTTACGTGAACGAGATCCGGCTCGAGCGCAGCCTGCATTTTCTGCGCGACCTGCGCTACAACGTGACCGACGTGGCGAATCTTTGCGGGTTCACCGACCTGCAATATTTCATCCGGTGTTTCCGGCAGCGTTTCGGTTTCACGCCGGGAGACTACCGCAAGCGGCACGAGGATTAGCGACGAGGTCGTGCAGGCTTCCAGCTGCCGTGTGAATGGCAAACGCTACCTTTTCCCACGTCTTGCTAGTTTATTCCTGTTGGTCGTTCAGGGGGGAATTGGCAGCGTGCGACAAACCCCGATGAAATCGTTTTGCTTCATCTTCGCCGCGGCGGTCGCGTTTCTGCCGGCGGCCCTTGCCAACTCGAACGCCGCGGCGCCGCATCCGAAATCCAATCCCGGCTCGCGGGTCATGCTGCGGGGTCCCTGGGTTCCCGAGAGCCCCGACGAGATCGATTTCGCGAAGCTGCCTCGCGTGCCGACGCAGCGCAGCGTGATCAGCGACGTGAACGCGCAGAAGGGCGTGAACCAGCACAATTATCTCATCCACTTCGATGGGCGGTTCTGGGCGATGTGGAGCGACGGGCCGGACATCGAGGATCGTGTCGGGCAGATCGTGAAATACGCGACGAGCGAGGACGGTGTCACGTGGTCGGAGCCGCGGCCGCTGACCGGCAGCCCGCGCGGCTTCGGGCCGGATTCACCGATCTACAATACGCGTGACAAGGAGGGATTTCGTTACATCTCGCGTGGTTTTTGGGTTCGCGGCAATCAGCTGCTCGCGCTCGTGTCGCTCGACGAAGCGGCGGGCTTCTTCGGGCCGAGCCTGGAACTGCGGGCGTTTCGCTGGAGTGCGTCGAGCTTGCGTTGGGACGACATCGGCCTCGTGCAGGACGACGCGATCAACAATTTCCCGCCGCAGAAACTGCCGACGGGCGAGTGGGCGATGACGCGCCGGAAGCATGACTATAAGGAGACCGGCGTCGAATTTCTGATCGGCGGCGTGCGTGCGCTCGATGCGTGGATCTCGGTGCCGGTCGTGCGCGGCGCAGGCGGCGAGATCGCGTTGAAGGCCGAGGAACCGATGTGGTGGGCATTGCCCGACGGCAACCTCGTGGCCCTGTTCCGCGACAACGGCCAGAGTCGGCGAATTTTCCGGGCATTCTCGCTCGATAACGGCCGGACGTGGAGCACGCCCGTCGCGACGGATTTTCCCGACGCGCGTTCGAAGCTGCACGGCCTGCGGCTGAAGGACGGCCGCTATGTGCTCGTGTCGAATGCGAATCCGAAGAAGCGCGATCCGCTCACGCTCGCGGTGAGCGACGACGGCATCGTTTTCCATTCGTTGTTTCACCTGGTTGGCGGGCGGCATGTGGATTATCCGCACGTGATGGAGCACGACGGGTTTCTCTACATCGCGCACTCGGGCGGAAAGCGCTCGGTGGAAGTGCAACGCGTGCGGATCGCCGATCTCGCGACGTTGAAGATGCCTGCTTCGGTGCGCTGATTCCGCCTTGTTCGCGCGTGCGATTCTCGTCGTGGCAAACGTGCGAGACCACGGAGCTCCGCGCACTGGCGCTACCTTTTTCCCTGTCTTGCTAGCTTATTCGCATGCAAGTCGACGGGCCCTTTGGGCTTCGGTCGCTGCATCGATTCAACTCCCTGCCGACCCCTTCGGCTTTCCCCCAGCCATCATTGTCATGAATCCATTCGCTTCCGACGTTCTGTCCAGTTTCCGCCCCGCGCGTGTCGGGCTTCGTGCCCTGGCGCTGCTGTTCGTGCTGACGATTTCCGCTTTCGCTCAAGAGAGGACCGGCACCGTCACCGGTCGTGTCTCGAACGCCGCGACGGGTGCCTATCTGGAAGGTGCCGAAGTCACCATCGGTGGACTTCCGCCTGTACTCACCAACCGCGAAGGAGGTTTCACGGTCACCCAGGTTCCGACCGGTCCGCAGACCGTGCGCATCTATTATACGGGACTGGATATTGCCACGAAGCAGATGGACGTTGCGGCTGGCCAGAACGCCGAGGTGACGATCGCGCTTTCCTCCGCGGTCTATCAACTCGAGGCGTTCACGGTTGCGGGCGAGCGAGAAGGAAATGCCGCATCGATCACCAAGCAGCGTTTTGCGGACAACCTGAAAAACGTCGTCTCGACGGATGCGTTTGGAAACGTGGCCGACGGAAATCTCGGAAACTTCATGGCCCGCCTGCCCGGCATTGCGGGCGAGGACGCCATCAACAGCGACATCATTGGCATCAAGATTCGGGGCACGCCGGCGGACCTCAGTTCCCTGAACATCGACGGCGTGCGCTCGAGCGGGGCGATTGCCGGGTTCAGCCAAATGGGAGACCGCGCGGCCATGATCGATCAGATCCCGGCGGAATCGATCAAGGAGGTCGAAGTGATCAAGGCGCCGACGCCTGACATGCCCGCCGATTCGATCGGCGGTACGGCGAATCTCGTCACCAAGTCGGCGCTCGATTTCAAGGAGGACGTCCTGAGCTATCGGCTGGGTGGCAATTACAACACCTATCGCGACACGCTGCGCAATGTGACCCCGATGGGCACCCTCAGCTATCTGACGCGGCTCGGGCGCAACCGCTCGATCGGGATGGCGCTCTCGCTCAGTTACACAGACACCGAAACGCCGCGCGACCGCGTGCAGACCGAACGGGTGGAAAACAACGGCAAGGCGACCGTGGCCCGGACGCTCGACGAGGTGAATACGCGGATACGCGCGGGAACCAGCCTCCGGTTCGACTATCGGCCGGACCGAAGCTCGAGCGTGTATGCAAAATTCAAATACGACTACTACTCCTTCGAGGGTATGCGCGTCGAGCAGCAGGCGACCGCCGGCGGGGCGCGGCGGGTCGCGGATTACAGCCGGGTGAGCCGCGCCCAGATCGAGGCCGGCACCCCGGCGCGCGACAGTGCCAACCAGACGGCGGGCGTCGCGCCCGGGTTCACCGATTCCTTCACCGAAATCTTGAGCGCGACGTGGCGCAACGCCGCGGGTCATACGCGCAAGCTCGGGCGGAATTTCCTTGGTGAGATCGGCGGCGAGCGAGCGTTGAGCGGCGATCAGAAGATCGCGTTCCAGGCGACTTACAGTCCGTCGTGGTTTGATTCGAGCCTGCCTACATTCACGGCGACGATGCGGCCAGCCATCGGCATGACGATCGACACGCGCGAGAATCGTTCGCGGCCGGTGTTCACCCAGACCTATGGACCTTCGATCGCATTCGGCAGCGATCTCACGCTCTACAACGCCGCATTTACCTTCTCGCCGCAACGCACCGAGGAGGAGGTCGCGAATCTGAAGGCCGACTATGAGAAACAGCTCACCGCGTCGCGTTTCACCGTGCAGCTCAAGGCCGGCGGAAGCTGGCGGAACCAGCATCGTTCGGTCCGGACCGCCTCGCCCAATTGGACGTTCACCGGCCCGGATCGCGTGGCGGGGCCAAACCCGGCGACCGGCATCAACGACGACAATATCGCCCAGTTTCGAGAAAGTGAGCCGGCGTACGGGATGTTCAACAACCAGTATCCCCGGCGAGACAAGTTCGACATCATCGCGATCGAGCGGGCGGCGAACACCAATCCGGAGTGGTTCCTGCCGACGGCGTCCGTTACCGCGCCCCCGAACCGGAGCGAGATCACCGAAGACGTGTATGCGACGTATGCGCAGGGGCGCGTGCAGGCGGGACCGTTGAATATACTGGCCGGCGCGCGATTCGAGCTGACGGAAGTCGAGGCGGAAGGACGCTATTCCGATCCGCGCCAGCCAGCCGTCACGCAGACGACGCGTTCGAGTGATTACGACGGGATTTTTCCCAGCGTTCATATGCGGTATAGCCTTCGGCCGAACCTCACGGCGCGGGCGAGCTTCAGCACGGGTGCGGCGCGGCCCAACATGAGCGATCTCTATCCCACGACCACGGTGAGTTACGACGCAACCGGAGCGGATGGCACGGTCCGTCAGAACGCGGTCGGGCTGCGTCCGGCGCGGTCGAAGAACTATGATCTGTCGCTGGAATATTATTTCGAGCCGGCTGGGGTTTTGTCGGCCGGCTGGTTCCGCAAAGACATCAAGGATTTCCTGGCGCGCTCGACTCGCGACATCGAGAGCGGCGTGGACAACGGCTTCGGTGGCGAATACGCCGGCTTCACGTTGAGCAGCACGACGAATGAGGGCCAGGCCAAGGTCGAGGGTTTCGAGCTGAGTTACAGCCAGCAGCTGACGATGCTGCCGCGGCCATTCAATGGCCTGCAGCTCTTCGCAAACCATACCAACCTCACCACCTCCGGTGAATACAAGGACGGGGCGAGCGAGCTGGCGGGCTTCGTGCCCAAGATCACCAACGCGGGGCTGACCTATCGCTGGCGCGCGTGGGAGACGCGGATCTCGTATCGCTACTCGAGTTCTTATATGCGCGGTTACAATGCGAATGCCTGGCAGCGCAACCGGCTCCGCCCGATCGAAAAATACGACGTGAGTTTTCAGTATCGTATCCGTCCGCAACTCGCCATCTTCGTGGACATAATCAATGTCTTCAACACTTGGGGAGAGAACTATACCGGCGATGACTCAAGCCGAATCACGGTGGCCGATGTCTACGGCACGCGGTTTTCGGCCGGCATCAGCGGTCGCTTCTGAGGACGCGCCCGGTTACCGCCGCCAGCCATGACATTTGTACAGCGTTTCTTTTCCGTGATCGTCCGTCTGCAGTGCCGGTCCGCCCGCGGCGCGCTGCTGACGACGGTGCTGGCGCTCGCGTTCCCGGTGGTGCGAGCGTCGGACGACCGCGGCTCCTACGATCTTGTGGTTTATGCGGGGACGCCCGGCGGCGTGGCCTGTGCGGTGCGGGCGGCGCGCGAAGGCGTGAATGTATTGCTGGTAAATCACCGGGAGCAGCTTGGGGGCATGCTCAGCGACGGGCTGAGCGTATGGGATGCGGTTTATGCCGGGTTCAGAGCTCCGCTGTATGAAGAGTTGCGGCATGCGTTCTGGGATCACTATCGCACGACCTATGGTGAGGACTCGCCACAATATAAGGCATCGCTTCCCGGCAACGCGAAGGGCCGTTACGAGGCGCGGGTCGCCGCCCGACTCACTGCACGCATGGTCGCCAACGAGCCCAGGATCACGCTGGTCTCTGGCTACTATCCGGTCGCAGTGGAGCGGACGGAACGAACAGTGACTGCCGTGACCTTTCGCGAGATGGACGGCACGAAGTTGTTTCGCGTGTCGGGTCGGGTATTTGCCGATTGTTCCTATGAAGGCGATCTGATGGCTGTGGCGGATGTGGCCTGGCGAATCGGCCGGGAAGCACGCTCGGAGTATGGCGAGCCCCATGCCGGACGGATCTTCATGCGCACGGCGGCATGGCCGCCCGTGGCCGCGAATCCCGGGGAACTCGCGGCGTATCGCCGGCTGCGGCTCATCCACTATAACCGCTGGCAGGAGATCGTCTATCCGGCGAGCACGGGCGAGGCGGACCGGATGATCCAGGCGTTTAATTTTCGCACGGTGTTGAGCTCCGATACCGCGAACCAGTGGAAGCCCGGGCGTCCGGAAAATTACGATCCAAAGCGTTTGGCGAAGTTCACCCCGAAGGGCGCACACGGCCCCATGCCAAACCAGAAGGCATTGTGGAATCATCCGGAATTGATCGACGGTATCCCCAACGCCTACGTCGAGGGTGACTGGGACGCACGGCGCCGGATCATCGCGGAAGCGACGAAGACGACGCTGGCGTTGCTCTATTATCTGCAAAACGACCCTGCCGTCCCGGCAGAAACGCGCGCGACCTGGAGCAAGTACGGCATCGCGAAGGATGAGTTCATCGATCACGGAAATATGCCTCGCGGCATTTACGTGCGTGAAGCGCGGCGCCTGGTAGGGCGTGCGACCTTTACCGAGAATAACGCGAGGCTTGCTCCTGGCGTGAAGCGAGCGCCGCTGCCCGGGGACACTATAGCGATTACCGACTGGTTCCTGGATGTACACGCGTGCCGTTCGGAGCGAGCCGATGGCAGCTTCGAGGAAGGAGCCATGCTGCTGAACAACCAGACGTGGCCAGCGCAGATATCCTATCGCACGCTGCTGCCGCGCGACACGGATAACTTGATTGTGCCTGTGTGCCTGTCGGCCAGCCACGTGGGGTGGGGCGCAGTGCGGTTGGAACCGACGTGGATGCACATCGGAGAATCGGCTGGCTACGCTGCCGCGCTCGCGGTGCGAAAGCAGGTGTCTCCGGCGCAGATCAACCCGGAGGAACTGCTGCGCCAACTCGCCCGGCGACGGGTGATGCTGACATTTTTCGATGACGTGGATGTGTCCGTGGAGGCTCCGTGGGTGGCCGCGGTGCAATATCTCGGTGCCAAGGGTTTCTTTGCTTCATATTGGGCTCGTCCGCATGAGCCATTGGGCGCGGCGCTGGCGGAGCACTGGCTGACATCGGCTGCTGAGCTCGCGCGCGGCATTGCCGGCGACGCGACGGTGCGTGCGCGCGCGTTGGCGGCGGCGGACGAGGCGCCGGGGGAATCGGTAAAGGTCGGGGTGTTTGCAGGGCGACTGTCCGAAGCGGTGCCCGTGGACCGATTCTCGCCTGAGGCGGTGTCGGCGGTGTGTGCGAGGCTCGGGCTCGCGGCCGACGCCGATATCTCGCGTGCGGACGCGTGTGCCTTGATTTTCGCGAGCCTCGGCGAACCGGTCCAGAGAGGAGCTCCTTGATGATGCGATGCATCATCAGCAGCGCGTTTTTGGCTGTGTGGCTTTGCCTGTCGGTTTTCGCGGCCGATGAGGCGGAGCCGAGCTTGCCGGCGCGCGTCGACGCGACGTTGCCCAATGTGCTGCTCATCGGCGATTCGATCAGTGCCGGCTATCTTCCTTTCGTGCGGGACCAGCTCGCGGGCTTTGCCAACGTGTATCGCATCCCCACGAATGGCGGCGATACATCGAAAGGCCGGCGCGAGCTCACGCATTGGCTCCGCACCGGTGGCGTGACGCGGTGGGACGTGATTCATTTCAATTTCGGCCTGCACGACATCAAGGAAAGGCCAAGCGGCGAAACGGCTCCGATGACGGACGGATTCGCGCGCACGACATCGCTGGATGATTATCGCGCGAACCTGGAGCAGCTGTGTACAGAGCTGCTCGCCACGGGCGCTCGCGTGCTGTTTGCGACGACCACGCCGGTGCCCCCGGTCGAAGTCTCCCCGCGGCGAAAGAACGGGGATGTGATTGCCTATAATGCCGCCGCGCGCGCGGTCGTCTCCGCGCGGCGAGTCGCGATCGTGGATCTGTACACGGCCGCCGCGCCGCATCTGAGGGAATGGCAGCGGCCCGCGAACGTGCATTTCACGAGCGCTGGGAGCGAATCTCTCGGGAGACACGTGGCCGCAGCCATCCGCAACGCCTTGCAGTCGCCAGCCGATCCGCGCTCGTCGGGGCGGATCAATTCCGTCGGGATGAAACTCGTCACGATCCCGGCGGGAGAGTTCCGCATGGGAAACGAAGGGGAGATCGATTATACACGGCTGCCGAAAGCGGGCAGCAACATGCCGGGCTATCGGGGAAAAGGGCAGGGCGAGCCGCCGCTCGCCGCGAACCCACTGGAGTGGGACGAAGCGCCCGCGCACATGGTGTATATAACACGATCGTTTGAGATGGCGGCGACGCCGGTCACGAACGCGCAGTTTGAACGCTATAGGCCGGAGCATCGCGCTCTGCGTGGCCGACAGGGCTTTTCACGGGGCGACGACGACGCGGCGCTGTTCGTCAACTGGCACGACGCAGTCGCATTCTGCGCGTGGTTGAGCGAGCGCGAGGGACGCAACTACCGGCTGCCAACCGAGGCGGAGTGGGAATATGCCTGTCGGGCTGGTAGCGGCGCCGCGTTCTTCACCGGGGCCGAACTACCGCTGGTTTATCACCGACATCAAGTGATGGACCGCGAGCACGCGCTCGTGCCGGAGAAAGTCTCGCTCACGGTGGGGGCGACACCACCAAATGCCTGGGGGCTGCACGATATGCACGGGCTCGTCGAGGAATGGTGTCGCGATTGGTATGGACCGTACCGTGCTGAGCCGGCGGCCGATCCGGTCGGACGCGCAGCAGGGATCGCGCGCGTCACTCGCGGTGGAAGCCATTCGACGGGAATCCCTTTTTTGCGTGCGGCCAATCGGTGTGCGGCTTTGCCGGATACGCGCACCTACGCGATCGGATTTCGCGTCGTGGTGGCGCCGGAGCCCGAAGCGTCGCCGCTGCCCGTCCCGCCTACGCCACGCTGGGCGCAGGCAGTGGATCAGAGGCGCGCGCCGGTCGCGCGAAATGCCACCGTGGAGCCGGTGTTCCTCGAGCCACGCACTTACACGCGGGTTCCTGCTGACGCCAACGGTCCCCTCTACATCACGCACAATCATTGTCCTTCGCTCACACTGTGTCCCAACGGCGACCTCCTCGCGGTGTGGTTTACGACCATCGTCGAGCGAGGGCGGGAAATGGTCATCGCCGGGTCGCGTCTGCGGCGGGGGGCGAAGGTCTGGGACGAGCCCGATGTTTTTTTTCATGTCGCCGACCGCAACCTGACCGGTTCAGCGCTGTGGTGGGATGGCGAACAGACGCTATATCACGCGAACGGAGTCGGCGTGGGAGACGACTACCGCAATCTCGCGATCGCGTTGCGCACGAGTACAGACAACGGCGTCTCGTGGACCGCGCCGCGCCTCATCAGGCCGGAGCACCAGTCACAACATCAGGTGATCGACACCCTTTTCCGAGCGAGCGACGGCACGCTGGCGCTCGCGTGCGACGCGACGCACGAAGGGGCGGGAGGCACCGTGGTTTACCTCAGCCGCGACGAGGGACGCACGTGGACGGCGGCCGGCGCGCAGGCCCCGCGGCCGACGTTCGCCGCTGGCACGACCGGCGCCTGGATCGCGGGCATCCACGGTGGAATTGTAGAGTTGAGAAACGGCCAGTGGCTGGCGCTGGGGCGCGGCAATGAAATGGAAGGCCAGATGCCGATGAGCCTCTCCCGCGACGGTGGGCGTACGTGGGAGTATCGCGCGAGTGGGTTCGAACCGATTGGGAGCGCGCAGCGTCTCGAACTGCTTCGCCTGCGCGAAGGGCCGATCCTCCTGCTTTCTTTCGCGAAATCGCTCGTGCAGCGTGACGCGCGCGGCGAGGCATTCGAGGGCCGGGGAATGTTTGCGGCTTTGTCCTTCGACGAAGGGAAAACCTGGCCGGTCCGGAAATTGATCACGCCGGGCGAACCTCGCCGCGTGCTCGATGCGCCGTGCAATCGACGCTGGGGCGAGGAATTCAGCGTGCTCGATCGTGACCGGGCGGAGACGCGGGGATATCTCACCGGCGTGCAGGCTCCCGACGGAATGATCCACGTGTTGTCATCCGGAACGCACTACGCCTTCAATCTGGCGTGGATCGAGACACCGCCACCCGCGCGCCCATGATCGTGATGCGATTCATCCGGGATCGGAACGAAGACAGGCCCTGCTTCCGATGGACTTGAATATTCGGCCGCTCGATGCCGCGGCGGTGGCGATCTATCTCGCCGCGATGCTCGTGCTGGGGTTCGTGTCGGCGCGGCGCAGCCGCAGCGCGGAAAACTACTTCGTCGGCCGCCGCAATTTCCCGGGCTGGGTGGTCGCGCTTTCGATGCTCGGCACCATCATCAGCTCGACGACGTTTCTCGCGCTGCCGGCTGCCGCTTATGTGCTCGATTGGCGGCAACTCACCGTGAATCTCGTGGTGCCCTTCGTCGCCCTGCTGGCGGCGATGGTGTTCATCCCGTTCTTCCGACGCGCGGGGCTGACGTCGGCGTTCGAATACCTGGGCGATCGCTTTGGTACGATGGCCCGGGTTTACGGGACGTTGAGCTTCGTTTTCCTCCAGTCGATCCGCGTCGCGCAGGTGCTGTTCCTTGTTTCGCTGCCCCTGCAATTCCTCACCGGCGCGTCCATCGAGTGGGTGATTCTCGGCGGCGGAGTTTTCGTGGCGCTCTATACAATCGCCGGTGGCATGGAGACGGTCGTGTGGGCGGGAATGGTACAGGCGTTGATCATGCTCGCGGGTGGCGTGCTGTGTCTGTGTTTCCTGGTGTGGCAATTGCCGGGCGGGTTGGGCCAGGTGTTGGAGGTCGGCCAGGCGCACGGGAAATTCAGCCTCGGTGCGCTGGAGTGGGATGTGGGGCAGCGGACGTTCTGGACGGTGCTGATCCTGGGCGTGATCAACTGGCTCAATATTTATTCAGGCGAGCAGACACTCGTGCAGCGCTACGTGTCGGCGCGCTCGCTGCGGGAGGCGAGGAAGGCCACGTTGTTGTTCTCCGGCATCGCGGTGCCGATGTGGACGATGTTCTTCTTCATCGGCACATCGCTCTTCGTGTTTTTTAAAGTGCTGCCGGATGCGCGGGTGGCCGGACTGCAACCGGATCAGGTGCTGCCGTATTTCGTGTTGACGCACATCCCGCCCGGCGTGGCGGGGCTGGTGATAGCCGCGGTGATCGCGGCCGCGATGAGCTCGCTGGACTCCGGCGTAAACTCGATCGCGACGGTCGTGGTGGTCGACCTCGTGAAGCCGCATCTCGCGAAAGGGCGCAGCGATGGCTACTACTTGAGAGTCGCGCGTTGGGCGAGCGGAGCGGCGATCCTGGTCATGACGTTTGGGGCGTTTGCGTTTTCGCGGATCGAAAAGGAAAGCATGAACGATGTGAGCTTGATTGTCTTTAGCGTGTTGGGCGGCGCGATCACAGGTATGTACATGCTGGGCTTCTTCACGACCCGGGTGGGAACCAGGGCCGCCAACATCGCGTTGGGCTGCTCGATCGCGCTGAACATTTATCTCGGGCTCGGTGTGATGAAGGTGCTGCCGGAGCCCTGGCGGATCGGCATGCACAGCTATTGGGTCGGCGCGGTGGTGAATCTTGCGTTCGTGGCGATTGCGTACGGCATCAGCCTGGTGCGGCCAGCGAAGACACGGAATCTCACCGGACTCACTGTGTGGACCATGGGCGGCGTGGCGCAGGCAACGAAAGAGCCGGCGCGCAGCGGTGTGGTCTAGGGCCGCGGCAAGCCGCACGCGCACGCGGCTTATTTGGCGGAGAATTTATAGAGCGTCACCGTTCGATAGGTTTCGCCTGGCCGGAGAATCGTGCTCGGGAAACTCGGCTGATTCGGTGAATCAGGATAGTGCTGGGTTTCGAGACAGAAGCCGCTGCGGTGTGGATAAGCCCGGCCGCTTTTTCCGATGAGTGACCCATCGAGGAAATTACCGCTATAGAACTGCACGCCCGGCTCCTCCGTCCAGACTTCCATCGTTCGTCCGCTCGTCGGTTCACTGACGAGCGCCGCGAGAGCCATCTGTCCGCTCTGGTTGTCGAGCACCCAATTGTGATCGTAGCCGCCGCCGAACTTCAGCTGCGCGTTGTCCGCTTTCACGCGCTCGCCGATGAGATGCGCGGTGGTGAAATCGAACGGCGTGCCCGCCCCCGGCAGAATCTCTCCCGTGGGAATCAGTCCGGCGTCGACCGGCGTGAAGTGCCCCGCGCGAAGGGTGAGCGAATGCCCCAGAATGTCGCCGTGCCCCTCGCCCTTCAGATTGAAGTACGAGTGCTGGGTGAGATTCACCGGCGTGGCCTGGTCGGTGGTGGCCAGATACTCGATGCGCAGCGAATTGTCGTTCCGGAGCCAGTAATGAACCGTGACGTCGAGATTTCCAGGATAGCCCTCCTCGCCGTCCTTGCTGAGATAGCGCAGCTTGAGTCCAGGCGTGTCTTCACGCAGCAGCGGCTCGGCGCTCCACAGCACCTTGTCGAAGCCAACCTGGCCGCCATGCAGGTGGCAGGGAATGCCGCCGGGTTTGTTGTTGGTCGCCAGCGTGTGTGTGCGGCCGTCGAGGGTAAACTTGCCGTGCGCGATCCGGTTGCCGTAGCGCCCGACGATCGCGCCGAAATAAGGCGTCGCCTTCAGGTACCCCTCGAGCGTGTTGTAACCGAGGACGACATCGTCGAAACGCCCGGAGCGATCCGGCACGAGGAGCCGCACGATGATGCCGCCGTAGTTGGTGACGTCTGCCTTCAGGCCGTTCGCGTTCACCAGCGAGTAGAGGGAGACCTCGCGTCCGTCCGGGAGTTTGCCGAACGAGGTGATGGTAACGGCGGGCTTGGCGGGCGCCGCGATTGCGAGGGCGGCGAGGCAGAGAAACGTGGCTGCGGCGCACAGCGGACGGAGAAACCTACAGCGGGAAGGCATGCTGGATTTACGTCGCTCCGATCGGGAAACTCAACTCGCAGCGGACGAATCAGGGCTGCAACGACACGAAGTCATCGAAGAACGAGTAGTTGATCTGCGTCTGTCCGTTGGAGGGATTCGGCACCACGGTCTGATTGACGAAGATCGGATTGAGGATCCACGGATCCGTCGTGGAAGTGAAGGTTGCCGGACCGCTCTGATACATCGCGTAGGTGCAGACCAGGAATTTCGGATTCGCGGTGAACTGATTATAGGAGTTGAGCAGGTAGTGTTTCCGGTTCTCGAACCACGGGCTGTTCTGCAGGAAGGTGACCCACTCGGGGCGGCTGACCGGATTATCGAGCGCGTAGTCGAGATATTGCCAGACCTGCCACGCTGCGGGCCGGCCGTATTGCGAGGCGAGCTGGGCGGGAATGGTCTGGGTGAGGTTCGCCTTCCAGTGGTGGACCAGCGAGTATTCGGTCACGAGGATCTTCTGCCCGGTGCGAATACGGGCCGACGCGTAGGCGAATGCGCCGTCGATCTCGGGTGGATTGGTATGATGGATGTGGAGATCGATCCCGGTGAGCCAGGTGGAGGTATTGGCATATTGCAGGAGATCGGCCGTGGCCTGGGTTTGCCATGCGGGATCCCACAGCCGGTTGAACGCGCCAATATAAAGCGGGATCTTGCGCGTCTGGGCGTCCTTGAACGCCTTCACCTTCGCGGCGGCCGCTGTGTAGAAATTCACCAGCCGTGAGTCGCGTTGCGCGGGTATGGATTCGATGAAGGGTTCGTTGCCGATCACGATGATGTCGCAATCGGGATATAGAACGGTGAGCAGAGTGTTGATATAGTTCAGCTCGGTGTTGATTGCCGCCGTCGTGGTCGGGAAGTCTTTCGAGGTAAAGTTGAATTTGATATTGATGATCGTCGTGTAGCCCGCGACGTGCGCGTCATGGAGCGCGTCGAGGCCCGGATCGGTCATGACGTTCTTCTGCCCGCTCCGGAACTGATAGTAATCGACGAAGCCGCGGATCCAGGCGGTTTGGGCGCGCGCGAGATCGGCTTGATCGATGTTGGTGAGCAGGCCGTTGAAATTGACGCCGATCTCGGCGCCGTAGCTCGCGGGTGCGGCGAGGCCGAATGCGAGGGAAGTGATCAGCAGCAAACGGCGGACGCCGGACGTCCACGAACGAGCCAGGGACAGGAAGGGTATGTTCATTGGGGGAGGAGTCGAACCGTGCCGGTCGACTTGGGGTTGGAAGCAGGTCGTCGAAGTACGAACTGCTTTCCGTATAATCTCCTGGAACAGGTGAAACTTAGCAGGCTCCCGTACGCTTTAGGCGCGCGATCGCTGGCACGCCTATCGCGCCCGCGGCAGTTTCACGGGCGGTGCCGGTCTTGGATACTTCGCGAGGACTGTTCGCAAACGAGCGACGATCTCCGGCTGCTCGGCGGCGAGATTTTTCGACTCGAGCGGATCGGCGACATAGTCGTAGAGCTCGAGGTCCGGCTTTTCGCCAGTCGCTCCAAACGGGAGCCATTCTACATAGCGATGGCGTTCGGTGCGGATCGCACGACCCAGCCACTCCTGGTTCCTGTCCGGCCGGCGCCGCGGGAAAGCGTGATATACATGGTCCTTCACCGCTGCCTTCGGATCGCGCAGCACGGGCATCTGGCTGAGGCCTTCGATTGGCTGCGGGCCCGCTGGTGCCGGCAGTTCGGCGAGCGCGCACAAGGTCGGATATATGTCCACGGTTTCAATCAGCGCGGCAGTGCGCGCGCCGCGGGCGATTCCCGGTCCGGCGAAGATATAGGGGATGCGATTCGAGTCCTCGTAATTGGTGTGCTTCGTCCAATCGCCGTGCGTGCCTAACGAGTAGCCATTGTCACCCCAGAGCAAAACGACCGTGCGGTCGGCAAGGCCGAGGGCGTCGAGTTCGTCGAGCACGCGGCCGATCTGCGCGTCCACATAGGAAACGCCGGCATAATAGCCATGGATCAACGTGCGCTGCAGGTCCTCCGCCACCGGCGTGCGATCCGGGACCGGTTCGTATTGGTTCAGCTCGCCGATTTTCTTCAGGGCATAGGGCGGCGCACCCGCGGGCGGATTCGGATTGCTGGCGAGCGGCAGTTTCGCCGGGTCGTAGAGATCCCAATATTTCCTGGGCACCGTGAAAGGCAGGTGCGGCCGCGCGAAACCGACTGCGAGGAAAAAGGGCTGCCGGGAGCGTTTCGCCTCCTGCAGGCGACGGATGCTCTCGGTGGCCACGCGACCGTCGGCGTAGGCGTTGTCGGGCACGTCGACCTTCTCCCACGCGGCACCGCGCGGCAGCTCGAAGTGCGGCACGCTCGTCTTGATATTGCCGAAATAGGCCTCCTCGCGCGTGAGCTTTCCCCCGCTCGTGCTCTCCGGTAACAGGTATTCCACTACGCGGTCCTTGAACGACGGCACGCTCCACGACGCCGCGTCGTCGTAGTTGCCGTGGCCAACGTGAAAGATCTTTCCCACCGATTCGGCACGATAGCCGTGCTGCTTGAAATACTGCGGGAGCGTGACCGCATTCGGATAGACCGCGCGGAAATCACGGCCGAATTGATACAGGCCGCTCGTCGTCGAGCGCGTGCCCAACATCAAATTATAGCGCGACGGTCCGCAGACCGCCTGGTTGCAGTAGCCGCGATCGAACTGCACGCCGCGTGCGGCAAGACGGTCGATATTTGGCGTCCGGGCGATGGGATCACCGTAGCTGCCCGTCAGCGGCTTCAGGTCGTCGACACAAACCAGCAGGATGTTCGGGGGAGCGGCGCGGAATGCAGGGATAACGCAGGATGCGGCAAGAACGAGGACGGTGAGTCGAGTGTATAGCCGAAGCGAAATCATGGCGAAGGCGATTGGCGGCGAACGAACGTTGCAAAGAAACCGAGATTCACGGCCGCCCGTTTTCCGCCCGGAACGTAAGCATGGCGCTCCTGGAAAACCGGATTGAGGCGCCAGGGCGGCTGCGTGTTGCCGACGGGACTTTGGGCGCGTTCGAGTCCACTCGACGCCTGGAGATAAGCGTAGGTGGCGAGCGTCACACCGTTTTGCTCCATCAGTTGGCAGCACTTCTCCAGGCCCTGCGGATCGAACCACGAACGGCTGGCGAGGAACGCGTGCAACTCTTCCTCGGTGACCGGTTCGCGCGCCGCGGCGCTCAGGTATTGCGCGACCGTCTGCTCGGGCGCCCGCCTATATTTTTTCGTGAACGCCCGCCCTGCGGCATCGATGTCGAGTCGATCGGACATGTGCGCGTGATAAGCCCACACCAGCGAAAACTCCGTCACGACCAGCGGCCGGGCGGGAACCTGTGCGCGCATGAATTTCGCCGCCGACTCGAATTGCGCGAGGTCGGCGTGATGCAGATGGAAGTTCACGTGCGTGAGATGCGGAGTCGATGCCAGCCAGGGCAGCAGCGCGCGCGTCGCGGGACGGTTTCGCATCTCTGCCCGATCCAGGCGCGTGAAACCACCGCAGCTCACGGGAAGCGCGGCTCCGGACGGCCCCTTCAGGTTCGCCGCAGCGACGTGCGCGGCGAGCCGTTGAAGAAAACGCACCATCGGAATCGTGCCGTCGGCGCCGGGTTCGAGATCGGTTTCCTCGGTGTCGATGAACACCTCGTTCACGAGCAGCAGCAGGTCGGGCTTCGTCTCGCGCACGACCGCGATCGCCCAGGCGAACGCGTTGCGCTCCTCCACGGAATCGGGTACGGGCACGCGCCACTTCGAACGTTTGAAATCCCACTTGAGCGTAATCGCGAGCTTGCGCCCCGCCGCAGCCGCCGCGCGAAACGTCGCGACCCCGGCATCGCCCCGCAGCGTTCGCCGCCCGTCGAGGAATTCTCCGGCCGGCAGAAAACCGCGGACCCAGCGGACGCCGGTCGCGTCCAGCTCCGGCCGCGTTGCGACGTGAAGGTGCTCGTTGAAGTTGGCGCCGAGTTCCAGGCGGGACGCGGGAGCGGCTCCGGCCGCGACCGACACGGCCGCGAGCAGAAGAGCGAACGACGGGATGAAGCGCATGAAGCTCAGAAGCTGATCTTCGCGTTGAAGAGAAAACGCCGCGGCGGCATCACGACTCCGCGGAAAATCTGCCCGTCCGTATCCGCGCGGACGAGGGCGAGGCGATTCTGCTGCAGCAGGT
Organism: Opitutaceae bacterium; assembly: GCA_036675625.1. Taxonomy (GTDB): domain Bacteria; phylum Verrucomicrobiota; class Verrucomicrobiia; order Opitutales; family Opitutaceae; genus ER46. The sequence goes on along the minus strand of JAKFEQ010000019.1, from coordinate 70,270 downwards.
CCTGGCCGTTGAACTGAAGCGTGACGTTGGCCTTCCGGCCAAACAACGCGGGCAGGCGGAACTGATAGCCGAGGAGCACGTCGGCTTCGCGCTGCACCGGAGTCGTGATATAGGCGCCCGTCGCTCTCGTTTTGCCGATCACCGCCGCGTCGGAATACGAGAAACCGCCGCCGAAGAAGAGGCCTTTCAAGGGTCCGCGCTTGATGTCGTAGCGCGTGAAGAGGCGCAGTTGCAGTTCGCGGTGGCCGACCGTGCTGTCGCCCTCGAGGGCGAGAAACGAGTCGCGCCACGCGAGTACGTTGGCGACTTCATCCGCGACGGTGAGCCCGCTGGAGGTGACCACCTCGCCGCCGCCTGCGGTCTGCCAGACCGGCAGCATGTCCGTGATCACCGTGCGGCCGACCTTCAGCAAATTGGACTCGACCGAATCGGACTTGCTGGCGTTGAAGAGCAGGCGCCAGGCGTCGGTCAGATTCGCGGTGACGTTGAGCTCGTAGCCATCGCTCTCCACGTCCGCGAGGTCGAAGTCGCCGCCGAGAACGACCGGCACCTGCGCAGCGGTCAACCGGCCCGCGCCGACCAGGGCAGTGGTAATGCGCTCGTGCGGCAGACGAATATTGGGCCCGACCCCGGCGGCCTTGGCTTGATCGACGGAATTGGCTTCAAAATACCCTGCGCGAACGAACACCCGGCCTTTCAACAGGGAGAGCATGACGCCATAGTCCTGACCTTCGCCCGAGTTGACGGGAAACAGAGTGTCGTTCGGGATCAGGGTCTGAACGGAGGTCGGCACCAGCGCGTTCTCGGAGTAGTTATAATATAGCGAGACTGCCGACGTCGGCTTGGCGACGACTCCATACGAGAACCGATCGAGCGTGCCGTCGTCGAGGCCGGTGCCCCGCGTCTGTGAATATTCGACGCGCCGGAAACCGGCGGTGGAAACGACCCGCTCGTTGAACCAATAACTCTGGAGTGTCGCCATGCCCGAATCGATCGTGCTCACCGGCCGGGTGGCCGACTCCGTGGCCCAGGTGGTGCGATAGGGCGTCGGCGCCTGTCCGGCGTTCAGCACCACGGAAACTTCCTGAGGGATCCGGCGCCAATCGGCCACGGACCAACTCGCGGGATCGCCCGGGTTTTCAATATAGGTCCGGCTCCAGATGCGATTCTGGACGGCGCTCGGGATGGCGTTGAAGGGAGCACCGTCGGCGACGAGAAAATCCGTATTGCGCGGATTCTCCGATTCGTCGCGGCTGAGGAGGCCGGCGAGATTGTGCCGGCCCCGTTTGCCGAAATCGAACGTGTAGGTCGCGGTCAGGCGGTAACGGTCCGAAGTCACATCGCTCTGGCGACGAATCGGGAACGACTCGATATAGTAGCGGCCGGCGTAGGGATTGGTGGTGCCATCGCGGAAAGTCTGCGCGGGCTCTCCGCGGACTTCCATGACGTTTATATTATAGTCGTATATCGTGTGCTCGCGCGAGTCGCGGTTGTAGGCGAACTCGAGGAAGAGATCCTTAACCGGCTCCGTTTCGAAGAACAGCGAGCGGGTGGATTGCTTGTTGTTCACATAGCCGCCGGCGCCAAAGAAGCTGCCCTCGTAAGGATAAGCGGCCCCGTCGATCGCGGCCCAATCGTCGGGCAGCAAGGCGGAGCGGTTGGTGCCAGTGGCCACGGTGTGGTTCGTGAAGAGGGTCTGTTGGAAGTTTTTCACGGTGCCGTCATTCCCGATGAACGTGATGCGGGGATCGGCGTTGCGCCGTCCGATGCCGCCGGCGATCTGCGCGGCCGTCGGCGCCTGAGTGGCGGAGGGCAGCAACGCCCGTCCGTTGCGGGCCCAGATCGAGACGAAGTCGGAAGGTGTATAACTGCGCGTGACACTATCGGTCATCCGGCCGAGCTCGTATTCAGCCCGGAGAGTCGTGCGCGCCCAGGGCTTGAAGACGGCGGCGAGGTGGAGCCGCCGGTTCTCGCGCTGGTCGTCCGGATGCCAGCCGTCGGCTTTTTCCAGCACGCCATTGAGACGGAGCGCCAGCTTGTCGTTGAGCGGTTGATTGTGGTCGAGCGTGCCGCGCTTCTGCCGCCAGCTCCCGACGAGCAGATTGGCCTCGGTGAACGCGCGATCGGTGCGGGCTCGCTTTGTCGTGGTGTTGAGCAGGCCACCCGCGCCGCCGAGGCCGAAGAGAATCGCATTCGGCCCGCGGGCTTCCTCGAAGCGTTCGGAGTTATACGTGTCTGGCAGCAGGTTTGTCTCGAAGTAATTCCGCGAGCGCGTCGCCGCCTGGCCGCGGATCCGCTGACGAAAAACACCCTCGAACATCGAGATCCCCTGCACTGCCGGCGTCTGATCGGTGCGCTCGGGCACCGACGACGCCGAATAGCGCATCAAGTCGCTTTCGTCGGTCGCCAGGATGTCACTCATGAACTCCGGCGTGTAGACGCTGATCGCATTCGCGACATCGCCGAGATTGGTGCGAAGACGGCTGCCGGCCAGGGTGTTGTTGGCCACGTAGCCGACGTCCTTGGCGGTGCTCACCTCAAAGGGCGACAACGTGATCACCTCTTCCGGTTTGGCTGAGGCGGCGGAGGGCGCCGGCGCCGCAGTTTGAGCGGGGAGCAGAGAAACGAGGCCGGTGGCGAGCGCAGGCAGCCAAACCTGGCGAAGCAGGCCGCGTCTGGGGGTGGTAGTCATGAGAAATTTTTGGGGTGTGGTGCGAACGAGAAGCCGGCGCGGCCAGGTGCTCAGCGTGCGGGATCCGGCGAGAACCGGCCTTGCTCATAGCGCAGCGGCACGATCGCGGGGCGGCAGAGGAAGGCCGCGGTCTGCGCCGAAGCGCCGCGCGGATTGCCGAACATCGTCGCCCACCAGCGGCCGTCGCGGTCTTTGAAGAAATTATTGTGTCCGCCCTCGACCACCGCCGTATAGCGCGGGCCGTAGGGACCGCGGATATTGTCCGCAGTCGCGACGACGACGTCGTAGCTATGGCGACTCGGATGATTGTATTGCGGGCCGAGGTAGGAGTATTTGCCGTCTGGCTTCTTGAAGGACCAGTAGGTCTGCACGAGGTGATACTTGCCGTCGTGCTTCACGATATAGACGCCCTCGGCATACGGCTCCGGCTCATAGGGTGTCTCCTGCAACCGACTCACCGGCTCGGCCAGGCCCGACAGATCGTCCTTCATCCGCGCGATGAAATGATTGTGGCCGACGAAATAGACCGTCCCGTCGTCTTCCTCGAAGACACTGCCATCAATATTATTGAAGATCGGCCCGGTCGCGTTGCCGGGGATATTCTCGTAAGGTCCCTCCGGCTTTCCCGATTTGCTGCGCAGAATGAACGAGCCGCGCCCGCCGTTCATGCACGCCACGATGAGCCAAGTTTTTTTGCTTTTGAGATAATGGATCTCCGGCGCCCAAACGGCCCGGCGCTTTTCGTCCATGACATCGCGGCTCGGTGAGATCTGGCCCGGCGCGACGATCACCGGCTTCGACTGCCACGTGGCGTCGCGATCGAGCGACCAGATCAGCCCAAGATGATCCCACGTTTTCAGATCACGCGACCGCCAGAGGTGCAGGCCGTCGTTCCAATCCCAGCAATGGGCCTTGCCCGGCGCAGCCGTCGTCCCGGTGAGATAGTAGAATCCATCGGCCGCGAGCGTCACGAAGGTGTCACGCATCCACGTGTCGAAGAGCGGCCGCACGTCCTTCGGGACCTGCAGCGCCGGATCGTGCACCGGCGCGGTCGGATCGCTCGCGGTGGGAGCGGCGTGGCCGGGAATGACGAAGCCGAGCAAAGCGGCGAAAAGAAAAAGGCGATTCATGTATATAGCGGGAAAAATCATTCTGGCGCGACGAGCACGCGCATCTGCTCGCGTTCGTTCGAAACGTGGAAATCGAAGCGCACCGTCCGCCCGTCGGGCGCGATCGTGATGCTGTCATGCGGCAGTCCGCCGCCACGGTAGTTTTCCTTGTCCGCCTCTTCGAGCCCGCGGCGTTGGCCGGGCGTGGAATAATCGGCACCCGCGATCCCGAGCACGCTGTCCGACGCATCGAGTCCGTGGTCGGAACAAATCACGCCGAGCACGCGATGCTGGAAGGTGATTTCACCCGCGAGTCGACGCAGCCCGCCGGCGTTGGCGTTCGACGCCACGTCCGGCTGGAAGAACACCAGATAGCTGTGGGCCCGCTCGCCGCGCGGGATGGGATACGGCGACACCGGCGAATCCGGCCACGTGCGTACGTCGGGCGCGAGGTCGACCGCCAGCGGCTGCTGCACCACCGCGCCCTGTCGCTCCGGAAAGAGGAAAACGCGATCGTTGGCGCGGTAGTCGCGCAGCGGTCGCAGCAACGGTCCCGGCGGGAGAAACTCGACGAGTTTCGTCGCTTCGTCGATGCCGGCCGTCAGCGGCCACAGTTCACGAAACGCGACGGCGTCGTAACTGGTTTTCGCGATGGCGGAGGCGGCGCCTCGACCGCGAACCAGCGACTCGCCGCCTGCTAGGTGCAGATCGTCGCTCGTGGTCGAGGTCTTCACGGCGACCAGTCCGTCGAACACCGATACCAGCGCGCGCCCACTGGCGTTGGCATCGACGCCGAAGGCCGTCCCGAGGTCCGTCACTTCGAGATCACGCACCTTGACGGTGAGTCGTGCCTCGGGGCGCGTCATGCGCGCCGTGAGACGTCCGCTCGCCAACTCGATGCGGTCCGCGGCCGTGAGCCGGAAGCGCGCCGGTGCCGCCACGCTGACCGACGCACCGGCGGTCGTCTCGAAACGTATCGCACCTGCCGAAATCGTATAGACGCCGGCGTGCAGCACGCGCGGCAGGGTCGCATCGCGCTGGAAACTCACCTCGGCCAGCACCACCTCCGCACTAGGGCGCAGCGCGCGAAACGCGAAAAAGCAGAGAACGAGCGCCGCGGCGGCGGCCAGCGTTCGCACGAGCCAGGCCCGTCGAACCGACCGTGGTGGCGCGGCCGGGAACTCCTCGAGTTTCGCTTCCTGCCGTCCCGCATACTGCTCGCCCCAGGCGTTCAAGGCGGCGTTCCAGCGGGCGGCTTCCCAATAGGCCTGTCGGGCTGCGGGGTCGGTGCGCAACCGCTGCTCCACCACGGCGCGCTCCTCGGCCGAGAGCGTGCCATCGAAGTAGCGCTCGAGACGCTGACTGAATTCCTGGTCGGGCGAGGCCATGGCTCAGCAGGGTTTGCCCGCGCGCGTCGTTTCCTCGACGCAGCGGCGCAAAAACACGCGGGCACGGGAAAGCGCGACGTTCAGCGCGTTCACGCTCCAGCCCATATGTTGCGCGATCTCGGTGGGCCCGAGGTTTTCGGAGTAGCGGAGCACAACCGCGCGCCGCGCCGCGCCGGCCAGTTTGGCGATGCAGGTGTCCAGCGCCGCGACGCGATCCTGAAAGCCGTGGTCGGGCGGCTCGTCCTTCGCCAGCAACTCGACCAGGTCCGGCTCGAACAGGACCGACCGGCCGGCGTCACGCTTCAGCGCCGCGAGCGCCTTGAAGCGGGCGATCGTGAAGATCCAGGCGCGGAAATTACTGTCCGGTTGATAGCTCTCCGCTTTCTGGCAGGCCGTAACGAAGGTTTCCTGCACGATGTCGTCGACCAGATGCCGGCGTGGCACCAGCCCGTAGATGAAGCCACGCAGCGGCAGGATGTGCCGGACGAAATTCTCCTGCACATGCTCCAGGCGCGAGGAATCGGATGGGGAACTCACGGGTGGCACGATGCAGCTTCATCGCCGCCGGAGCCGCAAACTTAGCATCGGCCGACAAAGTTTGCTCACTCCCCGGTGATGGGCGCCAGCTACAGGATCCTATTGGGCCGCACTGCGGCCGCGGAAGCGGATGGGGCTACGTTGCGCTCCGGAGTGCTGCGGGCTTACTGAGTCCGCTCGAGGAATACGCACAGCACGCGCGCTTCCTTGTCGGTGATATTAAACACGCGGTGATCAGTCTCCGCGTCGAAATAAATACTGTCGCCGGTGCGCAAGGTGTGGACCTTGCCGTCGAACTCGAATTCCACCTGGCCCTTCAGCACCGTGAGAAACTCCTCACCCTCATGTGGCATGGCTTGCTGCCGGCCGCCGTGCGCGGGAATTATGAGCTCGAACGGATCCATGGTGCGATTGGCGCGGCCATGGGCGAGCGATTCATACACGATATTCGACTCGCCACGGTCGCGCTCGACGATTTTTCGCTGGTCGCGACGCACGGTACAAAACCTGGGCTTCTGGTCGAGGCCCTCGACGAGTTCGGACAATTTGATGCCCAGCGTCTCACACAGCTTTGCGAGCGTCGGCAGCGTCGGTGTGACGCGGAAGTTTTCCACCTTCGACAACAGGCCTTTGCCGAGGCCGGAACCCTCGGATACTTGATCAAGAGTCAATCCGCGGGCGATGCGTGCGGCGCGAATGCGCTGGGCGAGTTCGACAAGATTCACGGCAGGTGTTTGAGAAAATTAATACGAGGTGACGAGGGCCCAGATGGATGCCGAGCACCCTGGTCGACGCAAGACGCCATTCCCGGGTTTCGTCACCTCGGTCGAGTTGTGCGCAACGAGGCCCGCTATCTCAACCGGGACGTCCGGACCCGTGCAGGAAGCGATCGACTTTTCTTCAATCGAGCTGTGAAGCGCATGCGCACACGAACTGGATTCTTCTGTTTATAGACATTTAGCCAGGAATCGAGTAGTGCCGCATCGCTCATGACAGGAGAGGTAAACAACGTGAATAAATACCGTTTATTATTATGCTGCATTGCAGCGTGGTGTTCGCTTCTCCGCGTCACTTCGCCTGCCGCCACGCCACCGGAGGTTCCGACCGTGGTTCCTGTGGCCGCGGCGTCTGGGGGGCCGAGCCGGATCGCGAATCTTTCGATTCTCACCAGCATCGGCGCCGGGGGCGATAGCTTCACGCTGGGCTATGTCGTCGGTGGCGACGGCACCGTGGGCGACAAGCCGCTCGTGATCCGCGCGGCCGGGCCGTCGCTCGGGGCGATGGACGTTTCCGGCACGCTGGCGGATCCGCGGCTGGAGCTCTTCACCGGATCGCTCAAGACGAGCGACAACGACAACTGGGGCGGCGGTGCCGATCTCGCAGCGGCGATGGCCGCCGTCGGGGCGTTTCCCTTCGCCGGTGTTGCATCGCGCGACTCGGCGGTTCTGGCCACCCTTTCGCGTGGGGGAAGCTCGGTGAAGGTATCGGCGGCGGATAATGGCTCGGGTCGTGTGATTGCCGAAATCTACGATGCGACCCCTGCCCGGGATTTCACGGGAAATACTCCGCGCCTGGTCAACGTTTCTGTGTTGAAGGAGGTGGGAGAGGGGCTGACCGCGGGTTTTGTGGTCGCCGGCGTGGAGCCCAGGACGATTCTGATCCGCGCGATCGGCCCTACGCTCGCGGCGGCGCCGTTCGGCTTGTCGGATGTTGTGGCGAACCCCCGGCTCGTGCTGATGGGCGCCGGCCAGAAACGGATCGGAGAAAACGACGACTGGGGCGGCACGCCGGCTCTGGCCGCAGCGTTTGCCGCGACCGGCGCCTTCGAACTCCCGGCAACCTCGCAAGATGCCGCGCTGCTGGTGACCCTGGCGCCGGGCGATTATAGCGTGCTTGTGAGCCGCGTCGGAGATGGCTCCGGGGTTGGACTGGTGGAGATCTATGAAGTCGGCAAAGAGATCGCGACGGACCCCGTTTTGGCGCCTTTCACGATCATGGTGCTGCCCGACACGCAGTATTACAGCAAACCTCATCCCGCACAGAACGGCGCCTTCGCGATGTTTACCTCGCAAACAGATTGGATTCAGAAGAATCGTGCGACGGAGAACATTGTATATGTCGCCCACGTCGGCGATATCGTGGAAGACGGAGATGCCGGTGGCAGCATCCCTGCGTCCGTCCAGTGGGCCAATGCCGCGGCCGCCATGCAGCGTCTGGAGAGTCCGGTCAGCATTCCCTATGGCCTGGCGGTGGGGAATCACGACCAGGAGCCGATTGGCGATGTGAGCGGCACGACCATTCGCTACAACGAGATTTTCGGCGTCGATCGCTTCAAGGGGCGCCCGTACTACGGGGGGCATTTCGGATCGAACAATAATAATCACTACGATTTGTTTACCGCCGGCGGACAGGATTATATTGCGGTTTATGTGGAGTACGATCCCTCTAATTTGCGCCCGGAAGTCACTGCGTGGGCCAACGCCATCGTGGCGGCGCATCCGAATCGGAAGGCGATGCTCGTGACCCATCACATGGCGGCGGCGGGAAACGACTACGCGGCGTTCGGCGCCCAGGGGGCCCGCCTTTACAATGCGATGAAGGGTAACGGGAATCTCTTCCTGGCGCTCGGCGGGCACGTGAGGGGGGGCTATAATTTCCGTCGCGATCCGGTGGGGATGAACGAACGGGAGAAGGTGACCACGTTGATTGCGAACTACCAGTTTGACCCGCTGGGCGGCGCTGGATTCATGCGATTATATACCTTTTCTCCGAACCATGGATATATGACATGCCGGACCTATTCGCCCTACTTCGACCAATACCGGACTGATCGTGGCCACGCCTTCACCCAATCGCTTGATCCGCGAGGCCCGGCCGAAGAAGGGGCCGTGGTGTTGTCGAACAACACGCTGGTGGTGGCAGCGGTGCTTTCCCGGGTCAATGGGGCGGACCTGCCGGAATTCTCCACGGTGGCGGTGAACTTCCAAACCGCAGCCAAAACCAACCAGTGGAGCGGATGGAGTCCACTGACGGGGCGCGCCGGTTTCCGCCAGGTTCACGCTGTGGCGCTTTCGGACGATCGTGTCGCGGTCTTTGCTGCCGGCCAGGCAGCGGATGTCTGGCTGCGGTATCAACTCGCGGCCGGCCCGGGAGGCGCATGGTCGCCTTGGGTCCAGATCCCGGCGACGCCGCTGCAACCCGACGGGTCGAAGGCCCTCAGCTATATCAAAGGCGTTCGCCTGAACGATGACCGGCTGGCCGCGATCGGCTGGAGCGATGGCGGTGCCGTATATTACACGAAACAGGCTTATATCAATGGGCCATTCGAAGCCTGGAGCAGTCTCGGCGGCTCGGGTTTCCGCCAGGGCGACGCGGTGCGGTTGTCGGACAACCGGATTGCCGTGTTTGCCGTCGGACACGACACAGCGGTTCAGGTCAATCTACAGCAGGCCTCCGACGGCGGTTGGAGTGGTTGGTCCACAATACCGGCCGGCGGCAGTCTTTATTCCTATGTGAGTGCGATCGCCCGACCCGACAACACACTGGCGGTGTTTGCCACGAGGGCGGCCAATCCCAATCAGACGGTGCGCGGCAGCGTGTCGGACGCGAACGGAGCGGGATGGACCACGTTTTCGAATCTGGGAGATGGAGGCACGGGCCTCGCCAGGGTGCACGCGGTCGTCCGCCCCGACGGCGCGATCGGCCTCTTCGGCTCGACCGAACACGGCACCGCGCTCCACAGCATACAGGCTTCCGCGGGAGGACCGTTCAGCTCGTGGCGGAACCTCGGCTCGCCGGACCGACATGAGATTGGAAGCGTCAAGGGCGTGGTGCTAAACGATAATTCGATGGCGGCTGTTTCTCACGGAGCTTCGACCATGGAATATTACGCTTACCAGGCACGCGCCGACGAAGAGTGGACAGTGGCAGCGGGTCTGCCAGTTGCGTGGCTGAGATAGTGGGCCGCCTCGAACTGGTGGCGGGGCCCAGGCGGTGTCGCGCGAAACCCGCGACCGGCTCGGCTCAAGGGCGCTCTCCGCGCGCCAGGCGACGGTTGATGTCCTCGATGACGGGCTCGATATCGACGATCGAGTCGATCACGTAGTGCGCCCCCGCGTTGCGTAAAATATCACGCGTCTTCTCCAGCCGGCGGTTGATTTCGCTCTCAGAAAGAGTGGCCTCTTCGTCGAGCGTATTAATGTCCATGTAGTTACTATAGCGAGCCACGCCGACGGCCCAGCAGCCCGCGTTCAAACCCTCTCCGACGCCGCCGACGGTATCGTCGACCTTTATCACGGACTCGATCGGCCAGAGGTCGAGCAGGTCGAGATTGCGATAGACCATGAACGGCTTCGGCCGCGCGCCTTCCGCCACCTCGTCGCCCGCCACCGTGACATCAGGCTTGAATCCCTGCTTGATCGCAGCCGCCAGCAGCACATCGACCATGGCCCGCGTAAAGCCGGTCGAAACTCCCAGTTTCAAACCTTGCTTCTGGAGCTTTTGGGTGATGTCCGCCACACCCGGCAGCAGACCGGCGTACGTTGGAAGACATTTGATCTGGGCGGGAACGAAGTCAGCGAACATGCGATCGACATCCGCCTGGTCGGGATACTTTCCGTGGACCTTTTTCCAACGCTCGCGGATTTCAGGTATCTCGGTCAGCGCCTTGATATGAAGATCCTTGCGTAAACCCATGGGGACGCGTGCTTCAGTCATGGAGATCTCGACGCGTTGCCGTTTGAATACTTCCGCAAACACAACTGCCGGGGCGATGACATAGGCGTCGGCGGTGGTGCCGCTCCAGTCGAGCACGAGCCCTTTTACAGGCCCACGGTAGGTGCGGGGGGAGGATGCGGCTTTGAACATAGAGGGGGTGGTATCAATAGTGCTGTTCATGGGTTGTAGTTTTTATAGGGGCTGAGACAAAAGTACAGGCACTGAAGCTGTTATTCTCTCGCTGGTGAGCGTTTGCGCGGCTGCGCCGCGGTGAGGATTCACGCGTCCGCTTCGTTCCAGTAGCGTTCGGTGACGACTTTTTCATCGACGAAGAAATTGAGGATCACGGCGACGGGCCCAAATATCTCAGTCGAGTGAATCTCCATGCCCGGTTTCACATCTGTGAACACGACGGGGCCCACGTAGTAACCGTTCTCATGGCCCGGAACCGTCACATGCCGGCGATCGTAAGCGAGCGTGCGCCTTCCGCGATGCCGACCTCGACCAAGTCGAGAATCGATTGTTTCGCTTTCGCCGATATAACGGGGCCCATCAGCATCGGCTCTTCGGCCACTGCTGGATCAAGCGGGTTGGCCACAATAACGTTTTTCGACGCCTCGATAAAGCCGTCGCAGACTTTTCGATACATCTCGTCTCCGACGGCGATGATCGCCGAGGAAGCCATGCAACGCTGCCCGGCGCAGCCGTAGCAGGACGTCGTCATATTGCGCACTACGTCGGCCAGTTTGGCATCGGGCATGACCACCAGATGATTCTTGGCTCCGCCCATGGCCTGGAAACGCTTTCCGTCCTGGGCGCAGGTCTGGGCCACGATTTTCGCCACCCGGGAGGATCCCACCATGGAAACGCCGACGACCTTGGGATGGGTCATGAATGTTTCCGCGACCTCTTTGCCGCCATTGACGAGATTGAACACGCCCGGTGGCAGATTGGTACGATCGATCAACTCGGTGATCAGTTGCATGGTCAACGGCACGCGTTCGGATGGCTTCACAACCACGGTGTTCCCGCTGCCGAGGGCATAGGGCAGGAACCAGAACGGGACCATTGCCGGAAAGTTGAAGGGCGGGATCACGGTATAGACACCGCGGGGCAGGCGGAGGACCTCGCCGTCGATATCGAACGAGGCACCGATGAGTTTGTCGCCCTGTTGTAATACGGGCATGCCGCACGCGACCTCGACGTTTTCGATCGCGCGCTTGATTTCGGCCCGCGCATCCGCGAGCGATTTCCCCATCTCTTCCGTGATCAGCCGCGCGATTTTTTCTTCATTCTCCCGCATCAATGCGGCCAGTCGAAAAAGCGGCTGGACGCGTCGGGTGGCGGACGTGCACCGCCAATCCTGAAAGGCCCGGTCGGCAACGTCGATCGCAAGGGCGCATTCACTCGCCGTGGACATCGGCGTCCGGGCAATCGCTGCGCCTGTTCCGGGATTGTGGACCTCCAGAAAGGACGTCGTCTGGGACTCCACCCAGTTTCGATCTAAATAGTTTCGAGCGGTCCGGATCAAATCGGGGAAGGCCATGGGGTACGGCAGAGGTGAATCGGCAGGTTGCTCAAGGAGCAACAAAATTTCTCATAATGGCACGATGATTTTAGCCCAAGCGAGACGTGAGCATCCGATGAGCAGCCGTGAAGCCCGCGGCTTTAGATCGCGATCAGTCCGTGGCAGAGCGCGCGTTGTACATGCGCGGGGATGCGCGGGGGGACGCCGCCGGCAGCCCGCCTTATCTCCCGCCGCGCGCTGCCCGTGCGGGCCTTTACTCCACCGTCACCGACTTCGCCAGGTTGCGAGGCTTGTCGACGTCGCAGCCGCGCTCGACTGCGATGTAGTAACTGAGCAGCTGCATGGGAATCGACATTACGATCGGCAGCACGGCTTCGTGGCATTCGGGCACGACGATGATCTCGTCGGCGAGCCCCGGTGGCAGTTCCACGTTTTCCGTGATGATCGCAATGACGGGGCCCTTGCGCGCTTTGATCTCCTGCATCGAGGAGACGATCTTGTTCAGCATCTCGCCGCTCGGAGCGAGAAACACCGCGGGGCACTGTTCGCTAATCAATGCGATGGGCCCGTGTTTCATCTCCGCCGCCGGATATCCTTCGGCGTGAATATAGGAAATCTCCTTCAGCTTCAGCGCGCCCTCGAGCGCGATCGGAAAAAGCGACATGCGGCCGAGGAAGAGCATGTCGGTGTGATGCGCCAGACGCTTCGCGATCTCGCGAACATGCGGGGCCTGCTCGAGCGTTTTGCGCACGAGGTCCGGTGCGCCTTTCAGCGCGGAGACAAAACGTACACCAGCGCCGAAGCTCAGGTCGCGCATGCGGCCTATATAGAGCGCGAGCATCGCACCGATCAGCAGCTGCGAGGTAAACGCCTTCGTCGACGCGACGCCCACCTCGGGCCCGACGTGTTGATATATGCCGCCATCGGCCTCGCGCGCGATGCTCGAGCCGACGACGTTGTTGACCGCGAGAACTTTGAAGCCCTTGCGTTTGGCTTCGCGCAGCGCGGCCAGCGTGTCGATCGTCTCACCCGACTGGCTCATCACGAAGAAGAGCGTGTTGCGGAAGAGCGGGGCATTCCGGTAGCGGAACTCCGAGGCGTAGTCGCACTCGACCGGAATGCGCGCGTAGCGCTCGATCAGGTGCTCGGTCACCATGCACGCGTGCAGCGCGGTGCCGCAGGCGCAAAACATGAAGCGCTCCACGCCGCGGAACTCCCCCGCGGTGATGTTGAGGCCGCCGAAATTGGCCGTGCTGCCATCCTCGGAGAAACGGCCGCGCATCGCGTTTTCAAGCGCTACGGGCTGCTCGAAAATCTCCTTCTCCATGAAGTGCGAGTAGTCGCCGAGCTCCGCATCCGCGATCGACCAGGTGACCTTGTCGACGACCGGGTCCACGATTTCCGAGGCGAGCGTCGTGACGGAAAACGTCTTCGCCGTCACATGCGCGATTTCGCCATCCTTGAGATAGACGACGTTCTGTGTGCGGCTGACGATCGCTGCGACGTCGCTCGCCACGAGGCTTTCATTGTCGCCGAGGCCGAGAATCAGCGGTGACCCTTTGCGCGCCGTCACGAGTTCGCCGGGCGCATCGAGCGCCATGACGACGATGCCGTAGGTGCCCTCGATGTGCCGCAGGGTCTTGCGCACGCTGGCGACGAAGCGATTGTCGCCATTCTGCCGGACCGGCTCCTTCGCGTAATGGTAGGCGATGAGATTACAGAGGACTTCCGTGTCGGTTTCCGAGGCGAAGGTGTAGTCCTTCTCGAGCAGGAATTTTTTGATCTTCGAGTAGTTCTCGATCACGCCGTTGTGGATCAGTGCGATCCGGCCGTCGCTGCTGATGTGCGGGTGCGCGTTCGCGTCGGTCACGCCGCCATGCGTCGCCCAGCGTGTGTGGCCCATGCCATAGCTTCCAGTCAGGCGCTGGGTGGCGACCTGCCGCTCGAGATTGGCGACGCGGCCGATTTTCTTCACGAGCTCAAACGCGCCGTTGTTGAGGACCGCGACGCCGGCTGAATCGTAGCCACGATACTCCAGGCGCTTTAGCCCCTCCAGGATCAGGGGAACCGCTTTTTGTTTACCGACGTAGCCAACAATGCCGCACATGAAATATTAGAAGGTGGAGGGTGATGGGTGCCGAATAAAAATGCCGAACGCCGGAAGGTCGATCAAGAGTAGATCGGTTGCGAGGTGAACGTCTCGTATTCGAGCCGCCGCAGCGCGCGGTTGGCGAAGCCCCCGGTGACGAGCGCGGCGGCCGCGGCGGCGATCGTGAAGCCGAGTCCATACCAGCGTTCGTCCGCCAGCAAGCTCGCGAGCGTGAGCGCCAGGTTCACGACGGCGAACACACTGCAGCAGATCAACGCATCGCGCAGCCGGTCCAGATAGAACAGGACGGTGAGCAGCGCGAGGAAGAGCACGAGCAGGCACACGCCGACCAGGGTGACTTGAAACACAAGCGTTTGCAGCGCGCCGAGCCCGAGCGCCTGGAGCAGCGGCTCGGCGGCGAGCACCAGCGCAAGCGTCACACCGCCCTGGAATTTGAGCAGGCGGGAAAGCCCGTCGCGCAGCGCTTCGACCATTTCGTTCTTCGTGTGCACGATTTCGCGGAGCCGGCCTTTCGCCACCACGAGTCGGAAAAACTCGGTGTAGCGTCCGGCAAACGTCGTCTCGAGTGTGAGCAGGAACACGGCCATCCCGGGCGCGACCGACAGAAAGCTCAGGAACACGGCCTGATCGTATAGAGGGGAGGCGTGCAGCGCGCCGGCGACCTGGAACCCGTGGGGCGAAAGCCACCAGTGCAGCGGCTTGTCGATCCAGATGCCGAGATTATAGACAAGGCCGCAGCCGGCGAGGGCGCGATGCCGGCGGAAGTAGGAGAGAAACGCGAAACCCGGCGCCGCGCGCGTGCCGTATTCGCGCTGCACGACCCGGATGATTGCGAGCAGCAGCACGATCTGGCCGAGGAGAAATCCTGCCATCGTGCCGGCCACGCCGGCGAGGATCGAGAGCGCCCAGCCGGCGCCGAAGCTCAGGGCGTAACCGATCGCGAAACACTGGATCACCGCCGTGTAATCGCGCACCGCGGTGAGATAGACCGCACCTATCCAGATTGCGGATACAACCATCAGCACCCCGGCGGCGGCGATTTGAAACAGCGGCGGCGCAGGCACGAAGCCGACGAAGAAAACCAGCCCCAGCACGGCGTTCACGGCGAGCGCGAGCGTGAGGCCGCCGAGAAACGAGGGGAAAATCCGCTCCTCCTTGTTGCCGTAGACGGCATCCGCGGAATAACGCGAGAGCAGGAGCTGCAACGGTCCGGTCGTGACGAGCGAGAACGCGAAGATGTGGGTCACGGCCACGAAGAACAGATCCAGCTCGCGGGCCGCGCCGGCTCGATTCACGACGAGCCCGAGCATCGCGAGCGTGACCATCGACAGCACCCACGGCCCGCTGCCGATCAGCGCGGCGAAACCATAAGCCTGCAAGCCGCCGGCGAAGGTGCGCTTCGCCATCAATTTCGTGAGTTGAAATCCGATGCCGGCCACGGGCTAGTCGAAAGTCGAGGGTTGAGCGTTGAGAGTCGGAGAACGGGGCTCGGCCCAGCCGTGGTCGGTGTAGAAACGCCGGTACTTCCCCATGATTTCGGATTGCCGGTAGTGCTGCTCGGCGCGCCTGCGCCCGGCTTCGCCCATGCGCAAGAGGTTCTCCGCGCTCGCGATCACGCGGAGCACTGCGTCGGCGGTGTCGAGTGGCGAACAGATCTTGGTGAGCAGCCCCGCGCGACCGATCGCCTTGTCCTCCGGCGTGCGGCCGAAGATCAATTCGCGGCACGCACCGACGTCGGTCGCGACGCACGGCACACCCGCGGCGAACGCTTCGAGAATGATGAGCGGCAGACCTTCGCTGATGCTCGTGAGCAGGCAGACGTCGAGGCCGGCGAGGATTTCGCGGACGTTCTGCGGGCCGAGAAAGAGCACTTTCTTTTCGAGCCCCATCAACGCGACCATCTGCTTGCACTCGTCGAAATAGTCCGGGTCTTCCTCCGTCGGCCCGATCATGTGAAACACCGCGCGTGGTTCGCGCGCGACGATCGTGCGCGCGGCGCGGATCAGCGTTTTCACGTCCTTGATCGGCACCACGCGGCCGATGAAGCCGACGACGATCTGCTCGCCGAGCCCGCGCGCGAGCCGCGCGGTGCGCTTCGCGCGGGCGGCGTCGAACTTCGACGGATCGATGCCATTCGGGATCACTTCAAGCCGGTTCGCCTCGGCACCGAATTCGATTTGCAGATATGTGTTGCCCTCGAAGAGCGACACGATGCGGTGCGCGCCCGCATACGAGATCTGGCCGAGAAACATGAACAGGTTTATCCAGAGCTGCTTGAAAACGCCCAGGCCTTCGCGCACGTCGAAGTACCGGCTGGGCGGATCGTAGATCCAGCTCGCCTGGCTGATCTCTGCGATGCGTTCCTTCGTGTAGATGCCGTGCTCGGTTATCAGATACGGCACGCGAAAACGCCGCGCGGCGATCGCGCCGAGCATGCCGGCATAGCCAGTCGACACACTGTGATAAACACGCGCCGGCGGCAGCTGGCACCGCGTGCGGAGCGCAGTCCACACCGGCAGATGCACGAAGCGCGCAGCCCAGAAAAAATCGATGAACGACTCTTCGGGCGCGAATTTCTCCGTCGCCTCCGTGAGCAGCATCCACGCCTCCTCGTCGCGCGCGAGGTTGCCGAACGTCACTTTGCCGCCGGCGTCCTCGATCGCCTCGATCGCGTCCAGCGCGCCCCAGAATGCTGCGAGCCGTTCGTCTTCATCGGTCGCAAAATAAAACCCGCGCAACGCGGCGTAGAGCGACGCTTCCTGCGCCACCGTGAGCGTTGCAGGCACGAGTTCCTCCGGCGGCAGGGGCGCGAAGAGAAACACCTCCGTGGTCGAGATGACATTCGGCGGCGGTGTGTAGCGCTTCGTTTTCGCCTGCTCCCGCGTGCTGCCGAGGAAGAACAACGCGAACGTCACCTCCGGCAGCTCCGTCACGATCTGATGCACCCACGACGACACGCCGCCCTGCACGTAAGGATACGTGCCCTCGAGCACGAGGCAGACATCGGCGACTTGGCCGGCGGGCGCGAGGGTGGCGCCCTGAGCTGCGGTGGATGAGCTCATGAGCGGGCTGCCGCCTCCGGGCCGTTCCAAAAACGCGCGAGTTCCTCGATGCGCGGGTTGACGTGGCCCGCGCGCACGAACTCCGCGAGCTGCGTGCGCAGCCGCGGCCAGTCGCCCTCGAGGAAGGCCAGCTCCATCCGCCAGGGCTGGACGTGTTGCGCTTCGGGCCGGTGTGCATCGAGGCGTTCGTGCCAGCGCCGCGCGGCGGGCACGTCGCGCGCGCGGAGGGCGTATTTGAAACCCAGATACGCGACGGAACCGTCGTCGGGGGCGCCGTTCGCGGCGTGCTCGAGCAGCGCGAGCGCCTTCGAGAGATAGTGTGCCGCCGTCTCCTCATCGCCGGCGACATCGAGGTAAACCAGCTCGAAGTACTGCTCGGCGAGCCGGGTGGCGACAGCGGGCTCGATGGTTTCGGTGCCGAGCCGCTGCTCGAGTTGTTTGATCCCCTGCTCGAAGCGCTCGAGCATCGTGCTCAGGATATTCTGTGCGTAGATGCGCACCTGTTCGTCGCTGTCCTGCAGGCCTTTTCGCAGGAGCGGAATCGCGACCTGCGGGTCGAGGTCGCGCAGGGCGAGGACGGCGCTGCGGCGCAATTGCGTGCGCGGGCTTTGCAGGATCTCGACGATCGACTGGCCCGCGGCGCCGCCCGATTTCGTGCTCCATTCGCCGTGCGGCTGATCGTTCCAGATAATATAGCGTTTCGCGCTGCGATCGACCTCGGGGCCGCGCAGGATCGCGGCGAACGCGAGCGAGGCGAGCGGGCCCGCCACGGGGAACGCGAGCGCCCACGCGGCCG
Source organism: Opitutaceae bacterium (assembly GCA_036675625.1). Taxonomy (GTDB): domain Bacteria; phylum Verrucomicrobiota; class Verrucomicrobiia; order Opitutales; family Opitutaceae; genus ER46. The sequence continues at coordinate 52,332 of JAKFEQ010000019.1, read as the reverse complement.
GTTGCCACCACGCGGTGCGCCGGGCGCCGGGAAACATCGCCGCCGCACCGAGGCCCCAAGCGATGCTGCCCGTGACGTGCGCAACGACGATCCAACCGATCGATCTGCCGCTGCGAATCAGCAGCGCGAGCGCGGTGGCGTGCAAACCCAAGCCCGACGCGATTGCGAGGATGCGGAGCGCCTTCATGAATTCAGCTCAAGAACCACGGGCGTCCCGCCGATGCGCATTAACCTAACCCGTGATGCTTCTGTAGCCCGCCTCGGGAGAGGCGGGATTAGCCGGCGCGCGAGCTGCCGTCGGTCCCTGCTCTCCCGTGCAGGGCTACGTGCAGCGATTTTCCGCCGGCGGACAGCGTTAATGCTGATGGGCATCCCGCTCGTGATCATGGGCGGGACGCGCGTGCTGCTCCAAATAGTGGCGCGCGCGCTCAAGCCGTTGCCTCCGCTCCATCGATTTCGGCCATGAGCTCGACGACTTCCGTCGCGCGGCCGAGCTCGATGCGGCGGACATCGAGCTCGCCGGACCAGGGACCGCTGTGCCGCACGAACTGTTTGCAGCGTTCGATGAAGATCGATGCCCCGCGCTCGCCGACGAGTGGCAGCAGCACGGCGACATGCGGCTGGGGATGATCGAGCTCCGCTGCATAATCGCCGGCACGGATCGCACTCACGATCACCTGTTCGAAGCGCGCGCGCTCACCCGCCGGCGCGCCCCGCAGCGTGAACACCACGATGGACGACGGAAGACGGTGGGCTTGATTGGCCTCGAGCGCGAGGCCGAGCAGATGCTGGAAATGATCGCGTGTGAAGATCCGCTGCGTCTCGCGGCCCGCGACGATGCGATAGCGGCCGGCGGCGGCGCCAGTGGCGAGGTCGAGCACTTCACCAACCCAGCCGCAGATCAACGCGATGAGGTTGGCCGTCTGCGCCGTAAACGTGATGAACGGCATTCCGGCGACCGCCAGCACTGCGAGCACCCGGCCGTGGGCGTCGCGCAGCGGCACGGTCAGCAGGAGGTGTTCTTCGGCCGGCGGCTCCTCGCGTTGCAGGAGCTGCGGAAGCGTGATGAGCGAACCGCGCTCGATCGCGAGCCGCACCATCGGGTTGTCGGCGGGCTGTAGCGTTGGCGGCAAGTACGTGTCGCGACCGATCAGCGCCAGACGCGTGAGAGCGTCGCCGCCGTCCACGCCATAGATCGCGGCATCGGCGAGCCGCACCTGGCGTTTCAGGAAATTCAGCGCGGCGTAGGGCAACTCGTCGCGGGTGGTGCCGTAGAGCCGGCGCAGTTCCGCGTCGAGCGTGCTCACTTCGCCGTCGCGCGCGGCGGCGACGCGATCGAGCTCATCCTTCACGCCGCGCAGGTAGCGCACGTCGGCATCGAGCTTGCGGACGGAGGTCTGGAGTTTCTCGAGTTGCGCGTTCGACTGGGAGCGTTCGCGGCGGAACCAGCCGTAAAGCTCGCCGCTCACGCCGCCGAGAAAGAGCAGGCTCGCGTGCAGAAACGGCTCGCTCGCGAGCGCCGCTGGCAGTGAGACGGCGGCGCCGCCGAAGGTCTGGAGTGCGGCCACGATCGCGCTCGCACCGAGACCGGCCAGCAGCCCGACGGTAAAGCCGTAACGGCCGCCGACGAGCAGCGGCAGCAGGAGATACGGCGACGGGTTGAGATTCGTCCAGCCGGGATGAGCGCGATCGAAAAGCAGGTTCTCGCCCACGAGGGCGCCGGCGATCAGCGCGGCGTCGAGCAGAAGGGACTTGGGACGGAGCGCGTCGCGAGCGGTCATGCAGCGGCGTGGGCTTCAGCCCGCAACATTCGCGCTGCTCGTGTTCGATTGATCATCGTGACCGGGGCGTGCGCTTCAGAAGTAAGCACGGAGGGAGCAACTCAGGAGCGTCGCGGCCGAACCCGCATTACTGGCGTTCGCGCTGGACGTGTAGCTGGCGTCGAGGCTGAGCTCGATGTGCTTGCGGAGCAGATATGTCACTCCAAGCCCGGCGTTCCAGCCGGTTGAAGAAAGCACGAAATCGTAGTCCACGCCGGCAGTGAGGCGGTAAACCCAGACGTCGGCAAGAGTGTCGGTCACGAGCGTGCCTGCGCCATGCCGGTTGATCCGGCGGCTGACGAGGTTGGCAGCGATCGCTTGCTGGACGGGCACACCGGCGGAGGGATCGGCGATGGGCGCGACGGCGCGGGACGGGAAGCCCTCGTCCGCGGAAAAGCGCGCGATCGTGGAGCGATAGCCGCCGGTGATGCGCGGGCTTTGCGGTCGGAACGTGCGATCCAGATTCACGTCGACGCCGGCGCCGCGGCCCAGCGTGTCGTGCGTGAGGTGGACCTCGCGGAGGTGGCCGCGAGCGCCGAGCACGAGTTCGGAAGCGAGGCGCCAATTGGCCGCGAGCGCCACGTGATGTTGCCGGCCATCGAGCGCTTCGAGCGCGAGGCTGTCGTTCGCGCGGACGTTGCCGGCGAATTCGAGCGACGCCTCGCGTTGGTCGGCAAACACATGCTGGAAACGCATCCCGCCAAACGCGCCTTCGCCGGAAAGCCCGGCCCAGGCCTCCGAGCGCCAACGAGGATTGTGCGTGGTGGCGACGTGCGCGCCGAGTTCCGCGCGGTGGTGGTCCGCGGCGCGCAAGCCAGGAGCGGCGTCGAGCGTCACATCGTCGCGCGTGTAACGCAGATCGAGCCAGTGACGTTCGCCGAGGTGACGGCCGTGCACCGCGTGGGTGCGCCAGATGGACGCGCGGTCGAGGCGGGTTTGTGCCGCGCCGAGCTCGAGGCGGGGCTGGTGCTCGCGGAGGATTCCGGTGAGAGCGCGGTGAATGTCGCGACGGTAGTCCTCCAAGAGGTCGTCGTGCTGGAGCAGTTCCTCATAGGAGGAACGTGCGCGCTCCCAGTCGCCCGCGGCGAGGGCGTACGCGGCGAGGTCGGACTCGTAGGGAAACGTGCGGCCGGTGAACTGCGTGCGTTTTACATCGCGGAGCACGCGGTGGGCGGCCGTGAAATCCCCGGCAAGAAAATAAGCGGCGCCGAGATAGTAGAGACCCTGGTGGTCGTCCGGGTGCGCGGCGAGAAAACGGCGTGCGGTGCGGAGAAGGGCGGCGGCGTCCTTGTTTTCCGAATACATCGCCGCGAGGACGAGCAGGGTCTGCCGGTCGCCGGGAGTCTGCGCGAGAATCGACTCCGCGAGCCGTGCCGCGAGCGTGGGATTGTCGAGGCGGGAGTAGAGGTAAACCAGGTAGCGGCGCTCATCGAGTGAGAGAACCTCGACGCGCGCCAGGACGTCGGAGTCGGAGAGGAGAGGCGTGGTGGTCGTGGACGGCGGAGCGGGTGTCGCGGAGTGGAGGGCGGGCGAGCCCAGGAGGGGCGACAGGCAGGCGCTGACGCGAGCGATGAGCTGTCGCCCGCGTCGGAAGACGCGGGGAAGCGCGTGCAGGATCCCGGCTCTCCCGAACCGGGCTACAAACGGAGCTGTGCGGCCGGCGCGATTCACTGCTGTTCGCCCTTGCTCGTGATCCGGGCGTGCATGCGCCGGAGCGCTTCGGTGAAGGCGAGTTTCGCGCCGGTGTGGTCGCCCAGCGCGAGTCGAATATCGCCGAGTGTGCCCCAGTCGGTGGCGGGCGCGGAACGCGTGGCTTCGAGGTAGGCGAGTTGATAACGCTCCGCGGCGCGGTGATCGCCGGTCGCGGCGGCGATTTCGGCGGCGAGCTTGAGGGCCGGCGGCGCAGGATCGTCGAGGAGGAATGGGGCGATCACACGCTGTGCTTCCGCGGCATCGTCCAGGGCGAGGAGGGCGCGCGCGAGATCGCTGGCGCGGGCGAAGTCGTCGGGCCGGCGCGCGTGCAGTTCGCGCCACAGCGTCGCGGCGCCAGTGTAATCGCGCAGTTGCTCGCGCGCTCGTGCCACGCGTTCGAGCACGGTTTCCTCGCCGGCGATGGAGGAGGCAAGCGGCGTGCCCAGAAAATGCCGTTCGGCCGCGAGGTCGTTGTTCAACCAGAGGAGGTCGAGATACAAGGTGGCGGCGCCGATGTCGTCGCGGAGCCGCGAGTGGCGTGCGAGGGTTTGCTGGGCGGCCGGGTAGTCGCGCGCGGCCGCGAGCAGATACGCCATCTGTAATAAAAGATCATTGCTGGCCGGATGGCGCCGCAGCCCTTCCTCGATCGCGGTGCGACGTTCGGCGGGCTTGGCGGCCAGCTCGTAGGCGTAGGCGAGCAGCACGAAATCGCGCTCGCTGGGAGCGGCGAGCGTATCGACGCGGCGCTGCAAGCCGCGCGCGAATTCATCGAAGCGCCCAAGCTCCTCGGCGAGCCGTGTGAAGGGGCCGATGATATTCTCGGCGTCGGATTGCTGCACGAGCTCACCATAGGCCGCGAGCGCTTCCGCGTGCCGTTTCTGATACACGAGCAGATCGGCGATCTCGCGCCGCAGGTCGGCGTCGGCCGGCCGGCTCGCGGCCGCGCGCCGCATCCACGCTTCGGCCTCGGCAAACTCGAAGTTTTCGCGGTGCAGGCGCGCGAGTTCGAGCATCACGGCAGGATCCGCCTGGAGCGTGAGGAAGCGTTCGAAGGTTTGTCGCGCGCGGCCGTAGCGACCGAGTTCGACGTTGAGCCGCGCGAGGGCGAGCACGTGCTCATCGCGCGGAGTCGTGGCGACAACGTGTTCGAGCGCGCGGGCGAGATCGGTGTCGCGAAACAGGCCGGGATTCAACGCCAGCAGGCGATCGATCGCGCCGGGATGATTTTTCAACGCAAGCTCGAACCACACATCGAACGCGGGGCCGGGCTGGTTCGACCAGTCGTGAATGCGCGCGAGTTCCACGAGATCGTCGTGCTGCCGGCTGCCTACGAGCACGGCCTGCTGCGCCGCCGCGGTCGCTTTTTCCGGCTGGCCCGCGGCGATCCACAGTGCGCGCAGCCGGCGCAGCGCGCCGAGATCGTTCGGATTGGCCTCGACGTAGCGTTCGTAGACCGGGACCGCTTCCGCTGGAGCACCGGCGGCAAGTGCGACGCTGCCAAATTCCTCGGTCGACGCGGCATCGGGCGGTTGCGAGTCGGAGGCCTCCAGGCGCGCCCGCAGGAGATCGAGCGCTTCGCGGTTACGATTGAGCGCGCGAAGCAGCGGGAGCCGCTGGGCCTCGATCTCAGGCGAACGCGGCTCGTGCGGCGAAGCAGATGCATCGAGCGCCGCCAATGCGTTGGCCGCGTGTCCGGCGGATTGCCAGAGCCGCGCGAGCTCGAGGGCTTGAGCGGGCGTGCGCGTGGCGGGCGGGGCGCCGCGCGCGAAGATCTCCGCGGCGAGCGCGGGTTGGCCGTGCGCGAGTGCGCTGCGCGTGAAGCTCTCGATGAGCGAGGCCCGCTGGCCCGCCGGCGCGCGATCGATTTCGGGCGCGACGACCTCCCAGGCCGTCGCGGGATTCGGAAGCTGGGGAATGACCGGCGCGAATGTGCGAAAGACGGCGGCGGCGAAGCGGCTCTCGTGCCACGCAGTGATCGCGTGGCGCCAGAAAACCTCGAGCGCGGCGGCACGCGGCGCGGGGTCGGCGGGATTCGGCGGCGGCAGTTCCTGGCGCGCGAGCTCGAGTTCGAGCACGCGGTAGCGATCGGCGTCCCGGGCGCGTTGCGCGGGCGGGATTTTTTCCAGGAGCCGGCGCGCTTCGCGGGTGTTGCGGTCGCGCACGAGCGTGTCGATCAACTGCGGATCGTCGGGCAGCAGGAAATAAATTCCGGCTGTGCACAGCGCGAGGAGCAGCCCGATCTGCCACCACGGCACGATCGGTTTCATGCGCGGCAGGGGGCTCATGGCGCGCCGATCTCCACCGCGACATCCGCCGACTTCGGGAGGGTGAGCGTAAGCCGGCCGCCGGGTTGGACGGCGGCTGATTCCGCGGCGCCGTTGACGGTGACGCGAACCGTGCGACCGGCGGGAAGCCCGGCGAGGGCGAGGTTCACAGACCGGAGATCGCGCACGTTGAACTCGAGTTTTTCAGCCGAGCGGGTGCGAAACTCGATTTCCCCCGAGGAGCTTTCCAGGCGGGGAAATGTGACGGGTCGCGGTGCCAGCGTCAGCATCGCGGCGCGGGAGCCGTCGGTGTGGACATACGCTTGATCGCCCTGAATTTTCCAGCCGGTGAGGCCGCTCGAGCGCGTCAGATCGATGCGCGTGGCAAGCGCGGCCGGGAGCCGCACGGTGCGCGATTCGCCGGCGTTGACGATGCACCACCGATCGGTGCCGGCGGAAAAAATGGTCGTGGTGCGAGCGTCACGCGCGATGCGCGCGTAGTGTGAAAGCGTGATGGCGTGCAGCGGCTGGCTCAGCACGGAATTGAAGATGGTTTCGAGCGCGTGAAGCGAGGCGGGGTAGTCGGCGCTGTAGAAGTGATAGTAGACGTTTACCGGTTTCAGCCGGCGGGGCGTCTCGGTGAGCGCGAAGGTGTCGAGCGTGTGCGAGAACGTGCCGAAGAGCGGGCCGCGCCAGTTGTTGGTGTAGACGTTTTCGTTCTGGTTCGGCGCGTGAACCTGCAGCTCGCCGTCCCACGGCATCGTGCGCGGTGCGACGGCGGTGAGCGTCGGATTGCGGCGGCTGATGATCGTATCGCCACCATTGACGTTCTCGATGCCGAGCTCGCGGACGAGGGCGAGCGCCGCGGGCGGCGGCCGACAGTTTCCACTCCAGAGAAACACCTGGACGGGACGGCCGGGCGCGGCGAGGCGCTCGTTGATATAGCGGACGGAGCCGTGAATCTCGCGCGTGAGATCGAGGTTCTCGTAGGGGATCTTGAGGACGAGATTCTGCTCATCGTAGTGCGCTGCTTCGCGGTCGTTTTCGATCCAGAAAAACGGGTGGGAGAACGAATGCGATGCGGCCTCGACATGGGGCAGCGCGAATATGTCGCGGGCGATCGCCTCGAGCACGGGGCTATCCTCGGCGCGTTGCAGACGAACGAATCCGCGCAACTCGGCCTCGATGATCGAGACGGTGGCGGGCAGCGGATATTTTTTCAGGATACGATCGCGAATGATTTCGGCTGAGCGCTGGCCGAGCTCGACGCGGCTGAAGTTTGAAAAACCGTCGCCATCGATATGACTCATGTAGAGCCGCAGGCCGTCGCGTGTCGTCACATCGGGCACGGGGCCGCCGAGCTCGCCGAGCGCGCGCTGGAGGAAGGCAAACGGGTCCAGATGCCAGAACTCGCGGAAATCGGCCCGGCGAAACAATACATACGGGTCGAGGGCGACACCGCCCCAGCTGCACGTGAAGATCGCGTCGAAGACCACCGGAGTTCCCTCGTCGGGCTGACCGCGCACGGACAAGATGCGCGTGGCGTCGGCCGGTGCGCGGAGGTCGTGGTGGTTTACCGGCAGCGGCGGCACGGTCTCTTCGTAACCGAGCAGGGCATCGACCTTCGTGACGACTTCGAGCTTGAGCGGCGGCGGAATGATCGCGCCCGTGCCGCCGAGATCGAACGCGGTCATGAAACGCGTGCGCTGGCGCAGATCGCGAAACGGGAGCGCGCCAAAGAGCAGCAGCTTCCGGCCGGCAGCACGCTGTGCGATCAACCAGTCGACGACGGCACCTTCCATGTCGGGCGACACGCGCCAGAAACGCGGCAGCACGATGGCGTGATGTTCAGCCGTGAGCGCGGGCAGATCGGAGGCCTTGAGGATGCGGACGAAATCGACCTCGTAGCCGAGCCACTCGAGCGGGGTCTGGAGGCGTTGCGCCGTGAAAGAATCGACGGGCCATTTGATGTCCTCTTCCGGGATCGGCGACAGATTGCCGAACAGGGCGCAGATCCGGCGCGCGACGGGGCGGAGCGGAGCGAGTGCGACGCCGTCGAGCGCGGGCGTCGAGACGAAGGCGTGATAACCGAGCGCGCGGATCTTCGCGGCCGCGGCGTCGGCGCGGGCTGGTGCGGCGGGATCGGCGTAGTCGAGCACGTAGACGGCGCGACCGGCGGCGGCGATGGGGCGCAGCGCGGCGAGGAGTTGTTCGGTCTCGACGGCGGGGACGGCGCGGTAGGTTTTGGTGGAGAAGTCGTGCGTTTCGAAAAGCGACTCGACGAGCACGCCGTCGACGATCTCGCGTAGCGCAGCGAAGGCGAAGAAGCCGCGATTGATCACGATGTGTTTGTCGGGAAACGCGGCGCGGAGGCGTTTGATCGTCGCGATGAGTCCGGCGCGCGCGGCGAGCCGGCGCGGCGAATTCGGCGAGTCGATCAACTCGACCGAGTCGAGCGTATCGAGGAAGAAGCCGTCGAAGCCGCGACGCGCGGCGGTGGCGGCGACTTCGTTGACGAGGAGTTCCGGCCAGCGGGAATCGGCGAGGTCGATGATGTCCGATTTCCAGGTCTCGTTGCGGCCGGCGAAGGGCAGGCCGCGGCGGAGGACTTCGGCGCGATACGGAGCGTCGCTCGCGACCTCGCCGACGCTGACGTAGGCGAGGACGCGATTGCCGGCGCGTTGCGCGGCGGCGAGATCGAGCTCGGCGCTCGGATGCACGATCGAGAGCGGGTGGGCGAGGAGCGGCGCGGTGGGAACGTGCGCCGAGTAGTTGACGTAGAAAGATTGCGGCTCGGCGGCGCGGGAGAATGCGGCGAGCCAGACGAGAAGGAGAGTGGTGAGCGCCAGGCGGGCTGGTGCGGCGCGGGTCGCTGTGCCGCAGCCGACCCGGGGGACGGCATGCTGACACTCGCCGGCCCGGCCGAAGCGGCGCGCGGGAGCCATGGGCGATCTCATCCCGTGCGAATCAACTCCGCGAGCCCATCGGCGACCGATACCCCGGCGCGGAAATCGAGGGCGGCGGTGGCGGCATCCGGCGTGCCGCGCGAGTGCACGATGTCGCCGGTGCGGGACGCCGCGTGGGTCGGCGGCGGCACGGCCGGATAATGCCGGCGAAACTCCTGCACGATCTCGAGCAGCGAGGTGGCGCGGCCGGTGCAGATGTTGGCGGCGCCTGACGCGATGCCGGGGCGCGTGGCGGCGATGAGGTTGGCCCGGGCGACGTCGTGCACGGAGATGAAGTCGCGCGTCTGCCCGCCGTCGCCGTAGATCGTGACCGGTTTTCCTTCGCGATAGCGGCGGTCGAAAATCGAGATCACGCCCGAATACGGCGATGCGGGGTCCTGGCGCGGGCCGAAGACGTTGAAGTAGCGCTGGCAGCGTACGGTGAAGCCAAACGCGGCGCCGTGGCCGAGGAGAAGCGCTTCGCTCGCGAGCTTCGCGGCGCCGTAGGGACTTATTGGATACTTCTCCGTGGCCTCGCGAATGGGGAGATCCGTCGTGTCGCCGTAGATCGCGGCGGAGGAGGCAAAGACGACGCGCGGTACGCGATGCTTGCGCGCGGCCTCGGCGACGTGATGCGTGGCCTGAACGTTGAGCGCGTAGTTGAGATCTGGATTCGTCATGCTCTCCTGCACGCTGACGAGCGCGGCGAGGTGAATGATCGCGGCGGGGCGCGTCTCGCCGACGATCGAGTCGAGCGTGCCGGGAGCGGAGACATCGGCTTCGCGCAGCGTGAAATCGGGCGAACGCGAGGCGGCGGCGAGATTTTGCCGCCGGCCGGTGCGGAAATTGTCGACCCCGATCACGCGATGGCCGGCCGCAAGAAGTTGGTCTGTGGTGTGGCTGCCGATGAAGCCGGCGGCGCCGGTGACGAGAATCAGTGACATGCGTGGCGACGGAAAGATTTTTGCTGGCGAAATCTGCGGAGCGCGCAAACGTCGAGCAAGGCTCTTAGCAAACCCTTTATCGGAGAATTTCTTATGACGACTCAGAAACGTGTCCTCGCGGTGATCATGGGCGGCGGTCGCGGAACGCGCCTGCACCCGCTGACATTGGAACGCTGCAAACCCGCCGTGCCGCTCGCCGGCAAATATCGCCTCGTCGACATCCCGATCAGCAACTGCCTCAACAGCGACATCAACCGGATGTTTCTGCTGACGCAGTTCCAGACGGCGTCGCTCCACCGGCACGTGCAGAGTACGTATCACTTCGATCCGTTTGGCGGCGGGTTCGTCGATATTCTCGCGGCCGAGCAGACGGAGCGCGGTTCGGACTGGTATCAGGGAACGGCGGACGCGGTGCGCCGGAATCTGCTGCACTTCCGCTCATTTCCCCACGATCTCGTGCTGATCCTTTCGGGCGACCAGCTCTACAAGATGGATTTCCGGACGATCATCAACGAGCACGTCGAGCGGGGCGCGGATGTGACGATCGCGACGATTCCGTTTCCCGTTTCGAAGGTCGAGGGCCTTGGACTGACGCAAGTGCACGACGACCTCTCGATCGCGCGGTTCGTCGAGAAGCCGAAGGATCCGGCCGTCATCGAGAGTCTCGCGCTGAGTCCGAAGTTGCAGGCGACGTTGTCCAGCAAGTCGACCGAGAAGCACTGCCTGGCGTCGATGGGCATCTACGTTTTCAACCGGAACGTGCTGACCGAGGCGCTGGACAACACGATGACCGACTTCGGCAAGGAGGTCATCCCGGGCCTGCTCGGGAAGAAGAAGTTGTTCGCGCACATCTTCGAGGGGTATTGGGAGGACATCGGTACGGTGAAGGCGTTTTTCGACGCGAATCTCGCGCTGGCGCAGCCCCTGCCGCCGTTCAATTTCTTCGAGCCGCAGGCGCCGATCTACACGCAGGACCGCTACCTGCCGGCATCGAAGCTCAACAAGTGCGCGATCGATCACGTGGTGATTGGCGACGGCTCGATCCTCACCGATTCGACGATCCACCATTGCGTGCTCGGGATCCGTTCGTACATCGGCGAAGGCAGCAACCTCGAGGACACGATCGTGATGGGCTCGGATTATTACGAAACCGACGAGCAATTGGCGGCGAACATCGCGCAAGGCCGCCCGCATCTGGGCGTCGGCAAGAACTGCCGGATCAAAGGCGCGATCATCGACAAGAACACGCGGATCGGAGACGGCTGCGTCTTGATGGCCGATGGCAAGGCCGACGGCACCTACGCGAACGGCCTGGTGATCGTCCGCGATGGCGTGCTGGTCGTACCGAAGAACATGATACTGCCGGCGGGTACGGTCGTGTGAAGTGGGGAACGGACCGGACGGAGCACCGGAAGAACGCTCAACGTTTAACGCTCAAGGGCCGGAGATCGGTGACTTGAGCGTTGAGCGTTTTTTCAGAGCGGGGCGGTGGGGCGCGACCGGGCCTTTGCGATCAGGACCACGCCCGCCGCGATCAGGAACACCGAATAAAACGTGCCGCGGCTCACACCGAAGAGCAGCGAGGCGTCGGGCTCGCGGAAGTGTTCTCCGATCATTCGGAGAATCGCATAAGCAATGAGAAACTCACCGGTCAGCCGGCCGGGCTGTGCGCGCACCACATCGGTTTTCCAGAAACGCCATTGCATCAGGGTGAGGAGCACGGCGCCCTCGAGCGCGGCCTCGTAGAGCTGCGATGCGTGGCGCGGCTCGATCAGGGAGACGGGTGTGTTGGGCGGCGCGCTTTGCGGGAAAATGACGGCGTATTTGAAGTAACTCACTTTGCCCCAGAGCTCGCCGTTGATGAAGTTTGCGATGCGCCCGAGCAGCAGCCCAAGCGCCGTGGTGGATGCGACCACGTCGGCGATGTGCAGGAGCGCGATGCCGCGTTTGCGCGACCACCACCATGCGGCGGCAAGTACGCCGACGAAGCCGCCGTGGCTGGCCATGCCGCCTTCCCAGACGCGAAAAAACGCCAGTGGATCGCTCAGCAGCCAGTCGGCCTGATAGAGGAGGAAGTAACCGAGCCGGCCGCCGACGAGCACGCCGATGACGATATACGTCATCAAGTCCGCGATCAGCTCGCCGCGGATCTGCGACCGGCCGCGGCGCGCGTAGAGATGCATGAGCCACGCTGCGCCGAAAAAACCGAGCACGTAGGCGAGCCCATAGTAGCGGATCCCGAACGTATCCGAAAAACGGATCAGAAACGGGCTGAGGTCGTGGACCCAATGCGATGGGGGCATGGCGCTGTTATGGCGGACCGTCGGGCGACGATGCAAACCTACGATCGCACGTTTGGCATTGGGCTCGCTTCTGGCGCCACCGCGTCGGTCCTGAAGTGTGTATCAAAGCCCGCGGGAACGACGCTGTGGGACGCCGGCGTCGATCGGGCGAGATCCACCGGGTGAAATCAGCCTTGCCGCACGCGCCTGCCGCGGCGCTATGCTCGCGTGCATGAGTGAACTCAAACGCACCCCGCTGCGCGATTTCCATGCCGCCCATGGCGGCCGTCTCGTGGATTTCGCCGGATGGGAGATGCCCGTGCAGTACCGCAGCATCCTGGAGGAACACAAAGCCGTGCGCCGCGCCGCGGGTCTCTTCGACGTCAGTCACATGGGCGAAGTCGATGTGCGCGGCCCCGAGGCGGGCAAGTTCCTGAATCACCTCGTCACGAACGATGTCGCGAAACTCTTCCCCGGCCGCGTGCTGTATTCGCCGATGTGTTACGCGAACGGCGGTGTGGTCGACGATCTGCTGGTCTACATGCGCGGCGCCGAGGATTATTTTCTCTGCATCAACGCGGGCAACATCGACAAGGATCTCGCGTGGATCCGCGAGCAGGCGGCGAAGTTTCAGGTCACGATCACGGATCGCAGCGCCGATTATGCCCTGCTCGCCGTGCAGGGGCCGCGCGCTGCGGAGATCGTGCAGTCGCTGACGGGCGCGAAGCTTGGGCTCGTGAAGTATTATCATTTCACCGAGGCGACCGTCGCGGGCATCCACTGCCTCGCGAGCCGCACGGGCTACACGGGCGAAGATGGCTTTGAACTTTATCATGCGGCGGGCGATGCCGTGACGCTGGCGAACGCGATCCTCGACGCCGGCACGCCGCGCGGACTCGAGCTCGCCGGGCTCGGCGCGCGCGACAGCCTGCGGCTCGAGGCGGGGTATCCGCTTTATGGGCACGAAATCACGGCGGACATCTCTCCGCTGACGGCGGGGCTTGGCTGGACGGTGAAGCTCGACAAAGGCGCGGACTTCATCGGCCGCGATGCGCTCCTGGCGGAAAAGCAAAATGGCGCGCCGCAGAAAATCGTTTTCTTCAAAACCGGTGACCGGCGTATTGTGCGCGCGGAGACTCCCGTCCTCGCTGCCACCGGCGCGACCGTTGGCCGCGTGGTCTCGGGAACGCTTTCGCCTATCCTGAACGAGGCGATCGGCTCGGCGCTGGTCCGTGCCGATGCGGCGACGGACCCGCTCGCGGTGGACATCCGTGGCGCCAAGCTGAACTTGCACCTGGTCAAACCCCCTTTCGTGGAGCTGAAAAAATCCTGAGCCGGAGCAGCGCGGATTTATGCCGCGTTAGAGATTGTCTTGAGATCGCGGCGTAAAGCGGCTCCTACAATTGATCCGCATGAGCAACATCCCCGCCGAACTGCGTTACGCAAAATCCCATGAGTGGGCCAGGCCGGAGAGCGACGGCACGGTGACGATTGGGATCACCGACTACGCCCAGAATTCGCTTGGTGACATCACCTACGTGCAGGTGCCGAAAGTGGGCGCGGAATTGAAGGCCGGCGAAACGTTCGGCGTGGTCGAGTCCGTCAAGGCGGCCAGCGACCTCTACGCGCCGATCGGCGGCACGGTAATCGCGGTGAACACTGCGCTCGATGTGGCGCCCGAGACCGTCAATGGTGCGCCCTATGGTGAAGGTTGGATGCTCAAGCTGAAGCCCGCGGATCCGGCGGCGATGGGTTCGCTGCTCGACGCGACGGAATACGGCAAGATTGCCGGTTGAGAAGGTCGGCAGGTAGCTAGACGTCATGGAGTGCTAGTCCGGCCGCGAGGCCGATGCTCTCGCGGAATCTGCAACGTCACCGTTGCGCCGAGGCGACCTGACGCCTTCAAGCGGCCTGCAGACCCAACTTTGGCGTAGACCCGTCACGTCCCGCCGGCGCCCGGCGGGTTGTCTTTTTCATTCCTTTGTCACGGCTGTTAAAACACGGCGGCGCGATACAAAAGCTGAGTGAAAACTGGCGGAGAGGGGGGGATTCGAACCCCCGGTAGGCTTTTACACCTACAACGCTTTAGCAAAGCGCCGCTATCGACCACTCAGCCACCTCTCCGGATCAGGAAGGCCGAGCGAAACGCAGCCCGAATAAAGTGCAAGGCGGATTTGTGGTTTCAGTGGCGAGAAGGCTCATCGCGCAGCGTAGCCGCAGCCAGGCTTCAAATGGAATGGCGCGAAAAAGCGCAGACGGTGCAAAGCGAGCGCTTCCTTTGCACGCGTGGAGCCCGCCGAAGAAGCGAGATGTCGCCTTGGTCCGCGAGGAGCCGAGCGGCGCGCGCTCAGTTATCGTCGTCGACGGGCCGGTCGAGCTCTTCGCGGCATTCGCCCATGACGCGGAGCCAGATTTCGCGCAGGTCGAAGAACCGTGGCAACGCGTCTTCACGCCATGCTTTTACGCTGCGGTGGCGCATCGCGGCGTCGTCGTTTACAAGTGCGAGCGAACCGTTGAGCGCGCTGAGCGCGCGTTTGAAAAGGCTCACTGCCATTGCGTAATCGCCGAAATCGAGTGCGTGGATCGCCTGCACCGCCTGCTCTTCGCCTCGGTGGAGAGAGGCCATCATCGCGAGCGCGAGCGGTTGCGGCACTTGCGCCGGGTCCGCTGCGATCAGCGGCCACGAACGATGCAGCCCCAGATAGATCGCCTTGGTCGCGATATAGATCGGGTTCTTGTGCAGCGTGTAAACGTCATCCTCATCGTCGGCGATGCCGTCTTCGTCGTCGTCATCGTCATCCTCGGTCGTGGAGCTGTCCGACTCGTCAGTCCAATCGTCCTCGCCCCACTGCATTTTCTCCGCGACTTGGTCGATACGGTCGCTGCCGGTGCTTTCCTCGTAGAACCGCAAGTAACGGTGAACCGCCTCGTCTTGTTCGCGCAGATAACGTTCCCAGTCGAACTCGTTCCACGCCAGATCGCCGCGATCTTCCCATTGGTTGTCTGAGCCGCTGTCGGAGTCGAAGTTGCTCATCTCTTGAGCGGAAACTGAGAATGCGTGTGAGGGAAACGCAAATAAAAATCCGGTCGGCACGCGCGGCTGCACAGTCGCAAAGGTTTCGGGTTGGGGGTGGGGAGTTTCGGTTTAAAGAACCTTCTTGTGGCCGATCGTTCACTTCGGTCTTCCAACTCCAAACCCCAACCCCAAACTCCGAACTCTTTCCCCATGCCTGACGTGCATCATGAAACAGTTTTTTTCACCGGCCATGTGCAGGGCGTTGGATTTCGCTACTCTGTCCTGCAGGTTGCGAAGGAGTTCGATGTCACGGGATACGTGAGCAATCTCGTCGACGGTCGGGTGCAACTTGAGGCGGAGGGCAAGGCGAGCGATGTCGCGGCGTTTATCGAGGCGGTGCAGGAGCGAATGCACGGCTACATTCGCAAGACCGAGCGCAGTGCCCGCAAAGGGCCGGCGGTCTTCAGCGGGTTCACGATCAAATAGCGCAATGGCCGAGCCCGATACCCCGCTGGTTCCGATCGCGACCGCGCCGGCCGCGCTCGAGCTGCGCGGACTGGTCAAGGATTTCGCGGTGGGTTTGCGCGGCGTGAAGTTGCGCGCGGTCGATCACGTGAATCTGCGCGTCGCGCCGGGTGAGATCTACGGACTGCTCGGGCCGAACGGTTCGGGCAAGAGTACTACCATCAAGATGCTGCTCGGGCTGCTCGAGCCGACGGCCGGCGAGTGCAGTATTTTTGGCGTGCCGAGCGGGCGCGTCGAAGCGCGGCGCGATGTCGGCTATCTTCCGGAGTCGCCGTATTTCTACCGTCACCTCACTGGCCGCGAGCTGGTGCGTTTCTACGGCCGCTTGTGTGGTCTGCGCGCACCGAAACTGGAGCCGCGAATCGACGAGGTGATTGCCGTGGTCGGCCTGAGTGAAGCCGCGGATCGCCGCGTGGGCACGTTTTCAAAAGGCATGCTGCAACGCATCGGGCTCGCGCAGGCGATGGTGCACGATCCGCGGCTGTTGATTCTCGACGAGCCCACCGCGGGCGTGGATCCCGTCGGCTCGGCGGCGATTTCCGAACTGATACTCACTTTGAAAGCGCAGGGAAAAACCGTGCTTATCACGTCGCATCTGCTCGGTCAGATCGAGGACATCTGCGACCGCGTGGCGATCCTCGATCGCGGGCGGCTGATCGTGGAGGGTGCGGTGCAGGATCTCGTGGGCCGCACGGACCGGCAGGCGCTCGTCGTCGATGCGTTGCCGGAGAACGAGCTCGCGGAATTGCGCGCGTGGCTCGCGGCGCGCGGTCGCACGCTCGAGGCGGTCGAGACGCCGCGGTCGCGGCTCGATCGCGTATTCCTCGAGCGGGTGGGGAAGCAGGAGCGTGCGACCGGCAGCGGCCGCGGTCCCGGCGAGCAGCCATGAGCGCGGTGCCGTTCTCCGTCACGCGCACGCTGCTCATCGCGCAAAACACCCTGCTCGAAGCGGCGCGCCAGCGGCTGTTCAACTTCCTGCTCTTTCTTGCGCTTGGCCTCGTGCTCGGGGCGCGCTGGTTTCGCGATTTCAATTTCGGCGCGCCCGAGCTGAAGTTTCTCGCGGACTGCGGATTCGGGGCGATGGCGTTTTTCGGCGCGGCGCTGACCATCGCGGCGACGGCGCAGCTGTTCTTCAGCGAGATCGAAAACCGCACCGCGCTCACGCTGCTCGCGAAACCGGTGTGGCGGATGGAGTTCGTGCTCGGGAAGTTTCTCGGTGTGGCCGCGCTGGCGGCGGCGTTTTGCGCGCTGCTGACCGTGCTGCTGATCGTCGTGCTCTGGCGCCGCGAGGGCGAACTGATGCGGGAGTTTCCTGATGTGTTCGGCGGGCAGCGCGGCGTGAGCTACGCGACGGTCGCGCTCGCGGGATTCCTGCAATGGTTGATACTCTCCGTGCTCGCGGCGTTCGTGCTGCTGGTCGCGAGCTTTGCGCAGACGCAGCTCTTCACGATCGTGACGGGTTTTTTCATTCTCGTGATCTGCCATCTGCAATACCTCGCACAGGACGTCTACGCGCGCGGCGGCTCGACGATCGGGCAACTCGTCGGCCGCGGGATTGCGGCGATCTTTCCCAATTTCCAGCTCTTCGCGCTGGCCGATACGCTGGTGGCGGGCGAGGCGCCAGGGTGGGCGCACGTGGCGCGGATCGCGGCCTATGCGTTGGGCTATGTGAGCGTGGCCGGCGGACTTGCGGTATTCAGTTTTCGGAGACGTGAGATCTGAGGGCGGAAAATTGAGCTCACGACCCGGATCGATGAACTCTCACCCGCATGAGATCTAGAGCTTTCACGCTGTTGGTGACGATCGTGACGCTGGTGGTTTCCGGCGCGGCGCTCGGGCGGATTGCGGACCCGGTGTGGTCCGCGGCGCGGGCGGCCCAGCCGGCGTTGCGACTCGATTCGTCCATGGCGGCGGCGGGGCAGGGCGTGACACTCGCGTTGCTGGGCGGATTTCGCGCGCTGGTGGCGGACGCGGTGTGGCTGCGGATGTATGCGTTATGGGAGACGCAGGATCTGCCGGGCACGGAAACGTTGCTCCGTCTCGTCTCGGCGATCGATCCACGACCGGCCTATTTCTGGATCAACGGCGCGCGGATCATCGCCTACGATTTCACCGCGTGGCGCATCGCGCTCGCCGGCGGCTATGATTCCGTGCCGGAGTCCGTGCAAACGCGCATCGGGCGCGAGCAGGGCGGAGCCGCGCTGCGTCACCTCGACGCCGCGATGGCGTATCACACCGAAAACGCCGACCTCTGGGTCGAACGGGCGAACATTCAACTAAACCGCGTCGGCGATGTGGCCGCTGCGGCGGAGAGTTATCGTCGTGCATGGGAGCAACCGGGCGCGCCGTATTACGCGGCGCGCCTGCACGCGGAAATGTTGCGGCGCCTCAACCGCAAAACCGAGGCCCTCGCGTGGCTGAAACAGATTTATCCGACGCTGCCGCCCGGCGTGGAAAGCGCGCGCGCCGATCTCGTGCTCGAACGTATCCAGGAACTGGAGCGCGAGCTGGGAGTTCCGCCACTTCATGCGTTTCGCCCGAAAGAGAACGAATAAGCCGTCCGTTTGCGTGTTCATTAATTTTCAGCTGGTCGAAACTTTGACAGCCGGAATGCCGCCTGCTTGGTCAGGCCCGCTTCATCATGTCCGTCAACTTACTCCTTCTGATCCTGGGCCTCGTGCTCCTTTGGTTCCCCCGCCAATGGCTGCGCACCGGCAAAATCATCGGCCATCGTCGACATCGTTCGGCTCACAGCGAAGAACCTTGGAAACGCCGTGAGCCCGGCGATCCACGGCTGAGTTTCAAGGAATTCACGAAGGTGCGAAACTACGTCGATCTGGTGCGTGGCGCCGCGGGCAGTCTCGCCATCGTGGGCGGGCCTCTGATCGAGGGCGCGATCTTCGTGGCCGACGCGACGAATCGCGGCGCGGGGAAGTCGGTGTTGATTGTGAAGGCCGCGATTCTGCTGGTTGGGGTGTTGATCCAGACGATCCGCTACGAGCGTGAGCGGCTGAATTTTTTCGCGACGATCTTTTATTTCGCCGGAATTTCGGTGGCGTTGTGCGGACCGTGGGCTGCGCTCTTTGCGTTTGTCCTCGTGTGGGCGGTGAACCCGATGCTGGGCAACGCCGAGGCGTTTCTCTCCGTGTATGCCGTGCTGCTCGCAGGCTTCGGGATCCTCTTTCGGGACACGCCGCGGGTGCTGACGCTGTTGGCGTTCGTGCTGTGTTTCCTGCCGGTATTGCTGAGCCTTTTGCTGCGGCGGCCGCTCGTGGTATTCACGCGCCGGGCGACGTCCGGCACGCACTCGTGACGTGAACGCGAGCCGCTGGCAGACGTGGGCGGGAGCGGCACGACCGCGGACGTTGCCCGCGGCGATCGCGCCGGTCGTGGTCGGTGCGGCGCTGGCGGGGCATGATGGCGCGTTCAGCCTTGCGCCGGCGTTGTTGTGTCTCGGTTTTGCGCTGCTCGTGCAGATCGGCACGAACTTCGCGAACGACTACTACGACTTCGTGAAAGGTGCTGATACCGCCGCCCGCGTGGGCCCGCGACGCGCGGTGGCGGCGGGGTTGATTTCGCCCGCGACGATGAAGCGCGCGATGGCGCTTACGTTTGCGGCGGCGTTTGCGGTCGGGCTGGGACTGGTGGCGTGGGGCGGGCCGTGGCTCCTGGCCATCGGCGTGGCGAGCATCGTCTGCGGCGTGGCTTACACCGGCGGACCGTTTCCGCTGGCGTATCACGGACTTGGAGACGTTTTCGTTTTCCTCTTCTTCGGGCTCGTCGCGGTGGGGGGAACCTATTTTGTGCAGACGGGGCGGGTGACGGCCGACGCGCTGCTGGCGGGCGTGGCGATCGGAGCGCTGGCGGCGAATATTCTGGTCGTGAACAATTATCGCGATGTGGAAACCGATGCCGCCGCGGGCAAACGCACGCTGGTTGTGCGGCTCGGCCGCGGTGCAGCGCGCGCGCAGTTTGCGGCCTCGCTCATCCTGGCGGCGCTCGTGCCAGTCGTGCTGGTCACGGTGCGCGGTTTCTCACCGTGGAGTTTGTTGCCGCTGGTGTTGCTGCCGCTCGGCTGGGTCCACCTGCGACGACTGCGGGAAAGCAAATCGCCCAGCGAGCTGATTGCTCTGCTGGGCGAGACGGGAAAACTGCTGGCGATTTACGCGGTGCTGTTCGCGATCGGGATGGTTATGTAGGGTCGACGCGAGGCCGCTTCCGGGGCTCAGGCGGCGACGTGGGCCGTGAGCTTCGCCTTCAACGTCGCTTTCGGCATCATCCCGACAAGCGTTTCGGCGACCTGGCCGCCTTTGAAAAGGATCATCGTCGGGATCGCCCGCACGCCGTACTCGGCGGCGACGGCGTCGTGATCGTCGATGTTGACCTTCGCGATCGTGAGCTTGCCGTCGAATTCCGTCGCGAGTTCTTCCAGGATCGGAGCGATCGCCTTGCACGGGCCGCACCACGGGGCCCAGAAGTCGACCAGCACAGGCGTGGTGGACGAGTTGACAGTGCTCTTGAATGACTCGGTGGTGAGGTTGGCGATCTTTTCGGACATGTTAATTAGCGGTTCAGAAACAAGAGAATGGAAAACAGCACGGATGCAACTGCGGCGACACTGCAGAGACCCACGATCCAGGACGGCACAGGCGATTCCTCAGGGCCCGACTCGGACGGGCCGCGCCTTGGGCTTGGGATCGGCATGACGTTACCGTTTAGCGTGGCCGTGACTTGTCGATGATCTCGGCGAGCTCGTTCGGGTCCACGTTCTCCAACCGCTTGTCGCGCCGTTTCAGCTCTTCGAAGGTCTTCACGACCGTCTCGGTCATGTGCTCGTGCGTGTCTTGTGAACCACCGACGAGGACGAACTGTTCGCCCTGTGTGATGCGCTTGTGGCCGTCTGTGTTGTCGAGGCCCACTCCGAGCAGACCCATCTTGGGCTGACGTTTCTTCCGTGTGGGCTTGCTGGAATCTTTGCTCACGCGGTCACCGTGGGTGCGTTCGGCGGAGTTTCAAGCGGCTTTTCAACTACGGGATTCTCGCCCGGCATGGTTTCGGTGACCGCTGCGGTTTCCGGCGGAGTGGCGACGGCGATGGGCTCGATCGATGTTTCCGCGGCGGTTGAAGCGACCGGCTCGACCGGCGCGACTGGCTCGGTGGCTGGCGGCGGTGCGATTGGCTCGTCGACCACGGGCTCGGCGAGAATGTCGGCAAACGCCTCCGTCTGCCGGATACGCAGCCGCTTCAGGCGGGTAAGCTCGAGCATCGCGAGGAAGGTCGCGACGAGGCGGCGCAGTGTGACGCCTTCGGGAAACAGCTGCGAAAACACGAAACTGCCACCCACGCGGGTACGCTCGAGCAGCCATTCCATCTGGTCTGCGACGGTGACGATCTCGTCGTGGATCTCGCCGACGACGAGCTTTTCGGCGAGCCGGCGCAGCACGATGTTGAACGCGTTCCACAGCTCGATCCGATCGACGCTTTTCAGCGGCCGGTCGATGAGATCGGCGGTGAGCGTGGACACGTGCCGCGCCATCAGGTTCTGGCGCGTCTCGACCAGCTCGGCCAGTTTGGTCGCAGCTTCCTTGAATTTCTTGTATTGAAGAAGCTGATGCACGAGCTCCCAGCGCGGATCGACTTCCTCATCCTCGGCATTCGGGTCGACGGCGTGCTGGCCCTTCGGCAGCAGCATCCGGCTCTTTATTTCCATCAACGTCGCCGCCATCACGAAAAACTCGCCGGCGACATCGAGGTCGAGCTGCTGCATGGCATGCAGGGCGTCGATGTACTGTTTCGTGACCGATTCGATCGGGATGTCGTAGATATCGAGCTCGTTCTTCCGAATGAGAAACAGCAGGAGGTCGAGCGGGCCTTCGAAGACCTGCAGCTTGATGCGATAATCGGAATCTGGAACCACGATGGCGGGGATGGTTGGGCGGAGGCGAAGCCCGGCAAGGGCAAAAGCGGCCCGTGTGCCCGTGACGCGGTGCCGTGCGGCAGTTAACGAAATTCTTGCCCATGCCTCGGCGGGTTGATGCCGTCCCGTGTACCCTCCCATGAAAACCCTCTTGAAAGTACTTGGGTATCTCGCTGGCGCACTCGCGCTCGTGATCGCAGCCGCCGCCTTGACCGTCTACTTTGGTAGCAACGCCAAGCTGAAGAAAACTTACACGGTCAAAGTCCAACCCGTCTCCATTCCGAGCGATCCCGCGGCGATCGGGCGCGGCCGGCATTTGGCGAATACGCGCGGTTGCGCGGATTGTCATGGCGCGAATCTCGCGGGGAAAACCGTCTTCGCGAACGGTGCGATGGGCCGCGTCGATGCGCCGAATCTCACGCGCGGCGCCGGCGGCCTGCCGGCCAGCTACACGGATGAGGACTTCGTGCGTGCGATCCGCCATGGCGTCGCGACCGACGGTCGCGGACTTTTCCTCATGCCTTCGACGGATTACGCGACGTTTTCCGATGCCGACATGGGGGCGTTGATCGCGTTTATAAAATCAGTGCCGGCGGTCGACAACCCTCGTGGTCCTGTCGCGCTCGGGCCGGTCGCGCGCGCGTTGACGGCGGCGGGAAAAATCAAGCTGGCGGCCGAGGAGATCGATCACGCGAACGTGAAGCCGGCGGTCGTCTCGCCGGCTGTATCCGTGGAATATGGACACTATGTGGCGGCGAGCTGCACCGGGTGTCACGGCCCGAACTTCTCCGGCGGCAAGATCGCCGTCGGTCCGCCCGAGTGGCCGCCGGCGGCGAACCTGACGCCCCACGCGGAAGGACGGATCGCGAAGTGGTCCGAGGCGGATTTCTTCCAGGCGATCCGGACCGCGAAACGACCCGACGGGTCGGAAATCGACGCCGCAATGCCGCGTGCGTTTGCCGGCCTCGACGAGACGGAGTTGCGCGCAATCTGGATGTTTCTCAAGACGCTGCCCGCGGCGCCGACCGGGGTTCGGTAGCACGACCGCGCCGCGATCGATCGGTTGAGCGCGGTGGTTCGAAGGCAGGTAATGCGTGGGCTGCACCAGCGGACCGAATTTTTGCGGACGCGCTCAAGTTTGGCGAACATGTGTCGTTACCCGAACGGTGAAAATGCTGTTATCCGTGGGCATTTACCTGTCGCTGGTAGGCGTGCTCGGCTTCGTGCTGGCGCGCTTTGCACGTCCCGATCCCTTGAAGGGCGATTTCCAGGAGGACGAAATTTAAAAGAGACCAGAGGCCAGAGACCAAAGGCCAGAGACGGAGACTGAGGACCGGAGGCCAGAGGGCCGAGGGCCAGAGCGGCTTTCTGAAAACCTCACCTGTTCGCATCAGGTTTCAGGACCCAGAGGCTATGGAGCGCGTTTTGGCTGGCGGCATGCCGCATTCGGGCAAACGTGAGTCGCGTGGTAGTACCGCCGTTGCTTAAACTCCGTCCCAATGCTCGCGCCCGCTCCTTGAGCGGTCACCCCTGGGTTTTTGCGAACGAAGTCGAGGCGCTGCTGCCACCCGGGCACGACGGCGAGGTGGTGGAATGTCGCGATCGCAACGGCCGCCTCATTGGCACCGGCATCTACAATTCGAAGTCGCAGATCGTGTGGCGCCGGCTGAGTCGCGAACGGGTGGCGCTCGATGCCGCCTACATCCGTGGAGCCCTCGAACGCGCGCTCGCGCGTCGCGCAGCGGCGACGGTGCGGCGACTCGTCTGGAGCGAGTCGGACGATCTGCCGGGCGTGGTGGTCGACCAGTTTGGCGACACACTCGTCGTGCAGGTGCAGACGCTCGCGATGGAGAAACGTTCGGCGATCCTCGGCGATGCGCTCGCGGAGCTGTTGCAGCCCGCGGAGATTATTTTTCGCAACGACGCGCCGATCCGCCGGCTGGAGGGACTGCCCGCCGAGGTGCACACGCGATCGGGAAATGCCTGGGAGGCGCGCTGGATGAAGATCGATGATTTCGATTACTGGCTCGATCTGCAGGGTGGACAGAAAACGGGTTTCTATCTGGACCAGCGCGCGCAGCACGCGGCAGTGGCGAAATATTGTCGGGGGGCGCGCGTGCTCGACGCGTTCTGCAACCAGGGCGCGTTCGCGCTGCATGCGGCGCGAGCCGGTGCGGCCGAGGTGCTGGGGCTCGACAGCGCGGAAGACGCGATCGCGGCCGCACGCCGCAACGCGGAGCGCAACGGCGTCAACGCGGAATTCGAGGTCGCCAACGTCTTCGACTGGTTCAACGACCCGGCGCGCAACGTCGATGCGCTGTGGGATGTGATCGTGCTCGATCCGCCGCCGTTCGCGAAATCGCGGAGTGCGCTGGAGGGAGCGTTGCGCGGATACAAGGAGATCAATCTGCGCGCGCTGCAGCGGCTTGTGCCGGGCGGTGTGCTCGCGACGTATACGTGTTCGCATCACATGCAGGACGCCGAGCTGCGGCAGGTGCTCGCGAGCGCTTCGGCGGATGCGCGGCGAAAAGTGCGCGTGCTCGAGTGGGCGCATCAACCGCCCGATCACCCCGTGCTCGTGACGATGGCGGAGAGCGAGTATTTACGCGGCTATATCCTCCAGGTGGAGTAGCGCGCGAGAGAGGAGGAGGCGCGGCGCCGCAGAGGAGGCGCGATCCGATTAACGCAGCGCGCGATCGAGTTCGCGCCGCATCGCTTTCAGCTCGGTGAGCTGTTTCTGGAGCGCGGCCTTTTCTTCCTTCGTCTTCGCGTGGGCGATCGCCTCCATGATGTCCTTTTCCGCTTCCATCAACTCGACGCGTTCGCTGGCCACGCCCTTCCGAAACTGGGTTGAATCGCCGCCAAAGATGGCGAGTGGACGCGCGATCTTGGCGTCGTTGAGCGCATCGTCGACCTCGCTCGATTTCAGGTTCTTCTTTTCGCGTTCGATTTCCTGCTGCTGCTTCGCGAGCTGCTGATCGAGCTCGGTGATCCGGCCCTTTTTCACTTCGACCTGGGGGAGGACGGTGGGCGTTTCCTTGCCCGCGTTCTTTGATTTCGACTTCGCCGGCGTGGACGCCTTCGCTTTGGCGTCCGGTTTTTCGGGCGTGTTGTCTGGGGCTGGTGCGATCGGATTTGACGCAGGTTTGGCGGTCGTCGCAGCCGGCGCAGTTTTTTTGGCATCCTCGGCAATCCGCGCTTTCAACGCCTCGCGTGCGCTCCGCTTCCGTGTCTCTTCGGCGGTGTCTGCGCCCCAAGCGGACGAGGCGAGCAGGGTGAGAAGCAAAACGCGCGTCGTGATCATGGGCTGCACGATGCAACGCGGGAGCGGCACGGCAAAAGAAAAGGCCGGGCGTGTGTGCCCGGCCTGGTGATTGGCGCCGGCTGGAGGCCGGCGGTCGTGAAGCAGGCCGGCGGCGAGCCGGCGCGTGTTCACAGCCCCTTCATCTTGCCGCCGTAGATCGCGCTGGCGCCGAGCTCTTCCTCGATGCGGAGGAGCTGGTTGTATTTCGCGACGCGATCGGTGCGGCAAAGCGAACCGGTCTTGATCTGGCCGGCGTTGGTCGCGACGGCGATGTCGGCGATCGTGACGTCTTCCGTCTCGCCGGAGCGATGGGAGATGACGGCGGTGTAGTTCGCTTCCTTGGCCATCTCGACGGCGTCGAACGTTTCCGTGAGCGAGCCGATCTGGTTCACCTTCACGAGAATCGAATTCGCGGTCTGGGTCTCGATGCCCTTCTTGAGGAACGCGGTGTTCGTGACGAAGAGATCGTCGCCGACGAGCTGCACGCGATCGCCAATGGCGTCGGTGAGCTTCTTCCACGTGGACCAGTCGCCTTCGGCGCAGCCGTCTTCGATCGAGATGATCGGATACTTCGAGGTGAGCTTCTTGTAGAACTCGACGATCTCATCGCCGCTGAGGATCTGGCCGGAGGATTTCTTGAAGACGTAGTGCTTCTTTTCCTTCACGTAGAACTCGGAAGCGGCGACGTCGAGGGCGAGGTTGATCTGCTTGCCGAGCTTGTAGCCGGCGTTCTTGACCGCGAGGGCGATGGCATCGAGAGCGGCTTCGGCGGACTCGAGCTTCGGGGCGAAACCGCCTTCGTCACCGACGGCGGTGGCGAGACCCTTGTCCTTGAGGACTTTTTTCAACGAGTGAAACACTTCGCAGCCCATGCGCAGGCCTTCGGAGAAGGACTTCGCGCCGGTCGGCATGATCATGAATTCCTGGAAATCGATCGGGGCATCGGAGTGCGCGCCGCCGTTCATGATGTTCATCATCGGCACGGGCAGAACCTTCGCGTTCGGGCCGCCGAGGTATTTGTAGAGCGGCTGGCCGAGAGCGGCGGCCGCGGCGTGCGCGGTGGCGAGGGAGACGCCGAGGATGGCGTTGGCGCCGAGCTTGGACTTGGTGGCGGTGCCATCCAGCTTGAGCATGGCGCGGTCGACGCCGATCTGGTCGCACGCATCGTGGCCGATCAACACCGGCGCGATCTTCGCCTTCACGTTGGCCACGGCTTTCAGGGTGCCTTTGCCGAGATAACGCGCCTTGTCGCCGTCGCGAAGCTCGATGGCTTCGTGTTCGCCGGTCGATGCGCCGGAAGGAACGGCGGCGCGGCCGAGGGCGCCGCAAGCGAGGCGCACGTCGACTTCAACGGTCGGATTGCCGCGCGAATCGATGATCTCGCGGGCGGTGATGGCGGTGATGGTGGTGTTCATGCGTGAAGAGGAATGAGTGCGTCCGGCAACCGGCGCGGACGTTGAAAATACGAGGGTGCAGCAAAGGGATGCGCATGGGCGAGGGGAAGGGAAAAGTGGACGTAAGCGCACGCTGAAGGCGGGGCTGCCTCTCCGAGGCGGCCTGAATTCCCGCCGGCAAATCACCTCGCGACTCAGGGTCCGCTCAGAGAGCTGGGCCCTACCTTCGATGGAGGTTCGCGCGCGCGGGCCTTTTTTTCTTTTCAGGGCTGGACAAGCTATGGGTGATGTTTCTTAGTCCGCCTTCCTCTTTTTCAGACTGCTCGGGTGGTGGAACTGGTAGACACACATGTTTGAGGTGCATGTGCCGAAAGGCGTGCAGGTTCGAGTCCTGTCCCGAGCACCAAAACGTTTGAAAAAGAGCGCGGATCGAAGGGCGAACTGATCGCCTTCGTAAGCGGCGCGACCCAGGTGGTCCGACCGGCCTGAAAGCAACGTGCGATCGGGGTGCGCACCTACTGTTCGCGCGGTTTCAGCAGGGATAACGTGCTGTGCCGGTGTGTTCGGCTGAGCTTCCGAACGCGGTGAGGCACGTTTCCATGCAAACATCATCTTCGCCCGTCCTTCCTGCGGCGGTGCGGCAGGACAAGTGGCGGGGGTTTCTCCTCTGCTGCTTTGTATTCATCTGCGGACTACGTGTGTTTCTGATCGAGAGCTACGGTGCGCCGATCGCCTGGGGCGACGATCTCGATGGCATCGCGCATCGCATCCTGGCGCGGCTCCACAACGGCACGTTCACGTGGCCGCTGCTCTTCGCGGCGCACAACGGAGACCACGTGATCGTGGCGACGCGCCTCTGGGAGATCCTCTGGTACTATATTAACGGCGAGTGGGATCCGAAGCTCGTGATGATCGTGAAGACGCCGATTTACGCGGCGGCGATGACGATCTTCGTTCACCTTCTCACGCGCGGACTCGACCGCGGGCGGCTCGCGGCGGCGGCGGTGCTCACGGTGCTCTTCGCGTTCCCTTTCAACTACCACAATCTGCTCTGGGCGTTTCAGTCGCAGTTCGATTTTTTCTTCCTGACCGCTGCGCTCGGGTGTCTCGCGTTATCGAACGGCCGGCCCGGGCTTGCGCTCGTGGCGGCCGCGGTTGCGCCGTTCACACTCGGTGCCGGTCCCGTTCTCGCGGCGAGTTACATTCCGTTTTTTCTGGCGGCGGCGTTCATCCGAAAAACGTGGAGCGCGCGCAAGGCCTTCGGCTTCTCCGCGGCCGCGCTCGTGATCGCGCTCGCTGGCATGTCTTTCCGCACGGCTGACGCGATGCCAGCTACGGGAACCGCCTTCGACAAGGGCGCCACGCTCGTGAAACTCTACGGGTGGCCCTTCAGCAACTTGCTCTCGGCGGTCGAACGGCTGCCGGGCGATGCACATCTGATTCCGCGACCGGTGCTGAACTTCCCGAGCGCGGAGTCGAGCTGGATGCTGGGTTTCGCGGAGCAGTTGCACCGGCATGCGTGGCTCGTGGTGGCGGTGAATTTTGCAGCGGCGTTGTTCGTGATGGCGCCGTTGCTCTTCGTGCTCGTCCGCGTCGCGCGCAAAAAGATCTCCGCCGACCGCGTGCTCGGGTTGCTCAACGTGAGCGTATTCACGGCGCTGATGCTGGCGGCGACGGCGATCGCGCGGACGGAGCAGCCGACGATCGCGATGCGTTTTCTCGATCACGTGATCCTCGCGGGGTTCGCGTCGATCGTGGCGGCGTTCATCCTGGTGGCACAGAACCGACGCTGGTTGCCGTGGGTGGCGGGATGGGCGCTGGTGTTGAGCTTCGGCTATCTCGCGACGATGGGCGCGACGATGTCGCAGATGGTGAATCGGCAGAAGCCGCAGCGGTCGTTGGAAATTTTGCAGCGCTATTACGCGCCGAACGAAATCGCGGGCGTGCAGCGAAACAATCACGCGGCGCTGCGTGAGAACGATGGGTTCACGTTGTTCATCGTGAGCCCGGATCCCACGGAGTTCATGCAGATGTTGGACGACCCGGCGTTGCGGCCGGTCTTGCCGCGGGCGATCACGGCACCGGGCACCGGCCGCGGCTGGGCGGCATTGGTGGCGAGTGCGGTCGCGCGGTGGGGGTTGCTCATTGCATTTGTCGCGGCGTGTGTCGCGGGCTGGCTGGCGATGCGGGCACAGCGCACGCAGCGTCGCGCGGCGCCGACGGTGGTGCCGGCCGCGCTGGCGTGAGGGTTCCGGTCGAAGGTTGCGGTCAAAGGTTGGGGCTGGCTCTCCGAGCCGGCCTGGGAGTTTTCGCCAATCCCGCTGATGGCCGTTTGTCATCTAATGGATGACAAACACGTCGCCCGCAGGGCGAGCGTTCCGGGCCGGGTGGCGGGGGAGCAACGTCAATTCGTCTTACGGCGTGGGATTCGAACCGCAGGCTCAAACTCAGGCCGGCTCGGAGAGCCAGCCCTACCTTCAAAAACCAAAAAAGCGCCGAGCGGACTGGCCGCTCGGCGCTGGTGTGGGCTCGGTTGCCCTAAAGGCTCATCGCGAGGCTTGCTTGAAAAGCGGCGTCCAGGGGTAGCGATGCCAGACCGCTTTCCCGTCGCGCGCCTCGCGATGAAGAGTGAGGATGTATCAGTTTATCGGAGACGTGCGGCCGGTGGCGTCCCACAGCACGCGGCCGCCACCATAGGTGGAGAACGACATGCCGTTGACTTCGGTGCCCTCGAGGCCGACCGCGCTGGCGGGAACTTCGAGCTTTACCCAGCTGCCGCCCGCGGGGAGAGCCCCCATGTTGCGGCGGCTCGCAGTGTCCTTGGTGCCGTAGCTGATCTTGTCGGCGCCCCAATAGGCGCGGTGTTCCCAGGTGCCGTTGTTCCAGCTGAGCATGAGCTGCTCGGGCATGGCGGCCGGATCGAGATACACCCAGACGAACATCGTGTCGTTCGTCCCGACGGGGAGCGTGGTCCACGCGCCGGAGAACGAGTGCTCGCGCAGACCGGAGCCGGCGGGCGTGGCTTGCAGGAGCAGGCCGGACTGCGGCGCCGGGTTGGTGCTGGCGGTCCAGTTCCACACGTCGCCACCCGTCGCACCGGGGTTGGCGCCGAGTGGGATCGCATCGTCGAGCCAGGTTACGAGCGGGCTGAATGCGTTGAACGTCGCGGTGCCGAACATGCGGCGGCCGTCGGCCCACGTGATTTCCACTTCGACGAACTGCGCGCCAGGATTTTTCGGCGTGATGGTGTAGGTCGCGCCGAAGTCCGGCTCGTTGTCGCGGGCTTCCCACATGACGCGGGCGTTCGACAGGTCGACGCCGTCGAGGGCGAGCGTGACGAGCGCGCCGGTCTGGACCGTCGTGGTCGGGACCACGATCTTCGCGGTGCTCGTCGGCTTCCACGCGGTGTTGGCCGCGGAGGTGAGCGAGGCGAGCATGGCGGATGACGTGAGCGCGCGGGCCTGGTTCACGGTGATGAACTCGGCGGTGACGTTCCAGTTGTCGGCCCAGCGGTCGTAGATCGGATACATGCTGGCCGGGTTGCCGGTGTCGTCGGTCGGGAAGCTGAGCTTCGAGAGTTCGTTGCCCTGGGCGCCGTAGATGCCGATGTAGCTGAACGTGGAGGCGAAGTTGCCCACCGGGATGCCAGGCATCGGTGTGCTGCGGTGATCGCTGTTCGACCACTGGTTGACGATCTCGCGCTGACGCTTGAGGCCGAGGCCGGTGACCATGGTGACGTTGACGGGATTCGTGCCGCCCTCGTAGTTGAGGTTGGCCACGAGCGCGTCGACGTATTCAGGTTTTGGATTCAGCTGATAGGCGACCGCGAGGTCGGAGGCCTGGTCGAGCGAGAAGTACCAGCCGGCGCCGAGCACGTGGCGGCTGGCCTCCGGGAAGGAGGTGCCGTAGGCGCTCTGGTTGGACCACTTGAGCTGGTCGTCGCCGCAGAGCTTGATCTGCTCTTCGCACTTCGCGAGGTAGCCGGCGTCGAGCTGGTTCAAGGAGAGGCGACCTGAACGAGCGGCGAAGGCGTAGGCGCGGATGGCGTTGCCATAGGCCTCGTTCATGCGCCACCAACCGTAACGGAACGTGGCGGGATCGCTCGGGTTCGGGAACCACTCCATGAGCTTCTGGTGGTATTGTGCATCGCCGGTGGCGACGAACATCTCGGCGGCGGCCCAGGCGAGCTCGTCGTCGTGCATGTGATTATCGCTGTAGAACGTGACCTTCTGATAGGCGCCGTCCTTGCCGTGCTTCGCGATGGCGTTGGTGAGGAACTGCCAGCCGAGCTTCGCTTTCTCGAGGTACATCGCCGCGGCAGCCGGGTAGGCGGCCTTGAACTTCGGCGAGGACGCGATCTGCGCGAGCGCCGCGACACCGGCGGCCGAGGCCGAGGTGTTCTTGGGCCACACGACCTGCTGGTCGCCCTTGTCGGGCGTCACGCCGCCTTCGTAGGCGCGGGTCTTCGGATACACGATGAAGTAGAAACCGCCGTCCGCGTCCTGAAGCTTGGCGAGGTAATCGGCCTCCTGCTTCGCTTCCTGGAGGATGTCGCTGATGCCGTCGCCGCTCTCGGGCAGACCGAGATTGTCGAGCGCGCTGGCGCCCTTGATCGACTCGCCGGTGAAGGCGAGCTGATGCACGAGCTGGGCGACGTTGCTGGTGTATTTGCTATAGTCACCCGCGTCGTGGTGACCGCCGGAGACGTCGACCGTGCCCTTGTTGACGAACGGATAGAGCTGCGAGGCTTCATCCTGCAGGCGGGGAGCGGTGTGGCGCGGGTTGTTCTTCGCGTCTTCGTTCTTCGACGCGATCGTGGTCCACGTGAACGCATACGACGACTGCGGCGAGGGAATCTCCGCGGCGGCCATGTGGCAGGCCGCGTGGTCGAAGCGCGAGAACGGCATCTTGCACTCGGCGCCGCAGCGCTGGTGATAGAGACCGAGCGCGTAGGTGCGGGTGAAGGCCATCGCGACGCCCTCGTTGATGAGGAACGGGAACGAGGCACCGAGGCCCGGCACCACGAGCTGGTATTCGCCCGGAGTCGAGAAGCTGCTGAAGTCGGCCTCCAGCACTTTCTGGTAAGGCATCGGCGAGTAGTTGAAACCGGTCTCGCGGCGAACCGTGAGCGAACCGGAATGAACCGTCGCGCCGGTGGCGGCGTTGACGAGTTTGAAGCCGGCGCCGGCGTTGACCTCGAGCTCGCCGAGATTGCCGAGGTAGTAACCCACCATGGCCTTCTTCGGGAGCGACGGCACGTAGCCTTCCTGATTCACGTGAATCGCGGGGCTGTAACGGAGCGCGTCCGCGGTGGACTTGAACTCCATGCCGGACGTCCAGAGCGCGCCGCTCGGATTCTTCACTTCAACGGCAGCGGTCTCCGCGATCGGGCTCGAGAGCTCGAGGTAGAGAGTGTTGTCGATGCGGAGATCGCGATAGTGCTCAGGGGCGTAGGCGACGCGGCGGCGGAAGCCGACGTTCTTAACGGAATTGGCCTGGCCATTGACCGTGACGGCGAACTCGGAGGTCGAGGGCGCCGAGAAAACGCCGGACGAATTGACGAAGTTCCACTCGGCGACCGTCGCGGGATCGGGCTGCTTCGTGGTGACGCGGCGCAGCTCGAGGATCGTCGGTGAGACGACGGTGAGCTGGTGGTCGCCGACCTGCGGCAGACGGAACGCGGCATTTTCCGCGATGACGGTCGGAGGCGTGGTTCCCGGCTCGGTCGGAGGAGGCGTCGTGGGCGCGGGCTCCGTGGGCGTGGGTGCCGGTGCCGGCTCGGTCGGCGCAGGTTGCGTCGGAGCAGGCTCGGTCGGAGATGTCGGGCTGGTGGGTTCGGTCGGAGTCGTCGTGCCCGAGCTGCCGCCCTTGCCGATCTTGTCGAAGGTGACGCGTCCGTCGTAGACGCTGAGGCTCATGCCGGTGACGGACGAGCCTTCGAGCGCGACGGCGCTGGCGGGGACTTCAAGGCGGGCCCACTGGCCGGCCGCGGGAAGCGGACCGACGTAGTAGCGGCTCGCGGTGCCCTCGTTGCCATAGTTGATCTTGTTCGCACCCCAATAGGCGCGGTGCTCCCAATCGCCGTTGTTCCAGCTGAGCATGATCGAACTCGGGGTGTTGACCGGGTCGATATAGACGTAAGCGAAGAGCGACTCGCCGGCCGCGACGTTCATCGCGGTGCCCGCCCAGTTGAACGAGGTCTCGTGCAGGCCGGCAGCGTTGATCGACTGCTGGGCCATCGAGCCGGAGTAGGGCGTGGGATTGCTGCTGATCCAGTTCCACGCGTCGCCACCCGTGCCGCCGCCGGAAGCGCCGGCGGGAAGTGAGTCCTCGAGCCACACGAACTCGGGCGTGGACGGCGCGGTCGGAGTCGGCTCCGGGCCGGTGGCTGAGGTGGTGGACGTCGTGCCGGTTTTGTCCCAGGTCACGCGACCGTCGTAGACGCTGAAGCTCATGCCCTGGACGTTGTGGCCTTCGAGGCCGACCGCGCTGGCGGGAACTTCGAGGCGGACCCACTGACCGGCGGCAGGAAGAGCGCCGGCATTATAGCGCGAGGCGGAGTCCTTCTTGCCGTTTTTGATATTGTCGGCGCCCCAGTAGGCGCGGTGCTCCCAGTTGTTGGAGCACCAGCTGATCATGATTTCGGACGGCGGATTCGCGGGGTCGATATAGACATAGGCGAACAGCTTGTCGCCGGTCGCGACGGGCAGCGTCTGGGACGCGAAGTTGAAGTAGTGCTCGTGGAGACCCTTCTTGATATTGGACTGGTGCGAGACGGAGCCGGACGCAGGAGCCGGATCGTTGGCAACCCAGAGCCAGGCATCGCCACCGCTCGCGCCGCCGCTGGCGCCCGCGGGCAACGCATCGTCGAACCAGACGTTCTCGGCCGGTGCGGCAGGTGCCGTGGGCGGCGTGGTCGTGTCGGCCGGAGGCGTGGTGGGAACCGTGGTGTCAGGCGTCGACGTGACGGGAGCCGTCGCATCGGGCGTGGTCGTGTCGGTCGGAGTTGTCGGCGTGGTCGTGCCGGTGGAACTCGGGTCGGAAACGCCGACCTGGTCGAGGTTCACGCGGCCGTTGAAAACGCTGAGCGACATGCCTTGCACGGTCTGGCCTTCGAGGCCGACGGCGCTGGCCGGGATCTCGAGGCGGACCCACTGGCCGGCGGCCGGAAGCGCGCCCATCGAGTGGCGGCCGGCGGTGCCGTTGGTGCCGTAGCTGATGTCATTGGAACCCCAATACGCGCGGTGCTCCCAGTTGTCGGCGACGAAGCTGAACATGATCTCGCTCGGCGGATTCGCGGGATCGAGATACACGTGGGCGAACAACACCTGGCCGGTTTTCACGGCGAGCGAGGTGCCCCAGTTGAAGGCGTATTCGTGCAGGCCGGCAGTGATTCCGGTCTGGTGCGAGGCCGAGCCGGTGAACGGCGCGGGATTGCTCGCGACCCAGTTCCAGGCGCCGCTGCCACTCGCGCCCGCGGGGAGCGCGTCGTCGAACCACACGATGCTGTTGGCACCAGGTGCGGTGGTCGTATCGGTGGAAGGCGCGGTCGTGTCGGTGGGCGTCGTCGCGGTGAGCGCGGCGGGATCGGCCTTGCCGACGTAGTCGAGCGTCATGCGGCCGTTGAACACGGTGAGGCCCATGCCTTGTACGGTCTGCCCCTCGAGCGCGACGGCGCTGGCCGGAATCTCGAGGCGGACCCACTGGCCGGCGGCCGGGAGCGCGCCCATGTGGCGGCGGCCGGCGGTGCCGTCCGCGCCGTAGTTGATGTCATTGGAACCCCAATACGCGCGGTGTTCCCAGTTGTCGGCGACGAAGCTGAACATGATCTCGCTCGGCGGATTGGCCGGATCGAGGTAGACGTGGGCGAAGATCACTTCGCCGGTTTTCACGGCGAGCGTCTCACCCCAGGAGAACGCGTATTCGTGCTGGCCGGACGCGACGGCGGTCTGGTGCGCTTTCGTGCCGGAGATCGGAGTCGGGTTGCTGTCGACCCAGTTCCACACGCCGGTGCCGGCCGCGCCCGCGGGCAGCGCATCGTCGAACCAGGTGACCACACCGGCGGTGCCGGTGCCGGGAGTCGTGGTGCCCGGAGTCGAAGTATCGGGAGTGGTCGTGCCGGGAGTCGACGTGTCTGGAGAGGGCGTCGGCGTCGTGGTCGAGCCGCCGGTGCCGGCGGTCGAGTCGCCCGGTGTGGGCGTGGGTGTCGGCTCAGGCGTGGTGCCGCTGCCGGTCGAGCCGGCGGGCCAGAAGAGGCCTTGCGAGGCGTTGTAATAAGTACCGCTGGCGCCGGTCTCGAGCTTCACCGCGCGAACCATATAGTTGGCGGAAGCGGAGCCGTTGTTGTCGGTGAAATTCGTTTCCGTCGTGGGCGTGCTCGTGAGGCGCGTGTAGCTCGCGCCGGCGGACGACGCGCGATAAACGTGATAGCCGACGATGGCCGAATCGGAGGAGGCCGACCAGGTGAGGGCAACGGTGCTGCCGTTGGCGGAGCCGTTCAGGTTGCTGACCGGCACGACAGGGTGCAGGCGCAGCGTGGGATCGCCCAGGAGGGAGATGTGCACGCGGTTCTGGGAGCTGTTGATGATCGTCTCGTACTGGCCGGTGTTGTTCTGCGTGAGGCGCGTGACGTAGCCGATCGTCTCACCGAGGCCCATGGGATGCATGAACCAGTGCGGGCGGCCGGACCAGGCGGCCGTGAGGCCGTAGTCGGTCGCGAGCGGGGAGCGGAGGATGTTATCCTCCACGTCCCAATCGCCGAGCCAGGAGCCGAAGAGGAGGTTGAACACGCCGCGGACGTTGTTGCTCACCAGCTCGGTCGTGTTGGCGCCGTTGTATTGCTGGCTGTTGCCGAGGCCGCTGATGCTGTCGTAGCCACCGGCGCCGGCGCCGTAGGCGAGAAGGTAATCGTTCTGGGCGGCCTGGGGAATCCAGACGCCGCGCTGGTCGTTGAACTCGACGTTCAGATTGCGAACCTGGTCTGCGCCGACGAGCGGGGCGAACGAGCGGTAGGCGCTCGCGGAAAACGCCTCGCCGTTACGGTAGCCGAAGTAATCGCCGATGATCGCGCGGCGCGAGGAGACCAGGCGGCGATGGCGGAAGTTGTGGTCCTTGTTGAGATACTTGCGGAGAAGCTCGGTCTCGTTCGGGAACGTCGCCGGTCCGCCCCACGTGGTGCGGCCGGGCATCTTCGAGAGATCGACGCGGCCGACCATCAACTCGACGGACGACGGGAGCGTGGTCTGGTCGAACTTGCCGTCGCCGGGGACGTTGCTGAGGCGCTGGGCGTCGACGGTGCTCGTATTGATACTTTGGATATAGTTGACGGAGCTGTCGGTCCAGTTGCCGTCCATGTCGCCGTAATAGACGTCGGCCGGCCAGGCACCGAGGTGATCGGAGTGGCCGTCGGGATTGAGCTGGCCCGAATACGGGACGGGCACGCGGCCGAAGAGGAAGACGGCCTTCACGTTGGCCGGATCTGAGTCGTAAGCCGACTTGATGGCGGCCTTCACGCTCGGGACCGAGTCGTCGCGGCCGACATCGCGGCGGATGACGCCCCAACCGTCGCCGACGAGATCCTGCTCGAGGCGCGCCAGTTCGCCGGCGAGGCTCGAGGCGAAGGTGTTGTCGACGACGAGGACGACTTTGCCGCGCGAGTCGACGAGCGGGGCCTCGACGCCGGCGGTGATGTAGCCGGTGCCTTTGTAGCCGTTCGCCGCTTTGACGATGCGATATTCGTAGGCCGCACCGGCGGAGACGCCGGAGTCGACGTAGCTGGTGGAAGAGCCGGACACGGTGGTGCCGGAGCCCCAGTCGGAAGAGTTAACCGACCGGCGGTAGATGGTGTAGTTAGAGGGAACGCCGTTCGTGTCCTGCGGCCAGCTCAGGGTGATCCTGGCGGGAGAGGATTGAACGGTGGCGCTCACTTGCACGCTGGGATCCCAGGTGTTCTCGACCGCACGGGCCGTGGTGAGCGTTAGGGCGACTAGCAGCCCGAGGGCCGCGTTTAGGATTCGTCTCATAGCGCCGGCCAGTATGGCGGCGCCGCTCGAATCCAATTATCGGCGCGGGTCTGATACGACTGTCAGTCTCGGTGAAGAGGCCTTGTCGGTGTTTGTCTGACACGTTTCGCCGCGCGACACGCAACCGATTGCCCGGGTAAGAACGACGTTTGAGCGGCCCGAAGCGAAACGAACTTTCTCGTCCGACAACGCGAGAAATTTGGAACAAATGCAGTGGCCGATTGCGCTGGAAAAGCGCCACACAGGATCGAAATCGCGTTTCGTCGCGGCGTTCAGCGCGCGGCGGACAGACGAGAGGCGGCGGAGAATTTTTTGACCACGAAAAGCCGACGTCCGTCCGGCCAGTGCGCTTCGACTTCGACCCATTGCTCGCCGGCTTCGCGCGGCGTGAAGGCGAACTCGGTGGCGAACCCCGGCGGGTTGCTTTTGCCCTCCCAGATGATTCGCGCCTCGCCGAGGTCGAAACCTTTCGGCGCGGAGAGTCGCAGCGCGATGCGCTCGCCGAGCTTTGCGGTGGCGGGCGCGCCGGTGATTTCCGCGTTGGCGGCGCGCCACGGTTGCTGCGCGAGCGGCGATTGCGCCATGAGCCATGCGGCTGCGGCGAGCGCGCGCGCCTGATTCACGACGACGAATTCGGTCTGCAGGTTGAACGCGTCGCCCCAGCGATCGAGGATCGGGTAAGGCAGCGTCTTGTCGCCGTCGAGCGGATGACTCTGCGCGCCGAGCTCGCCCTTGTAGTTCCACAGCCAGCTGAAGCCGTCCTGAATGCTGCCCTGCGGAATGCCGGAGATCGGAATCACGCGGTGATCGTTCTGCGCGTATTGGTGCACGATCTCCAGCGGGCGTTTCCATCCGAGGCCGGTCACGAACGAAACGTTCACCGGATTCACGCCGGCGTCGTAATTGAGGTTCGAGATCACCGTATCGCGAAATGGAATACGTCGATCGGCCTTCGGCGGAAAATCGAGTTGCGCCGCGACCGCGAGATCGAAGGCCTGATCGGTCGAGAAATACCAGCCGCCACCGGTGACGCGCTTCGTCGGCTCCGGATAGCTCGTGAGGTAGGCGCTGTCACGCGCGGCGCGATACCAGTCTTCGGCGCCCGCGATTACCTCGTCTTCGCAACGCTTGAGCAGAAGGCGATCGAGTTTCGTGGCAGCGATGCGCCCGCTGCTCGCGGCGAACGCGTAGCTGCGCACGGCGTTGCCATAACCTTCCGTGAGCCGTCGCCAGCCCCAGCGCCGCTGGCCGGGATCGCGCGGATTGAGGCGCGCGCGCACCTCGCGCTCGAAACGCTCCTCGCCGGTCGCGAGATAGAGCTCGCACGCCGCCCACGTGATCTCGTCGGCGTCGCCGAAGAGGTCGCCGTAGTGCGTGAATTTCCGATACGTTTCACCGCGTCCGAGCCGCGCCTCGGCTTTTGCCAAAAACTCCCAGCCGCGGAGCGCGATCTCGAGATAGCGTTTCGCATCCGCCGGATAATGCCGCTGGAATGCGCGCGACGAGGCGCTCTGCGCGAGCGCCGCGACCGCCGCGGCGGTCGCCGCGGTGTTCTTCGGCCAGACGATCTGCGGATCGCCCTTGTCGGGCAGCACGTCGTCCTCGTAACGGCGCGTGCGCGGATAAACCAAAAAATAAAACGCGCCGTCCTCGTCCTGCAGCTTCGCGAGGAAGTCGGATTCCCATTTCGCGATCTGAAGCAGGTCGCTGATGCCGTCGCCGCTCTCGGGCAGCCCGAGGTTATCGAGTGCGGCGACGCCCTTCAGGCTGTCGACGGCGAAGATCAGGTGATGGATGAGGCCGGCGCTGTTGACGGTGTATTTGCTGTAATCGCCGGCGTCGTGGTGCCCTCCGGACGCGTCGAATTTCTCCTTTTGGACGAAGGGAAAAAGGTCTGCGCCGGGCTCGGTTTCGTCGAAGCCCTTGAGCGTGCGCACGGCCACGGACGGCACTTCGACTGGTGCGAGATGGCATGCGGCGTGGGTGAAGCGCGTGAAGGGCAGGGTGTTTTCCGTGCCGCAGCGTTGATGATAAAGGCCGAGCGCATACGTGCGCGCAAAGGCGGCGGGAATGCCATCGTGTATGAAAAACGGATACGACGCGCCGTGACCCGGCACGACGAGGCGATATTCACCCGGCGTGCGCAGCTCGGTGAATTTCGCCTCCATGACTTTGCGATACCACGGTCGCGGCATGCCGCGATCGGGCCGCGGGGTGAGCGTGCCGCGATGTACCGTTTCGCCGGTGCGGGCATTCACGATCTCGAACGTCGCCGGATCGGGCGGCGGCAGTTCCTGCAAGCTGCCGAGAAAATAGCCGACGATCGCGATCTTCGGCAGGTCGGGTCCGTAGCCGACCTGATTCACGTGAATCGCCGGGCTGGTGCGGAGCGGGGCCGCATTGGCCGTCAGTTTCGCGCCGCTGAGCCAGGCGACTTTGCCCGCGTAGGAAACGGAGACGTTTTGATTTTCATCGATCGGGGTCGCGAGCCGCAGGACGACGAAGTTGCCGATTCGCAGATCACGCTTCTTGAGCGGCGCGTACACCACGCGACGGCGAAATCCGACTTCGCTCACGTCCACTTTCTTTTCGTCGACTGTGACGATGAAATCCGCCGGTGCGAACGACGGGATCGGCGGCGGAGGAATTGGTCCGTCCGGCGGCGGGTTCTCCGGTCCCGCGACGATGGAGGTGAGCTCGAGAAATGTCGGGGCGAGGATTTGAAGGGAATGCGATCCGACCGCCGGCGCGGCGAGCGACGGAGGCTCCATCGCGATGCTGCGACGCTCATCGGCACGCTTCGAGGCCGCGGATGGCGCCGGCACATCCGCGTCTGCTGCGCCGGTCGATCCGAGGACGATCAGGAGTCCGAGGAGAACGCGGAGCGGAGCCGGCGGTCTCCGGTGCCCTGGCGGTTGAACGGTCATCGCTTGATAAGACTCCAATGCCGCGGCGCGCCGTATGGGGTCGGCTCCTACTTCGGGGGTGGGCGGCGAGCCGATGCGCGTGTCATTGTGCGGTGGTCGCGGGTTGTTCCGCTTCTCCCGAAAGGGGCTACGACGATCAGGTGGCCCGCCTCGGAACAGGCGGGAGGCTTTTCGGCTTGCGGCGGGTTTGGGTGGTAACTGTATGGTTACACGCGACGGGTTGAACAGCCGGCGCCGGCCAAGACTCGACCTCCTTCCCGCTCCCCCCTTCTTCCCCACGTCCCTGAATGCAAACCATCGATTACGTCGTCATCGCGCTTTTTTTTCTGTTGGTAGCCGGCATCGGTTTGCTGGCGTTGCGCAAGATCGACGGTTCGCGCGACTATTTTGTCGCGGGTGGCAAAATCCCGTGGTGGCTCGGCGGCATCTCGCATCACGTGTCAGGCCACAGCGGCGTGGTGTTCGTGGCGTATGCCGCGATCGCGTATCGGTACGGGTTCACGATCTACGTGTGGTGGGCCGGCTCGATTATCGTCGCCTGTTTCACCGGCGCGTACTGGTTTGCCCCGCGCTGGGCGCGTTTGCGGGCGGTGCGGAACATCGAGTCGCCGACGGAGTACCTCGCGTTGCGTTATAACATCGCGACACAGCAGGTCATGGCCTGGACGGGCGTGCTGCTGAAGCTGTTCGATGTCGGCGCGAAATGGGCCTCGATCGGCGTGTTGTTGCACGGCTTCACCGGCCTGCCGATCTCGACCGGCATCTGGCTATCGGGCGGTGTGTCGCTCTTTTATATCACGGTCGGCGGGCTCTGGGCCGATCTCTATACGGACCTGGCGCAATTTCTCGTGCAGGTGATCGCGGGGTTGGTGTTGCTGGCCGCGGTGATGACGCACCTCGGCGGGTGGTCGAGCGCGTGGACGCTCTGGGAGCGGCTGCCGCCGGGAAACAGCGAGCTGTTCAACGGGCCATATACGCCGCTGTTTCTAATCGGGTTCATTTGCGCCGCGACGCTCAGCTATAATGGCGGCACGTGGAATCTCGCGGCGCGCTATATTGGCGCGCCGTCGGCCGAGAGCGCGAAACGCTCCGCGCTGCTGTCGGGCTGGCTGTATGTGATCTGGCCGCTCTTCCTGTTTTTCCCCATGTGGGCCGCGCCGATTCTGCTGCCGAACCTCGCGGATCCGAGCCAGTCGTATGTGCTGCTGACGCGGCAGTTCCTGCCCGCGGGGCTGGTCGGGCTTGTGCTGGCCTCGATGTTTGCCGCGACGATGTCGATGACGACCTCGGACACGAACACGATCTCGTCGGTGATTAATCGCGACATCCTGCCGATCATGTCGGCGCGATTTCGCGCGCTCGATCAGCGCAAGGCGCTGCGGCTGGCGCGACTCACGACGCTGCTGTTCACGTTGCTCACGCTGATTGTCGGCGTGGAGGCGGAACGCTTCGGTGGGGTCGCGGGATTGATCATCCTGTGGTTCGGGGCGCTGATCGGGCCGGTGTCGGTGCCGATGCTGTTCGGTTTGCTGCCGGTCTTTCGCCATGCGGATGCACGCGCGGCCATCGGCTCGATCGCGGCCGGGATTGGCGCGTTTGCCGTCGTGAAGTACGCGCTCGCCGCGTCAGAAGGCGTGCGCGTGCTGGCGCCGATCGCGACGTCGGTTGTGGTGTTTTCCGCGCTGGCCTGGCTGAACCGCGGCCGGCCCGTTCCGCCGGAGGTGGATGAGCTGCTGCGTGCTGTATCTTCGGATACGCCGGTGCGGCCGGGTGCGGCGCTGGAGCGCGCGGCGGTGTCGTGAGGGCCGAAACGCCGATCTGAGACTTTCAAGACCGAGCTCATTTTCGTCATGCACTCCTCTGCAGCTGTTGTGAACCCTGATTCTCACCGCAACGTCGACGTCGCGCCGCCGCGCCGCGAGATCCCCGCGCCCGCGCTCGGCTGGTCGCTGATCGATGGAGACGAGGAGGCGCTCGTCCTCGAGGTGCTGCGGAGCAAGGCGCTGTTTCGCTATTACGGTCCGAATCCGAAAGCGCCGCCCCGCATGGTGGCGACGCTCGAGCGTGAATTCGCGGCGATGGTCGGCACGCGCTTCGCGCTCGGAGTCACGAGTGGCACGGCCGCTCTCGAGGTCGCGCTCGGTGCGCTCGGCGTGGGCCCGGGCGACGAAGTGATCGTGCCGGCGTGGAGCTGGGTTTCGTGTTTCACGGCGATTGTGCGCGTGGGCGGAAAGCCGGTGCTCGCTGAGATCGACGAGACGCTTTGCCTCGCGCCCGGCG
The DNA here is from genome assembly GCA_036675625.1 of Opitutaceae bacterium. GTDB lineage: Bacteria > Verrucomicrobiota > Verrucomicrobiia > Opitutales > Opitutaceae > ER46. Next base: position 11,000 of record JAKFEQ010000019.1, on the reverse strand, counting down.
AGGTCACGCGGCTGCGCACGCCGCGGACAAAGGCGGTGCTCGTGGTGCATTTCCAGGGCGTGGCGGCCGATCTCGCGCCGCTCCTCGAGGAAGCTCGCGCGGCGGGGATTGCGCTGCTCGAAGATTGCGCGGAGAGCCCGGGCGCGAGTTATCGCGGGCGTCGCGTGGGCGCGTGGGGCGACATTGCGATTTTCAGCTTTCAACAACAGAAAACGATCACGAGCGGCGAGGGCGGCCTGGTCACGACGAACAACCCGCGCCTGCACGAACGCGCCGTGCGCATGCACGATCTCGGGCAGTTTCGCGATTTTCACACGCAACAGATTTCCGCGAGCGAGCCGGCGTTTTGCGGCAGCCAGTTTCGCATGTCGGAGCTGACGGGCGCGGTCGCGCTCGCGCAGTTTCGCAAAGTCGATCGCATCCGTGAACATTGTCGGCGCCTAAGCCTGCGATTGCGCGCGCAGCTCGGCGGGCTGGCGGGATTGACGCTGCGCCGCATCCCCGATCCGGACGGCGAGTCGGGGTTCGAGACGTATTTCTGGGTCGGAACACCGACGCTGCGCGACGCCTATCGCGAGCGATTGAAGAACGCGGGCGTGCCGTGCGACCAGATGACGGGCACGTATGCGCAATATCGCCGGCCGTATGTTGCGACGGGTTTGGCGCACGCGCCGGGAGCGACGCCGTTTGCCGTGGGCGCGGACTGGCCGGACGTGAGTTATCGCGCGGAGAGTTTTCCGCGGACCGAGGATCTCATCCACCGGTTCGTGGTGATCCCTGTCGGCATGACGCACACGGAGGAGGACATCGATTATATCGCGGGGGTGATCCAGCGCGCGCATCGCGAACTCGGTGCCTGAGTGGCGGTGCGTCGGCGATGGAGAGGAAATGCCCGGGCGCCGTAAGCAACGCTGTTATCGGCCGGAGAAAACTCAATCCGTAGCCCTGCTCGGGAGAGCAGGGATCGGCGGCAACTCGAGGGTCTGTTCATCCAGCCTCTTCCGGGGCGGGCAACAAGAGTTACCGGTCAGGTTGATTCGAATGTGAGGCAGGAGGGTCTTTCGCCCATGAACTCACGGGGGACGCTCGTGCTACGGCGGATGCAGGCGGGATGCCTGCGCTACGTCGGCTACTCGAGCAGCCTTTGGATCGCGGCGGTCATCAGCGCGTCGACGTCGGGTCGCGAAAAAGCCACGTCGATCTCGTAACCGCCGGCTGGATACTCGTCCTTGGTCGGCACATACCATGGGCCGTCGTCGCCATAGGCCGCGACTGCGACCGGCATGCCGGGACGCATCGCTTGCGCCCGCAGCTGATAAGCCACGAACATCTCGCCCGGCAGGTGGAGAATCGACCCGTCGTTCAAGCGGAGCCGACTGAGCAACAGCGGCACTCCGCGCTCGACGCGTTGCAGCCACGCGAGACGAAACGCGGGCAGCAGCCGGTCGGCGAGGCTGCGCTGCGGGTCTGCGATCGCCGCCTCGAGCTCACGTGCGGACGGCGTCGCGTGTGGCGCTGGCAGCACCGGCTCCGTGCGCCATCCGACGTGGCTCAGCGGCTCGTCGATCAGGTGGCGCTCCGACTCGACGAGCGCGGCATAAAGGCGATCGGTGAGCGCGACGCGTGCGGCCGGGCTGCCATCGTTATATTTGCCGGCCGAAACATCGCCGGCGCAGCCGGTGAAATACAGGTGCGTGCACTCCGGCTCGTCCGCCTGGCGGCGTTTGCGCGCGAGACCACAGAAGTCGCTGCTCACGCGGCCGTCCTCGTAGTAACTCATCGGGTGCGTCGCATAGTAGTGACATGCGACAACCTTGCGTCCGCCGGCGTCGAGAAACGCGATTGTCCGCAGCGTGGGATCGATGCGGCCTTCCGGCAAAGCGGTGAGGTCTGGTTCGACGCAGAAACTCCGGCGCATCGCGATCACACGCCCGGCATCATCGCGCGCGACCCGGCGGTTCGAGGCGATGCGATCGACGATTGCCGAGCCGTGCGCGATGCGTGCGACCTGGCGGGCGCGAGGGAGAGCCGCGTGGATGGCGTCGCGCGCGCGCGCCAGACACGTGGCGAAGAACACCGGGTCGAACGTCGGCGGCAAGTCGGCGTATTTCGCGACCGCGGCGTGCGCCTCGGGGCAGACAAACGGAGTGTTGTGCGGATGGACGCACTGCACCGCGACGCGATCGGGCGTCGTGCCCGCAGCCTCGGCCATTGCAGACCGCCACGCGACGTGCGCGTCGTTCATCAATCCCGCCCAATCGACGGCGCACACCACGATCGGCGCGCCGCTTCCGAGCAGCACGTAACCAATCGCCTCGAGAGGATCGTCGTAGGCAATGGCCGGCATGATGAGTCCACCGAGCAAGGCGTGATGCAGCGGCGGAGTGACATCGAAACGAAAGGGTGCGATCGAAAACGCGGAGACGGGTTTTATCACGACAGGCGAAAGGTAGAAGCGATTGCGGGACGTTTCACCGACGGCTCGCGCGCACGCGAAAGGTATTTTGGGAAACGTAAACCAAGCTTGCCGCGACAAGGCGCGGGCCCAGTCGCGCTCACCGGGACCGGGCGAGATCGAGCGTCAAAAAAATCCGCCTCTGCAGGGGCGGGCCACCGTCGCCAGTCGCGGTTCCACCCGCAGAAGGCGTCAGAAGTGCCACGCGACAATCCGCGTTTTCTTCTGCCCGTGCACGATGTCGATGGTGCGCACGTCCGTGGCTCTTGCTCTTTCGAGCGCGCGATAGATGGCCGGGAGGCTGTCGCGTTTTGCGACGAGCGTCGTGAACCAGCCGCAGAGCTTCGGTTGCCGCGCGCTTTCCGCGATCATCGTGCGCACGAACGCCGACTCGCCGCCTTCGCACCAGAGCTCGTTGCTGCGGCCGCCGAAATTCAGCGTTGGTTGCGCGAGGTCTGCCGGGCGCGCTCGCGCACCGCGCGCGCTTTTCGCGCGGTCGAGATTGCGCAGCTTTCGCAAGGTGCCCGTCGCGGCTTCCACGGGCGATGCGTGAAAGGGCGGGTTGCACATCGAGAGTGCGAACGTCTCGCCCGGTTGCACGACGCCTTGAAATATTTTCCCGCGGGTATGCTGCAGCCGGCACTCCACGCGGCCGGCGAGGCCGGGATTGGCGGCGATGAGGCGCCGGACCGATGCGGCGGCGACCGGGTCGATCTCGGTGCCGACGAAACGCCAGTCGTATTCGCGGATACCGATGATCGGGTAAACGCAGTTCGCGCCGACACCGATATCGAGCACGGCGACGCTCGGACCGCGCGGGATGATGCCGGCGTTTCCCTCGGCCAGCAGGTCCGCGAGATAATGGATGTAATCGGCGCGACCCGGAATCGGCGGACAAAGATAACCGGGCGGAATATCCCACGACGAAATGCCGTAATGATATTTCAACAGCGCGCGATTGAGCGACAGCACGGCGGCGGGATCCGCGAAGTCGATCGTGGCGCTTCCCACCGGATTTGGCCGGACGAAGCTGGCCAGCTCCGGAGAGTTTTGAATCAACGCAGGAAAATCATAACGCTGCGCATGCCGGTTGCGCGGATGGAGTCCGGGCTTGGACGCGGGAATCTCAACGGGCGAGGCTTGGCGGCGGTGGATCACGGTGCGAATGAGACAGTGATACGTACGCGTGACGTGCTGTCCACGGCGGGCGCTTGCGTGGTGGACGATTCGCACCGAAAGTCCACGGCCATGTCCATGAACCCCTTCTGTCGTGTCTCACGTTTATTGTCGTTGGCGTGCGTATTGGCCGGCCTTGCGGCGGTCGCGGGCGGCACGCAGCGGTTGCGCGCGGCGACGGATGCTCCCGTGTACGCGACGATCGACGAGGCGATTGCGCGGGGCGACGTGGCGGATGTGAAACGGCATCTGCAACGCGATTCCGCGGCGGTGCGCGGCAAGCCGGACGCGAAGCTCTCGCCGTTGCACCAGGCGATTCTGCGGCGGCAGGCGAAGATTGTCGGCGTGTTGCTCGAGCACGGCGCGGACGTGCAGGCGCCGGACACGGCGGGGCGGACGCCGCTGCATCTCGCGGTGGAGCGCGGCGATGCGGTCATCGTGAAAGAGTTGTTGGGACGCAAAGCGGACCCCTCGAAACGCGATCGCATCGGTTGGACTCCGCTGCATCACGCGGCCGCCAAGACGCGGCTCGAAATCGCGACGTTGCTGCTCGATGCCAAGATGAATCCGAATCTGCTGAGTGAACTCGGCGGCACGGCGCTGCACGAGGCGGCCGCGGCCGGGAGTGTCGAGATGGTGAAGTTGCTGCTCGATCGCGGCGTCGATCCCTCGGTGCGGTCGAAGCCGGGAGTCACGGCGCTCGATCTCGCGCGCGAATATAAGCACCCCGAGGTCGTGGCGTTGTTGGAAACGCGGAAGTGATATCCGTGGCCCCTATCAAAAAGACCACGGATCACCTAGCGCAGCGGAGACTCAGACATTGAACAGAAGAGAACAAAGGAAACAAAGAGCTGAAGGACACCCAACGCCTCAGCGCTCTTCGCTTCCTTCGTTCTCTTCTGTAATACGTTTTTAGGATTGGCTGCTGAAGAACTTGACCTGTTCACAACGCGTTTCGGTCTTCAAGGATTCTAGCTAGCGCGGCCGAGCCGCGATCAAAGGCACCGGAGGAATGGCCACAAAAGGGCGCCAAAATGCACAAAAACGGTGAGCTCTTTTCTGTGACTTCTTGTGCCGGACGCCGGGTTATTTTTTCGGCGCGGGCTTCGGGGTCGCTTCGCTGACTACCCGGATGACATAATAGCTCGCGACCGTGTCGCCGGCGTTGCGCATGCCGTGTTCGTCGTTCGACGCGAAAAAGAAGATCGATCCCGGGCCACCGCGCCGGGTGCTGCCGTTGAAGACTACTTCCACGGTGCCCTCTTTCACGACGACCACTTCCTCGTCCGGATGGCGATGGGCGCCGTGCGATGCGTCGCCGGCTTTCACGGTGGTGACGTGACACGATAGATTCGCGCAGGTCACGGTGGGGGAGTTGAAGACGGCGCGGCGCTCGCCGGTCCTGGTCGGGGTGACGGGGAGACTCGTCCACTCGTAGACGGCCGAGCGGAGCTTGCCGGGAGCGGCCGAATCGGCCGCGCGTTCCGCCGGAGCGGTGGCGGTCGCGGCGGTGCCGAAGTTCAAAACGATATAGGTGGCGGGTTTGTCGCCTATATTGCGGACACTGTGAAAATCATTCGCCGCATAAAACAATACAGAGCCGGCGCTCGCCGTGCGCACCTCGCCATTGATCGTAACTTCCAGCGTGCCTTCCTTGACGAGGATCATCTCCTCGAGCGGGTGCTGGTGCGGTGGGTGCGACAAGACTCCCGGATTGAGCGTCGTGATGTGCGATTGAAACCGGGCGAGCGTCGGCGTCGACTGGTTGACCACATCCCGGCGTACGCCGACCGCAGTTGGGCGCGCGACAAGTTCATTCCAGACAAACGCGGTTGATCCCAGCTTCGGGCGCGTAGCCCCTGCGGTTGCTGCGGGCACGGGGGCGGGTTGGGCAGGCAAAGTGGCGCTGAGGGCGCAGGCGGCTACCAAGGCGAGAATACGCGTGGGCGTGATTGTTTTCATGGGTGGTGCCGCGGCGCGGGAAAGGAATGTGACGCGGACGCGGCAGTGATCGGAAGCGAGGGTGAGGGAAGCGCTCAGTCGCGCGGCAGCCCTTGAATATAGGAGGTCACGGCGCTGGTGAAATCGGCCTCGACCTGTTCGGAAAACGGTGAGGTGCGCGGCTCGTAGCCGCCGTCTTTGAAAGCCTGCGCCGTCGGCAGGTAGCCCAGCCAGCCGTTGGTGTAACCGAAGAAGAAGTTGTGACGAAACGGCGAGTCGCGGCGGACGTTGAGCGCGATCTCGCAGAACAGCTCGACGGGGCTGCCCCAGATCACGGTGTCGTTGAGGCGCAACACGCGCAGCGGCACGCGCACGAGATCGGTGCCGGCGGGGTTCTTCGCCGCGTAGGGCGCGAGCTCCTCGGTCCAGCCGAGGCCGGCTTTGCGCGGCGTCTCGATCCACGTCTCACCCGCCCAGAGCGTGACATCGGCGGCTCCCGGACCGAGAGCACGGTTGGCCTCGATGATCCGGTCGCCGAGCAGCACGCGAAACTCGCCGATGTGCGAGCGCGCGAGATCCTGCACGGTATATATAGGAGCGAGGTTGCCCGCGGCGCCATTGATATAGAGGGCGGGCGCGCCGAGTTTCTCCTCGAGATATCCGGCGACGACTCCCGGGCCGTCGCCGCTGATCTGGAGCATCGAGGAGCCGAGGACGGTGCCGTGCATGGCATAGTTGGCGATCAGGCCGAGAGGCGAGCCGTCGGGACGTTCCAGGCGGATCAGGCCGATCTGGCGATCGGTCGGGCCGTCGGGATTGAGGCCGAGCGAGATCTTGCCGTCGACGTCGCGGGCGCGGCGATTGATATTGGCGCGCGACATGCCGGTGCCGATCGCGAGTCGCGCCGGCTCGAGCTTGGCGCGGGCGTCGCGAATTCCGCCGATCAGCGCGGCTTTGACGAACGCGTAGTACTCGCGATCCCACGGGTGTTCGGAGCGGCCCTTGAGCAGCACATCGTACATTCCGGGCGGCCCGACTTCGGGAGTGGAGTGACTGTGCGTGACTGTCCACCAGACGTTACGCGGCTCGATGCCGGTTTCCTTTTTCAGCTCAGCGGCAAACTTGTCGTAGACGGTCGGTGAAAACAGGCACAGGTCGGAGGCGACGATGAAGATCTGGGTTTTGCCGTCGTCCAGTGCCGCGATGCGATGATGGATCGGATCGCGCACGCCGGTGGATTTCCGCGGACCATAGCCCATCAGCCACTGCGGGGTCTTCGGTGTAATGTCGACCTTGACGGCCGCAGCTCGAAATTCGGCGTACGCCGTCGCGACGGAAAACAGCGCGGCGAGGAGAAGAGTGGGGTAGCGCATCGGCGGCAATCGATGCACCAGGATATGCTGGATCGCAATCAGAGTTCGAAGGGGCCAGAGACCAAAGACCAGAGACCAGAGACCAGAGACCAGAGACCGGAGACCCCGAGCGAACTCTTTCAGCTCTTCGTTCCCTTCGTTGCCTTCTGTAAAACGATCGGGTTCGAGTTTTGGAAACCTTGACCTGTTCACTTGCTCACACGCTGGTTGCCGGAGCGCGACTTGCCGGGCCGACGGCGGGCGGTAGGTTCGCGGGATGAACATCGTCCGCTCCGCCTCTCACGTCACACAGCGCGGGCCCGCCGATTGGTTTACCGGCACCGTCTGGCTCAACGAATTCACAGCCGGGCCCAAGCCACCGGGCGTGCGCATCACGCGCGTGACGTTCGAGCCGGGAGCGCGCACCGCGTGGCATACGCATCCGCATGGGCAGACGTTGCACATCATGGCGGGGATCGGCCGGGTGCAGCGGGCCGGCGAGCCGGCCGTGGACGTTTTCCCCGGAGACACCATCTGGTTCGAGCCGGGAGAGCGCCACTGGCACGGCGCGGCGCCGAATTCGCTGCTGACGCACCTGGCCGTGCAGCAGGCCGATGCGGAGGGAAACGCGACCACGTGGCTCGAGCCGGTCTCGGAGGCGGACTACCTGGGGCGCACGAGCTGACGTATCCGCTAAATGGTGACGTCCTCGGACGCTCCGTCGCGGCTTACGGTTTGGCCGTCCGCGCAAATGCGAAACCGAGGATCGTGCCGGCAAGGAAGCCGCACACGTGCGCTCCGACATCGACGCGCACACCGCCAGCGCCGTGCAGCGCCAGCACGGTGAGTCCGGCCGCCAGGGGCACGAACATCGCGCGCCAGCGATGGGGATGGCGCGTGCGGGACACCACGCCGATGGCGCGCCCGCTCAGCAATCCCACCCCGGCGAAAATGGCGGTCGAGGCTCCCACCGAGCGATAAGCGATGGAGTGGTTTACGGCGGCGACGGCGAGGTTTCCTCCGATGGAGGCGAACGCGAGGAGCAGCCAGCCGCGCAGCCGGCCGATGGTCGAGAGCACGGCCGAGAACACGAGCACTCCGGCGAGTGAATTCGAGATCACGTGCGCGGCGTCGGCATGCAGGAAGAGGGACGTGACGGCGCGCCACAGTTCGCCGCGTTGCCAGATTGCGGTGGAGTCGAGCACGCCGGCAGCAGCCCACGGCCCGCGAAAATGATGCACGGCGAGAACCGTCGCCGCCCAGAGCAGCGGCATGATGGTCTCAGGCTGGCGCGCGGTCCACGGATCGACGATGGGCGCGGGTGGCCAGGAGAGGCGCTCGCGGGCGTAGGCGGCGAGATGACGGCGGACGAGCGCGGCGGCGTCGTTCTCGACCAGGAGGCGGTGGGCATCGCCGGCCGCCGTGGGCACGAGCCAGTAGTCGCGACCCAGCGCGAGCACGACCAGGCCGTGCTCCTCCCCGTCATGGACAGTTGGATACGCCCCAACCTCGACGAGATCGTCGGGCAGCAGTTCCGCCAGGGAGGCGGTGGACGGGTCGAGCGCGGGCATGGCCGGAAACCGATAGCCGATTCGCTTGGTTTCGCCAACTTTGGAGTCGCGGGGGCACGGAGTGCAGGTCCTCGCGCGTCATTCCCCGCCCGCCATGGCCGCCGTTCGGGGCGATCGCCTTCGCTGCCCCCGGGGGAAGCCGAGTTGGAGCTCGGTGCTCCCGGGGAGGCAGCGTTCTTTTCCGGTTAGAAGTCCACGATCGTGGTCAAGCGGAAGGATCGCGGGTCGCCCCAGGATCCTGTCGTCGTGCTGCTGGACCGATAATATTCCTTGTCGAAGAGATTGCTGACGTTGAGTGCGAACGAGACCTGGCGATTCCACATCTTCGTGCGATAGCCGGCCAGGAGCGTGTAGAGAGTATAGGCTGGCGACCACATGGGTTCCACCGGGGTGGCCGTATTGGCGTCGTGATCGCCGGTGCCGCGATAGGTGCGCAGCCGGTGATTCAGTCCGCCGCCAATATAGGCGCCTTTGAGGAAGCCTTCGGTGAACGTATAGCGCATGAAGATATTCCCGCGCTCCTTGGTATATCCGGCATTCGGCACGCCGTCGGGATACGACAGGAGGAATTCGTCGAGCAGCGGCGTGGGCTGGCCCAGGGCCCGCGCCTCGGATTGAAAGCTTTTCAGGACGGGCAGGCGGTCTTCGGTTATGACTTTGTTCGTGGCGAAATTGAATGAGGTGCGCCAGTTGCGCGTGATGTTCGCGACCAGCTCGAACTCATAGCCCTTGGTCGTGGTGGTCTGATAATCCTGGCCGGTCGGCAGGAATGTGTCGGGGAAGATGGCGGAGACCTCATCCTCGATCTGGACGTTCGGGTTCGGGTTGAACCGGTCGTTCGGCCTGAAGTTATTATAGTGAACCAGGTTCATCTCGATGCGATGGCGCCCGCTGCTGTCTTTCAGCAGGCTCAGGCGCGCGGAAATATCCTCGCCCTCACCGATGCCAATCGTCTGTCGCTCGCCGACGCGGTGAGTGAGATTGCCCTCGCCGGCCGAGATGCGAAACGACTGCGCCCAATTGTAGCCGATCGCAAACGCGTCGTTGAAGCGCAGGATCGCGCCGGCATTGGCACCATCGACCTCGATGTTCACGAACGCGGGGTTCGGCGCGAAGGCGCCGGGAATTTCATCGACAATCCATTCGCCCTCGAGCGGACGCACCGCGCCGACCGTGGTCTTCATGTTGAATTTGTCGCGACGGTAGCCGAGATGTGTGAAGAGGTGCTCCTTGAACCAGCTGCCGGACGCACCCACGCCCCAGGACGGTGTATAGAAGCGGCGGTTGATGAACTGGCCGGTCGCCGGGACGGCGCTCGACAAGTCCGGATACCACGCCGAAAGGCCCGGCACCGGTCCAAGGTCCTCGTTGCCCTGCAGGCCGTCGCGATCGAAGTAGTAACGGCGCATGAAGCGATTGTTGGTGAAGAGCGTGCGGTTCGCGGTGTAGGCGGCTTGCGTGATTGCCTGGTTGGGCTGCGCGCCGGACCAGGACGCACTCGACGGATCCACGTATTCGCCCCATTTCGGCAGCTTCTGCCCGGGGTTGTCCTGGTGTTGCTGCAGGTTCACCATGAACGACTGCTTCGTCCACGATGTCTTCAAGTCGTAGACCGCGGAGAACCTCATGTCGCGGACGGTGTTGCCGTTGATCGCATGGGTGCGGAAATATTCCGTATATAGTTCGTTGAAGTAGGGGTTCGGCTGCCCATTCGGGAGGTTCGCGTTGCGATCACGAAAGATATTGCGGCCCGCGCCGACGCCCCAGGAATCGACCTCGCGATTGTAGTAGTTTCCCGTGATCTGCAGGTGCAGGTTGTCGCCGATGTGGTGTTCCGCCTCGATTGTGACGGATTGATATAGGTTATAGACGGTCGAGTTTGGGCCGTTCGATTGGAACGATTTCGGGATAATGTCCGGGTCGACGATGGTGGTTCCGGGGCCGGTGCTGACTGTGCGCCCGGTGCCCTGCGGACGATACATCAGGCCGGTGGCCGGCAGGTAGACGAAGCCGCGACTGGCGGCGACGGTGCCGGTGTTGGGGCGAGAGAAGGCGTCGACATAGAGGCCCTGCGAGTTCACCGACGTGGCTTCATAGTTCTCCGCCATGACATGGATGGCGGTCTTGCGAAACGGTGTGTAGCGTACCGCCGCGTAGACGCCCCGCACGTCGCGTCGTACGTTGTCGATCCAGGAGTCGTTGTGGCTCGCGACCCCGGCGAGCCGGACGGAAAGCTTTTTCTTGACGAGCTCGCGGTTGATATCGATTTCCCCACGCCTCAGCTCGTTGCTGCCGAACATCGCCTTGACCCGCGTGATGTCGCGGGAGAGCCCGCGTTTGGTGAGTTGATTGTTTGCGCCGCCGACATCGGCTTCGCCGTAGAGAAACGCATTTGGCCCGCGCAGGAGCTCGACGCGCTCCGTGCTGTAGGAATCCATGGGCGAGTACCAGATCCAGCCGTTGCGCAGAGCGTAGGCATTCGGGATGCCGCGGAGGATGACGCGG
>JAKFEQ010000012.1:0-6014 GCA_036675625.1 Opitutaceae bacterium | reverse complement strand
GACCGACTCCCGCATCACCTCCACCGCCGACCTGCTCACCCTCTCCGGCACCATCTCCTCCACCTCCAATTCGAACCTCGACGTCTACGGCGCCGGCAACACCACGCTCAGCGGCTCGATCGGCACTGGCAGCGGTGGGATCAACAAATACGAGAGCGGCAAACTCATCCTTTCCGGCAACGACCTCCTGGCTCCGAACACCTACGGCGGCGACACCAACATCTACGCCGGTGTCCTGAGCGCGCAGAAAAACAGTGCCCTCGGTAATGCAGGCTCCACGACCACCGTCCACGGCGGCGCCCTTGAGCTCGATAGCTCCGCCAACGGAAACCTCACCCTCGCCGAGCCCAGCATCTTCCTGAACGGCTTCGGCATTTCCAACGGCGGCGCCCTCCGCAACGTCCGCGGGGATAACACCGTCACCGGCATCGTCACCGTCGCCAGCGCCACCCGCATCAATTCCGACCTCTACAGCGGCTCCCCCACGACCCTCACACTCCAAGGCGGCATCACCGGCAGCAACGCGGCCGCCCTCACCGTCGGCGGCGCCGGCAACACCGTCGTCAGCGGCCCCGTCAGCAACACCAACGGCAGCCTCACCTGGGACGGTTCCGGCTCGCTCACCCTCTCCGGCAATATCTCGAACGGCACCGGCTCATTGCTCAAGAACGGCACCGGCAACATGACCTTCTCCGGCACGACCGGCACCGTAGGGCAGACCCGCATCAACGCCGGCACCATGATCGTCGGGACCGGCAGCAGCACCACGCTCAACACCGCCGAGTTCTCCTCCGCCAGCGGCACCACTCTTCTCATCGCCAGCGGCGGCACCGTAAACGCCCACTACAACGACGGCCTCACGACCAATTTCGCGGGCGTCTTCGATGCCTCCAGCGCCGGCACCTTCGCCGCCACCGGCACCACCGGCTCCGCCCTCGCGTTCACCAACAGCTTCACCGCCACCGATCTCACGCTTCAAATCGGCGGCACCGCCGGCAACGCCTTCCGCCTCGAACTCGCCGGGGTCGATATCAACGTCGGCACGCTCCACATCACCGGCGATACGATCCTCGATTTCAACAACAGCGCCAACACCTTCCTCCGCTCCGCCACCCTGATCATCGACGCCGGCGTCAACGTCACCGTCGAAGGCTGGGCCAGTCTCACCACCGTCTGGTATGCCACCAACACCATTCAGGGCGTCGGCAACCAACCCGGTGTCGGCACGCAGTACGGCACCGGCGTCCTCGGCAACATCACTTTCGGGAATCACAACGGCTACAACTACGACGGCCTCACGACCACCTGGGTCAATGGCACGCCGAACGGCTGGCTCGACCGCGAAATTCGTCCCACGCCCGAGCCTGCCACCTACGGCGCGATCTTTGTCTCCAGCTGCCTCGGCCTCCTCGGCTGGCGCCGTTATCGCGGCCGCAAGTCCATCCGCGCGTGACCGGAGCCGCCCCCTTCCGATCGACGGAGCCCGCCTGACCCGACGCCCCTCGCGCCGCCGCCTCGCCTCATGCCTCCCGGCTCGTCGTTCATTGGAGTTTCCCGGCTCGGCTGGGGTGTCATCGCCGCTGTCATCCTTCTCCCTTGGATCTTCGTGATCTGGGCGTTCCGCGCTGGCCCGCTCCAACCGCCGGCTCCCGCGCCAGCCGCGAACACCGCGCCCGCCGCTTCTCCGTCACGCGCCGCACCCCCGCTCACCCAGCTCAGTCAACCGGGTCCCTGGGGCCAGTTGGGATTTTCCCGCATCTTCATCGAGCCACCCGAAGACTTCATCCCGCCTGATTTTGTCACGGCTCAGCCCCTGCGCTGGGTCTTCACCGGTTACACCGAAGCCGCGCTCGATGCCCTGTGGCGTCAAGCCCGCCTCACGCCCGGTCAGATCCAGCAACTGACCAATCCCGCACGCCGCGGAGCCACCCCCACCGGTATTGTCCTCGCCCCACCCGCCGAGCTCGTCGCCAGCCTCGAACCTGAGGCCCGCGCGGCAATCTACACCGCTCTCGCGGCGTTCCCTGAAAACGCCCTGCAACGCGATCCCTTCCGCGCCCGCACCGACGAAGTCGAGGATTGGCTCGACGACAACACCCTGCCGCCCGCCGCACTCGATTTTACCCGACGCCTGCTCTACCGCCGCGGCCCAAACTCCCTCTTCTCCGACCTCGATCTCCTCCTTCCCCGCCTGCCCGACAACGCCTCGCGCACCCGGTTGATCAAGACGCTCTCCCGCAAGTCCGCCCTCCTCGTCCAGCTTCACGTTCCCCACCAGGCCGATGTCGCCGCACTCGCCGGTTATTGGACCTCCAGCCGCCGCCGGCGCGACATCGAGCCGCTCCTCGCCTCGCTCGCGCAACGCCCGCAGGGCGGCGTAATTGACATCGTACATCTGCTCCCGCGCTTCGCCCGCCTCCTGCTCTATAGCTACCCCGTCCCTTCTGAACGCGCAATCGATGCGCTGCGCGATTGCCACTGGACCTCATTCAATTTCGCCAACGACCAGCCCGACGATCGCTTCACCGACATCACCGTCGTGCAGCAAACCCTGCTCAACGATTACTATCGCGTCACTGGCCAGCCGCTCCTCGGCGACGTCATTGTTTTCCTGCAACCCGGCGGTGTCTGCGTACATTCCTGCGTCTATATTGCCGACGATATTGTCTTCACGAAGAACGGCTCCTCCTTCTCGATTCCGTGGACGCTCGCCCATCTCGACAAGGTGGTCGCATTCTACTCGCTGACCGAGCCCCTTGAGATCCGGCGCTACCGCCCCAAACCCCGGTGACAGCATGGCCTTCGGTGCCGCCGAAGGCTTGTAATGGTATTCCCTATAGTCTTCTTAAGGGATATACCTATACACGTTCTTCCCTCGCGTATCGACTGCGCGATCCTTGCGAATTTCGCGCCTACTATTGCGAATTAGAATGCTATTAAACGGCTGCGGGTATTGATTAGTCTCAGTTCATCCGGCAGTTGGCCGTTCACTATAAACTCGCCGGCCAGCCCGCACCGCGACAATACAACGCCGTTCCCTCCCCCTTCGGTCAGAGCATGGCCCAGCCAGCCACGCACGGTGCTTTTTCTTATTATCCTATGAAACTCCGAAATTCACTCAGATGGGGCGCCGCTGCATTGGCCGTGTCCGCTCCCTCGGTCCTCCGCGCGAGCGAGGCAGATATTAACATCCCCGATCTCACCCAGGTGTCGTTCTTCAACGGCTCCCTCACTGGCATGAATATCCTCATGCTCGGCCTCGTCGTTTGCGCCCTCGGGATGATCTACGGCTGGATCCAATACCTCCAGACGCGAACCCTGCCCGTCCATCCATCGATGGCCGCCATCTCCCAGATCATCTGGGAAACCTGCAAAACCTACCTCTTTCAGCAGGGCAAGTTTCTCGCCGCGCTCTGGGTGCTCATTGCCGCGTGCATGATCTATTATTTCGGCGTCCTCTCCCATTCCCCCTTCGGGCACATCGTTATCATCCTCGCCGCCTCCGTCCTCGGCATTCTTGGCAGCTACGGCGTCGCCTGGTTCGGCATTCGCATCAATACCGTCGCCAACTCCCGCGCCGCCTTCTCCGCCCTGCGGGGCAACCCGCTCGCCACCCTGCTCATCCCGCTGAAGTCGGGCATGAGCGTCGGCCTCCTCCTCGTCGCGATCGAGCTGTTCTTCATGATCTGCATCCTGGCGTTCCTCCCCACGGATCTCGCCGGCCCCTCCTTCATCGGCTTCGCCATCGGTGAATCGCTCGGCGCCTCCGCGCTTCGCATCTGCGGCGGTATCTTCACCAAGATCGCGGATATCGGCGCCGACCTCATGAAGATCGTCTTCAACCTGCCCGAAGACGACCCGCGCAACCCCGGCGTCATCGCCGACTGCACCGGCGACAACGCCGGCGACTCCGTCGGCCCCACGGCCGACGGCTTCGAGACCTACGGCGTCACCGGCGTCGCCCTCATCGCATTCCTCGCCATCGCGCTCGCGGCCAATCCCGCACTCGGTGGCGTCCTCATCGTCTGGCTCTTCGCGATGCGCATCCTGATGATCCTCACGTCGCTCGCCAGCTATTGGGTCAACGACCTCCTCGCCCGCGCCAAATGGGGCCGTGCAAAGGACTTCAATCTCGAGCAACCGCTCACCAACCTCGTCTGGATCACCTCGCTCGTCTCCATCGCCGTCACCTACGTCGCCAGCTACGCGCTCCTCGCGGATCACCCGTCCGTCGGCCCCGGCCTCTGGTGGGTGCTCTCGACCATCATCTCCCTCGGCACCATCGCCGGCGCGCTCATCCCGGAGTTCACCAAGATCTTCACCTCCACCGAGAGTCGCCACGTGAAGGAAGTCGTCACCTCCTCCCGCCAGGGCGGCGCCTCCCTCAACATTCTCTCCGGCCTCGTCGCCGGAAACTTCTCCGCCTTCTGGACCGGCCTCTGCATTCTCGCCCTCATGTTCGGGGCGTATTACTTTTCCGGCCACGCCTCCGTCCAGGGCATGATGCCCGAGGCCTTCCGTTTTGCCGCGCCCATCTTCGCCTTCGGCCTCGTCGCGTTCGGCTTTCTCGGCATGGGCCCCGTCACGATCGCCGTCGATTCCTTCGGCCCCGTCACCGACAACGCGCAATCCGTCTACGAACTCTCCCAGATCGAATCGCGCCCCGACATCAGCGCCGACATCAAGAAGAACTTCGGCTTCGAGCCCGACTTCGAAGGCGCCAAGTTCCAACTCGAGAAAGCCGACGGTGCCGGCAACACCTTCAAAGCGACCGCGAAACCCGTCCTCATCGGCACCGCGGTCGTCGGCGCCACCACGATGGTCTTCGGCATTATCATGATGCTGAAAGCCATTCACCCCGACACCATCGAGCGTCTTTCCCTCGTACACCCCGAGGCCATCATGGGCCTCATGATGGGCGGCGCGGTGATCTATTGGTTCACCGGCGCCAGCATGCAGGCCGTGGTCACGGGCGCCTATCGCGCCGTCGTCTATATCAAGGAAAACATGAAGCTCGACGCCGCGACGGCCTCCATCGAAGCCTCGAAAGAGGTCGTCCGCATCTGCACGCAATACGCGCAGAAGGGCATGATAAATATCTTCATCGTCATCTTCTGCTTCAGCCTCTCGCTCGCCTTCTTCGACCCGTTCTTCTTCATCGGCTATCTCATCGGCATGGCCTTCTTCGGTCTGTTCCAAGCCATCTTCATGGCCAACGGCGGCGGCGCCTGGGACAACGCCAAGAAAATCGTCGAGGTCGAACTCAAGATGAAGAACACCCCGCTCCACGCCGCCACCGTCGTGGGCGACACCGTCGGCGATCCGTTCAAGGATACCTCCTCCGTCTCGCTGAATCCCGTCATCAAATTCACCACGCTCTTCGGCCTGCTCGCCGTCGAGATCGCGGTGAAGATGCCCGCCGGCACGAAGCACGCCCTCGGCGCCGTCATCTTCGTCGTCGCGCTCGTGTTCGTGTATCGCAGCTTCTACGGTATGCGCATCCCGATCAACCCGCGCGATGTCGATGTCGCCCCGCACCAGTTGAAAAAAGGCTGAACGCCGCGCAACACCTCGCGCGCTTCACGCCACCAGGGCGGGCCTTCGGCCCGCCCTTTTTTGCGGCCGCCCGGGCCGCGTTGTATCCGAACTTCCCTTACGCAAGGCCCCGTGCCGCGCGAAGCCTGGGCCAGTCGTCCGGTCCGCGCGCGGACTCCGCGAAACGTATGCTCCGCTTCAGCGGGAAAGTAACCGCTTGGAGAATTGCGTGCACGTGCCGTCCGGAAATTTCACAAGTCCTTGCCTCGGAAAATTGCCGCGATTCCACCTCGCAAAATGCACGCAGCCGCTGACGAAAATGTCAGCCAAGCCCTCTGGCGAAATATCGCCTCGTCGGCAAAAATGGCAAAATGGTTCAACCGTCATCAGGCCTGCCACTGTCTCCCATCCAAACCTTCCTTCCGTCACCCCGCGGCCTTCGTTCCAGCGCACCCCGCCTCTCGCGCACACCCTCCAGC
>JAKFEQ010000021.1:0-130067 GCA_036675625.1 Opitutaceae bacterium | reverse complement strand
GTGCTGGCGCAACTATGTCGAGAAAGGCGTGCGCGTGATCAACATCCTGCCACCGCGAGTGGGTCGCTTGATCGATGCCGAAAACACGGCGGACGGCAAAGCCCGGCAGATCTGCGACTGGCTTGCGGGCCTGACCGACGGGATGATCGTGCGAACGTACCGGCGGCTGTTCGACCCGGAGTTCGGGTCGATTCGGGATCTGAGCTGAGTGGCGAAGCGTAGCGCAGGCGTCCTCGCCTGCTCCGGAAGAAGGACAAGCGGGGCGCCTGCGCTGCTCGCTCCGCTTCGAGGTGGTCGACACCGGCGTCGGCATCGCGCCGGAGGATCTGGAGAGGATTTTCGAGCCGTTTCATCAGGCGCAACGCAATCCCCTCGCCGCGCAAGGCACCGGGCTCGGCCTTGCCATCAGCCAGCGCATCGTCGAGCTCATGGGTGGCGCGATTCGCGTCGAGAGCCAGCCTGGCCGCGGCAGTCGGTTCTGGTTCGAGGCCGCGCTGCCGGTCACCGCGGCGCCGGCGGCCCTCGTCGCGCCACGACGCATGATCAACGGCTACGAGGGCGCGCGCCGGCGCTTGCTCGTGATCGACGACGAGGCGGCCAACCGTGTTGTGCTCCGCGGTCTGCTCGAGCCGCTCGGTTTCGCGATCGGAGAATGCCGTGACGGCGAAGCCGCCGTCTCCACGTTTCAAACCCAGCCGTTCGACGCCGTGTTGCTCGACCTGCGGATGCCCGGCCCGCTCGATGGCCTGGCCACTGCGCGGAGACTGCGAGCGCTTCCTGGCGGCGGCGCACCGGCGATCATCGCAGTATCGGCGAGCGTGTTCGAGGAAGACCGGCACACGGCAATCGATGCCGGCTGCGACGACTTCGTGCCGAAACCGTTCAACGAGGAACGGCTGCTCGCCTCGATCGCGCAGGGTCTCGGCCTCACGTGGACGTTTGCCCCGAACGAGAGTAACTCCGGCGCGTCCTTCGCTCCGACAACCAAAACTCCCCTCCCCGCTGCGGAAGCCGAACCACTGCTCGAGCTCGCCCGGCGCGGCGACATCCGAAATTTTCGCGAGCGCCTGAGGGCCGTCGCCGCGCGTCATCCAGAGTGTGCGCCCACGATCGAGCACCTCGATAACCTGGCCGCGGGTTTTCAGCTCGGGGCGCTGCGCCATGAGCTGCGCGGGACCGCGCAGCGCACGACCACGTCTGCTTCATCATGACCGCCCCGTATCCTCACGCCGGCAAACGCATCCTCATCGTCGATGACGTGCCCGACAATCTCTCGGTGCTGTTCGAGTTTCTGAGCACGCGGGGCTTCGAGGTGCTCGTCGCCGATAGCGGCAATCTCGCGCTCGAGGAGCTGCCACAGACCAATCCCGACCTCATCCTGCTCGACGTGATGATGCCCGGGCTCGACGGCTACGAGACCTGCCGGCGGATCAAGGCGAGCGACCGGTTTCGCGACGTGCCGCTGTTTTTCCTCACCGCGCTCACGGACACGATCGACAAAGTGAAGGGCTTCTCGCTCGGTGCCGTCGATTACATCACCAAGCCAATCGATCCCGACGAAGTGCTCGCGCGCGTGCGGGCGCATTTGGAATTACGGGCGCTGCATCTTGCGCTCGAGGAGCGCAACGAGGAGCTCGACCGCGAAATACAACGGCGGATCGGCGCGGAGCGCTCGCTCGCGCACGCGTTGGAAAACGCCGTGCTCGTTGTCGATCGCGCGGGCGCAGTGCAGTTCCGCAGTGCCGCTGCGCAACGGCTGCTCGCGCGGCACGGCGGCGAGCCGAGCGCGGAGGAGCTGCGCGGATGGTTTGTCATCGCCGAACCGCGCACGGTGCGTGGACTGAAAATCACGCGTGTTCCCGACCCGGAAAGCGCCGAGCGGACGCTGCTCACCCTCGAAGAAATGGCAGCTCAACCCTCGCCCGAACAACTGCTCACCTTGGGTCTGACGCCACGCGAAGCCGAGATTCTGTTCTGGATCGCGCAGGGCAAAACCAGCCCGGAGATCGCCACCATCCTCCAAACTGCAACTGCGACCGTGAAACGACACGTCCACCACATCCTGGGCAAGCTCGGCGTGGAAACGCGACTCGCGGCGGCGTTAAGGGCGATGGACGTCTTCGAGGGAAAATAGGCGCTCCGGCACCGGGCCACGCTCGACGAGAGCCATCAATCTCCCTCGCCGCGAAATGGCTTACGCGACGTTCGTGCGGCGCGCCGTGATCGATCAAGGCACCCGCGGCAAAGTTCGGCATAGTCGCAACAGCGGGAAACGCCGGCGGCACCCGAGTTCGTGCTTAATCCCGCGCTCAGCACGCGGGATTCCCAGACGATCACGCTGCCATCGAGGGCTGTTTATCGAAAGCTAACTCGTCGTTGCGAACGGTGAAAGTCAGGTCCGATCCCTCCTGTATTTCTCCCGAGATGAGCGCGCGGGCGAGCTTGGTCTCAATATTGCGTTGCAGGAACCGCTTTAATGGCCGGGCGCCGAACACTGGATCGTAGCCCTTCTCCGCCGCCCATTCTTTCGCCTTATTGTCGAGTTTCACAGTCACGCGCCGGTCGGCCAGCCGCTTGTTCAAATCGGCCAGCAGCAGGTCGACGATCGTGGTGATTTCCTCGAGCGTGAGCGGCTTGAAGAGGATCGTCTCGTCGATGCGGTTCAAGAACTCGGGCCGGAACGATTTCCGCAGCTCGGCCATCACGCTCTCGCGCACGGCCTCGGGAATCGATTCGCCCGTCACGCCTTCCAACAGGTAACGCGAGCCGATGTTCGAGGTCATGATGATGACGGCATTCTTGAAATCGACCGTGCGGCCCTGCGAATCCGTGATCCGCCCGTCGTCGAGCACCTGTAACAGCACATTGAATACGTCCGGATGCGCCTTCTCGACTTCGTCGAAGAGGATCACCGCATACGGTTTCCGCCGCACCGCCTCCGTGAGCTGACCGCCCTCATCGTAACCGACGTAGCCCGGAGGCGCGCCGATCATCCGCGCCACACTGTGCTTCTCCATGTATTCGGACATGTCGATCCGCACCATCGAGGCCTCCGTGTCGAACAGCGTTTCGGCCAGGGTCTTCGCGAGTTCCGTCTTGCCCACGCCCGTCGGCCCGAGGAACAGAAAACTACCGACCGGCCGCCGCGGATCCTTGATGCCACTGCGCGCGCGGAGGATCGCCTCCGTCACGAGCGTCACCGCCTCGTGCTGGCCCACCACGCGTTCGTGCAGCACCTCCTCGAGCCGGAGGAGCTTTTCCTTCTCGCCCTCGACGAGCCGCGTCACGGGCACGCCGCTCCATTTCGAAACCACTTCGGCGATCTCCTCCTCGGAAACTTCCTCCTTGAACAATGTCGTCTCCGACTCGCGCCCTTTCTGCTCGAGCCGCTTCAATTCGGCCTCGAGCTGCGGCAGCTTGCCGTGACGCAACTCGGCGACCTTGTTCAAATCATACGCGCGCTCCGCCTTCTCCATCTCGAACCGGGTGGCTTCGATCTCTTCGCGCAGCGTGCGCGTTTTCTGCACCGACGCCTTCTCCTTTTCCCAGGCGAGCCGAATGCCACTGGCCTTCTCACGCGCTTCGGCGAGCTCTTTGCGCAACGCCCCCAGCCGTCGCGCGCTCGCCTCGTCCTTTTCCTTCGCGAGCGCCCGCTCCTCGATCTCGAGCCGCAGCACTTTGCGCGTCAACTCGTCGAGTTCCTGCGGCATCGAGTCCATCTCGGTGCGGATCATCGCACACGCCTCGTCCACCAGATCGATCGCCTTGTCCGGCAGGAAGCGGTCGCTGATATAGCGATTCGAAAGCACCACTGCGCTCACCAACGCGTTGTCCTGAATGCGCACGCCGTGGTGCAACTCGAAGCGCTCCTTCAAGCCGCGCAAAATCGAGATCGCATCCTCGACCGTCGGCTGGTCGACGAGCACCGGCTGGAAACGCCGCTCCAGCGCCGCGTCCTTCTCGATGTGCTTGCGATATTCATCGAGCGTCGTGGCGCCGATGCAATGCAGCTCGCCGCGCGCGAGCATCGGCTTGAGCAGGTTGCCCGCATCCATCGCGCCGTCGGTTTTTCCCGCCCCGACGATCAGGTGCAGCTCGTCGATGAAGAGAATGATCCGCCCTTCGCTCTGCTTGATTTCGTGCAGCACCGCTTTGAGCCGCTCTTCGAATTCGCCGCGATATTTCGCGCCGGCGACGAGCGCACCCATGTCCAGCGAGAAGATCGTCTTGTCCTTCAACCCTTCCGGCACGTCGCCACGCAGGATGCGCTGTGCGAGGCCTTCGACGATCGCGGTCTTGCCGACCCCCGGCTCGCCGATCAGCACCGGATTGTTCTTCGTCTTGCGCGAGAGGATCCGGATCGTGCGCCGGATCTCGTCGTCGCGCCCAATCACTGGATCCATCTTCCCCTTCCGCGCGTGCGCGACGAGATCGACGCCATATTTTTCCAGCGCCTGATACGTCGCCTCCGGATTGTCCGTCGTGACGCGCTGCGATCCGCGGACTTCCTTCAACGCGGCCAGCACCCTCGCGCGTTCCAGCCCGAAGCTCTTGAACAACTTCTTCAACGATTCCGGCTTCGCCACGTCGAGCAGCCCGAGGAACAGATGCTCGACCGATACGAACTCGTCCTTGAGTTTGCCCGCTTCCTCCTCCGCCCGCGTGAGCGACTCGTTGACGGCCTGCGTCACATAAACCTTCGACGTGTCAACGGCGCCACTGACCTTCGGCAGCCGCTCGAGCTCGCGCTCCACGGCGAGCTGCATCGCCCCCGGACCGATGTTCAACTTGTCGAGCAAGCCTGGCACGATTCCGCTCTCCTGTCCGAGCAACGCAGCGAACAGGTGCCACGTATCCACTTCGTTGTTTCCATGCCGACGGGCGATGTTCTGCGCCTCGGTCACCGCCTGGCGCGACATCTGGGTAAGTTTTGCAAAGTCCATGATTGGTTTCCTCCGCAATCGTTGGGCCAACTTAACTCAGCCTTCCGGCCTCGGCAAACGGGAGAACACATGCGCCGGCAGCAGCCAAACTGGCTCGCGCCGCGACATCCTGACGTAGTACAGCGTCCCGCCGTGCCCGGTCCAGACAGCTACTCCCGATTCAACTCCTCCGCGCGCTTCAAGCCGAGCAGCACCAATTCCGGCACGATTTCGTCGAACAGACCTTCCGCCTCGAGCAAACGCGAGAAACCACCCGTCGCGATGATCGCCGGTCGCTCGCCGCCAAACGCCTCGCGCGTCAGCTCCTGCACCAGCTGCCGGATCGCGCCCACGTGCCCGTGATACACGCCCGACTGGATGCTCTCCGTGGTCGAGCGGCCGAGCGCCACCGCCGGCCGGGTAATCTCGACGGTCGGCAGCTTCGCGGTTTTCCCGGCCAGCGACTCCACCGAAATCCCGAACCCCGGCAAAATTGCGCCGCCGAGATAATCACCGTCGACTGTGACCACATCGAAGGTCGTCGCCGTGCCGCAATCGACGACGAGGATGTTTTCCCCCGGCCGCCGCGACGCCGCCGCGATCGCACCCGCGATGCGGTCCGCGCCGACCTCGTGTGGGTTGCGATACTTCACCTTCAGCCCGGTCTTCACACCCGCCTGCAGCAGAAACGGTTCGAGGCCAAAATATTTCAGGCACGCGCTGCGAATCGGATACAACGCCGTCGGCACCACCGAGCAGATCGCGATGCGCTTCACCGCGCGCGGGTCGAGATTGTTCTCACGCAGCACGGCGGTGAAAAAGACCCCGAACTCGTCCGACGATCCCAGCGGGTGCGTCGTCTTGCGAAACTGCAACCGCAGCCCGCCGTCGAATACGCCGCCGTGCAGCTGGGAATTTCCGATGTCGAGACAGAGGATCATGACGCGGCGCTTCGTTCCGATTTTTTGTTCTGAGTTTCGAGTTTGGGGTTCCGCGTCCCTCGGTCTCCGACTCCGCCGATCGTCTGCTCGCCGGTCAGCAGGTTTTCCAGCGCCGCCGCGATGTCACGGCGATCTGCGCAACGCGCCACCACCGCACCCTCGGCGGCCCAGATCTCCGCCGGAAACGCACCGCCATCTTCCGGCCGGGCCGCGAGATCGTTGTGCACCACGAGGTCGGCCGCGCCGTTCGCGAATAGTCCGGCCACGGCCGCCTGCGCCTCCCCTGCCGTCGCCCCCCGCGTGAGCTTGAACGCCACGATTCGCACGCCCCGATTGCGGCTTCGCGCCCGCAGCGTGTCGAGCAGCTTGGGATTGCGCCGCAACCGCAACGTCGGCGGCTTCGTCGACGCGAGCTTGGCCGCGCCCGCCGCCTGCCGCACGCCGTCCACCTCGATCGCGTCCACGGCAAAATCGCCCACCGCCGCCGCGTGTATCACCACATCGAATACGCCTCCGCCCAGCTCGCGCGTCAGCGCCGCGTCGAGATCGGCAAACGTGACAAACGTCTCCTCGCGGCAACGTCCGGTCGCACCGCGTGCCGCGCGCGCGCGCAACAACACCACCTCGTGTCCGCGCTGCGCAAAGTGATCCGCGATCAACGCACCCGTCGCGCCCGTGCTCGTGTTCGTGATCACGCGCACGCCGTCGATCGGCTCGGCCGTGCCGCCGCTCGTGACCAACACCCGCAACCGCCGCGCCGGCGGAGCCGCCGCCGCTTCCACCGCCGCGAGAATTTCGTCGGGTTCAGCGAGCCGGCCCTCGCCTTCTTCGCCGCACGCGGTGCGGCCTT
This sequence comes from Opitutaceae bacterium, assembly GCA_036675625.1. Taxonomy (GTDB): domain Bacteria; phylum Verrucomicrobiota; class Verrucomicrobiia; order Opitutales; family Opitutaceae; genus ER46. The sequence goes on along the minus strand of JAKFEQ010000021.1, from coordinate 123,354 downwards.
CGCCGGGCGAGACAAACCGCGCGCCCCACCGCCGCAGCGTGGCCACGGAAGCGACCGTCGCAGGATGCGTCCACATCATCGGATTCATCGCCGGCGCGACGAGCAGCGGCTTCCGCCAGTCGTGCGCGAGCAACAACGCTCCCGCGAGGTCATCGCCGAGGCCCGCCGCCATCCGGTTGAGCGTATTCGCCGTGGCAGGACAAACCATCACCACGTCGGCCCAGCGCGCGAGCGTGATATGGTCGAGCGCCGCGCCCGGCTCGAACAGATCGATCGCGACCTTCTCACGCGTCAGCCCCTCGAGCGTCGCGGCGCCGACGAATTTCAAAGCGGCCCGCGTCGCGACCGCCCTCACCGCAAACCCACGTTGCACGAGCCGCGAAATCGCGTCGCATGCTTTATAGCACGCGATCGATCCCGTGAGGATGAAGAGGACGTTGCTCATGCCGGGCTTTCCAAAGACCCGATGCGAGGTTCCGGAGATCGAAGGAATCCAGAGGTCGGAGGCTTCATGGGGCCGGTTTGTCTGCCCCTACCGTGGAGTTTGAAGCCTGGTCGTTGGGATATGCGGGTGCCAGCCGTACATTGTCGATCAAGCGCACGCCCTCGAGCCGCACCGCGCCGAGCCGCACGCCCTCGTGATCCTCGACGTAATCCACCTCGAAGCTTTTCGACCGCAGCGCCGCGGCGGCCGCGGCCGCATCCGGCGCGCTTTGCAGCACACGTGGAAACGCCGCCGCATGCGCGCGCCCGAGCGGCGACAACCGCCGGTTGCGCGAACTCATCGCGAGCCCGTCCGGTTCGCGCACCGTCGGGCACGCGACCACCTCGACCGGTATCAGCAGAGCCGATACCATGCCGCGCACGAGCTGCAGTTGCTGCCAGTCCTTCTCGCCGAAATAAGCGCGCCGCGGCTGCACGAGATTGAAGAGCTTCAACACCACCGTGAGCACGCCATCGAAATGCCCCGGCCGATGCGCGCCTTCCCAACGCCGGCTGAGTTCGTTTTCCGTCACACGATAACGATAACCGTCCGGATAAAGTTCCTCGGGCGCGGGCGCGATCAACGCATCGGCAAACGGCCGCGCCAGCTCGGCGTCGGCCTCCAGGGTGCGCGGATAACGCGCGAGGTCCTTGGGATCGTTGAACTGGGTCGGGTTCACGAAAACACTCAGCACCACGCGCGCGTTTTCGGCGCGCGCGCGTTTCAACAATTCGAGGTGCCCGGCGTGCAACGCCCCCATCGTCGGCACGAAGCCGATGCTCCGGCCGGCCCAGGCGGACGAATCGCGCAGCGCCTGCCAAGCGTCCAGTCGCGTGCACAGCTCGAGGTGGCACGGGCGTTCCGCCCGTGATTGTCCTCCATTTTCAACGCTCAACTCCACGGGCGGCACGCCCGTGCCACCCATAATTTCGCTTTTCATGCCAGAACCTCCTCGCGCGCGGGAAACTGCGCGGCGCGCACATCGCGGGCGAAGCGCTGCAGCGCATCGCGCACGAGCTCATGCCCGTCCACATAACGCCGTGCGAACCGCGGCTGAAACCGTGGATCGAGCCCGAGCAAATCCGAAAGCACCAGCACCTGGCCGGCTGTCCCCGCCCCGGCGCCAATTCCGATCGTCGGAATCGCGCGCTCGTCGGTGATCGTCGCGGCCAGCGCCGCCGGCACGCATTCGAGCACGAGCGCAAACGCTCCCAGTCCTTCCAGCACGCGCGCCTCGTCCCGCAGGCGCTCCGCCTGCGCCGGCTCGCGCCCCTGGAAACGGTATCCACCAAGCTGATGCACCGACTGCGGCGTCAACCCAATGTGCCCCATCACCGGAATTCCGCTCCCGATCAGATGCGTGATCACGTCCTCGTGGCCCGCCACGCCCTCGACTTTGACTGCCGTCGCGCCCGCCTGCATCAAGGCTCCCGCCGCCTCGACCGCCGCCGCCGTGCCGCGCCGCACCGTCAGAAAGGGCATGTCCGCCACCAGCACGATTTCCGGCGCACCGCGCCGCACCGCCGCGACGTGCATGCACATCATGTCGAGCGTGGCGTGCACCGTGGACGGAAACCCGTGCACGACCATCGCAGCGCTGTCGCCCACGAGAATCACGTCCACGTCCGCTTCCGCCACGATTCGCGCCATCAGCGCATCGTAGGCCGCGATCATCACGATCGCGTGTTGTTCGCGCCGGGCGCGCGAGAGTTCGAGAATGTTTTTCATGCCGCTGCCGCGGTTTCCTGATGTTGGAAAACCTGCAGGCCGGCGGCGGTGGACAGGGGTGCTTTTCGCATGGCGATGAAGCCTCGTGGTCCGAGGAACGGGAGGATGAGTTGTGGCGTCCGGTCGCGATCGTGTTCGCGCTGGACGGCGCACACGGTCACGCGAATCGCGCCCGGCGCAAACGGAAAGTGTGTCAGTTAAACCCATCGCGGGCTGGTCAGCCGCCGCCCGCGCAGCACGCCTTCACAGAATCGCCCCGCTGTGCGGTGGCCGGCAGACTCTGCGCTTTCGTTCCTCCCGGCAGCACGTTTTCGTTTCGCTTCGCTCATGAAGGTTCTCCTCCGCGACACGCGCGTCCGCCGTCTCCTCGTTGCCAATACGCTTGGCTCGATCGGCTCCGGCGTGACGATTTTCTCGGTGCCGTGGCTCCTCGTGCACGAACCGGGCGGCAACGAGGCCTTCCGCTGGACCACCATCGTCACGACGGTCGTACTGTTTCTCCTCATGCCGTACTACGGCGCGTGGGTGGATCGGCACTCGCGCAAGATCGCGCTGCTCACGAGCGAGGCCTGGGGCTTCTGCGCGATGCTGGGCATGGCCGTCCTGGGCCTCGCGCTCGGCGGGTTCTCCACCTGGCAGCTCATGACGATCTACTTCTGCGGCATGCTGTACTATACGCTGCATTACCCGGCGAAGTTCGCGCTGATCCAGCAGATGTTCGATCGTTCGCAGTATCAGTCGCTCATCGGACTGCTCGAAGTGCAGGGCCAGACTGCGATGATGGTCGCCGGCGGGCTGGGCGGCTACCTCGTCACCCACGTGCCGCTCTGGGTCATCCTGCTGTTCGATGCCTCCACTTATCTCGCCAGCTTCATCATCCAATCGACGCTGCCCTACCAACCCACCCACCTCGAAGCTTCAGGCTCGGAGGGGCGGCCCGCCGGCCCGTCCGTTCGCCGCTCGATCTGGACCTCCGTCAGCGATGGCTTTCGCTGGCTCCGCGAACGCCCGCGGCTCGCGCTCTTCTTCACCTGCTCGCTCGTCCCGTTCGTCATCGTGATGACGGGCAACTATCTCTACCCGATCTATGTTTCGCAGACGCTTCAGGCCGGCGCCGCGTGGTTCGCGGCCGGAGAGATCACCTTCGCCCTCGGCTCGATTGCCGCCGGCTTGATGCTGCCCCGGCTGATCGGCCGGCACAGTGCGGCAAACACCATCCCGGTCACGATGCTCATATTCCTCGCCGGCTTGCTCGTGCTCGTGTTTCTCCGGCTGCCGATCCCGTTTCTCCTCGCCGGCGCCCTGCTTGGCTTCGGCAACGCCGGCTGCCGCGTCGCACGCAGTGCGTTGCTGCTGCACACCGTCCCCAACGACTTCATGGGCCGCGTCGGCGGTTTCTATAACGTCCTCGATCGCGTGCTCCGCACCGTGCTCGTATATTCGATGCTCATCATCGATACCCACGGCGCACCCGCCGGCTATATGGTCCTCACCATCGTGCTCCTCGTCGCCTTCGTCGGCGTGCTGCAGAGCCGCAGCGCGATTCGCGTTGCCCTCGCTCCGGTCGCCGCCGCGGCCTGACCGCTCCCGCTTTTCGTCATGGCCAAATTCTTTCCCGAACTCACACCCGCGCACCGCGAGTTTATCGCCGCGCAAAAAATATACTTCGTCGCCTCCGCGCCGCGCTCCGGCCGCGTGAATCTCTCGCCGAAGGGGATGGACACCTTTCGCATCCTCTCGAACACCCGCGTCGGCTATCTCGACGTCACGGGCAGTGGCAACGAAACCGCCGCCCACCTCGCCGACAACGGCCGCATCACGCTTATGATGTGTTCCTTCACGGACTCGCCCCTCATCTTTCGCATCTACGGCCGCGGCCGCGTTGTACAGCCACGCACTACCGAATGGACCCAGCTCCGCCCGCTCTTCGGTCCACCGCTCCCCGGAGAACGCCAGCTGATCGTCACGGAAGTCGAAAGCATCCAAACCTCCTGCGGTTTCGGCGTCCCCTTCTTCGATTACAACCGCGAGCGCCCGACACTCCTCGATTACGCGGTCAAAAAAGGCCCCGCCGGCATGGCCGCCTATCGCGCCGAGCACAACGTCCGCAGCATCGACGGTCTGCCGACCGGCCTCCTCGACTCATGATCCGCGCCCTCGTCTTCGACTTCGACGGTCTCATCCTCGACACCGAAACTCCCCTGATCGACGCCTACGCCGAAGTTCACGCCCGGCATAACGTCCCGTTCGATCGCGCGCTCTTCATCCGCAGCGTCGGCACCGCCAGCTACACCTTCGATCCCTGGCATGGTTTCGCTCCGCACACCGATCGCGCCGCACTCGAGCTCGAACGCCGCGCCACCAAGGACGCCTTGCTGTTTCGCCAGCCGATCCTCCCCGGCGTCGTCACGCTCCTTGAAGCCGCCCGCGCCGCCGGCCTGCGCATCGGCCTCGCGTCCAACTCGGAGCACGAGTGGGTCGAGCCTCACCTCGAACGCCTCGGCCTGCGCGAGCATTTCGAGTTTCTCGCCTGCCGCGGCGACACGCCCTCGCCGAAGCCCGAGCCCGACCTCTATAAACTCGTGTTGAACCAGTTTGGCCTCCGCGGGCACGAATCGATCGCCTTCGAAGACTCGCACACTGGCTCGCTCGCCGCAAAACGCGCCCACCTCTGGGCCGTCGCCGTGCCCAACGAATCCACCGCGCATCACGATTTCGCCCACGTCGACCTCAAGCTCGCCTCGCTCGCCGACCTCGAACTCGACGCCATCATCGCCCGTTTCCAGACCTGATTTCGCGCTCCGCCGTTTCCCTGAAGGTGGAAGCTTTCGCGCGTGGCATGTCCGACACCGTCACTCGTACAATTCCGCGCCACTCGCCGATGCTATAGTCGACGGCCGTATCGGAGGGATAGCTCTCCTGCAGGATCGCCCGCAGTTCGCTCGAATGCGAGTGCGCCGGACCATGGCACGAGGCGCACTGCCGCGTGACGCTGACGGGCCGGTAAACACGCCACTCTTTCGTGGCATCGGAATTGTCGATGCATTGCAGGAGTAATGGCGGCGCAGGAAGACCGGCGGCAAGGTCTTGGCGGACGCGCTCGAGCACGAGCCGTTCGGGCGCATCGGGCGCATTGGCAGGGTTGCGCAGGCGCAAACTGGTGCGCTTGATGGCGGTCACGCGAGGCAGTGCCGGAATCAAATCACCGGTCACCGGCAAACGCTTGAGGTGACAAATCGCCACGGCGTCGGCCCCACTATGAGCTGCAATACTCGAGGATGCTTCATTGATCATGCGGCCCGCGACCCAGTCGATGGCGCGTTCGCCGATGCTCCTGATTTCCGCCAAGGCGGGATCGTCGGCGTCAACGAACAACACCCGACGCGGGGTTGGCGACGGCGGCTCGGCTGCTGTGCCCGCCAAACCGAGGAGCGGGAAAAGAGACACCACGATGAAGCGCGCATTCATGTTTGAGGTCACGTTTCGGTGTTGCTGAACGGACGAAGCCAAACACGCGCGGCGCAGGGACGAAACCAGGAACTCAGACCGGCAACCGACATAAGCCGCAGTGCTATATGCAGCAAGCCCGCGCACTGGACAATTTGAGCACGAACCAAAACGCACGAATGGCACCGACGCGAACCGCCTCGTTTTTGCCTCCGGAACCGCTTTCCGCTCAGACCGTTTTCCATCTCCACCAGCGCATCCGTTCGCGGGTTTCTCCGCGGCCGGCCTATCGCCGTTCACCGATTCGCGCCATCACCCTCGTCTTGAAGTCCGTGTAGCTTGTATACCTTCCACGAAACCACAGCAGCGCCTCGGTGCGACCGTGTCGCTCCAGCACGATCGGACGCAGATTGTCCTCCTTCGAGTCGCGCGTGATCGGCTCCCACTGGAATGTCTCCCCGCCATCCTGAGTAACTCCACGATACAGCTCGTAACGGTCGTCGTGGTTTAGCGGCACATCGTCGAGATTGCCGAGGCTGAAGGGCCGCGCGGCGTTCGAAGAGATATAGACCACGTTGGCATCCTCCGGATCGATCGCCATGCCGCCACCATAGTCCCGCTCCCGAGCATATAGCGGTCGGCCCGCCTGCGCGACAAAACGCTTTCGCCACGTCTTCCCATCCCAACGCGCATAGTAATAATAAATACGATCGCCGCTGAAACCCTTACCCATCACGTCCATTCGCTGCACCTGAAACACCGCACGCGGGCTGCCATCTTTCCCATAATGAATATCCCACGTCCAGCCGCGCCCGCCCGGAATATAATCATCCGGCCCCTGACCCGGCGACCATGGCACTTTCGAAAACGTATAGATCGCAGTTCCACGCCCGCCGGCGTCATGATTTAGCGGCAGCTCTCCCAGACTCCCGACCGGGATCGCGTCCGACCTGCGAAACGCACCGCCCTCGTAATAGAGATGATAGACCGAGTTCGAGGTCGTGGCGGGATGCCCGTCGGTATAAATCAAATCGATCCGTTTCACTCCGTCGGAGCAATAGCGCGGATAAGGCCGGGTCCTGCCTGTGCCCGTCGCAATGAAGTGCAGCGGTGCATCCCAGGTCTCGCCGTCGTCGCGGGAAAGCGTGAGCGTGGGATTATAATTGATACACCGGGAAAAATTAAACAGCCGGTTGCCCTCTGCCGAAAGGCGATGCGTGTTCGAATAGCACGTGCGAATCGGCGTTGTGAACGCCCGCTCCGGCCCCCAATCCGCGGTCGTGCGCGGATCGGCTTTGAGCGACGTCCGTGCATACCAGCGCGATTCCTTCGAGTGCAGCGCATAGACTGCCAGCACCCGGCCGTCCGCCAACCGCGTGAGCGACGGGTTGTCGTGATCGTCGATCAACACCGGGCACTGCTCGTTCAGCACCGTCTCCTCCGAGCTCCCGCGAACCGGATCGAAACGCGTCACCGCGATCCTCCCATCGCTACGTACATACCCGATCAGCCACGCGCCGCCTTCCAGCACGATCGCGCGTTCGTCGTTGAACCACGTCCACGTGCCATCCGCCGCTGCGACCCGCTCCTGCACCTCCTTCGCGCGTTCCGCCGCGTGCGATTGTGCCGCACACGAAAGGAAAACGACCGCGGCAACCGCGCCCGACACGATTCGCATCACCGACCAGAAGCGTAGTATATACATAAGCAGGCCATCGTCACACCCGGCAGGGCACGGCAGATGTCGGCGAGGTTCGCCTCACCGCACGCGAATGCAAGCCGTCGTTGTCCGCGCGATCGATTCGCCATTGTCCTCCAAAATTCGAGCGGCCGGCTCCTGTACTAAATGAATCCACTCGTTTCGCGACCGAGTCCGCCTGTTCAACTTTTGTCCATCAGCGAAACGCCACTAATAACTCATCTTCCCGCCTAAACTTCCATAAGCTCCACCCCCAAACGGGCCGTTGGATCCAGAGATTCGGGCCGTTCCAGTTCGCCGATTCTCAGTTATGCCTATCATCAATCCTCCCGCCCAGCTCATCACGCGCTCCGCAACCGCGCCGTTCTTTGGCCTGTATCGCCGCCCGGTACAATGAAACTGCAAACCAGGATACTTCTTTCCCTGCTCATTGGAATCGTAGGTATATATGGGTTGTCGCAAATTGCGCAGCACGTCAGCACCTCCGCCCGCATCGACCGCCGCGCCCAGGAAGCGCTCGCCGCCGCGGAGACGACCGATTGGGAATGGGTCGAAAAGTTCATGCATGCGAACCGCACCGCGTTGTTCGACGCGATGGCGAGCGGCGAGATGGACCGTTTTCGCACCCTCGTCGCCGCGCAAGCCAGGGTGAAAGGCGTATTGGAGATCTCACTCTACGATCGGACTGGCACGGTCGAGTTCTCGTCGGATCCCAAGCTGCTCAAGACGGCGATTCCCACCGAGCTGAAATCGACACTCTACGAAGCGACCGAATCGATCAAACGCCGCACCGAAGGCGCTTATGAGTTCTATCAGCCGGTCGCCGTCTCAGCCGCCTGCTACGAATGCCATGGCGAGTTTAAAGACATCAAGGTGGGCGGCGTACTCGAGTTTCGTTATAGCACCGATAGCCTGGTTGCGGCGAAGGGCCAGTGGACGAATTTCGTGGAAGAGATGCGGCGCTCGATGCTCTCGATTTCGGCGGTCACCACCGCGGTGCTCTTCGTCGCGATCCTCCTGCTGATCCTCATGCTGGTGCGACGACAGATTGCCCGGCCCCTGCAACTCATCACCCGTTCGATCAACCAGGGCGCGGCCGACGTGCATGCCGCAGCGGCGGAGATTTCGCGCGCGAGCCAGCAGCAGTCCGAGGGCGCCACGGCGCAGGCCGCAGCCCTCGAACAAACCAATGCCTCGCTCGCCGCTATATCGAACATGACAAAAGCGAGCGCCAATAACGCCCGCAAATCCACCGCGGCAGCAAACCAGGCCAGCGCATCCGCCAGCATGGGCGCCAGGCAAATTCAAGCGATGCAGGCCGCGATGTCCGACATCCAGTCGGCGAGCGAAGACATCACAAACATCCTGCGCACGATCGACGAGATCGCCTTCCAGACCAATATTCTCGCGCTGAACGCCGCGGTCGAGGCCGCACGCGCCGGCGAGGCTGGCCAGGGCTTCGCCGTCGTCGCAACGGAAGTGCGCGCCCTCTCGCAGCGGTGCGCTCACGCGGCGAAGGAGACCGCCGCGAAAATCGACCACTCCCTCGAGAAGGGCCGCGAGGGCGCGAAGCTCACCGCCGATGTCGCCGCCACCTTCACGACGATCCAGCAACAGATCCGAAACGTGGACGAGCTCGTGACGGAGATCGCGGCCGCCGCGGAGGAGCAAAGCCAGGGAATCGGACAGATCGTCTCCGCCGTGTCCGACATGGACAAGGTCACCCAGGCCAACGCCGCCCATGCAGAAGCAACTGCACGCGCAACCGAGGACCAAAAACGTCAGGCGGCCGCGCTCACCGGTGCCGTGAGTGGGCTCCGCCGCCTGATCGAGGGGACGCGACCCAACGCTCCATCCGCTAAAGGGACGCTCAAAGGGAAACCTCCCTCCAGCTCAGCCACACCGCATTCACCGGGCGCCACAGAAGCCGCCACACCGCGTCGATGGTTGCTCGGTAGATCGCACCCCCCCTCAAAGCATATATCCGGGAAACGCGCTCACCCGCAGGCAACCGGGTTGAGTCAATAAACTCGAACCGGCGTATACAGTTTCAGATCAACCCACGCCGGAAAGCGCGGTTCGGCTCCTTCGCCTCCGCGTTTTCGGCGGCTTGGATTCTATCCCTCCAGTTCCTCCCACCGCGCATAGAGCGGCGGCAGTTCGGCTTCGATCTCGTGCAGGCGAGCCGTCGCCTTCGCAACCTCCGCGCCGGCCTTTTTGAAGAAAGCCGGATCCGCGAGCGTCTCCGTGAGCTTCGTCTGCTCGGCTTCGAGCGTTTCGATTTTCTTCGGCAACGCGTCGAGCTCGGCCCGCTCTTTATTGGAAAGCTTTCGCTTCGTCCGGGCCGCTTCAGAATCCACGGCGGTCTTCGCCCCCAGCTTGATCTCTCCTTCCTTCTTCCTCTCCTTCTCTCTGTCCGCCGCCAGCGCCGCTTTCGCCGCCTTCTCCTTCTGCCAGTCGTCGTAACCGCCTGTATAGTCGACGAACTGGCCGTCGCCTTCAAATACGAGGAGGCTTGTACACACTTCGTTGAGAAACGCTCGATCGTGGCTCACCAGCAATACGGTGCCGCCAAACTCCACGACCAGATCTTCGAGCAGTTCCAACGTCTCCGCATCGAGATCGTTCGTCGGCTCGTCGAGCACCAGCACGTTGGCCGGCTTTGTGAACAGCCGCGCCAGCAGCAATCGATTCCGTTCGCCGCCGGAAAGCGCCTTGATCGGCGTGCGCGCCCGCGTCGGATCGAAGAGAAAATCCTCCAGATATGAAATCACGTGCCGCGTCCGCCCGTTGATCGTCACCGTCGCATTGCCGTCCGCCACCGCGTCCTGCACCCGCATCGTCTCGTCGAGCTGCGCGCGCAGCTGATCGAAGTAAACGACCTCCAGCCGCGTGCCCTGCTCGATCTTGCCTTCCTGCGGCTCGAGCTGACCGAGCAGCAGGCGCAGCAGCGTCGTCTTGCCCGCGCCGTTCGGCCCCACGATGCCGATCTTGTCGCCCCGCTCGATCCTCGTCGTGAGATTGCGGACGACCCAGCGATCATCGTACCGAAAACCTGCGTTCTCACATTCGATGACTTTGAAGCCGCTGCGGTCCGCCTCCTGCGCCGTCATCTTCGCAGTGCCGGTGCGGTCGCGCCGCGCCGCGCGCTCCGCCCGCATTTTTTCCAGCGCATGGATGCGGTTGCTCGCTCGCGAGCGTTGCGCCTTCACCCCGCGCCGAATCCACACTTCCTCCTGCGCGAGTTTCTTGTCGAACTGAGCGCGCTGCACTTCCTCGGCCTCGAGCACCGCCTGCTTGCGCACGAGAAACGTGTCGTAGTCGCACGCCCAGCCGATGAGCTTGCCGCGATCCACCTCGACGATCCGCGTCGCGAGCTTTCGCAAGAACGCCCGATCGTGCGTCACGAAGAGCAGCGCCCCTCCCCACTCGAGCAGAAATTCCTCCAGCCATTGAATCGACTCGAGATCGAGGTGGTTCGTCGGCTCGTCGAGCAACAGCAACTGCGGCTCCTCCACCAACCCGCGCGCGAGCAGCACGCGACGCTTCTGCCCGGCCGAGAGCGAAGCAAACTCCATCGTCGCCGGCAGTCCCATCTGCTCGATCAACCGCTCCACGCGATCGTGCCGCTCCCAGTCGTTGTGCTCTTCGTAACTGCCGCCTTCACCCTCGATGACCGCCTGCACCGTGCCTTCGATTCCCACCGGCACTTCCTGCCGCAACGTCGCGATCACGACATCGGAGGGCGACCGAAACACCTGGCCTTCATCCGGCTGGAGCTCGCCGGCGATCACCTTCATGAGCGTCGATTTTCCCGCGCCGTTGCGCCCGACCAGACACACGCGCTCCCCGCGTTCGATCTGCAGGTTTACGTGATCGAGCAGCGGCGCGCCACCGAAGCTCAGCGAAACATCTAGAAGACTGACGATAGCCATGTGAACCGGACAAACTCGCGAGCGCGCGCGCCAAGCGCAAGCCCCCTCCTCATGTCCGTTTCGGCGCCGCATGTCTCGGGCCGGAATCCGCAAACGATCCGGACGCCCCACGCTCAACGTTCGACGCCCAACGCTCAAGTGACGAACCGCCAGTCCGCCTCCGCCACCTCCAACCTTGAGCGTTAGACGCCAAGCACTAGGCCCTAAGCGTTGAGCGTTTCCCTGCTCGTTCATCATTCATCGTCCCGCTTGCCGGCAAATCCCCACCCCGCCACGTTCGCGACGCAAATGTCCGCTCCGCCCGTCTCGCCGCCACGCTACAACGTCCTCGGCATCGGCATCTCCGCACTCACGCTCGCGCAAGCGCGCGACCTCGTCCTTGGCACACGCGACCAGCTCCGCCGCGGCTACATCTGCCTCGGCACCGCCCACGGCCTCACCGAGGCGCAAACCGATTCGGAGCTCCGCCGCATCTATAACGATTCCTGGCTCACCACTCCCGATGGCATGCCGCTCGTCTGGCTCGGCCGCTCGGCCGCACTGGCGCCCGTCGAACGCGTCTACGGCCCCGATCTCATGCTCGCGATCTGCGATGCCGGTCGCGCCGTCGGTCTGCGCCACTACTTCTACGGCGGCGTTCCCGGCGTGGCTGAAGCGCTCCGCGCCAAACTCACCTCTCGTTTCCCCGGCCTCGAGGTCGTCGGCACGTTCACGCCGCCATTCCGCCCCCTCGACGAAAACGAAACCGCCGCGCTCCGCGCCGGCATCGCACGCACCCGGCCCGACGTCATTTGGGTCGGCCTCAGTTCGCCGAAACAGGAAAAATTCATGGCGCAACACTGGCGCTTGCTCGATGCCGGCGTCCTCATCGGCGTCGGCGCCGCTTTCGATTTTCACTCCGGCCGCGTCCGCCAGGCCCCGCGCTGGATTCAGCGCAGCGGCTTCGAGTGGCTCTTCCGCCTCTGCACCGAACCACGCCGCCTCGGTCCGCGTTATCTGAAAACGACTCCGCTCTTCGCCCTCCGCGTACTCGCGCAACTCTGGAGAGGGGCGCCGCGCCGCCGCTCTTGACGACGCAGCCTCGGCCCCGCCGACCGCCCTTCCTTTACAACAGCCGCCGCAGCGCCTCGCGCCCCGCATTGGTCACGAGTGCATACGAGTTTCTCGCATCGCTCCACGCCGCGATCGCGAGCCGGTCGGGGCCCTGCGTCTCGCTCTCGTGCAACGCGCGAGCGCGGCGGTCGGAATTGCGCATCACGTACAAATGGTACCACGCCCCGTCCCGTGGGAAGCAGATCTCGAAGACCTCGTGTCCGGCGATCCGGACCGAGCGGCAGCGATTCCGCCGCAGCTCCTCGACGTCGAGCTTCAGCGTCTCCGACATGGGCGCCGCCACGCCCGAGAGCCGTGCCTGCACGTCCGCGAGCTCCGCCGGAAACCCGACATGATCGTCGTGCGCCTGCATGAGATCGTTCGCCGCAAACTGCGCGAGCTCCACCGCCGACGGCCCGCGCGCTCGCGTCGTGGTCAATACCACCGCCGCGATCAACACCGCGAAACCCGCCGCCGCCGCCAGCCACCACGGCTGCCTCCACCACCCACCTCCCCGCGAACTGGCGCGCGCGCCTGCCAGAATCGCCTCGCGCAATCCCGCCGGAGGGGCGATCGCCGCCAGCTTCGCCGCCGTCATCGCGTCGATCGCCCGCTCGCGCTCGAGCCACGCCTGCAGCTTCGGATCGCGCGCCGCCTCCGCCAGCGGCTCCGCAAACATCGGATCCGCGGCATCGGCGCCATTCGGCCGCATCGCCCGGAGGTGAAACTTGGCATCGTGTTCATTCATGAGCGGACACTCCTCTGCGGAAATGAGATTACCTGGCCGCCACTGGCTCGCTGCTCCAGCAGCGTGCGCAACTGCGCCTTGCCGCGCGAAAGTCGCGACATGACCGTGCCGATCGGCACCGCCAGAATCTCGGCGATTTCCAGATACGAAAGCTCCTGGAGATAAAACAACGTGAGCGGTTCCCGAAACACCGGCGCGACTTCCTGCAACGCGTCGAGCACCACCTGCGCATCCATCTTGCCGATCACATCGGCTTCGAGCCCGGGCGGATCCTGCTCCGTCGGTGGCAGGTCTTCAATCGCCGTCACCCGCGCATCGCGTCTCCTCCCACGCAGAAACTCCCGATACAGCGTCGTGAACAGCCACGTCTTCGCTTTCGCCTCGTCGCGCAACATGTGCCCCTTTGTCGCCCAGATGAAAAACGTCTGCTGCGTCAGATCACTGGCATCGGACGCATTCCGCGCGAGGCTCAACGCGAAGCGATAAAGCCCCGTGTAGTAAGTTTCGACCAGTCGAGGAAAAGCCTCGGCGTGCATTGCAGATGAGAGACGTGACACAAAAACTTATTCCCTTCGAGCCTCGCGCACCGCAGGTGTCCCGCCTGCCGACTTGTCGTAGCACGGGCGTCCCGCCCGTGATCTCAGAACCGGTGCAAACGAGACGCCCCCGGCAGTCGCTACAATTTCTCCAGCACCTCCGCAGCGTGCGTCCGACCACCGTGTGTCCTGCTCACTTTCGCGAAGCTCACGTTACCATCCCGCCCGATGACGAACGTCGACGGATACGCCGTCTCGTTCTTCGCGTCCCACCGGAGTCCATACGCATTCGTGAACGCGTAGTCCGGATCGAGCAGGAAAACAAAATCCGCCGGCCACGCCTTGTTCGCCAGAAACTCTTGCGCGTGGGCCTTCAGCTCCATGGCCGGACCCGGATACACCATCACCACCTTCGCGCCTTTCTCCGCGAACGCCTCCGCCCGTCCGACAAACTCGTTCACCTGCCGCGTGCACAGCGGACATTGATACCCCGGAAACCCGCGCAGCACGAGCAGCACCACCGGCGCTTGCGCCGTCAACGCCCGGAGCTCGACCGTTTTTCCCTCGGGCGTTTGCAGGGCAAATTCGGGCGCCCTCGCCCCGACGACCGGGGGCGTCGCCGCGCGCATCGCGCTCACCGCAATCAACATCACCAGCACCAGCGATAAATGGGCTTTCATGCCCCATGAGAGCGGGGCCGGGCCCGCTTATTCCCAACCGCTTCGTCCGCTCATCAAAACAATTCCCGCTGCTGCAACGCATCGCGCTTCCGCGGATCGAGCGTGCTGAGCGCGAGCAGTTGCATTGTCGTCAACTGCGCCACCTGCGGATCGCGCGCCAGCGCCCGCAGCAGCAACGCACCCGCGAGCGCATCGTACAGCGCCGCATGGTACCGACAGCGTTCGCTGGGACAAAATTGTTTCGCCGTCGCATCGAGCTCCGCCTGCAAACCCGTCGCCAAGACGAGCGCCTCGAGCTGCCCCGACGGAAGCTGCGGATAAAGCTGCGCGTAGATCCGCGCCGTATCGATCCACGGCCCCCAATCGATCACGTGCTCGCCCGGCCGCGCGAAGTCCGGCGAAGTGCGCGGGTACGGCCACGCCGCTTTGAGCAAAGCGTTTTCCACGCCCGCGTAATGCGCCGCCAGCGGCCCGCGTTCGCGCAAGCCCGCGAAATATTCCCAGTCGTCCCCAAACGCCGGCTCCACCGCGAGCGCCTCCTCGCGCAGCCCGTGCACCGCCGTGTCCTCCGCCCGCACCCGCCCCGTCGCCGCGCACAACCGCGTCCGCGTATCCACTATCTCACCACGATGCACCGCGGCCACGCCATACTCCAGCACGCCCGAGACACGGCTGCCCTCGAAATCGACGAAGAAGATCGGTTGCTCGGTCCACGACATGCGTGGGACCAAAAGACCAAGGCACCAAAAGACCAAGGGACAAAATCTCTTTTGCCTTCCACTCCCTTGGTCCCTTAGTCCCTTGGTCCCTTGGTCTCTCTCGCACCTTACCGCACCTTCATGACCGAGCTCGCCCGCGACAGCGGCGACTTCATCCGTCCGCTTTTCCGCCAGGCGAGCATCGCGGTCGAAACCAAAGCCGACCAGTCGCCCGTCACGATCGCCGATCGTGGCGCCGAGGAGCTCATGCGCTCACGGATCGCCCATCGTTTTCCCACGCACGGCATCATCGGCGAGGAGTTCGGCAGCGAGCGCGCCGAGGCCGAGTTCGTCTGGATGCTCGATCCCATCGACGGCACGAAATCGTTCATCAGCGGTATTCCGCTCTGGGGCACGCTCATCGCGCTCCTGCATCAGGGCCAGCCTGTGCTCGGCTGCATCTACCAACCCATTCTCGAGCAGCTCATGCTCGGCGATGGCCGCGAGACGACCCTCAACGCCCGTGTCGCCCGCTGCCGCGGAACCACGCGCATCGAGGACGCGACGCTCCTCACGAGCGATCCGCTCAACCCCGCGAAATTCCAAAACGGCCCGCGCTTCGAGGCTTTGCAACAACGCGCCAAGCTCGTCCGCACCTGGGGCGATTGCTACGGCTACCAGCTCGTGGCCAGCGGCTGGGCCGACGTGATGCTCGACCCGGTGATGAATCCGTGGGACATCGCCGCGCTCGTGCCGATCATCCGCGGCGCCGGCGGGGTGATCACCGACTGGCGTGGAGGCGCCGCATTTCCCGCCGAGTCGACGATCGCCTGCGCAACACCCGAGTTGCACGCCGAAGTGCTCGCCGCGTTGCAGTAGAATCCCGCACGGGCGATGTCCTCCCGGGGTGGGCAGACTCTCCCGAGCCGGACTGGCCCGCAGCTCGCGCTACTGCTTCGGCGCGCCGGCCGGATCCGGGATTGGAGCCGAACCCGGCGCGGGAGCGGCGCCCGTCGCTGCCGCGCGTTTCGCCTTCTGCTGCGCTGCGAATTCCGCACCCATTTTCTGCACCCGCGGCATCACTTCCATCATCCGCCCCTGCACGATCGCCCCCAGTTTCTCCTGCACCTCGGGTTGCCTCGCGTTCAACATCTCGCCGAGAGGCGTCCCGTAAAACGCCGAGATCTGGTCGAGTTCCTCCTTCGAAAACACCTCGCTGTAGATCTTCGATACGTCGTTCTTCAGCGTCTTCGCGTCGATCGCACTGAAGACCTCGGCGGTGATCTTCTTTTGGAATTCCACGACGTCGGCTGGATCCGCACCCCGCGCCGCCATCTGGGCGCCCATGCGCTCGAATTGAGCCGCGAGCATCTTCTTCTGCCCCTTCATCGCGCGCTCCATCATCTCTTCAAAGTGCATCTTGTTCAACACGGCTTCCGCATCCGCCACCGTCGCGGGAATCCTCGCCGCCGGTGCGCTCGCCGTCGCCGCATCCGCCACCAGCGTCACGCGCGAGACTACGCCATCCTTCTCCAACTCCAGCGCGCCAGTCTTCGGATCATAACTCTTCAACGTGTATCCGGCGAACGTTTCGCCGAGCGCCAGAAACGGGCTCGCCTTGCCGTGAGCGTCGACGAGCACGAAACGGTGATTCTTGCCGACAGTGAGCGTGGCGTTGAAGAGCGGCAGCGCGTCGGCGGCCCGAAGGCTCACCGCGCACCCGAGTGCGAACAGAAGAATGCGGAGCTTCATGGCGCGCGAAACGTAGAACCGCATGCAGCGTTTCGCGAGTGCGAAACCGCGTGCTGAAGCGCACGCATTGTTCGCTGTCCCCGGCAGTTGTCCGCCTTCCAGCCCGATGCAGACCGGTGGTCCGCTACCTCGCTGCTCGCAAGCCCTTCGCGGGTTTCCGCCCCGCGCTCTTGCTTGCGCGGTTCGTCGCCGCCCACTCCGCCGTGATCCGCGAGGTGAAACCGCCGCGCGCCTTCCAATCCGCAATGATCGTCAGCGCGCGCGGCTGCAGCGCCCGCCCCAGATCGTCGCAAATCTTGTTCGTCACCGCCTCGAAGAAAATCCCCTGGTTGCGAAACGCGTGGAAGTAGAGCTTGAGCGACTTCAGCTCCACGCACGTCTTGTCCGCGACGTAACGCACCGTGATCGCCGCGAAATCCGGGTGCCCGGTGATCGGACACATCGAGGTGAATTCGTGATGCGTATGCTCGATCAGGTAATCGCGCTGCGGCGCCGGATTGGGAAACGTCTCGAGAATCTTTGAATCAGCCATCGGAGCAGAAAGTAGTGAGTAGCGAGTAGCGGGTAGCGAGTAGAAATACAGCCGAGCCGCAACCCCCGCACTCCGACGTCCGGTCATCCTGAAAGTCCCGGCCGCGTGATGCTCGCTACTCGCTACTCACTACTCACTACTTCCTTCCTCACGTCGCCGTCTCCGTGAACCGCGACTCCCGGATCACCGTCACTTTGATCGTGCTCGGATACTGCAGCTCGGCCTCGATCCGCTTGCGCAGCTCCTTCGCGAGCTCGCGCGCGCGATCGTCCGTCACTTCCTGCGGCGACACCACGACGCGGATCTCGCGTCCCGCCTGAATCGCAAAGGCCTGCTGCACGCCCTCCAGCGAGAGCGCCAGTTTTTCCAAGCGCCCAAGCCTCTGGATATAACTCGTCATCGACTCCGCCCGCGCCCCCGGCCGCACCGCGGAAATCGTATCCGCGAGAATCACGAGCCCCGCGTAAACCGTCTCCGGCTTCACCTCCTCATGATGCGCGGCGACCGCGTTCACCACGATCGGCGTCTCGCCGTAGCGCTTGATGAACTCCGCCCCGATCACCGCATGGCTGCCCTCGAGCTCTCCCGGCACCGCCTTGCCGATGTCGTGAAGCAGCCCCGCGCGCTTCGCCACATTGGGATCGAGCCCGACTTCGCTCGCGATCACCGACGCCAGAAACGCCGCCTCGATCGAGTGATCGAGCACATTCTGGTTATATGAAAACCGATACTTCAGCTTGCCGAGCAACTTGATGATCTCCGGGTGCAGCCCGTTGATGTTCAGTTTCGCGACTGCGTCCTCACCGGCCTGCGTCGTCACCAGTTCGATCTCGTCCTGCGCGCGTTTCACGAACTCCTCGATCGAGGCCGGATGAATGCGCCCGTCCTTCACGAGCCCATCGAGTGCCACCCGCGCGATCTCGCGCCGCACCGGATCGAACGATGACACGAGCACCATCTGCGGCGATTCGTCGATCAGCAGCGTCACGCCCGTCGCCGCCTCGAACGATTTGATGTTCCGTCCTTCGCGACCGATGATCCGCCCCTTCATCTCCTCGCTCGGCAGCTGGATGATCGTCGCCGTGAGATCGTTGTTCGGCTTGCTCGCGATCCGCTGCATCGAGGAAACGAGGATCCGCCGCGCCTCGGTCTGCAGTTCCTGGTCCGATTTCTCGAGCGTCGCCCGGCGCAGCGCGCGCAACTCGTCCTGACACTCGAGCAGCACCTCTTCGCGCAACTGTTTCTTGATCTCGTCGGCATCGAGCTGCGACACGCCCTCGAGCCGCTTGCGCACGCTCTTCGAGAGCGCCCGGATCGCATCGCGCGCCTGCTTCACCGCCGCGCTCTCGCGATTCAGACGCTCCTGCCGCTGCTCCAGCTGGTAGTCGAGCAATGCGAGCGATTCCTCATGCGCGCGAATCTCCCTCAACCGCACGTCGCTCTCGATCTCGCGGCGGTCGAACTCGCGGTTCAATTCCGCCCGCCGCTCCTGAATTTCCGCCTCCGCTTTCTGTTTCAACTCCTCCGCTCCGACCGCCGCCTCGCGTCGCGCCACCTCGATCAACTCGGCGGCCTGCTCATGCGCGACACGCCGCGTATGCCGCGTCAGCGACCAGACGATCAGGAAACCGATACCGCTCCCGGCGACGACAAATGCGACCGCGAGCGCCCAGTCATAAAGCTGGCCGCTCCCGGCCATCAGAAACGCGAAGTCGGCTGCGCTCACTGACGTCAAGGGACGCGCAACGTATGGCCGAGGAACCAAACCTCAAGTCTTCTTCCCGCAATGACCATTAACTTGCGGAAATCTCCGATCCGCGAACAGAGGGTGACACCGCCCGGCCCACACCGACACGGGAAAAGCCCGTCGCAAAGACGGCCGTTCTGGCGCGACATCTACTCCGTCGCGAGCGGTCGCTGAAACACTGGCAACGTGGCATCGAGCACCGTCTGCATGCGCGCAAGGGCCGCCGCTTCGCCGTCGCTCGCACTGGTTTGCAGGAGGACATAAGCCCAGCGGTCCGCGCGCCCGCGCGTCACACGATTCCACGCGTCGCGGAAAAACATCCGCGCGTGCGTCGCCTCCACGGCGTCCGAAGCCACGAACCAGTACGCAACGAGCTGCGGCACGATCTGTTTCCCGGCCGGCGTCTGCACCTCGCGCCGGACGCGCAGCAACGTCGCCGCAAACTCCGCCCCCGCATCCGCCGGATGCGTGAACCGTTGCGTGCCGCTCTCCGCAATCGTCCAGCCCTGGCCCACCAAACACAGCTCCGGCCGGTGAATCGACGTGCGATCGCGCCCACTGAGCACGATCGACAGGAAAACCTGCTTCGAAGGATCGCGGTGATTGAAGTACAGCTTGCGCGAGTAGCCCGTATCCGGCGGCAGAATCTCGAGCTCCGCCGCAGAAATCGGCTGCGGCTGCCCGGTCCATTCGATCCCGAGAAACGCCGGCAGCTCCACCGGATCCTTCCCCGCCGCCGCGAGCAAAACCCCGCTCGCGCCGCGCGCCGGCCGCTGCGCGAGTGCGTCCAGCCAAACCATCTCGCCCACCGCGAGCGCAACCACGACTCCAGCGACGATGTAAGGACGAGCGGCCCGCTCGTCCGCTCGCCGCAGCGGGCCCGAGTTCCCCCCCCCGACAACCACCTCGTTCCGCGCAACTCCAATCCCCAAACCCCGAACTCCAAACTCCTCCTCGTCCTCCTCCTCCGCTCGCGCGCGAACCCCTTTGTCATCCATTAGATGACAACCGGATTTGTCATCTAATGGATGACAAACCTCGTGAGCCTGCTCTGGTCGAAATTTTCGCAGCAGCGCGATCGCACCGAGCACACCGCCGAGCACGATCGCGAAAATTCCATAGCCCATGACCTCGTGCGCGATGTCTCCCCACTTCGGTCCGCCGGCCTCGGCCGCGAAGATGATCGCGAGGATCCGCGCGACGTTCCCGACATACACGAGGGGGAAACACAGGACCAGCACCAGCAGCCGCCGTCGCCAAGTTTGAAAGTTGAGGTATCCAGCAAGCAAGGACAACGCCGCCATGGCCGTCAGCGAGCGAATCCCCGAGCACGCCGCCGCGACGTCGTAGTTGTATTTCCCGTCCGGCGCCACGAGCAGCGTGCCGCTCTGCAGGACGGCGATGCCGCTCGCCCGCGCGATCGCTCCGCTCGCATCGACGACCCACACGCGGAGCCAGAACCCGATCGAGTCGAGCGCGTTGATCGGAATAGCGAAGACCATGAACGCCAGCGGAAACGCCGCCGCCGCACCCCATCGCCTTCCCCCGCCGAGCCGCAGCACGCCCCACGCGCAGAGCAGGAACGCCACAATGCTCACCCGCGTCTGCTGCGCCACGAAACCGACGGCATGCAGCGCGAGCCCGGCCATCATCGCAACCAACGCGGGCCAAGCAGCACCAAGGTCGTCTTCACTCCGCTGGCCCGCGTCGCTCTCCCGCAAATTCCGCCAGAGCAACCATCCGCTCAGCCCCAGCACCAGCCAGCCGTGCTCCGTCTCGGAGTCCGGATTCGCCCACTGGTAGCCCCACCAATAATAGAGCGAGCTCGTGTCGATATAGCCGCGCCCAGAGTTCCCAAAATATTGGAACAGCAGAACCAGTGCGGCAGCGCATCCGGTCGCAGCCCAAACTGCAGCTCGTCCGCGGCTCATCGCGTTAACGCCGGCGGCGACAACCATCGATCTACCATCGTTGTTAGATGCTCCGAACCAAACGTGCTCGCCCGGGCCTGCGCAGCCTGACTCGCCGCAATCCATTTCGCGGGATCACGCTGCCATTCGCGCACGCGCTCCACCGCTGAATCCAACCAGGCGTCCAGATTGTCAGGCCGCACGTTGAAGCCCGTGTGTTCCGTCGCAATTACGGCCGGCCCGCCCAGCCCGACGGTGAAGCTCGGCAGCCCGAGTGCGTAGGCTTCGAGCAACGCCGGGCACGAGGAATCGTGCAGGGTCGGATATATAAACGCGTGCGACCGGCCGAGCGCCACCATCAGTTCGCGACGCGGCACGAAGCCATTGATCCGACAGCGCGTCTCCACGCCGGCTTTCCGGATCTGCCGTCGCCAACTGTCCAGAGCATGCCCATACGAATACATCGCCAGCTCGGCGTCGACGCCTCGGGCCACGAGCCGCCTTAGCAGCTCCACCGCGAGTTGCCCCGCTTTCCACCATACGGCACGGCCGGACCAGATTAACCGGACACGGTGTTTCAATTCGCTCGATCGCTCGGCGATCGGTTGCATTAGGGTGGGATCGATATCCGACGGCACGCGGTCCGGGAACACCACGGCGGTCGCTCGCGCTCCCATCCGCTGCAGCACCTGCTCCGTCTCGCGTGATGTCGCCAGTGTCAGCATGCTCCCGCGCATGACCGCGCAGAGCGGAGGCACCGCCGCCGTAGCATTATTCAACCACGGACGACTCAACTCCGACAACCAGGGGCCAGGCGGCAGCCGCGCGGTCCGCAAATAGCGCCGGGGCGTCGACTCCCCACCCGCGAGGGGACCAAGCGTGTAGGGCACGCCGCATTGATCATAGCGCGGCAGCATGCGAAACGACCCCAAGGTGATATGATGCAACACAACCGGCCGGACCCGCGGCACAATGGAACGAACGACCGCCGGCACCTCGCGACACCAATGCGCGTAATCCCAATAATACCGCAGTCCCATCGAGGTCGGTTGCTTCGCCCGCGTGACATGCCACGTCCACTCCGCCGCTGCGTCTTCTCCTCGGCAGCGGTCGGCCACTGCGGGTGCAGTCACCACATGCAGCCGGTAGTGTTTCGCCAGCGCACACGCCCAATGCCATGCCCGACCCGGCTCCGTCCCCAAATGTCGGCCCATATCGACCGCGACGAGCACCAGCGGCGGCCGGTCTTCGGCGCTCTTTTTTTTCGCGGGCGATGTATCCACGGAGGGCGACACGGGCGACGAATGCCGCGGGGAATGCGCTTTGGCAACTCGACGCTTGTCTCGCTCGGAGCCGCACGCGAAGGTCGCCCACAACTCGTGAAACTGCTCGTGCTTGCGCAAACTCCGCCGCCGCTTCACGGCCAGAGCGTGATGGTGCAGGCCATGCTCCAAGGGCTTGCACGACAGCCCGATTTCACCGTGCACCACGTCAATTTCCGCTTGTCGCTCGACAACGCCGACATCGGCCGGTGGCGTCTCGCGAAGGTGCTCGGCACGTTCGCGCTCGTCGTCCGCGCCATCGGCTGCCGGCTGCAGCACGGATGCGACACGCTCTATTACGTTCCCGCGCCACCGGGAAAACGAGGCGCGCTTTATCGCGACTGGCTCGTGATGGCGCTTTGTCGGCCTTTCTTTCGCAAGCTCGTGCTGCATTGGCATGCCGCCGGACTCGCTGCGTGGCTGAAATCCGACGCGCACCGGATCGAACGTGGTGTGACGCGCGCGGTGTTGAGCGGTGCAGATCTTTCGATTGTGCTCAGCCACTCTCTCCGCGCCGACGCCGAATACTTCCATGCTCGTGTCATCGCCGTGGTCCCAAATGGAGTACCAGACCCCGGCCGGATTCCGCGGCCCACGGCGCGATACACGCCGTTTCAGGTTCTCTTTCTCGGCCTATGCTCGGAAGAAAAAGGTGTATTCGCCGCGATTGATGCCGTGATCGCCGCAAATCTGCGCGCCGCCGCCGCTGCTGACCACCCACACTTCACCTTTATCGCGGCCGGTCCGTTTCCCGACGATGGCGCCGCCGCTCGTTTTCGACGCCTGGCCGACTCGCATCCGAGCATCATCCGGCACGCCGGCTTTGCGAACGACGTTGAGAAAAAGATCCTCTTCGCGGAAAGCGGCTGCCTGCTTTTCCCCACGCATTACGCGGCGGAAGGCCTCCCCCTCGTCGTCTTGGAGGCGTTCGCGCACGGCGTCCCTGTCATTGCGACGCGATGGCGCGCTCTCGCCGACGTCGTCTCCCGCGACTGCGGAATGCTCGTCGAGCCGCACGATCCGGCCGCACTCGTCGACGCGCTGGTTTCACTCCAACAATCGCCCCTCCCGATGGAAAAGTGTCGCGAACGTTTCCTGCGGGATTTCGAACTCTCCATCCACCTCGCCCGCCTCACCGCTGCGTTGCGTCAGATTGAAGCTCCGGCGTCAGACCGCCGCACTTAAGCGCTGGCATCGGTGAGTTCGCCATAGAGTCTTTCCCACTGTTCGGCCACGACGGGAGCCGCGAAACGGTTCATCTCTTCGCGCCCGATCTGAAATGTCTGCCGCGCATCTTCGCCGGCAAGGCGCCCCAAGAGCTTCGCCAGATCCGTCGCATCGTCGGCGCGAAACAGCCAGCCGGCGTGGGCCGTTCGCACGAGATCACGCGTGCCTCCCGCGTTCGGCGCAATCACCGGCACCCCCGCAGCAGCTGCTTCAAGGGCCGCGACGGACGACGCCTCCCATCGCGACGCCACGACGAGGACATCGACCCGCGAATAAAACCACCGCATGTCGCGCACCGGCCCGCACCATTCGACGCGCGTTTCGATTCCAAGCTCCGCCGCCACCTGCCGTAAATGCGCCGCATACGCAGTGCTCTCCGCGCTGCCGTCCTCTCCCCCGGCATGCACCAACGCGACGGAGTTCCCCACCGGCAACTCCGCCAGCGCACGCAACACCAACTCCCATTGCTTGATTGCCACGAGCGCGCCCACGCATCCCACGTGCAGCCCCGGCTCGTGCTGGCGACGATCGGCCCCTGGCAGTGCGGTTTCCAATTGGACGCAGTCAGGAATGCAATTCGACCACGACGTTTGATCGAAGAGACCGTAGTGCTCCTTCATCGCGGGACCAAGCCACACGAGTCGCGCCCCCAGCAGCCTTGCCGCCATGCGATAGAACCAACGCTGGCGACCGAGACAGTGAACGCTCGCCACCACGCGGGTTTCTCCGAGTAGCCACAACCAAAGCGCAACCAAGAGTCCCGCACGCGAATGCCCGTGAAATACCCGCCCGCCCCCGCGGCGCAACCATCGGCGCACACGCCATGCTACGCCAAGGCAACGCACCGCATTCAGAAAACCGATACGTTCGCCGCTCACCCGCGGACCGCGCCAGAGACGAAGCGACGGAGTGCCCGTTTGCTGAAAACCGGGCGAGACACCGAGGATCGTGCGGAAGCATCGTGTCGCCTCGAGCGTGCGGATCACCGCGAGGATTCCACCGGCATCGCTCGTGTAGCCGACGTAACGCAATACCGTCGCCGGCCGCCGCGACGTCGCTGCCGGATCGCGTGCTGCTCCGTCGCTCCCCCCGATGAAATTCTGCGCTATCGTCTTCATGCCGGGCGCAAGCCGTGTGTGCGCAACGGCCCGGTGAGAAACATCCGCACGATCAACGACGCCTCCCGCGGCGCGAGTCGAAGGGCTCGCACCACGGTCCGGCAAGCGACGCCGCACGCAGCGACGTCTCGCGTCACCGAGAGCAACTTCCGTGCGTGATACGCCGCCAGCACCGGGAAATTCTCCCGCAGGCAACGCCCGGCGAAATCCGCGTAGATCTCCCGCACGGCCGGAGGCTCGTCCCGCCAGGACTGCAGCTCCGCGGCCAGTTCGGCGAAGCCTTCCGCTCGACCGCTTCGTCGGCGAGCCGTAACCAATCGAATACAGGACGCACTCAGCGTCTGCGACGCGCGATGTTGCCAGGTCGACTGGCCGGCATGTCTCCTATAATGAAAGAGCACATCTGCCACCCCGGCGATCCGACCGGCATCTGCCACTCGCGCTATAAAGTCATAGTCGCCCGCGACCGGAAACTCGCTGCGGAAAGGAAGCTGGTCAAACACCTTTCGCCGTCCTGTATATGAGGGACTCGGTGCTGGCGTCGTATAGGCGCTGAACACCCGCTGTTCTTGTGCACCGAGTAGCGCAAACTCCCGACCCACCACTGTGCCGTGCTCATCGATCGTCTCCGCGCACGATGACACCAGCGACAGCGTCGGATCGGCGCGCAGCGCCGCGACCTGTTTCTCCAATCGCTGCGGTAGCGAAACGTCATCGTAATCGGAAAACGCAATAAACTCGCCGCAGGCAACGGCGACTGCGGCATTGTGTGCGTTCGGGATGCCGAGATTTGAACGATGGGAGATCAGGCGAATTCGCGGATCGCGCCCCAGCTCACCCAATGGCGCAAGACCCGCACCCGTGCCATTGTCCGTCAGGATCAATTCCAAGTCGCGGCAGGTCTGCGTGAGCACACTTTGGACCGCCGGTCGGAGGAACGGCGTCACACGGTGAAATGCCATGATCACGGACACGGTGGGCACGCGCGGACTCTGAATAGAGCGGAATCCGTGGCAAGGGCTGCGGATTACGTGGGGCCGACCCGTTGCACTCGCACAGCACACAAGGCGAGCCACGTTTGGCATTCGATTCGCCCTTCGCGTTTGTTCCCAACGGTCAGCCCCCAGCGCCCCCGGCAGAGGCTTTCCTCGACGACCATGCCTCGGTGTGCGAGACGTGCTGGTAACCGATGACTCGCTCGCCCGCCCTCGCCGAACCACGCTTTGAAGCGGGCGCCGGACGCATGATTTTTCTGGCACAATGCCTGCGCGTAGGCGTCCGGCTCGGCAGCGCCGCGTTGCTGGCGCGGCTGCTCACGCCCACGGATTACGGCTTGTTCGGTATGGCCGCCGCGGTGTTCGGCGTTCTCTACATGTCGCGGGATTTCGGAATCGTCATCTCGCTTCAACACGCCGAACTCACCCCGCAACGGTTCAATGCGGCATGTCGTATCGGGTTTTTCGGAGGCCTGGCCTTGGCCGCAGTCGGCGCGTTATTGGCGCTGCCCACCGGCTGGTTTTTCTCCGAACATGAACGCGTGCCCGGTGTGCTCGCGGCGTTGTCCACGGCTTTCATCTTCGCAGGGCTGGCCGCGCCCGCCCTCGGCGTGCTGTATCACGAAGGAAAAGGCGGCACGGTCGCTATGCTCGAGGCCGCAGCCATGGCCTTCGCGAGTCTCGGCGGTGTTGTTGCAGCGTGGCTCGGGTCCGGAGTCTGGGCGCTCGTGGTGATGAGTGTCGTCACAGAGGCGATGGTTTGTGCCCTCGCGTGGCGATGGTGTGCGTGGCGACCCACGGGCGATATCGCGGGCACGAACTGGCGGTCGCTGGCCACGCTCGGGAGCCAGCTGAGCGGACACAATATAGCAACCTACCTGACCCGAACGCTCGACCAGATTACGATAGGTCGAAGTGAAAATGCCTATGCACTTGGGCTGTATGGTCGCGGTGCGCAGATCACGGCGCTGCCGACGCAATATGGGGTCGCGCCCTTCACGTCCTATATTGTCGCGGGCCTCGGCCGGAGGAGAAACTCGCCGGTCGAATATACGGAATTTTTTCGCCGCTGCCTGAACGGCTTGCTGCACGTCGCCTTCGCGTCCGCTGCGGTATGCGTCACCTTCCCGGAACTGCTGGTGCGTGGACTATTCGGCCCACAGTGGATCGCGGCCGCACCGGTTGTGCGCTGGCTCGGCGTTGCGTTGGCCGTTCAGCCGTGGCTGAGCGCGCCGTTCTGGCTGCTCGGGGCCCAAGCCCAGGGCCGGCGGCTTCTGCTATGGTCACTGGTGGGCGGCGGACTCATGGCCACTGGCTGCGCGCTGGCGGCCGGTGCAGGCATGGAAGCGGTTGCCATCGCCGCCGCCGCCACGGCGGTGCTGCATGCCGCCTCTGGCCCCGTATTCTGCGCCAGTCGCACCGGTGTGACCCTGCGTGACTGGCTGGAGCCGATGCAAATTCCGGCGGCGCTCCATGGAGGATTTATCGCCGTGATGTTCCTCGGCCTTCGCATCACGACGACGATCGAATCTGCGATTATCAGAAGCATCGCGTTGCTCGCACTCACGTTGGGTTATTATTCCGCGATCTATTTGATGTCGTCGCGAGTTCGCGCGGAAATTCGCGGCCACCTGTTTTGGTCTCGATGAATCTTCTCTGGCGCGAACGTCTCCTGAGCATGCTGGCCGCGGCCCTCGCGGTGTGGCTGGCGTTCAGCATCGCCGACGGCGCAGTCATGCTGCCGCTCGCCGCGGGCACGCTCGCGCTCGGCGTCATCTTCGTCCGCGTGACGCGAATGCCCATCGATGCCGTCGCGATCGGCCTCCTTTTGATTGGCTATATTGTCGGCAATCGTGGCTTCGCCCAATTGATGCCAATTCCCGGATTTCCGCTCCTGCCGGCCGAGGGAGGTCTTGCGATCGCGGCGGTCTGCATGGCGTGGAGGTGCGCACGCGACAAGATGGCTCCCTGGCGTAACGACGCGCTCAACTACGCCTTGCTGGCGTGGATGATTGTCGGCACCGCACGCTTTGCGTTCGACTTCCCCCGTTACGGTTTTGTCGCGATGCGGGATTACGTGACGATCTACTACGTGGCGTTTTTCTTCGTGGCGCAGCACCTCAGTCTTGATGAAGACGTGCGGCGATTTCTCGTTCGCTGTCTCCTGATCGCGAGCGCCTGCCTGCCGTTCGCTTACGCGGCGTTTCAGGTCTTCCCGGATTTCTTCCACAACACGCTCACCGTCCGTGGCATTCCGCTGATCTACTTCAAGGGTGATCTCGCCCCCGCCTTTCTCGCGATCGGCGGCATCATCTTGTTTCTCGCCACGCCATCGAGGCATCGCGGCTGGGCGCGGGTTCTGGCCACGGCGATGATCGTGTGGGTATTTACCGGCGACAATCGCGCCTCGATGCTTGGCACCGTCGTCGCATTGGGTTTTCTCGCCGCGTCCCGGTTTCGCAATATTGCTTTTGTCCAAGCTGCAATCGTCGGCCTCGCGTTGATGCTGCTGATTGGAATGGCCGGGATCTTGGACCACCCGTGGGCCACTCGCAAAGTGCGAGGAGTCGCCGAACGCGCCATGTCGGTCGTCGATGTCAGCGGCCGCTTCAGCTATAGCTACGAAGAGGGCTCGATTAAGAGTGATAACAACCAGTTCCGCTGGGTCTGGTGGCGGACGGTGGTCGCCGAAACGATGGACGAAAATCCCGCCCTCGGTCTCGGCTTCGGATACGACCTCGCGCGCGGGTTTCTGCAGGAATACAACCCCGATCTCGCCGAGGAGTTTACCGCGCGGAGTCCGCACAACATCCTCGTGACCGCTCTGGGCCGCATGGGCCTCGTCGGATTTGCGATTTTTGCATGGATTCTCGTACTGCTCGTTGTTCGCACTTGGCGGGTCTTGCGCAACCCGGTCAGCGACGCCACTCAGGTCGCGCTCTGGACTGCACTCTGGCCGATCGCGATCAGCGCACATCTCGGTGTGGTCTTGGAAGGCCCGATGGGGGCCGTAGTCTTTTGGTCTGTGCTCGGGCTTGCCAACAGCTATGACTCCTCGTCCAAGCCGGAATCCCCCTGGGACAAGAGCGTACGACCGTGCTCAAACCGACCGTAACGTGACACAACCTCGAGCCCCTACGCTTGAACCGAATGACACGGCTGCGCCATGCCATCGGCGCGTAAGCCCTGCACCCAATCGGCCATGCCCGAGGTCGCGTGACCTTCGACGAAACTCCTCCGCTTCCCGGATTGCACCCCCGCGCCGCGAACGTTTCCTTCGCGTCACACCACTGTCTCCCGCTTCCGCATCGCCTCGTGAACCTTCCCTCTCCCACCGACTATCTCGCCGTCTTCAAGCCGGTGACGCGGGCGAATTGGGACTTTCTCACGCCACTGGCCATCCTCACGCTCGGTATCATCGGCGTCGCCTTCATCTACTCCGCCCAGTACTCCGCCGGCGCTTCCACTGCCATCGGCTTTCGGGCCCTTCTCCGCGAAGAGTGGTTCAAACAGATCGTCTACCTTGTCGCCGGCGGCGCCGTATACGTTACCGTCTCGCTGATCGATTACCGCTTCTGGCTCAGCGTCGCCCACTGGTTTTACATCGCGTGCCTGCTGCCGCTGATCCTCGTTTTCATCCCCGGTATCGGCGGCACCGCGGTGGAGAAATGGGGCGCGCAACGCTGGATCGATCTCGGCTTCTTCTCGTTTCAACCCTCCGAAACCGCCAAGATCGGCGTGCTCCTCATTACCGCCGCCGTCCTCGTACACTCCAAAGTCGGCACCGTGAAGCAGTCGCTCGGCACCCTCGGGAAATTGGCCCTTGCGGTAGGCGCGCCCATGTTCCTTATCCTGCTTCAGCCCGACCTCAAATCGGCGATTGTCCTGCCCCCGATGGTGTTCTCGATGCTCTACGTCTCGAAGCTGTCTCCCCGATTTTTCGTGGGGGCGCTCGGCGCGTTTCTCGTCGTCGTCGGGCTCGTGGCCTGGGACAGCGTGCGCTACGTGAAGTTCATGGATGCCCACGGGTACGATTACGTCCGTGACCGCGGCAAATTCGAGAAAGAGGGCAACGCGATCGTGCCGTTTCACGACTACCAGCGCAACCGCGTGCTCTCGTTCGCCGCCCCGCAAAAGGTCGATCCTTCCGGCACCGGCATCAGCTATAATCTCTCGCAATCGCTCATCTCCGTCGGCAGCGGCGGTCTCACCGGCAAAGGGTGGACCGATGGCTGGCAGGCGCAGCTGGGCTATCTTCCGCGCACGGTCGCGCATACTGATTTTATCTTCTCGGTCATCGCCGAGGAAAAAGGATTTCTGGGAAGCCTCACGGTCCTGGGCCTGTTTGGGATAGTGTTGTTCAACGGCATTCGCATCGCCGGTTCCGCAAGGGACCGGCTCGGCACCTTGATCGCCATCGGCGTCACGGTGCTGTTTCTGGTGCACGTGTTCGTAAACATCGCCATGACCATCGGGCTGGTGCCCATTACGGGCATACCGCTTCCCTTTATCAGCTACGGTGGCTCCTTTGTGCTTAGTTGCTGCTTGCTGCAAGGACTGGTCCAGAGCGTCTGGCGCTTCAGGAAGGATTTCACATGAGATCTGCCCGCGTCATTGACCGCTCTGCCAGGATCTCCTGCGCCGCAACTCCCGCACCTGGGGCCGCCGTGAACAACCCACACGACACCCGCCATGAGCGATCAACAGCAATCGCGTCCTCAACCCGGCGTCCCTCCGGACGTCGCCTCAAAATATGACGAGGAGCTCGTCAATCCTCCGCCGCAGAACGAATCCGCGCCCGTCACCCCGGCTGAACTGAAAGCCGGGGCGGCCGATCGCGCCAAAAACCGCCCTCTCCTCCAGAAAATTCTCGCGGTGTTCCAGAAGGAAAAAGGCTCGTACCGCGAGCTCATCATCAACTCCGAGCCGCTCGAAAAGCGCGTCGCGCTCCTCGTCGATGGCCGGCTCGAGAAATTCGAGATCGAGCGCGAGTCCGACAACCGGATGGTCGGCGGCATCTATAAAGGCCGCATCAAGAATCTCGACCCCGGCCTCAAGGCCGCCTTCGTCGACATCGGCTATACCAAGAACGCGTTTCTCCATTACTGGGACATGCTCCCGGCCGCCGCCGATTCCTCCGTCGAGGTCGTCCGCGTCAATAAACGCAAGAACGCCCCCGAGCGCATCGCCGACCCGACGGTCAAGGACATCCCCCAACTCTATCCGCCCGGCAGCGAGATCGTCATCCAGGTCACCAAGGGCCCCATCGGCACCAAGGGCCCCCGCACCACGACGAACCTCTCGATTCCCGGCCGCTACCTGATCCTCACGCCGTTCTCCGACGGCTGCGGCATCTCACGCAAGATCGAGGATCCGATCGAGCGCAAGCGACTCAAGACGCTCATCAACGAGCTCACGCTCCCCGAGGGCGTCGGCGTCATCGTCCGCACGGCCGGCGAAGGCAAGAAGGCCCGCTATTTCGTCCGCGACCTGCACATCCTCCTCAAGACCTGGGAAGGTATACAGGCGAAGATGAAGAACGACCGCGCGCCCGCGTGTCTCTACATGGAGCCCGATCTCGTCGAGCGCACCGTGCGCGACTTCCTCACCGAGGAGGTCGATCGCGTCCTCATCGATCGCAAGGAGGACCATGAGCGCACCCAAAAGCTCGTCGGCCAGATCTCCAAGCGCAGCGCCGGCAAGATCGCGTTATATAAAGACAGCATCCCGATCTTCGAACGCTTCAATATCGAGCGCCAGATCGAGCAGACCGGCCAGCGCAAGGTCCCGCTCCCCAGCGGCGGCGAGATCATCATCGACGAGACCGAGGCGCTCATCGCGATCGACGTTAACACCGGTTCGCACAAGAACCGCGGCGGCGACGAGAAGAACGTCATCTACGCCGTGAACCTCGAGGCCGCCGCGGAGATCGCGCGCCAGATCCGGCTCCGCAATTTGGGCGGCCTGATCATCATGGACTTCATCGACATGAAGGAGCGCCGCCATCGCAACGCCATCTACGAAAAGATGGTCGAGCTTATGTCCTCGGATAAGGCGAAAAACCACATCCTCCCCATCTCGCAGCTCGGCATCATGCAAATGACGCGCCAGCGCCAGCAGGAGAGCCTGTCGAGCAATCTATATACAGACTGCCCGTATTGTCGCGGCCGCGGAATCGTGAAGTCCGCGACCACGATGAGCGTCGAGCTCCAGCGCAAGCTGAGCTCGGTCGTCCGCCGCCTGCAGCTCCGCAACGACGGCAAGGAGTACTCGCTCCGCGTCCTCGTGCACCCAAGCATCCTCGAGCGGCTGCGCAGCGAAGACGCCGACCTGCTCGTGCGCATGGAGAAGCTCTTCGGCGTGAAGCTGGCTTTCCGCGCCGACCTGAATTATCACGTCGAGAACTTCAAAATCATCAACGCGATCACGGGCGAAGAATATCGGTAATAATATACCGGACGGCAGGATTAATTTCGCTACGACGGATTAATCGGCTCCCCGACCATAATTCACGTTTTCAAGTCAAAGGCCGCGGCTCGAACGCCGCGGCCTTTTTTCCGCCTGCCGCCACCGGATTCACTTCACCTACCCGCGGTTCCCTTTTGCGAACGGTGTGGGTCGCACGCGCCGGCAATTCGCGAGACATCCGAGCGCCCCCAGTCCACCGGCAACCGCCAGCCACGCGAGCGGAGCCGCCCAAGACGAGCCGTTCGTCGCACCGCAGATCTCCGGCCCGCCAACTCCAAGCGCGGCGCCGAGCCCGGCATAAGCGAGCACGCACAGGACGCATTTCGGCGTGAGCGCGAGCAGCGCCGCAGGCAGGATCCAGCGGACGGCTCGGCGGGAAAACTCAATGCGTGGCGGCGACATCGGCGGGCTCCTCGTAACGATCGTGATAGCGAACCCAACTCATCGTCGCGTCGGAACCCTCGTCGCGCCCCTTGGGCACGAGATCGAGCAGGGTGTAAGTGCCAATCAGCGAATCGAGACCGCGGCTGTAAGTGGAGTACGTGTGATAAAGATCACCGCTCCTGGTTCGGGCGAAGACACTGAGTCCCGGCGCCTCCTCCACGGGAAACTCCATCATGCCGTAATTATAATACACCTTGCCCCGCGCCATCTCCTCGGCCGTGAACGATACGTGATAGTCGCGGTTGAAGTCGTTACCGTGGGACGAGACCCAGTTGAACGCCCAGCCCATCCGTTGCTTGAACGGCGCGAATTCCGCGAGCGGCGCATGCGAAACGGCCGCAAAGGACACGTCTCGCGCCTTCAGGTGCACCACCGCCGGAGCGAGGTGGTCCGAGACGTAGGAGCAGCTCTTGCAGCCTTCTTCCCAGCCCGGGCCGAACATGAAATGATAGACGATGAGCTGACTGCGCCCCTCGAACAGATCCGCCAGAGTCACGGGGCCGGTGGGCGATTCGAAAACGTACGGCTTGTCCAACTTCACCCACGGCAGCTCTCGGCGGTGCGCCGCGAGCTGGTCGCGGAGTTTCGTTAGTTCCTTTTCCTCCCGCAGCAATTCGCGACGGGCTGCGAGCCATTTTTCCTGGGAAACGACGGTCGGGTTCTCGAACGGGTTGGTTTTCATGGGATGCATATGGGATTCTATATAACTATATATAACGACAATTGAACGAGACGATGCAGGACAGCGATGTGTCCGGGCAAGGCAGTGGCCCGGTGCCCGGCGGGTTGGGAACGGAAAGGAGGCTTCAGAAGCCGCCCTGGCGAAAAATCCCGGAGCGGATCAGTTCTGTTGCGCGGCGATCCGAAGTTTTTCGTAGTCCGGCTTGAGCGTGACCATAAGCGGCCAGAATGGCGGCCGCGGCGCGCCCTCGAGCAGCGCGATGAGGTGCGTGAGATGCGTGTGCCAGCCGGCCCCGAAGTCGGCCATGTAGGGCAGATCGCCACCCGTGGCGCGGTGCGTCAGGACGAGGAGCACCTGTGAGCCCTGAGGCGTGAGCTCAAACGTCGCCTCGGATTCGCCATCGCTGCCAAAGGTGAATGCGAGCACGCGCGGCGGTTCGCAACGGGTGACGGTTCCGGTCATGCTGTGGCCGGATTCATGCTCCTTGTACTCTTCCGGCGTCGTCTCGTCGGGTGCGATGTTCTTGTGCTGAAAATGGAACGTCACCTTGCCGCCCTTGCGCTGCTCCATCGGGCCACTGGCAAACCAGCGGGCGCGCTTTTCGGGGTCGGTGAGATACTCCCACACACGCTCAATGGGACCAGGCAGCGTGCGCACGATTCGTAATTCAGCGGGGCCGGTGAACTTTCCCTGTTGTTCGTTGATGTTCATGATGAAGATTTTTTCTTCGCCGTTTTCCGTTCGCTCGCCTCGTCCTCCGCGCGCAGCTCGCGCTCGAGGGCGTCCAGTCGCCGCGACCAGACCGAGCGCGTTCTTTGCAACCAGGCTTCGAGGTCGTCGAAGCCGTCGGGATTGAGCGCCTGGATACGCGACTGGCCCTCGGCGCGGGTCGTCACGAGCCCAGCTTCACGCAGTACATTCAAATGCTGCGAAATCGCCGGAGCACTCAGGTCGAATTCCCTGACGAGTTCGCCCGCCGTACGCTCGCGGACGGCAAGCAATTCAACAATGCGCCGCCGCGTCGGGTCGGCGATAGCTTGGAGGGCTTGCATGCCGACATTAATTAAGAATAAACTTAATTAAGCAAGCCCTAAATTAAAGGGCCCGGACAATGGAGTTGCTCCTCGGCGCCCGGGACCGTCCCCGGTGGCACTGAAATCAGTGCTGCGCGAGCCGCTCGATCTCCCCCATGCGCTCGACCTTGGCGACGGATCGGCCGCCTTCGAAATGGGAAGCGAGGAATGTCCTCACGATCGACTTCGCCAGTTCGGCGCCCACCACCCGCGCCCCGATCGTGACGATCTGTGCGTCGTTGCTCTTCGCGGCGCGCTCGGCGGAATAGGTGTCGTGCGCCTGGGCGGCGCGAATCCCGGGCACTTTGTTCGCACTCATCGCCATGCCGATACCGGTCCCGCAAAGCAGGACACCGCGCGCATGGCGCCCGGCGCGAATCGCTTCGGCCACGGCGAGCGCAATATCGGGATAAAGCACCGGCTTCGCATCATATGTTCCGAAGTCCTCCACTGTATAGCCAAGGCTTTCTATAAAGGCTTTGAGCGCCTGCTTGAGGTCCGAGGCGGCTTCGTCGCAACCGATCGCAATGGAGGTCGATGTGGTCATGGCAGGAAAATATCAACCGTCGCGGCGCGGTGACGGTCACACGTGGCTATTTCGATTTTTTTCCGCGCGAAGCCCCGCCATCCAGCAGGCCTTCCGCGCCATCCTCATCAGTCACGAGTGACTTGACGAGGCCGCCGCGAATCGCGGCCGCGACCGCCGTGGAGCGATCCGCCCCGGTAAAGACGGCGATTGATTGGGGAATTGTTTTGAGTTGATCGAACCCGATGCTGATCACCCGGTCGCGCCAGGGCGTATCGCACTCGCGACCATTGCGATCGAAGAAGCGGCCGCAAATCTCTCCCACGGCGCCCTTCTCCCTGAGGAGCTCGATGTCTCGCGTGCTCAATACACCCCGCTCGACGAACGCGGAGTTCTCCAGCGTGCCGACGCCCACAAGCGCGGCGTGAGCCTCGCCCAGCTGCTTCCACACATGGCGGATTTGCTCGAACGCGAGAAACGAATCGCGCGTCTTCCTGTCCGGCGCAAAAGCGGGCGTGGTCAACGTAAGAAAATTACCACCCCACAATTGTGTGATGTGTCGCCCGAGCTCGATCGCGTCCGCGGCGCTGATGTTCGAATCGATGCTGCCCATTGCCTGAACGACCGTGAGCCCGCGGCTGCGTCCCTCTGGAAAATGTTCGACCACCTCGCGCACGGTGCGGCCTCCCGCTATGGCCAGAATACCATTGGTCGGAATCAACCCCGCTATAATAGGCGCGCCGAAATGCCCGACCGTCTGCCGGGCCACTTCGCCCGTGGCATTGGCCGCCGTACGGACGACCGTCGCGTGCTTCAGGCCGAGCTTCTTGCGCAGATCCTTCTCGAGCCCGGGATTCTGCGGATTGTATTCCTCGACGGTGATGCGAACGATGCCGCGCTCCCGAGCGATCGCGAGGAGCCGCGACACTTTCGCCTGCGACACGCGGACCATCTTGGCCACCTCCGTCTGGCTCACTCCATCAATATAATACAGGCGGGCGGCGAAGCGCAGTTGTTCGTCGGGATAATTCGGTTGCATCTGCTGAGTTTCTATTGGGTCAAGTCAGGCAGCGGTCGCCACGAAGGAATTCGGACGACCTGCCCTCGCCGCGCACACTGCAAGCGCGCTCCACGCTCCGCAAGGTTCTCGACCACGAGCGACGGCCGCGTCGGATACCGCGCGGTCCCCTTCGAGCGCCACGCGCTGGACTCGCCCTGCAAGCGAGGTCGAATTCCGGGAGAGGCCACGAGCACTGTGAAGCGTGATCAGCATTGAACACCCCAGACAGAGCCGTGCCTCCTCGCCGCGGTCAAATAAATATCTGTGAATTGTTATTCTCTCCTCGATGTTTAGCAGGGAGGGAGCCGTCCTCGGACCGCTTACCCACGACGAATGCCTCCCGCTCCAGGGCGCGCAGGAGCCGAGCCGTCTCATGCCCCGGCTTTCGCGTCGTTTTGGCTGGATGCCACCGTCGCACATGGCAGCCCGGCGATGAGTAAACTGAGGCCATGCGACGAGGGATATTTTCGGAGGAAACGCGTCGCGCCCCTGGCTTTCGCCCGCGCCTCGTCCTCTGGAGCTTCGGAGCTGGACAGGACGATCACGGCCATGGTGTTGAGCACCGGGTGAGCGCGTATCCACGCCGTCACTTCCAAACCGTTCACACCCGGCATGTGCAAATCGGTCAGAGTAACACAGGGCAGGAAACGCCGGTCCGGATTGCGGCTCTCGAGGTCGAGGTAATCCATCGCCGCCGCCGCATCGTCGAACGCGACGATCTTGTTCTGCACGCCTGCCTTCGCGAGCAGCCGCCGAAAGATGAACAGATCGTCCGGATCGTCGTCGATAAGGAGAATCGGAGGCAGAGCGCTCATCCAGGGCAACCGACCGTCACCTCCGGATCCCGTTCAACCGCCCCACCCTGAGTTCGCCGTCAGCGAAATCCCGATCAGACGACAACGGAGCTGCGACGGACCACGCCCGCTCCCCGATCACCGCAGTTCCTCGATCTCCAGGTTGCGAAACGAAATCTCCGCCTTGCACTTCCCGTGAATCTGCAACGCCACCAGCCCGGCGCGCGCCACCGTCGCATCCGCCTCACTGTAGACAACAGTCCGCTCGCCATTCAACGTCAGCTCGACACGCGAGCCTTCGCACCGGATCTCGTAGCGATTCCATTCCCCCGGCTTTTCGAGCCGCTTCACCTGCTCGTCCGTCGCGCGCGCCAGGAATTTCTTCCGCCGCGATTCGTCGTAAAGACTGCCCGAGTGCCCGGCGCCGATGTCCGCCTGATAACCACTCATCTCGTTCGGCGGCTGCGCCACACGCACGCTGCGAAACTGCACGCCGCCATTCACGAAGCCTTCGGTGCCGACGAGCTTGTATTCGAGCCGCAGCACGAAATCTCCATACGACCTCTTCGTCGCGAGAAACTCGTTGCGCGGGTTCCCCTCCATCGTGCCGCCGACGATCACCCCGTCGCGCACACGCCACACCGCCGGATCGCCGTCCCACCCCGCCAGATTTTTCTCGTTGAACAACACCTGCCGCCCTGCGCTCGCGCCGCCCGCATTCGCGTTCGCGGCAACGGCAGCATTTCTCTTCCCCGCTTTCGGCGCCTTCTTCTTCGCGGCTGGCGGCGCAGTCTCGCCTTTCGCCAGTCTCGCCGCTTTCCGGCGGATGTCCTCGTCCTTCACCGTCGCCGCGATCCGCTCGAGTGCGGCGTTCAACGCCGGCGCGGATCTCGTGCCCGTGAGCGCCGGCGCGATTTGTACCACCGCGAGCGCCGCCTCCGTCTGCACCTCCGCGTCCTCGAGATAAGGCTGCAGCAAACGCAATGCCTCGGGCCGCCTCACGCTTCCGAGGCCCGACACCAGCATCAGTTTCTCCTCGCGCGTGCGCACCACGCGCGCGGCTTGCACGAAACACTCGAGCGCATCGAGCGACGATACCTCACGGCCGCCCGCGACATCTGCCGCCATGCGCAACGCACCGCGCAACGCCACCTCGCGTTCCTCCTCAGAGGCTCCCTCGTTTGCCGCCAACGCGAGCAGCGTCGTCGCCGGCGTGGCGTCCGGCCACTGCGCAAGACAACGCAGCGCCGCTTCGCGCACGGGCTCCGCAGTCCCCTTCAGCGCCGCCCGGACCGCGAAAAACACCTCATGACTTCCGCCCATCGAGCGCACGATCGCGCCGAGCGGCCGCAACAGCGCAGCCTTGGTCGCGGGATCGGACGCCCCGCGGAACTCCGCCAGCACCGCATCCGCGCGCCGCTCGGGCTCGATCATCTTCATCGCCGTCGTCACGATCGCGCGATCCGCGAGCGTCTTCGCCGCTTCCTCCTGCACCGCAAGCGCCAGGCGGATCAACTGAGGCAACTCGTCCGGCCGCGCCACGACACCGAGCGCGCGAAGCGCCGCCTTGCTCGTCTCTCCATCGTTCTGCAGCGCCAGCCGCATCAACTCGGGTGTCGCACTCTCCGCCCGCCGATCGCCCAGAACGCCGATCAGTTTCTCCCGCACCCCGGACTGCGCCGTCGCCACCTGCTTCAATATAATCGCATCCGTGTCGCGCGCCGGAATCCGCCCCAGGCTCGCCAGCGCCGCTGCCGCGATCTCTCCCCGTGAGCTCTGGATCGCCTCGAACAGAATCGGCAAACTCGATGCGCCGCCGATTTTCCCCAGCGCCTTGATCGCCGCGATCCGAACCTCGTCGTTCGCGGTCGCCGCCCGCGCCTCGACCGCGCCGAGCACGCCCGGTTCACCGCGATCGACCAGCGCCGTCAACACGAGCGCCTGCAGCGCTGGCTCGAGCTTGTCCAATTCCGCGACGAGCGCCGGCGTGACGTTTGCGCCGCGCAACTCGCGCGCCGCACGCAACGCGATGTCCCGCATCGCGAGTTCGGGCGAGTGCAGTTGCTCGA
This sequence comes from Opitutaceae bacterium, assembly GCA_036675625.1. Lineage (GTDB taxonomy): Bacteria > Verrucomicrobiota > Verrucomicrobiia > Opitutales > Opitutaceae > ER46. Next base: position 84,588 of record JAKFEQ010000021.1, on the reverse strand, counting down.
TCAGCAGGTCGAGTGCGCCCGATTCACGCGCCAGGATCGCACCGCGCGTCGCCGCCGCACGCAGCGCGATCGGCACTTCGGCTCCACGCACCGCTTCAAAGTGAGCCAGCGCCTGCACGCGTTTACCCTCCCCCAGCCAGCGGTCCGCCGCGAGCAGGCAAGCCTCGGCTGCCGCGGGCCGAAGCCCGGCCGCGCCACGCACCAGCGCCTGCGCCACGGCACGGCCCGCTTCAGGTGTCGCAATCCGCCCCAACGCGAGCAACGCCGCCGACGCCAGTGCACCTTCATTCGTTCCCGGCCCGGCCGCCAGTTGCTTGAGGAGCGGCACTGCCTGCGCGTCGCGACGCGCGCCGAGCGAATTAATCACGCCGATGCGTGCGTTGCCCGGCAACGTTCCCGCCGCCGTACGCAGCGCATCTCCTGCGCTCGCGTCCGGCATCACCTCCAGCACATCCCGCGCGTAATAACCGAGTTTCTCGTCGCCCAGCAGCGCCGCGAGCGCGGGCACCGCCTCCTTCGTGCCGACCAACGCGAGTTGCTGACACGCCCGCGCGCGCGCCTCGAGGCTCGCATCGGATTGCAGGATTGCGACCAACTCCCGCGTTTTCTCCGGATCCGGGCCGGCCGCTCTCGCCTCCGCGATCAACGCCTGCCCGGTCAACGCGAGCGCCAGCATCAGCCTCGAAACAAGATGTATCCGTTTCATGAATGCGTTGGGTCTCAAACGTGCCACGGTTCACGCATCGCCCGCGTGCGCATGCGATTCGCTTCCTCGTCGCCGGCAAACTCCTCCTTCACCGGATCGAACGTCACGGGGCGCCCCAGCTGCCACGCGATCGCCGCGGCATGACACGCGATGTGCGAGTGCCGCATCACGTTGTAATTCGCCGCCGGGAGCGCCCGGGTTTTCACGCAGTCGAGAAACTCGCGCGTGTGTTGCGCCGGGTCGGTGCCGCGCATCGTGAAAGCGCGCCACTCGTTGCGCAGCGCGGCGGGATAAAGCTCGACCGTGCCGTTGTCGCCCGTCTCGACCCAGCCCTCGTCGCCTTCGAAGCGCACCGGGCACGTACCCGTCGAGCCGACCGCGAAGTTCCCCGCGCCGTTCGTCGCCGTAGGTTGGCCGATCCAGCCGTTCGGCCGCATGACGAGTTTTACGCCATTCGCATAGCGTGCGTAAACCGTGCCGCCTTCCGGCCGATATTCGACCGGCGCCGTGTTGTCCGCATCGTTCGCCCACTGGCAGATGTCGACCGTGTGCGCCCCCCAGTCGAGCAGCTTGGCCCCGGAATCGAAATCGTAGTAGCCGCGCCAGCGCCGATCGACGACATACGAGCGGTTGTAGGGGCGCCACGGCGCCGGGCCGAGCCACAGGTCCCAGTCGATGACGTCGCGCGGAGGCTCCGGCTCCGCCGGCAGCCAGCTCGTGTTGACCTCGAGCTTGTAGATTGATGCATGCATCGTGTGCAGGCGGCCGAGCTTGCCGCTGCGCGCGAGATGCACCGCGAATTGAAAGTTGGGGACGTTGCGCCGCTGCGTGCCCGCCTGGAAAACGCGGCCGGTGGACCGGATCGTATCCGATAAAGCCTGACACTGCCCGATCGTGAGTCCGCACGGCTTCTCGCTATAAACATCCTTCCCCGCCTTGGCCGCGTGGATCGAGGCGAGCGCGTGCCAGCGATCGCCCGTCGCGATCAGCACCGCGTCGATGTCGGGTCGCGCCAGCAGCTCGCGGAAATCGCGGTAGGTCGCACAGTCCTTGTTGCCCTGCGCCTCGTCCGCCAGCGCCTTCACCGACTCGCGGAGCGTCGCCTGCACATCGCACGTCGCGACATAGCGCACGTCCGGTTCGGTGATTATCGACGAGAGCACCTGCCGCCCGCGCGGGCCGATGCCGATTCCGCCAAGGACGATCCGATTGCTCGGCGCCACACCACCACCGCGACCGAGCACGTGCGCCGGCACGATCAGCGGAAAAAGGGTGGCTCCACCGGCCGCAAGGGAGCGTTGCAGAAACGTGCGACGCGACGTCGCCGGACCCGTCGTTAGCTTGGAGTTCATGGGGCAAGTCTCCGAAGGAATGGTTCGCGCGCAGACATGACACGTCCGCGCCGCGAACTCCAGCTCACGCTGCACGTCTGCGCGCTCATCGAATCGAGAGCTCGGCGCGCCCGAAAAGCGTCTGATCCAGACGCTACTTGACCGACCGGCCGGCGCCGCGATCGAAACCTGCCGGCCGCAAGCCGTAGCTCTCTTCCCACCAAGCGAGGCGTTCCGTGTCGGTGGGTTCCGCCTTCTGCAGGCGCGTCCGCCAGATGCGTTGATAGTCGGCGCGTTTATCCCGCCGGATCTGGTCTGCCGAGGGTTCGGTCGCCGGATCCGGCAACGCCCCGCGGTCGCCGCTCGCCTGTATCCACGTTTCCATTTCACGGCGCAATGCGTCGATTGTCGCGCGGTGCGCGGACTTGCCGGCGACATTGTGTAACCCCTGCGGATCCCGCGTCAGATCGTAGAGCTCGATCTCCGGACGTTGCACGCCCAGCCATTCGGTCTGCAGCGCATCGAGCCGCCCCTCGGCGCGCAACACGCGGAGCAGCGGCAGTCCGGGATAGCTCGCCTCCTTGTAGCCGGACCAGTTCAGGCGCGAGAGCGCCGGTTCGAAGTTCCGCACGAGGAGATGATCGCGGGCGATCACGGCGCGGATTCGATCCAGCGCATCGCCGCAACGATCGCGCGCCGCGAAGAGGCGTTCGCGGACGGGAAACTCGTCGCCGAGGATGGGCCGACCCTCCATCCACGCAGGCACGGGCAACCCCGCCAGCGCGAGCATCGACGGCGCGAGGTCGATCAGGCTCACGAGCCGCTCCTCCACTCCGGCGGCCGCGATGCGCGGGCCGCGGACGATGAGCGGCACCTGCAGGCCTTCGACCGAGAGCCACTGTTTTCCCCACGGCATCGGCCGACCATGATCGGCGAAGAAAATCACGATCGTGTTCTCCAGCTCGCCGGCCTCGCGCAGCTCGTCGAGCACCAGCCCGACGCGGCGATCCACGACTTCCACGCTGCGCAGATAGGCAAACCAGTCGCGCCGCATGAGCGGATGATCGGGATAGTTCGCCGGCAGCTGCAAAGCGTTCAGCGCCGCCGCGTCGAACTCCTTCGGAATGGGAAACGGCCGGTGCGGCTGCGAGATCTGAAACTGCGCGAAGAACGGCTGGCCAGGTTTGCGCTTCCGCCAGTCGGTACCGTCGAACATCTCCGCCGCGTCGTGGGCGAAATTGTAATGCGTTTTCGCCCTCCGACGTTTCGCGGTGTCGCCGGGCGCGACCGCATTGGTCACAAACCAGCCCGCCTCGCGCAGCAACGCCGGAAGGTGCCGGTAGGGCGCGGCCAGCGGCTGCGGATTCTCCACATCGTGCGCGTGCAGCCCCGTCGTCGTTTGATAAGTGCCGAGGATGAACGCCGAGCGCGACGAGCTGCACACGGGAGCGGACGCGAACGCCCGCGTGTAGCGCCGGCCCTCGGTCGCGAGTCGATCGAGCTGCGGCGTCCGCACGTCGGCCGCACCGTAAGCGCCGGTGTCCGGCGACATGTCGTCCGCGATGATCCAGACGAAATTCGGCGGCGCCGCGGCGACCGTCGTGAGCAAGGCAGCGAAAAGGCCGGACCGCAAAATCGTGAGCTTCATGGGTTCGTCATGTTGGCCCGATCTGCGAAAACGGGTCAACCGAGTCGGTCCACTTTCAGATCAAGACCGGTCTGTTGCGCGACGCCCGCAGCGCGGACGGTGCGCCCGCCATCGCGAGCAAAGAGCCCCCGCCTGCCTGCCGGGAAGCGCAGGCGGAAATCAAAGCCCGCGCTCGACGCACGACCGCGGCCGATACGACAGCATGATCGCCAGCGTCACGGTCGTGAGCCCCGCCGAAAGGAGGAACATTCCGCGGTGTCCGAGCAGTTGCACAAGCGAGCCGAAGCCGAAAAAACCGAACAGATTGCCCACGCTCGCGGCGTTGGTGAAGATCGTCGTCGCCAGTCCGGGCCGCCCAGGCACGAGCTCCTGGAAAAACATGATCGCGACATTCGAGATGATCGCGAACGACAGCCCGTGCAGGATCTGGATCGGAAACACATGCCAGGGTGCCCGTGCCGCCGTCAGGAGCAGGAAATAGAGCACCGTCGCCGCCGCGCCGATCCGGATCAATCCAAGCTGATGCCCGCGTGCCGCCAGCAGCCCGAACCAGAGCATCAGCGGGATCTCCACTGCCGGCCCGACTCCAAATGCGATGCCCACATCGACCCCGCTTCCACCGAGCACCCCGGTGATCACGAGCGGCAGATTCAACATGTTGATCGTGTGCGCCGCAAAAACGCAAAGGAACGCCACGAACACCGCAAAGATGTCTCCGCGCGTGAGCACGCGCCACACCGGCTCGCGCACCGCCGTGCGCACTGCGGCCGAACGCGCCTCGAAGGGCACGAATCTCACCACCCCCAGCAGGAACACCAGGAACAGCGCCGCCGCCCCGAGAAACAACCCCCGGAAACCATGCTGCACCATCATCCACGCGCCCACCGACGGACCGGCCGTCCACGAAAGCGAGAAACACACCCGCACCACGCTCATCAGAAATCCCGCCGGCACACCGGGAATCTTCGTCGCATAAAATCGTTCCCGCGTATGCGCGAAGAGTTGCGAAAAGGACACCGCGCCCACCGCCAGAACCGTCGCACCAATGGCCATCAACACCCGTGGATCGCGCACCAGCGCGTAGCCCGTGTAGCCGAGCATGCCGCCCGCCCCGCCGAGCATCAGCATCACCTTCCGCGGCACATGCGTGTCCGACCACCGCGCGAGTGTCGTGGACACCACGATCGCGCTCAACGACGTGACCGTCATGAAAAGCCCGAACACGAGCGGCTGCATCCCGATCTCCCGCGTCCCCCACAACGAGAGAAACGGCGACACGAACGAGTGTCCGATGCCCAGCGCAAACGCGCAGCCGAGCACCCCCGCAAAGTCGGGCTGGCGAAGGATCAGTTTTGCGCGCGCGATGATATCCGGCATGGAAACCGATCTTTCAATAGATCGCCTCCACGCGACCCAACATGAATCGCTCGCGGCGAGCACCGGCCCGCCGCACACGATGCGACAGGTGTAATCGATTCCGACAACAGTGTCGGCCAGCCTTACATCCTTTCGCCGCCGCTCCAGGCCTTGCGGGAAATTTCAACTCCGGAACCCGCCGATGGATTGAGAGTTGGCATTCGGCGACTCACCCGGGGCACGGCGTAAGCTTCCGCGGGCAGTTCTCCACCTTCAACTCCCGGCACCGAACTCATGCATATCAAATCCGCCCTGCTCATCGCCGTCTCGCTTTGCTCCACCCACCTCTTCGCTTCCCCTATATATCTTTCGGCGACCCGCACGGTTGACGTATATGGTTCCAACAGCCTCGGCCAGAGTTACGCCGATTCCGCGAGCTCGGCCGCTTCGTCCGGCGGCTTCAATCAATCCGTGAACGGCGCCGTGCTCGGCGCCTCGAGCAATGCCAGCCAGATCTCGAACATCGGCGCCGACGGCATCAGCCTGCTCGCCCACACCACCGCCGCCCTCTTCTCCGGCAGCTTCGCTTCTCCCGTCACGTCTTCGCAGGCGCACATGAGTACGCTGCTCGAAGTGAGTTTCCTCGTCACCGCCCCCCTGCCAGTCACCCTCGCCGGCTATCGCGACAACAGCACGCTCGGCGGCCTCATCGATCTCCAGCTCACTTCCTCGAGCGGCAACCTCCCGCTCGTCTGGGGCGGCAGCATCCACAACAATTTTCTGAACTTCACCGGCGTCCTCGCACCCGACACTTATACACTCACCGCCCGCCAGACGATGACGTATACTATAATGGGTAGCACCTACGACGCCGGTTCGCTCCATTTGGAGATGAGCCTGAAACCCGTACCCGACGCGGTGTCGCCCTTGCCGCTTTTGCTGGCGGGCCTCGTCGTGCTCGCAGCCGTCCGGCAGGGTTGGCGCGGAGGCCTGATCAACCGCGCCTGACGTGCTTCGCCTCCCGGGGCCAGCGGCCAGGCATGCATTGCCTCTCGGGCCGATCGCGCCGCATCACCCCTGCCCGTCGCCCTTTGCGACCCAATCCGCGCTCGCCCCAGCCGCCCGCACAGGCGGATCCGCCGGTTGGCGCTGGATAAGCTATAGGAAGGCCGAACGTCGCATATGAATCACAAAAAAATCGACATGCAGCCCGACAAGAAAATCGCCCTGGTGGCCCACGACAACAAGAAGTGGGACCTCGTACAGTGGGCGAAATTCAATCGTGATCTCCTGGCGCATCATCAGGTGTTCGCGACCGGCACGACTGGGCTGATCCTCGAAAAGGAGCTCGGTTTCCCGATCACCAAACTCCAGAGCGGCCCTCTCGGCGGCGACCAGCAGATCGGCTCCAAGATCGTCGATGACGAGATCGATTTTCTGATTTTCTTCTGGGATCCCCTCGAGCCGCAGCCGCACGATCCCGATGTGAAAGCGCTCCTGCGCATGGCGGTCGTCTGGAACATCCCGATCGCGTGCAACCGCGCGAGCGCCGACTTCATGATCTCCTCGCCGTTGATGGACGGGCAATACGAGCGGCTGGTGCCCAACTACGAGGAATATCGCACCCGTAAAATCCCGAAGACCGCAGCCGCTGTGTAAATGACCACGTTCGCCTGCACCCGCCTCGTCTGGACTCTCATCGCCTTCACCGCTTCGCGCGACTCGCCGCGCCCGCAACCCCGGGCGCCGCGAGTGCCGGTGGGAATCCCGACAACTCGCGCGATGTCCAGCCGTTCCGATATTTCATCTCGCGCGCCCGGCCGCCGCACACCGGGTGCGCGCCTCCGGCTGCACGACTGCACGCTTGCCTAAGGAAACGAGTGTCGGTTCAAAAGCCGGATGAAGAAGCCTGTCCTGCTCGTGGCGGAGGACAATGCCCTGGACGCTATGCTACTCGAGCGCGTGCTCCAGCGTAGCGGCTCGGCATTCCAGATGTTGCACGTCGAGCACGGCGAGGCGGCGATCGATTACCTCGAGGGCAGGGAAGCCTACGCCGATCGCATCAAGCACCCGATGCCCGATGTCGTGCTGCTCGATCTCAAGATGCCGCGCAAAGATGGCTTCGCCGTGTTGCGCTGGAGACAAGAAAGCCCAGAGTTTTCCCGCGTTCCCGTCGTCGTCTTTTCCTCGTCCAATCTGCAGAGCGACGTGGTCAAGGCCTACTCGCTCGGCGCCAGCTCCTACGTCGTGAAACCCACCAGCCCCGAACGGCTGGAGCGCATGGTGAAGGCCCTGCAGGAATGGTGGGCCGAGTTCAACATCACCCACTGATCCGCGCCCTCGGGACCGGTCAGTCTGCACGTGCGCCCGGCCAGTTGATCGGCTCGAGCGGTTGATCTTCCCGACCCCGCGTCGGCGGCGGCCCGGCAGATTTGCTGTCGGACGTTTCTACATCCCGCTCCCTCACTGCGCCGCCGTCGCCCGATCGAGAAATGCCCGATACGGCGCGATGAAACGCTCGAAAGCCTCGACGTGCGGCACATGCCCGACGCCGTCGAGCTCGACGAGCTCGGCTTTCGGAATCGCCTGTTTCGCAGCGCGGCCGAGCGCCGGATAATTACCGAGCTTCGCCTGCACATCCGGCGGAGCCGCGGCCTTGCCGATCGCGGTGCGATCGCGTTGCCCGATGATCAGCAGCACCGGCATCCGCAACGCCCCGAATTCGTGCACCACCGGCTGGGTGAAAATCATGTCCGACGTCAACGCCTGGTTCCAGGCCATCCGCGGATACTCCGCACTGGCATTGAATGACGCGAGTTGCTCCACCCACGGATCGTACGCGGGCCGCCACGCGTTGTCGTAGTAGGACTCTAGCTGATACGCGCGAATCCGCTCCGGCGTTTTCGCCAGCTCCTGTTTGTACACTGCGTCCACCGTCGTGTAAGGCACGCCGAGCGCCTTCCAGTCCTCGAGCCCGATCGGATTCAACAACGTCAATGAGGCGACCGTGTCCGGAAACATGAGCGCAAATCGCGTTGCCAGCATTCCGCCCATCGAGTGCCCGAGCACATGCACGCGCGGGGCGCCGGCCGCGTGGAGAAGATCGCGCGTGTTCGTCGCCAGCTGCTGAAACGTATAATGATAATGCGCCGGCTTCGTCGATTTTCCGAAACCGATCTGGTCGGGCACGATCACGCGATAACCCGCGTCGCGCAGCGCCGCCATCGTGACGCCAAAATACGAGCCCGAAAAATTCTTCCCGTGCAGCAACGCGACGACTCCGCGCGCCGGACCCGCCGGGCGCACGTCCATGTAAACCATTTCCACTTCCTGCTGCTGGCTGTGAAAACGATGCACCCGCGTGGGGAAGGGATACTCGTAGGTCTCCAATCGGATCCCGGCCGGTGCTCCGGCGGCACAAGCCGCCGCCGCGGTGACCACTCCCGCGATCCAGATGACGCTTCGATTCATCACGCTTGGACTCATATTTCAGGATGCGCGCCTAATCGCGCCGTTTCAAATCCGCGCCGGGAACGACGCACTCGCCGGCCAGTCGGCTCGCGCACGAGAGTCCCTTGCACGACCCCCCAGCGCGAGCGCCACACCACGGTCCGATGCGCAGGCCCGGAACCCGTCGCGCTCGCAACCCCGGCGCGCTCGCTCCGGCCTCACCGCGCGTCGCGTTCCGCCGCCAGGTTTGCGGCGCGCTCGCGTTTATTTTTCGGCCCCGTGGATTTCACCCGCCGACGCGCAGGACCTTTCGCTTTTTCCGGCGTGCCCGCGCTCGACCGCGCTTTGCGCTCGTCGTTCGCCCGGCTCCGGCTGCGCGCGTCGCGCGATTGCCGTGCCGCCTTGCTCGTCTTGCGGCGGGTCGCGCTGGACGATCGTCCCCGCGCGGCTGACTTGGATTTCAACGATGCTCCTTTGGCCATAAAACTCCTCCACGTTTTGATTTAGCCCCCGTTCCGCAGAGTAGCGCGCCGGCGGAACATGTTCCCATTCCATCGCTTTCGGCCATCGGCGGCCGGGCGACGCGGCCCAGGATCTTCTTGGTCCCGAACCACGGCGCACCCGCAACCGGCCCCCGCCTCATGCTGTCCAACATTCGATGTCCCACGTGCCTGCCGCCGATGAATCGCCACTCCGCCTCGCTGGCCGCACTTTGAAGACGCGGCACGTCTGCGCGTTCTTTCAATCCAAGGAGGAGCAGAATCGTGTCCTGATGCCCTTCTTCAAGGAAGGCCTCGAGCACGGTGAAAAGGTCGTCCACATTGTGGAGCCCGGCCAGCGGGCCACGCACCTCGAGGCTTGTGCCGCCTGCGGGATCGACACCGCCGCCACGGCGGCCACCGGTCAGCTCGAAGTTCGCTCCTGGGACCAGCTTCCGCTCTCGACGGAACAGTTCGACGACCAACACATGATCGAGCTCCTCGAGCAACTGCTCGCCGACACGCACCAACGGTTTCCCCGCGCCCGGTTGTTGGGCAACATGGAATGGGCCGTGGAGCGCACCACCGACGAAGCCGCCCTCCTCCGCTACGAGGCCGAGATCAACAACCTCGTGCCCCGCCATCCCGATGTCTTCATCTGCGCCTACGACATCAACCGCCACAGCGGCGGCCTGCTCATCGACATCCTCCGCACCCACCCGATGGTGATCGTCGGCGGCGCGATGCAGGAGAATCCCTGGTATGTTCCGCCCGAACAGTTCCTGCAGGAGCTGGACGAGCGGCCGGAGCCCCACCACAGGAGCGCACGCGGTTGAGCCACCGGACCGACAATCTGCTCCACGCCGACCCGGCCGCCGAAACGCTGCGGGATGTGATCGCGCTCTCCTCCGTGCCCGCCATGTGGCTCGGCGCCGAGCCCCCGCGCATCGCCGAGAGCCTCGCCGCAGCGTTGTTCGCTACGCTGCGCCCCGCGTTCGCGCTGGTCGCCTTTAGCGCCCCGTCCGACGAACGGCGGATCGTCGTCATCCATCCCGGCGAGCCGCGCCTGCCGCTGCCATTTGCCCAGAAACTGCATCGCACGCTCCACACGTGGGTCCAGTCCCACGATCCCGATCAGCTGCTCACGTTGCGCGACGTCCCGGGCTTCTCCGATGTCCGCGTGGCCGTGCGCCCCCTCGGCTTTGCCGCCGAGCTGGGCATCGTCGCCGCGGGCTTTGCTCCTCACAACGCTCCACAACGCCGTCACCACGTGCTGTTGAACATCGGCGCCACCCAGGCCACCACCGCCATTCAGAACGCGCACCTGCTCGTCTCGTCCCAACTCGCCATGGCGGAGCGCGATCGCACCGCCGCGGAATTGCGCCAGCAACTCGCCGCCAGCACCGCCATCAACAACAGCCTCGGCGAAGGCGTGATCATCGTCGATCGCGCGGCGCGCATCACATTCCTCAATCCCGCCGCCGAACGCTTGCTGGGCTTCACCGCCGCCGAGCTCATCGGGAGAAACGTGCACGCCGCCATCCACCATAAACGCCCCGACGGCCAGCCGTACCCCGAGCAGGATTGCCCGCTCCTCCACGCCTTGCGCCACGGCAAGACCATCCGCTCCGAGGATGAAGGATTCGTCCGCCGCGACGGCACGATTTTCTCCGTCGCCGTCACCTCGGCGCCGATCGTCGAACACGATCGCGTTACCGGCGCCACGTACGTTTTCCGCGACATCACCGACCGCAAACGCACGGAGCTCGCCCTGCGCGCCGCCGAGAATCGCAAGACCTCGATTCTCAACAGCTCCCTCGATGGCATCCTCCTCACCGACCATCGCGGCCTCATCCTCGACTTCAATCCGGCCGCCGAGGCCATTTTCGGCTACCGTCGCGCCGAGGCCATCGGCCGGCCGATGGCGGAGCTCGTCATTCCGGAATACCTCCGCGCCGCCCACCACGAGGGCATGGCACGCTACCTCGCGACCGGCGAGACACGGATCATGGGCAAGCGCATCGAGCTGCCCGCCCTCCGCGCCGACGGCACCGAATTCATGGCCGAGGTCGTCATCGCGCACATTCCCGATACGCAGCCCCCCGTGTTTACCGCCTTCATCCGCGATATCTCCCAACGCCTCGAACGCGAACGCACGCTCCGCTTCCTCTCCGACCTGAACGAGATCACCCAGCCCCTCACCGAGCCCAACGAAATCACCTGGACTGTCGCCAGCCTCCTCGGTCGCCACCTCGACGTGAACCGCTGCGCCTACGCCGAGGTGCTCCCCGACCAGGATGAATTCATCATCACCGGCGACTACACCTCCGATACCTTCAGCATCATCGGCCGGTTTAAAATGTCGGACTTTGGCGCCGACGCGCTGCGGCTGATGCGCGAAAACAAAGTCTTCGTCGTCGAGGACGCCGCGTCCGATCCGCGGCTCGCCAGCAATCGCGAGGCCTATCGCGCCACCGATATCAGAGCCGCGATCTGCGTGCCGCTGCACAAAGCCGGCCGCTTCGTCGCCTGCATGGCCGTGAACCACAAGACGCCGCGCACCTGGACCCCCGCCGAGATCGAGCTCGTGCGCGCGGTCGTCAACCGCTGCTGGGAATCCCTCGAACGCGCCCGCGTCGTCACCGCTCTCCGCGAAAGCGAGGAACGGCACCGGCTCATCGTCGAAAACGTGAAGGACTTCGCCATCATGTCCACCGACCTCGACGGCCGCATCACGCATTGGAACCCCGGCGCCGAAGAGCTCTTTGGCTGGAGCGAGGAGGAAATGACCGGCCAGATGATCGATCGCCTTTTCACGCCGGAGGATCGTGCCCGCGGCATCCCCGGTATCGAGCGAATCAATACGCTGGAAAAAGGCCACGCCCCCGACGACCGCTGGCACCTGCGCAAGGACGGCCGCCGCATCTTCGTCACCGGCGGCACGCGGCCGGTCTACGACCACTCGGGCAAGATCGTCGGACTCCACAAGGTCGCCCGCGACATCACCGAACGGAAACGCATGGAGGACGACCTGCGCCGCGCCCGCGAGGAGCTCGAGCAAATCGTGCAGGAGCGCACCGCCAAACTCCGCGAGACCGTCGGCGAACTGGAGGCCTATTCGTACTCCATCGCGCACGACATGCGCGCTCCACTGCGCGCGATGCAGGGCTTCTCCCAAATCCTCCTCGAGGAACAGGCCGATCGCCTCGATGACGACGGCCGTGAACATCTCCGTCGCATCGTCAATGCCGCCAACCGCCTCGACAACCTCATCCAGGATATTCTCACCTACAGCAAACTCACGCGCGGCGAGCTCGAGCGGGACCGCGTCGACCTCGACCGGCTCGTCCGCGAGATGATCGAGCACTATCCGAACTTCCAGCCGCCGCTCGCCGAAGTGCACGTCGAACACCCGCTCCTTCCCGTGCTCGGTCACGAGGCCTCGCTCAACCAGTGCGTGTCCAACCTCGTCGCGAACGCCGTGAAGTTCGTCCCTCCCGGCACCACGCCTCGCGTCCGCGTATGGACCGAAAGCCGCGAGGACCGCGTCCGTCTTTGGGTCGAGGACAACGGCATCGGCATCAGCGAGGAAAACCAGCAGCGCATCTTCGACATCTTCGTGCGCGTGAACCCCGACAAGACCTTCCCCGGCACCGGCATCGGCCTGAGCATCGTCCGCAAAGCCGTCGAACGCATGGGCGGCACCGTCGGGCTCGAATCCCAACTCGGCCACGGCAGCCGCTTCTGGGTCGAGCTGCCCAAGGCATGACTTCCCCCCCCGCTCGCGCGGCTTCCATGCTCACCGAATCCATCCTGCTCGTGGAGGACGACGACAACGACGTTTACTTCATGAAGCGCGCCTTCAAACGCGCCGGCATCACGCACGCGCTGCGTGTCGCCGAGGACGGACAAAAGGCACTCGAATATCTCCGCGGCAGCGGAGAATTCGCCGACCGGAAGAAATCCCCCCTGCCGCGGCTCATCCTGCTCGATCTGCGCCTGCCCTTTCTGCCCGGCCTCGACCTGCTGCGCTGGATTCGCGATCAGCCTTCCTTGCGCACGCTCATCGTGATCATCCTCACGTCCTCCAAGGAGGACGCCGATATCGATCAGGCTTACCGCCGCGGCGCCAATGCCTACCTCGTAAAACCGTCCGACGCCGACCGGCTCCTCGCGATGGTCGAAAGCATCCGCGATTTCTGGCTCAAGCAAAACCAGCCGCCGCCCCACCACACCCCGCCCACCGCCTGATTGAGCGCATTCACCGCGCCTCTGCAGGTGGGGCCCGGTCCTCCGAGCCGGCCTGAGTTCCAACCGTCGTATCCGATTTTACCATACGATATTTCCCCCTACCCTTTCGCCGCCTCGCCCGCCGCGCCTACCGCGGCAACGCAAACGCCACATACGCGTCGCCCGCGCCCGACTTCCCGCCCACGCGTCCGCCCCCGGTCGATGTGATCACGACAAACTGCCGGCCCCCAGCCTCGTAGATCGCCGGCGCCGCCGTGCCGGCAAACGGCAGCTTCGCCGCCCACAACTCCTTGCCCGTATCCGCATCGAAAGCACGGAGCTTCTCATCCTCCGTCCCTGCCACGAACACCAGCCCGCCCGCCGTCACGCTCGCCCCGCCGAGATTCTGCGAGCCCGTGATCGGCACACCCCGCTTCGTCAGCGCCTCCAGCTCGCCCAGCGGCACCCGCCACAACGCCTTGCCCGTGCTCAGATCGTAACAATTGAGCAAACCCCACGGCGGCTTGATTCCTGGATACCCTTCGTGATCCACCAGGAAGTTGAACCCGTCGAAAACATAACGCGGCCGCTCCACCGCCCCCGCCCCACCTCCGCCGCGGGTCGGCGGCTGGTTGCGCCGAAATAGAAAATCAAGCAGCGCACTCGTCTCGTCCGGTTTCAACACCGTGTTCTTCGGCATCAGACCGCGACCGTTCGCCAGGATGTCCCGCACCTGCGCCTCGCTCATTCGCGCCTTCAATCCGATCAGCGGCGGCGAGATCCCGTTGCCCCCGCGCGTGGGCCCGTGACACGTCCCACAGTGCGCCCCGTATAGCGTCTCGCCCACCGACGCCGGGAACTTCGGGTCGCGCTCTCGCTCGTCGTTCGCGATCACCGTGACCTTCGACACCCAGCGGTTCGACGTCACATAAAGGCGGCCCGTCGGCACATCCACCGCCGCGCCCGACCACTCCGCCCCGCCCCGCGAACCGATGTAGAGGTTGGCCTTCCCTTCCGTGAACGGCTCGAAAAATCCATACGTCGAGCGCTCCACGATCCTCGTCACGAATTCCCGCGCGTCCAGGCTGAGGTCGGTGATCATGTCCGGGTGAAACTCACTCCGCGAGATCGGCTCCGGCAGCTCGGGATCGGGTTGATACGGCGACGTCGCCTCACCCGGCAGCTTCGAGACCGGCGCGCGCCGCAGCCGCACCGGAAAGATCGGTTTTCCGCTCAAGCGATCGAGCACGAACAGATGCCCGGACTTCGCCATGCACGTGACCACGTCGACTTTTTTCCCCTCGCGCTCGATCGTCACCAGATTCGGCGGCGCGCACACATCGAGATCCCAGATGTCGTGCCGCACGTCTTGAAAATGCCAGAGCCGCCGGCCGGTCAGCGCATCGAGCGCGAGCACGCAGTTGCTGAACAGATTGTCGCCGAGCCGGCCCACTCCGACCATGTCGGGCCGCGGCGCGCCCAGCGCGATGAACGCGATGCCCCGCACGTCGTCGATCGAAAGCCCGCTCCAGCCATTCGCACCGGCCTGCGGCCCATCCCAGGTGTCCGCGCCGAAGTCCTCGCCCCGCGCGACCGAGCGGAACCGCCACAACGCCGCCCCGCTGCGCACATCGTAGCCGTAGATGTCGCCGTTCAGCCCGGTCGTGACAAACACGTGCTTGAACACCGCGCCCGCCGCCGTCGCCCCGGTCGCGATCGGCACGCGCCCTGCCTCGCCGAAACCCGCGATCGGAGCACCCGTCTTCGGGTCCAGCGCATAAATCCAGTCGCCCGCGCCGAACAGGATCCGCGGCGCATGCGAGCCCGCACCTGGCCAGTAAACCAGCCCCCGCCGCGCCGGCGTATCCTGTAACCGGTTACGCAAGTCTCCGATCGGCCGCCGCCAGCGTTCCACGCCAGTCGCGGCATCGATCGCCACGATCGACCGGCCCGGCGTCGGCGCAAACAACACGCCGTCGACCACGATCGGCGTGCACTGGATGTTCGCCGCCCCGTCGCCCGAGCGAAACGTCCAGGCCACCTCGAGATCGGGCACATTCTCCTTCGTGATCTGCGTCAATGCCGAGTACCGCCGCGCGCCGTTGTCGCCCTGCGACCGCGTCCAGCGCTCGAAGGTCTTCGGGTCAACCGCCGTCGCCGGCGTCAATTCCTCGGGCAGGGCCGCCGGGATCGTCCTGAACTCCGGCAGCGCGGCACGAGCCCCCGGATCTTCGACCGCCCCGGCCGCCGTCGCCGGCGACGAGGCACTCGCGCCTCGCGCGATCACCATCGCACCCAGCGAAAGGAAAACGCCAAAACCGCGCACAGCAAAAGGAGGCAGCAACATCGCGCGTCCAGCGAACCGATTCCACGCCCCGCGTCCAGTCCGCGTCGCGCTCCGCCCCGCCAATTGACATTCCAGCCCGCTCCCTTTCGATCACCACGCTTCCGGTTACCCCGCCGTGCCGTATCCAACCCCATGTTACGCTTCCGCTGCGGCCGCTGCGCTGCGCCTTGGCCTCGCCGCCGCGTTTCTCGCCGCGCCCCTCGCTTCGGCTTCGCCCTGGACGGTGACCACGTGGCAATCCGACGACGGCCTGCCGAACAACCACGTCACCGGCCTCACGCCAGCGCCCGACGGTTATCTCTGGGTCGCAACCTATTCGACCCCCGCGCGTTTCGACGGCGTCCGCTTCGAGGAATTCCTGCCAAAAGATTTCGGCGTCGGATCCAACCAGAAAATATCGGCCCTCGCTCCCGCCCGCAATGGCGGGTTGTGGCTCGGCACCCTCCACGGCGCCGTACTCCTCCTCGATGGCGACTCCGTCACATCGTTCAAAGACGGCTTGCCGTACAAGCCGGTCCAGTCGCTGCTCGCGGAAGCCGACGGCGCCCTGTGGATCACGCACCAGGGCGGCACCGTCCACCGGCTCCGCGATCGCCGGCTCACCGCGTTCGGCGCGGCTGCGGGCCTGCCGATGCCCGACACGCCCAATCGTTACGTCTGCTCGCTCGCGACCGACACTGAGGGCCGCGTGTGGTTTTCAAAGAACGGCCACATCGGTGTCTTCCGCGACGAACGCTTCGTCACGTTGCTGCAACTGACGCCCATCAACGCCCGCCTCGCCCCCGCCGCCCGCGGCGGCGTCTGGATCTGCTCCGAAGGCAAACTGTTCCGCTTCGACGCTGGCCAGCCGCTCGAGTCGCACGGCGCGTTCACTCCGAAACCCGGCGCCGACCCGACCGCGCTGCTCGAGGACCGCTCGGGCGGCGTGTGGATCGGCACGTCGAACAGCGGAGTTTTCCATTACGACGGCACGCGTATCCAATCAGTGGTGACGCCCGATCTGCGCATCTCCGCACTGACCGAGGATCGCAAAGGAAATCTCTGGGTCGGCACGGTCGGCGGCGGACTGCACCGGATCCGGCCGCGCCTCGTCACGCTCGAGACCGCGGAAACCGGGCTGCCCACCGGCATCGTGCAATCGCTCGCGGAGGATGCCGCCGGCGGCGTGTGGGCCAGCACGCAGACCGGCCTGCTGTTGCGACGCTCGGGCGAGACCTGGCGGACGATTTCGCGCGATGCGGACTGGCCCG
Source organism: Opitutaceae bacterium (assembly GCA_036675625.1). Lineage (GTDB taxonomy): Bacteria > Verrucomicrobiota > Verrucomicrobiia > Opitutales > Opitutaceae > ER46. The sequence continues at coordinate 67,791 of JAKFEQ010000021.1, read as the reverse complement.
GTGGCCGCGCTTCCGCCCTCGCCGCTGATCCGTCCGGCGCGGTGTGGATCGGCACGCGCGACCGCGCGCTGCACCGCTGGAAAGACGGCGTGTTCACCTCCTGGCGCCGCATCAACGGCGTCGTCGCACGCGAAATCCACGCGCTCGTCGTCGCGCGCAACGGCGACGTCTGGCTCGGCCTCACCTCGCCCGACGTCGTGCAGCGCCTCCACCGGGGCCGATTCGAAACCTTCACGATGCCCGAGGGCATCCGCGTGATCCGCGCGATGGCGGAAGACAGCGCGGGCAACATCTGGGTTGGCTCGTCCAAGGGCATGCTCGTGCGCATCCGCGACGGCACCGTCACCGACGAAACGTCACGCACCACCGGCTCGCCGCTCTCCATCCGCTGCCTGCGCGCAACCGCGGACGGCGGCCTCTGGATCGGCTACGCCGATGAAGGCATCGGCTGGTTGAAAGACGGGCGGTTCGCGCGCGTTTCCGCCGCACAGGGCTTCCCCGAAAGCAACGTCTCGCAGATCATCCCCGACGACGCCGGCTGGCTCTGGTTCGCCGGCGATCACGGCCTCTTCAAGGTCCGACAGCACGCGCTTGAAGCGTTCGCGCTCGGCCGCGGGCCGCCGGCGCACGTCATCCGCTTCGGCCAGAGCGAAGGCCTCTTCAGCCTCGAGGCGAATTTCGGCGATTCGCCCGGCGCCGCCCGCACGCGCGACGGCCGGCTTTGGATTCCGATGCGCACCGCGCTCGCGATCGTCGACCCGGGACGCGCGCACGGAGATCCCGAGCCGCCGCCCGTCCTGCTTAAACGCGTCCTCGTCGACGACCGCACGGTCGCCGCCTACAGCAGCCCCGTGCCCGTGCGCGAAGGCGTCGACCTTCGGGTCATTGCCGCGCCGCTCCGACTCCCGCCCGGCCACCTGCGACTCGCGTTCGAGTTCGCGACGCCGAGCTTCAGCGCGCCGGAAAATGTCCGCGTCCGCTACCGATTGGAGGGTTTCGACGACCACTGGGTGGAGGCGGGCGCGCAGCCCGTCGCGGCGTATTCACGTTTGCCCTACGGCAGCTACCGTTTCCAGGTGCAGGCCTGTAACAGCGATGGCGTATGGAACCGGCAAGGCGCCACACTCGCCTTCGTCGTCACGCCGTTCATCTGGCAAACCTGGTGGTTTCGCCTCGCCTGGACCGTCGTCCTCGTCTCCGCCACGATCGCGATCGTGCGCTTCGTCTCGCTGCGCCGCGTGCGCACGAGGCTGCGTTTGCTCGAGCAGCAGGCCGCGCTGCATCGCGAGCGCACCCGCATCGCGCGCGATCTCCACGACGAATTCGGCACTCGGCTCACCGAGCTCGGCCTGCTCGCCGAGTTGGAACGCGCAGCGGCGCCATCGAAAATCCCCCCGGCCGCCAGCCCGAGCCGCTCCGATCTCATCGCGCATATCCGCGCACTCGAACGCGATCTCGACACCATCGTGTGGGCCGTGAATCCGCAGAACGACACGCTCGACCACCTCGTCGGCTTCGTCTGTCGCGTCACCGGCGAATTCCTCAGCCGCTCCGGCATCCGCTGCCGCTTCGATCTGCCCGACGAGATTCCACCGCAGCCACTCTCGCCCGAGCTGCGGCACAACCTGTTCCTCGTCGTGCGCGAAGCGGTCAACAATGTCGTGAAACACGCATCGGCCTCGCTCGTGAAGATCGCACTCACCGTCGAGGCCGGGATCCTCGTGGTGCGCATCGCGAACGACGGCCGCGGCTTCGCCGTCGCCGCCGCGGAAACCACCGGGCGCAACGGCCTGAAAAACATGCGCAACCGTATCGAGGAGCTCGGCGGCACGTTCGAGCTGAGCTCGAGCGCGGACGGCGGCACCACCGTGGCGTTCCGCGTGCCTCTGAGCGTCAGCCATCCCCCCGGACGAGACGTCGCTGGTATCCTGCCTTCGGATACCTTCCCGCGAATCGCGCCGGCCATCTGCCCGCCCGCCCGTTTGCCCCATGCCTGAAATCATCACCGTCGGCATCGTCGAGGACTCCGCCCCGTTCCGCATCGGATTGCGCGAGTTCATCAACGCGAGCGACGACGTGCGTTGCGTCTGCACGTATCCCGACGGCACCGCCGCGCTCGCGGATCTTCCCGCGCAGGCCCCGCACGTCGTGTTGATGGATCTGCAATTGCCCGACTGCTCCGGGATCGAATGCACGCGCCGGCTGAAGGCCGCGCTCCCCGGGACACAGTTCATGATCTTCACTGTACACGAAGACAGTGAACGCATTTTCCAGGCGCTCACCGCCGGCGCGAGCGGCTACCTCCTGAAACGCACGCCGCCCGACGGTATCCTCGCGGCGATTCGCGACCTGCACCGCGGTGGCGCGCCGATGAGCAGCGAGATCGCGCGCAAGGTCGTGCAACACTTCCGCCCCCAGCCGGCCCGGCCAGCCCCCGAATCGCACGGCCTGAGCCCGCGCCAGGAAGAGATATTGAAACTCCTTGCCCAAGGCCACGTGCCGAAGGAAATCGCCGACAAGCTCGGGATCACGATCGAGACCGTGCGCAGCTATCTAAAATTGATCTATCAAAAGCTGCACGTCCGCACCCGCACCGAAGCCGTGATCAAATATTTCGGCTGAATCGCGCCGCGAGTCGCTTTCCTCCCGGTCATCTCCCCACCCCCAATTGGGGGTATGGCCAGGCCACGCCGATTTATTATTATGAGTCCCGTCGTCGGCGCCCACCAGCTCCGCCACGACAGGACAGTAAACCTCAACCCCCAGGAATATGCACATGTCTGCGAAACGTCTCGTTCAGTTCATCGCCGCGCTCACGCTCGCCGCCGGTTTGTCCTCCCTCACTCACGCCCAGGTGGCCACCGGCCCCTGGTCGTCGTGGTCGCCTTCCTACACCATCCAGGAAAAAGGGAGCGGCGATGTGAACGGCCTCACCTTCACCATCAGCAACTCCAGCACCACCACCGAAGAACGCGCCGAGCGTCGCTACCAGACATTCTCCACCGGCTCCCGGCAATTCGAGGGCTATGTGAAAGTGAACAGCCTCGGCGGCGATCGCATCAGCCTGAAACAGACCTTCCAGGACGGTGTCGGCCCGTGGAATATCATCTCCGTCAAGAAGCCCGGCTCGCTCTACGAGACAATGGGCGGCGCCACGCTTTCGAGCTACTCGATCGGCTCGACGATCCGGATCAATACCGTCACCTACACCGGCAGCGACAAGGTCGTTGTATATATCAACGGCTCGATGAAGGAGACGATCTACAACGGCGCCGGCAATTACTACGACAAGCTCGGCGCCTATCGCACCGCCAGCGGACAGGGCCCCGTGTCCGTCACGTGGAGCAATATTCGTTTCTGGCAGAAATAGTCCCACCGGCCCGCTCGCGGGTCGCTCATGTTGCGTCGCGACTCATCGTCGCGGCGCAACGCTTTGCGTTTCCCTTCCCCTCGCCCCCATCGCCCGGCCCAGCGCCGCGTCCCCCCATGTTGCCCGTCGCGCTTCTCCTCCTCGTCGGTTGCTTCGCGTCGCGCGGCCTTGCCGCGGAACAACTCACCGTTCGCCAGAGCTCGCCACTCGACGCCGTGCTCACATGGTCGGACTCCGCCGGAAATCCCGGTGGCTATATAGTCGAATATATCAACCAACCGGCCGACGCGTGGGTCATTCTCGATTTCAGTCCGCCCGGCCGCAACACGTTCACGCATCCGCGGCTCGCGCCCCGCACGCCTTATCGCTACCGCGTGCGGCCGTTCTTCGGCCCCACCTCGAAACCCGTCGCCGTCACGATTGCCGAGGGCCTGTCCGATCAGGGCTATGCCGAAGCCTATGCTTCGCCCGAAGATTATTCCTGGGCGCCGCCGCAACGACTCGCCGTGCCCGGTGACGCTGTACTCGCGAGAAAATCCATCCGACTCCCCGCGACCGCCGCCGGCGCCGCCCCCGGCGATCTCACTGCGCACGTCGTGAAATCCACTGTCAGCGGGTTCAGGCTGACGTGGTCCGATCGCTCCACGGACGAGGAGGGCTTTCTCCTCGAACGTCTCGGCGACGGTCGCGACTTTGTCGTTTGCGCCGTCGTCGAACCCGACATCAACGCCTTCGGCTGGGCCCTCGAGCCGCCCGCCCGTCAGGCCAAATTCCGCGTCCGCGCCTATTATTACGGCCCACCCTCGAACGTCGTGAGCATCGTCACCGGCGCGGAACCCGACGAGGCACCGCCACCGCCCGCGGCCGCCAAATCGTCCGGCTGAGTTCGCGCCCCGCGTCGCCATGGGCTCCCGCTCGAAATCGAAGCCGCCAACGCTGCGCCGTGCCGCCGGCCTCGCCGCATTCGCGAGCATCGCACTCGTCGGCTGGCGCCTTTTCCGCACGCCCGAAGCCAGCTCATCGGGCCATCCAGCCTCGACCGCTTCCGCGCCCGTCGCACGGACGCCTCATGCCGCTTCCGCCGCCGGCCCCGCTGCGACGCCGACCTTTTCCACCGCCAACGAAAGGTCCGGCACCGCCACGCGTTTCGATTCCGCCCTCGCCACGCTGCGCGCGAAGCTCGGCCCGTCCGCCACGCCCGACGAAATCATGACCGCCCTGCGTGCTCTCGCCCGGACCGACGCTCCTCTCGCCATCGACCTCGCGCACACGCTCGGCGCCACGACGGAAGAAAAGTCGCAATGGGTCTCCGATCTCGCCGTCGAATGGGCCGGCCGCGCGCCGCAGCCCGCCTGGGAATGGCTGACACAACTCGAACCCGCGCGTATCCGGGATCTGGCTACAGGCACGCTGCCGGAAGTCATCATCGGCACCACCGCCCGAACGCAGCCGGAATTACTCCTGCGCAACATCGACGCGCTCGTTCACGCCGGCGAGACCTCCCGCGGTGTCGCTCCGGTCGTCGCCGTGCACCTCGGTCTCGAAGCGCTCGCCACCCACGGCGCGCTCGAGCTCGCACGCCGCACGGTCGAAGGCTGGGCGCACGATCCGCGTCGACCCGCCATTGGCGAAGCCGCCTACCTCACTGTCTCGAACGCGCTGGCAAAGACATCTCCGGAACAGGCCGGCGCGTGGTTGAGCACCCTGCCCGCCTCCCAGGCGCGCGATCTCGCGCTCGTCGAATTTCCCGCACAGTGGGCTCAACGCGAACCGCAGGCCGCGCTCGCGTGGGCCGAAAACAATCTCCCCGCCGATCTGCGCTCGGCTGCGCTGCAACGCACATTCTCCGACTGGGTCGAAGCCCAACCCGCCGAAGCCGGCGAGTGGCTGGGCGGCTATCTCTCTCGCGCGCCGGCCGACGCCGCCGCCGACCGGCTCATCGGTTCGCTCGTCAATCTCGGCGCCGCCGTGAAAACCAGCCCGGCCACCGCGCTCCAATGGACCCGCCTCATCGCCGATCCCGCGCTGCGCAGCGCCCACGAGGAAAGAGTGGCGTTGCGCTGGAGCCGTCAGGATCAATCAGCCGCCACCCGGCACGTGCTCTCCAGCACGACGATCCACGTCGACCGGAAGCCGTGGCTCCTCCAGCAGATCGCAAACGCCTCCGCACTCGATTCCGAGCCGTGATCCACGGCATCCGGACGAAACGGAAGTGACCAACCGCGCACGACGCCGCCCGCTCGCGGCGTTGGGCCGCGGTCTCCTGCGGACCCGTTTCCGCGCGGCGGGCGCGAGTTGCCACCGCCTCAAACATCGGCAGGGTTGCGGGCCCGCGAGTCCGCACCGTTCCCGGATCATCCAGCCGCCCAATGAAAATTCCCCGCCTCTTCGTCCTCCCACTTTTCATCGCCCTCCTGATCGCTCCCGGCTTCGCCCGCGAGCAGGCGAAACTCGTCGAAAAAATCACCGCGCGCCCCGGCGAGCTCGTCATCCCCTATTCGAAATTCGTCCTGCCCAATGGCCTCACGCTCATCGTGCACGAGGATCGCAGCGATCCCGTCGCGCATGTCGACGTCACCTACCACGTCGGCTCCGCGCGTGAGGAGATCGGCAAGTCCGGCTTCGCCCACTTCTTCGAGCACATGATGTTTCAGGGCAGCGACAACGTCGCCGACGAGCAGCACTTCAAGATCGTCACCGAATCCGGCGGCACGCTCAACGGCTCCACCAACCGCGATCGCACGAACTATTACCAAACCGTGCCCATCAACCAGCTCGAGAAGATGCTGTGGCTCGAAGCCGATCGCATGGGCTTCTTCCTCGACGCCGTTACCCAGAAGAAATTCGAGATCCAGCGCGACACCGTGAAGAACGAGCGCGGCCAGCGCTACGACAACGTGCCCTACGGTCTCCTCGGCGAAGTCACCGCGCAGACGCTCTACCCCTACGGCCATCCGTATTCGTGGCTCACGATCGGACACCTCGCGGACCTCGACCGCGTGAATGTCGACGACCTCAAAAACTTTTTCCTCCGCTGGTACGGTCCGAACAACGCCACCCTCACCATCGGCGGCGATGTCGACACGGCCAAGGTCGTCGCGCTCGTGGAGAAATATTTCGGCTCGATCCCGCGCGGTCCCGCCGTCGAGCCGACGCGCCTGCCGCCCCCGACGCTGGAGGGCGATCGCTACATTACCCTGCGCGACAACTATGCGCGGCTTCCGCTCCTCACGATCACGCTGCCCGTCATTCCCGCCTATCATCCCGATGAGGCGCCGCTCGACTGCCTCGCGGAAATCCTCGGCCAGGGGAAAAACTCCATCCTCTATCAACACCTCACCAAGAAACAGAAGGCGCTCTCCGCCTCCGCCGCCAACATGAGCTACGAGCTCGGCGGCGAATTTCGTCTCGCCGTCACACCCGCGCCAGGCGTCACGCTCGCCGAGGCGCGCGCCCTCGTCGCAGCCGCGCTCGAAGCCTTCGAGGCGCGCGGCGTCACCGATGAAGACATCGCGAAGTTCACCGGCGCGATCGAGGCCGGCCTCATCAACGGCCTCCAAAGCGTCTCGGGCAAGGTCGTCCAGCTCGCGCAGTTTCAGACGTTGACCGGCAACGCCAATCGCATCGGCACCGAGCTCTCCCGCTACACCCGCGTCACGAAGGCCGACGTCCAGCGCGTCTACGAACAGTACATCAAAGGCAAACCCGCCGTCATCGTGAGCGTCGTCACGAAGGCCCAGCCCGATAACATCGTGGCCGCGGACAACCACACCATCGATCGCTCGACGTATCAGGCTCCCGATTACGGCTACGCCGGGCTCAGCTACACGAAGGCTAAGGATGATTTCGATCGCAGCAAGCTGCCCGGCAACGGCGCCAACCCCGTCGTCAAGGTGCCGCCCTTCTGGCGCACCGATCTGCCGAACGGCATCCGCGCCATCGGCGTCGAGACGCGCGAACTGCCGACCGTCGCCTTCACGCTCTCGCTGCCCGGCGGCCATCTGCTGCAGGCGGAGGACCGCGCGAAAGCCGGCCTCGCCCGCCTGTACGCGCGTATGATGAACGAGGATACGCAGACGCTCACCGCCGAGCAGATGCAGCTCGAGCTGCAGAAGCTCGGCAGTTCGATCACGGTCGGCAGCGACCTCGACGACGTCACCGTCAGCGTCCAGACGCTCAAAAAGAATCTCGCCAAAACGCTCCCGCTGCTCGAGGCGCGGCTCCTGCGCCCGAAGTTCACCGTTGAGGCGTTCGAGCGCATCAAGAAGCAGACGCTCGAAGGCTTCAAAGCCGCGAAGGCCCAGCCCGCCTCGATCGCCAGCGATGTGTTTGCCCGGCTCAGCCAGGGCTCGCACAGCATCCTCGGCATCAACCAGAGCGGCATCGAAGCCACGGTGAAGAATCTCACGCTGCAGGACGTCGAGGACTTTCACGCCCGCTTCATCACCTCGCGCGGCGCCAAGCTCGTGGTCGTCGGCGACATCACGCAAAAGGAGATGCTCAGCCAGCTCGGTTTTCTCACGCAGCTGCCCGACAGGGAGCTCGCGCTGCCGCTGCCGCCCGCTGCCCCCGAGATCGAGAAGACGCGCATCTATCTCGTCGATGTGCCGCGCGCCGCGCAGACCGAGTTTCGCGTCGGTTACGTCACCGGCCTCACATTCGACGCCACCGGCGAGCACTATCGCGCCAACATCATGAACTACGTGCTCGGCGGCTCGTTCAACGCCCGCGTGAACATCAATCTCCGCGAAGACAAGGGCTGGACCTACGGCGCGCGCACCGGCTTTGGCGGCAACAAATACACCGGCACGTTCACGTTCTCCTCCGGCATTCGCGCCGACGCCACCGAGGGTGCGCTGACCGAGATTTTCAAGGAGCTGAACGCCTACGCGACGAACGGCATCACCGACGCCGAGCTCGGGTTCACGAAGAGCGCGCTCGGTCAGCGCGACGCTTTGCGCTATGAAACTCCGCTGCAGAAAGCGGGCTTCCTCCGCCAGATTCTCGACTACGATCTGCCCGCGGATTTCGTGGAGACGCAAAGCAAGATTCTGACCGCGATGACGAAGCCCGAGATCGATCGCCTCGCCGCGAAATGGATCAAGCCCGGCGCTCTGCACATCCTGCTCGTCGGCGACAAGGCGAAGATCGGCGCCGGCCTCGCGAAGTCCGGCTACGAGATCGTGGAGCTCGACGTAAACGGCGACCGCGTGCTCCCCGGCAGCACCGGCACACAGTAGAGCGCTCCGTTTCCGCGTGCCCTTTGTAGCCCGCCTCGGAAGAGGCGGGACCGCGCGGCAGCCCTACTTCCTCGCCTCGCCCAGCGTCGCATAAAGCTCCGCCAGCTTCCGCCGCGTCGCATCGTCCGTCGCGTGCTCGAACGCTTTTCCCAATAGCGCCACCGCTTCCGCCGTCTTGCCGTGCCGGCCAAACGCCGCCGCGATCCGGCCAGCGACCCGCGGGTCATGCGCCTGGTGCCGCGCGCCCGCGGCGAGCAGCGCCCAGTCGCGCTCCGGCGGCGCTGTCCCGCACCGCGCCCAAACATCCGCCAGCAACGCAAACGCGTCCGCCATCGGCGGCGCCTGCGCCAGCCCGCGGCGCAGCGGCTCGAGCACCGGGGCGATTTCCTCCGCCTCGAATTCGCGCGCGGCTCCGCCTTCCCGCGTGAGTTCCGCCAGGCGCAACCGCGCGAGCTCATAATACGCCCGCGGCCGCACCACGCGCTCCGCCACCGCGCGCTCGAGAAACTCCCGCGCACCCGCGTCGTTGCCGGCATCGACCTCGCATAGCCCCAGCAGCGCAAACAGCCGCGCATCCCGATCGCCGCTGTCATGCGCCCGCTGCAACGTGCGCCGCGCCTGCCCGACATAATGGTCACCAAATTCTGGATACCGCCGTCGCACGAGCGCGATCGAGAGCCGCTCCCACTCGCCGCGCAGGCGCGCGATTTCCGAAGCCGTGGCCGGGCGGATCGCCACGCGCGCCGCCCGCGGAAAATCCGGCGGCGTCAACGTCAGCCGCTCGCTCACCGCGACCGGCAGGTAGTCGCTCAGCCGGTCGCGCCAGTCGGAGAAACCGAATCCGAAACACGCCTCGAACATCGCTTCCGACACCGGCTCCTCGGCGGCGCGCGCGGCAAATCGCCAGAACGCCTCGCGCATCCCATGCCGCGGCTCGAGCGCCCAGCGCACGAACAGCGCGCTTTGCGCACGCAGGGTGCGCCCACGCAGCGAGCGCCCCGCCTCCTCGCGCCACGTCGCTGCCGAAAAAAAATCGCTCGCCGCCAGCAGCGCCCGCGGCCGGCCCGACTCCGCGCGCAGGGCGCTGGTTTCCATCGGCGAGACCCACAGCAGCGGATCGATGACGATCCGTTTCTCCAGCGTCGACTGACTGTAGATCGTAGTGATCCCCTCCCGCAGCCACTCCGGCAACCGCGGAGTGCGGCGCTCCAGCAGAAAGTGAACGTAGTCCGTCGCGACCGTCAGCCCCTTGCTCTCAAACTCCTCCTCGTCGATGTAGGCGAACACGCCCGTCGCATCGCGATCGTCGAGCATCATGTTCGGCAGGGCGCCCACATCCGAGTTGCCGCCGCGATTGCGACTGCGCGTCCGCAGTACCTCCTCGATCATCTTTTCCTGCGCGCCACTCCTGAGTTTCTGGCTGTAAAGCACGGTGATGCCCGGCACGTCGAGCTGCAGGAAGAATTCCCGCGGCACGAGCCATTCCAACAACTGCAGCCGTGCCTGCCGCGTCTCGACATACCCACGCGTCGTCCGCGTCGAGCAGCGCGACAGAAACTCCGCGCCGTCCACGCGCGCGTAGAGCCACGGCGGCAGCTTCGCCGAATCCTCGACGATCATCGGCGGCAGCTGCACGGCCGGCCCTGACGCGACGTCAGGCTCCTGCGCCGCCGCCCCCGCCACCAGCGCGGCCAGCGCGATCCACCAACCGCCGCAACGTCGCAGTGCGCGCTTCATCGCACTACCCGGGTCGGGCCGATCTTCACGTTATAGTTGTAGAGATTCAGGTTCAGAAACTCCTCGAGCGCGCGATACGCCTTCGCGCGCGCCCCCGGCAAACCGTGGAAGTAGTCGTCGCCGACAGCCAGCATCTGGTGCTCGATGTCGCGCCGCTTCAGTTGCGACCGCAGTTGCGCCACGCCTTCCGCGATCGTGTCCGCACGATGCGAGCGGTACACGACGAAGACCGGATGCGACAACGCATCGGCGTGCGACGTCACGCCGATCTCGTGGAGCCTGGGCGCCGTCCGCTCGAGATAGATGCGATTCACTTCCTGCTGAAACGACGGCGGGCCCGCCGTAAAATCCGGGCGCGGCTGCACCCATCGCGCCGGCTCGAGCAGTGGCTCGGTCGCCACCGCGCACCGAAACAGCTCCGGCTCGAGCTGCGTCGCGCGCACCGCCAGGTAGCCGCCGAAGCCTTCGCCCATCGCCACCACGCGCTTCCGGTCGATGGGATGCTGCGACGCCACCCACGCGATCGCCGCCCGCGCATCCTGCGCCGCTGCTCGATCAATGCCCTCGCGCAACGCCTCGCGTTGTCGCGCACCGCGGCCCAGTACGCCGCGTTGATTCAGTCGCAGCACCGCGAGCCCCAGGTCCGCCAGCACCTGCGCCTCGCGATCGAACTCCGCATGCGGCGTCGCCGGCAACCCCGATGCAAACACGATCACCAGCGGTGGCGGTTTCAGTCGCGGCGCGCGCGGCAGCGTCAGATAGCCACTGAGCTGCGCGCCATCAGGGCCGGCAAACTCGACGAGCCGCGAGTCGTGCAGCGCAGCGTTCGGCAGCCACGGCGCCCGGCGGAAGATCTCCAGCAGCAGTCCCTCGTCCTTCTGCCACACGTAGATTCGTCCCGGGTCGGTCCCGCCCGTCACCCGCACGAGAAACCGCGCGCGCGCATCGTCCCATTCCAGAATCTCGACGCTGCGTCGCGGGAATTTCACCTCGAGCGAGCGCTGCACTTCCGCGATTTTCGAATCGACCCAGACCGTCAGCAGCGGCGCGCCCTCCGCCCGCACGCCCGCGAGCTTCTGGCGTTTCTCGTCGAACACCAGCGAAGCGGCCGGAATATCCGGAGCCAGCGACGAGAGATCGCGGCTGGAATGCTCGATCGCCAGATCCGTGCGCTGCATCGTCGCGAGGTTCAATCCGTAGACGCCGAAGGTGTCGCGGCCGACATTCGACGCGTAGATCAGCACGTTGGGATCGAAGTCGAACCCGAGCGGCATCGCGCGTTCGCCGAAATACGTTTCGGGCGAAACCGTGAAACGCGCCGCCTCGCTGCTCGACGTGACCTCGTGCAGTTTCCGCCAGCGCCCCGAGTAGACAGTTCGGTAGAGAAACGTCTGCTGCGGCCTGCGCGCATAGCCGCCTTCACGTAGCAGCCGCGCCCGGCCCTGCAGGTCGTAGATCTGCCCGCGCGGCGTGACCTCCGAGCTCATTTCGGCGAGTTTTCCGTTGTGCACGTCGAGTTGGAATACCTTCGCCGGCGTCGCTTCGCGTCCGCCCACGCCTGGAACCTGGACGAGCAGACGCTCCCGATTGCCCGGTAGAAAACCAAGGATCGTTGCCGCGCGCATGCGTGCCACCGGCGTCGCACCGCCTCCAGCGCCTACAATTTCTTGAAAAGTAGTCGCATCCACCAGCGTCCGCGGATTTCCGCCGTCCGCATCGACCGCCATGATCGGCGCTATGACCACCGGCGCGGGCGGCGTGAACCCTGGCGCCACCGTTTTCACCGCCGGCGGGATCACGTATACCGTCGGCGCAAACACCAGCCGCGTCGGCGTCGCCCACCGCAGGAAGCGCAGCGCCGCGCGCTGCCGCTCCTTCGAATGCTCGATCACGCGATCCTCGTCCACGATCAGCGTCGTCTTCGAAGTCGGCCGATCGACATCCATGATCACCACCGCCAGATCGCTGCCCGTCTGCTGCGTGTAGGCCACGTATCGACCATCTGGAGACAGCGTGATCCGCTCCGCCAGAAAGGGGCGAAACAACGCCTCCATTCGTTCCGTCGAGGGCGCCGCGCCCGCCAGCGCGGCGGCAAACGCGATCAACCCGAACGAGCGCAAAGCACGGAGCGTCAGCAAAAATAACATGCGGCAAAGCGTGAGATCATTGGCAACACCCGCGGTCGCGCAAACCGGACAACTCACGTCCGTCTCCGCCGAGGGAAAAGCACATTCGACACCATCACCTGCACCGTCTCGCCGCGTTGATTCAGCGTCGTAGTGCGCAGCTTCACGACCCCGTGCGCCGGCTTCGATTCCGATGCGCGCGCCGCCATGACCTCGACCGTCGCCGTCAAGGTGTCGCCCGGTCGCACCGGCCGCGGCCACTGCAACATCTCGACGCCAAGCCCGATCGCGCCCGCCCCGAAACCGAATTCTCCCGTCACCATCAACCGCATCGTCAGCGCCGCCGTCATCCAACCGCTCGCCACCAGCCCGCCAAACACGCTCTCCCGCGCCGCTTCGAGATCCGTATGAAAAGGCTGCGGATCATAACGCATCGCAAACGCGCGCACTTCATCCGCCGTCACTTCGATCGAGGCCGTGCGATGAACCTGCCCGACATTCAAATCCTCGAAAAACAGGGGCGTGACTTCACTCATGCGTTGGAGCGGTGCGAACGCTGATCCGCTATCCGTCTCTCCGCAATCTCTCCGCCATCTCCACGCGGCTTCCACCGCCGGCCCGAGGGATGATGCGCTCATGCGCGCCAACCACGCCCATTCTCCGCCCGACCGGCTGAACCTACCCGTCCTCGCACTCGAACCGATGCACCCGCCTCAGTAACGCTCCGCTGCGAAAGGTAGCTGAACACCGTAGGGCCCATTCCGCCTCGCACGCTGTCGCTAGCGCTGTGCAAGACCTCAACACCCGCAACTCCGCGCTCCCATTCTCGAGGGCCCGGCTCGTCTGACTGACCCATGACCGAGCTTGATCAACGTCGCATCGCCGAGTGGATCGGCGACGCCTTTGCCATTCTCTGCGTGCGCGTCGGCGGCTTCTCGGAGGCCGAGACGAAAGTCCGGCTCGGCTTCGAGGCGATCCTGCGTCAACTCGGCACGTCTCCACTCCGCGCGATCGCGAAAGCCCCTCCGCCGCTCTTCGCGCAAGCCGGCGCCTCGACCGCCGATCTGCGCCACATCATCAAGTCCCTCGATTCGTGTCTCGCCGTCTTCGAGCGCTACGCCGCCGGTCTCACAAACGCGCAACGCCAGATCGAGACCCTCGTCCGCGCGACGCGCCGCCATGCGCAGGACGAGCTTCTCCGCCGCCAAAGCCGACCCAAGGTGCCGGAATATGTGAAGTAGCGCCGGCATCCCGAAGTCAGCCGGGTAGCGCCGGTCTCCGACCGGCATGGGCGCTACTCGGCGGCGCGTTTGTCATCCATTAGATGATAAACAGACCGGGCCGAGCCAGTCCGGTTAAAGTGACTTGTCATCCATTAGATGACAAAACGGCCATCGGGAATCGGCCGAACTCCAGTCGCGAGTCGGAGATTGGCGCTCCTTCAAACCGGTTCGAAACGCTCGATGCCCACGCCGCCGCGGCTTCATCTCGTGCGCGCCACCAACACCGCGGTCACCGGATAGTGATCCGACGGCAGCCGACCGTCCGCCGCGCGCGTGCGATCCACTTCGCTCGCCGTCGCGGCGAAATGCTCCGTGTGGAAAATGAAATCGATCCGCGATCCCGTCGTCGTGCCCTTGAAGCCATGGAAACTCGCCTCATTCGGCTCGCGCGTCGGATGCACCGCGCGATACGCATCGATCCAGCGGATCGCTCCCTCCGCCTGGGGCCGCACCAGCACCGCGTAGGCGGGATTGTCTTCGTTGATATTGAAGTCGCCGGTCAGGATCGCCGGCACGCCCGGCGCGATTTCCGAGAGCTGCCGCGACAACACGCGACTCGCCTCCTGCCTCGCGATCACGCCTTTGTGGTCGAAATGCGTGTTGGCAAACACCACCTCGCGACCCGTCGCGTGCTCGCGCAATCGCACCCAACTGCAGATCCGCGTCAGTGCCGCATCCCAGGATTTGCTCCCGATCTCGGCGGGAGTTTCCGACAACCAGAAATCGCCCTGCGCCACCGCCGTGAAGCGCGCCTTGCGATAACCCACGCACGACCACTCGCCTTTCCGCTGGCCGTCGTCGCGCGCCACTCCGCTAAACCCGTGGCCTGCCATCCGCGCGACAATCGCGTCGTATTGATCCGCGAGCACTTCCTGAAACCCGATGAGGTCGGGCCCGAAGTCCGCGATCGTCTCGAACAGGAGTTCGCTGCGCTTCGGCCACGCGTTCTCCCCATCCTGCGCACGCGAGTTGCGCACGTTGAACGACATCACCCGCAGCGGCGCCACCGCCGACACTGTGGCCGGCGGCGTCGGCGGCGTTGCGGCCCGGATCGCCGAGGCGGAAACGAGCACCATCACGAGCAGAACCAGACGGGGGAAAGCGCGCATGCAGACACGTTCTGTGCGCGCTCCCACGATGCTTGCAACCTCGCGTCCTCACGATCGCGACCACCGGCCATCGTGAATTCCCCGATGCCGGTTTGGGCCGCACCCCGGCGTGCAAATCAGAGCCCCGCAATGTTATGAGCGCTGGCAAAAATCGGGAGCCATTCCGCTAATGGGTTGTCCGAAACAGTTTGCCCGCGTTCGGCATGCCATGCTGGCGAAGTCTCAGAAAACCGTGCCCCAGTAACGATTGTCGCGTCATCACGCGGGCCGCGACCGCGACCTGCGTTGTGACGCATCAGAGATAAAACCCAAACACCCGCCGACCCCGGTCGGTTGTCCATGAACACCCAAACCCTGCCTCGAAATGTAAACGTTATCATCGTGGGCGCCCTGCTGTGCGCACCGCTGTTTGCCCAAACCCCCGCCACCCCAACTCCGGCTTCCCCGGCCGGTCCCAAAACCGAAATCGAGGAGCTTGATCCCATCGTGGTTACCGGTCGTGCCGGCACCGATTTCCGCACGAAGGCTCAGACCAGTTACGCCATCACCGACATCTCCGCCGAGCAGCTTCGCCTGCAGGCGCCGATGGGTCTCGCCGAAGCATTGAAAGCCATCCCCGGATTCTGGGTCGAAGCCTCCGGCGGTGAAGCCAGCAACAACATCCGTGCGCGCGGCATCCCTGCCGACGGCTTCTCGACCGTCGCACTGCTCGAGGACGGCCTACCGATCCAGCACGACGGCGGCCTTGGCTGGCTCAATGCCGACCAGTCGTTCCGCATCGATGAAACGGTACAGCGCGTTGAAATCGTCCGCGGCGGCCCTTCGTCCGTCTTCGCGTCGAATGCGCCCGGCGGCATCGTGAATTTCGTCACCCGCAAGGGCGGCGACGCGCCCGAGGGCCTCGTCAGATACGAGATCGGCGACTTCAATCATCACCGCGTCGATGCATGGTACGGCGGTCCGTTGACCGGTCCCTGGCGCTACTCCGCTGGCGGATTCTGGCGCGTGAGCGATGGCGTGCGCGATCCCGGGTTCCGCGCCAACGATGGCTATCAACTGCGTTTCTCCCTCGGTCGCGACCTGCCGGGCGGCGGCAGGATCGATGCGAACATCAAGCACATCGACGACCACGTGATCTTCTACCTGCCCGTGCCGCTCACGTTCGATAGCGATGGTGATCCGGCGGGCGTGCCGGGCTTCGATCCGAACGACGGCACCCTCGTGGGGTTGGAGACGCAACGCGTCGTCGTTCGCACGCCGGCCGGCTCACGGACGATCGATGTGGAGAGCGGCACGCACGTGGAGCTCACGCAATTCACCGTCAACCTCCGGCACCAGCTCCCCGGCGACTGGCGGCTCGAGAACGGTTTTCGCTACCGGACATCCGTCTCGAAGCGCGAGAACTTCTTCCCCGGTTCGCTGACCGCGGGCGCCACCCGGTTGAGCCAGCTCCGAGCCGGAGCGCTGGCCGCGTTTCCGACCGCGACCGACGTGCAGTTCCGCTACGTCACGACGCCCAGCTTGACCTTCGATCCGGTCAATCAGAACGGCAACGGACTCGTGCTCGATGGCACCGCGATCGGCATCAAGGTCGACCTCGACGAGACGATCAACGACCTGCGGCTGCTGAAGAAGTTCTCCTTCCTCGACCAGACGCATGACCTCGCGTTCGGCCTCTATGTGGCGGCGCTCGACGAGAAGTTTAAGGACATCCGCGCCACGCTGTTCACCGACGTCCGGAGCAACGCCCGCCTGCTCGACCTCGTGGCGGTCAATGCCGCCGGGGCCGCGGTCGGAACCGTGACCGACAACGGAATTTTCCGCCACGGCTCGAACTTCGCGAATGGAACCGGCGACTCGTTCACCCTCGCGTTCTACATGTCGGACGAGTGGCAGATCACGCGACAGCTCCGCGTCGACGTCGGAGCCCGCTGGGAACAGATCGAGACGGACGGCCGCACGGAAGGCGTCGCGGGCGCAAATCTCGGCACGCCCTCCACCTCGAATGTGCTCACGGGCACCGGCCAGTACACCGGGTTCGATCGCAAGTTCGACCGCATCGGCTGGACCGCGGGAGCGGACTGGCAATTCACGCCGCGCAACGGATTGTTCGCTCGCTTCACGCCGACGTTCCGGCTGCCGAGCGTCGCGAGCTTCATCACGAATCCGAACGCCACCCCCGTGATCCAGCGCACCGATCTCTACGAGGTCGGCTACAAGTACGTCAGCCAGCCGTTCGATGTCTACGTGACGGCGTTCCGCACCACGTTCGACAACTTCTCCTTCACTGACACGGTCTTCAATCCCGCAACGGGTGGGTTCACCATGCAGACGGTCTTCATCAAAACGGAAGCCGACGGGATCGAGGTCGAGGGCAATCTGCGTCCCGTTCCGTGGTTCGATCTCGCCGCGACCGCGACCTTTCAGAAGCCCGAGTTCGGCAGCTTCCGGGTGACCCAACTCGTGAACAACGCACCCGTGGCCCTCGATTTCACCGGGAACCGGCTGCTGCGCGTCCCGGAGGTCAGCTTCCGCCTCGTCCCGGGTTTCAACCTGCTGGGCAACCGGCTGCGCGTGCAGTTTCCCGTCGAGTATTACGGCGATCGCTTTGCCGATGCCGCAAACAGCGTGAAGCTCCCGAGCTATCGGGTGTTCGGCGCCGCGGTCCGCTACGACGTGAACCGTCAGGTCAGCCTGCACGCCAATATCGACAACATCGACGACGAGATCGGCCTCACCGAAGGCAACCCGCGTTCCAGTCAGTTCCAGAGCGGCGATGCCGGGGCGCGTTACTATCTCGCGCGTCCCATCCTCGGTCGCAGCATCCGCGGCGCCGTTACGTATCGGTTCTAACAATACGCCTCCAGGCCGGTTCGTCTTCCCCACAGGCGCGGATCACCTCCGCGCCTGTTTTGCGCCTGTTTTCGTCCGCAGTCAGGCCCCAGGCCGGGCGGCACGCTGTTTTCGTAGCCCGGCTCGGGAGAGCAGGGATGCGCCGTGCTCGGGCACCCCGCCCGCCTTCAGGGCAGGGCATGGGCATCCACCCACGCGACCCCACCTTGTCCCGCCTTTCCGTTCACGACCGCCCGGTAATTTCCGGGCGCAAGCGTGACCAGCAGCGCCGCATCCTTGCTCGCCGGATCCACGATCGGGAAAACGGAGACGATACTGGACGCGTTGCGCACCGCTGCATCACCACCCCAATCATCGTTCTCCGCCACGAGCGTGGCGTCACGCAGGATCTCAAGCCGCGGATCCTCCACGCGGCCGATCAGGTGAAACGCCGCCAGTGTCGGGCCGACCGCCCGCACGAGCACGGTGCGCGGCACATTGCCCGGCACCGAAAATTCCATGCTCGCCGGTGCGTCGCCCACGGTCACCAGATTCGCGGCCAGCAACATCCCCGTCAGTGGCGCAGTCGTCGGCTCCGGCGATTCCGCCGGTGCCGATTGCGGCGGCGGCGCCAGCAGCGTCACCGTAGCCGTCCGGCTCGTCGCCGAACCGGCCGAGTTACTCGCCACGACGAAATAGTTTCCGACCTCGGCGCTGGTGAGGCTCGGCAACGTCAACGCGTTCGCCGTGGCACCCTCGAGCATGGAGCCGTTTTTCCACCACTGGTAAGCCGGCACTGGCGTGCCACTCGCCTCGGCGCTCAGGGTAACGCTCTCCAGCGCGGCCGCGAGCTGATCCGCCGGTTGCACCGTGAACGCCGGCGCGACCGGATCCGGGACGGAAGAGCTCGGCTCTCCAGAAACGGTGCCGAGCGTGGCCAGGAGAAACCGCGGCATCACGACGAGCAGCGCGGTGTTGCTCACCGTGGACCCGGCGGAATTCGACGCGACCGCCGTGTAGAGCCCGACGTCGGCGATCGACGCGCGCTCGATACGGAACGTCGCATTCGTGGCGCCCGGCACCGGGATGCCATTCTTCAGCCATTGGAAAGTCGGCGCTGGCGTGCCGATCGCGTCAGCCACCCAGGTGACGATCGAGTCGGTCGCCACGATCGAGACCGCCGTTTTGGGCGCCTCACCGTATCCATTCCAGAAGGCGCGTTCAAATTTCCCGTCCTCCGCGACGTTGCACTGGCTTGCGCTCACCCGGTCACGCAGGGCCAGCGGCACGTCGATCGGCCACATGATCGATTCGCCGAATGAGCACTTTGAGATCTTCACGTCTTCGATCCCGCTCGCGGCCGAAAAATCGCACGCTCTCGCCACGCGTGAAAACTCGCACTCGGTGACGCGCACCTGCCGGCAATCGTCGATCACGATCCCTGCTCCCGCAATCGACGCGGCGTCCATCGGCTGCTGGTTGAACCAGTAGCCGAGCTCGCGAAACACGCTGCGTTCCACGAGCACGTCGACGGCGCCGCCGCGCAGCGCGATCCCGCCGCCGAACCGCGCCGGCACCGCTGTTCCCGAATCGGTCGGGAGTGTAGCCGCACCGCCCATCGGGCCAATCTCGAGCGAAGTGAACACCAGATGCCGCCGCAGCGCCGTCGCCGAGAATGCGAATATCCCGCTGCTGCTGTGATGATCGGTGAACCGCGCGCGTCCGCTGCCCCATGCGCCGTCGCGATTGCCATCGTAGGTGACCGGCTGCCCCGGCGTACCGTCCCACTTCAGCTCAATCCCCGCGCCATTGGTCAGCACGTACGTGACGCCGCCCTTGAAACGCACCACGTCGCCGGGCGCCAGCGGCGTCCCCGCGGCGTGATCCGTCGCGGCGGGATCGCCGGGGCAATGTCGCCAGGCGCTCGTCGCGTGGGTGCCGGCGTTCGTGTCGAGCCCGGCGGCATAGTCGATGTAGTAGGTGGTGGCACAGAGTCGCGCGGCACAGGCCAGCACAACCGCTGCGATCGTGGCGATTCGCATAGATGAAGCGGGAAAAAGTCCCTATGTGTCTCCTCGGGGAAACAAAGTTCCCTCGCGACGGGAAAAATCCCATCGCGACTCCACCTGAATGCGAAGTCAGGCGCCGCCGAACGCCCGGCTCATGCCGTGCACGACGTTCTTCGTTTTCTTCAGTACGTTCCCTTGATCGCGAAGGTGTACGAGATGCCGGTGATCTCGTGCCGCGTGATCACGGGCGCGTTGGGTGCCACGTGCTGCATGTTAATGTACGGCGAATTCAAAAGATTCCGCGCGCTCACGCTCAGGCTCAGATGCTTCGTGAGCCGCCAGCCGCCGCCCGCATCGAGATTCGTGCGATGACGCCGGTAGCTGAGTCCCGTCGCGGTGAGCGGATAATCGTCCGCCCAGTTCGCGTTCACGTAGGCGTTGAAACGATTGAGCGTGTAGTTGATCCCGCCGCTGACGCTGTGCGGCGTCAGCTGCGGCCGGATGATCTCGGCGTAGTTCCGCGTGTAGCTCGCACGCACATTCAGCCGCCGGAACTTCTCGCCGAGAAAAGCGAGCGACTGACTATACTCGAGCTCCAGACCGCGAATGCGCCGTTCCGTCGGGCTGTTGTGGCGCGTGACGAACACATACTGGGCATACTCCTCGCCTTCGTAACCGAACTCCTCCGCCGTGAGGTCCTGCGCGATGTGCAGATCCGTCACGTTGTTTTGAAAGAGACTCACGCTGAGCTGGCCCACCGGCTCGAAATAGTACGCGAGCCGGGCCGCAAAATTATCCGACGTCTCCGGCTTGAGGTCCGAATTCGGCGACGAAATCCGCAGCGTCTCGTCGTTGATCTGCCAGACGCCCGCCACATGCGCGTACGTCGGCCGGCGGATCGTGCTGCTATAGCCCAGATGCAGGCTGAGATTGCTCGTGAAGGAATACTTGAACGAACCGCTCGGAAAAAGGTTGTCGTACGTGTTGGCGCGATGGATTCGCGGGCGGGACAGGTATTGGTAATCGATGCCCGGCACTGTCGTCGCCTGCCCTCCGACCACCGTGAAACCGGCCGCGCGCACCTCTGCCGCCGTGCGCGGATCCGCCTCCGTCGAATCGGTACGCGTCTCCTCCCAACGCAGGCCCGCGCGGATCGTTACGCGTCGTCCCAGCGAGGTCGTGCCCATGAAGAATCCCGCACGAATGTCCTCCTCGTAGCGACGCCGCCGCGCGACGAACGACTGGTAATAGTTCGGGGCCGTGACGTTGATTTGGAAATCCTGCGGCCGCTCGGCAAACGTCTGCGCGATCTGCGTGATGTTCGGCATGAAGATCCGCCCGCCGGAAATCGTGGTGATGCCGCCATCGATCATCCCCATGTCGTATTCGTACGGCGAACGATAATTCGCCCACGTGCCCGTCGCCAGTGCATCGGGCCCGACATAGTCGTAACGCCGGACGAGCTGGTCGTCCTCAAACTTGCGCAACTCGTAACGATTCTTGACGCCCGCTTTCCACGAGATCGGCAGGACGCGATACGTTTTCAGCGCGCCGATGATCTCGCCGCTCATCAGCGTGGAGCGCGAGAAACGGCCGTCATTGAGCGTGACCGACGGATTGGTGAACGACGCGCCGCTCGCGAGGTCCGGCCCGGAGGTCTGCGTGAACTTCCAATCGACCTCCGACGTGGACGAACGCTCCGCGCGGTAGTTGACCCCGTTTGCGCGAGGGCTGTTGAAGTCGCGGATCGTGCCGCGGCGCGAAAGCGGATCGTACCAGCTCGTGGCATCCGAGTAGGCGAAGCGCCCCTCGAGTTCGAAGCCGCCGCGCTTGAAGCCGAATTTCGGCAGCACCGTGAACGTCTCGCCCATTTTGGAAACGCCCACCGGATTCACCACCACGTTGGCCGCCGTCGAGTTCGTCGTGAAGCTCGTCAACGGATCCGCACCGACCACCGTCGCACGTGCACCCGTACCGAAAATCACGGTGCGCTGCGGAGTCCAGAGATCGGCGTAGTTGTAGACGAGGCCGAGCGAGAGCGCGAGTTCGCGCGTCGCGCGGAAATCGGTCGTGAGCGTCGTGCCAAAGCGCTTGTTGAAACGCGGCGCGTGCTGGAAATTCAGTCCGGTGATCACTTCGGGACGCGAGTCGGTCGCGGTCGTCGTGCGGTTGTAGGTCATGCTCGTGATGAGCGCCTCCTGATACACGTTCGACTCGCTCACATTCAGCACGATGCCGAGCCGCTTGTTGAGGAACACGTCGGAGTATTCGAAAATCCCGCCCGGTCGAAGTTTTCGGCTTTCGTCGTTGTCGTTCGGGCCGGGCGTTTTCCCGAAAGTGAGCTCCTCCGAATGCGCCACCACGTTGGCCTGCCAGCTCACGCGGCGGCCGGCGCGATCGAAGGCGCGCTTCGTCTTCAGATTGATCGTGCCCGCCGGCGCATTGGCATCGACGTCGGCGCTGATCGTCTTCGACACCTCGATCGATTCCATGCTGTTCAGCGACGCCATCTCCATCGTGAACGCGCGCGCGTTATCGGCGCCGCCCGCGTTGGCATCGGCACTCGCGAGCGACACGCCGTCGATCGTCACCGAGGTGTACTCGGAACCCATGCCACGCAGCCGGACATTGCGGACCTCGCCGTAAAACAAATCGAGCTCGACGCCCGGCATGTGTCGGAGGAACTCGCCGATGTTGCCCTCCGCGTTATCGCCGAAGGTGTCGGACGCGACGGTGTTCGTCACGTTCATCGAATTCCGCTGCTCCATGATCGCCTTGGCGCTGCCCTCGCGCTCGGTGGAGACGACGAACTGCCCCATCTTGATCGTCTCGCCGCCGGCGCCGGCGCTCGTGCTGTCGATCGCGCTCACGAGATTGAAGTCCTGCGTGATCAACGCGCCGGGCGTGACATTCACGTTGACCGTCGAGGAGCGATATCCCGTGTAAGTGACGACCACGGTCGCTTTGCCGGCCGGCACGGAACCCAGGCGAAACTCACCACCATCGCCGGAGATCGCCGTCTCGCCGGTCTCCTGGACGCGCACCTGCGCGTTGCGGAGGAATTCGCCTGTATTCGGATTGTAAACACGACCGGTGATAACGCCGGTCGCGGGGGTTTGCGCTCGCGCTGGTATCGTGAGCAGCCAGCTCGAAAAGAATAGAACGAACAGGAATCGGCACATGGTCAGAGGACTGCCGGGAGGCAGGCGTTAGAGGTTCGGGTGTCTTGAGTCGGGCGGCAGGTTCGCAGCCCACCCGTTGGGGTCACGGTCACTCTGACGCCCGATGTCAGGGTCGTCGAGTTCAACCATGCCCGCCAAAGTGTTACATGCGCATGGCCGCGCCCAGCGAACGGCGTCGGTCACGGTGAGAACTTGGTCCAGGGTAGATTCGAGCTTCCTTCAGGGAAGGTTCGGACTGCCTTCAGTGACGCTTCAGTGTCGCACTTCGTGTGCCACTTGGCCGTCTCACGGAACGAACCGGAGGGCTTTCGCGCCCGACGTCGTGTTTCAACGTGACCGCCGGGCGCCGGCGAGTAGCGTTCGCGCAGTAGAACCCCTCCCCGATCATGCCTCTGTCACGTCGTGATTTTGTTCGCGCCGGCGCTTTCGCGAGCTCCGTGCTCATCCTTCCGCGCGGTCTGCGCGCCCAAAGCCCCGTGTCAGCGAATTCGCGCCTGCAACTCGCGCTGATCGGTGTCGGCGGGCGCGGCCGGACCGCGCTCAACGCCTTGCAGGACGAACAGATCGTGGCCTTCTGCGACGTCGATTATGCCCGCGGGCGTGACGAGGCCGCAAAGGGCAGCAAGTCGAAAGCGGCGCTCGAACGCTTCCCGCAGGCGAAGTGGTTTCACGACTTCCGCGTGATGTTCGAGCAAATGGCCGACCAGATCGACGCCGTCGTCATCTCCGTGCCCGATCACATGCACTACGCGATCGGGATGGAGGCGATCCGTCGCGGCAAACACGTTTACATCGAGAAGCCGCTGTGCCGCTGCATCACCGAAGTCCGCGCGCTGCACGCGGCGGCGAAGCAGGCCGGCGTCATCACGCAAATGGGAAACCAGGGCCGCGCCGCGGAGGGCATCCGCCTCGCGCGCGAATGGGTCCAGGCCGGATTGCTCGGGCACGTGCACACCGTGCATGCATGGACGAATCACAAGGCCACGCTCTACTCGCACGAGGCCTACGAGGACGACGCGAGTGCGGAACCGGAAACGCCGCCCGAGACGCTGCACTACGATCTCTGGCTCGGCGTCGCCCCCCAGCGCCCATTTCGCAGCAGCCGCAGCCACGGCGTGTGGCGCGGCTACGTCGACTACGGCTGCGGAGCGCTCGGCGACTGGGCCTGCCACCAGATGGACGCCGCGTGGTTCGCGCTCGACCTCGGCGCGCCGACAAGCGTCGAAGCGGCCGGCACCGTGCTGAAGCCGGGCACGTATCCAGTTTCCAATACACTCACGTATCGGTTTCCCGCTCGCGGCGAGCGACCGCCGGTCGAGATGAAATGGTTCGACGGCGGCCTGTTTCCGCCCGCGCCCGTCGAAGGCTTCACCTTCGCCAACAACGGCGGCAGCATTTTCTACGGCGACAAAGGCATCATGTGGGTCTCCTCGCACAGCGCCAGCGCGCGCCTGCTCCCCGAGTCGCGGATGCAGGAAATGCGCCCGCGGTTGCCCGCGAAGACGATCCCGCGCGTGGCAGGCGGTCCGCACGTCGAGTGGGTCAACGCGATCCGCCAGGGCACCGTGTGCGGTTCGAACTTCGACTACGCCGCGCCCCTCGCCGAGGCCGCGCTGCTCGGCGTCGCCGCCATGCGGGCGCGCACGCGGATCGAGTGGGATCCGGTGGGCGCTCGCATCACGAACCACGCCTGGGCCAACGCCTTCATCGGCCCCGGCTACGCGTATCGCCCCGGCTGGGGCGTGTGACGGCACCGGTCGCGAAGTTTTCCCCATTCGATCCTCCGCTCTTGATCGCGGCGCGGCAGTTGATCGCTGCAACTTTTTCGCCATGGTGTGGGTCATCCGATCATGCGCTTGCTGAAAGTTCTCCTCACCGCCCTGTTCGCCATCGTCGCGGTCACGATGGGGCTTTTCGCCGCAGCGATCGTCGGCCTTGGCGCGATCGCACTCCTGCTCACGCGGAAGCTGTTGCGCGGCGGAGGAACACACTCGACCGCCATGCAAGCTCCCGCGCCGCGCGCATCCCGCCCGCCCGCCAATCAGGCCACCGGCGGCGGCGACGTGATCGAAGTCACCGCGACGGAAGTTCCGGCCGACCGGTAGGCGGCGGTTGGTAAAACAAACGTCCGGAACGCTGGCCGCGTTTTCGTTTTCATCGCTTGGGTCGGACGCGAGCGTTTTCCGCGGCTTTCACTTCTTCTTTTTTCCCTTACCCGCTTTCGACGCCGCGGCACGAAATTCCGGGCGATCCTTCCACTGCGCCAGATAAGCCGCGTATTCCGGCGAGGTCATCCAGTCCCGCGAAGGCGGTTCGCGCGGATCCACCTTGCCCTCGGGATAATCCTTCCCGGCCACGCTCGCCTTCACCGATTCGTTCCAGCTCAGCAACGCCTCGCGCAGCTTGCGCGCGACCTCGGGTTTTTCCGTCGTCAGATCCCTGCTCTCCTTCGGGTCGACCTCGAGATCGTAAAGCTCGAAGGTTCCCTTCGCCAGGCTCGGACTCACGAGCTTGTAGCGATTGTCCACCAGCGCTGCGCGACCTTGATGGCGAAAGGGCAACGGCTTCGCGCGCGCGCCGAGCTCGCGCGCAAACAGCGGCTTCAGGCTCGAGCCATCGATGCGCTCGAACATCGCGTCGGCCGGCAATCCGACCACGTCCGCAATCGTCGGGAAAATATCCACGGTGCCGGCCGGATAACATGTGATGCGCGGAGTCTTGATCATCGCGGGCCACTCGACAATCGCCGGCACCCGGAGTCCGCCCTCGTAAACCGTGCCCTTGAAACCGCGCAGACCGCCCACCGTGTCGGGCTTGATCTCGGGTAGTCCGCCGTTGTCGCTGTTGAACCAGAGCAGCGTGTTCTCCGCCATGCCGAGTTCGCGCAGGCCTTTCCGGAGCGTGCCGATGCTGCGATCCATCGCGACGAGCTCGCCGTAGTGGTTCGCCGAATTCGATTCGAGCGTCCCAAACGCCGCCTTGTCCGCCTCGTTCGCCACCATCGGCGCGTGCGGCGAGCCGAACCAGATCACCGTGAACGTCGGTTTCCCGGCGCCGTGTTTCTGCCGGAGAAACTTCAACGCCTCGTCCACGATGATCTCGGACGAGTCGCCTTTGAATTCCTCGAACTTTCCCTTGCGACTCAGGATCGGATCGCGATCAAAGAAATTCGTGACCGACAGCCATTCGTCGAAACCGAATTCACCCGGGTGGTGCGTGTCGTTGCCCAGGATTGGCGCCCCAGGTCCGCGGTAGCCGTTGAGGTGCCACTTGCCGAAATGCGCGGTCGCGTAACCGGCGTCGCGCAACGCTCGCGGCAACACCTTCTCCTGCCGGCGCAGCGCGTAGCCGTGATTCTCGACGCCCGTGCGGTCGTTCGAACGTCCCGTCAAAACTGTCGCGCGCGTGGGCGAGCAATTCGGCGCGCCCGCGTAGAAACGATCGAACCGGAGCCCCGCCGCCGCCATCGCATCGAGGTTCGGCGTCTTCAGGACCGGATGTTTATAGTAGCCCGTCTGGCCCCAGCCCATGTCGTCGGCCATGACGAGGATGATGTGCGGCCGCGTGGCGCTGCCGCTCGCGGCGAGCGCGGTGCCGAAAGCGCCGGCCGCCACGAGAAGAGCAGGAATCAGGCATCGAAGAGTTCGCATAAGAAAGGGTGGTCGAGTGTCGCCATCATCGAGGCCGGCCACAAGGTTACCACGTACCCTTTACGCCGATCGTCCACAAGGATCCGTAATCGATCCGCTGCCGGAACTGCGCGTGCTCGGGCGTGCTCGGGCCGTAGATCTCGGTGTTTTCCGTCGCGTTGCCGACGTTCCTGAGATTCACGAAGAACCCGACGCGTTTCCAAAAATAATATTCGCCGAGCATGTCGATATAGAGGCGCTTCGAACTGTAGTTGAAGGTGCCCGGCTCGATCCCGACGCCCGTCACCGCC
Organism: Opitutaceae bacterium; assembly: GCA_036675625.1. GTDB lineage: Bacteria > Verrucomicrobiota > Verrucomicrobiia > Opitutales > Opitutaceae > ER46. The sequence continues at coordinate 40,963 of JAKFEQ010000021.1, read as the reverse complement.
TGGTTGCGCTGCCGGCCGCGATAGTTCCAGTTCACGCGCACGTTGAACTTCTCGCGCGTGAGGCTGATGCCCCAGCTGGCGCTGCGCGGAATGAAGCCGGCGAAGTTGCTGTTCTCGTCGCCCAGCGCGCGCTGCGAGCTGCCGTTGGCGAAGACCTGGACGCCCCGCGCCCAGCGCGGCAGGAACGTGAGCGCCTGCTTGTAGTTGATGTCGAAGCCCTGCATGCGGACCGTGCCCGGCACGTTGTGCTGCGTGACGACGTCGTAAGGGCCATAGAGCTCCGGATCGAGGCTGTAGAGCGCGAGAAATTCCGGCGTGGCGACAAACGTGGTGTTGCCGAAAAAGTTTTCGATCTCGCGGCGGAACGCCCCGATCGAGAACTGCCCCACCCCTTCGAAATAATGCTCGAGCCGCACGTTCACCGTCTGCGCCTGCCAGGCCTTGATGCCCGCGTTGTTCACCGTGATCCGGTTGTTGTTCGCCGGCAGAAGATCCGTATCCGGCAGCATGATACCTCCGGAATACTGGATGAAGTTCGGGCGGCCGACCGACTGGTAATACGCCGCGCGCGCCACGAGGTTCTCGCGCACGTTGTAGCTCGCGTTGATGCTGGGGAAGAGCCGCAGGTATTCCTTCTCCGTGTGCGCCCCGCGATCCAGGTAGGTGAGCTGCGAGACGCCGAGGGCGTTGCTCGTGGGCACGATCAACACGGGCGCCCCGGCGGCGTTGCGCACGACCCGACCGCTCGCATCGCGCTGGAAGTTGCGGGTCGAATCGTTGAGCGGGCCTTCGGCATCGACGTTGGTCTGCTCCGCGCGCAACCCGCCGACGATCTTCAACCGCCGGTTGAGCAGGCTCACATCGCCGCGCAGATAAAGCGCCGAGATGACCTCCCGCGAATACTTCGAGTTGGTCACGCGGTTCCGATAACTCGTGTTCAGGTTCTCCGTGAACTGCCCCGGATTGGCAGCGTAGTGCTCGTAGATCTTGCGATTACTCGGCGCCTCCAGCTGGGGAAATCCATAGGGCAACACGCGCTCGGAGATGATCGGATCGAAGAACGGCAACGGACTGTCGTCGCTGCCCACCGGCGTCGTGCTTCCGCGGCCGTCCGCCCCCTGATAGTTGAACGTGATCGTGCCGCCGCGGAAATCGCGCACCGCTTCGCGCAGGTCGAAACCCGTTTTCAACGTGAACGGAATGCGCGTGTAGAAATCCCGCCGCAGGCTGCCGTAAGCCGTGCGCTGGCGATCGTAGGTCGCATTGCCCTGGCGGTTGCCGGAGACCAGCGAGTAGGTCGACAGCGCAAACGGATCGATCGGCGCGCCCGACGCTCCATCCGTCACGGTTATGGCCCGGGGCCGCAGGTAGAAGATGTCGTCGAATGCGATCGTGACCCCGGTGCGCTGCATCTGCACGACGCGAAAATAGCCCTGGTCCATGTCGCGGTTATAATCGCTCTGCTGCGACATCCCGAGCCCGAGATCGGCCTTCCAGATCGGGCCATCGTGCCGCCAGACAAACGTCGGCATGTAGGTGCGGTTGAAACGATTTCTCTCCTGGTGATTCGAGATCAGCGTCCCCGCGCCGGGAGCACCGCGCGTGCTGGTCGGCGTGAAGTCGCCGGGCAGCACGCGCACGGTGTTGAAGTTCACGTTCGATACGATGAAGCGCCCGTCGAACGACGAGTACTGAAACGCGAACGTCACGCGATCGTTTGCCGTCAGCTTGTAATCGACGGTGGCGCCCATCGAGCGGCGCGTGGTGACTTTCGGCGCGTCCTGAATCTGGAATTGGGAGAGATACGGCCGGTCGGGCGTCGTGTGCGGGAACGCGTTTCCGTTCGTCACCGCGCCGGCTCCGCGCCAGGTCATCTGGATGTTGTCCTGCGCCGAATAATTCGTCGAGACACCGCCCGAAAGCGTGAAACCGAACCGCTTGTTCACCGGCGCGACGTAGGAGAAATCGAAGCCCGGATGTACGTTGCGCGTCCGGCTCGGCTTGGGGCCGGGCACCTCGTTGAAATCGCGCGCATTGTCGCGCAACAGCAGGTACGCGCTCGCGTTGAAAACCGGCTTCGCGCGCTCGAACGAGCTCCGCGGCACCATGTTCACCGAGCCCGCCAGCGCCGAGCCTTGCGACTCGGGCGTGGGCGAGAACGACACCTCGATGCGCGAGAGATTGTTGATCGAGATCATGTCCGACTGCACCGCGCGGTTGGTGCCACCGTTCGCCGCCGCCGCCACGCCGAAGCCATCGACCGTCACCGGCACGTAGTCGGACGGCACGCCGTTCAACGAGATGTCGCGCGCATTGCCGCCCGTGTAGTCGATCGTGACGCCGGGGAGGAATTTCAGGAACTCCGCGACGTTGCCTTCCGCGACATTTCCGAACTCGTCGGTCGAGACGACGTTCTTGATATTCGAGGCGAAGCGTTGCTCGTTGATCGCCAGCGCCGCGGCCTCCATTTCCCGCGAGGTCTCGACCACGAACTCGCTCAGCTGCACCACACCCGGCTCCGCTTTTGCGGCCGCGCCAAACGTGATGTCGGCCTGCGCCGCCTGCCCCCCGACCACGTTCACCGTCGTCGTCTGCGGCGCAAACCCGGTGAAAAACGTGGTCACCCGCGCCGCGCCCGCCGGCACATTGGTCAGCCGGTAGAATCCATCGGAGTCGGTAAACGTTTCCAATGCAGTGCCGTCGATCGTGATCCGGGCGTTGGCGAGGTACTCGCCGTTGCGCGCGTTGATCACGCGGCCCTGGACGGTTCCGATGCCCGTGGTTTGCGCGACACCCGCGGTGCTCAACGCCAGGCAACACGAAAACGCAAGGAGCCAGGAAACGATCAATCGACGCGGAATGAATGCATGCATGGGACAGCGCAGTTCGGAGTTCATCGGGACTTGTCGGCCGCCCACGACAAAGGCGGTCGCGGCGCGTCGGACTGGTGGGGTGAACTGCACGTAAGCACAGCCGCGTCGCCCGACAAGGAAATATGTCGAATGCGAAAAAACACCCGCAGGCCTGCGACGGCGGCTGGGGCCGAGCATGAACCTTCTTATTCTTCAGGCCGCCGAAGATTCCCACCGGTCACCGGCCGGCAACGCCCGTCGCGGGGCGTCAATCGCGTGGTGGGGCGGCCCTGCACGTCACGGCGAGACTCATGCGGCGGAGGACGCCAAAAAAAACGCTTTGTGCCGTCCGCGCCTTTTTGCGCCTATGGCTCCACCATGATCACTCCTCGCATCTTTTTCGTGCCGCTCGCCCTGGCACTCGCCGCATCCGTGTTCGCTGCCGACGTGAAGTCGCTCGGCGCGAAAGGTGATGGCCAGGCCGACGACACGGCCGCGATCCAGCGCGCGGTCGATGCGGGCGGCAACGTACAGTTCACCACCGGCACGTATCGGTTGACGCGCCCCGTGACCATCGATCTCGACCGGACTGGCCTCGTCTCGATCACGGGCGACACGACGGTGCGGATCGTGATGGCTGGGGCCGGTGCCGCTTTTCAGTTCGTCGGCACGCACACCGGCTCCGCCGCACCGGCCCAGTTCAAACCCGCCATCTGGGATCGCCAGCGCACGCCCTCCGTCGAAGGCCTGGAGATCGTCGGCGCGCATGCCGAGGCCGATGGCATCGCCGCGCGCGGCACGATGCAGCTCACGATCACGCGTGTCGTCATCCGTGAGGCGCGCCACGCGATCCGGCTGCACGAGCGCAATCGCAACGTCCTCATCAGCGATGTGCATCTCTACCACAATCGCGGGATCGGCGTGTTCTACGATCACGTGAACCTCCACCAGAGTAACATCACCGGCTCGCACATCAGCTACAATGCCGGCGGCGGCGTGGTCGTCCGCGGCGGCGATGTTCGCAATGTCCACATCGGCAATTGCGACATCGAGAGCAACATGACCGCCGACGCGCCAGCGACCGCGAACGTCCTGATCGACTCCACCACCGGCAGCGTCGGCGAGGTCGCGATCACCGGCTGCACGATCCAGCACACCCACAGCGGACCGGATTCGGCGAACATCCGCATCCTTGGCGCCGGCATCCTGAACACGCGCGACCCGCGTCCCACCCAGGAAGGCCACGTCACGATCACCGGCAATGTGCTGAGCGATGTGCAGGTGAATGTGCATCTGAAAAACGCCCGCGGCGTCACCCTCACCGGCAACACCTTTTGGATGGGTTTCGCGCACGATCTCCTCGTCGAGGATTCGAGCAACGTCGTGGTCGGGCCGAACAACTTCGATCGGAATCCACGTTATGAATACACGCGCACCTCTGCGCGCGGTGGCGTCGCATTTCTCCGCTCGCGCGATTGCACCCTCACGGGCCTGCACGTAAACGGCGTCCGCCACCACGAGGCCGCCGTCCTCCTCGAGGAGTGCAGCCGCATCAACGCCAGCAACGGCACGGTGCTCGATTGCGACGGCGCGGGCCTGCGACTGAAGAACACGAGTCTCTCCCGCATCGACGGCTGGCTCATCCGCGACGATCGCGGCGCCAACGCCGCACCCGCCCTCCACGTCGCCGGCGGCGAAGGCAACACCATCGTCGGAAACACGCTCGATCGCGCCGCGCAAATCACGAGCGAAGGGGCGATCGTGCGCGACAACGACGTGGTGGCGAAGCGCTGATCCCGGGCAGGAGTGGAACGCCGGAGCAGGTTTATCCAGGGTTTATCCTGCGACCTTCTCACCAGAGGCCCACACGGCGGCCTCTGTAAAAAAAGCTCCCGTCTTCGCCCGCGGTTCAGCTCCTCACCCGCGGGTCCGCCGCCCTTCCGCGCCATCGTGCTCGAACGCGCCGAGATCCGGCGCTGCGCCTTGAAACGGCGCCCCGAGATCCACGCCGCGATCGATCGCAGCGCTGCCCGCCGCCAACTTCAGGAAAAGCACGTCCGGCAGATCCCCGTTCGGCTGTCGCGGCTTGATCAGATCCGCCTCATCGAGTCCCAGAAAATCCTCCGCCGTGAGCTTCACCGACAGGTCGAAATAATTTCCCGCCACCTCGCTCGCGTCCGCGTCGAGTTGGGCAACTTCGCTGCCGCCGGCGAAACCGAGGTTGTTCTTCAACCGATGTCCATAGCCGGGGACATCGGTGCGGTTGTCCGGCGCACGGCCGAGCAGATTGAAGTTAACGCGATTCCGATACGCGGTGTTGTGCACGAACTCGACGCCCCCGATGTGATGGTTCGCGTAGAAGCCGTTCGCCTTGTTGCGCACCGCCACGCTCCGTCGCACCACGTGCCGCGGAATCGGATCCGGCAGCCGCGCGACAGGAGTGCCCGCGTGGCCGCCCGCCTTGAATCCGTTGCCATCGGCGAGCGACTCGAAGGCGGACGAGTAACCGTTGTAGAACGCCCAGCAATTTTCGACCGTCGCCGGCTCCGCCGAGTTGATGAAGTCGAAACCATCGTCGCTGTTGAACCACGCGCGGCACCCGCGAAACACGTTGTTCACGCTCCCTTTCGGCCCGTGATAACCAAAGCCGTCGACGTTGCCGCCGCGCTTGTTTCCCGAGACCGGGTCGTGATTCCGATACGCGTCGCAGTTGAACACGAGATTGTCCGAGCCGTTGCCGATCCAGAGTCCGATCGCCATGCCATCGTGCATGCTGAGCCGCTCGTAGAGGTTGTGGCTTCCCTGGTTGTCGAAACAGATCGACTGCGTGTGCGTCGTGATCGTCACCTGCACGCCGATGACCTCGAAGCCGCGCAGGTGCACCCACGAGGCGTTGATGCGAAAAGCCGTCACGCGCAGCCCGGCCGGCTTCACCGCCGAAAAATCGAAGACCGGCCGCTCGTCGGCGTACGCCCAATAACGGATCGGCTTTCCAGGCGCGCCACTCTTGTCGAGCAGCGTGACGAATGCATACGGGCGCTGCGTCCGCGCGATCTGCGATTCGCGCATCGAGTACGTTCCGCCGCGGATGAACACCGTGTCGCCGGGATTCGCCGCCTCCTGCGCGCGTTGCACGGTGGCGAACGGCGCCGCGAGCGTGCCGGCATCCGAATCATTGCCCTGCGGTGACACGAAGTAGTCCGCCGCCCAGACTCCGCGCACCAGGCCGACGGCAAGCAATATAAAGCGGAAGCAGGATCTCATCGGAGCGCGTGAAGGCCGCAGCCCCGATCACACACGAGGCCGCGACCGCGTTCACGTCTTTTCCCCGACCTACCGCCGATTCTCAGAGGGAGTGTAACGTAATACGTTACACTTAAGATCGGCGGTTTTTTGTGAGGCACGCTACGGAGTGATCCAAATGTCGGCTGGCAGCCGGCGTTATTCAGTCACGGTTGCGCCGGCGATAGATTTCATAAACGGCGCCGTGCGTCAGCGACACGACGTACACATTTCCGTTCGGGCCGGTCTGAATGTCGGTGCCGACGCCGAAGCCCGTGCCGAAAAGCAGACTCTCGCTTTCGGTCAGGTCGAATTTCGCCGTGTTATCCGCCACGCGATCTTCCAGCCGCGGATCGTCGACCGCGATCTTGCGACGATTTCCCGTGAGCTGCATGCGGAAGAGCTGCCCTTCCTGCAACGTCGGCCGCGCCGCTCCGATGATGAGGTCGTGCTCGTATTGCGGTCCAAGCGCGCGGCTGTTCACGAAACCGATGCCCGCCGGCGCGACCTCGAATTTCCAGCTGAACTCCGGATCGCTGTAGTGCGAAACCGGCTCGCGATCGATGACCATCAATTGCCCCCGCACCTCGCCGCCCGGATTCGCCGTCGTGTGCACATTCGCATAAGTGCGGCCCTGCCGCATGCGCTCGACGAGGTTCGCAACGCTCGGCACGAAGCCGGGCCGCGCCAGCACCGCCGCATCGTTGATCGTCCCGCGCGCGATCAACTCGCCGGCCGCGAAATTCCGCGGCGTCGCGCCGGAATAGAGGAATGCCACCACCGGCCCATTCTGCAGAAACCCACCGAGGTGCACATGCGCCGCCGTGACCTGCTGGATCGGCGCGGCCGCCCAGAGCTCGAACTCGAGCGTGCTGTCCGATTGGAGTTTCAACCGCGTCACCGCGCGCGCACTCGTCGTCACCGGCGGATTCTCCTCGGCGCCCGTCAGCTCGGCGCCGAATTCATCGCCGCCCTCGAAAACCATGAACATCCGCGCGAGCGCCTGTTGCGGCGTGTCGGCGATGTTCGCGGGCGACCAGCGGACTTGCTGCAAGCCGAAGAACGGCGGCGGCCCGTTCTCGATCGCCTTGAACTGGGCGATCCGTTCGAGCGGCCCCATCACCTGGATCCAGCCGAGGTTGGCGCCCGGCTCGACGCGGTTGAGCTCCGTGAACGAGTCGTCGCCGTTCTGCGCCTCCCAGAGCTGACCCGAGCGCGGGTCGAACGCCATGCCAAAGCCGTTGCGTATCCCATAAGCGAATACCTTCTGCAGATTGGCTCCCGCCTCACCGCCGCGCTGCGCTCCGGCCGCATGGAAGGGATTGTCCGCCGGTGTGCTGCCGTCGTCGTTCAACCGCAGGATCACGCCCGTCAGATGCGCGTCGTCTGGTTCGGGGCCGCCAAACTGATCGTCCGGCTGGTTGCCGCCCGGGCCCGGGCCGTCGGGCAGGTTTTGCATCTGCCCGCGACGCCCGTTGTCGCCCATATATATGTACAACTTCCCGTCGCCGCCAAACCGCAGGACACCGCCATCGTGATTGCCCCGCGCCGGCTGGTTCGCGTCCTGCTGCAACGCCCGCAGCCGGATCAGCGTGCGGTCGTACGCCAGCGTCGTGCCGTCCCAGTTGAAACGATCGACGCGGTTCCCGAGCAGCGGCGTCTGCGCGAGCACGGTGGAATCCGCGCCCGTCGTACTCTCGGTCCAGAAGAGATAAACGCCGGCATTCGCCGGGAAGTTCGGATGCAGCGCGATGCCGAGCAGGCCCCGCTCGGATGCGGAGTTGACGGCGAGGTCGAGGACCGTGGATTGGATCACGCCGTTGACGATGCGCAGCACGCGACCGCTGGCTTTTTCAAGGACGAGCAGGTCGTTGGCGCCGAGAAACGCCATGCTCGTGGGCGTGCTCAGGCCAGTGACGACCGCGCGCACCCTGAGATTGGAGTCGACGAGTTGCGGGCTGGGAGTTTGCGCGGAGCTCAGGGGGAGGACCGCGACCATCGTGGCAGCGAAGGCGTATCGGACGGCACTCGCGGCCATACCCATTTGGGAGACGGGCTTCATTCGATTTTTCATGGGACTGACATTGGTTTTTTCGACACAGGGCGCGCGGGGCCGCTGGAGTGGCGGGACTCAGGCACGCCGGAATGCGCATCGTCGCCGCGCGGATAACGCGGTTCCCGCCGGTCACTGTCGTGCAGCGACGCGTGCTTCGAAACCGCGCACCGCAAAGAAGATCGACCGTCGGGAAAACCGTAACGTTTCCGTTACGTTGCCGCCGCGAAGTACCGCAGGCGTCCCGCCTGCATCCGTGGCGTGGCTGCCCCGACTCGTCCGGCCAGGGTTTGTCATCTAATAGATGACAAACACCAGCGGGCTGAGCGGTTCGCTTCGAGTGACTTGTCATCTAATGGATGACAAACCGGCCATCGGGCGTCGGCTGGAAGCCGATCTCACTCAAGGCAGGCGATACGCCTGCGCCACGTTTGCCGACCCGAGCGCCAGCATCGGAGATGCGGCCACGCGCTACGCTGCCGCGAAACGCCGCCGCAGTTGTCCGCACGCCGCGTCGATGTCGGGTCCGCGCGACCGGCGGAAATGCGCCACGACGCCACGCGCGCGCAGCTCCGCGGTGAACACCTCGGCCGTCTCGTCCGACGAGCGTTCATAGTTCCGGCCGCGGAGACTCAGGCCGGTCGGATTATAGCGCAGCAGGTTCACGTGCATTCGCCGCCCGCCGAGCACAGCCGAGAGCGTGCGCGCGTGCTCGAGCGAGTCGTTCACGCCTTTGAGCAGACAATACTGGATCGTCACCGGCCGGCCGCGCCGCGCCTGAAACCGATCGGCGGCCGCAAGAATATCCGCGATCGCGAACCGTTTTCCCATCGGCAGCAGCTCCGCGCGCGTGGCGTCGTCCGGCGCATGCAGCGAGACCGCGAGATGGATGTTCAATCCGGTCGCGGTGAGCGCATCGATGCCCGGCACGATGCCGACGGTCGACACCGTGACCTGCCGCCAGCCGAGCGCACCGTGGGCGTTGTCGGCGATTCGATGCACCGCCGTGAGCACCGCGTCGAGATTCAGCAGCGGCTCGCCCATGCCCATGAACACGATCGTTTGCAGCCGCCGGCCGGCCGCGCGCGCTTCGCGCCGCAACGCGAGAAACTGTTCCACGATCTCACCCGCGGTGAGATTGCGCTCGAACCCCGTCTTCGTCGTCGCGCAAAAATCGCAACCCATCGCGCAGCCTACCTGCGACGACACGCAACCCGCCGCGCGATCCGCGCGAAAATCCGGCATCAGCACCGTCTCGACCGTTCGCGCATCGGCCAGCCGCAGCAGCAGTTTCGTCGTGCCATCGTCGGCCACCTGGCGCACGGCGAGATCCGCCGACGCCGTCGGCAGCTCCGTGCGCAACCGCTCGAGCAAGCCCACCGGCAGCGGACGACCACCGGTCGCAAGCTCGCCGTCGCGCGCATAGAATTCCCGCAGCACCCGCGCCGCATGCACGGGTTTGAAACCCCACGCGGCGAGTTGCTGCGCGAGACCTGCCTGGCTGAATTCGGAGAGGGCGCGAGTCACGCCCCAACGACACACGGAACCGCGCGAATGCCAAGCGCGCGCGCGCCAGGCTGCACCGCAACGCGACCCGCCGCGACGCGACGTTGCACCGCAGGCGCGGGTTTCCCCCCGCGAACCCGCGATACTCAAGAACGCGGCACCGGCATCGGCCCGGTCGGCAGCGACTCGCCAAACGGCAACGGCTGCGCCAGTCCCATCACCGCCGCGCCAAAGAGCAGGCGCCGCTGCTCGAGCGAGAGTCCCGGCATCAACATCGCCGTGCGATATCCGCGATAAATCACCTCCTCGCGCCCGAACGTCGCGAAGCGCTCCATCACGACCGTGTACGTGCGCAAGAGTCCCTCCGCATCGAGCGGCCGGCCCGTCTCCGGATCGAATTGCCCCTCGGCGACCACTTTCAGTTCCGCCGCGATTCGATCATAGGACCGGCGCAGATCTTCGAAGCGCTCCTTCGTCTCCTCGTGAAAGCGTGCGGCCACGCGCTCCCGCGCCGCCGCCCGTGCCGTCTCGTAAGCCCGGATGCGGCGGTTTCGTTCCTCCGGCGGCAGCGACCCGTCCAGCCGCGGCCGTGGAATCAGTTCGGACGCGGCCCGCATCGTCTGGTTGAACTCCGCGATATACGTGCTCCGCCCGATGAGGTACTCATCGATTCGCCTAAGCAACATGGGCGGAATATAAGGAGGCGCGGAAAGCTTCACCGGGGGGACCCGTCCGAGCTCCTCGCGGATTTCGTCAGCCAGCTTTTCCAGTTCGGTCAGCCGCGGCCACTGTGCATCCGCGAGCCGCTCGAAGACCGGCGTGCGCTCGGAGGCAAACACACGATCGCTGTGAAGCACGGCGTTCACCAGCTCCTGTTTCAGCTCGGTCTTGATCCGGTTGAAGCGCGCTATTTTTGCCGTGAGCTCCGCTGACATCTTTGCCGGCAGCCGCAGCCGCGACATTGCCGGCGAGAAGAACATCGCATGCGCATCACCCTGCCGCGGGCCGGGAATCGCCCGCGCCGCCAGCGCCCGGTTCCGCAGCTCGGCCGCCACTTCGAGCAGCATCCCCCTTTGCTCGGTCAGCAGGCCATCCTGGTAATAAGCCGCGGCGCGCACGACCTGATACTCCGCTTCCCGCGCGTGCAAATCGCTGGGAAACCGAGTCACGCCGACGAACCAGTTCCGGCTGCGACTCCAGTCGACGCTGCGCAGCAGCGGCCCGCCGGTGACGACGATCTTGCGCAGCTCCTCGGCCTCGCGTTCCAACGCCAGGATCTTCGGATCCTGCTCGTCCGCAAAAGCCCGCAGCCGGACCGCGCGCGTCGCATCGTCCGCCTCGTGCAGCGCCACCAGCTGGTCCGCGAGCTGATTGACCAGCTCGCCTCGTCGCGCGAGATAGGCCTCGAGCCGCGCCTTCACATAGTTCGGCAATGTTTCGCCGATGATCCGCGTGCTCAGCGCCGGATAGAAGTACTCGCCGACATAATCCGCGAGCTCCGGCGGTGGCCGCAGCCGCACCGCATCCTCGCCTACCGGTACCCGATTCGAAATCTCGGCGCCGAAAACCGGTGCCATCGGCGGGAAACACACGACCGCCGGCCGCCAGAACGGCAGGGCATCCTCCTCGGAGTTCGCAGCTGCGCTCGCGCCCGCGAAGGAAAGCAGCGCGCACAACGACAGGCGGCAAACACCGGGGCTCATGACACGGGGGCAGGACGTGTGGAATCGGGAGGTCGGTTCGCAACGCGCACCAAAAAAAGGCGCGGTTGTTCGCGAGACGCTGCTCCTCCGGCGCCGATTTGTCGCGTCAAAATGTTCGCCCGCCGCCCCCGATCGGGCAGGCCGCGCCTTTCAACGCCCGCGCTTCGACCGGCCGCTCTCGGTCGCCGGCGGGAACTCCGCCGGCAGGTGCTCGCCGACCATCCCGAGCATCGCGATCGTCTCTAGCCCGCTTTGCGCGGCGCTGTTCGTGTTGCCCAGGCCTTCGTCGATCGGATTCAGCGAGTCCGGCCCCGCGACGCTCCGCACCGGACCACTGAAGCGATTTCCCCGACCGGCGCGCAGCAGCGCCTCGACGGCCCGCTGCCGGAACGCGTCCGCGCCCGTCCGGTGATAAACATAGGCCGCCAGCCGACCATCCCGCACGTAACGCGCCTCCATCCCTTCCGCCCCCGTCGTCATATCGCGCAGAAGCACCTCTTTTGGCGCACTGTACAATCGACAATATTGTAGCCAGAGCTTCTCCCACCGCGGATCGTCGAGCATCAGGTTCAACTCGAAGACCACTTCCGCGCCGCCCATGATCGTCGCGAGATTATAGACGCCCGCTTCGTCGCTGAGTTGATAGAGCTTCGCCGTGGCCGGATCGTACCCGAGCACGAGATTCTTTCCCGTGCGCAACCCCAGCGGCATCGCGCTCAGGCTTTGCACGCCCGCCACGATCCGGTCGCGCCATTTCGTGTCTCCCGTGCGTTCCCACTCCGTCATCCAGTTACCGACAAATGCCAGCCAGTCGGGACCGAGCCGCACGCGCGTCGGCGCGATCTTTTTTTCCGCCTCGGTGATCGGCTGCGCGATTCGCATCGGGTCGAGCTCGATCGTCTTGTAATCGACGTTCACCACCTCGCGCATCAGATCGCCCGTGCGCTCGTCGGTCGTGAGATAGTAGTGATAACGTCGATACGCCGCCTGGCTGATCCGCGCCTCCTTCGCGCCATCGCCCCAGTGGCGGACATTGTGCCGCGAGCCGAAACCCGCGAAGCGTCCGAGATGATAGACGTCCACCTCGCCCGTGTGCCGGGTCATCGCCTCCGCCATTCGAAAGACATCCGCGCGCCCCGAGCGCAGAAAACTCAGCCACAGCCACATGTCAGGCCCGAGCTCGGAATTCGCCCACGCCATCCCGCCCAGATCGTAGCGCCAGACGTGACGCTCGTAATCGTACGAGTGCATCACGTCGCCGAAATCCCAGAAGCCGTACCAATGGTGCTGGTCGGGCTGTTTCAGATAAAACTCCAGCATCGCTTCGAGCCGCGCCTCGATCGCCTGCTTAACCACCGTCGAGCGATCCACCAAGCCCCAGATCCCAAATGCCTGCGCCGCGTGATAATGCTGCGGCCGGCACACGATCAGCGGCGGCTCCGCGCCGACGTGAGCCAGTCGCGCCGTCTCCTCGCGCGAAGGCACACTCGCGCTCGCAAACAGCGTGAGCTCGCTCGTGCGCGCGACGCCATGCGCCGTACTGAAGCCCGGCTGCACATCCTCGTAAGCCGCCTCGAGCCCGTGCGCGCGCGTATCGTAGTGCCGCAGATCCATCGCCGGCGCCTCCGGCGACCACAGCCACGCCGTCAGCTCCGCCGTGTCGGTCGTCGCACCATGGACCTCGAGCGCGGCCGGATGCGATTGCCAGAAATTCTTCACGCTGATGCCGAGCCCGCCGCTGACGTCACCGGCAAAGACGAAGCCCGCCGCGCGTCGCCCCGCTCCAGCGGGGATCCAGGCGCTCTCCGCGTTCGTGCGCTTCTCGATCGTGAAGCCGTTGGCGTTCGGCTGCGACAACTTGAAGGCATCCCACGAAGCCCAGTCGTCGAGAAAACCCTGCGCGCGCGGCGTGTAGGCCGCGCGGTTCGGCACCCGCTTGCCGTCCGCCTGTTGTGGATACACGTCGGCGCCCGTCGCGGGATCGACGGCAAACCGCCCGCCCCGCCCCACCATCGGCAGCACCGGCTCGGCCCAGACACCCGGCCGCTCCCCCGAAAACCGGATGTGCCGGTTGTGCCGCTCCTCGCGCATCGGCACGGCGAAACGGACTCCGAGCCCGGAAATAAAGTCCTTCTCCTGATCGCCGTCGAAAACGAACGAGTGCACCATCCGCACGGCGTCGCTGCCGGCATAAAAATAAAATCGCACCACGAACGGCAGCCACTCGCGTTTCGTTTCCGCCCCGCGATGTTTGCCCTCGAGCCGCACGACCGCGCGCACCGGTCCCGTTTGTTCGAGCGTGGCCGTTTCCAGCTTCGTCCCAAAGCGCTCCGATGCTGCCGCCATCGGAGCGCGTGCCGCACTGCGCTGCACGATCCCGACGAGCTGTCCTTCGCGTGCGATTTCACGGCCGTCGATCGCGATCGACGCGATCAAGTGCTCGCCGCTTTTCGGCACACGCACTGTCATTCGCCCGGTGGCGATTTCGATCATCGCCGCAGTCTCGCGCACCGTGATCGCGACCGCCGCTTGTCCGTCGGATCCCGGCGTGGCGAGTGCCCCGCCTTGCGTTGGCATGAGCTGAAAAGCCGTGTGATCCGCCCCGGCGACCGTCGCGAATCCGCTCCATTTCAGCGAGCCATCGGGCCAGTACGCGAGCGGCCAGGTCTGCAACGGCAGCGTCGCCTCATCGGCGGACGAGAGCGTGAAGCGCTGCCCGCTCATCACCACGCCGCGCGGCCACGGCACGCCCCAACTCACACCGGTCGCGACCGGCGACGGCTTTTCATCGAGCCACTTCAAGTCCACCGGCGGAACGCTCGCCGCTTTGGCATCAGCCGCGACGAGGATGAGCAAAACCACTGGGCGCAGGAATCGGAGCAGGTTCATGGGACGTAGAGACGACAAATCTCGGGGGCGCAGGACGCAGGTTCCATCGTTGCACCAATGAGACGATTCCGCAGCCACGATCTTGTCGGACAGACAGGCCTGCCGGCACGAGGCCGCGCCGAAGCGCGATGGCGCATTTTTTGACTTGGCGGCCGGTGCGTTGACTATGGCGAATGGATACGAGCGAAGAACGCGAGCAGTGGACGCACGAGGAAGTTGTCGCGGGGGCGCGGCAATCCCTGCTCGCCGAGCTGGACATCGAAGGCTCCGAGCTCGGAGACGCCTTTCTAAGTTCGCCGATCGGGCCGCGGGTGCGCGTGGGCGGCGTTCGCGCCGGACTCGCCAAATTCGCCGCGGAACGCGTCGCGACCGCCGGCGAGGGCCTGCGCTACGGCGGGTTCACCGACGCAAGCGACGAAGTCGTCGTGCATCTGCCGGCGAAGGTCGAGGTGCGCACCGATCTCGAGCTGCCAGTGCTGGCCGCCGTGCCGTTGAAATTCATCCCCTTCGTGCAGGACGTCGCGCAACGCGGGGCGGCCGCCGTCGCCGCGGAATTGCTCCACCGCAAGAGCGCCGGCACGCGTGAGATCGAACGCCGGCTGCGCGCCACGCCGCCGACTTACGAAGGCTGGGCCTATCTGGACCGCTCCGATGTCGAGCGCGCGTTTCAACCCAACCCGCCGCTCCTGTCCGACCGCAAGGACCTCTATCACCGGATCCGGATCGCCTGCACACATGCCGTCGATCGCACCTTGCTCGACCACCTCGCACAGCGGAATCCCGGGTTTCTCGATTACCTGCAATGCTTCCCCGTCGCCCGCTCGATGCGCCGGAAAATCGTCGCGTGGCTCGGCCCGACGAACTCCGGCAAGACGCACCGCGCCGTCGCCGCGCTCGCCGGCGCAGAAAGCGGAATGTACCTTGGCCCGCTGCGGCTCCTCGCGCTCGAGCAACGCGACCGCATCGTCGATCTCGGCACGCCCTGCTCGCTGATCACCGGCGAGGAACGTGACCAACAATCGGATACACACTCCGCGCGCACCGTGGAGATGACAGACTTCTCGCGCCGCTTCGAAGTCTGCGTGCTCGATGAGATGCAGCTCGCGTTCGATCGCGACCGCGGCTGGGCCTGGGTGGCCGCGTATTGCGGCGTTGCCGCGGACACATTGATCGTCACGGGACCCGCTTCGGCCGAGCCGGTGATTCGCCAGCTGGCAGAGCTGTGCGGAGACGAGGTGACGGTGAACAAGCTCGAGCGCCACGGCTCCCTCGAATACGAGGGCGTGCTCGACTGGCGTCACGTGCCGCCGCGCTCCGCGGTGATCGGTTTTTCGCGCGCGATGGTACTCGAGTTGAAGGCGATGTTCGAATCGCGCGGGCTGCGCGTGTCCGTGATCTATGGCGGGCTCTCGCCCGAAGTCCGGCGCAACGAGGCGCGGCGTTTCCGTGAGGGCGAGTCCGACATCGTGTGCGCGACGGATGCGATCGGGCTCGGCCTCAACCTGCCGCTCGATCGCGTGATTTTCTACGAGACCGACAAGTTCGACGGCGAAATCAACCGGCGGCTCACCGACGCGGAACTGATGCAGATCGCCGGGCGCGCAGGCCGCGGGCTCGACGCCACGGGCTGGGTCGCGGCGTTGTCGGCACGGGACGGACGCCGGGTCGAAGCCGCGCTCGCGCAGCCGCAACGCACCCCGGCGCCCGATCTGCTGCCGGCCGCGCCGACGCAGATGCACGTGCGCGCGATCGCCGGCCATCTCCAGCTCGACCGGCTCACCGCGATCCTCGAGTTCTTCCGCACGCGGCTCACGTTTCCCGGCGGCACGTTTTTCCCCGATGTGCAGGACGACGTCGTCGCCGCCGCCGAGCTGGTCGACACCTACGCGCCCTCGCTGCCCGTCGAGCAACGCTACGCGCTCGCGTGCACGCCGATCGACCTCGAGGAGCACCTGTTTCGCGGCATCTTCAGCGAATGGCTCGAGCTGCTCGATGCCGGAAAAACGGTCAACTTCCCGCGACGGCTCGACGGCGGCGGCGGGCTCGACGAACTCGAGGAGACCCTGAAGTTGATCACGATCTATCGCTGGCTCGCGTTGAAATTTCTCCACGCGTTCACCGACCTCGCGCGGGTCGAGGAGCTGCGCCGCGAAGTGACTGAGCAGACGCAAGCAATCCTGCGGCGCAACTGGGGCAAACAAGGCCTGACGCGCCGCGAATGTTTCCACTGCGGTCGCGCAATGCTCCCAAGCTCGCCGTATCGCACGTGCCGGGAGTGTCATCTCGAAGGTTTCGAGTGATCGTGCAGCATGCGCGTCTGCGCCCTTGAATTCCGGGGCGAGACGCCGGCATCCCTGTGATGATATAGTCACGCCGCGAAACCATCCTCCCTCGCCCTCGTCTCCGCTGTACGCTGTAGCGTCCGCGCGTTTTCAATCCTCAACCCCGTCTCCATCATGCCCCGCGTTCTCCTGCTCGTCTCGTTTCTCCTGGTTTCACTATTGCCCCTCCGCGCCGCGCAGGCGCCGGATCTGGTTCTCACGGAAGGCCTGCAAGCCGCAGTCTCCAACGGCCTCGATGCCACCCTGCGCACGTGGTTCTCGAACCGTCTCTGGCTCGCACAGGAGATGCGCGAGAAGCTCGATCCTGTCACCCGTCACCTCGGTGACATCATCGACACCGAGATCATCGCGGTGCAGCCGGTGTCGAAGCGCGTGACGCGTTACTACGTCGCGATCTATTTCACGCGCTGTCCGCTGTGGCTGCGTGTCGAGCGCTATGCGAACCGCGAACAGGCCTTCTATCTGCCGCTGCGTTTCTCGACCAATGCGGACGAGATCCTGCCGGGCTTCGTGACCGAATTCTACACGCCCTGAACGCTATTTGTGCCGGCCGTGTCGGATGATGTCCCAGATCACGTACAACCCGAGCACGGCGGAGAGCAGATAGCCGATGATGCCGAGGGCCGGGAAGCCGAGCAGGTGCGGCTCGGTCCCGGTCGTCACGATCAGCGATGAACCGATGATCAGCGCGGCGATGATCATTCCGAGCGCGATCCGGTTGCCGGCGATTTTCACCGCGTCGTCGTGTTCCTCAAGACCGCGGTGGTGCAGGTTGATCGCGAGGCTGTCGTGCTCCAGCCGACGGACGAGCCGGCGGAATTCGAAAGGCAGATCCTCCAGGCCGAGCAGCGCGTGACGGATCACCTCGCGCGAGCGACGCAGGAACACGCGCGGATGCGCGCGTTCGCGATGCAGCTCGCGCAAAACCGGCTCGGTGTGCTGCCGCAGATCGAAGCTCGGATCCAGCGTGCGGCCGACTTCCTCGATCGACAGCAGCGCCTTCGCCATCAGCGAATAATCGCGCGACAACGAGATGCCGTGCTGCCCGAAAATAAAAAGCAACCGCAGCATGGCACGTCCCAGCGCCGCGCGCCCGAGCGTGAAGTTCAGCTCCTCGCGCAACGCGAGCGTCACGTCCTTCTCGAGCGCCCGCAGATTCGGCCGCGCTTCGACGGGCGCGAGATCCGCGGCGATCTGCACGATGCGTTCCGTATCCTGCTCGACCGCCGCGATCCAGAAATCCGCCAGCGCGTACCGCAAGCGTCGCGTGAGATGCCCCGCCAGGCCCCAGTCGAGAAAACACAAGCGACCGTCGGGTGTGACAAAGATGTTTCCCGCATGCGGATCGCCGTGAAAAAAACCCGCGATGAACACCTGGCGCACGAGCGACTCCGCGCCGTGCGCAGCGAGTTGCACGCGTTGCTCGGCCGGCAGCGCCGCGACCTGGCTCACGGGCCCGCCCGCGATGCGCTCCATCACGAGCACGTACTCGCTGGAAAATTCCGCGAACACCCGCGGCGCAAACACCCGTTCCGGGTGCGGATTCAACGTGTTGAAATATTCCTGGTTCTGCGCCTCATGCCGAAAATCCAGCTCGTGCAGCACCGCATCACGCGCCTCCGCGACCACTCCGGGCAGATCCATCGGCTTGAGCGCCGCGACCCGTTCATGGAGCTGGCCCGCCAGCCACGCCGCGAGGCCGAAATCGGTTTCGATCCGGCGATGGAGGTCAGGTTTCTGCACTTTTACCGCCACCTCGGTGCCGTCATGCAACCGCGCGCGATACACCTGAGCAAGCGAGGCGGATGCGATCGGCACTTCGCTCAGCTCGGCAAACACCTCTCGTGCATCGCGGCCAAAGGCATCAGCCAGCACCGGGCCCATCACCGCGAAAGGCAGCGGCTGCACGCTGTCCTGCAACTTGCGCAGCTCGAGGATGATCTCGTGCGAGACGGCATCCGGCCGCATCGAGAGCATCTGCCCGAGCTTGACGAACGTCGGCCCCAATTCCTCCGCCGCCAGCCGGAGTCGCTCTCCAATGCTGCGACGAGGCGGAGGCTGCGGCAGGAGCCGCTGCCAAAAGCCGGCTGGCAGATCGATCAGGCTGAGCAGGTCCGCGAACCCGTGGCGCGCAAGCACCGCGAAGATCTCCTTCGCGCGGACGGCGTGGTTTAAAATATTGAAGGGCCTCACGCCGGCGGAGTCCCAGCCTCCCGGCCGGTCGCATCGAGAATGCCTGACGCACCACTCGAGTGCCGCTCGAGCGCCGCAACCCGCGCCTCGAGCGCATCGAGCCGCTCCTGCGCCTTGCGATCCTCACGCGAGAATCGTTCGCGCAGCTTCTCGTCGAGCACCCGCGTCATCGTCTCGAATTCGCGGCGGCCCTGGTCCGCGATTTTCTCCGCCATCTCACGCGCCTCTCGCGAGCTCACTTTCCCCTGGTCAACGAACTCGCTGAGCGCGGCCTCAACCTTGTCTTTAGTGATCACCGCCGCGCCGACCCCGGCGAGCAGCGTTTTCTTGATTACGTCCATCATAACAATGAACGAGATACCGCAGAATCCGGAGGGTGGCAAGACGCCGGGCGCGAGGCACGGGCGGATCAACCATGCACGCTGGCCGCGACCTACTCCGCGAGGCCCGAGCGACGGTGCGGTTTTAAACCACGGTTTCCTGCAGAATCGTTGCGCGAGGTCGGATTTTCTCGTGCGCGATTTCCTCCGGCGCAGCCGTTTCCACCATCGGCAATTTCCCTACTGGCGAATGCTGAAAGATGGGGAACGTTGGGCAACTCATGATCGGACATCTTCTCACGCTCTTCACGGCTCTTGCCACGTTCGGAGTCGGTGCCATTGCGCTCCAGATCCTTGCCCGTCGCGTCGGTAGTGCGGTGCGCGTCGTGGAACCGGTCCGCGCTTCCCGGTCCGATTACGACCTGCGCTAAACCCGCGCCGTAGCGTTTTCTGCGGCGGGCCAACTTCTTCCGGGCCCCCGCGTCGTATCCGTTCATGTTCGGCCGAGTCTCCGCCATCGCGGTGCTGTGGTGCGTTTTGGCACCACAGGTGTTCGGTTTTAGTTTCACCGGCACCCGTTGGTCGATCGCGTCGGCGAACATCCATCTTCAACTCGGCCAGCCCGCCGCTCCGCTCGCCGATGGATCCGCCTCGTGGGGCGCTTCCGCCGAGGACGCGCTCGCGATCTGGAACAGCCATCTCGGCGCGTTTCGCTTCGCCGTCGTGCGCGACTCCACCGCCACGCGCGCCGACGGCAACCGCGTCAACAACGTCCATTTCAGCGGCGACATCTACGGCCAGTCCTGGGGCGGCGGCGTGCTCGCCGTCACGCTCACCCACTCGTCCGGCGGGTCGAACATCGAGACCGATGTGCTCTTCAACAACCGGCTAAACTGGAACTCGTATCGCGGCCCCCTCCGCTTCACGTCGACCGGACAGCCGATGTACGATTTTCACCGCGTGGCACTGCACGAGTTTGGCCACGCGCTCGGCCTCGATCATCCGGACGAAGGCGGCCAGAGCGTCTCCGCACTGATGAACAGCCGTATCAGCACTCTGGATGCATTGACCGGCGACGACATCGCCGGCGGTCAGGCGCTCTACAGCGCGAACAGCACGACGCCGACCGTGACTGCGCCGATCATCACGACCCAGCCCGCAAGCCGCACCGTGACCGCCGGCCAGAGCGTGGCCTTCAACGTCGTCGCGAGCAGTGCCGCCGCGCTCAGCTATCAATGGCTCAAGTCCGGCACGCCACTCGCCGGCGCGATCTCCTCCAGCTACACCATCGGCGCCGCGACTGCGGCGGATGCCGGCAACTACACCGTGCGCGTCACGAACAGCGCCGGCTCCGTCACGAGCAACGCAGCCATACTCACCGTGAACGCCGCGTCCACGCCCTCCGTTCCCGGCGCGGCGGCTCCGCCCGTCATCACCGCACAGCCCGCCGCCCGCAGCGTGGCGCCCGGCGCGAGCTTCACCCTGACCGTCACCGCGACCGGCACCGCTCCACTCGCGTATCAGTGGCGCAAGGACGGCACGCCCCTGCCGGGTGCGACAAGCGCAAGCTACACCGTCGCGGCGGCCGACGCGTCACACGCCGGCACCTATGTCGCGATCGTCGCCAACTCGGCCGGCACCACCACGAGCGCGCCCGCCCTGATCGCCGTCGGCATCGCACCCGCGATCGTCACGCCGCCAGCCAGCCAGACCCTCGCCGCGGGAGCGGCCCTCAGCCTGACGGTGGTCGCCACCGGTTCGCCGGCCCCGGCGTATCAGTGGTTCAAGGACAACGTGCCGCTCGCCGGCGCGACCGCCGCCTTTTACACCGTCGCAGCCGCGCAGCCCGGCCACGCCGGCCTCTACCATGTGACGGCGACGAACAGCCTCGGCTCCGCTCGCAGCGCGAACGCCTCGATCATCCTCCACGCGCCACCGTCGATCACGACTCCGCCGCTCGGGCAAACCGTGAACGCGGGCGAGCGCGTGCAGTTGTCCGTCACCGCCGGCGGCATTCCGGCGCCGACGTTCCAGTGGCTGCGCGATGGCGTGGAAATTCCCGACGCCACCGCTTCCTCGTTCGTGCTCGAAGCCGCACGCGCCAGCGACAACGGCGCCTACGCGGTGCGCGTCACGAATTCGGCCGGCACGACCACGTCCACCGACGCGATCGTAACGGTTCGCTTCAGCCGTCTCGTCAACCTCTCGACCCGCGCGTTTGTGCCGGCGGGCGGCTCGCTCACGCCGGGCTTTTTCATTCGCGGCACGGGCACGAAACCGCTGGTGATCCGCGCCGTCGGCCCTTCGCTCTCGAGCTTCGGCGTAGGCGCCGCACTCGGCGAAGCCACGCTCGAGCTCACCGCACAGGATACCTCGACGATCATCGCGTCGAACAGCGACTGGGGCGGCGGACTGCCATTGCGGGAGGCGTTCGCGAGCGTCGGCGCGTTCCCGCTCGCTGCCGATTCGAAGGATGCCGCCGTGCAGGCCGATCTCACACCGAGCGGCTACACCGCGCGCATCGTGCCGCGCGATTCCAGCCTGGGCGGCATTACGCTCGCGGAGATTTACGACGCCGATTCCGCGCCCGGTTCCGCACAGCTCGTCAACGTCTCCACGCTCGGCTTCGTCGGCACGGGTGAGGACGTCCTCACCGCTGGCTTCGTGATCAGCGGCACGGCCGCGAAACGCCTGCTCATCCGCGCGATTGGCCCGGGCCTCGCGCCGTTCGGCGTCACCGGCGTTCTGCCCGATCCGCAGCTCGGCCTCATCGCCGCCGGGAAATCCGAACCGCTGGCGACGAACGACAACTGGCCGGACCTGCCGAATCTTCGTGCGGCCTTCGCCGCGGCGGGTGCATTTGCGCTCACCGCGGGCAGCGGGGACGCAGCGCTTGTGATCACGCTCGAGCCTGGTGCCTACACCGTGATCGTTTCCGGCGTCGATGGCCTCCGCACCGGCAACGCGCTGGTCGAGATCTACGATCTCGATCCGTGATGCCGGCGCAGCGAAATCAATTCCGCCTCATCGCGGTGACGGCGCCACTCCGATCGCGGCTTTCTCCGCGATGAGCAGTGGCGAATCATAAATCGGCAGATTCCGAAACGTCGCGCCTTTGACGTCCTGCGTCCAGGCGCCCTTCGGCAGCGAATACACCGTGCTCGTGCGCACATCGACCAGCACTGGCTCGGTAAATTTGCCGCGGGCCAACACGACGTTGGCCCGCGTGACGCCATTCGCCTCCGCCGGCGGCGCATCGCTGAACCAGAGCGCCACGATGTGGCCGCCACCCGGTTGTTTTTCGTAGCCCGTCAGCGTCAGTCCGCGCAATGTGCTCGCGGAAAATTTGTAGTCGGGAATCCGCGTCACCGTGTCGTCGAAAATCGCGAACACGGTCTGCGCAGCATAATATACGGGCTTCACGTGCGAGATCGTCTGGTCGGGATGGGTGCCGAGCATGCCTTTATAATTCATTCGCAGCACTCCGTCGGGCCCTCCCTGGTTACTCGCTTGTGTATAGTGCATGTCGCACATCGTGAAGAGATTCATCGGCACATCCTTCGCCCGATAGGCGAGGAGCCGGCGCAGATCCCACTTCGCCTGCGTCGTCTCGGTCCAGGAAATCTGCCGCAACGCGAAGTTATCCTGGTATCTCGAGGGCGCGCCGGTCTCGCCCTGGCGCACCTGAATCCGGGCGCCGTGCTTCGCGACGACTTCGCGCAGTTTGTCGGCGTTCGTCGTGTCGTCGGGATTGCGCGGATAGCCGTGGAAGGTGATCGCATCGATCAGGTCGAGCTTCCCCCGCGCTTTCATGCCGGCGAGAAACTTGTCGGCGTACTCTATATTGCCCGCCAGCCCGAGCGCCCAGAGCCGGCTCTTCGGCTGCAACTCGCGCACCATGGCGGCCGTCCGGACATAGAGATCCACATACGCGTCGACCCCGGCCGTATTCGTTTTGTTGATATCCGGTTCGTTCCAGATTTCCCACTCGTGCACGCGATCCCTGTAACGCTCGACGAGCGCGCGCGCCCAGCGATCCCACGCCGCGAGCGCCTCCGGTGAAGCGGGGAATCCGCCGCCCAGCCCCGTGTCGCCGCCGCCCGGGTAGATCGTGTTGCCGTAGTTGAATTCCAACCACGGACGCACGCCTTGCGCGATCGCATCGTCGACGATCGCGTCGAGCCACGCCCACGTATAAACCCCGGGCTGCTTCTCGCACTTCGCCCAGCCAGCCTGCAACCGGATGCTCTTCGCGCCGAGCGGTCCGAGATATTTCTTGTAGTGTTCGTAGACGGTGAAGTCGCGATCGATGGTCTCGCCGCCGATCGACCACCACGAAGAAGCCGGGATTTCCTTCGCAGCGCGCGGCGTCA
Organism: Opitutaceae bacterium; assembly: GCA_036675625.1. Lineage (GTDB taxonomy): Bacteria > Verrucomicrobiota > Verrucomicrobiia > Opitutales > Opitutaceae > ER46. The sequence continues at coordinate 17,450 of JAKFEQ010000021.1, read as the reverse complement.
CCTTGCCGAGCACAGGCAGGTCGATGCCGGTCGTCGGCGTGATCTGCTGCGCAAGGAGGAGCGGCGCCGCGAACGCCGCACACGCAAGCGCGAGAAGGCGACGCAGAAAAACGAAACGTGAAGGGGTCATGCGGGTGATAGGTCGCCAGGGGCGGTTTTCGGACGCGGAGGGCGTTATTATCGGTGCATCCGTCCTCAGAAACCGAAGGTGGCGCTGAGCGTGTAGCGGCGCGGCTCCTTGATTTGCCAGACCGCGATCGTGCCGTCCGGATTGGCGGCCACGGGCGTGAGCTCGTTGCCGACCGTGAGATTGCGCACGTTGAGCTGCACCTTCAGGTCGACGCGATCGCTCCACAGCTTCGTCTTGTAGGAGACCCACGCGTCGAAATTCGTCTCGGTGGGGCCATAGATCGGATTGCGCACATCCTGCACGCGGATGTTGGCGGGATCGTTGGCATCGGTCGCCGGCTGCAGGTCGGGTCCGAAAAGCGCCACGGGCGCGCCGATCGCGGCCTTGTCCTGCCAGCGGACCGCGGTGCCGACACCCCAGCCGCGGAGCCGTTCGGCTTGAAAATCGTAATTCGCGACGGCGTTCGCCCGCCATTTGCGCAGCTCGTGCACCGGGCCGCCGTCGGCGAGGGCGTTGGCGTTCCAGGCGTTGATCGTGCTGCGCTGCGTGCCGCCGCCGAGGGTGTTCGGGTCGGCCCGGTCGCCGGCGGCCGCAGCTGCGAGGGCGCCGGTATTCAGTGGAATATGGTAGGCCCAATCCTGCGTCCATTCCTCGACGATGGGCCGCCCACTCGCGGTGGGCGTCTCGAAGAGCAGCTTGCGCGTCGCGGCGCCGGTGTTGGTACGGACGGATTCCTGCTTGGCGAGATTGAAGACGAGATTGAGGCCGCGCGTGGGGCGCAGCAGGACTTCGAGTTCGATGCCTTCCGTCGAGAAATCACTCGTGTCCTGCACGCCGGGATTGGTCGAGGCGATGAGCCCGTTGTTCACGCGCACATTGAAGAGATCGAGCAGGGCTTGCGGCGGGGCGACATAGTTGGCGGGGAAACCGTCCCCGCGATTGGCGATATTGCCCGTGCGCACGGAATTATAAACCGCCACGTGCCGGCCAACGATTCCGCTGGCGAGGCCGCCGACGCTGCCGTTGAAGCTGCCGGTCTGCGTGGTCTTGAAGAAGTTCAGCTTCACCGCGAGCTTGCCCTGCGCGACCTCGAGATAAGTGCCGTATTCCTCGGTCTCGCCGTTGGGCGGCGGGAGCGCGTTGCCGAAGGTGTCGATCGTCTGCGAAGCGGGCGGATCGAAGTTCTCGGAGACTCCGTAAAACACGTTGAAGGCCGACACGAACGGCACCCGGCGCAGCCAGGCGCGCGGGGTCTTCGCGACGACGCTCCAGGAGAAGAGCGTGTCTTCGAACTCCTGCGTGCCGAGGGTGGAGTTCGCGAGCGAGTAGGCGGGATCGTTCACGAGCACGAAACCCTGGCCGCTCGGGTCGGGCGGGGCGCTCACGCGCTGGGTCGACGATTGCTCCTTGCGCCAGCCGAAGGTCGAGACGAGGTGATCGCCGAGCCAGTTGCTCTGCGTCGCGAAGGCCTGCGATTCCAGCGTGCGGCGGCTCGTCGTAGCGCCGGTCGCGGTGTTGGTGATCATGCGATCGTCGCGAAGGATCGTGAGCGGAATCACGGTCGGGCGATACTGCGGCAGATCCTGCCGCGCGATCGCATCGCTCGGCGGCAACACGCGGCCGAGCACCTGCGCCTGGCCGTTGAACGTATCCTGAAAGTTGAGACGATCGGCGCTGATGCCCGGGAGGCCGAGCCCGGCGGGAGAGGTGCGGTTGACGACCGAATCGCCGAGATAGTGCCAGGCGACGATCTGCTTCGACTGGGCGGCGGCGCGGCTTTGGTTGCCGCCATTGGTCCAGAGATCGGGCGTGAAATGAGGCGTGCCGCCGCCGCGGCCTTCGCTGGTGAATTTCTCGCGCTGCACAAGTCCGGAAAACACGTGTCGCCCGAGCGCACGCCCCAAGCGGCTCTTCAGCTGATCGCCAAAATCGAGCCGGTAGAACGCCTTCGCGCGCGACGTCTCCAGTTCGGACTGGTTGTAGGAGGCATCGCCGCCGGTCGAGGTGAACGGCCGGCCGTAGTTGGGATTCACCTCGCCGGTCCAGAGATGGGTGTTCACGTCGATCGAGATCCACGGCGCACCGGCGGGAATCAACGACTGTACACTTTCGTCGAATTTCTGATGATTATAGGCGACCTCGAAGCCGGCGTGGCCTCCGAACAGCACCTGGTCGAGCGCGATTTCCTTCGAGGCGAAGTTCGTCTTTTCCTCCTTGTTCACGCCGTCGAGCAGGGTTTCGAAGAAGTTGAAGATCGAGGGATCGGTCAGGTGCTGCGAGGTGTAGAATTGTGCGTCGGGGTAAGCGAGGTCGTTGAGGATGCGGCTCGTCTCGCGGACGTAGGCGTGGGCGCTGGTGCCGATCGCGCCGGTGTGGGCGAAGTAGCTGCGATTCGAGACGAACGGGCGCGCGTGCACGCCGGGCAGAACGGAATCCTGCGGCACGGTCGCGGTGGGATCCTGGAAAACGAACGTCGGGCTGCGGTTGACGTTGGCGATCACGCCGAGGGTCGTGGTGCCCTTGGCGATCGTGAACTGGTTGCCGACATCCTGCCGCGGATCATAGCCGATCTTCGGCCGCGCACCGAGCGCCTGGAACTGCGCCGGCAGCGTGTCCTCGAACCAATACGACAACCGGTCGGTCGGCGTGAGCACGCGGGGGTTGTTGGAGCGGATGCGGCCTTCCTCGAAGCTGGCGCGCAGCGTAGTGCCGCTTAGGATACCGCGTTCCAGTTGCTTGATCCGCCATTCGAGGGCGGCATACGCGCGCTCATTCTCGTTGAAGGCGGGCTTCTGGTTGAATTTCTCGTGGTCGACCACCGTCGAGGCGCGGATCGCAAGCTGCCCCTTTACGATCGCTTGATTCACATCGAAGGTGCCGCGCCAGCTCTCGTGGGAGCCGAAGGAAAGGCCCAACTCGCGGAAGTTCTTCTGCGGATCGGCGCGGTGGGTGGAATAATTGATGATGCCCGCCGGGCTGCCGACGCCGAAGAGCAGCGAATTGGCGCCGCGGTTGATCTCCACGCGATCCGTATTGTACGAATCCATCGGAATCAGGCTGCGGTAGAAGTTCCGCCCCTGCGTCGCCGCCGCCAGGCCGCGCACCCGCGTGCGCGTATTGTTCGTGAACGAGGGCTCGCCCGTCACGCCGCCGAGACTCGGAGACGTGCCGGCGAAGTTTCCGCCCAGCCCGCTGACCTCGACGTTCGTCTGATACACGAGCACGTCGCGCAGGTCGTTCGCGCCCGTGTCCTCCAAAAACTTTGCCGTCACCACCGACACCGAAGCGCCGAGATCCGTGAGCTTCGTCGCCAGGCCCGTACCCGCCAGCGACTCGGTCGCCTCGTAGCCGACATTCGCGGTCTCGGTCACCACGAACGGCGACAACTCCACCGCCTCCTCCGTCGCCGCGGAGCTTTTCGTCGGCGGCGGAACCGCCTGCCCCATTGCCGGCGTCGTCAGGAGCGCACTCGTCACGAGTGCGAGCACGCCGCGGCGCCAGGCCGGCGCCGCAGTTAAAAGAGATCGAGGGGTCGAGGCGGGGCGCGCTGACGACGCCGCAGCGTGGGAGGTGGACGGCAGTTTCATGGGTTTGTAATGGCTCGGTGGGGAAAGGGGTGGCGCCGGGGGAACGGCCGACACCGCGACGAGCGAACGCGGGGGAACAGGGGAAACGAATGAAAGGAGTGCGTCGCGTCGGCGGGCGACGTGAGACCGAAAGGGGTGCCGACGCCGGCACGCTGTCATCCGCCTCGCGTCCTGGTCAAGGGATGGATGAAACCATTTTTTCCTGTATTGAAAATATGTCCCAAGCGACTTGACCGCGCCCTGGCATTTTGGGCAGCGTGTGGTTGCCCGCCCTTTCTGCCTGTTTGCTTTTTTTAGTTTCAATACAGAAATGAGCATCAAACGCCGTTCCGTCCCGACGCCCCCTCCGGCCCACACCGTCCCCGTGCTCTGCAAAGCGCTCCGCGTCTTCGAGGCTGTCGCCAAGAGCAGCGGGGGCGTCACCACGAAGGAGCTCGCCGTCTCGCTGGGTGTCTCGCCGACGACGTGTTATCGGATTCTGCAATCGTTCGTCGCGCAGGGCTGGCTGAGCGCGCGTCGCGGCGGCACGTATGAATTGTCGTTCGCGCTCGTGCCCTTGCTGCGCCCGCTGCTCCATCACGAGCTGCTGATCGAGACCGTGAACGAGCCGCTGCGCCAGCTCGCCGTCACCACCGGGCTCACTGCCAAGCTCACGGTTCGCCAGGGCGACGATGCCGTCACACTCGTGAGTTCGTCCTCACCCAAAAGCACTGCCATCACCTCGCGCGTCGGCTCCGTGATATCGCTCGCGATCGGCTCGAGTGGCGCCGCACTGCTGAGCGCATTGCCGGACCCGGAGGTGACCCAAGTGCTCGAGAAGGCGCCGCCGGAAGTCTGGAAGCTGCAGGATCGCGCCGACGTCCTGCGCCGCATCCGCGAGGCGCGGAAGGACGGCGTGTGTTTCGATCACGGCTCGTTCCAGCCGCACATCCACACGTTGTCGGCTCCGCTGGTCGTGACCGAGCGCGGCATCGTCGCGGCGATCACGCTGCTGGGGTTTCCGCAGGACTTCGAAGGCGCGGCCCGAAGCGCGCTGACGCGGCACCTGAAGTTCACCGCCGGCGGCTGCCTGCAGCTGATCAACGGCCAGGACATGGCAGCCTGAGCCTTCCGCGCCGCGCATGATCCTCTGCGATTTTCTGCCCCCGCGTCGCGACCGCTCGTGGGATTATGCCCGCCAGGCCGGCGTGACGCATGCGATCGTCCGCTGCCATCCGCGCGACACCGGGCTCACGCCGCCCTACGAGATCGATGCGCTGCGCACCGTGCAGCAAAACTTCGCCGACGCCGGGATCACCGTCATCGGACTGGAGGGCGATGAGTTCGACATGCAGCGCATCAAGCTCGGTCGCGAAGGCCGCGACGAGGATCTCGAGCGCTACGGGAAGATGCTCGCCAACATGGGCGAGCTCGGCCTGCGGCTGCTGTGCTACAATTTCATGCCGACATTCGGCTGGTGTCGCACGGATACGCACGTGCCCACCCGCGGCGGAGCGCTGACCAACCGATTTCAGCTCTCAGCCCTCGATCCGACGCCGTATCCAGTTTCCGAATGCGTGACCGAGGAGGCGCTTTGGGACAACTACGCGCATTTCCTCCGCGCCGTCCTCCCTGCCGCCGAACAAGCCGGCGTGACGATGGCGCTGCATCCCGACGATCCGCCGCTTTCCCCGCTGCGTGGCGTGAGCCGGATCTTCACCTCGCCGGCGGCGTTCGAGCGCGCGCTGGCGTTGAGCACGTCGCCGTCGCACCGGATCACGTTCTGCCAGGCCAACTTTCGACTGATGGGCGCCGACCTCGAGTCGACAGCCCGTCGCCTCGCGCCGCACATCGCCTATGTTCACTTCCGCGACGTCGCGGGCACCGTCGAGGATTTCACCGAGGTATTTCACGATGCCGGCCCGACGGATATGCCGGCGATGCTGCGGCTGTATCATGAAATTGGATTCACCGGCCCGATCCGGGTCGATCACGTGCCTTCACTCGCGGCGGAGGAAGACCTGCCGCACGGCTACGCGTATCTCGGCCGGCTCTTCGCCCTCGGTTATCTGAAAGGCATCCTCGATGCCGCCGGCATTCCCTACCGTTAGACGCCCACCGGCAATCCCGCCTTCGCGTGGTGCGGCCCGCCGCACCTGCTTTCTCCCACTCCTCCCCCATCCGCCATGAATCCCTCTTTGAAGAACGACGGTCTCCTCCAGCGCGAGGCGAAGATGATGAAGCTCGAGCGGCTGATCGCCGCGCGCGAGACGGTTTCGACCCGCGAGTTTCCAATTCCCGTGAGCGAACTGCTCGCCCGCTACGAACAGCTCTACACCGGCGCGATCAGCGATGTGCTCCGCGAACACGCGCTCCTCGATCAAAGCATCGGGCAACTCATCCCGCTCCGCCCCGAACGCACCGTCGCCGGCCTCGCCTTCACCGTGAAGAGCGCGCCCAATATGAAGATCACCGGCGAGATGACGTTTCGCACCCGGATGCTCGACGTCATGGGCGCGGACTCCTTCGTCGTGTGGGACGCCACCAACGACGAGAAAGCCACGCTCTGGGGCGGCGTCATGACCGCCACCGCGATGGCCAAGGGCGTCCGCGCCGCGCTCGTCGACGGCGGGATTCGCGACACGCATCAGATCCTCGAGAAGAACTTTCCTGTTTTCTATAAATACCGCATTCCGAACGGCAGCCTCGGCCGCTGTCTCATCACGCATTATCAGGATCCGATCCTCATCCGCGGTGTGGTGGTCAAGCCCGGCGACCTCGTGCTTGGCGACATCGACGGCGTGGTCGTCGTGCCGCGCGATCTCGCCTACGACGTGCTCGTGCGCGCCGAGGAAATTCGCGCCAACGAGAAGAAAATTTTCTCATGGGTCGCCGAAGGACAGACCGTCCGCGAGATCACGGAGAAGGGCGGGTATTTTTAGACGCGTCCTCTCTACTCTCTATATAACCCGGCGAATCTCCGCCAAAGCGGACGGGAGCCTTTCTTCTCGTCCCTGTCCCTCCCGCCCCTCCCGTCTCTCCCGCCGCTTTTCCGGCGGCGCTCTCTCGCAGCAGATTCGAATCCCCCGTCCCCACCCGGCATGTCCAACGCCCACCTTCAGTCGCTCGATTACGCCCTGCTCGGCGCCTATATGGTGTTGATGGCGGCGATCGGGAGCTTCTTCGGCTGGTTCATCAAGGACGCCGCCAGTTACCTGAAAGGCGGCAATACCATCCCGTGGTTCGTCGCCGGCGTGAGCAATTTCATGTCGATGTTCAGCACGTTCGTGTTCGTGGCGTACGCGGGCATCGCCTATGAACACGGCCTCGTGGCCATCGTCATTTTCTGGTCCACGATTCCGCCGTGCATCGTCGCCGGCCGCTATCTCGCCTCGCGCTGGCGCCGGGCGAATCTCACCACGCCGGTCGAGTATCTCGAGCAGCGCTTTAACCTCGGCGTGCGGCAGGTGTTTTCCTGGCTGGGGCTGTTGATGCGTTTCCTCGACAACGCCGTGCGGCTCTACGCCTCGGGCGTGTTTCTCTCCACCGTCACACCGCTCAGCCTGCCCGAGGCGATCGTCGCCTCCGGTATATTCATCACGCTCTTCACCATGATCGGCGGTGTGTGGGCGGTGACGGTGCTCGATACGATTCAATTCATTGTATTGATGTGCGCCTCCGCGATCCTCGTGCCGTTGAGCCTCCAGGCCGCCGGCGGTTTCAGCGGTATCGCCGCCGCCGCGCCCGAACAACTCGAGTTGCTTCACGGCCCGAAAGGCGCGCCCGGCTGGCTCTTCGCGTACTATCTGCTGATCGTGTTAAAATATAACAGCAACTGGGCCTTTATACAACGGCTCTATGTGGTGCGCGACGAACCCGCCGCGCGGAAAGTCGGCTACCTCAGCGCGCTTCTATTCTTTATATCGCCGGTCATCTTTCTGCTGCCGCCGCTCGCGGCCAGGGTCATCCTGCCCGACCTCGCCGACCCCGAGCAGGCCTACGTCGCACTGTGCGTGCGCCTGCTGCCCGTCGGCATGATGGGGCTGATGATCGCGAGCATGTTTTCCGCCACGATGTCCTCGCTGAACTCCGAGTTCAACGTGATGGCCGCCGTGCTTACCAAGGATTTCTACCAACGCTTCCTTCGGCCCGCCGCGAACGACCGCCACATGATGTGGATGGCGCGCGCGACGACGATCGGCGTCGGCACCGGGGTGACGTTCGGGGCGCTGTTCGTGGGAAATTTCGGCGGCGCGTTCGAAGCGAACAAACTCTTCGCGAGCGTCTTCGCCGTGCCGCTCGCCATCCCGCTGATCTTCGGCCTCGTCTGGCGCCGCCCAAACAGCCTCGGCGCCATCCTCTGCGCCGTGCTCGGTTCCGCATTCGCGGCCTCGCTCCACTTCACCAACGCGCTTCCGTGGGAAGTCGCCACGCCGCTCGTCGTGCTCGCCTGCGTCGCGCTTTTCGTCCTGCCGGGACGGCATGTGCGCCGCGCCGAAACCGCCGCCGTCGAGTCCTTCTTCGCCCGGCTCCACCGGCCACTGACGTCCGCGGAGATTCCCCAGCTGGATCCGCGCTTCGGCACTGCGCTGCGCCGGCTCTTCGGCCTCTCGTTCATCGTATCCGGCGGATTCTTCGTGACGGTGAGCCTTTTCACCGTGGCGACCTTTGGCGGTCAGCTCGCCCTCGGTGCCGGGCTCGCCTGCGTCATCGCGGGCTTCATCATTCTCCTCCACCGCCGCACATCTCTGCTGCCTGCCGCCGTCTGAACCAACACGCCTTCCGATGAGCTCGCCGTTTCTCCACGGACATTTCCTCCTCGAGACCGACACCGCGCGGCGGCTGTATCATGATTGCGCCGCCCCGCTGCCGATCGTCGACTTTCACTCGCACATCAGCGCCCGCGATCTCGCGCAGGACCGCACCTTCGGCGATCTCGTCGAGCTCTGGATCACGCCCGATCAATACAAACACCGCGCTCTGCGTGCGCTCGGCGTCGCGGAGAGGTTCATCACCGGCGATGCGCCCGCCGCCGAGAAGTTCGCGCACTGGGCCGCCGCCGTGCCGCACACGCTCGGCAATCCACTGTTCCACTGGACTGCCCTCGAGCTGAAAAACTATTTCGGCATCACCACCGCGCTCACGCCCGCCGCGGCCGACGCGATCTGGCGCGAGGCCAACGCCGCGTTGCGCCAGCCCACGCATTCCGCGCGTGCGTTGCTCACCCGCGCCAACGTCGCGCTCGTGTGCACCTCCGATCGCCTCCTCGACGACTTGAGCGATCACGCCGCGCTCGCGCGTTCGGACTTTTCCTCGCGCGTTATTCCCTCGCTGCGGGCCGACGATGCGCTCGCGGTCGAAGCCGTCGAGTTTCCCGCCTGGACGCAGCAGCTCGGGCGTGCTTGCAACACGGATACGCTCTCGCTCGATGGCTTGCTGCACGCGCTCGAGGCCCGGCTGGACGCCTTCGCAGCGCTGGGCTGCACGATTTCCGACCACGGCATCGACGTGCTCGACTACGTCTCCACGACGCAAGCCGAGGCCGCACCACTCTACGCGCGCCGCATCGGCGGTGAAGGCCGCGGGCACAACGGAGGCGGCAACGACAGCTCACTCAACCGCGACGAGGCCGCGCGTCTGCGATCCTTTCTCCTCGGCTTCCTCGCCCGCAGCTACGCGCGCCGCGGGTGGATCATGCAACTTCACCTCGGCGCGCAACGCCACACGAGTTCGCGCTTGCGCCGGATCGCCGGTCCCGCGGGCGGCTACGCGACCATCGGTCGCCCGACGGACATCGACCGGCTCTGCCGTTTGCTCGACGATCTCGAGACCGCCGCGGCACTGCCCCGCACGATCCTCTATCCCCTCAACCCGGTCGACTACGCCGCGTTCGCGACGCTCACCGGCTCGTTCACGCGCGAAGGCGTGACCGGCCTGGTTCAGTTCGGCCCCGCGTGGTGGTTCAACGACCACGAGCTCGGCATCCGCACGCAGCTCGAGACGCTCGCGCAGCACGGCCTGCTCTGGTCGTTCATCGGCATGACGACCGATTCGCGCAGCCTGCTCTCGATGTCGCGCCACGAATATTTCCGCCGCTTGCTCTGCAACTTCATCGGCGCCCAAGTCGCCCGCGGCGCCTTCCCGCGCGACGACGCGCTGCTCACCGAGTACGTCCGCCGCATCTGCCACGAGAACGCCCGCGTCGCGCTCGCGCTGCCGGCTCCCTCCCCTTCCTCATGACCACTCCTTTCTTCTCCGGGAAAACGGCCGTCGTCACCGGCGCCGGCGGCACGCTCTGCTCCGTCATCGCGAAACGCCTCGCCGCGGAGGGCGCGAAGGTCGCCTTGCTCGGCCGCACACTCGCCACGCTTGAAAACGTCGCCGCCGAAATCCGCGCCGCCGGCGGCATCGCCCTCCCGGTCGCGTGCGATGTTGTCGACGCCGCGTCGCTCCAAGCCGCGCGCGAGATCGTTGTTCGCGAGCTCGGTGTGCCGTGGTGCCTGATCAACGGTGCCGGTGGCAACCAGGCCCAAGCCATCACGACCTGCACCGAATTTTCCACGGCGGAAATCGCCGCGGACAAACCCGCCGAGCTGCGCGGCTTCTTCAATCTCGACCCCGCGAAGTTCGACGACGTCGTGCGGATCAATACGCTCGGCACGATGTTGCCGTCGCAGATCTTCGGCCGCGACATGGCCGCGCTGGGGCGCGGGTCGATCCTGAATTTCGGCTCGATGACGAGTTTCCGTCCGCTCTCGCGCGTGGCCGCGTATGCGACCGCCAAGGCCGGCATCGTGAACTTCACACAATGGCTCGCCGCCTATCTCGCGCCAGCAAACATCCGCGTAAACTGCGTCGCGCCCGGCTTCTTCGTGAACGAGCGCAGCCGCAAAATCCTGCTGACACCCGACGGCGGCCTTTCCCCGCGCGGCCAAAACGTGATGCACCACACGCCGCTAAAACGTTTCGGCGAAGCCGACGAACTCGTCGGTGGAGCACTCTGGTTGCTCAACGACGAACACGCGGGATTCGTCACCGGCATCACGGTGCCGATCGACGGCGGCTTTCTCGCCTGCCCCGGCGTGTGAGCGGCCTCCCCGCGGCAAACCAGCACCCAAAAAAGACGCAAAAAATACCGGCTCGTTTTTGCGTCTTATGCGCCTTTTATGGCTAAACCGCCTTCGGTAAATTTTCTCGTCGCGCGCGCGAACTCTGCGCAACAGCTGTAGCAAAAACGCGCAAAAAATACCGGCCCGGTTCAGCGCCTCCTTGCCTCGTTTTGTAGCTCAACCACTTTCATCCCGACCGCCGCGACCGCGATCGCAGCGGGCCAGCTGGCCCTAACATTAGGCCTGAATCGGCCTGCTGGTGGCACGCGCGGAATACACGCAGATGGAGGCCTTTCGCTTGGCACGCGAAAGCACCGGGCTCAATTGTTTGAGCCCCTTCCGATGACGCTGAAACTCCGCTTCGCGCTTTTGCTGGGTTTTCTGCTGGGTGGATTTCTCATCGCGCTCGCCGTGTTGCGAGGGCTCGAACGCGCCTCATCCGCCGCCCTGGTCCGCAACGATCGCGAGGCCCGGGCTCAGTTGCTTAGCCATTGGATCGACGTCACTAGCCGGGCTTTGCCGCTCTTCGCGGGCGACCTCGCGCAATCGGAAGAATTTGTCGGCCTGCTGAATCGGCCCGAGGTCGGTTCCGACGCACGAGAAAAGATTTCCGCCAGCCTCGCCAGCGCTGGGGCGACCTGGCTTTGGGTGCTCGGCGAGGACGGCAAACCGCGTTTTCATGCCGCCGCCGCGGGACGCGAGACCGCGGCAGAGTTTCCCCTGAGTTCTGCGGATTTCATTGCGCTCGTCGCCGAGACACCCGCGCCGCGGTTCTTCGCCGAGATCGGCGCGGACTTGATCGAGATTTGCGTGCGGCGTCTGCAACCTCCCGCATCCGCAGAGCACCGCGACTGGATCGCCGTCGCGCGTCACTGGGACGACGCTCAGTTGCGCGCCCTGAGCGCGTTGACCGAGAGCCGGGTGTCGCTCAATGCGCGACACGAGCTCGCCACCGCACCGGTCGAAGATCCACGCCTCGCGATCGTCCGCCCGCTCACGGACTGGCATGGGCGAGCGCTCCGCGTGTTGCGCGTCGAGTACGAGATTCCCGAGATCGATCGCGCCGTGCAGGCGCACGCGCAGCAATCGCGCGTGTTCATCGTGTTCGGATTGCTGCTGCTCACCGCGCTCGGCCTCGCACTCCAGCAATGGGTACTGCGCCCGCTGCGGCAGATCGGCGACAGCATGGGATCGCAAAACGGCGCGCTCGTCGCCGCGCTCAGCCAGGAAAAATCCGAGCTCGGTCGCGTCGCCGGCCTCGTGCTCGCCTCTTTCAGTCAGCGCGACGCGTTGGAGCGCGAAGTCGCCGAGCGCAAACGCACGCAGGAGGAGCTCGAACGCAGCGAGGCCGCGCTGCGCCGCACTTTCGAGGAGCGGGCGCGCCTCGGCCGCGACTTGCACGACGGCGTCATCCAATCGCTTTACGCCGCCGGCATGGGCCTCGCCGGCATCCGCACGCAGCTCAACCCGGAGCAGACCGAGGCGGCCGCGCGTCTCGAGCAGACGCGTGCGGCGCTCAACGAGACGATTCACGATGTGCGCAACTTCATCAGCGGACTCGAGCCCGAGGCGTTGAAGTTGCAGACGTTTTCGCACGCCATCGGCGCACTCCTCGAGGCGATGAGCAGCATGGGCGCGTTTCGCCCGACCGTGGACGTGGACGAGGAGCTGGCTGCGCAGTTGACCCTCGCTCAACGCGTGCACGCCCTCCAGATCGCACGCGAGGCGGTGAGCAACGCGTTGCGTCACGGCCACGCCACGCATATCGGGATCGCGCTTCGGCGCCACGGCGAGTTCGCTGAATTCGAAGTCGTGGACGATGGTCTTGGCTTCGATATTGGCGCGAGCGCCGCCGGCAAAGGCCTCGTCAACTTCACCGCCCGTGCTCGCGAACTCGGCGGCGAGCTCGCCGTCAGTTCGCAACCCGGCAAAGGCACACGCGTGCAACTCGTTTTCTCGCTTCTCATTTTATGACCGATACGTCCCCCGCCCCCATCCGCATTCTCCTCGTCGACGACAGCGAGCTGGTTCGCCGCGGCATCAAAACCGTCCTCTCCGCACACACGAATCCGCCGATGATCGTCGTCGGCGAAGCCGGCACCGTCGCCGGAGCCATCGCCGAATGCGAACGCCTCAAGCCACAGGTCGTCCTCCTCGACATCCGCCTGCCCGACGGCTCGGGCCTCGAAGCCTGCCGGCAGATCCTGCAACGACTGCCCGAGACGCGCATCATCGTGCTCACCTCGTATTCGAACGATAATTTCGTTTACGAAGCCGTGACGTGCGGCGCGCAGGGCTACCTCATGAAGGAAATCGACCCGAACGGTTTGCTGCAGGCAGTGCAGGATGTCGCCGCCGGTCGCTCGATCCTCGACCCCGACGCCACCAGCCGCGTGCTTCGGCTGCTGCGCGGCGGTGGCGGCGAACACGGTGCCGACTTGTCCATTCTTTCGACGCAGGAGCGCCGCGTCCTGGCCCTGGTCGCCGAGGGTCTCACGAACAAACAGGTCGGCGAGCAACTCGGGCTCAGCGAGAACACGGTGAAGAACTACTTGGTAAATGTTTTTGAAAAACTGCAGGTGAAGCGCCGCGCCCAGGCCGCCGCTATTTACGTGCAGCAGGCGAACCCCAATAGGCAGTAGATCCATTCGGACCTAAAATGAAGGCCTGTTCACCTCTAACACTCGTGCTCGGTCTTCGCTAGTCTCTATTCCCGTGCCGAGTTTCCAAACGATCATGCCTCCTGCCCGGCCCGTCAGCCACCGGGGCCGCGGAGTCGCGTCGTCCCGGCGCGAGGTGCGCCGCCGGGAGCGAGCAGCCGCGGCATTCACGCTCGTCGAAGTCATGATTGCCGCGATCGTCCTGGTGCTGGGCATCTCGACCGCGATCCTGACGCTGCAGCGGGGTTTCCAATCGCTCGATACCGCGCGCAACCTCACCTATGCGTCGCAAGTCATGCAGTCGGAGCTCGAGCGGCTGCGGCTGAAGAGTTGGTCCCAGGTGGAGACGTTGCAGAGCTCCGGTGACACTTCGGTCGCCGCGACGAGTGTCGCGGGCATGTCCGGTTCGTTCCGCTGCACGCGCACCATCCGTGACCTGAAGACGGACATGAAGGAAATCACGCTGGAGTCCGTCTGGAATGGATACGACGGGCGCCCGCACACCGTGCGCTATATGACCCGCTATAGTAAAAGCGGTCTTTATGATTATTTCTACACCGCGCACTAAGGCCCTGGGAGCGCCGAGCTCCCGCTCGGCCTGGATCGGACGAAGCCGGGCCGGAGCCGGGCGCGCCCGGCTGTCGTCCGCGTTCACGCTCACGGAAGTGATGATCTCCGCGACGCTTTCGACGTTCATCCTGGCAGGTGTATTGAGCGCGTTCCTCATGATCGGGCGCAGTGGATATCTCACGAGCAGCTATAGTGAGTTGCAGGATCAAACGCGCCGCGGGCTCGAGGTCTTCGGCGCCGATGTGCGGAAAGCCGCCGACATCCGGTGGAACAACGCCCAAAGCATCACGCTCTCGGTCGCGACCGCCGGCACCGGCGTCAACCTCACGACCTATGCCTACGACTCCGATCCCGCGAGCGCGACCTACCAGTGCTTCTATCGGATGCTCGGCGACGCGACATCGACCGCGCCACGGCTCGTGCTGATTCGCGGCGTCGCCTCCGACTTCGCCTTTCAACGCTTCAAACTCGAGCAGTCGCACGCCACCGACAACACTGCGAACACCGATCTGGAGACCAAGCAGATCCAGGTGACGTTTCGCGCCACCCGCACAGGCGTCACCACGGTCGCCACCAATCAATCCGCCCTCTCCGCCCGCTATATATTGCGGAATAAACGCGTGAGCAACTGATGCGACTCCCGGCCTCCAGTAATCGCCTGTCACGCGTCCGCGCGCTGGGAACGCCGTGCGCCGGCTCGGCTTCCTCCGCTCGCCCACTCCGCGATTCGCGCGGCGCGGTGTTGATCGTCGCCCTCCTGATCTCGGCCCTCATCGCGGTGGCGCTGGGCAGTTATCTCAATCTCAACCTCTCCTCATCGCGGCTCGCGAAACGCAGCTTCAACGGCTTCGCCGCGCTCAACCTCGCCGAAGCCGGCGCGGAAGAAGCCGTGTGGTCTTTCAACCGCGCGCAAAGCGGCGATACAACTGCGTGGACCGCCTGGACGAACAATGGCGCCGCCGCCTGGCAGAAATTTCCCAACTTCGATTTCGGTCAGAACAACTCCGGCTGGGTAAAAGTATACGTCGACAACTTCAATCCCGCGACCAACGCGCGGCCGAAGATCATCGCGCAATCTTCGGTCGGCGCGACCAACGACTCGCCCGTCACCAAGATGCTCGAAGTCACGTTGCGGCGGCGCTCGCTCTTCGCCAACGGCCTCGTCGCGAAGGACAGCATCGTGTTCTCCGGCGCCGTCTCCTCGGTCGACAGCTGGAACTCCGACCCCGACAAGGACTCCGCCACCGCGGCCGTCCCCTACTCGGCCGCCGTTCGGAGCGATAAAGGCACGGTCGGCAGTGCCTCCTTTGTCAACAGCGCTGTACTCATCAACCAGGCCAACATCTGGGGCTATGTTGCGACCGGTGGCGGGGCTCCGCAGGTCGGCACCGGTGGCACGGTCCGCGGCGCCGACACGCCCGCCGGCGTCGACGTCGACCCACGGCGCGTCTCGACGGATTTCAATGCCGACTTCGATGCCGCGCTCGTGCCGGCCGACGGCACCGTTCTCGCCACGCTTCCCGCCGTACTGGGCACGGCCGGTCTGACCACGAAATGGCGCACAGCCGCCATCAATCTCAGCGGAACCAACACCCTCACCATCCTGGGTGATGTGACGCTCGTCCTGACCGCAGCAACCGGCGATGCCGTCAGCGTCACCGGCAACGCCGAGATCATCATTCCAGATGGATCGAACCTCACGCTCTATGCTTCCGCCAATGTGAAGATCGCCGGCAAAGGCATCGCCAACCTGAATGTACAGCCCATTTCCTGCCAGATCTATGGAGTCAGCACGAGTCCGGCCGGCCAGGATATACAGATCGCCGGCAACGGCAGCCTCACTGCTGTGGTGTATGCACCAAGCGGCGACGTGACCTTGAATGGCAATGGCGACATGATGGGCGCCGTCATCGCACGCACGATCCGCCTGACGGGCAATGCAGCCTTCCATTACGACGAAGCGCTCGCGGAACGTGACGCCGATCAACCGTTCTCGATCTCGAAGTGGCGCGAGCTCACCAGCGCAGCGGACCGCGCGCCGTATACAGGGCTGTTTAACGGCTGGTGACGCGTCCCACCCACGAGTGTGGTGGAGTTGCGCACGGAACCCGAGCCAGGCAAGGAACCGACAGTTTTGATACAACTGGCTGTAAAATTCGTCTCAAAGCCTTGTCGCACTCCTGCTATACAGGGCCGCCCACGCTGAATCACGAGGACCCATCCGTCTCCCTCGGGCACATCGAACGGCCCTTAGTTCGGCTGCCTCGGTGTTCTTGAGCTTACACTGCGCAA
Source organism: Opitutaceae bacterium (assembly GCA_036675625.1). GTDB lineage: Bacteria > Verrucomicrobiota > Verrucomicrobiia > Opitutales > Opitutaceae > ER46. The sequence continues at coordinate 1,123 of JAKFEQ010000021.1, read as the reverse complement.
AAGCGGGTGCATCAAAGAACTAGCCAGCACCTCGCGGGAGGCCGAAGCCGATCCCTGCAGCTCAGGCTCCACCGTGGCCTTATCGCCAAACTTCCATTCAGGCCTAATGGCGCAGGCCCAAAATTCGCGGCTGTCCGCCTCTAACGCCAAACCGCCGCAATCGCATATAGTGACGTGTCGATGAACCATACCCGCTCAACTCGCTCCGCTTTGTGGCCCCGGAAGGCGACCCGTGCCGACGGCGGTTTTACCATCATGGAAGTCGCGATGGCCTCGTTTGTAATGGCCTTTGGCATCGCCACGGCGATCGTAGCGCTTCAAAGCGGCTTCAAGTTCCTCGACGTCGCGCGCGACTCGACCCTCGCCTCGCAGATCATGCAGAGCGAAATCGAACGGTTGCGGCTGTGGCCATGGAACAACACGTCCACCACTGCCGTGGATAGCATCTGCGAGCTGCCGAGCTCGGAAGCGGTTTCTCTTTCCGCCATGTTCGCTTCGAACGCCGCCCTGGCAGCCAAGTTTGCGGTCACGCGTACCGTTGCCCCTGACACCACCCGGCCATCGGACGTTCGCTATATTACCATTTCCGTCACGTGGAGCTCCTTCGATGGACGCCAGCACACCCGCAGCTTCACGACCATGTATGCGAAAAACGGCCTCTATGACTACTATTACACGCTCGCCAGCTCGTAAGGTCGCAACCCGCGCGCGTGGCTTCACGCTCGTGGAAATGATGATTGGTGCGGGCCTGGCCAGCTTTATCCTGGCCGGTGTGCTATCGACGTTCCTCTTCCTTGGGCGTAGCGGGGCAAATATTAGCAACTACAGTGATATGGAGGCTCAAGCCCGCAAGGCGCTCGAGCTATTCGCGGAAGATACCAGGCAGGCCAGCGCAGTATCCTGGATCGACAGCAATTCCGTGACCCTGACCGTCAACTCGGTCGGAGTTAGCTATAGATATGCATCGGGCACGTTCACGCGCACGATCGGCTCGACCACCACCTCCTTGCTCACGGGGATCCAGGCGCCGACTACCAGCAATCCCTTCTTCCGTGCCTATAACATCAACGGCTCCGAAATCACCGATTTCAGCACCACCACGGCGTTGACGACCGCCAATAAT
>JAKFEQ010000042.1:0-6189 GCA_036675625.1 Opitutaceae bacterium | reverse complement strand
TTCCGCGCAAGACTTGCCGCACGGCCTCAGCCGCCGACAGCAGCTTCGGGCGATACTGGAGATTGACAAACCATTCCGCCGGTGTGGACACTTTCGCGTCGACAATCGGCCCCAGCGCGCGGCGCGAGAGCCGGCCGAGGCCGAGCGCTTGGATGAGCGTATCGTCCAGCTCGGCAAACGTCTCCACGCCTTGGAGCCATCCGCCGAGGCTCGTCACCCACTCAAAGATCCAGCCTTCAAGCCAGCCTTCGAGCGCAATCTGGACCATGTTGCTGGTGAACTGCTCTGCGGGCGCGAGGCTGGGTTCAATCGGCGCGTCGCCGCCGGCGACGGTCCGAATCACGGCGCGCCCAATATTCAGCGACTCCCCTGCGCGCGCGCCGCGGTCGCCGCGGCGCCCAAACGCCGACGGACTCACGTCGACCCCGAACACGTCGCGAATCGCCAACGCGGCGATTTTCCCGAACGCGGCGCTGTTGTCTTCCTCCGCTTCGACGATGCCTTCGGCCAACGCGACACCTAACGTGGACCCAGCCTTCAGCAGAAAGCCCATGATGGTAGGTATGACGGCCTGCGCGGCGTTAATCAACACCCGTTCGAGCCGAGAGAGAGAAGTCGGGTCGTGAAAGAACTCCGTCAGGCGCCCGATAACTTTGTCGAGGTCTTCCGCGAGTGGGGTGTCGGTTTGGACGGGGTCAGGCATCGCGGACGCGCTTACTCGGGAGGTTTCAGGCCGGGCTTCCGCCCGAGGTCGAAGAGGAGCGCATCGTGCATCTCCTCAATCACCGGCGCGAGCGGTCCGCCCCGCGTTCGGAGATACGTGCGGACCGGCGGGCCGTGTGAATCCATCGGCTGACGGGTGTATTTCGTGCCGACGCCCTTCCCGTGGCGCGCCGGCGGCAGCCCACGCACTTGCGTATTCCACCAGAGATGCACCACGGCGGGCGCATCGCGCGCGAGCGAGTGCAGCAGCGCAAACCGCTGGAACAGAAAGTCGAACGTGATGGTCCGCTCTAGCACATTCTGGATCTGGTTGAGGTAGCCGACGAGCCGAGAAAAGTTGTCAGTGATGACGCTCTGCACACTCGCCAGCTTCGCGTCGAGCTTGCGCGCCCACTCGACGCCGAGCCGGCCCAGCACGGACAAGACGTAGCGAACGACGCCGATCGTGTCGAGAATGGGCCGGACGTAGCCCTCATAAATCGTCCACAGCCGCTCGCGCACCTTCGCCAAGAACTCGAAGATGGGCCGCAGCTTGCGCCGCAGCCAGTCGGCGAACGCTTGCATGTTGCGGTAGAGCCATTGAATCGCCGGGCGGAGCGCGCCCTCCCAGACCACGCGCGCCGCCTCCCACACCTTAGCGAAGATCGCGCCCGTGGACACGACGAAATTCCCCAAGCGCGCGGCCAGCCACGCGACATTCCGCGCCACGAACACGATCGACGACGCGACAGTTGCGCCGATCGCGCCGCCGACCGCCCCAAGCGCGCTGAAGACGGCCGACAGCGCGGCCACTAGCCAGCCAAAAAACGCCGCGTCATCGTGCGCGCCCGCGCCGGGGAGTGGCCCCGCGGCACACCAGACGAGCCACGCCAGCGCCCAACACGCCGCCGAGTGAACGACACGTCGCGTCCTCATGGGACGATCCGTAACGATTGCGGCGGCGCCGGCGCGATCACGACGCGCACCGCGAAGGGGACCGATCGCAGGCTTTCGACTAGCACGCCGCTCACGGTGGTGGCGGCGGTCAGCTCGATCGCGTGGTCGCCAGGCGTCATCGCGGGAAGATTCGCCACGCACGTGAAGAGGCCGGGAGGGACGCTCGATTGACAGGTGGCCGCGGCGAGCACGGTGCGCGGCCCTTTGTCCACATAGGCCGCGTAGTCATAGCCTTGGGCCGTCGCGAGATCTGGCGCCTGTTGATCGAAGCCGAGCCGGCTGCCCGGCGGCGCCGGCGTTTGCGCGCCGAGCGTGCCCGCGCTCACCAGCCACACGGCCAGCGCGCGCGCGATCCGCGTCATGGTCACACCTCCCGGCGCAGCTCGCGCGCCCGTTCGAGCAAGCGCTCGTCGCGTGCGCGCGCGGTAAACGACTCCGTGAGAAACCGTTCGGTGAATGGACCGTCCTCGCCGACCATGAACCGCACCGCCACGTGCATGATCGTTTTGCCGTCTTCGGTGAACCGCGCGTCCTCGCGCTGCGAGATAATCCGAAACGGCGGTGTGTGATTCGGCATATTCGCCCCTTACTCTAACGGCGGCCGATCCTCGTCTGGGTATTTCCGCTCGCGCCAGTCATCAGGATCGTCGCGCCGCTCCATCTGCGGCGGCTCGTCAAGCTGCATTTGTGGGACGGTGTCAGGCCCAGGCAGATACGGCAACGACGCCAGACGCAACAGATCCGCATTGTTGCCCGCCTCGATCGACGGCACCAACTCGCTGGCGGGCAACACGAGCGCGGCGTCGCCGCCGTCCTGCGCCGCGTCGCCGATCGTTTGATGGAACACCGCGTCAAGATCGCGCGGCGCGTGGTCGGCCGCGTGCGCCGCGGCGGCGCCGAGCACCCCGTCGATCGGCGTCAAGTCGCCCAGCCCGCGCGCCGTCACCGTCTCAAACGTCTCCTCGTCCGGGAACGGCCGCAGCGCGTCAAGTGGAAACGGCTCCAGCGGCCCGCGCACAAAATCCGGCGGCATCGCGAGACGCTTACGGCGCAGGCTCGACGCCGAGCCCGTGCGCCTTGATCAGATCCGCTGCGGGCGTGTCCGGCCGGCGGCCGCGCGCTTTCGCGGGGTCGATGTTCTCGTCGCGCCGGTTCGGCCGCTCGCGCCCCGGCTGCGGATCGCGCCCGCCCTGCACCGGGCAGGCGTGATAATACGCGAGCCCGTCCGCCTGCACACTCTCAAACACGCCGCCGCACGTGCGACACCGTAAGCGCGCCATCTGCGCCCCCTTTCTACGTCACGCCCCTTCAAGCCACTCTTCGACGGCCAGTTGCGGCGCGCTGAAATCATCGGCCGCCTGCAACAGCTCCGTGCTCGTCGTCACCCGATGCCCGGCTAGCATGAAGAGGTTAATGCCATACGCGCCGGTAAGGTTAGCCCCGACCGAGTTACCGTAGCTGATATTTGACGACCACGTGTAGCGAAACGTCGACGACGCCGCCTGCACGGCCAGCCCTGTGCTTTGGAAATAGATCGACGCCCCGTCGTCGAACACGAGCCGCACAACGCGGTCCGCGATCGCGATGGCGGTGGCGCACGTAAACGAGAGTGACAGGAGCCGCCATCGCGCCGCGGTCGGCACCGTCTCTGAAATCTCGACGCCCGCCGCAGGATCGGTGCCGGCGATCGATCGGATCGCGCCGGGCGCTTCCAACGTGGTGCGGATCGCGCTACCAGGGTAGCTCAAATGCTGGACTGCGTTGCACACGCCTTGCGCGAGCGTCGCGAGGACTTGTGTCGCGCCGCCCAGTCCGCGCACGACTTGCAGCCGCACAAAGACTTGCCCTAATAACGGCGTGCCGCTCGCAGCCACGACGGAGACATCGAGGAGCCAGCCGAGGCCGAGCGCGTGTGTTGTGGTCGCCACAGTCCGGTCAGTGAACATGACGTGCCGGAACCGGAACGCCTGAATCTGCCCATCGGGCGCGAGAAAACGGCCGACGATGGTCAACTCCGTGACCGACGAGGCGTTGAGCGAGAGGACCCGCAGGTTATCCTCGCCCGTGAAATAGAACGCGCCCGGCGTTAAGAGCGGCGCCACATCGCGCAGCCGCGCCGCGTATTCGCCGTCGAGAACGGGGCGATCGGCCATCCGTTAGGCGCCTTCGAGCCATTCGCGGACGAGCAGTTGTGGCGCGCCGTAGTTGTCGGCCACTTGCAGGTTGTTGGTGGTCGTCCGAATGCGGTGCCCAGCGAGCAAGTGCGCGTCGATGGGGAAGGGTAGCTGAAACGAATTCGTGACCGGCGCCGTATTCCCCAATCCCGGGCCGATGCTATAGAACCGCGAGAGACTCGCCACTTGCCCGGCGGCCGCCTCCAGTCGCGCATAGACGTTCGCGCCGTCGTCGGCGACCACGGTCACTTGTCGCGTCGCGACATCCGCGCTGGTCGCGAAGTTCACCACCAGGCCGAGTAATTGCCAGCGCGCGCCCGTTGGCACCGTCTCAGACACTTCCACGCCGGCGGCCGGGTCGGTGCCCGTGATAGATCGCACCGCGCCTGGCTGGTCAAGACTCGATCGAACTTCGCTGCCCGGATACGCGAGCCGTTGGACCGCATTGCAGTAGCCCTGCGCGAGCGTCGCGAGTTCCTGAAATGCGCCCGTGATGCCGCGCACGATTTGCAGCCTGACGAAAGTGTGTCCATACACCGGCGCGCCGGCGGCCACGAAGGCGACGCAGTCGAGGAGCCAGCCCGCGCCGAGCGAGTGGTTGGTCGTCGCCGCGGTCCGGTCGGTGTTCATCGCGTGCTCTAAGAGGAAGGCATGAATCACCCCGTCACTATCAAGGACGCGCGCGACAATCGATAGGCGCGTCGCCGTTGATCCATTGAGCGACACCGCCCGGAGGTTGTCTTCGCCCGTGAGATAAAATGCGCTCGGGGTCGTGAAGGGCCGCAGCGCGCGCGAGAGCCGCTCGCGTTCGGTGTCCTGGAGAGTCGGCATTTAGAAATCCTCCACCCATTGCCGCAGAGATAGTTGTGCTGGCCCCCAAGCGTCGCCCGCTTGCATGTTGTCTACTTCCGTGAGCAACCGCGAGCCGCCGAAGATGATCAAGTCGATCGGCCAACCGCCCGTCACCGCGGGGGCGACCGTGCTAATCGCGGTGTCGATCGGCATCCCTTGACACCACGCCACGCGCCAGGCCAACCCCGCCGTCAACCCAAACGCGATAGTGGAATGTGCCAGCCGATTCGCCGGCGCGCCGTCGTCACACACCAAACGCGCAACGCGCGTCGCGACGGTCGCATCTGTGGTTAAGGTCGCCGCCCAGGAAACTAGTTGCCAGCGCGCGTTGTTGGGCACGGTGTTTGAAAGTTGCGCGCCTGGCACCCCGGCACCGCTCGATAGTCGAAAGAAGACGTTTTTAGCGTCAGGAGAATGGAGGATTGGCGATCCCGGCCAGCCGACCGGCAATCGGTCGGTCAAGTAGTCCGCGATGAGCGTGCCCAGGATGGCCGCGGCGGCACCGGTGCCGCGCACTAAACTCACGCGAATATACACTTGCCCGTAGCGCACTGTGGCGCCCGTCACGAGTGCGCCGATGTTGAGAATGAGCCCAGGTCCGAGCGAGAAGTCTCGTGTCGTGCGGACGAAGACGCCCGTTTCAGGCACCACGGTCTCACTAAAGACCTGAATGCTGCGCCGATCCGCCGTGAGCATTCGCCAATGGACGTTGATCCGAAATACCTCGCTTTCGCTATACGTCACCACTCGGAGCGACTCTTCGCCGGTCACAATGAAGGGGAGTGCACTCGGCACCCCAATTGCTGGGCCGAACGGGACCGGGGGCAGCGCGAACGTAATAGGGTCGGCCATGCAATAAAAAAGGGACCGTCACGCCCAGCGCGTCGACGGTCCCATGTGTGCGCTTACACGGAGCGAGGCTTAGTTTTACCGCGTCGGCGACAACTCCACAAACAGCGACGTGACCGTCACGTCGGCGCCGTTCTCGTCCTGCAGCGCGTCGATGTTCGTGCCGGCTTTGTTCTCGGCGCTGATGACGGGAATGAGCGGCATGCCGAGCCGCTGTGACAATTTTAGGAACCACTCCGCCGTCATGGCGCGTTCGGTTTCGTCGCCCGGTCCGCCCACGCGATAGTTACTCGTGTCGGGACCGCGCCACGCAATCGCGGGCGCTTCCGTATCGACCAGGTAGCCCACGAGCGCGTATTGCCCGTTCGCGTGGAATTGATCAAACTCCGCGTTGATCGCTTCGGCGCCCGCCCACGCCGCCGTCGTGCCCGTGGCGATGGTGTTCTCGACCGCGCTGATGTGCATCGCGCGGCGCATGAGTTCGTCCGGTCCGATAAAGCGCGCGGCCGCGCCCGCGAGGTCTTCGTAGAAGAGCATCATCAGCACGTATTCGATATCGCCCACCACGGCGGAGCCGGCCAGGTCCACGCTGAGCGTGTCGTTGGAATACAGCCGTTGCACGACGCCGTAAGGCATGAGCGGCCGCGGGTCGCCG
>JAKFEQ010000020.1:0-130281 GCA_036675625.1 Opitutaceae bacterium | reverse complement strand
AAAAACCGAGTCGACCGGCTTCAATGCCGCGATCGATTTTCGCACCGACGAGCGCAACACGTTCTACTTCCGCCCGCTCTTCAGCCAGGCGCGGACCATCGGTGAAAAAGTGCGCGACCGCAGCTACATCGACACCCGGCACCAAGACGCGTTCAACGGCCGCAAAACCATCGCCGCCGCCACCGCCACGACCGGCCGCAGCGGACCGAACAGCGTCGGCGAGATGCGCTACTACGGCGAGGAGACCGACACCACGAACGAGCTCTACTCCCTCGCCGCCGGCGGTCGCCACAATTTGGATACGATGGTCTTCAACTACGACTTCTTCCTCTCGCGCAACGAGAGCCAACAGGACCGCTCGCAGGAATTCGTCGTGCGCAATCCCGGTTTCCTCTTCGAGTACAACCAGGACAACCGCGTCCAGCCGCTCGTGACCGTCATCAATGGCCGCGACCCGCTCGACACCAGCACCGCGAGCCGCGGCGATCTCGTGATCGATCCACGTCACAAGACCGAGGAGGTTTTCAGCGCGAAGATGGATTGGGAAAAGAAGTTTGCCGGCGCCGGTCTCACGGGCGCCTTCAAAACCGGTCTCAAATATCGTTCCAGCCGCCCCGAGCAGGACGAGACGTCGCTCATCTACCGCACCGGCGCCGGCACCGCGTTTCCTTATGCGCAGGTGCTCCGCCCGAGCAATCGCGTCGTCAACGGCCACCCGATGACCCTCGAGCCCGATCAGGCCGCACTCGACTCGCTGCGCGCGTCGCGCCCGGAGCTGTTCGCGTTTCAGGCCGATGAGTCCGCCCTCGAGAGTCTGCTCGCCGATTACTCGGCCGAGGAAAACACCACTGCCGCCTATATCATGGGCACCGCGACATGGGGCCGCACGACGTTGATCGGCGGCCTTCGCCTCGAGCACAACGACTGGTCATCGGAGACCTTCGAGATCGATCCCGAGAATCCGAGGACCGCCAAGCGCATCTCCCGCGGCAAAGATTACGATGTCTATCTACCCGGCCTCCACCTCCGCCAAGAACTCCGCCGCAACCTCATCCTCCGCGCCAGCTACAACCGCAGTTACGGCCGGCCCAGCCTCGGCAGCCTCACGCGCGGTCGCGAGGTTAACTTCGAGGACGAGACGATCGTCGACGGCAACGCGAACCTCGATCCCACGACGTCGAACAACTTCGACGCGCAGCTCGAATACTACACCGCCAAAGGCGGCCTCTATTCGGTCGGTTTATTCTACAAGGACGTCAAAGGCTTCTATTACGACAAGGTCGGCACCGAGATCGTCGACGTGAACGGCGCGCCCACTGTATTCACGACCGAGAAGCCCGACAACGCGCTCGGTGCCGTGAACTACGGCGTCGAGCTGATCGCGCGTCAGCGCCTGCATTTCCTGCCGTGGGGTCTCAACGGCTTCACGCTGTCGAGCAGCGCGACGTTCTCCGAGAGCGACGGGAAATATCCCGGCCGCCTGCAGGACGACCTGCCGACGTATGGATTTTCCGACTACATGCTGAACGTCGCGCTCGAATATAACATCGGCCGTTTCCGTGCGCAGCTCGCCTATCGCTACCGCTCCGAATACCTCGAAGGCATCGAGAGCGTGCTCGACCTCGACGACTGGTTCGCCGCTCGCGAGCAGGTGGACTTCGAGTCGAGTTATCAGCTCAACCGCGGGCTCCGCGTCTTCTTCAACGTCGAGGATGCCACGAAGCGCCCGAAAATCTCGTGGCAGGGCAACCCGCGCAATCCCGAGGACTATAATCAGTACTCCTACCGCGCGACCTTCGGCGCCAACTATACGTTCTGAGCCGACGTAACTGCTCACCATCGCCCGCCGCGTCCGCGGCGGGCTTCTTCTTCTCATGAAATCATCGCTCCTTCGCTCACTCTTCGCCGCGGCGCTCGCTGCTCCGCTGTTCGCCCACGACGCACCGAACCATCCGCTGCCGTCGCTTTATCCCGAGGCCGCCGCGCACGCCCCGCGGCCGTTGCCCGATCGCGTCGTGCTCACGTGGCGCGGTGATCCTGCGACCACGCAAGCCGTCACGTGGCGCACCGACGTCTCGATCGCGCACGCCGTCGCCGAAATCGCCGTCGCCAACGACAGTGGCCGCACGCTCAAAGGCACGGCCCTCGCTGCGACGACGACGCCCTTCACCTCGGATCTCGGCATCGCGCATTATCATGCTGTCGAGTTCACCGAGCTTACGCCCGACACACTTTACGCGTATCGCGTGGGCGATGGCGTGAACTGGAGCGAGTGGTTTCACTTCCGCACCGCCACGCGCGGCGAGCGGCGATTCACGTTCGTTTACTTCGGCGACGCGCAGAACGACGTGCGCACGCACTGGTCGCGCGTGTTTCGCGAAGCCTTTCAGGAAGCGCCCCGCGCGGCGTTCACGCTGCACGCCGGCGACCTGATCAATCGCGCGAATCGCGATGCCGAATGGGGCGAATGGTTCGGTGCGCCGGCCTGGGTGAATGCCACGATCCCCGTCGTCGCCACGCCGGGAAATCACGAGTACGCGAAGCTCGACGAGCGCGACGAGAAATCGCCGCGCCAGCTCAGCCACCACTGGCGCCCGCAGTTTGCTCTGCCCGAAAACGGCCCAACCGCGCTGGGCGAGACGTGCTACTTTTTCGACTATCAGGGCACGCGCATCGTGTCGCTCAATTCGAATGAACGACAAGCCGAGCAGACTCCGTGGCTCCGCGAGGTACTCGCGCACAATCCCAACCGCTGGACGATCCTCACGTTTCATCACCCGATCTTTTCCCCGGCGAAGGAGCGCGACAACCCGGCGTTGCGCGACGCGTGGAAGCCGCTCATCGACGAGTTCAAGGTCGACCTCGTGCTCACCGGCCACGACCACACGTATGCACGAAGTGGAGACGTCAGCGGCCACGTCCGCGTCGGCACGCAAAACGCGCAGAAGGGCTATAACCAAGTCTACGACCCCGCGATCGGCACGATCTACGTCGTCTCGGTCAGCGGCCCGAAGATGTATGACCTCATGAGCGATTCGTGGGCGGTGCGCACCGGCGAAGACACGCAACTTTTCCAGATCATCACGATCGATGGCGACGCATTGCGCTATGAAGCGCGCACGGCTACGAACCGGCTCTACGACGCGTTCACGTTGAAGAAGCGGCCGGGACAGGCGAATGCGTTGCTGGAGACGTTTCCGCCCGAACGGCGCCGCACGCCGGCCGGGGCGAAGTAAACGTTGTAGCCCGCCTCGGGAGAGGGGCGGGATGAACGGGCCCTCGAGCTTGCGTCAGCCCCTGCTCTCCCGAGCAGGGTTACGCGGGTCGAGTGCCCTGGCCGGTAGAGGTGATGAATGCTTGTGGGACGCTTCTCCGACACGCCCGTGGCGGACGTCTCGGAGCGATGTCTCTGCCTTCACCGCCGACCATCGGCAGCGTGATCAGACGGGTTCGGGAATACCGCGCTGATGTGCCGCCGGCCGGTGCTCCTCCTCCAGCGCGCGCGCGATCATCGCGCGCGCCTGCTTGAGTGTGTCGAACGCCGCGGTCGAAACCGCATCCGAAGTTCGGATACGCGCGAACGTGTCGATCGAATTGTCGAGCGTGTGGATCAAGGTGTCTCTGGTGTCGTTCACGCGCAGCTCGGACCCGGCGCAGCCGGGAAAGGTTCCCCGGTCCTTCCCCACCCGCGTGGTGGGTCTGCAGCTACTTGGTGCGCGGCGGGTTCTTGCGCGCGGCCTTGCCGGCAGGCAGCGCGAGCGGCACGTCCGGCCACACATGCATGGTCGTCGCAAGCTCACGATAAAGCTGCTCGAGCGTGTCGGACAACTCGCGCAACCGCTCCGGCTCCTGCGCCGCCACATCCCGCGCCTCGCCGATGTCTCCAGTTACCTGATACAGCGAATGGTCGGTGAGCTTCGCGCCCCGCACGCCGGCCGCCGTCGCCTCCGTCACGTTGGTGATCTTGGCCAGCGCGCCGCCATCGAGCTTCGCGAGCAGTTTCCACGGACCGGCGCGCATCGCGACCCGTTGCTCGTTGATCGCGTTGTAATACGCCCAGAAGAGCGGTTTCGGCCGCGCCACCGTGCCGCGCGTCCATAACGGCTGCACATCGACGCCGTCGAGCACATGCCCCGCCGGCACCGCCGCCCCGGCAAGCGCCACAAACGTCGGCAACAGGTCGAGCGAACTCATGGGCTCGTCGTTCACCTGGCCCGCGGCGATGCGCCCCGGCCACCGCACGATCCCGGGCACGCGCACGCCCGCTTCGGTGGTCCAGAGTTTCATTCCGCGCAACGGCCCAGGCGTGCCATAGGAACGCCGCGCAGCGGGATAACGGTTCAGCGTCTCAGGCCCGTTGTCGCTGCTGAAGAACACGATGGTGTTCTCCGCGAGCTTCAGTCGCTCCAGGCCCGCGAGCAGCTCGCCCACGGCGCGATCCATGTTTTCGACGTTTGCGAAATACTGCGCCTCGTTCTCGGTCCGCGCGTACGGGAGGTAGCGTGCGACGAGATCCGGCGGCGACGCCACCGGCTCGTGCGGTTCGTGAAAGGCCACATACAGGAAGAAGGGGGCGGCCGCTTCCTCCGCGCGCTGTCGCTCGAGCCAGCCGATCGCCTCCCGCGCGACGAGCTGGCAGCTGAAACCTTCGAGCGGTCCCATGGCCTCGCCGTTGCGGATGAAGTTGCGCGGGTTCGCGTGCGATGGCGCAGCGTTGTTCTGCGTCGCGAACCAATGATCGAACCCGAGGTCGTTCGGTTGGGCCTGAGCAGGGTCGTTGAAGCGCGCATTCCCGTGCCATTTTCCCGTGAGGGCCGTCGCATAACCGGCTCGCTGCAGCAGGCGCGGCAGCGTGATCTCCCCCTTTCGCAGATGCACGAGATGCCGGCTTTCCTGCCTGGCTGAAGCATCGACCACCGCCGGAATCCAATCGAACACGCCGGCGCGATTCGGGCTCCGCCCCGTGAGCAATCCCACGCGCGAAGGCGAACAGACGGGTGCCGCCGAATAACAACTCGTGAAACGCATGCCTTCGCCCGCAAGCCGGTCGAGGTTAGGCGTCCGGATGTGCGGATGCCCATAGCTCGCCAGATCGCCCCAGCCGAGATCATCGCACAGGATCACGACGAAATTCGGTCGCGCGGCCGGGGCGGACGCCGCGGCTGCGACCGCGACGGGCCCGTCAAAAGCGAATCCGCACAGACACAGGAACAGCGACAACGCGAACCGCGCGCCGCCACGAGCGCACAAATGGGGAATGGGGTGCATGCGGTTCAGCGAAGCGCGACCGCCGTCCTTGGCAACGCACATTGAATTGAACGTAGCGCAGACATTCTGCCTCCGCCGGCTCCGGGGTTTCAACCTCGGTCCGTTCGAAGCAAGGGCGAACCGAGTACGGCGCTCGAGCGAAGCTCGAGCGATACGAGAGCGATACGAGAGCGATACGAGAGCGATACGAGAGCGATACGGGAGCGATACCGATACGATACCAGAGCGATACGGAAACGATACGCCTTCGCTATACGCGTGGCCTTTTCGGATACCTCTTCGGTGCGAAGGTCCGGATCCGGATGGGCGGCGTCGAGGCCGAAGCTGGTCAACGTGGTCCCGACTGCACGCACGAGGATTCGGACCTGCTGCCGTCCGCTGATCGTCACACCGACGATGAGGCGCTGGCCGTCGTCCCGTCGCGTGCGGGTAGACAGGTTCACGAAGCGCAACGCGGAATGCGACTCGCCGACGATACCGCCCACGACGTTGACCTGCGCGGTGAAATTCTGCGCCGCGAGGTTCTGCACGACCACCGCATCGCTGCTGCCGGACACCAGGCCAAGCGCGCCGAGCGTGCGACCGTCATCGGTCGCCCAGTTGTCGTTGCTGGCAATCTCGTTCGAGCCAATGAACACCCCGAGCCGCGGGTCGGGAATCGCTCCGGTCAAGTCGAAGGCGGCGAGCCCCGGCCCGACGCCGCGGATAAGGACGGGCGGGACCTGAATCCACGTCGTTACCGAAGCGAACTCCCGCCTGCATCAGGGCCGCGATGCACGCGGGAAGATCGATCGTTTGCAGAACAATGCGATTCCATCCGCCGGGCTCCTCACGCTCCCGCCAGGTAGTCGAGGTCGTGTATTGTCTATTGCCAGTATACACTCACCCCGGTGCCCGACGGCGTGTCCATAGTCGACCCATCCGCCCTGTCCGGCGGCCCTCGCTGGTTTTATTTATGCTACTATTTATTCCACCTGTATTATAGTTGCATTTCCCCAAGGCAGCGACGATGACGATCCCGGGTGGAAACTGCGTCGTCAGGCCTTCCTGCCGCAGCGCTTCAATCCGCTCTTCTTCGCTCCGATGCATACCCCTGCCAGAAGCGCTTGCGCGCCGCCTCATCGACCTCGCAGCAGCCGCCAAACCATTCCCTATATATAAACCAGGAGGTTACGCACTGCACCCTGTTCTATAATTCTCACATCCGTGGCCCGTGCGCGCTCCTCGGCGCCCGTCCCGGGTCGTTTCCCTGCTGACTGTCTCTTCGATCCCCAATCAGCAGGTCGTGGCAATAGACCCATTGCCATTTTTGCCCCCGCTTTCTCCCGGCTGAAAGCTGGCCGCGCTGCAACGCCTGCCGCTTTCCGCAACGCCCTCCATTGCTGTAATATTACTTCATTAGCATGATTACCCACGCCATCGGCCGCACCGGCCTATCTTCAAGAATCACGTTGTTGGCTTTCGCCGCGATTGCCCTCGCGCTTTCGACCTTCGTTTCCGCCGCCACGCCGGGGAAGACCGTCAACGCCTCAGCCACGCTCGCCTACAACATCAAGTCGCTCCGCCATAATCTGGCCATCCAGAAGGCATATATTGCCTCCTCTTACGTGTATGTCACGCAGCGCAGCGGAGGCACCGTCTATCTTTCGCGCTGCGTGATCAGCGGAAATAATGCCACCTACAAGGATGAAATGACCATGACCAATTGTGGCCACGGGCAAACCCTGGATATGTACACCTACAATGGCATCAACTATTTCTATGTGAGCTCCAAGGCCGATCCGGACACCAGCTATTATTGGTCACTCCAGGTTGCAAGGGTCCTATATTCCGCCGGTGCCACCATCGACTATACCGGTCTGCGCCGCTTCACCTACATGAACTATGCCAACAAGACCGGCACCAGCCTCGGCACGACCTATCGGGTGGATGCCGGCGGCAACAGCACGCACACCGCCTTCCGCGTGCAGACGGACGAAGGTACGGTTACGTGGTCGGTTTATGAAACTGCCGCCCTCAACCAGTTGCTCGATGCGAACACCCAGGTGCAGATGAACAGCACGGGGGCCAAAAACGCCTGTGTCTATAGCTTTACCCAGAGTGGATCCAACATCATCCGGCCCAATGGTTCATTCCAAGGCATGGATTTGCTCGGCTCGAGCGAGATCTATACGTGCGGAGGCGCCGAAGGCGATGTGCCATCGATCGCCCTGATCACCAATACAGGAGCCTACCAGTCCCTCGTTAAAATCACCAATGTCGGGAACCACGAAATCGAGGGAGTGCAGACCAAAAACGGCAATGTGTATTTTGTCATCGTGCCCGATCCGGTGAACAAGCAAAGCACGCAGAAGATCTACTATGTGTCGGATCTCATATTCTAAATGAGGCTCCGCCGGGCCCGCCGCTTTCGCGTCGGGCTCCGGCGAAACAACGGCGGACGCAGGGAAGGGCAGTTGAAAACTGAGATGGTCTTGCGCCCACGATCGTCCACCGACCGACAGCTCAAAGCTTGGAGCCGGCGCGGTGAACTCGGCGACCGCAACCAGAACCGTCCGGCAGTTTTTTTACCGGCTCTTCCTTCTTATTTATCTAAAGAACTCGATCAGCACCGGTGCGACGACTTCGGGCGCAGCCTGGTGGGTTTGGCCTTTGAGCGTTTTGCGTTCCGCTCCGGGAATAAGCTTAGCCACCAGGTCGGCGGTCGCGTGCATGAACGCCATGGTCTTCTCCCCATCCAGCACGAGGGCCGGCACGGCGATGGCCCGGGCGATCGATTCCGGCACGGTGCCGTCGCCCAACACCCCATAGTCGTAGGCGAGGGTGAAATCGATTTTCTTCATGGCCTCCCACTCCGGTGAAGCCTTCAGCTTTTCGAGGGCCTCGGGCGGGGTGCCAATCGCCGCCATGAAATATGCGGCGGCATCGCCCGGCCGGCCCGTTTTGATTAGCTCGTCGATCCGTCGTTTCTGTCCGGCGAATTCCTCCTTGTGCTGGGCGTCATTGGACCCGTAGGGCGGTTCATAGAGCGCCACTTGGGGCACCCTGGCCGGGCCCAGCCTCGCCGCCGCCTGCAGCGCGAGGGCGGCTCCCGAGGAGACGCCATAAAGACCGGCAGAACCGCCCGCATCCGCGATGAGCGCTTCAATGTCGTCGATCTCGCGTTCCACCGCGTAGGTCTTCGCATCCGTGCTTTCGCCCCGACCGCGCCGATCGAAAATATATACCGTAAAATGCCCCGCCAGCCGGGTGCCGAGCGGTTTGCCGCCCTTGCGATCGGAGAGAGCGCCACCAACGAGGATGAGCGCCGGCCCGTTCCCGGTTTTTTCAAAGGCGATCTTAACGCCATCTTTGGATATTACTTCTGCC
The DNA here is from genome assembly GCA_036675625.1 of Opitutaceae bacterium. Taxonomy (GTDB): domain Bacteria; phylum Verrucomicrobiota; class Verrucomicrobiia; order Opitutales; family Opitutaceae; genus ER46. The sequence goes on along the minus strand of JAKFEQ010000020.1, from coordinate 121,644 downwards.
ATAGGTTTCTTGTATCGAATCCTCGTGACTCAGGCGTGCGCCGCCCATGCGTGAAGGCGCCCGCAATCGCGAGGCACGGCGCCAGGGTTTATATTGATCGGGAAGTTCACCTTCGTCGTGCCGATGCCATCGTTTTACTCCGTCGTAGACCCGCCTCATCTCTGAGTGGCATTGGCGCAACTGACCGCCGACCACGCGGGTGGTGCCATCGCTGCGCCTATCTCCGAGTGTTCAACCTGTAGCTGGGCTCGCGCGTGGCGCAGCGACGTCCCCTGCCGGCGAGAGCGCGGTTGCGAACCGGTTGTCTCACCGCCACCGAGACGACGCGTAAAAAAAGGTAGCGAATCTGCAGATGGTGAGTACATGCCGCTATTAGCATTCAGCGGCAGTATGGTGCCGCCTGCAACTTGGACGCCCTGGGTTCGTCACCTCGGGATGCGTCAGCGAATGGTGGCTTTGCTCGGCTTGATCATCGGAGGCGTGGCCGCGCTGTGGTGGATTCAAATCACGACAAGCGTAACGCGGCACGACGAGGAGATGGCTGCGACCGCCGTTCGCGAGGACACGGTTTCGCATCCCGCCAAACGTGTCGCCGTCGAGCGCGTGGGTTTCATCAGCGTGCCGCGACCCATCGGCGGGGGACACCCGGCGGTGTCTGCCTCTTCGCCGGCTATCGTCGAGCCGGACACCACGCGCGGGCGCCGGCCGAACGGGGCGGAAGTTGCCGACAAAACCGACCCGCCGACCCGCGGGCTGCGTTCACTCTCCGCGGAGGAGATTCTGCGGTTGATGCGGGAAAGCTACGCGCGACTCGCCTCCTATGCCGACCGCGGACGGCTGATGCGCACGTGGCACGAGGCCCATATGATCTATGTCGATGTCCCGTTCCGCACTGCTTCCGGCCCACGTCAGTCCTCAGGCGTCCCGAGGGCCGCGCGGCCGGGTTCAGCCCGCTACATATTACATCCGATGCCGAATCGGTAATGCGTGTCCGCGAAATAGGGATGACGCCGGCTTGGATGAAGCTGCGGGCGGGCTGCGCACCTTTCCAGCCATCCTATCAAATGGGATCGAATCCGAGGGCACAACCGCCCCCTTTTGCGTGCTCTTCCCGAGCTTTGCGGCCCGGCCTTGCTCAGCCAAGTTTCTTTCCGACTTCCCCCGGCGCGCAGCGCTGGGGTCCGCACTAACAAAATAGTGTTACGACCTGTATGAGCGATACCATAGTATATAATCGTTATATGAAATTTTAGAATCGCCATCGTAATCGCAGTAGGGGTTGTATCCTTGCTCGCCCCTGGATTTGCCGAGCGCAGTTCGAAACTGCAGGTAGTCTTGGTAATCCGTTGCTCCATCTCCATTGAGATCCGTGGACAGGGTCAGGTCGAAATTGAACATCTGAAATTGCAGGTCGTTCGTGTGCCCCGAATATGCAATCCAGAACGTGCCATCCCCGTTTGGACCTCCTGCACCCCAGCTATTCTTACACAGGTAGGCGCCTTTTGTATCATCCCACCCGATTAGCAACACGGCATGGCCGTTTGTTAAGGGCTGGTGATTCACATAGGCAGTTCCCGGAGTCGCGGTGTACCAGAAGGTAGTGAACTCGCTCCCGTTCAGAGCGAAGCGAAAATAGCTGGGCCCAAGGGTCATGCACGAAGCCTTGAACTGATCGTAAGGGACCGTGTGCCAGTTCTTCAGACGAATCGGTAGTTGAGGGCATGTCTGATTGCATGGAGTCGGGGTGAGGTCCTTATACGGGAAGCAGGTCTCGTCGTTGGCGCCCTTCGTGGTCCAAAATAGCAGCGCCTCCCCGGAACCTCCTACGCATCCGCCCATACTCATGTTGCAGGAAACCTGCTGCTGCTCAGAGAGGTCTCGCGGCGCGTCGCCGTAGAATTTGAGCAGATGGGATTCCAAGGCCGCCACTGCCGCAAATGCCCAACACGATCCGCAGGCACCCTGATTCTTCGGCGGCGTGACAATTCCGGCTGCGCGCGCATCATACGCGAACGGGGCGCTGTCGACGAGCACGGTTGGCAGGAACGCACGGGAGTTTTCGTAGTGGTCTTCTGCCAGCGGAATATCGCCGAAGCCACGCGGTTCACTTTGAGCGAGGATGCCTGACACCAGGACTAACGGCGGCAAAATGAAGAAGCATCCTCTTGTCCATACATGGCGATTTGTTTTCATGTGACTAATAGGCTAAAAACCCGTGGGATGTTCGCCGACGCCCGCGCAGCCGCAATCAACAGCCCCGACCAGCTGCGGTGGCGTTTGTGGTCTTAATTCGTAGATATACAAGCATGGCACTGCAAAGACCCGTGGCCAAAAGGCAAAACGTGGACGAAGCGTCAGGCACTCTCACAATCACCTCTGCATAGGCCTCGATAGGGTAACGCCCTGCTGTTGTAAACAGACCAGTTATGTCCGGGCGATCAATCTGGTCACGAACGCTTACAGTATACGTTCCCTCTTGAAGCGCGTTGAACGAGATGCTTCCAAGGAGAATACTACTCCCTTGCAGACCCGGGAAGACCGAACCGGCGAACGGGCCTCCGAGTAGAGCGGTGTCGTCAGCAAACGGGACGGCTACAGTGACCCCGCTTATTCCAAGCCCATGGGATGGGAATCCGACGTTATAACCAAACGCCAGGAGCTCCTCGCCCGGGGCCTCACTGCCCACGCCGTCCACGAATACAGATACGGTCCAGGTTTCGCCTGTATTTGCCACCAGTGGCCCTTCTAGGCGCACCATGGGCGCCGCATGGAAGGATGCGGGAATATTATTAAAAGGAAGATGCTTCGAGTGTGTCTCAGGCAAGATATCATGAATTTCATTAGTAGAAGCCAAGCAATTCCACCACGCACGGCGGGGCCTGGCTGATAATGTAAGCATGCATCACGCCCCCGCTCGGATACCACATCATATGCTCACCGGGAATCCTCCACGGCAGTATTTTACGCCTAAAATATATACGACGACTACAATTCCACAGTCAGCTATGTTCGCGCTAAAGTGTAACCGCCTCCGACGAATGTTAAGGGACCTGACATCCCTACTGGCACGCTGAAGACAGGAATAACGCCTCGGAAGTCCGAGGACGGTGCGCTCAGACGGGGTTCTCACATGGTCGCATGCCGCCGTCCTGCAACCGCTGATTGAAGTGGGCCTTCGTCGAGGCGGCGTGGGTGGCGCTGGGTTGCTCCGACTACTTTGGCAGCTTCTATAAGAAGCAGCGTCTACGAGGCTAAGGCGCGAACGACGGCATTATCATCACCGCGCGCCGCATGGCCAAAATTGCCTGGAAAATGCTCGACGAAGAGCGGGATTACCGGCCTCAGACTTCTGGCGTGCGAAAGGCGGCAAAAACATCTTCTCCGGTCCCTCTCGGCAAGGCCTGACGGTGTATTAAATGAGACGGTCTTCGGTCAGGATAGAGGGCCCGGGATCTGATTAATTACCCCGCCGAGAGGCGCGATCCGCGCTCGACGCGCTTGAGGGCGTGATTCACGAAGCGTTCGAGGAAATACGGATCAAGAAGGTTAACTATCGAAAAGAATTTCTTCTGCGTCCCGCTGGCGAGCGTTTGCGCGTTGCTTGCCCAGAAATCGCCGAGTGCATAACAGCCCCAGCGAGGTAAGTCCTAGGGTGGCGAGAAGCAGAGTATTCGGCTCGTCCGGCACGGTGTGAGTTCTTAAATCCAGCACGAACGCCACTTCGTTCCCACGTGCGTAGGACGAGTTTCCGGTCGATGGCGACCACGCCGCTGAGGCGAGCGTGATCTCTCCGTTTAATTTAAGATCTTGGAATGGGTAGATAGGGAAGTAATGTGTTCCCAATTCATACGGCTCGGTTGTGTAGTTCCTTTCGTGAGGGCCAGAGCCGTTCACATCGAATGCCTTGACACCCGAGTCGGTGGCTGGATCGGCTTTGGAGATGACATTAAAGCTGCCTTCCGTAAAGCTAAGATCAATTTCTGATTGTGCATAGCCAAGTGCCGATATTTGCCCGTTATACAACCTCGACTGCACCTTCACGCTCACTGGACCCGCGATCGCAGTCCGGTTGCCAAGGGAATCGTAAGGGTTAAGTCGCAGCCAGAGATTGAAAGAATAGCCCACCCTGGCATAAGCTGATTCTCCGAACGGCACGCGGCTCCCGTCGTAGGTGCTGTCGGTGTTGAGAACGAAAACGAACGGGATATCGGAAAGTGCGGGAATCTCCTGGTTGGCGGAAAAATCTGTCAAGGGGCCGCCAGCGAGGTCGGCCCATCCATAGGAAAAATTCTTGTGCGCAGACGCGCCGTATTTCGTGTCGTCCCAGTTCGTTGCCATGCTAGTGGAGAGGCTTATGACCTCCCATTTATAGGTAAGCGCTGACACGCAAGGCGCCATCACCACGAACATCGCACAGGCGAAGGGTCTTCTGGCTCTGATGAGATTACGCCAAAACGCCGATTCGAAGCGAAAGCCACTAGTGTCGGTTGAAGTCAGCGGCGCGCGAGCCTTCGTCACAACATTCGCATGTTGGGATCGGCCGTCATTCGGCAATAGTGCTTTTCTTTCCATATGATGTCGGCTGTCATATTTAACCCTTATATAACGTGAACCGCCCGGTGAGGATATCTTGTGATCTTCAGAGTCGCTATCGGGTTAAAGCTGATCTTTAGCCTTTTCGCTGAATTGCGGTGGCGGACGAACAATGTATGCCGTCCTGACAGGGGAGTAGTGCAGAAGGGGTCCGGCTTCGGGTCAGGCACCATTTACCTTTATCGATGGCGCGATGCCGAGAAGAGCGGCGCTTTCAGACGGCGCCGAGGTCAGTGAACATGAAAACGACAAATGGGGATGACCCGCCTGCTGCAACTCAAACAAACGCATCCGGAGTGCGCCGCAGTTTGCCGTCAGCGGAGAAAGGCCTTGGGCGGGAGCCTCGTTTCAAGGCCGCCGGCGGGATCGCCTGCGAGATCCGGCTCAGCCAATAGCTTTTTCACGTCCTCAAAATGCTTTTTGGGAGTCGCGGCCCAGAACAGGTAATTGAGTTTCAGTTTCTCCTGCCCGAGTTTCAGATGCTCGCGGACCGGGATGGGGAGCTCGTCCTCGGGACTAATCACGATGGGCTTGCCTCCAGATGTGGTCTGACCTCGCCCCAAGGCAGCGCGCTTCTTGTAGGCCACCGAATAGTTCGACGACTGCACCGCCGCTCCAATCGGCACGGTGCCCGCAAGCTTCGCATAGAGACGGTAAACTCCCTTATCCGGATCGCTGACCGCGTCCTTGCCCGGATAGACATCCGGTCCGCCCATGCCGACGCCGATCTCCTTTTCGTAGTCCGTCAACGCCTCCAGCAGGCTGGGCGGGAAATTGGTATATTGAATGACTACTGTACTCGGAAATGCACGTCGCAGCGTAGTCATCTGTTGTTTGAGCGCCTCAAAATAGACCTCCTCTGAATAAGCCTCGACGCCTGCCTGCGGCGATGTCTCGAGCCTGGCGTTTAACGCCGTCTCCGGCAGGTTCACTGCTTCCAAATTCGGATCCCGGTCGAATTCACGCCCGAAGGCATTCAGCACCGCATCAAAACGCGCGGCTACATTGCGGTTCCAAATCACCGGATTCACCCCGCCCGTCAGGGTGCGATATACGCCGCCGCCGTATTTGGGTCCCTGGAGATAGTCAGGCACGTTACGCGCGCCCTTGCCAAACCCCTTGAAAGTAAACTGCACGACCAATTGGCGGCCATGCTTTCTCGCCAAAGCAAGGTCGGCTTTCAGCGCGGAGAAATCGTAGCGGCCTTCCTCCGGTTCAAATTCGCGCCAGGTGTAGATTTTCTGCACCCCGCGAAAGTGCGGTAACGTTAACAACTCTGTAGTCACCTCGGACCCGCCGACAAAGACGTAATGTCCCGGGTGCCATTTCGCCTCTGGCGAAACCGCCGCGCGCAATGCGGTGATCGCAACAAACAGGAGGAATGAACTCGTTTTTAATATAGAGGGACGTGTTTTCATATAAATGGAACATCCGCTGCGGTATCAGCGCAGGTCCTTGATCTCTTCGAGACGCAGGCCGCGTACACGAAATTACAGGTGTTTGCCTGCCGCCAGCGTCCCATGCCGATCCGACGACGGTCGAGCGCGAGCCAGCTCGCGGCGACGATTCCGCCTGCGCCACACCTTTTCTCACGCTGTCAACCGCATCACCGGCTCGTGCGCCACGCTCACGTGCCGCGCCGAACCCGTGCCGCCGCGCAAGCGCTCGCCGATCACGTGCACCGCCTGCGCCACCATCGTCGCCCACGGAATCCCGATCGTCGTGAGCCGCAACCGCTCCGCGACGGGCGCGTTGTCGAAGCCAACAAGCGGCGGCCGCGCCATCGACTCCCGCGCGCAATAAGCCAGCACCGCCTCGGCCAGCCGGTCGTTGCAGGCGAAGATTCCCGACGGTCGTCGCGCGAGGATCTCGGCCGCGCACTCCAGCCCCGCCTCCACATACCACGAGCCGGCGCACACGACCCTCGCCACGCCCGCGTGTGCACGAAAACCCGCGATCCGCGCCACGCACCGCGCATCATCCGCCGGCCCGCCCAGCACGGCGAAACCGTCTCTCCGCCCCGTGCGCTCCTTCAACAACTCCGCCGCACACGCGCCGCCGGAAAAATCGTCCGTCGTCACCGCGTCGATATACGTGCCGCCCAATCCCATCGGCGGACGATCGTTCAACGAAAGCGCAAACGTGCGCGCGTTCGCCGCCGCGACCACCGCCGCGCGCGCCTCCCACGCCACCGGATAATACTCCGGCCGCAGCCGCGGCGCCTCGCCCGCCTCGGGCCAGCTCCGCACCACCGCAATCCCCTCGGCCTGCAACGCCGCCTCGAGCATCTCCATCAGGTGCGCGCCAAAACTCCCCTTCCGCTTCGCCCGCGGATGAAAAATCAAATGTGCGCCGCGCAGCGTTACGCGCTCGCCCGGTACATACGAACCCGACGCCGCACGCCTTTGCAGCAGGCCCTCTCCCTCGAGTTCCGCCAGCAGCCGGTGCGCCGTCTGATAACTCACCGCAAACCGCTGCGCCACCGCTCGCGTCGATAGAAAACGCCCGCCCGGATGCGCGAACCCGCCGCGCAACCGCGCGACCAGCGCCGCCTTCACTTCAAGCACGTGGCGGGAGCGGGGACGCGGCATCTTGCCTCGAGTCGTTATCATATCAGTTTTGTTGTCGAGCGATTTGTTATTGTTTGTGCGCGCCGCCGGCCGGACATCGACTCGATCCCATGGCCGGCGCACCCCTTTCGGAAAACGTCGTCGTCGTGATCGGCGGCACCACCGGGCTCGGGCTGTCCGCCGCGCGCGCGTTTCTGCGCGCCGGGGCGCGGGGCGTGGTCGTCACGGGACGCGATCCCGGGAGCGGCGCGGCCGCCACGGCCACCCTCGGCGCGGCTTCGGCGGCCTTCACGGGGAATGCGATCGATCCCGCGCACGCGCCCGCCGCGATCGCCCTCGCGCACGAACGCTTCGGCCGCTTCGACGCGCTCTATCACGTCGCCGGCGGCAGCGGTCGCCGCCTCGGCGATGGCCCGCTCCACGAGCTCACCGACGACGGCCTCCGCGCCACGCTCGAGCTCAACCTCCACTCCGTCATCCTCTCGAACCGCGCGGCCGTCCGGCAGTTTCTCGCGCAAGGCACGGCCGGCGCGATTCTCAACATGAGTTCCGTCCTCGGCTGGTCGCCGTCGCCGGAATTTTTCGCCACGCACGCCTACGCCGCCGCCAAGGCCGCGATCGTCGGCTTCACGAAATCCGCTGCCGCCTACTACGCGCCGCGCAACATCCGGCTCAATGTCCTCGCCCCCGCGCTGGTCGAGACACCCATGGCGCGCCGCGCCGCCGCCGACGCACGCATCCTCGAGTTCATCGCGACCAAGCAGCCGCTCGACGGGGGCCGCATCGGCCGGCCCGACGATTGCGACGGCGCCGCTGTTTTCCTGCTGTCCGAGGCCGCGCGCTTCGTCACGGGCCAGGTGCTCGCCGTCGATGGCGGCTGGTGCGTGAGCGAAGGCCAGCTCCCGCGCAACGAAACCGGTTCCGTCTCCTCTCCCCCACCCTCGTCCTCTCCCTCCTCATGAGTGCCGCCACCGATTACTTCGATCAGACGCAGGCCCTGCTCGCGAAGCTGCGCCAAACCCAACTGCCCGCCATCGAGCGCGCCGCCGACGTGTGCGCCGCCTCGATCTCGCGCGGCGGGCTCGTGTTTCTCTTCGGCGCGGGACACTCGCGGATGATGTGCGAGGAGATGGCGCCGCGACAGGGCTGCTTCGTCGGTTTCTATTCGTGGGCCGAGCAGGCGCTCTCGCAGCATTGCGCCACCGTCGGGATGAACGGCCTGCGCGGCCCGCTGTTTCTCGAAAAGATCGAGGGCTACGCGGAGCAGTTGCTCTCCGGCTTCAAGTTCGGCCCGCACGACGCGTTCATCGTGATCTCCACCTCCGGCATCCGCCCGCTCATCGTGGAGATGGCCCTCGGCGCGAAAGCCCGCGGGCTGCCCGTCATCGCGATGGTCTCGGTCGCGCACTGCTCGCAATCGCAGCCCACGCATTCCTCGGGCAAGAAGCTCATCGATATCGCCGATGTCGTGCTCGATAACCAATGCCCGCCCGGCGATTGCGTCGTCGAAGTCCCGGGCCTCGCGTGGCGCACCGGCCCGACGTCGACCGTCACCGGCGCAATGCTCATCAACATGCTCCGCTGCGAAACTGCCGAGCGCCTCCTCGCGCGCGGGCACGCCCCCGTGATGCTGCCGAGCCACCAGTTCGTCGGCACCACGACCGCGCACGCTGCGGAAGAGCAACTCGAAGCCTACTACGAAGGCTACCGCCGCAGCGTGGCGCACCTCTATCAATGAACTGGGCTGCGGGCATCGACGTCGGAGGCACCTACGTGAAAGCCGTCGCTGTGACCGCAGACGGCGCGGTGCAACAACGCGCGAGCCGGCCGACGCACGCCGGCGAATCCTCCGCCTCCGCGGCCGAGTGGGTGCGACAAACACAGTCCTCTATCGACGGGTTCAGCCGCACGCTCGGCGCAGCACCCACGACCATCGGCATCTGCGCACCGGGCCTCGCCGCCGCCGACCGTCGCAGCATCGCGCATCTCCCCGGCAAGCTTCCCGGCCTCGAAGGACTCGATTGGACCAACGCACTCCACCGCACCGCGCTCGTGCCCGTGCTCAACGATGCACACGCGGCGCTCCTCGGCGAAGCGTGGATTGGCGCCGCCCGCGACCGGCGCAATGTCGTGCTGCTCACGCTCGGCACCGGCGTCGGCGGCGCCGCGATCGTCGACGGCCGCTTGTTGCGCGGCGCGATCGGTCGCGCGGGTCACATCGGCCATTTGTGCCTCGATCCCGAAGGCACGCCGAGCATCACCGGCATGCCGGGCGCGATCGAGGTCATGATCGGCGACAGCACGGTCGCGGCGCGCACCGGTGGCAAATTTTCCGACACCGCCGCGCTCGTCGCCGCGCACCGCGCCGGCGACTCCGATGCGACGCGCGCGTGGCTGCGCTCCATCCGCGCGCTCGCCTGCGCAATCGGCTCCTGCATCAACCTCTTCGATCCCGAATGCGTCGTCCTCGGCGGCGGGATCGCACAGGCCGGCGACGCGCTGTTCGCGCCGCTCGGCCCGGAGCTCGACCGCGTCGAATGGCGGCCCGGCGGCCATCGCGTGCCAGTCGTACCCGCCACGCTCGGCGAATGGGCCGGCGCGATCGGCGCCGCCCGGTATTCATTTTCCCATGACACCTGCTGAAACCTATCTCCACCGCGCCCGCGGCCTCATCGATGCCGTCGCCGGCCAGTTGCCGCAGATCGGCCAGGCCGCCGACTGGTTCGCGGAGACGATCCTCGCCGGCCGGATGGTCCACCTCTTCGGCTCCGGCCACTCGCGCATCATGGTCGAGGAGATGTGGCCGCGCTACGGCTCGTTCCCCGGCTTCAACCCGATCGTCGAACTCTCGCTCTCGTTCCACAACCTCGTCGTCGGCGCCAACGGCCAGCGGCAGGCGATGTTCCTGGAAAACGTCTCCGGCCTCGCCGAACGCATCCTGCGCAACTACGCGCTCGATCCCCGCGACACCGCCTTCGTCATCTCCTCGAGCGGCGCAAACATCGTGCCGGTCGAGATCGCGGAGGAGTTCCAGCGCCGGAAAGTCCGCGTCGTCGCGCTCGTCAGCCGCGAGCACGCCGAGGCCTCGGGCTCGCGCCGCGCCGATGGAAAGAAACTCGGCGACTTCGCAGACCTGATTCTCGACACCGGCGCACCCGCCGGTGATGCGATGGTGAGTATCGAAGGACTCGATACACGCGTCGCCCCCGGCTCGACCGTCGGCGGCGCGCTCGTCGTCAATGCCCTCAAGGCCGAGCTCGCCGCCCGGCTGGTTGCCGCCGGCGCGCCGCCGAAGGTCTTGAGCGCGGCCGTCGTCGTCGGCAAGGAACGCGCCAACGCGCTGTTCGAGTCGGCCTACGACGAGCACGCGCACCGGCTCGCGAAGCTCTACGCCAACGTCGGTCCGGCTTAAAAAGCGCGGGCTATTTCGATGATGTCGACGTCCACCGCCGCCCCTCTGCTCCTCGATCGCATCCCCGTCCTCGCGACGGCGGACGTGCTCGTGATCGGCGGCGGCTCGGCGGGCTGCTGCGCCGCGATGGCGGCGCGCGACAATGGCGCGGAGCACGTGCTGCTCGTCGAGCGCTATGGTTTTCTCGGCGGCACAAGTACGCAGATGTTGGATACGTTCTACGGCTTCTTCACGCCCGGCGAACGCCCGCGCAAGGTCGTCGGCGGCGTCCCCGATCGCGTCGTCGACGCCCTCGATGCCGTCGGTGCGGTGTTTCTGCGACCGAATACCTACGGCGCCGGGACCGGCGTGAACTACAACCCCGAGCGGCTGAAGCTCGTGTGGGACGAGTTGCTCGCCGCAGCCGGCGTGCGCGTCCTGCTTCACGCCACCCTCGTCGCCGCGGAGCAGGATACGGCCGGCCGAATCACGGGCGTCGTGCTCGCGACGAAGCGTGGTTTTTACCGCATTGCGGCCCGCTGTTTCATCGACGCTTCCGGCGATGCCGATCTGTGCCACGCGGCCGGAATCGCCTGTGAAAAAGCCGGCGAGCACGAACCCGCGCAGACGCTCACGACCACGTTCCGCATGAGCAATGTCGATCTCGCCGACTACGAGCGCGCGGGAGGCAAGAAGCTCCTCATGGCGCGCATGGCCGAGGCGGTCGATCGCGGCACGCACGCGTTGCCACGCAAGAGTGGCAGCCTCCACGAAATGAATGCGCGCGGCTGCATCTCGACCGTCGCCGTGCGCGTCGCGGGCCTCGATGCCACCGACCCGGAGCAGCTCACCGCCGCCGAGCAGGAAGGCCGCCGTCAGGCCTTCGCCTACGAGCGCTTCCTGCGCGACTGCGTGCCGGGCTTCGGCGAGGCGAACATCATCGGGCTCTCCCATCAGATCGGCGTGCGCGAGACGCGGCGGGTTTACGGCCTGTATCGACTTTCCAAGGACGACTGTCTCTCGGTCGCCCGCTTCGACGATCGCGTGCTGCTCTGCGGCGCGCCGATCGAGGATCATCGCGCCACGCGCGGCGGCGGCGAGGAAACGGTCTGGGGCTACATTCCCGGCGGCGAGGCTTACGATGTGCCGTATCGCACGCTCGTGCCGCGCGACCGCGATGAAGTGTGGGTGGTCGGTCGCTGCTTCAGCGCGACCCACGATGCGCACGCGTCGTGCCGCTCGATGGCCCAGACGATGGCGATGGGCCAGGCCGCCGGCACTGCCGCGGCGCTCGCGCTGGCGCAGAATTGCTCCGCACGCGATGTGCCGATCTCCGCTCTGCAGGCCCGCTTGCGCGAACGCGGCGCGATTCTCGAAACACCGTCCACGCCCGCCGCGGTTGGGCGCGACGATTGGCGTAGAAATTTCCCCTCCGTTCCCGCGTCCGCCCGGTCCAACGCTCGTTAGCAACCCCGTTCAAAAAAACCTCATGAACATCACCGCTCCATCCGACTGCACGCGTCGTCGTTTCATCACGCAGACCGGGCTCGGTCTCGCCTCCGTCGCCACGCTTAGCCGCGCCGTCGCGCAAGGCTCCACCGCCAACTCACGCCTTCGGCTCGGCCTCATCGGCTGCGGCGGTCGCGGCACCATGCTCCTCAACATGTTCAACGCCCACGGCGGCTACGAGATCGTCGCGGTCGCCGATTACTTCGAGGAACGCGTGCAGGTGGCCGCGACGAAGTACAACCTCTCCGCGGCGCAAACGTTCACCGGTCTGAAATGCGCCGAGAAGATGATCGCGCGTGGCGGACTCGATGCGGTGGCGATCATCAGCCCGCCGTATTTTCATCCGACACAGGCGCGCGCCGCGGTCGACGCCGGACTGCATGTCTACCTCGCGAAACCCGTGGCGGTCGATGTACCAGGCTGCCGCTCGATCACCGCCAGCGGTGAGCTCGCGCGCAAGAAGGGGCTCGTGTTTCTCGTCGATTTCCAGACGCGCGCGAATGCGTTCTACGTCGAGGCGCTGGATCGCATTCATTCCGGCACGATGGGTGATCTCTGCTTCGGGGAGGCCAGTTACCATGCCAACCGCCTCGCGATCAAGGCGCCGCCCGGCACGATCGAGGCGCGGTTGAAAAACTGGGTGTTCGATCAGGCGCTGTCCGGCGATATCATCGTCGAGCAAAACATTCACGCACTCGATGTGATGAGCTGGGTCATGAAGGAAACGCCGCCGGCGCGCTGCACCGGCACGGGCGGCCGCCGTGTGCGCCTCGATGTCGGCGACGCGTGGGATCACTACGCGCTCGTTTACGAGTATCCGAACCAGGTCGGCGTCACGTTCAGCTCGCGGCAGTTCGACGCACACGGCGAACCCGGCGGCATCATCAACCGCATGTTCGGCACGAAGGGCGTGTTCCTCGGCAAATACGGCGGCGAGGTCATGATTCGCGGCGGCAAGGACGCCTTCTACCGCGGCGGTTCGACGAGCACGATCTACAAGGATGGCGCCAACGCGAACGTCGGCGCATTCCACGCGGCGATCCTGAAAAAGGATGCGACCAACGCCACGCTCGAGCCGAGCGTTACGAGCAATCTCGTCGCCATCATGGGCCGCACCGCCGCGCAGGAGAAACGCTCCGTCACTTGGAAAGAGCTGCTGGCCACGAAGCGCGCGCTCGAGGCCGATCTCACCGGGCTGCAGGCGTAGATCTATATTGGGTGGATGCCCGCTTCTCCGAAGCGGCCTGAGTTCCACGTGGCGCAACGCCGCGAAACTCAGTCCGGCGCGGAGAGCCAGCCCCCACCTCAACCGCATCAATCTGCCCCTTCCATATGAAACCATTTTTGCCCCTCTCCCGTCGCGCGTTCGTGCAGGGCTCCCTCGGCGTGCTCGGTGTCGCCGCGTTGTCTCGCGCCATCGCCGCGGCCAAAGCCGCCGGTTTCCAGATCTTCGCGTGTGACTGGACGCTCCGCCAGACCAGCAATCCCGCATCCTTCGCGCTCGCCGCGCGCATCGGGCTCGATGGCGTGCAGGTTGATTTCGGCCGTCCGGCCGAGGGTGCGAAAACGCTGCCGCTCCTCGATCCCGCGCATCAGGACAAAATCCTCGCCGCCGCCGCCGCGGAGCAACGTGTCGCCATCGCGTCACTCGCGCTCGGCGTGTTGAACGGCGTGCCCTACAAGAGCGACCCGCTCGCCGAGCAATGGGTGCTCGACAGCGTGCGCGTGCTCGAGCGCATGAAGCAGCGCGTCGCGTTGCTGGCGTTCTTCAGCAAGGGCGATCTCGTCGACGACGAGCCTGGCATCGCCGAGACGATCCGCCGCTTGAAGAAACTCGCGCCGCGCGCCGAGGCAGCCGGTGTGGTTTACGGGATCGAGTCGTGGCTGAAGGCTCCCGTGCTCGAACGCATCCTCGATGCGGTGAATTCACCTTCGATCAAAGTCTACTACGATGTCGGTAACATGCAGAAAGTCGGCGAGGATGTCGGCGCCGCGATCCGCCGCCTCGGCCGTGAGCGGATCTGTGAAATTCACCTGAAGGACTACGACGATCTCTACGGCAAAGGCTCGATGGATTTCCCCGCGGTCCGTCGCGCGCTCGACGCCATCGACTACCGCGGCTGGCTCGGCATCGAAGGCATCAAGATCCCGCTCGGGGTCGAGCCGAGCATCCGCTACGACCTCGAGTACCTGCGGCCGATTTTCCCGAAAGGTATCCATTCAGAATGAAAGGAACCGCGAATGAACGCCAATGGACGCGAATGCTGGAGAACAAAACGCGGTTCACGAGCGGCTGCGGCAGGATGCCTCAGCCACCGCGGACAATTCTTCACGCTGGGTTTTCCCATGATTGAATTTCATTCGCGTTTATTCGCGTCCATTCGCGGTTAAACTCCTGACCGAAAACACATCCGCCTCCGCCTCTTTCATGCAATCCTGTCCTCTCCGCGCTTCCGTCATCGGCAGCTATCCGTTTCCCAGCTGGCTCGAGTTCGCGAGCCAGCACCTCGCCGTCTTCGGCCGGTCCGACGTGAGCGAGATCCAGAACGACGCCGTCATCGCCGCGATCCATGATCAGGTCGATGCGGGGCTCGATGTCATCACCGACGGCGAGCAGACACGCCTCGATTTCAACCTCTCGTTCTACGGCTATATCGAGGGCCTGGAGCTCGAGTCTGCGTCGCCGCGCAAATTCGGCCCGCCTGCGCACGATCAGCGTGGTAAGCACGCCATCACCGGCGAGCTGCGCGCGCCGCGCGGATTGGGCGTCGTGGATGAATGGATACGCCTGAGGCGGCTCGCGCCCACCGGCCCGATGCTCAAGGCCAGCGTGCCCGGCCCGTACACACTGAGCGGCCGGCTCGTGCCGAACCAGCACTACGCCGACCGCTGGGCGATCGCCGAAGCGCTGCTTCCGATCGTGCGGAAAGAGCTCGAGGAACTCGTCGCCGCCGGTTGCCAGGAGGTGAGCGTCGATGAGCCGTCGATGAGCTGCTACGCCTACAAGGAAGACCCGCGGCGCTTCGTCGACCTCTTCAACCGCACCGTCGAATCGGTCCACGGCCGCACGCGGATCTGCACGCATTTGTGCTTTGGCAATTTCAAGGGCCGCGCGATCGGTCCGCGGCAGATCGCGCCGATGTTTCCCGCGTTTCTCGATTTCAAGGCCGACGAGATGCACGTGGAGATGGCGAGCCGCGAGTTTTCCGAGCTCGAGCTCATCGCGCAGATCGCGCGGCGGATGGATGCCGCGGTCGGCATCATCGACGTGAAGAGTTATTATTTGGAGACACCCGAGAACGTCGCGGATCGCGTTCGCCTGTGTCTGAAACACGCGCCCGCCGACCGCCTCGTCTTCGCGCCCGATTGCGGCCTGAGCCAGACCGCGCGCTGGGCCGCGCAGCCGAAGCTGCGCAATATGGTCGCCGGCATCCGACAGGTGAAAAAGGAACTTGGGCTGTGAACCGACCGCGACACGTCATCGTCCCAAAGTAGCGCCGGCATCCACGCCCGATGATCGAACCCGCCCAACACAACGAGGCCTTCCTCGCCGATGTCGCGCGCGCACGCGCCGCGCCGCTTTCGGAGAACCTCTGCATCTGGTGGCTTGGCCAGAGCGGTTTTCTCGTGAGCTACCGCGGCAAGACTCTCCTCTTCGATCCGTACCTCAGCGATTCGCTCACGCGGAAATACGCGGCCACCGACAAGCCGCACGTGCGCATGACCGCACGCGTCGTCGATCCCGCGCGGCTCGACTTCATCGACGTCATCACGTCCTCGCATAATCACACGGATCATTTCGATCCCGATACGCTCGTGCCGCTTTTTGCCGCGTCGCCGCGCGCGAAACTCGTCGTTCCCGCCGCCAATATCGAGGTCGCCACCACCCGGCTCGTCGCTGCCGGCGTAGACGCGACCGAGGCCTCCGCTCGTCTCATCCCGCTCGCCGACGGCGACGCAACAACGCTCGAAGGCTTCACATTGACCGCGGTTCCCGCCGCGCACGAACACCTCGCGCCAGAGTTCGCGGGCTTCGTCGTCCGCGCCGGTCCGTTCACGATCTATCACAGCGGCGACACGATGTTGTTTCCCGGGCTCGAGGACCGGCTGCGGCCATTCGCGCCTGACCTTGCGCTGCTGCCGATCAACGGCCGCGCGCCCGAGCGTCGCGTCGCCGGCAATCTCGACGGCCCCGAAGCCGCGTGGCTCGCGCACGCGATCGGCGCTGGCTGCGTCGTCCCGTGCCATTACGAGATGTTCGCGTTCAATACGGCGTCGCCCGAGCCTTTCGTCGCCGAGTGCGCGCGCCTCGGCCAGCGCTACGCCGTCCTGCGCGCCGGCGAGCGACTCACGCTTTCTCCCGCGACATGAGCTTCATCCGCACCGTTCTTGGCGACATCCCGCCCGCGGCGCTCGGCGTCTGTTACGCGCACGAGCACGTGATCATCGACCGCAGCTTCACGACGCACCTCCATCCCGAATTCCTCCTCGACGACATCGAACGCGGAGCGCGCGAATTGAAAAAATTCCACGGGCACGGCGGTCGCGCGATGATCGACTCGATGCCGTGCGACAGCGGCCGCAACGCGGTGAAACTCGCGGAGATTTCGCGCCGCAGCGGCGTGCACCTCGTCTGCCCGACCGGACTTCACCTCGCAAAATATTACGACCCCGGGCACTGGGGCAGTCATTATACAGAGAGCGAGCTTGCCGCGCTTTTCATCACCGACATCGAGGACGGCATCGACGCGCACGACTACAACGGCCCGCTCGTGCGCCGCACCTCGCATCGGGCCGGCGTGATCAAGATCGCGACGGAGCAGACCTTCACCGCGCGCGAAGAAAGGATCTTTGCCGCCGCGGCCGAGGCGCATCGCGTCACCGGTTGCCCGATCCTCACGCACACCGAGCAAGGCGAGCTCGCCCTCGAGCAACTCGACCGGCTCATGCGACACGGCGTCGCGCTAACGCACGTCTGCCTCTCGCACACCGACCGCAAACCCGACGTCGGTTATCACCGCGAGATCCTCGCACGCGGGGTGCGCGTGGAGTTCGACAGCGCATTCCGCTGGCCGGCTGCGACAGGCAATCCCACGCGTGACCTCCTGCTCGCACTGCTGCCGGATTTCCCCGATCAGCTCATGCTCGGCATGGACGCCGCCCGCCGCGACTATTGGCGCAGCTACGGCGGCACGCCCGGTTTGAATTTTCTGCTCACGGATTTCACCGCGCAACTCCGCGCCGCCGGCGTCACGGATGAATTGCTCCACCGCATCTTCGTCACGACGCCAGCGGCGACATTCTCCTTTGCCACCACCGAGCCGGACATCTCCAAGGTCCTGTTTCGCTGAGCCGTACGGTCCTCCTCCTTTCCCCATGAAAAAACTCAAAGTCGTCGGCCTGAATTTCGACCACATGCACATGGGCGATCTGTTGCGCCAGTGTCATGAGCACTCGGACGTCGAGATAGCCGGCATCTGCGACGACGATCCCGCGCGCATGCAGCAGGCGATCGCGAATTTCCAGATTCCGCGCGAACGCGTGTTCACCGATCCGCATCGCTGCCTCGCCGCGACCGAGCCGGATTTCGTCGTGCTCTGCCCGTCGACCGCGCAACACGCCGAGTACGTCGACCTCGCGGCGAGTTATCGCGTGCACATGCTGCTCGAGAAACCATTCGCCGCGAGTTTG
This sequence comes from Opitutaceae bacterium, assembly GCA_036675625.1. Lineage (GTDB taxonomy): Bacteria > Verrucomicrobiota > Verrucomicrobiia > Opitutales > Opitutaceae > ER46. The sequence continues at coordinate 103,890 of JAKFEQ010000020.1, read as the reverse complement.
CGCGACGCCGACCGGATGATCGCCGCAGCAAGAAAAGCCCGCCGGCTCCTCGCGATCAACTGGCCGCTGCGCTGGGTGCCGGCGCACGCGACCGCTTATCGTTTGTTGCGTGAAGGCCGGATCGGCGCACTGCAGGAGGTCCATTACTACGATGGTAACCGCGGTCCGCTCTGGCACAGCGCGGACAAGATCGAGATCACACCCACGCCCGCGATGAAACGAAAAAGCTGGTTCTATAAAAAGGCGCGCGGCGGCGGTTCGCTCCTCGATTATCTCGGCTACGGCACGACGCTCGGCACCTGGTTTCACGACGGGAAAAAACCGCTCGAAGTCACCGCCGTCGTCGATGCGACGCGCGGTCTCGAAGTCGACGAGCACAGCGTCACGATCGCGCGTTATGCGAGCGGGCTCTCGAAATTCGAGACGCGCTGGGGCACGTTTACCGATCCCTGGATCCATCAGCCGCAGCCCAAATGCGGCTTCGTCCTCAAGGGCGAGGATGGCACGATCAGCTCCTACGATTACGAGCCGACGTTGCGCGTGCAGACGCATGCGAAGCCCGGCGGCGAGGACGTCGCGGCCGACGTCCTCGCGCCGCCGTTCCAGAATCCGATCCAGTATTTAGCCCATTGCATTCGCGAAGGCCGGCCGGTCGAAGGCCCGCTCTCGCCGAAGATCTCGCGCATCGGCCAGCAGATCGTCGACAGCGCGATGCGCAGTGCACGCTTGAAGAAGACGGTGCCGCTCCTCGATTGAGCCATGAGCAACACGACGCCCGACGGCACCTATGGTCTCAGCTCGGTCGAGACGGGAGGCGCGATCGCCGCGCCTGCACTGTCGTATCAGCCGCCGCGGCCGCGCCACTATCGCCCGAAGATCGCGCTGATCGGCTGCGGCGGGATCTCGGAATATCATCTGCGCGCTTACGTCGCGATGGGCCTCGACGTGGTCGCGCTTTGCGATCGCGACGAAGCACGCGCCGATAAACGACGCGCGGAATTCTACCCGGCCGCGAGCGTGTTCACCGATTATCGCGCCGTGCTCGCACGCGACGACATCGAGGTCGTCGATCTGGCGCTGCATCCCGCGGAGCGCGCCGCGGCGATCGAGGCCGCGTTGCTCGCGCGCAAACACGTGCTGAGCCAGAAGCCCTTCGTGCTCGATCTCGACGTCGGCGAGCGGCTCGTCGCGCTCGCCGAAGCGCAAGGCGTGCAACTCGCCGTCAACCAGAACGGCCGCTGGGCGCCCCATTTCAGCTACCTCACGGCCGCCGTCGACGCGGGACTCATCGGCGAGATCGCCAGCGTGGATTGCACGCTGCAGTGGGACCACACGTGGACGGCCGGCACATCATTCGAGGACGTGCATCATCTCGTGCTCTTCGACTTCGGGATTCACTGGTTCGATTTCGTGACGCGCTTGCTGCGCGGCCGGCCGGCGCGACGCGTCTGGGCGAGCGCCGTGCGAAACTCGTTTCAGAAAATGCGGCCGCCAATCCTCGCGCACGTGGCAATCGATTATGACGACGCTCAGGCGCGATTGAACTTCAACGGCCACGTGCAGCACGGGCAGGAAGATCGGACCGTGGTCTGCGGCCGCCTCGGCACGCTGCGCAGCTTCGGCCCGAGTTTGTCCGAACAGGCGGTGACGCTGCACACGGCCGCGGGGCGGGCGACTGCGGCGCTAGCCGGCACTTGGTTCACACAGGGATTTCAAGGAGCGATGGGTGAGCTGCTCAGCGCCATCGAAGACGGCCGGCCTCCCGCGCATCGCGCGCGTGAGAACCTCGAGAGCCTCGCGCTCGCGTTTGCTGCGCTCGCGAGCGCGGACTCGGGAAAATCCCGCGTTCCCGGCACGGTGAGAAGCGCAGCGGATTAACCCGTCGCCCTGACTTGCGCCGATCCGCACATCGGAATCACCCCGATGGTTGGGCTTCAAAAATCTGCGTATGCTTCGCATCGCTAGATTCCCGCAACCCCAAGCCGAGCGAACTCCGCCCGCGCTTCAACTCTCATCAACATCATGCCTGTTTCACGCGTGGCCGAACTTGAGGATCGCGTCGAGGAGTACGAAGAAGCGATCGCGACATTCGCCCGGCTGCATGAAGAGCTGACTGACCTGCGAGCCAACGTCGTTCTGCCGGAAGCGGCGGCGCGAATCGACACCATGCTGAAGCTCAATGCGGAGACGCTGCAAACGATCAAACAGAGTCTGACGATCGCGTTTTGCACCCTGAAACGCGCGCAGCAGGTCGCCAGTCTCGCGAACGCGAATCGCTGACATCGTCGAGCGAAGCGACCGGAAAAGACGCGCGCGGCTCCGACGCTCCTCCCTCGCGACGTCATTGGCGATTTCCAGCCGAATGCGCGCCTGCGCCTTATCGCCTACGAGCTCCGGCGACCCTCGAACAATTTCCCACTCCTCGTCACGCACCGGACGGTAGCTCCCGCCGATGTTTTTTCCGACCTCGGCACGGTCGTGCGCACCACCTCAAATGCCGCGAGCGGCTCGATACCGTCACGCGTGTCAGAGTGATATGGTGAGTCCGCTGCCTTGGAGATTCCCCCTCCGCAATGAAGTCGCTGCGCTCGCTTTTCCTCGTGTTCTTCACGTCGGCCTTTAGCCCGGCCGGACCCATCGAATCGGCCGTCGTGGCCGCGATGAGGCTTTCCGAGGAGCCAAGCTACACCTGGACCACGGCGGTCCAGGACGACGCACAGGCATACACTGTCAACGGGAAGACCGTGAAAGACAGCTACACGTGGGTCCGGATGCCCGTGGTCGATGCGATCGCCGCCCGGCTCGGGCGCGAGAGCGAGACGGAGATCGAAGCGTTCTTCCAAGGCCCCGATCGTTGCGTCATCCGCGTCGGCAATGCATGGAAGACCGTCGACGAGCTGCCCCGGCCGCGAAGGCCGGACATGGTCCTCGTCTCCACGTCCGCGCCGATCGGATGGGACCCGAGCCTCCCCGCCTCCACGAATGGCATCGTGATACTGCCCAGGGCGGCGCCACTCCTCGTGCTGCCGGCGCCACCGGACAATAACCGGCCGTTCTCCAACGCACAGCTCGCGTTGAGCGCGCCTCATGAAGAGCTCGGGATCATCGTGAGCAGCTGCGAGAACGTGAGTGTCACCGGCGACGTCGTAACCGGGAGCATCGGCGACATCGGTGCACGCCTGCTGCTCGCGCCCGCGGAGCGTGACAACGTCACACCCTTGCTGGGCGCGGGGCTTTTCAAACTTTGGCTGAAAGACGATCTCGTCACCCGTTATCAGCTTCGGCTCGAGGGTGTTTTCCTTGTCGGCAAGAAGACGGTGCTGGTACACCAAACCTCGGAAACGACGGTGAAGGAGGTCGGCAGGACATCGTTCGTGATTCCCGCCGCGGCGCGGGCAAAGCTCGGCCACTGAGCGGCGAGCATGAAGACTTACGACGAGGAGGTCTCACACCTGTGGTCTAGTATCGCGCAGCATCCTTGAAATGACGAGCGGGCCTGTACACACCGATCGATTCGAGCGCCAACCTATATAATACGGTGGAGAGCCGAAAAACAGGCGCTGGACGCCTGATCCGGGCTCATTTGCGCGCCCCCTCGCCGGCCTTGCGTTTTTTCGAAGCCTGTTTCGCCGGCGACTCCATTGCCTTCGTACTGGATCGCATCGCAACCGGCCAGGCCGCCGCGTCGTTCTTCACCCCTTTCAGGTGCCACTCGAAAAAATCGTGCCGCAGCCGCTCGAGCTCTGCACCCCCAAAGCCGGCACCATGCCCGCCACCCGCCACGGTATTCAACCGGACCGGCACGCCCGCCGTCTTCAGCGCCTCGAACAACAGCTCGCTCTGATGATGCGGCACAAGCGGATCGCGATCGCCATGATTGATCAGAAACGGCGCGTCGCCCTTCGACACGTATGTCACCGGATTCGCGCGCGCGACCTTGGCGCGATTTTCCGCCGCGGTGATCAGGCCGCCGATCAACCGCGACTCTGGTGAGCCAGACGTGTTGTGCTCCATCGTCGCACCCGGGATGCGATGCGCGTCCATCTGCAGAAAATCGGTCGGTCCGTAGTCATTCATCACGCACTGCACGGCGCTCGAAAACTCGCGGTGGCTCCCGACGTCGAACTCGCTCGTGTCACCCGTCGTGCCGAGCAAAGCGACCAGATGCCCGCCCGCGGAACTGCCCCACACGCCGATCCGAGCGGGATCGAGATGGAAGTCCTTCGCGTGCACTCGCAGCCAGCGCAACGCCGCCTTGCAATCCTCGAGCTGCGCGGGAAACGGCGCATGCTGGCTCAACCGATAGTTGAGGCTCGCGACCGCGTAACCGCGCTGCGCAAAACCCTGCCGCAACGGCGGGCAGCCGCCTTTGTCGCCGTTCGCCCAGCCACCACCGTGAACCCAGACGATCACCGGCAGCGGTCGCGCGGACGCTTCCGGCACGAACAGGTCGAGCACCTGTCGCGCGTGTCCGTTTTCCACATAGGCCAGATTGCGATGCGCCTTCACGCCCGCGGGCACCGTGGGCAACGCCGGCCTCGCGCCGCCCTGCGTCGGCGCCTGGTCCTGCGCGTGGGCCGGAGCAACCAGCGCCACTCCGACCGCGGCCATCGCGACAAGCCATGCAACTCCAGAACGCGAACGTGTGAGCTTCATGGCGCCGAACCCTGGACGAAACAGCGGCAACCATCAACTCCCACGCGCGCGTATCATCAAAGCCTCACTTCCTGGAAAGATTTTCCCTGTACACAACGACTCCGTTTTTCCTCCAAGTCGTCGTGCGTCCTTCAGCTCTCCGTTCTCTTCGTTGCCTTCTGTAAACGGTCGGAGCCCGAGTTTGGAAACCCGACCTGCTCACAACCGGTTCGGAGCTCCAGGAAGCTAGCGCGGAGAACTGGCCGGCGCAGCGGAATCGTCCCCCGGCAAAAGCGTCCATTCCGCCAGCGAGGCATGGCGTGTATAGCTCGACAGCGCCACGAGCTTGAAGAACTTCGCCCGCACGGATCCTGCGAAGCGCACCGTTTTCAACGCCTTCGTCTCGTCAAACGCTCCCCGCGCCAGCGGCTCGCCCCAGTGGCTGCCATCCTCGCTCGCGTAAAACGCATAGTCGCGGATCCAGCCGTTGCGATTGCCGTCCTGACGCGGCAGCGCCGAGAAGCCGCGCACGCTACGCGGCGAGCTGTATTCGATGCGCAGCTCATGCGGAAACTCGGTCGCGCCCTGCCGCCAGGCCGTGTGCCAGATCGTCTTCGGGTCACCATCCATCGCGTTCTCCGCCTCGTTCCCGATCTCGTCGCTATCCGCCGCGAAGCTCACCACCCCCTGCCGCTCGAGCGGAGATGGCGGGGCGATGAGCCCTCGCACTTGCGCGGCGGTGATCGCGTGCGAGGGGTTGAAGTGGTCGCCCGACATATAGCTCAGCAACGCGTGCCGAAATTGCCGCCGCACAGGATCCGTTTCGAGGTCGCGCGTCAGGTCGATGCTGCACACGACGAGCTTGCCCGCGCCGATCCTGCCCTCAACCACGAGCCCGAGTTTCCGGTTCGTCACCCAGTCGTCGATCATCTGCACCGTGGGTCGAAGCGCCGGCGGCATCTCATCCAGAATCATGGCGCCCGCGCGGCTGACGAGATACCACCATTGCCAGTTGCTGTGGAACTCCGTCGGGAACGCTGCGAACACCGGATGCTTCGGGTCGCACAGAATCCCGAGCGTGTGCGGAGCCTGGCGATTCGTCCAAGCCGTGTTCCAGAAAATGCTCGAGAAGCCCACCGCGACCCGGCCGTGCTTCTTGTCCGGCGCGACTCGATGCGGCGGAATCGTCAGCAACACCTTCCCGCCTCGCTGCAAGGCCGCGAGCGCCGCGTCGGTCAGCTCCCCGACCACCGTGACGTCTTTCGGGACGACGGCGTCCAATCTACTTGGATACACCCACACATCCCAGTCGTTCTCGAACGTGGTCGTCGCGATCCCCGCGACCAGCTTGTACTGCGCCGGTGCCGGCACGCCGCTCAAGTCCACGCTCACTGCGCCGAGCGCGACACCGTTGTCCACGCGAATGGTCTGTGCGGGAAACTCGCCGCGGGCGACAACCTTGCCCGTGGTGCTCACGAGCTTCCAGATCGCCACCGCGTTCTCGATCGGTCGCGCGCCGAAGTGCGCGATCTCGATCTTCGCTTCCAGCTTCTCGTCCGTCGTAAACACACGCTTCGCCAGCCGCGCGAGCGGTACGGTCACGTTGCAGAATCGGCTGTACTCAGCCGGCGTCACGTAGCCTTTTTCCTCCCAGAATGGATCGAGCACGCCCACGAGCGCCGTCCCCTGCCCCGGAAAGTCGTGCAGATCGAGCAACTGAAAACCGCCCATGCCCGGCGTGCGCAGCGCCGCTTCGATGTCTTCCTTGTAGCAGAGCGTTTGGAGTTTGCCCGACGCCAGGAGGAAGTCTCGCGCCTGCCCGCCCATGTGCCGCGCATTCAGCGTATCGCGGAAGATCTCGAAATTACGCGCCTTCAGGTAGCCTGTATATTTTTTGATCTCCTCGAAGTTCGGGTAAACACACCACTGGCCGATCTCGTGGCTGATGATCGGCACGGAACGCTGGCCTATATAATCGCGATAGTCGGTCAGCGTCTCCGGCGGACGGGCATTGATGCGCGATTTCGCACCCTCGCCCCAGCGCTGCACACGCGGGTCGGGCACGACATGGAATTCGTTTTCCGCAAGCTGCGGCCAGCCCGCTCCGCTGCTATAGAGACGTCGCGCATCCTTCGCACGATAGTGATCCACCCACTTGGCGAGGTACTCGCGATGATTCTTTCCGCCCGGCTCGTTGCCATAGAGCATGAGCACGAAGCTGGGGTGATTGCCGAAGTGTTTCAGGATCCGATCCGCTTCCGCGTAGATCCACGCATCCACCGGCTTGCCGTCGCCAATCGTGGTCGACTGGTTCGCCCACGACGAACACTCGACCTGCAAGTACATGCCGAGTTGATCGGCCGCGACGAACGCGGCCTCCGGCGGACACCATGAGTGGAAACGAAGATGATTCAGCCCGTGCGCCTGAGCGACGCGTATGATCCGCGCCCAGGACTCGAAATCGGTGGGCGGGTGACCCGTCTTCGGAAAGATCGCGCACTCCAGCGTGCCGCGGAAAAACATCTTGCGACCGTTGAGCACAAACTGCGTGCCTTCGACCGTGAGATCGCGAAACCCGCAGGTGACACTGCGACCGTCGCGATTCGCCGCGTCGCCGAGCGTCGCCGTTACGGTGTAGAGCTGGGGGATGAACTCATCCCAATACGCAACGTCAGATGCGCATTTCACGTCAGCCTCGAATGCTCCGCCTTCGACCGGGCACTCGACGTTCACCGTCGTCGCCGTGCCCGGCGTCGAACCCTGCGGCTCGGCCAGTGATAACGCGACGCTCGCCCGCGCGGGCTTGCCCGTAGCATTGCCCAACCGGCCGTGAACGCGCACCGATTTCGATGCCGCGTCGGGAAATACCTGCAGATCCTCGATCCACACCAGCGGCGTGGCGCGCACCGCTATATTACCGACGATGCCGTTCCAGTTACCCTGCGTGTGATCGCTGACGCTGTGCGAATTTACGCCGATGTCGATGATCAGCCGGTTGTCGACGCGGACTGCGAGTACGTGCCGCCCGGGCGCAAGCCGACCGAGGTCGTACTCGTGTGGAGTTCCGAGCGCGTTGTTGGCACCGAATGATTTTCCGTCCACCCACACGCGCGTCTCCCAATGCGGCCGCTCCAACGTGAGCACGATGCGCTTTCCCGTCCACTCCACCGGGATATCGAGGTCGCGCTGAAACCACGCAGCGCCTATATAATGTCGCTCCGGCGTGAGCCAGTAGGGGAACTTGAAATTCCCGGACGTCGCATACCGCGCGAGCGCGGGATCCTCGAACCATTTCGGATTCTGCACGCCGCCAATCCACTTCGTGGCGAGCGAGGGCGGATCGCCGATGCCCTGCCCGGCGAGGTCACCGGGCAGGTTGAATCGCTCCGGCAGAGCCCGGGCAAACCATTGCTCGCGTTCGCCGGCATCGTTGCGATCGAGCTGGAAACGCCATGCGCCCGCGAGCGAGATCTCGGTCGCTGGTGTCGCCGTGGCCACTACCGGCGCGGCCAGCAGCGAGAGTGCCGTTATAATAATTGTGGATCTCATGATTTCTCCTTGAGGCTCGCTTTTTGCGAAGTCATGCGGCGGCACGGGCTTGTGGTGACAGGTCCCGGTGCAAGTCCGCCACCGGTCCATGGCTCGGGTCGCGACGCAACACCTCGCGCAACAGCCGCCGGGCACCGGCGATATCCCCGAGGCCCAACCGCGCCTGCGCCGCGATAAACTTCGCCGTCGTGAGCTGCCGCTCCTGCAGATCATCCTCGAAGAGCAGCATGGTCGGCAACGAGGTGGCGAAGTAATCGATTTTTGCGGGCGCCTTCGCGAGTTGTCGCGCGTGCGCGAGCAACGCCATGAATATACGCCGCGCCTCGCTTTTGCGATCGAGCTTTTCGCACGCGCGCGCCGACCAATACGTCAGCTCCGAGAACGCCTGCACGCGCATCTCTTGAAAGTCCCCTCTTGCGGCCGCCGCGATTTTCCAATGCTCGCGCGCAACCGTCCGATCGCCGAGCGCCTCGAGCGCACAGCCGAGCCAGAACTGGATCTCACTTGGATTGGCAAGCAAGTGCCGGGCCTCGCCGAGATTCCCGGGCGAGCCGAGTGCGGCCTCGAAGTGCGCGCGCGCAGTCGCGGCATCACCCGCGGCCAGGGCAGCGCGTCCGAGCGCAAGGTGCGTGCGCACGTGTTGGCCGAGCGCGAGCCCCTCGCCCCCCTCCCACGGCTGAAACGGTCGCGCGCCGAGCAGCGCGAGCGCGTCGGCGCTCCGCCCGGTCTGGTTCAACAAGGCGCAAAGCTCCACGGTGAGATCGTCGCGGGTGGCCACGAGTGCGTGGCGACGTTCCAGCTCGCGCAGGCGCACGGCGGGCGACACACCCAGTCGTTTCCACAACTGGTCGCGTTCATAGAGCAGACGCCCATCGCGGGGATTCTCCCTCACGGCACGCTCATATGCAGCGCGCGCTTTTGCGCTCTGCTTCAAAACATTGAAGGCGCCGATACCGAGATTTCGCCACGCTACCGAGTAGCCGGGATCGAGCTGGACGGACCTTTCCCACAGTGCGATCGCCTCCCGGTGACGCCGGCGGTCATAGAGCAGATTACCGAGATAATACGGTGCACGCGCGTCGCGTGGGTTCGCGGCGATCGCGAAACGGAGCACGTGGATCTCCTCCAGCCGCGCCGGGAAACAATAATCGGGCGCTGCCTTCGCCGCCGCGCGCAGCTGCCGCCGCATCGCGGCCGTATTGCCGGAGCGGTGCGCCAGCCACGCGAGTGTATATAGCACGAGCGGCGCCGTCCCGCTGAACGGCTCGGGATTGGCCGCCTCGAGGAGTGCGATCGCATCGGAGTAGAATCCTGCACGGGCAAAATCGTGCGCGAGATCGAGGCGCACGGAGGTGTCACACGCGAGCTTCTCGCCGCGAAGATAACGCGTGCCCCAGCTCAGCGGATCGAGCGCAAGCGTCGACTCAAGGAGTTCGCCGGCTTCGGCGCCGCGGCCCAGCCGCCGCAACACGAGCGCCTTCAGGTCACGCGCGCGGAGATTATCCGTGTTGCGCCGCAACGCGCGGTCGAGGTGATCCAGCGCGCGCGGCCAGTCGGCGCGGCAGCAATCGATCTCGGCGAGCGCATGATAGCCGGCCGGCTGCCACGCATGCGACCACGTCGCCTTGTAAAATGCTGCGTAGGCTTCCTCCAACAACGCCGTCGGGTCGCCTGCTCCGGCCTCGGCGCGATGCCGCAGGGAAAGACCAAGATTATAGTGAGGCTCGCCGTCCGCGGGATTCGGGTTGCGGTGCGTGAGCCGCCCGATCGCCGCACGGAAATGGCGTTCCGCATCCCGCCATTCGCCGCGACGCAGGTGCCAGAGGCCGGCGGCGTTGTTACACCGCGCGTCGCCCGGATCGCGCCGCAGCGCCTCGCGCCAGTAATCAATCGCTCCGACCGTGGCATGCCTATATTGGTCGAGGTGAAGGCCCGTGATATAGAGCTCGTCGGCGCTTTTCATTTCCGCCGGCGAAACGGGTTGGGACGCCGGCGCCGGCAACGGTTGTGCCCCAGCTGGATCCGGTGCGTACGCGATCAGCCCGCGGCCTTCGTGGTCGAGCACGGACAGCCGCAGATCCGTGACGCGGACGCCGCGGGACAGAGCGACCGAGGTTGTGTAAGGCGCTTCGGGCGCGAGCTCGACGGCGAAGTCGGCGAGACGTTTCCCGCGGCACTCGAGCCGCACGGTCGCATTCGGCCGGCGACGCGTGACACACACGCCAAGCCGGGCGCGGCCCGCGGCAACGCCCAGGCTCACCGCGCAGTCCTGGTTCGCCTGCTGCGCCGGCCCGATCTCGCGAATAGGATACCAGTACTGGCTCCATGCTTTAGTTTCACCCGGCTGAATAAAGGAAAAGTCCGGCTGGTTGTCCGTGAACACACCGGCCATGAGCTCTATATAGGGGGCGAACTCACCATGCTCGTCGGCATCGGTTAGATTGCGGTCCCAGGCGTGGCCGAAGGCATGATTGCCCCACGTCCACTGTTTTTTTCCCGGCGCGATATGATGGTCCGCCACGTGCACGAAGCCTGCGCGCTGGGCATGGTCATAGCCGCCCAGGAAATCGGCCCTCGAGCCCATGCACATATATGAAGTCGGAACCGGAATATTCGCATACCACGTCAGGTCGTTCAGCGGGTAGTCGCCGGTGGGGACATAACGCTTCGGTGCCTCATCCGCCGGGAGTCCGTGGCGACCGCGAGCGCCGTAATCGACGCCGTAGTAGTGGCCGCTCGCGAGCGGAAACGTGCTGATCGCCCGCTTGGCATGGTCGGCCACGAAGGTCACGTCGGGCGGGAAAAACGATTGATAGCGCTCGTGCGCGCGAGCGGCGAGATTGGCCCACCAGAGGAATGTCTGCGGCAGCGAGGTGCGATTAAAGGCGCGCACCTTCAACTCGAGAACGGAGGCGTCCGGGTGCAGGCACACGCCGTGCATGCCTTTCATGCGCGTCATCGGATCATGTTCGCTCATCCACACCGTCACCGCGCCATCGGGATGCCGCTCGATCTCGACGTCCGCCGGCATGAACGTCGAGGGCCGGTGATGTTGAGGCCAGTTGAATTCTATGCCACCGCTGAGCCACGGGCCCGCCAGGCCGACGAGCGCGGGTTTGATCACCGTCTGATTATAGATGATGTCGTAATTGTTCGTCTTGTCCTGGATCGCGTGAATGCGTCCGCCGATTTCCGGCAGCAACATCACCCGCAAGAACTCGTTCTCGAGCCATATAGCCTTCCATTCGTGATCGCGTTTGGACTCCGCCACGCGATCGATGAAGGGCAGCGGATAAACCTTTCCGCTGCTGCCTTGATACACGCGTTTCTCGAGGAACATCGGATTCCGATCCGGTGCCGCCGGCAGATAGGTCGGAAACACCCGCTGTTCGGTCCACACGCGGACGGCGGAACTCCCGGTTGCATCGCTCGAGCTCTCGTTGGCAGCCATCCGCCCATTGGAATGCGCTCCATTCGATTTAACAATCGAAACGCTGGCCTCCGGAATGGTAGCGCGCCGCTGGCGCAGGCTGGATGGCACGAGGTGATGATGCGGTGAGAACATTGAGAGCTCGAAAAGATGGACCGGCCGCCCGGCGCGCGACGCAGGCCCGATGCACGGGTCCCGCGGCGCACTCGTTGAAACGTGCTACATCGAATGCTCAAAAGCTGCCTTTGAGCCCGAAAGACCAAATCCCGCCGTAATCGCCCCGCGATTCCAATCGAGCCATTTCCGGGGTGCTCGGACCGAAGGACTGGGTATCCTGCACCTCGCCGGTGAGATTCCGGAAGCTCGCGAAGAGTCCGAATTGTTTGGTCAGACGATAGTCGGCGGAGACATCGACATAGAGGCGCTTCGAACCCCATTGATACGTGCCGGGCTCGATGCTTCCGGCCGTCTGCCCCGGATAGAGCAGCGCGCGGCGGTATTTGCTGCGGTAGTTCCAGTTCACGCGTACGCCATATTTTGGCCGGTTCAGCGAAAGGCCCCAATTATAGGTCCGCGGCACATAGCTGTTCAACGCGTTGGTTTCGTCGTCGATCGCGCGTTGGGCACTCACATTCGCGAAGGCCGCCACGCCGCGCGCCCAATTGGGCAGAAAGGTCAACGGCTGTTTATAGGAAAACTCCAGTCCGGTCATGCGCACGGCGTTGTCGATGTTCCGCTGGGTCACCACCTCGTAGATGCCGTAGGTTTCCGCATCGAGCCCATAGAGCGCCAGAAAGTCCGGAGCGGCGGGAAACGTGGTGTTCGTGAAAAGATTATAGAAATCGCGACGAAACGCTCCGACCGAGACCTGGCCGCCACGCTCGAAATAATATTCGAGCCGCATTTTCACAGACTTCGCACTCCACGCCTTGATGCCGGCATTGTTGACGACAATGCGGGAGGAATTGTTCAAGTTTGGCTGCAACGACAGGTCGGGCAGCGTGAGCCCGCCGGCGTACTGGTTGAAGTTCGGCCGGCCGACGGAATAGTAGTAGGCCGCACGGGCGATCAGGTTATCCCGGATATTATAGCTGGCGTTGATGCTGGGGAACCAGCGGAGGTATTCCTTCTCGGTCTGCTGTCCGCGTCTAATATAGGTGAGCTGGGAAACCCCCAGCGCATCGGTCGTCGGGACGATCCGGACGGGCTGAACGCCGGGCTGGCTCGGATTCCCGTCGATGATGGCTCCACTGGCGTCGCGTTGAAAATTCCGCGTCGGATCGGTCAGCGGCCCCTCGGCCTCGACGTTGGTCTGCTCGGCCCGGACGCCACCGGTGAACTTCAGCCGGCGCTCGAGAAAGGCCACGTCGGCGCGCAGGTAAGCGGCGGAGACGATCTCCTCGGCCACCTTGGACCCGGCCACCCTGGAGCGATACTGCGCGTTGGCGTCGAAGGGCGCGAAGCGTTCGGGATATTTTTTATAGAGCTCCCAGTATTCCGAATTGTCGATCCACGGCACCTTTCCGAATCCGAACGGCGCGGTTCGTTGCGAGAACGACTCGTCGAGCACGAGGCCCGCGGCATCGTCGTTCCCGACCGGGTTTGTACTGCCCCGATTGTCGGCGCCACGATAATTATAAGTGACGGCGCCGGGAGAATCGGAATCGCGCAAGGCGCGACGCACCTCGAGCCCGCCCTTGAGCGTCAGCGGAATGCCGCGCACATCGAAGTCGCGCCGGAGGTTCGCGTAAGCGTTTTGCTTCGCATCGGTGTTGTCGCGCGGATCGCTGGTCGCCGAAGTGAGCGAATAGTTGTCGAGATTATAGAAATCGACGGGCGCACCGGTGGCATCCATCACGCTGATCCGGCCGGGCTGTAGATAATAAATATCGTCGAAGTTGATCGTCACCCCGGTGCGGCGGGCCTGCACGGCGTTGAAATATCCCTTGTCGATATCACGGATGTGCAAGCTCTGGTGGGAGGAGCCGGCGCCGGCCTCGGCTTTCCAGATCGGGCCGGTGTGGCGGTAGGACAGCGAACCGACAAGCGTGGTGCCCATCCAGTCGCGCCCGAGCTGGCTGGAAATGCGCACCTCGCCGGCGCCGACCCGGCCATGCATCCAGGTGGGCGCGAAGTTGCCCGGGTCGACCGCGTTGCCGTAGAAGTCGAGCCGCCGGTTGTTATGCGTGACCCCGAGGAACGTATATTGGAACGAGAGCGAGATTCGGTCGTAGTTGCTGATGCGATAATCGAGCGTGGTGCCCACCGAGGTCGAACGGCTCATCCGCGTGCTGTCGTGAATCCGATACTCCATGAGATACGGCTTGTCCGGCGTCGTGTGCGGCCGCGTCGTGCCGTTGGTCGCCCACCGGCCGCCCATCCACGAATTCTGCGACCAGTCCTCTTTTTGATAGATGCGATTGGTATTGCCCGAGAGCGTGAAGCCGAAGCGTTTATTGACCGGCACGATCGCGGAGAAGTTCAACGCCGGCGTCACCTTGTACTCAGGCGTGAACATCGGGCCGGGCGTCTTCTTGAACGACTTCTCGCTGTCCTTCATAGTGAAGGAGAGGCTGTAGTTGAACTCGGGCCGCGAGCGCTCGAAGGCGCTGCGCGAGACCATGTTCACGGAGCCGGCCAGCGCCGAACCCTGCGATTCCGGCGTCGGCGACTGCAAGACTTCGATCCGCGAGAGATTATTGGCGGAGACGGAATCGAGTGACACCGCGCGGGACGTGCTGCCATTGCCGGTGCTGGCGACATCGGCCCCGTCGATCGTTACGGGCACATAATCGGCCGACACGCCGTTCATGGAGATCGTGCGCGCCTCGCCGGCGCTATATTCCATCGTGATACCGGGGAGGAACTTCATGACCTCGCCCGGCGTGCCATCGACCACCACGCCGAATTCATCGGCCGCGACCACGTTGGTGATATTGGCGGCGTAACGCTGCTGGTTGATCGCGATCGAGGCCGCGTCCATCTCGCGCGTCGAAGAGACGACGAACTCCGACATCTTCAAGGCTTCGCCTTCCGCGGCGGGCATGGCGAGCGCGGCCCGCAACGTGATATCGTGCTGGATGGTTGCTCCAGGCGTCACGGCGATAACTTCGCTTTGAGAGCCCAAGCCCGTGAAGTACACCTTCATCGTCACAGGGCCTGCAGGCACGTTGTTGAAGCGGTAGTGACCGATGGCATCGGTGAAGGTCTCGAGGGAGGTTCCTTCAATCGTCAGCCGGGCCTTTTCCAGATACTCGGCGCGCCCGGCGTCGAAGACGCGACCTTCGATATTGCCGGGCGCCGCGGTTTGGGCGGCAAGGACAGAGGTCAGCCAAAGGAGGCTCGTGGCAGCGAGCCACAGACGTGCGGGACACGCGAGCAAGGGGATGGTTTTCATGACGCAGGGTTTGGGATGTCTATTGGGTAGGGAAAGCAAGGCCGCGATCGGCCCGGCCAGGGAGCAAACGCGGCAGACGGCTGCTATATTGAAACCATCTGCGGGCGTCGCGGCCTGGCCCCGGAGACTAGTGATTCCCCCTCGAACCGGGAATGGCGCATTGGCCGATACACATGGAGGATCGGCCGATCCGTTACAGTCACCCGACGTCGTCCGCCCGCCGGATCATCCCTTGTGCTTACGCCGATACTCCGACGGCGGCATGCCTGTGACCGCGCGAAATGCCTTCGAAAACCAGAGCGGATCGGCGTAACCCACCTGGCTGGCGATCGCCTTGGCACTCAGGTCTGTCGTATCGAGCAACTGACAGGCATGGTGAATCCGAAGCCGGATGAGATAATCAATACAGGCGTAACCCACGTGCTGCCGAAAAAGCATCTTGAAGTGCGACGGCGACATATTCGCCATCGCCGCGAGCTGCGACAGCCGCAGCGGCTGATCGAGGTGCTGCTTCATGAACTCGATGCACTGCATCACCTTTTGCCGGGGGTCCGGCGCATTTGCCAGGTGCTGGCGCCGCCGCCAGATCGTCGCGCTCAGCAGATGCCCGAGCGTGCGCGACGCATGCAGCAGGTGCGCCGTGGTGTAGCCGTGTTCCAGGGCGCCGAGCGCCTCCTCGAAGAGCGCCAGCCATTGCGGATCGTCGGCCAGCGGCAGCACGGGATTGTCCGCCGAGACGCCCAGTTCGCCGAGCATCGGCACAATCTCGTCACCGACGGCGTGAAACCATGAGATGGTCCACGGGTGACGCGCCGCCGCCCCATAAGCGTGCGGCTCACCGGGCGGCACGATCAGCAGCGAACCAGCGACAATATCATGCCGGCGATCGCGCAGCTCGCACCAGCCCGCGCCTTTGGAACAATATATAAGGATGGCCTGATCGACACCCGCGGATCGCCCGCGCAAGTGCCCCTTCGCCATCGGGAAGTAGCCGATATCCGTCGGCAGCAATCCGCGGAGCAACGGATGCGCCCGCGCGGTCCGGACGATGCTCCGCGGGAGCACGACGATTCGTTGCGACTGAAAGCCCTCGCCCTTTTGCGGGCGACCGAAAACCGGAGGGCGCAGTTCCGACATGCGATCTCCGGCGGAGAAAGAGGGAGATTCCGGTCGCATCGCTCTCATCTGCCTTCCGACCTGACGCTACTCCCCGAACTCTGCAAGATCGCGCGCTTGGACCGATCCGACGCGACGACCGAGCGGAATGATGCTTCCGCCTGGCACTCCGCCTTGTCCACCCAGCCCGATCATTCGACTTCGCGTATAAGCGGCGCACGGGCGACGCACATGGCGGATCAGCCAACGATTCGTTTTCCTCATCACGGCCGCGGCCGTGCGATGCAGGCGCCAGGGGATGGTCGGAGAACCTCACCCAGTCCGCCGGCGTGCGCACGTAGCGCTCACCGATCGCCCGTGGCGTTATCTATCGGCCGCACCAACCGCCATCGACCGCGAGAATATGGCCCGAAAGATAATCGGAGGCGCGCGACGCGAGAAACACCACGGCGCCTTCGAGATCGCCTGGTTCGCCCCAGCGCTTCGCCGGAATGCGCGCGAGGATCTCGCTCGCGCGGAGCGGATCGGCCTGGAGCGCGGCGGTGTTGTCCGTCCTCATGTAGCCCGGCGCGATCGCATTCACCTGCACGCCATGCGCAGCCCATTCGTTGGACAACGCTTTCGTCAGCTGGCCGACCGCGCCTTTGCTCGCGGCATAACCCGGCACGGTGACGCCGCCGAAAAACGTCAGCAGCGAGGCGATGTTCACGATCTTGCCCGAGCCGCGCGCGATCATGTGTCGCCCCGCCGCACGGCACGCGGTGAACACGCCGTCGAGATTCACGCGCAACACGGCATCCCAATCCGCATCGCTGTGCAGCGCGGCCGGAGCGCGTCTGATGATGCCCGCGTTGTTCACGAGAATATCGAGCCGGCCCTGCCAGCCGATCGCGCGCTCGAGCAGCGACTCGACCTGGGCGCGGTCACCCAGGTCGGCGGCGAGACCGGTTGCGGTGCCGCCGTCCGCGACAAGCTCCGCCACGACCGGCGCGAGACTCGCGGCATCGCGGCCGTTGACGATCACGGCGGCGCCGGCCCGCGCGAGCGCGCCCGCCATCGCCCGGCCGAGGCCGCGCGACGAGCCGGTGACGAGCGCGACTTTTCCCTGGAGGCCGAACTGTGCCTCGAGATATGCGTTCATTGGAGGCTCGCGATCGGCGCCGCATCCATGTCGGCAAACGCCTGGTTGTCGCCGCCCATCGCCCACACGAAGCGATAAGCGCCCGTGCCCGCCCCGCAGTGAATCGACCACGCCGGTGACAGCACCGCCTCGCGATCGCTCACGACCAGATGCCGCGTCGCCCGCGGCTCGCCCATGAAGTGAAACACGCGTTCGGCTCCGAGATCGAAATAGAGATAGATCTCCGTGCGCCGGCTGTGCGTGTGTGGCGGCATCGTGTTCCAGACGCTGCCCGGCTCGAACTCGGTGAACCCCATCACGAGCTGGCAGCTCTTCACGCCGTCGGGGTGGATGAGCTTGTTGATCCGGCGGCGATTGGCCTTCGCCGCATCGCCGATCGGATCGGTGCGGACATCGGCGCGCCGCACGACCGCCGTCGGGTGCGTCGCATGCGCCGGCGTACTGATGAAGTAAAACTGGGCGTCGCCGCCCGCCGCGCTCTCGAAGCTCACCGCGCGTTCGCCGCGACCGATGTAAAGGCAATCGAGCGTATCCAAATTGTAACGACGCTCACCCGCGACGACCACGCCCGGCGCGCCGAGGTTCAGGATCCCGATCTCACGGCGCTCGAGAAAGAACGCGGTGCCCGTCGCCCGGTCCTGCGGCAACACCAGCGGCTGGCCAGCGGCCGGACACGCCGCGCCGACGATCATGCGATCGAGATCGGTATAGTGCGCCGTCACCTCGCCGGCGCGAAACAATCCCTCGATCAGAAACGCGGCGCGCAGCTCGGCCGTGCTCAGGCGATTCACTTCCGCGGGGCTGGGGGAATAGTGCAGTTGCATGGGATAACCACTGCGCAGCCCGCGCGGATCGCCAAACCCAAACCATCAGCGCCGAGGTCCGCCAAACGCTATTCCACGCTGAGTCGCCGGTCACGGTTGCCGCAGAGTCCGGCGGAGGAAGGCGACTTCCTCGGGTTTGTACGCGGTGCCGTCGGCGCGGAGGACATCGTGAAACCACTCGGGCGGTTCGGCGGTGTACGTTTTCTTCCAGGAGTCCCACGGATAGTTCGTCTGGCTCTTGCCCGCGATGAAGCCCCACGCAAACGCGGCGACCTTCTTCTCCTTCATCAATGGCAGATGCGTTTCGAAGCGGCTGCCCTGCGGGCGCGCCATGTACTCGGTGCAGAGCATCGGGCGGCCGAGCTTTTCGAGCAGCTCGATGCGCGCGCGCATCTTTTCCTGCGGCTCGTAACTGTGGAACGAAATGAGATCCGAGTTCTCGAGCATGAACGCGTTGATCGGGCTCTGCTTGCCGGGCGTCCAATCCCCCTCCCACGGACCGGCCGTCAGCGGCTGACTCGGGTTGATCGCGCGCGCCCAGCGAAACGCCTCCTTCAGCAGGATGAGGCCATACTCGGCCTTGTAGGGCGTCTCGACGGTTCCGTAGGCGCTCACGTTCGGATTGTTCGGCTCGTTGAAGAGGTCCCAGCCCAGGATGCGTTTGTCGTCCTTGAAGCGCGTGAGCACGTCCTTCACGTAAGCCTCGAGCTCGCCGTGCGCGCGACCGTTCATCAGCAGTTCCTGGCCGGGACTCTGCACCCAGCCGGAGTTGTGCACGTGTGGGCGCGGCGCGCGTTGCGGACCGCTGCGCGGAAACGGATCCCAGCACGAATCGAAAAATACCACCAAGGTCGAAATCCGATGCTTGTCGGCGAGTGCGAGAAACGCGTCGACCCGCTGCAGGAATCCCGTGCGATCCTCGCGCCACGGCAGGTTGTGCAGGAAGACGCGCATGGTGTTGAAACCAAGATCGGCCGCCCAGCCGAGTTCGCGGTCGATCGTCGCGGGATCGAACGTCTCCGGCTGCCACATCTCGAGCTGGTTGATCGCCGTGCTCGGGAGATAATTCCCGCCGGCGAGATAGGGGCGGTTCGCCATCCAGGCATGTGCCCGCTCCTCGGACCAGCGCCCGGCGACCGCCGCGAGCGCGGAGCCGGAAAGCGCGACGAAGAGAAAGACGCCGCACCAGGCAGCGCGAAAACGAGTGAGGGAGGAGAGCATCATGAAAGAAGCGGGGGGAGAGGAGGAGAGAGGGAGCGCGCGTGCCGCGACGCGGATTCGGCGCGCGGTTTATTTCTTCGGTAGTGGCCACGGCAATACGCCGCAGCGTTTCGCCCACTCGGCGTAGACCGCGCTCAGCTCGGCGACCTTCGCGGGATGCTTGCCCCCGAGGTCGTGCAGCTCACTGCGGTCGGCTTCGATGTCGTAGAGCTCCCACGGGCTCTGATGGCGCGCGACGAGTTTCCATTTTCCCTGACGCACCGCGCGATTGCCCTCGTGCTCCCAGCAAAGTGTGCGCGCGGCGAGGGCCTTGCCTTCGAACGCCGGCATCAGGCTCACGCCCTCGGGCGGCAGTGCGGCCCGGCCGCCGAAGGTTTTGGGAAACGTCGCCCCGCCGAGATCAACGAAGGTCGCCATCAGATCGGGCAGGAAACCCACCTCGCGACTCAACATCCCCGCGCGCAGTCGCGCCGGCCAGCGCGCGATGAACGGCGTCGCGATGCCGCCTTCGTGCACGGTGACCTTTTGCAGGCGGTGCGGGGTGTTGCTCACGTGCGCGCCGCGCAGGCCGTAGCTCTCGTAGGATTCACGCGAGCCGAGCGTCGCGCCCGGCAGGCTGCGCCGCGGCGTCTCGGGCGCGCCGCCATTATCGGAAAGGAAAATCACGAGCGTATCCCGCTCCGCCCCGATCGCGCGCAGGCTGGCGAGCACGCGGCCGATGCTGCGGTCCATGCGATCGACCTGCGCGGCAAAGATCGCCATGCGCAGATCCCAGTCGTCCTTCTCCGCGGCGGGAAGTGTTTCCCACGCCGGCACTGCCGCCGGTCGCGGGGCGAGCTCGCTGTCGCGCGCCACGACCCCGAGCTCCTTCAAACGCTGGTGCCGCCGCGCGCGAATCGCATCCCAGCCGTCGCGATAACGACCGCGATACTTTGCGATGTCCTCCGGGGGCGCATGCAACGGCCAGTGCGGCGCGTTGAACGGAAAATAGAAGAAGAACGGCTGCGTGCTGCCGCGCTGCGCCTCGACAAACTTCACCGCGAAATCGGTAAACGCGTCCGTGGCAAAGAAGCCTTCGCGCGGCGGCGAGAAACGCTGGTCATCGAGCGCCATCGGCGGCTCCACGATCTTGCCTGTGTGCTGCATGCCGTGTCCCCAGTAATTCATCGCGCCTTCCAGCACGGTGAACGAGCGGTCGAAGCCGCGGTCCGACGGCCAGTTCGGATGCTCGTAACCGAGGTGCCATTTTCCAGTCATCCCGGTGCGATAACCGGCCGGCCGCAGGACTTCCGCGATCGTCGGCGTGAACGGGCTCAAGTGATCGGAATACGCGGGGCTTTTGAGCTGCTCGCGGACCTTGCGCGCGTATTCGTCGACCATGTCGCCGACGCCCGCCTGGTGCGGATGCAAACCCGTGATCAACGACGCGCGCGACGGGCAGCAGCGGCCGGTATTGTAGAACTGCGTGAGCCGCACGCCATCGCTCGCGAGGCGGTCGAGATTCGGCGTGGCGATCTCGCTGCCGTAACAGCCGATATCGGAAAACCCGAGATCGTCCGCGAAGAAGAGCAGGATGTTCGGCCGCTTCGCTTCGGCCGGGCTCGCGGGTGCGGGCGCGGCGATAGCGGTGCTCGTCAGCCCGGTCGCGAAAGGACACGAGGCGATGAGCACCAGGATCAACGAACGGACGAGCGACTCGACATTGCAGGACCGGGGCATGGTAAAGCGGGGCAAGGTTCCACAATCGGCCGCAAGCACGGTCACTCAAAAAAACCGCGGCGCCCGACCGTCGGGCTCCGGTGTAAGCCGCAGGTCCAAAATCGACAAGCGCCCGGGCCACACATTCGACTAACGAATATCCACCTCAGGATCGTTTCTCAATACACCGCGCGACCGCCGCTCAGGTCGAAGGTGAAGCCGGTGTTGAAGCTCGCCTCGGGCGAGACGATCCAGGCCGCCGCGCTCGCGACCTCCGACAGCGTGCCGCAGCGCTTCATCGGGATCTTGTCGGTCATGTAGCTCACCTGCGCCGGTTCCATGCCGTCGACCAACGCCGTCCGCACCACCGCGGGCGCGAGCGCATTGATGGTGATGCCCGTCCCGGCGAATTCCTTCCCGACGCTCTTCACCAGCCCGATCACACCAGCTTTGGCGGACGAGTAACCGCACATGCCCGCGTTGCCTTCCTTTCCCGCAATCGAGGCGATCAACAACACCCGGCCGTAATTCCGCTTCTGCATGTGCACCAGCGCGTGTTTGCACACCAGGAACGACCCGAAGAGATTCACGCGCAACACCTGCTCGTAACCGGCCGTCGGAGTTTCGGTGATCCGCTTGTTGTTCGGCCCGACGATGCCGGCGGAATTGACGACCACGTCGATGCGCTGCTCGGCGGCAAAAATGCGCTCGAACTCCGCCTGCACCGCAAACTCGTCGGTGATGTCCAGCGCACGCGCGTGCGCGTCGGACCCAAGCAACTTGGCGGCCGCCGATCCGCGCGCTTCGTCGCGATCAAGCAACCACACCGCGGCACCCTCGGCGTGCAGCCGCTGCGCGATCGCGAAGCCCAGCCCGTCCGCGCCGCCAGTGATCACCGCCACCTGGCCGGAGAACCGATCTGTCCATGTCGTTGTTTGCATTATGAAAATTCGCGAGGCGCAGCCGCGGCCGCATCAGATCCGCACCGGCGCCACGCCGAAGTAGCCCATCACATAGAGCACGCCCACGACGCCGTTGGACACGCCCAGCACGCCGCGCAGGAAAGGCTCCGGAATGTGCCGCTGCGAATGCGTGGCGCACCAGGAGCCCAGGATCGCCGCGCCTCCCGTGAAGAATCCCCAGGCCCATTCGGTCGGCACATGATGGCCCGTCACCATCGGCACCGAGACATTGAAGGAAAACAAGCCGACGGCGGACAGTACGATGACGAACGGGATCGACGCCGCCACGATCACGCGCATCGGCAGCCGGTGGAATTCCGCGAGCAGCGGCACGAGCAGGAAACCGCCGCCGACGCCCAGCGTCGTGCCGACCACACCGACACCCGCCCCGAGCGCGATCAATCCCGGCACGGACATCCGGCGAGTCTCGCCGGCGTATCCAATTTCCAGATGCACCCAGTTTTTCGCCACCGTGCGGATAACCATGGGGCCATCGGGCGCGGCGGCAGGCTGGTCGGCGGCGCCGGCAGGCAGCGGCGCCGTGACGGTCGCGCTCCGGCCCGAAATGCGACCGAGCATCTGAATCGCGACGAAGATGAGCGCGACGCCCACGGCGCCTTTGAAAGGCACCGCATCCGGCAGCCAGAAAACCCGCACGAAGGGCCCCGCCACCGCACCTACCGCCGCACCGATGCACAACGGCAGTGCAAAATCCCAGTTCCACTGCCCGTTCCGCTTGAACCCGAGCAATGCACCGAACGGATTGAGGAACGTCTCCAGTTGTACAGTCGGGCTCACCGGAATCGTGGTGAAGCCGAGGACCGACATATTATAGGGGAGCGACACGAGGCCGGTCGCCCCTCCCACCAGCGCCATGGCATAGCCGGCGCTGAAACCGAGCAGTAGTAGATGCCAGAGCGCCACGTCGCACTCCGGGCCCGCCAGCGGCACGCCCCGTGCACCACCGATCAGAAAACCATACTGGAAATAACTCACGGCCACTCCGACGGCCCATGCGCCGACCGCCAGCGGTAGCACCTGCGTCAGGAGTTCGCGTCGCACCGCCGCCGACCGGGCATCGCGAGCCAGCGTCATTTGCCAGCCGCGCGCGCGACCTGACGCGCGTTGCGCGATGCCTGGCCACGCTTCCCCGGGCTCGATTTCACCGGGACGCCGAACGTCGCCGGCTCGACGCGCGCCACATGGTCGAGGCACTGGCGCCGCGTCACGGCATCCCAGTAAGCGGGCATCGGGCCGCGCGTACGGTCCGATGCGATCACGCCCAAGTGTTTCAATATACACTTCCAGAGATTCCGGTTCGCCATGCGCAGCTCGAAATTGAGCAGTGGGATATACGGATCGAAGACCACATGCGCGGCGTGATAGTCGCCGGCCTCCAGAAGGTTGAATGTCTGGGAGAATACCTGGGGCATATAGCATGCCGGCATCGTGCCGCGGCCGCCACGTTCATGCTCCTCGATCATATAGATGCCGCTCTCTCCGCCGAACATCCCGTTCACTGAGCCGTTCGCCTGCGCCAGAACGCGCGCCATCTTGTAAGGGCTCTGCGTGAACTCCAATTTGAAATACGAGACATTGCCGATCTCCGTCGCCAGCCGCGTCAGGAAATCGGCGTTCATCGCCACGCCCGACACCGGATGATCCTGCACCATCACCGGAATCTTCACCGCCGCGGCGAGCGCGCGATAATACGCCAGCGTGGCCGCAAGGTCCGAACCCCAATTGCCGAAGAACTGCGGCATCGACATCACGCAGGCCGCGCCCAGCGCCTCCGCCCGCCGCGCTTTCTCGCACGCCACCTCGACGGCGAAATGCGTCACGGTGACGATCACCGGCACGCGACCGGCGACGCGCTTCAGCGAGAACGCGACGATCTCCGCGCGCTCCTCATCCGACTGCGCGTGCCCCTCGCTGGCGTTCGCGGCCATCACCAGGCCATGCACGCCGCTGTCGATCAGCCAGTCGATCAGCCGCGCCTGGCTGGTGCGATCGAACCGTCCGTCGTCGGTCCAGGCGGTCGCCAGAATCGGGTAATTTCCTCGGAGTGGGGGGAGCATGTCCAGTGAGCGCCCAAAGCGCCGCGTTGACGGGAAGCCATCAACGAACCGGCGCGTCAGAAGTGGACTCGATGGAGCCAGCGGTCGCATTGACAGACAAGAACCCCGTTTCGAACATCGTTTCGTGAAAAACCCCTCCGCCATCACCATGGCGACCGTCGCGCGCTCCGCGGGCGTCGCGACCTCGACGGTATCGAAGGCGTTGCGCGAGGATCCGACCATTCCGGCCTCACGGCGGCGCGAGATTCAACGCCTCGCGAAATCGCTCGGCTATCGCCCGGATCCGATGGTGGCCGCGCTCATGGCGCGCCTGCACAGCCGGCGCCGGCGCAACGATCCGCATCACATCGCGTGGATCGATCTCTGGCCGGACGACCAGGAGGCGGCACGCACCACCGATTTCAAACTGATGCTGCGCGGCGCCAACCAGCGCGCAGGTGAACTCGGTTATCAGATCGAGGTGCATCACGTCGGTCGCGAGGGCACGAGCGCCTCGCGCCTGCACGACATCCTGATCTCCCGTTCGCAATGGGGCCTCATCATTCCTCCCGTGCCGAAGGAGGCCATGGCGTATCCGCTCGATCTCGAAGGGCTGACCGGCGTCACGATCGGCACGAGTCTGCATCGGCCGGTCATGCACCGGGTGGCGTCCAATCTGTATCAAGGCAGTCAGCTCGCATGCCAGAGACTGCGGGCCCGCGGCTTCCGCCGAATTGGCCTTGTACTGAGCCCGTCGATGAACGAGCGGGTCGAAAAGAAGTGGCTCGGCGCGTTTCTGGCGGAACAGGCCGAGTGGCCAAAAACAGACGCCCTTCCCCCGCTGCTGGCCAAGCCCGATGAAGAGACACGTTTCCAGCGCTGGTTCGAGCGCTTCGCTCCGGATGTCGTTTTGCTGGCCGAGCCACAGGTCGAAAGTTGGGCGGCAAACCTCCGCGGCAAGGCCGCGAGCGTTCCGCCGGTCGCCTGGCTGCGGATGATCGAATCCATGCCCGGCACGACGCTCGCCGTCGATACCCGGCCGGGAAGAATGGGCGCCGCGGCCGTGGAGCTGGTCGTCGCGCAGATCCATCGCAACGAGCGCGGTAGCCCGCAGAGCCCGCACACGCTGCTGCTCGACGGGGTTTGGTGCGAGTGAACCGGCGTATAATATAATGTAGCGACGCTGAAGCCGAGGCGGTTCTCTGAAGGCTATATTATTTTCCGACGGTCACCGCTCCAGCCGCATGGCGGACCGTCAGCACGTGAGTCTTCGGATCGAACGACCAGCCCGCATCTTCGCTCTTCGCTCCCCGCTGGGCAACCTGCCGCAGCCGCCGGTTGCCGACCTTCACCTCCGTCGGCGTGAAGCTCAGCTTGATCGTGACCTCCGCCGGGAGCGGTGTCGCATAACGCACGCTACCGGGTGCGTAGCCGACCTCACGCAGGCTCACCGAGCTGCCGAGAATGTGATCCTGCCCATCCGGCGCGAGCTCCGGGAAAACGGGCATGCACTCCAGCATATGGCAAACGGTATAGAGGTGCTGCGAATACCAGTTGTTCACTTTGCCCGGGTCCTTTTCCTTCTTCTGCTTGGTATCATAGAAGTGGGTGCGAAACAGACCGGCGCCGGATTGCATGTGAGTGACCGCATTGAGTCCGGACAGCGCCCGCCGCTTCAACTCGGGGTCGGGGGCGAAGCGATAGAGATTGGCGAGCGCCAGACAGTAGCGGGCGGTGTGCCCCGCCATGATGTGGGCAAATGTTGCCTGTTCCGCGACGGCCGGCGCCGGCGAAGCGGCGTGTCCCTCCGTGTGCACGAGCTTCGCCTCCATCTGCGCCAGCACACGTTTTCCCATCTCCATATACTGGGGATGCGTGCCGGCCTGGCTGAAGAGATAGGCGGCCGTGAAGCTCATCGGCTCGGCGGAGAGATGCTTGCCTGTCTTCGGACGGATGTCCTCGTGATACGTCCCCCACAAGCCCTGCTCGACGTTGCGCGCGATCATCAGCCGCGCGGCGTTGTCACGGGCCCGCGTATATTCGGACTTTTTCTCGTGGCGGTACAGACGGTCGAAGAACTCCACGAAGAAAACCGGCGCGCCGCCCATGTCCTCAAAGATACTCCCATCTTCCGGAATGACCCGGAAGGGCCAGCTGCCGTCGGCGCGCTGCTTCGGGATCAGCGTGGCGGCGATCTTGCGCGCCGCTTCGAGATAACGCTGCTCGCCGGTGCTTTCATAGAGCGCCAGGTAGGCGGTGCCGAGGAACGCCGGCTTGTCGGTTTCTATACTGTTTTTATCCGCACTGCCGGTGGGCTTGCCATTCTGGTGCGCTGAATACGGCAGGTTCGGGTACGCCGCCGTGGCAGGAGTCGAGTTCGCGATATTCCATTCTGCGAGGTCGCGCGCGCGCAAGAGCCACTCCTTCTCGCCAGTATAGGCGTAGTAATGCAGGAACGTCTGGATGAAATAGGCATGTTGGCGCGCGGGAAAGCTGAGCTGGCGACGCTCGATGCGCGAGCCGTCGGCGTTGACGTGCGCATGCATGAAATATCCGGCCAGCTCGCCCTCCATTTTTCCCGGGACGTAAGCGCCATCCGCCTTGCGCAGAAACCGGATCGCGTCGTCGATCGCCTCCGCCACCGGGCGGACCGGTTGCACGACGCCATCGACGACTTTGACCATCGAGCCAGCCGCCGGCGCTGCGGCGACCGATGCATTTGCGGTCAACAACAGGAGTCCAGCAACGCTCGCGCGCCGGGTAATTATAGAGAGTTTTGCGATCATAGTTTAAGAGAAAGTGAGAAAGCGTGCAGGAGTCGGTTTGAGGATCCTGAAATCAAGGCGGCAGCCGCCGCTCAGTGTTCGATATTGACCGAGAGAATAAACTCCCGTCCCGGCTGCCGGCCATAGTTGCGCGGGCCGCCGTCGGAGTACGTGCGCGTGAGGTAGAGGCGCTTCGCGTTGAATATATTATTGGCGTTGAGCTGCACGCGCCACGCGGTGTCGCCGAAACCGCGGAACCGGTAACTGGCCATCGCGCCGGTCAGTATATAGTCCTCCGACTTGTAGGGATTGTCGCGGTCAACCCGAACATTACCCTTTTCATCGACCCGGTTGGGAAACCCGACGATCGAGGGTCCGCGATAGCGAAAATTCACGCTCGTCGACGCACCCTTGAGCCAGCCCTCGGTAAACGATCGGGTCGCCACGAGACTGGAGCGCCACGTCTGTGCATTTCCGCCGGGATTGCCGAGGCGCTCCTGGATATTGTCGAGCGGCGCCTCGATCAGTGAGGTCCAGGCGGTCTGCACCGTCTGGTTGCTGGCATACGTCGCGGTGGCCCAGTCGCCCTGGAATGCCTGCCAGACGGGGAGCTTTGCGTTCAAGTAGTCCCACCAGGGCTGGGTTGATATATCGTCGATCTTCGTTTCGGTGCGGCCGAGGTTCCAGAAGATGCGCCAGTTGCGCGTGGGGTTGAAGGTGAGGTCCACCTCGACGCCGCGACTGTTGCGATCGCCGGGCAGGCGGAAGTCCGCCGGCAGCGGATTGAGTTCCTCCCGAAAGAGCGGATTGATCGGATACGTGGGATCGTTGGCGTAGAGCTGTTGCTCGAAATCGATCAAATTTCGCCGCAGCCCGCTGTCCGCCAGGTTGGTGTTGCGGTTCAGCGCATTGAAATAGTTGAACTTGATATTCAGCCGATCCCGGAGGAGCCGCAGGCGAATGCTATATTCATGAGACTCGCCGTAGGCGGGCTCGACCTCGGAACCGTTCACATCGCGCACGATATCGACTTCGTTCAACGAGGCGTTGCGCGAGTAATCATAGCCGAGGCTCAGCCATTGATCGACGCGCGGCGGACGCACGACGAAGCCGTAGTTGAGTCGCGTCGCCTTGCGATAGGGCGTCCAAACGTCGGCCGGCACCTGCTCGCGGAAGTCATCATAGGCCCGAAGACCGGAGCCGAGCGGATTTGCGGCGGTCGGTGGATTCTGGCTCAGCCGCGGAATGAAATCACCGAAGTCGGAGTTCCGCACCCGGTCGTGCCGCACGCCTATATTGGCGACCAGCCGGTTCCGGAAAAACGTGCTCGAGGTGCTCGCCGCGACCGAGCCTCGCTGGAGATGGCTGGCCGTCGGCGTCGTGCCGACAAACCCGATCGGGTTCTCATACATCGAAACCTCGAAAGGCTCGCCGGAGGGTGTCGTGAAATGCAACGTGCCCATGATGTCGCCATACGCCGACGGATTCGGCACCCCGTAGGCGTGCGGGTCGCTCGTGCTGCCGATCTCCGGCAGGTAGAAGCGCATATTGAAGAGCCGGTCGGCGTGCAGCGGATTTGCCTGCGCGGCTGGCGACAGGAAACTTGGATTGCCGAGGACCATGAAGCGGTTGTTACCGAGATTATAGGTGGATGTATCGTCGTAGCTCGCAAACAGGCCCAGCCGGTGCCGGCCGAGATGTCGCATCCAGCCGGGAGATTTCGTCAGGTCGAGCTCATGTGCGAGCGTGGCGCGATATTGCGAGATCTGGTGATCGGTCCAGGAACCCTGGCCGGTCGCGCTGTTCGACTCGGTAAAGGCACGGCCATACATTGGATTTGGCGTGACCCCGTCCGGCAGGTAACGGTTCACGTCGACCATTATATCGAACGCATTGTGCGCCATGAGCTGCGCGGTGTGATTGCGATAGAATTCCCAGGAGTAACCGATCTCGGCGAACGTATTGCGGCCCAGCCGTTGCTCGATGGTGGCCGTGAGATTCCGGCTGCGCCGGCGGGTATAACGCGAGAATCCCTGTGGGTTCACGTTCCAGGGATAGCCCGGCACCATGAACGACTGGGTCTGCGCACCGGCGGCAGCCGCGTCGGCGACTGGCACGACGACGGTGTTGCGCACATCCTGCAAACCGGTGAAAGCCGGCAGGGAGTTCTGCGGCCACACGAAGAGCGCGGTCTTCGCATTGAACCCGTAATTGCGCGTCGTGCCATCGGGCCGCGTGAAGCGCGGCGCCGGTGGCCGGCCGGCGGTAGGCGCGGTCGCGGCGCGGTTGTTATAGACGATCGGATCCGCCAGCCAGGCCATATAGCCGATATCGCGCGTCATTGGCGTCGATGGCCGGTTGTCCTTCCGGTAGGCGTACTCGCCCTCGACCCGCACGGTCGTGTGCTTGAAAGGCTGATACGTGATCGTCGCAAACCCGCGGAGGTTCTCCTCGAAGCCGGGTTGCAGGAAGTGCTCCTTGCCCTCCTTCAGCCCGATGGCGCGGACGGCGAGCTTGTGCTTCACGAGCACCTGGCTCACGTCGAGCACCGCGCGTTCCGAACCGTAGCTGTCGGTGCGCAGCTGCACGCGCTGGCGGTTCCTGGTCAGGTTTGCGCGGGCGGACGTGCTCTCCGCCGTACCCGCCGCACCGCCCAGGCCGAACTGCACGGCGTTCGCCCCGCTGATCAGGCTCAGCCGCTCCGTGTTGTAGGAATCCGGATCGATGGTCGTGCGAAAGAAATTGCGCGTGCGATCCAGCGCGCCCAGCCCGCGGGAGTTGATCGCGTCGTCCTGCGGCCGGGCGCGCGAACCCGAACGGTTGTCGGCGTTGCCATCGACGTTGTCGTAGTAGGTCTGCGTGGTCGCCGAAAAGAGAAACGCCTCCTCGAGATTCGTCGCGCCAATATCATCCAGGAAATCCTTCGTGAACACCGCCACCTGCCCGGCGACATCCGCGAGGTCGATCCGCCCGCGGCCCCCTTGCAGCACCGCGGTCGACTGGTAGCCGCGCTCCGTTTCGGAGCCCACCTCGAACGGTGAAAGCACGATGGGATCGTCCTTCCCCGGCGGATACGGCGGAGACGGTGCAGGGTTCGGCGCCGTCTGCGCACGCGCAATGCTCGTCAAGGAAAGCGCCGCGAGCGCAGCGGCTCGCGGCCAGCGGAATTGCCCGGAGTTCATGGGGTGAAGTCCAACTCGTGGCGAGGTGGAGCGGGTTGGGGTTGGTGCGGAAGAACACGCCGGCCAGCCGGCGCAAACGTCGCGGTCTGGAGCGACGTTTCGAAAACGTCCGCTAACCAAACACGGCCCCCCGCTCACACAAGAGCCCGCTTACGAACATCGTTTCCTGCGTCGACGCTCCCTCTGCCCGTCGTCCGTCACAACGCCTCTGCGAGACGCCGGCCGCTGCCATCGACGATCCAATGCTCGGTCGCGGCAGCGACCACGGCGGCTTCGTTCACCTCGACGCCGATCCCCGGGCGCTCGGGCACGAGGAGCCGGCCGCTTCGCAGCGCCAGCGGTGTCTGCAAGAGCGCGTTCACCGCTTCGAAAAGATCATGCTGATGCTCCTGCGGGATCTCGCCCGGAAGCGCCGCCGCGACCTGCCAGGTCGCCGCCATCCCGATCGCGGTGCACACGCCGGTATGCAGCGTAGTCGGGACGTGCATCGCATCCGCCAGCGCTGCTATCCGCAGTGCACCCGTGATTCCTGTGCGCATCAGATCCGGTTGGGCAATGGCGAGCGCCCGCTGGCGCAACCACGGCTCGAACTGCCGCGGCGTGCGCAACGTCTCGCCCACGGCGACGGGAGTCGCGATTGCGCGCGCCAGTGCCGCGTGGCCGGAAATATCCTCCGCATTCAGCGGCGCTTCCAGCCACGCCGCCCGCAGAGGATCGAGCGCGCGCCCCACGTGCGTCGCCGCTGGCAGATCATATTTGCAGATCGCGTCGACCGCGAAAAACGCATCCGGGCCGATCGCCGCCCGGATCTCTCGTGCCTCCGTGATCACCGCGTCGAGCCTCGCCCCGGTAAACACCTTCACGCCGGCGAAACCTTCCGCACAAAACCGCCGCGCCGCATTGATTTTATCCTGCAGGCCCGAAACCCGCAGACCCGACACGTAGGCCGGCAGTTCCCTTCGATAAGGCCCGCCGAGCAGCTCGCACAACGGCGCCTTGTAATGACGGCCCTTCAAATCCCACAGCGCTATATCCAGGCCCGCCATTGCATCCGCCAGGAAGCTTCCCGCGTGGCCCCGCGCCAGCATGAGATGATATAGCCGGTCGTATAATGCCGAGGTCGCGAGCGCCTCCTGCCCGAGCAACGCCGGCCCAAGCAGCGTCGTGATCAACGCACAGGGAGTCTGTGGCGTCAGCGGCGCCTGCACTTCACCCCAGCCGACCGTGCCGTCGTCCGCGGTGAGTTTGACCAGGCACGACTCGAGCACGCTGCTGTAGGCGTGCACCCACTGGGGTTCTATATAGTAATCCGTCCCGGGCAGCCGGCCCGGCGTCTCGGTGTGGCCACCGACTCGGTAATGACGCGGCAGCCGCAGCGTATAGACTTCGATGCGCTCGATCTTCATGGGTCTGGCATTCGCCGGTTTCTCATCAGGCCGTCTTCTCCTCGCCGGCAGCAGCGGTCACAGTTGCATTCACGGCTTCGACCGCCGCCGCATCACCACCGCGACGCGACGAGGCGACGGCCCGCCAGATCAGGATGAGCGCGAGCGGATGCAGGCAGCCCATGATCACGAAGACCGGCGAGTACGAGAAATGGGTCACGAGCCGGCCGACAAGATTGGTGAAGAGCATTCCGCCCAGCCCGCTCCCCGCCGCAATCACGCCAAAGATCGAGCCGAGCCGGCTCGCGGGAAACAGGTCCACGGCGAGTGTCGTGAGCGTCACGATCCACGTCATGTGCGCCAGGGCGATGATCGACACGAGCGCCATGATGGCGAACTTCGCCTCGAAAAGCGGCACCAGCGCGCTGCAAGGAATGAGGATCGCCGCAACCGTCATCGTCCACTTCCGCGCTTCCGTCGGCCGCATCCCGCGGCGGATGAAACGTCCGGACAGCAGGCCGCCCGCGACACAACCCACGTCCGCCGCCAGATATACAATCCACGCGATCCGGCCGAGCTCCGGCAGGGGCATCTTGTGTACATCCGTCAGATATTTCGGGAACCAGAAAAGGACGAAATGCCAGACCGGATCTGTCAGCGTGCGCGCTGCCAGCAGCAGCAAGGCTTCACGGCAGAAGAACACATCGCGCCAGCGCCAGGCCGGTTCCTTCGCCGCGGCGCTCGGCGCGGCCGCCCCCGCGGGAGCCGGGCCGCGGGCAGCCGGGCGATAAAAGGTCAACCATGGTATGATCCACAGCAGCCCGAGCGCACCCGTGGCGAAGAATGCGCCACGCCAGCCATAGCTCAACGCGAGAAACGCCAGCAGCGGCGGCGCAATCGTCGCTCCGATCGTGGCGCCGGCCGTATATACGCCCACCGCAAGCCCGCGCTGCGCGGGCGGAAACAGCTCACCCACGACCTTTGGCGCGACGGTATAAAGTCCCGACTCCCCTGCCCCGAGCAGAAAGCGCGCCGCGCCGAGCGAACGCAGCGAGCTCGCCAGCCCGGTGAGCATATTCGCCAGCGACCACCAGGCGATAAACAGCGTCATGCTGATCCGGATACCGAGGCGATCCGTGATCCAGCCGACGACGAAGAACGACAGCATGTACGCGAAGAGGAACAACTGCACGACCGTCGAGTAGCCGAGGTCGGTGATGTTCAGCTCGTCCTGGATCGTGCGGGCGAGAATCGAGAGGCTCTGGCGGTCGATGAAGTTGATGACCGACGCGAGAAACAGCAGCGCCAGGATGATCCATCGATTGAGCTTCATGGGATCGCTGCCGCTTATTGCCGGGAACCCAGACTGCTGCCGCCGTCCACCAGCCACGTCGCGCCCGTCACGTAGGCGGCCTCGGGCGAGCACAGCAGGCGCACCGTCCGCGCGAGTTCCTCCGCCGCGATCAATCGGCCGAGTGGAATCTGCTTTTCGATCTCTCCTCGCCGCTCGAGGTGCGTCCGCAGGTTCTGGCCGGTCAGACCTGCATCGACCCAGCCCGGCGCCACGAGATTCACGCGAATTCCCTTTGGGGCCAGCTCGAGCGCGAGGCATTTCGCGAGCATCTTCAACCCGCCTTTCGACGCGCAGTAGGCGCCTATATTCTCGCGCGGCTCGTCCTGCACCCAGGAGCTGATCAACACGATGTGCCCCGGTCTTCCGGAGCCGATCATCGCCCGTGCCGCCGCCTGCGTGGTGATGAACGAGCCGGTGAGATTCACGTCCAGCGTGCGCCGCCACGCCTCGATCGACAGCTCGACCAGCGCGCCGCGCTCCACGATTCCCGCGTTGGCGATACACAGGTCGAGTCCACCAAACTCATGCGCGGCTTCGGTCACGAAGGAATGCGTGGCGGCAGCGTCCGTGACATCCACCGCACGATACAGCACCGTCGCCCCGAGCTGCTGCAACTCCCGCACGAGCGGTTGCGCGGCCTCGGCGGCAAGCAGGTCGCACAACGCCAGCTGGGCTCCCTGCCGGGCAAACACCAGCGCCAGGCTGCGGCCGATGTCACCACACGCTCCGGTGATGAAAATGGACTGATTCGGAACGGCCATGCTACGGGGCGGGTTCGATATATATACGGTGACGGTGGTCAGTGCTTCGCCGCCGCGCCCAGCCGCTTGCGTTTGTCTTTGATATACGCGTCGAGCACCGACCATTCCTGCCGGCCCGCGAGCGTGTGCGTCCAGCCGGAGAACCGCGTTTGCAACTCGTCGAAGAGCTGCGTCGCCGCGATGGCGTCCCCGGCCGCGACCGCGCGTTCCACGCGCGGATAGTCTTCCGCGCGACAGCGCGCGAAATCGCGAATTACCGTCAGCGACGCTGTGAGATCGGCCACGATCTGCGCCGGCGAGACATCCAGCGGCAAACGGGGCCGGTAGCCGGGATCGATCGTCACACGACCGAGCCGATCGAGCGCGTCCTCCGCGAGCGCGAGGTCCGCTTTCGGATCGTGTGTGCCCGCACCCGTGAGACGCGTGCTCTCCCAATTGGCGTGACACGAGTGGCAGCGGATTCGCTCGATCGCGAGATACGCGGGCATGACCTTGGCCGCATTGTCCGCCCCGTAAACCAGCGTCAGGAACTCGCGCAGCAGTTCGTCCACGTCGAGCTCCGGTTCCCACATCAAACGCCCCGCGACATAGTAGTTCGCCGTATTGGCCGCACCGTGTACATTGCGCTCGACGCAATGCCAGTCCAGCTGCTGCGCCGAAGCCGGAAGTCCCTTGAAATATTCCCCCAGCCGTTCGTGCAGGTGCACATGCAGCGACGGTCGAATCTCGTGATCGGCCCGATACCAGGTCCATACGGCCGGCTTGTGCCCGGCCGCTATAATCGCGTCGACCACCTCGGCTTTATAACTGTTCGGCTTCGTCGTCGCCGTGGCTATGACCACATCCTTCTCCAGGATTCCGGCGTTGATCAGATCGAAATCCGTCTCATAGCCGGGCCAGCCACCTCGCGCCCAGCCGGCGCGATTGTCTTTCGTCACATCGAAAAACCACAGGCTGAAGCTCGACCGGAAATCGGGATCCACCGCCTTGAACGCATGATGCAGCTCCATCTGCAGCTGCAATGGCGTGCGGAAGTCGCAGCCGTTTTTCCGGCACACGCCGGGATCGCACCAGTGGCCGATCAGATGGTCGATGCGGCCGCCGTAATTGCTGACATAATACTGCAGGATCTCATCCTCCCAGCGCTTTCGCTGCACCGGATCATTCACGCACAGGTAGGCGAGCTTCTTCGGCACGGCGGACGTCGCTCCCAGGGCCTTCGTGAATTTCGGCGTATCCATCACCGTATGCCCCCAGATTCGCAGGAAAAATTCCTGACCGTTGGCGTGCGCGCGCTCGATCATGCGATGTACTTTATCGCGCCACTCGCGCCGCTTCAGGCCAAAAAGCGGCTCGAGGTAATTGTCGTTGAAACGATCGTGCGACTCGATCGCGTTGAATCCAAAAACATCATACATGTCGACGTAGCGCTCGATCCGCTCAGCCGGCCAGCTCTCGGTGTTGTGTCGTCGCGTGAGCTCGATCGGCATGCTCCACACATTGAAGAGAGCCACCGAGCGCGTCTTTATAAACGGCGCCGCACTCACATCCAGCGGCCGCACGCGCGCACCGCCCTCGCCGAGCTCGAGCTCCCGCATCAGGCGATAGGCGGCGTATTTAGCCCCGGCCGGACTCTTCCCCGCCGCGACGACCAGCGCTGGCGCATCTGCCCGCATGACCGCCGTCAGTCGATACGCGTCGGCTCGGTCGGAGACGATTCCAGGCGGGTGTCCAAACCGGGATGCGAGCCGATGATCCGGCGTGCCATCCAGCACGATGACTGTTTCGGCTCGAGCGGCGGCGGCGACATCGCCTTCCGCGGCGATCGGCACATCGATATCGGTCTGACTCTTGATATAGTCCGCCAGCTTGCGGGCCGCTGCGGCCGTGAGGGAATCGCCCCGCGGGTGGACAATCACACTCGCACTCCTGCCGTCACGCGTCAGCGAAATGCCCTCAGCCGCCGCGCCCTGCACCCACCCGCTCAACGCCATGATCGCGACGGCGACCACCCCGCGCATGATTCCGTTCCGAGGACGCATGAAGGTTTCCATGGGGTTTCGCGGGCGCGCAGCTTGGCCGTGGACGCCGGTCAGCGCCACCGGCGACCCGGCGGTTTCCCGGGCTCGATTTGAGGCAGGTGCGCCTCGCGGTTGCGATCGACCCAGGCGGAGAGGGAGGCGACGATCTGCGGGTGCTCCGCCGCCACGTTCCGGGTCTCGTTTATATCCGCGCCGAGATTATATAGCTCCCACGGGCCGTCGAGCTTGTGCCGGACAATCTTCCACTCGGCCCGGCGGACCGCCTGGAATTTGGGCGCGTAGTTCGTATCCATGTGCGCGCCATTCCACTCCCAATAGAGATGACGGTCGCGCGGCAGCCGTTTCGTGCCGAGCAGCTCCGGCACCAAGGAGAGGCCATCGGTCCCTTGCGGGAGTTGCGCGGTCGCGCCGGCGAGCTCGGCGAGCGTCGGCATGACATCGGGCGTATAGATCGGCAGATCGCTCGTCGTGCCGGCCCGGATTTTTCCCGGCCAGCGCACAATAAAGGGAATGCGGATGCCGCCTTCATACATCTGGCCCTTTGCGCCGCGCAGTCCCCCCGACGACTGCAGGATCTTCGAGGTGTTCGGAGCGCCATTGTCGGAGCAGAAAAACACGAGCGTGTTTTCCTCGATCCCCAGCTCTTTCAGCAGGGCGAGCGTTTCCCCCACCAGCCGATCGGCGAGCGAGCAATAGGCCGCGTGGCCTTTCTCCTGCGCGGACCACGGCTTGTCCTTGTAGAGCTGCCAGGCCGGATCGTCGTCGGGAATCTCCCGCCGGGCGTGCGGCATCGTCCAGGGGGCATAACAGAAGAACGGCCGGTCCTTGTTCGCGCGGATGAACGCCTTCATCTCTTCGAAGATTCGGTATCCACTAAACACATACTCACCGCCGGTCGCGGGGTTGCGCGTCGAGACGGCACCTTCGGGGCGTTTCACATCGTAGAAGCCCTTGTTCGGCAGCGGTACCTTGCGACCGGTGTCGATGAGTTCCTCGGGGTAAAACTGATGCGCGTGCAACTGGTGATAATAGCCGAAAAACCGCGCGAAGCCGTGCCGCTCCGGCACGCCGTCGGTGTCGAGATCGCCCACCCCCCATTTGCCAAAAGCCTCCGGAAATATAGCCCGCCGGCCGCAGCACTTCGGCGATCGTCACGTCCTCGGCGCGCAGCGGGATTCCGCCGCTGTTGGCCCGTACCGTGGTGCGCCCCCCGTGACGGCCGGTCAGGAGCGTGCTGCGCGTCGGTCCGCATACGCTGCAGCCGGCATAAGCCTGCGTGAACCGCATGCCTTCCGCCGCGAGCCGGTCGATGTGAGGCGTCGCAATGACTTTCGAGCCATAGGCGCCCGTGTCGGCAGGGCCCATGTCGTCGAGAATGATGAAGATGACCTTCGGCTTCTCCGCGGTCGCCGCTTGGCCCCGGATGGTTCCAAGCGACAGGAGCACGACGGCAGCGATGAACAAGAGGGGTTTCATGAGTTGCAGGCTGGAGTGGACGAGGCGCGACCCGCCGTCGAGCGCAGGCTGTCGCCCTCCGGTGCTCCGGGGCAACGCCGACGAGAGAACGGCCGCACGCGGGAGACAATCGTCGCCTTACGAACATCGTTTCGAAAATGGACCGCGAGCGAGGCGACTCGAGGAGCGCAAGAACGGCCACCGGGGAGCTTTCCACCGGGAAGTTTTCCTCGCGCCGTGGCGTGCCGGAGCTTGCGATGATGGGCCGACGGCATTCGTTGCACAGCTCAGGTTGAAATCCGCCGCCGATCATGGCCGTCGAATATAAAGATTACTATCGGACGCTCGGGGTCGAACGGGACGCCAGCGAGGCGGACATCAAGAAGGCTTTTCGCAAGCTCGCGCGGCTGTATCACCCTGACACCGCGAAGGACAAGCGTACCGCAGAGGAGAAATTCAAGGAGATCAACGAGGCTTACGAAGTGCTCGGCGATGCGGCGAAACGGAAACGCTACGATGAGCTCGGCTCGCGCTGGCAGACCGGCAGCGGCGAAATGCCCCACGCCGACGGAGTCCCGCGCGGGCAATGGCGCACGGCCGGGCCGGAAGACTATGAGTTCAGCTTCGGCGGCACGGGGTTCAGCGATTTCTTCGAGCAATTCTTCGGAGGCGGTGCGCGCGGCGCACCGGATGCGGAGGATCTCCGCGGCTTCGGCTTTGACGCGCCGCGAGCCACGGGTGCGCGCGGCGTGCCCCACGGGCGGGCAGACCGGCCGACCCCACGAGCCGGCGCGGATATCGAGGGCGACATCCTGGTTACGCTCGAGGAAGCGCTGCACGGTGCGGTGCGCGAAGTGACGGTCTCGCTGACCGATCCCGCGACGGGCGACGTCACGGCCAGGAAAACCTATCGCGCGCGCATCCCGCGAGGTGTCCGCGATGGCCAGGCGATCCGGCTGGCCGGCGCCGGGCAACCCGGAGCCGCAGGCGGGCCGGCGGGAGATCTCTATCTCCGTGCCCGCTTTGCGCGACATCCCGATTATCGCGTGCAGGATGCCGATCTCTATTACGATCTGGATCTCGCGCCGTGGGAGGCGGTGCTCGGCACCACCGTGACCGTGCGCACGCTCGACACGCGCGTGTCGCTGCGGATCCCCCCCGGAACAACGCCTGGCCGGACGTTCCGCGTGCGCGGCCACGGATTGCCGACTGGAACCGGAGACGCGCGCGGCGAGCTGTATATTGTAGCGCGCATTCAGACACCCACCGAAACGACAGCCGAAGAACGCGAGCTCTGGGCGAAGCTGGCGCAGACATCGCATTTCAATCCGCGCGAGCCGCGTTGAAACGGGTTCACGCCAGGCGTGGGAAAGCTAAAACGCGGCGCGTTTCCGCAGGCGGCGGCAACCTCGCGTTGTTCTCAGCGTTGGGCTGAAGACGCTGGCGCGGCAGCAGACTGACGGGCTGGGTCGCATCTCCCCGCGAACCTCGGCCACCGCAGAGAGTCCTGCGGCTCGCCCGCGCATTCCGCGCCCAAGGTTCGAAAATAGAACCAGCGCAAATGAGTTTGCGCGGGCCTCGGGGCACATGAGCGTTTGCCACGCGTTACGCCCACCCATGAAATCCCTCCCGCCCCAGCCGGTAGCCGCCGACGTCGGACCTGCGACGCCGCGGCCAGCCAGCCGTTTTACCTCGGACTCCAAAATATGATTCGCCGCAAAACCAACGGTCTCATCGCCGCGCCTTTCAGTCCCATGCAGGATGATGGCTCGCTCAACCTCGACATCATCGAGCGTTTCGCGCGGTTCCTGCACGCCAACAATCTGGCCGGAGCCTTCATCTGCGGCACCACCGGCGAGAGTATGTCGCTGACGATCGAAGAACGGCGCCAGCTCGCGGAACGGTGGGTGTCGGTCGCGCCCTCCGGGCTCCGGGTGATCGTGCACGTCGGCAGCAATTCACTCGCCGAATGCCGGGCGCTCGCCGCGCATGCGGCGCAGATCGGAGCGGACAGCATCGCGTGCATGGCACCGTTCTTCTTCAAAACGCGCGGCGTCGCCGAGCTCGTCGAGTGGTGCGCGCAGGTCGCGGCGGCCGCACCGGGACTGCCGTTCTATTACTATCACATTCCGTCGATGACCGGCGTGTCGCTGGTCGTGAGCGAGTTTCTCGCCGCCGCCAGCGGACGCATCCCCACCCTCGCCGGCGTCAAATACACCTTCGAGGATCTGGAGGATTTCGAGCGCTGTGTACAGTTCGACCACGGGCGTTACGACGTGCTGTTCGGGCGCGACGAGTTGCTGTCGACGGCACTTGCCCGCGGGGCGCGAGGCGCGGTGGGCAGTACGTATAATTTCGCCGCGCCCCTTTACCGGCGGGTGATCGAAGCATTCGAGCGCGGTGACAAATCCACCTCGGAGGCGCTCCAGGCGCGCGCCGTGCAGATGATCGAGGCCTGTGTGCGCAGCGGCGCGCATCCCATCGCCGCTTTCAAGAGCCTCATGCGCGGGCTCGGGGTCGACTGCGGCCCCACTCGATTGCCCCTCACCGACATCACGCCCGCCCAGGCCTCCGCGCTGCAGGAGAAACTCGCTGCAATCGGCGAGCTCGACTTCCTCCAACAGGGAATCGGCGCGGCAACCCCAACCGCTTCCTGATCATGGCTCGCATCCTCGCCGTCGCCGTCACGCTCGTTTCGCTGTTGCTCGCCGGAACGGCGCGGGCGGCGGCCGAGGGCACATTCACCTGGTCGGAGCTTCCGGCGCTGCCGGACAAGATCGGGTTTGCCGCCCCGTTTGCGGGCGTCGCGCAGGGGAGCCTGATCGTGGCCGGAGGCGCGAACTTCCCCGATGGCCGGCCCTGGACGGGGGCGAAGAAGATCTGGCACGACCGTATCTTTGTGCTGGATACACCGGCTGGCGAGTGGCGCGAGGCAGGCCGGCTGCCGCGCCCGCTCGGCTATGGCGTTTCGTTGACCGTGCCCGACGGCGTGTTGTGCATCGGCGGAAGCGACGAACGTGAACATGTGCGCGAGGTTTTCCTGATCCGGCGCGACGGAGCGAGCGTGCGCACCGAAGCGTTTCCACCCCTGCCGCGGCCACTCGCAAACGCGGCGGGCGCGCTGGTAGGTTCGACGGTGTACGTCGCAGGCGGCCTCGAGCGGGCCGATGCGGCACCGGGCCGGCAGCTTTGGGCGCTCGATCTCACCGCCGCGCCGGCCGCGCGGAGCTGGCGCGAGCTGGAGCCGTGCCCCGGACCGCCTCGCATGCTCGCCGTGGCCGGCGGCCGCGACGGCGCATTCTATCTGTTCGGTGGCGTCAACCTCGTCGCGGACGGCACCGCGGGCTTGAAACGGGAATACCTGCGCGACGCGTGGCGTTACACGCCCGGCGGCGGATGGAAGCGTCTCGCGGATCTGCCCGAGCCCCGCGCAGCTGCGCCTACGCCCGCGCCGATCGATGGCTCGGCGCACCTGTTCGTGCTGGGCGGCGACAATGGCGCGCTCGCAGCCAAGGTCGCCGAGCTGCGCGACGAGCATCCCGGTTTCTCGGCCGGTATCCTGATTTACCATACACTCACCGACACGTGGGCGGCCTCCGGCGAGCTGCCGAAATCGACCGGGCCGAATCCCCAGGGTGATCCCACGGCCGGAATCTGGCCTCCCGTCACCACGTCGGCGGTCGCGTGGCAGGGCATGTATGTGGTGCCCACCGGCGAGATTCGCCCCGGAGTTCGGACGCCGCGGGTGCTCGTGGGCAAGCGCAACCCCGTGCGCACGGAGCTCGGCTGGATCAACGGCCTCACCCTCGGAGCCTATCTCGCCGCGATGCTCGGCATCGGCATCTATTGCGCGCGACGCGAGCGAAGCACGGAGACGTTCTTCCGCGGCGGCCAGTCGCTCCCGTGGTGGGCCGTGGGACTCAGCATCTACGCGACGATGCTGAGCTCGATCACTTATATGGCGCTCCCGGCCAAGGCGTATGCCAGCGACTGGACGTATTTCTTCGCCAACCTCGCGATCGTGGCGATCGCCCCGCTGGTGATCGCCGTCTATCTGCCGTTCTTCCGCCGGCTGAATATCACGTCCGCCTATGAATATCTCGAGAAGCGCTTCAACCTGCCCGTGCGGCTGTTCGGCAGCGCGTCGTTCATTCTCTTTCAGGTGGGCCGGATGGCGATCGTACTCTATTTGCCCTCGATCGCGCTCGCCACGGTGAGTTCGCTGGATGTCTACACGTGTATTCTGCTCACGGCTACGCTCTGTATTATCTATACGATGATCGGCGGCATCGAGGCGGTCGTCTGGACCGATGTCGTGCAGACGGTGGTGTTGCTCGGCGGCGCGCTGCTGAGCCTCGGACTCGTGATCGGCGCCTGCGAAGGCGGGCTCGGCCAGTTCTTCAGCATCGCCGCCTCGGACGGTAAATTCTTCGAGCGAACGGTATGGTGGAGCAACGATTTCGCGACCGCCTCCGTGGCGCTGATCTTCGTCGGCAGCCTCTTCAACAACCTCACCTCTTACACCGCGAGCCAGGACGTCGTGCAGCGTTATGTGACCACCCGGGACGAGAAGCAGGCCGCGCGCTCGATCTGGACCAACGCGTTGATGGTGCTGCCCGGCAGCCTTATATTCTTCGCCCTGGGGACTGCACTGTACGTTTTCTATAAGCTCAACCCCGGCAATCTCGACACGTCGATCGCCACCGACCAGATCCTCCCGCTATTCATCGTGCGGGAGTTGCCGGTCGGCATCGCGGGGCTCGTCATCGCGGGTGTGTTCGCCGCGTCGCAGTCGACGCTGTCGAGCAGCCTGAACAGCGTGGCAGCCGCCTGGATGACCGATTTCTACGGACGGTTCCGGCCCGGCCGCCCCGACCGCGCCAATCTGCGGCGCGCGCAGGTCGTGATTCTCGCCACCGGCATCTTCGTGACCGCGGGCGCGTGCCTGATGGCGCGACTCAAGATCGCGTCGCTCTTCGACGCGTTTATCTCGGTGGTCGGCCTGACGGGCGGCGCGCTCGCGGGTTTGTTTGTCCTCGGCATCTTCACGCGCCGTGCCCACGGACCCGGTGCCCTGGTCGGCGCGATCGGCAGCGTGATCACACTGCTCTGTGTGCGACAGTTCACGTCGATCAACTTCTTCCTCTTCGGCGCGATCGGGACCGGAACCTGCGTGTTGCTCGGCTATCTCGCCAGCTGGGTGCTCCCAGGCAGACGCAGGCCGCTCGCGGGCCTCACGCTGTACGATCCCGCGGAGATCACGGCGGCGGCCCCGATCGCGGAACCTTCAAGGCTTTGAATGTCCCGCCTGGGAAACGAAATGCTGCAGACCGCGAAATGAATCCGCTTTCCGCGTCCGCGATTCGCGGCAACTGGGCCACGCTCCTGCTGCCGATCCAGCCGGACGACACGATCGACTTCACGCTGCTCGCGGGAGAGATCGATCATTTCATCGGCGCGAAGGTCAGCGGCATCTATTCGAACGGGACCGCCGGGGAATTCCATACGCAGACGGAAAC
The DNA here is from genome assembly GCA_036675625.1 of Opitutaceae bacterium. Lineage (GTDB taxonomy): Bacteria > Verrucomicrobiota > Verrucomicrobiia > Opitutales > Opitutaceae > ER46. The sequence goes on along the minus strand of JAKFEQ010000020.1, from coordinate 61,397 downwards.
CGAGTTCGACCAAATCAGCACCGTGCTCGCCGAGAAATGCACCCGCGCGCACATGCCGTTCCAGATTGGCGTGAGCCATTTCAGCGCGCAGGTCGCCCGCGAACGGCTGCGGCGCGTAAAGCCCCTGCAGCCGTCCGCGTTTCAGGTCACGCTGCCCGACTGGTTCCCGCCGACGCTGCCCGAAGCGATCGCCTTCCTGCGCGTCATGGCGGAGGAGGCGGCGCCCATCGGCCTGATCGTCTATAATCCGCCGCACGCGAAACGGCGCCTCACGCCGCCGGAGTGGGCGGAGATCGCAGCGCAGGTTCCGGGCGTCATCGGCATGAAAGTGCCGGGCGGCGACGCGGCATGGTTTGCCGCGATGCAGCCGCTGTGCGCGCAGCTGTCGATTTTCACCCCCGGGCATCTGCTCGCGGAAGGCCTGGCGCGCGGCGCCCACGGAGCCTACTCGAATGTCGCATGCCTGAGCCCCGCCGGCGCGCAGCGCTGGTATGAAATGTGTATCCACGAACCGGATGCCGGCCGCGCGCTCGGCGCACGGATTGCGACGTGGTGGCAGGCCAACATCTCGCCGCTCATCACGCGCGACGGCCTCTCGAACGCCGCCGCCGACAAAGCCGCCGCCGCCGCGGGCGGCTGGCTGCCCGGCTTCACCCCCAGACTCCGGTGGCCGTATCGATCAGCCGAATACGGCGCGGTGCCCGCGATCGCGCTCTCCGCGCGGAATGAGTTGCCCGAGCTTTTCTGAATCGGCCCAGGGCGCCGACATGCATCGCAGTGCGTTCTGTAAGGTCTCTGCTCCACGAGCGTTCATTGGTGGAGATGGGTGGTTCAACTGCCTTTTCTGGTTTTATAGGCGCTCGACAATCAAGCGGGTCAGGATCGCTTCGAGTTCCCGCGCGGCATCCGGCGAACCTTGCGGGCGCCGTGTGATGCCCGGGCCCTTTTTGCCGGGGCCTTGTTTACCCGGACCCGATTTTTTGCGTGGCGGCTGGACCTCGTCGGACAAATCCGTACCGGGCTCGAGCCGCCCTCGAGTTTGCGGAGCTCCTATGTTGGTCATCACGACGAGGGCGATGCGATCGTCTGGAAATATTTTCAGGTTCGATCTGAAGCCAGGGCCTCCGCCACCCGAACTGAAGACGGCGTGACCATCTGCTTCGCCAACCATCAGACCAAACGGCCCGCCCTCGGGACCCGGAGCGGTCATGGCCATCACACCTTCCAGCGAGATGATCCGGCCGGACAGGAGCGCGTCCTGCCAACGCAACATGTCACCGATAGTGGAGCGGATGCCGCCGCCGCCGGTGCCGACGTCACTCAAAAGCGGAGGATTGATAAAAGCGTCGCTCCCCGGCTTTCGATTATAGCCGGAGGCTCGGTTCGGCACGACCTCGGTCGCGTTGTCCAATGCGCTGGCGGTCATTCCGGCGCGATCGAACAGGTGATGTTTAAAGAAGTCACCGAGTGAAAGGCCTGAGAGATTTTCGATGATCACACCGAGAAGTATATAGCCCGAATTGGAGTATTTGCGGGAAGCACCGGGATCGAAATCGTAGAGGTTCGGCTGGCCCTGGATGATGGGTACGAGGTCCGCGGCGGAGCGAAGGTTGATGCGCTGTTCCGGCGTAGGCAGGCCGCCCGGGATCATCACGGGATGGATGCCGGAACTGTGCGTGAGCAAGTGCCGAAGCGTGACTTCATCGCCGCGGGGGAAATCCGGAAAGAACTTCGAGAGCCGGTCACCGAGGCCGAGCTTGCCTTGCTCCGACAACAGCACGATCGACGCGGCGGTAAATTGCTTGGTATTCGATCCTATTTCGAAGACGGAGTCGGGGGTTACCTTCGTGCCGGTCTCGAGATTCGCCAGACCAAAGCCCTTGGCGTATATAATCTGGCCGTCCTTCATGATGCCGACGGCGATCCCAGGAGTCTTCTGTTCGTCGATCAGGCGCTGGGCCTCGGTCTCGATCTTTTTCTGCGCCGCTGCGTCGAGCTGAAAACTCGCTGCGGCGGCCTGCACCGCAATGATTTCGACCAGGAGGATCGGCAGGAACGCCAGTCGGCCGATCGTCGAGAGGAGGGTCTTCATGGTAGTCGCTTGGTGCTATTGAAAGGTGTTTCACCTCCAAAGCGTCGCCGCCTTTAAAAACTATCTGGCCCGGTGGTTGAAACCTCCGGAAACGCACCCCGCCGATGCTCGGGCCGGGGCAGTTTGGGGGACGGCGGTTATTTTTCGCCGACCGCACGCGCCGCGTTTCGATCGCCCGCGATTTTCTTTGCGCTCCGCTTCGAGTATTTCGCCCGAGGGTTGAACTCGAGCGCAAGCGCAAGCCAGGAGTCGAAATCCGCCGGAGCGGTCCACCCTTCGGGCGACACGAATACAAATCCTCGCAGCGGGCGGCCCGTGAACGCCATCGGCGCGCATCCCCGACGAGCCAACGCCGCGGGCATGGCCAAGGGATCCAAACGTACCATCAGCCGATCTTCGTACACGCCGACACACATTCTGTCGCGCACCATGAAACACAGTCCGCCCATCATGCGCTTCTCCTCGGTCGACAGGCGCAAAGACGCGAGATGGTCACGAATGCGCCCGGCAAGTTGTTCGTTGTAGGCCATCGTAGTGGTCGTCGTTTTCCGTGGCGCGTAAGCCAGCCTCGATGTGGAAATGTGGCCAGCGTCAGCTACCGTTTTGTGCGGTCGAAACTCAAGCCCCACACACCGCTCGAAATGAAGGTGAATTTCGTCACGACGCCGTTCACGTCGCGCTCGAACCTGAACGCGTCGCCTCCGGTGGTTTTAAAAAGATCGCGCCCGCATGATTCCAGCTCGTATCCGGGTCGACCCGGAACGCGCACAACGAGCCCAGCGTCGCGCGCCAGAACGCGATAGGTGACCTCGAGCTCCGCGCACGTGTAGTCGCCCTCGAGTTCGCGCAGCGCTGCGTCCGAAGGCGACCACGGCTCCAAACGCTGGAATTTCGCCGGCGCCTGGGCGGGACTGGTTGTCTCGCACTGGCGGCTGTCGGCCGAAAATTCGAAATACAGGGGCATGACTCCGGGAATGACGAATCGGTTGTCGGCCAGCGGAATCATTTCGAGGCTGCCGTGCGTGCCGACGCCGCGCGTCCAGTACAGCATTCCGTCCCGGACAAGCAGCCGCATGAACTGCTCACTTCCAATCCGGCGGTAAAGTCCGGCCTTGGTCTCGATTTGATCGCGAGGCAACGAGACTCGCGCGCTGGTCGGCGCTGGTGACCTTGTCGGGGAACCGGAGGGAAACGCGTCGCCGAGACAGATCGCCGCAATCTTTCGGGCGAAGCCCGGGGCGTCGAAGCCGCCGAAATTGGCGAGCACAACAATCGCGAGCCCGTGCCCGGGGTAATAGATCGTTTGTGTCGAAAATCCAGGCGCGCCACCCCCGTGCTGAATCGCCTTCATTCCGCCCTCGTCCATCGTCCAAACGCCCAGTCCGTAGGGTAACGTCACGCCATTCGTAAGCACAGCCGGCGTCGTCATTTTCGCGATCAGTGCTTTCCCACCGACTTTCCCGTGGATGAAGTTCTGCTCCCAGCGCAGTAGATCCGCGGCGGTCGAAAGAATGCCAGTGTTGCCGCCAGAGCCCGGATGATTGATTTCCTCGCGGGCGCGGCGCCACGTCTCGCCGGATCGCGCGTAGCCGCTGACGCGATGGTGCACCAGCCCCTGCGGGTCGTCATCCACGCGCGTGTGCTCCATGCCGAGTGGCTTGAAAATATTGGCGTCGAGAAAGTCCTGCAGCGACATGCCGTTGACGCGTTTCACGATCGTCGCGAGCAGGACGTATCCGCCGTTGTTATACTGAAAATCGGTGCCCGGCGCAAAGTTGAGGCTGCGTTGTGCGGCGAGCCGGCGCACGAGGATGTCGTTCCAATGGCCACGGTCGTCCTCGGGCGCCGCGAGTCCCTGGTGCAGCAGGTAAACGTCGCGGAGGCCGCCGGTGTGGTTCAGCAGATGTCGGATTGTCAGCGGCGCACCGTAGTCCGGAAACTCGGGCAGATACTTCTGCATCGGATCATCGATGGAGAGCTGCCCGCGTTGCTCGAGCAGCAGGATGCTCATTGCCGTGAATTGCTTCGAGACCGACGCCACCTGAAAGACGGACTCCGCCGTAATGGGCGCGCTGAGTTCCAGGTTCGCGCCGCCGACCGCGTGCTCGTAGATCACGGCTGCATCGCGAGCGACCGCGACGGTAAGCCCCGGCGAATCAGGTTTGTGCCATTCGGCGCACAGGAGATCGATCTGCGCAGCCAGCGACTCTGCCGATGACCTCTTCCCTGGCGACGCGTCCGCCGCGCGTCCGATGCACCGCGTGCCGACCGCGAGGATGCAGGCAGCCACAATCACAGCGACACGTCGTTTTACCATTCGTTGAACCATACCGCAGGACTGATCTCGGATGAGGATCATTCTCGTCAGCGTGGCGAGTGTTGAAAGGGCAAATAGCGTCTGCGTCGACTGGGGTGCCCGGCTTGCGCGAGGGCGCATTCCACGCCCGTCCGGCGACTACCAATCAATCGCCCCGTCGGTCTTGCGCAAAGCGCCGACTCAGGCTTTCAGCGCCAGGCTCTCAACTCTCAACGGAATTCTACGGCTTAGGCTTGGAGACGCCCTTCCGCTCGCCTCAAGGCACGTTGCAAATTCCGAGTGAACATTGCCGCCGCGACGGCGATGACACTCGCGCCCAGGGCTACGAGGCCGCACATGAAAACTCCCGCCGGCCGGTCCTCTCCGTCGCCGAACGCAACGATGAAGATCACGGCTCCGGCCACGAAACCGACGATGGCCATCGCGCAACCCTTGATGGTTCGCAAGGCGTTCACGGTGCCCTGCGAGAAGGTCCCGTCCCGCCTGACCTGCCCCAAAAGCCCGAATGCTCGCTGAAGTGCCACGAAGAACGGAACTGAACCCACATACACATACGCCAGGAAGGGATCTTTGAAGTAGATCTCGAACGTCGTGGCATGGGCGTTCCTGCCCTCGAGGTGGGGCTCCCAAAGCATCAAGCCAAGCGTGCCGATGCCGATGAGCACAATGATCACCTGAAGAAACAACGCTGAGCTACTTTTCATGGTTGGCGCTTTCATGCGCGGCGAGAATGCCGCAGTCCAGTGAAGCCAGTATGAAGCGACGATGAATTCCGCGTGAGGCGTTTTCGGAAGGCGCGTCGCGATGAGCTGGCGGCATTGCGAAAACTGGCGGGCAAACACACCGAATGAAACAGGGGGTTGGCCGCCGAGAAAGGCCAAGACTGACACGGAAGCGCTCGAACCTGTCGCCGTGGCCGAAAATATCAGCGGGTGAATTCGACTGCCAATTGCGGTCCTTCACGATTGCTCGTGCACGATCCGCGCGTCAGAGGCGGCGAACACAGTTACCGCGCCGCCACCTTCACGCGCGCGATCGTCTCGTTGGCCTCGGCGGCGTGTTCCGCCTGGGCCGTCATGAGATGATAAACGTGCGGGATGTCCGTGACGCCATCCGGCACGTTTTCGTAATTCGTCAGTATACTCGCATAGCTGTGTGGCGCGTCCGGGTGATAACCGTGCATCGCGGTGATGGGCCGCTCGCCCATGTCGCTCGGCACCACCAGCACGCCTTCATCGAGGAGGAAAATCAGTTCGCCGAAGTACCGATCGGGAAACAGCGCGCCGAGCTGCGTCAGCTCGTCATCGCGAATGATGCGGCCTTCGCGCACGCGCTCCAGGCAGACGGTGATCAGTTCGCGCGCGCGTTCGTTGAAAAACCAGAAACGGCCCATCGTGGAATCGAGCACCGCCACGTAATCGCGGCCCGCCTTCAGATCGAGCGCCTCGAGCTTTGCGCGCAGATCGAGGTGCCGGTCGCAATTCGCCATGCCGTGATCGCTGAAGACCGTGAGCTTCACTTCTTCGTAGTGCTTCCCCGCCTTCGCCATCAGCTCATCGAGCCAGGGTTCGTAGGCGCGCAGCTTCGCCGGAACCTCCGGAGATTTGTTGCCGACCCGATGAAGCAGCCCGTCGAGATCGGGCCAGTAGAGAAACGCGAAGTCGATGCTCTCCTCACCGATGTCGCCGAGCAGATGATCGAGATTCGTGCGCTCGGTCCGCGCGGGATCGCTCACGTGATAACGGATGCCGCGCGCCCGGAGATGATCGAAGATGTTTGTGCCGCGGTTCATGCCGCCGGGCTGCAACGGGCTTTTCTTCTCCGTAAAATCGTACAGCGAGATGTGGCGGAACGGAATATTATACAGGTCGAAGTAGCCCCGGAATTTCAGCCAGCCTTTCACGAGCCTCGAGAGCCGGTGGCGAAACATGCGCCGGCTCGTAAGCGCGCGCGGCAGCCAGCGCAACCAGCGCAATGGGCGAAAGGGCGAGTGCTTCGGATCGTAGACGAAATAGCACCAGTTGCGCGTCTCCACGGGCCAGCGCCCCGAGAGAATCGACGGCACGCACGCCGAGCTGTAGCCGAACACCGAGCGCAGCCGGCGGCGATGCGGCGCGAGCCCGCGCGCGAAGGGATCGTCCTTGATGATCTCCCAGCCGCAGGCGTCGACGAACACGAAGAGGGCGAGACTTTTTTTCATGAATGAAAACGTTCAGGCGTCGCCGGCATCGGCCGGCACGAGTGTGTCGTGCTTCCGGCGGGAGCTGGGCAAACGCATGGCGGGCTCGCGTACATCTTCGACGCGCTCCTCCGCCAGCAGGAGAAACGCCTGATCGTCCGTCATCGCCGTGTCGCCGCGAAAACGATTCAACGCTGACGCCAATCGCCCGCGCAGTTCCGTCGCGCTCCGACCGCGGCCGTGATTCGCGCCGAGCCAGCTCACGAGCCGCTCCTGTCCGAATTCCTCGCCGGCGGCATTGCGCATGTCGGTCAGCCCATCGGTGTGCATGAGCAGCGTGCCCGACCGGCCAAGCGACACGGTGAGCGAGCGATAGTCGACGTCCGGCAACACGCCGAGCGGCATGCCTTGCGTCGCCAGCGGCAGCACCCTCTTGCCGTCCTCCGCCACATAGAGCAACGGGCCGTGACCCGCGCCCGCGGCGGTGACGGTTCGCTTGCGCAGATCGACGACCGCGACTTGCGCGGTGATGAACATGCCGACGGCGGAAAGCTCTTCGTGCAGCAAACGATTGAGGCGGCCCAACAGTTGCGCGGGGTCCTCGAACAGCGCGGACATTCCGCGCAGCAGACCGCGCAGGTTCATCGCGAAGAGCGCCGCGGGCACGCCCTTCCCCATCACATCGGCGACGACGAGCAGCAGACTGTGTTCGCCGAGCGCGATCGCATCGTAGAAATCGCCGCCGACATCACGCGCGGAATGCCAGCCGCCCGCGAGGCCGAAGCCCGACAATTGCGGCAACGCCACCGGCAGCAACGAACGCTGAATCACGCGCGCTATATCGAGCTCATGCGCGATCAGCTTGGTTTGCAGATCCTGTTCACGATGTCGCAGGCCCGCGGTCTGGATCGCGAGAAAATCGGCAAACGTGCGCCCAACGGCTTCGTGCAGAGCATCGAACGCGAAGTCGCCCTGCCGGCGTCCGACCGCGATCGTGCCGACGAGTGCATCGCTGGAATAAAGCGGGTAAATCACGCCGTTCGCGTTAGCGCCCACCGCGCGCAGCGGCTCGCTCGCGAGAGATTCGCGGGCGTCGAAGCGCACCGACGTGCGCGAGGCTGCGACGTGCGCTTCGAGGCTCGCGGGCATTTCGCCAAGGTCGGCCAGCGTGAGCGGAGCGGTGGCGAGCTCGGACGTCGACACGGCCGCGACCCTAAGCTCGCGCTCATCGGGCGACACGAGCCGCAGCACATACCAGTCGGCCGAAGTGAGGTGCAGCATGTCGGCGAGCAGCCGCTCTTCAAAACCGGCGCTCGCGCCCGCCCGACCGAGCTCGGCGCAGCAGCGGAAGACGGCGGAGAGTGTTTCAGTGCGGAAACACAGCTCGCGCGCCATCGCGGAAATGGCGTGCGTGCACTCCGCAAGCTGACGCTGCGTGTCAGCCAGCGACGGCTCGATCGGTTCGAGCGACTCCACGGCGCGCGCCAGCGGCAGTCCGGAACGTTTCTTGCGCATGACGAGAACGTTTTCCTTCGCCCCGCGCAGATACTGCACGTCGTCCATCAACGAATGAATGATGAACAGCCCGCGCCCGCGGTCGGAATCTCCCGGCAGCGTGGGAAACGGGTCCGGCCAGTCGAAACCCGCCGTGTGGTCTGTCACGCGCAGCTCGAGCGCGTGCGCGTCGCAGACGAAATCGACGCAGCCCGGCTCCTCACGCGCCGCGCCCTTGGCGTAAACGACGGCATTGCTGCACGCCTCCGCGACGCAGAGCTCGCACGCAAAAAGCTCGGGCTCCAAACCGCCGTGCTCGGCAAAAAAGGCACGCACGACGCCCGCCGCGGCCCGCGCCGAAGCGAGGTTCGGCGCAAACATCGAACGCAACAGGGCCGGGGACTCCGGCACGACAACGGGAGCGGTGATCACGTGACGTGCTCAGCGGTGGACGATCTCGAAGAGCTGCTGCATTTGCGTGAGCTCGAGCAGCTGGCGGATCTCCGTCGTGGGATTCAGCAAGCGCAGCTTCGCGCCATTGGCCGCTCCGACCGTGCGATAAACGGAGAAGAGCGCGCCGAGGCCGCTGCTGTCCATGAAACGGGTTTTCGAAAGATTGATTTCGATGAGCGCGGGCGAATCACGGAGGGCGGCGGTCACTTCCTCGCGAAACGCTCCGGAATTCACCGCCGTCAGCTCGGGGATCTCGGACACACTCAGCGTCTGCCCTTCGGTTTTGATGATCATGAGAAAAGGTCAGACCGCGAATCAGCCCGATAATTTGGGCCCGCCGCGATTTGGTCGGAAAAAGAATCCGAGAACGAAGCGCAGCGGCTTGAACGCGGTCCGCGTCAGCTTGACCGCCACGCGGCCGAGTGCCGTCTCCGGCACGAGCGATGGCATGTCGATCAACGAGCACAGCAAAAACGAATCCGGCACGCGCAACGCCGAGCCGCTCTGCCAGTTGACGAGGAGGTTTCCCGCGGCCAGCGATTGCGCGACGGCGGTAAGCCGGCCGACAAATGTATTCGGGCCGATCACACTTTCGGTGATGCGCGCACCGGCGCCGATCACGGCGTGTTCTTCGAGGATCGCGCCGGGCCCGATGACGCTGTCGGCCTCGATCGTGACGTGATCGCCGATCCAGCACGGCGGGTGCAGTTGCGCGCTGGCGGAGATACTGGCGCCGCTGCCCGCCCACACGCCCGGCCGAAGCTCGAGCATGCGCACGCGGGCCGGCGTGAGGGCGCGTGGCATCCACATTTGCAACGCGACGAACCAGCTCGCGTAGCTGTCGAATAGCGGCCGGTCGTCGCAGCCCGGCAGATGATTCATGACGATAACGCGGTGCGGCGCCGGCAACCACGCGCCGGCTTCGACCGGATCGTGCGCGTACATCGCCGCGGCTTCCTCCACGGTCGGCTCGGTCTCGAGCGCCACGAACTCCACGCGCACGCCCCAACGCCGCCCGTCGCCCACGGCGAGCCGCACACGCTCCGGACGGTCCGCGGCGATGACGATGATCTCCTGCGCGCCGAGCGCCGCGACATGCTCCAGCCAGAAATTCACGAGGCACTCCCCGAGCATCGGATACGCGGCGAGCGGGAAGGATTCGGACAACTGCGGTACACTCGGGCGCAGGGCCGGGCAGATGAGGATCGTCTTCATATTAGTAAGCACCGGAGCCGAAAATCACCGCGGGAATGGTGCGCAGGAGAATCCGGATGTCTTCGCGCAGGCTGGTGCTCTCTATATAGCGAACGTCGAGCCGCACCTGGCCGGGGAAATCGATGCTCGCGCGGCCGCTGACCTGCCAGATGCAGGTGAGGCCGGGCTTCACCGCGAGACGGCGCCGGTCGGCCATCGAATAGAGCGCAACCTCGCGCGGCACCGGCGGACGCGGACCCACGAGCGACATATCACCACGAAAAACATTATAGAACTGCGGCAGCTCATCGAGCGAGTAGCGGCGCAGGTAATGCCCGATCGGCGTGATCCGCGGGTCATTCTTGATCTTGAACGTGACGCCGCCGGTGTGCTGGTTCGCGGCGAGAAGCGCGGCGAGCCGCTGCTCGGCATCGGGGCGCATCGAGCGAAACTTGAACATCTTGAACTCGCGGCCCCAGCGCATCACCCGCGTCTGCGCGAAAATCACCGGGCCGCCATCGAGTTTCACCACCGCCGCGATCGCGAGCAGCAGCGGGCTGAGCATCACCAGCGCGAATCCGCTCAAGACGACATCGAGGAATCGTTTCACGGCGCCCGCGCCACCGACCACCAAGCGCCACACGAGATGGCGCACCATCACGCGCGCCTTCAGCCGCCACAAACCGGTGCGGCTTTGGAACGCTTTGAAGTTGTCGAGCAGACGCGGATCGATGGGGGGACGTGGGTCGGACATGAAGCGGACGTTGGGACCGAAGTTGAGTTGAAGTTGGAGCGGTGGCTCAATGGAAGGCGCGCCGGCGCGGCGATCCCTCGGCGGCGCGCGCGAAGAGATTCTCCAGGCCATCGATGTAGGTGGAAAAATTGAAGCGCTCGCCCGCCAGCCGGCGGCCGTTCTCGCCGAGGCGACGCGCGAGCGCCTTGTCGGCGAGCAGCGTGTCGATCCGCGCCGCATAGATTTCGCGATCGCGCCACGGGACAAGATAACCGTTTTCGCCATCGAGCAGCCACTCGCGGATGCCGCCGGCGTCGAACGCCACGACCGGCAAACCACACCGCATCGCCTCGAGCCCGGTGGCGCCAAACGGTTCCGGCCAGAGCGAGCTCATGACCGACAGCGACGCATCGCGGTAATACTCCGCGATCCGGGCCTGCGGCAGAAATCCGGTGAACTGCACGCGCGACTGCAAGCCGAGCCGGTCGCGCAGACGCTCGCACTTCGCGCGATGACTGCCATCGCCGATGATCACGCACTCGAACGGCTGCATCACCCGCGCGAGCGCCTCGAGGAGAACGTCGACGCCTTTGCCGCGAATGATCTGGCCGGCGTAAACGATGCGATTGCGCGCATCGAACGAGGCGGTGTCGATCGCCGCCGCCGCCCGCGGCACGGGCGCATGAATCTCGATTCGCTCGGCGGCGAAACCATTGCGCAGCAGCTCGGCGCGCATGTAGTCGGTCGCCACGACGAGGTGCGGAAATTTGCGGTTGACCGCGAGCTCGCGGCGCTTGGCGGCGTAGCTGACCCAGCGCACAAAAAAACCGCCGGCCTCGCCGCGACAGAGCGATGCGCCGCACGGAAAGACACAGAACAACGACGCGCCGCGCGTGCAGATGCGGCGGCTGAGCGGGTTGTATTTGTATCCTCGCATGCAATACAGGTCGTGATCGTGCACCATGCGAACAACGGGGCATTCGCCGGCCGCGAGCGCGTGGAGCACGCCGGGATCGGAGATCTTGTGGACGAATATCACGTCGGGCCGAAACGTCGCCCGTGCGTGCTCGAGCGCCGCCGCGGGCGTGACGCCGGATGTCGCGTCGCCGGATTCGCCGCCTGCGGAGGACACCGACGAAAGGGGAAACCGTTCGCTGAACGCACTCGCCCACTCCGGCTCGCCGCGACCGGTTCCCGGCCCGTGCGCGAGTGCGACGGTATGGCCGCGGGCGCGCAGCTCGGTCGCCGTCAGGAGGACATTCGTCTCTGCGCCGCCGAAGGAGCCCAGTCGTTCATGCACAAAAAGCAGTCGCATCGTCGAAGCCGTGGAAAAATTAAAACTGGAAGGAATTGTGACACGTTAGTCACGGCGGCCTGTTCGTGCTCTGGTAGGTGAACCCCGCAACGCCTACCGGGCGGCACCCCAAGGCCCGCCACGTTTGGCGTAGCCCTGCTCGGGAGAGCAGGGACCGCAGGGGAATAGAATATCTAAAAATCCCGCCTCTCCCGAGGCGGGCTACAGCATTCGACGGGATGTTCGCACATCGGGCGCCGCGCCCCGCGCTGAGATCCGCCCGACGGCAGGCAAACGCCCGATCCGGCAGCCAGCGGATCTCCGGGTGTTCCGCGCCGTAGCGAAGCATGCAGACGGCATGGAACCACGAGCCTCAGGGTGCAACTGACGTTAGCGGTGGGTGTTCTACCCATACGTCCCGCTTCACATCATGCCGACCGCCACTCTTTCGCCGCTTTCCACGCTCTCGCCGCTCGGCCTGTCCGACAGCCAGACCAAGATCCGCTCCACGGTCGATATCGTGATCGCGCGCCAACGCGGTCGCGCCACCGCCACGAGCCTCGGCTTCAAGGAGGCCGAGGTCACCTTGATCGCCGCGGCGATTTCCGAAGTGGCGCGCAACATCGTCGACCACGCCGAACGGGGCGAACTCGCGATCGATGTCATCGATGAAAACGGCCGACAAGGCATCCGAATCGTCGCGCGCGATCAGGGCCCCGGCATCGCCGATGTGCCCAAGGCGATGACCTACGGCTACTCGACCCGCCGCGGCATCGGCATGGGGCTCCCAGGCGCCAAATGGCTGATGGATGAATTCGCCATCGTATCTGCCGCAGGCCAGGGCACGCTCGTGACGATGACGAAATGGATGCCGCAGGACGGCGCACACGCTTACGCCGCCTGAACGCGCTGCCCCGCCGCGCATGAGCCACCCTTCGTCGAGCCCGCCGGTCACCTATCACGGCGCCTTGCGCGATTATCTCGCACGCCCGGGCGAGGCGACCTTGCAACAGGCCTACGAGGTCGGTCGCGCCGCCATGAGCGCGGGTCTCGGCGTCTTCGATGTGATCCGGCTGCACCATCAGGCGTTGAACGACGATGTGGCTGCGCGCGACCCGACGGCGATCGTGCGTTGCGCGCCATTGTTGGAGAAATTTCTGCTCGAAACCCTCTCGCCCTTCGAAGCCGCACATCGCGGTTTTCGCCGCTCGTGGGAAGGCCTGGAGCAACTCAACACCGCGCTCGCCGGTCACAACGAGGCCCTCGCACTCAGCAACGCGCAACTCGAGGAAGAAGTGACGCTGCGTCAGCGCACCGAGGCGCAACTCCGCGAGAGCAAGGACCACTATTTCGAACTCTTTCAGAAGGCGCACGCCATGGAGGAAAATCTCCGCGATCTCTCGGCGCAGATCCTGACCGCGCAGGAGCAGGAGCGCAAACGGATCAGTCGCGAGCTGCACGACGAGCTCGGCCAGACGCTCAACACCGCGAACGTCGCCATCGCGATCCTCAGCGAACACGCGACGCCCGACGTCCGGCTGCGCAAGAAAATCGCCGAGGCCGAGCGGCTGCTGGTCGTGTGCATGGAGAAAGTCCACGCCTTCGCGTGCGAGCTGCGTCCGCCGATGCTCGACGATCTCGGCGTGCACGCCGCGCTGCATTCGCACGTCGTGAGCTTCAAGCGCACCACGAAGATCGCCGTCAAGCTCGGCTCGCACCCCGGGCTCGCGCGCATCGACGGCCAGCGCGGCGAAGTTCTCTTCCGCGTGGCGCAGGAGGCATTGAACAACGTGCTCAAGCACGCGCACGCCACTCACGTCACCATCGATTTTTCCGCCACGCCCGAAGCGCTCTGCATGCAGATCGCCGACGATGGCCGGGCGTTCTCCGTCGAGGACAAGCTCGGCAAGCCCACCGGCCGGCTCGGCCTGCTTGGCATGCAGGAACGCGTGCGCCTCGTGCACGGCACGTTTGTGATCGAGTCCGCGGTCGGCCGCGGCACACGCGTCACGGTGCAGATCCCCTTTACCCCCGCGGTCGGCGACACCGTCGCCGCCTGAATCGAAACCGAATTCTCATGAAGATTATATCTGTACTGCTCGCTGACGACCACATGCTGTTTCGTCAGGGGCTCCGCTCACTGCTCGCTTCGGAAACCGACATCTCCGTGATCGGCGAGGCTGAAAACGGCCGGCAGGCCGTGCAGATGGCCAAGACGCTTTTGCCCGATGTCATCATCATGGACATCGCGATGCCGCAGCTCAGCGGGCTCGAAGCCACGCGCCAGGTGATGCGCGATAATCCGGCGGCGAAGGTCGTCGTCCTCTCCTCCTACGGCGACGAAGAATATGTACACCAGCTCACCGACGCCGGCGCCTGCGGCTATCTTATAAAGCAGACAGCCGCGCACGATTTGATCAAGGCGATCCACGAAGCGTACAAGGGCAACGCGTTCTTCAGCCCGGCCATTTCGAAACGCCTGCTCGATTATTATCGCGGCGCCTATGTAAAAGGCCGCCCACTGCGCCGCCGCAGCGAACAGCTTTCCAGCCGCGAGCAGGAAGTCCTGCAACTCGTCGCCGAGGGCAACGGCAACAAGCAGATCGCCGCCGCGCTTTTCCTCAGCATCAAGACGATCGAGAAGCACCGGCAGACGTTGATGAACAAGCTGCAGATCCACGAAATCGCCGGGCTCACGCGCTACGCGATCGCACATGGCATCGTGGAGAACACGCCGCTCATCACGCAGGCCCTCGAAAGCCCGGCCGGTGAAGGTGAAAATGAAATCAAGCTCCCGGACGCTCCCGAGGCGGCGGCGAATGAAGTCGAGCGCACGCAGAGTGTAAAGCAGCCGGACGCGCGGTGAGGTGGAACCCGGCTCTCCGAGCCGGCCTGAGTTCCAGCTCGCGCATCATCTTTTCGGATACGACGGTTAAAACCCAGGCCCGCTCGGAGAGCGGAGCCTCACCCTTCGCACGCGAGCCTCACTTCTTTCCCGAAGTCCGGCCAACGCTATCCCACACCGCGCGGCCCTCCACGTGTGCGAAGCTCATCCCGTCGACGTCCATGTTTTCCAGGCCGACGGCCTTCGCGGGGATCGTGAGCTTCACCCATTTTCCCGTCGGCGGCAGATTGCCGGCGCGATGGCGGCCGGGTGAATTATTTTTCCCATAGGTGATCGTGTTCGCGCCCCAATATGCGCGATGTTCCCAGCCGCCTTTCGCGTGCCAGCTCAACATGATCTGCTTCGGCGGCTGCTTCGCATCGAGAAAGACCCACGCGGTGAGCGTGTCACCCACGCCGACCGCGAGCCTCGCGGTCGCACCGTTGAACGAGTGTTCATGGAGGTTGCCGCTCGCGTGCTCGAAATAATGCGTGAGCGCGCCCGACTGCGGCGCAGGACTCGCTGCGCCCCACTCCCACGGTCCGTCTTTCAGATCGGCCGTGGCGCCGTCGGGAAGCTCGTCGTCGAGCCAGATAAACTCGACGTTCGTCGCCTTGAACGTGCGGCTCGCGAACGCGCGGCGACCATCGGCCCACGCAATCTCGGCCTCGACCCAACCGTCGCCATTGCCGCGCGGCGCCACGGCATACGTCGCGCCAAACGCCGGCTCCTGATTGCGCGCTTCCCAGACGATGCGCGCTTGCGCCAGATCCTCGCCCGGCACTTCGACGTGCAGCGTCGCGCCCTTCGCACCGATTGCTCCGATGATTTTTGCGGGCACCGGCTTCCAGGCGCGCGCGATCGCGGTCGTGCGCGTCGCGAGCAAGATCGATGACAGAAACCCGCGCGCCTGGTTCACGGTGATGAACTCGGTTGTGACGTTGAACGCATCGCTCCAGCGGTCGTAGATCGCGTAGCTGCCGCCATCGTCGGGATGCGCGAGCTCGCGCAACTCCGTGCCATAAGTCGGCGAATGAGAGTAGCCAGCCTGTATATTGCCGAGCGGAATGCCGGACGGCGCAAACACACGCTCGTCGTTCTGCGCATATTGACTGACGACCTCGCGCTGACGCTTCACGCCGAGCCCGGTGAGATAGCTGACGTTCACGGGATTCGTACCCGCCTCGTAGTTCATCGCGCCGACGAGAGTTTCGATATATATAGGCTTCGGCTCGATGAGCCAGGCGGCCGCCGCATCGGACGCTTGATCGAGCGAGAAATACCAGCCGCCGCCGCGCACGCGTTTCGTCGGCAGCGGAAACGGCGTCGCGTAGGCGTTCTGCGCGCTCCAACTCACGACGTCGTCGCCGGCCAGCACGATCTGCTCCTCGCATGCGGCGAGATAACGCGCATCGAGCTTCTCCCGCGGCAACCGTCCGCTGCGCGCGGCAAAGGCGTAACTGCGAATCGCATTGCCCCACGCATCCGACAGCCGCCACCAACCCCAGCGAAACGTCGCCGGGTCGGCAGGCTTCGGAAGCGATTCCATCAATTGTGCGTGATACGCCGGATCGCCCGTCGCGAGAAAGAGCTCACAAGCTGCCCAGGCCAGCTCGTCCTCGTCGCGGTAGCGATCGCCGTAGAACGTGATTTTCTGATACGCGCCAGCGCGGCCATGCTGCACGAATGCGTCCATGAGAAACCTCCAGCCGTGCTCCGCCTGCTTCAAATACTTCGCGGCGGCCTCCGGGTAATGCTTCCGCATGGACGGCGACGAAGCGCACTGCGCGAGCGCGGCGACGGCGGCCGCGGTGACGGACGTATTTTTCGGCCACAGGACCTGCGGGTCACCCTTTTCCGGGAGGACATCGGACTCGTATTCGCGCGTCTTCGGATAAACCAAAAAATAGAAACCGCCGTCGGCATCCTGCAGTTTGGCGAGAAAATCCGCCTCCCACTTCGCCTCCTGTAATATATCCGGAATGCCGTCCCCACTTTCCGGTCCGCCGAGATTGTCAAGCTGGGCGAGTCCTGGCACGGCATCGACTGTGAACATCAAATGGTGAATCAGGGCGGTGCTGTTGATCGTATATTTACTATAGTCGCCGGCGTCGTGATGACCGCCCGATACGTCGATCGAGCCTTTTCGGACAAACGGAAAACGTTGCGCCGACTCGCTGCCGAGCGCCGGCGCGATTTGCGGCGGCAGATCGGGGCTGGGCTCGCTGGCGTAGCTTTTGATTTTCGCCCACGTGAATCGAAACTGCGCGGCCGACTGCGGCGATGGAATCTGCGCCGGCGCGAGATGACACGCGGTATGGACGAAGCGCGTGAACGGCAGGGTATTCGCGCAGCCGCACCGCTGACCATGGAGTCCAAGCGCGTACGTGCGCGCAAAGCCCATTGCGATGCCTTCATCGACGAGAAACGGCAGGGACACGCCGAGGCCGTCGACGGCGAGCCGATATTCGCCGGGCGTCCTGAACGCGCTGAAGTCGGCGACGAGCACACCCTGGTAAGGCGACGGCGTGGCGCTATGGCCGCCGTCGCGTCGCGGTTCGAGCACGCCGTGAAAAACCTCCTGGCCGCTCTGCGCGTCGATGAGCGTGAACCCGGTGGCGGCGGAAATCTTCAGTTCGCCGAGATCGCCGAGGGAGTAACCGAGCATGGCTTTCTTCGGCAGCGACGGCATGTAGCCTTCCTGGTTCACGTGAATCACGGGGCTGAGGCGGCGCGGATCGGCGCGCACGGTGAGCGCGTCAAACGCCCTATTTCCCCCGGCAGCCGGTTCGTACACGACGATGTTCCTGGGTTCGCTCGCGAGAGCGATCGGCTCCGCGAGCTGCAAATAGAATTGCGTGCCGACGCGAAGATCGCGTCGCGCGAGAGGCGCGTAGACCGCGCGGCGTTTCCAACCGGTCGCCGCGATCTTCGCCGGCTGGCCATCGACCGCGACCTCGAGCGTTTTTAGCTTCAACGCCAGCTCGGGCGGCGCGGCACCGGCGCCGGGCGGACTCAGCGTAATGAGCGTGATCTCGAGCAACGTCGGCGAGAGGAGCCGCAACGTGCGCTCACCCGGAAGCGGAAGCGCGAGCGCGTGGGCACCGGTCGCGGTACGCGTCTGGCCGCACAGTTCGCAAAGAGGCGAAACCACAAACAGGAGCGTGCAGAGCAGACAAAGTTGAAGCAGCGGCATCGACCACCGTTCGACCGTCGCGGCGCCCGCAGGCCTTTGGGGTAATCTGCCCGTTCTGCGTAGCGCAGGCGTCACCCGCCTGCATCGCAGCAGACGGGACGTCTGCGCCACTCTCACGAACCAACCGCGCTTGTTCCCTTCTTACTGCGCCTTCCCGGCCCCATCCCAGGTCGACCGACCGTCGAAAGTCGAAAACGTCATGCCGCTGACAGTGTGCCCTTCGAGGCCGACGACACTCGCGGGGACCGAGAGCTTCACCCACTGACCGGCCGTCGGCAGATCGCCGGCGCGATGACGGCCCGGGCCGCCAAGCGTGCCATAGCTGATCCGATCGGCGCCCCAAAACGCGCGGTGCTCCCAACCGTCGGCGCACCAGCTCACCATGATCTCGGTCGGCGTGTAAACGGGATCCAGATAAACCCACATGAACATCGTGTCGCCACTCGCGACTTCCATAGTCGCCGCCGCGCCCGTGAACCAATGCTCGTGCAAGCCCGACGCCAGATTCGATTGGTGCGCCGGCTTGCCCGACGGCGTCGCAAGACTGCTCGTCCAATTCCAGCTATCGCCACCACTCGTGCCCACGTTCCCGCCAGCCGGGACCGCGCCGTTCACCCACGTGACGACGGGGCTGTTGGCATTGAACGTCGCTGCACCAAACGCGCGGCGTCCGTCCGTCCATGTGATCTCCACCTCAACCCATTGCGGGCCGTTGTTCTTGGGCGAAATAGTATAACTCGAGCCAAACGCCGGTTCCTGATCACGCGCTTCCCACACGATGCGCGCGCCCGCCAAATCCATGCCCGGCACACTGACGGTGAGCGTCACGGGAGTCTCGAGCAGCGCGGTCGCGGCCGGGACGACAATCTCGGCGGCGGCAGACGTCCACAGGCGCGAGGCGCTCGTGGTCCTGGTCGCGAGAAATCCTGTCGCGAGAATGCTGCGCGCCTGGTTCACGGTGATGAACTCGGTCGTGACGTTGAACGTGTCGCTCCAGCGATCGTAGAACGGATAACAGCCCGCCGCGGCGTTGTCGCCCGGGTAACTGAGCGCGCCGAGCGTCGAGCCGTAGTTTTGTAGATAGTCGAAGCTCGCCTGTATATTGCCGAGCGGAATGCCGGAGGGCGGCAACACGCGACGATCGGACACCGCGAACTGATGCACGATCTCGCGCTGACGCTTCAAGCCGATGCCGGTGAGGTAGGTGATGTTTACCGGATTCGTGCCGGCTTCATAGTTCATCGCGCCGACGAGGGTCTCTATATAAGCCGGTTTCGGTATGATCTGGAACGCGACCGCGGCGTCGGACGCCTGATCGAGCGAGAAATACCAGCCGGCGCCACGCACGCGCTTGGTCGCGATCGGGAACGGCGTGGCGTAGGCGTTCTTGTTCGACCAATCGACGACGTCGTCACCGGCCGCCACGACCTGCGCTTCACACGCGGCGAGATAATTCGCGTCCAACGCGCTCGAAGGAAGCCGCCCGGACCGGGCCGCGAAGGCGTAGCTGCGAATCGCGTTGCCCCAGGACTCGGACATCCGCCACCAGCCCCAGCGAAACGTACTCGAGTCGGTGGGATTCGGAAAATACTCCGCAAGCTTCTGTGCAAACTGCGCCTCGCCGGTGGCGAGGAAGAGCTCGCACGCGGCCCACGCGAGCTCGTCGTCGTGCGTCCAATGATCGCCGTAGAACGTGATTTTCTGATACGCTCCCGCCTTGCCGTGCCTGGCGATCGCGTTGCTCAGAAATTGCCAGCCGAGCCTCGCCTGCTGGAGATATTGCGCGGCGGCGGCGGGATACGCGGCCTTGAACTGCGGCGATGACGACGTCTGCGCGAGCGCGGCGACTGCGGCGGCCGTGGCCGACGTGTTCTTCGGCCAGACGACCTGCTGGTCACCTCGATCAGGCATGGTGCCGGACTCGTATTCGCGATTCTGCGGATAAACGATGAAGTAGAAACCGCCGTCGGCGTCCTGGAGTTTCGAGAGATAGTCGGCTTCGACTTTCGCCTCCTGCAGGATGTCGCTGATGCCGTCGCCGCTTTCCGGGATCCCGAGGTTGTCGAGTTGGTTGGCCCCGGCGATCGAATCGGCCGTGAACATCAGATGATGGGTGAGCTGCGCGCTGTTGATCGTATATTTGCTATAGTCACCCGCGTCCCAATGGCCGCCGGAGACATCAACGCTGCCTTGGTTGACGAATGGATAGAGCTGCGTCGCCTCGCTCACGAGCCGCACCGCGGTCTGCGCGGGATTGTCCGCACCCTGCACGCCACCGTAACCGGCTATGCAATTCCACGTGAAGTTGAACTGCTGATCGCCCTGCACCGGTACGAGCGCACGCGCAGTATGATCGGCGCCGCGCGCGAAACGCGTGAACGGCAGCCCCTGGCTGACGCCGGACCGTTGATGATAGAGCCCGAGCGCATAAGTCCGCGCGAAACCCATCGCGACGCCGTCGTCGATCACGAAGGGCAGCGACGCGCCGAGGCCGGCCACCTGCAGTTGATATTCGCCCGGTGTAGTAAAGTCGCTGAAGTCGGCAACCAGGACTTTTTGATACGGCAGCGGTGAAGTATTGTATCCAATATCCTGACGCAGCGCGAGCGAACCACTATAAACAATCGCTCCCGTGCGCGCGTCAATGACCGCAAAACCGGAGGACGCGGGGATGTTCATCTCACCCATGTCGCCGAGGAAGTAACCGATCATCGCCTTCTTCGGCATCGTGGGCACGTAGCCTTCCTGATTCACGTGAATCGCTGGACTATAGCGCCGCGCATCGGCGAGAGCGGAGAACCGCTGCGTCGCGGCCCAGAGCGAACCGTCGGGATTAGTCACCTGCACGAGCGAATCGTCTGCGATCGGCGAAGCGAGTTGCAGGTAAAGGCTGTTCTCAATCCGCAGATCGTAGGCGACGAGAGGCGCATAAGCGACGCGCCGCTTGAAGCCGACCGCGGTGACAGAGACGGTGTTGCCACCGATGACGACGCTGAATTTGGACGTCGAAGGCGCGGTGAAATTTCCGTTGTCATCGACGAAGTTCCACGCGCTCACCTGGGCGGCGCCGGCCGCTTTAGTATTGATGAGTTTCAACTCGAGGAGAGTCGGCGAGAGTACGTGCAAGAGGCTGTCGCCGACCCGCGCGAGTTCGAGCGAAGTGCCGTCGATATTAAAGCTGCGCAGGACCTCGGCGATGTCGCCGGCAGAAGGCGACGAAGTCGCTGGTGCGGGCGGCGCTACGATCACGGGCGCGATCGGCGCCGGCGCAACCGGACTCGCGCTCGTACTCGCTGTATACTTGCCGACCTTGTCCCAGGTCGCGCGGCCGTCGAATTGCGAGAAACCCATGCCGCTGATTGTGCGCCCCTCGAGGTCTACCGCGCTGGCCGGAATCTCGAGGCGCACCCACTGGCCCGTCGCAGGCAGCGCGCCCATGTGGCGGCGGCCGGCGGTGCCATCCGTGCCGTAGTTGATCGCGTTGGCGCCCCAGTACGCGCGGTGCTCCCAGCCGTCGGCATTCCAGCTCAACATGATTTCGGTCGGCGGGCTCGCCGGATCTATATAGACATAGGCAAACAAACCTTCGCCCGTCGCGACCGAGAGCGTTTCGTATGCATAGTTGAATTGATGTTCGTGCAGCCCGGAGAGCAGCCGCGATTGATGCGCGCGTTGACCGGACATCGGCGCCACCGAGGTGGACCATTCCCACGTGTCGCGGCCGTCGTTCAGCTCGACTGCGCCACCCGGCACGGCGTCATCCATCCACGCGATGTCTGTGGCGGTGATCGCGGGAGTTGGGCTCGTGGAGGCGGTCGGCGGCGCGGATGTCTGGCTGAAGCCGGACGCTTTGCCCGCTTTGTCCCACGTGGCGCGGCCGCCGAAAGTCGAGAATCCCATTCCGGTCACACTCAAGTTTTCCAGGCCGACTGCGGCGGCGGGGACTTCGAGCCGCACCCATTGCCCGGCGGCCGGCAGCGGGCCCATCGAAAGGCGACCCGCCGTGCCATCGGTGCCGTAGTTGATCGCGTTGGCGCCCCAATACGCGCGGTGCTCCCAGCCGTCGGCGTTCCAGCTCAGCATGATCGCGGTCGGCGTGCTGACCGGATCAATATAGACATAGGCGAACATCACTTCGCCGGTCGCGACGGCCAGCGGCGCGCTCGCGTAGTTGAAGAAATGCTCGTGCAAACCCGGCAGGTCCGCGGACTGGTGTGCGGCTGCACCGGATACAGGCGCAGGCTGCGCAGTCACCCAGCGCCACGAATCCTTGCCGTCGTGCAACTCCAACGCGCCTGCAGGCACTGCGTCGTCGCTCCAGATTGTTTCGTTCACCCCATCGCTCACTGCCGACGCCGCCGTGATCGGAGCTGCGGAACCGGTGCCCGTCCGATCCCACGTCGCGCGACCGTCGAAGTGCGAAAAGCCCATCCCGGTGATCGTGCTGCCCTCGAGGCCGACAACGCTGGCGGGGACTTCGAGCCGCACCCATTGTCCGGCAGCCGGCATCGCGCCCATCGAGCGCCGGCTCGCGGTGCCATCGTTGCCATAGCCGATCGCATTCACGCCCCAGTAGGCGCGATGCTCCCAGCCGTCGGCGTTCCAGCTCAGCATGATTTGCGAAGGCACGTTGGCCGGATCTATATAGACATAGGCGAACAGCACGTCGCCCGCGGCCACCGAGAGCGTCTCGCTGGCGAAGTTGAAAAAATGCTCGTGCAGCCCGGCCGCGAGATTCGACCGATGCGCGAGCGCGCCAAATGCCGGCGCTGGATTGCTGGCGACCCAGTTCCAGTCGTCGCCGCCGGAAGCCTGACTCGCGCCTGCCGGCACGGCATCATCGGACCAGATCACATCTGCAGCGAAACCCCGGCTCGAACCGAAAACCAACCCGACAGCCAAACCGAACAGCGCAAGACAGGCGGAAACGAAGGGTTTCATATCCGCCCAGCATGCGCGTTTGCGGATTTTCCTCATAGTCGCGCACGACTGATAGCTGCGTCGGACAACGGCACGCCCCGCGTCGGCGTTCGTCCTACAAAAGTGCTCCGGCTGGCGCCGGCGCTCTGCACTGCCCTACTCCATCGCGGCCAGCAAGTCGTCGAGCGCGACGCTCGCGAAGCTCGTGGCCGAATCGCTCATCGCATAAGGAATGATGAGCTCGGAGCCGTGGAGCAGCGCGCCGCAAGTATAGACGACATTCGGCACGTAGCCTTCGCGCTCGGCTTCGTTTGCGGAGAGCAGCGGCTGCCGCAGGCGGCCGATCACGCGGGTCGGATCCTCGCGATCGAGGAGAAACGCGCCGAGGCAATATTTCCGCATCGCACCCACGCCATGACT
Source organism: Opitutaceae bacterium (assembly GCA_036675625.1). Classification (GTDB taxonomy): domain Bacteria; phylum Verrucomicrobiota; class Verrucomicrobiia; order Opitutales; family Opitutaceae; genus ER46. Next base: position 38,221 of record JAKFEQ010000020.1, on the reverse strand, counting down.
CAACACGAGCCAGCCGGCGTCCGTCTCGATCGGTGAGCCGCAGTTGCCGATCTTCACGAATTCCCACGGCTGCGCAGGCGAGAGCAGCACCTCCGGCGAGTGCCAGAAGTGGAGATTGTCGGAGAACATCAGCAGGATGTTCTCGTCGTCCTGCCGCGACAGCATCGCGTAGCGGCCGCCGATCTTCCGCGGGAACAGAGCCATGCCCTTGTTGCGCACGCCGGGCCCGTTCAGCGTGATGAACTTGAAGTGCACGAAGTCCGTGGTCTCGAGCAGTTGCGGAAAAATGATCTTCCCGTCGTAAGCCGTGTAGGTCGCGTAGTAGATCACCTTGCCGTCGTCGTCGTGAAACGGCACGAAGCGCGCGTCCTCGATGCCGTTGCTCTGGCTCGGCGACGAAGGGAAAATCACGCGTTGCGAGACGGGTTGCGCAGGATCGAAGCGCACCTCGTAATTCGACTCCGCCAGCAGCAACATGCCGCGCGCCGCGCGCTCCGCGGCCGCAGGGTTTTCCTCCGCGAGAATTCGGTCGGGCGCCAGCGCATGCCGCAATTCCTCCAACGTGAATGTAGGTCCGAGTTGCTCCAGCACGCTCCGACAAAACTCATCCCGCACGCCGGCCTCATCGAGCTTGCGCGCAAAGAGGGCCGACTCGTAAGCGAAGTTCGGCACGCGCTCCGGCTCCACCGCAAACGCCACCGGCGATGTCAGCGTGACGCGATGCTGCGCACTGATGACGCCCGTCCGAAACGTGATGGATGAAATATGCCCCTCGCCCGTCGCGCGCAGGCTCAGGATGAAACGCAGCGCGCCGCCCGGCAGCCCGGACTGATTCGGATGCGGCACGATCGACGGATTGAACAGCGCCGCCGATTCCGGGGAGTATTCATGGGTGAAATACGCGCCAATCAGCAATTGTTGCTGCGCCGATGGGGTGACGCCCTCGACGACGTGCTGGCGCAACTGTTCGAACCGATTCTGGAAATACTTTTCCACATCCTCGTGCCGGTTGCCAAACTCGCCCAGCACATCGGTGAACACGCGCGCGGTTTCCGCCGCCGACAGGCTCATCACCTGCGCCACGATGCGCCGCGCGATGGCATCGGTCGCGGGTTGAAACGGCCGCATCAACACCCGCGAGTGGTCCGGCTTGAGCGTGGGTCCGATGCGTTTGGCGTGGCAGAAGGGCGAGGAGTTCGTTTTCAAAATCGGTCAACTGAGGCGGCCCTCGCCCCCGCGGTTACTTTCGGGCGGGCTCATTGAAACTCGTGAGCGTGTTCTGCAGCGCCTGCATTTCCGCGAGCGCGAGCAGGAATGCCAGCGTCGACTCGGCGCCCTGGTTTTGGCTCAGCCGATCCACGTGCAGGCCATCGCGACATCCCCCCGTGCTCGGATCGTAGAGCGCGATCCCGAGATCGTTGCGACCGAGAAACCACTCGAACGCGCGCCGCGCCTCCGCGAGCCAGAAGCTGTCATGGGTTGCCTGATACGCTTCGATGCAGGCCGACACCGTGGCCTGCGCCTCGATCGGCTGCTGGTCGAAGAGCGCCCTCGTGCCGCCGCGTGGATAAAAACCATTCGAGCCCACCGGCCGAAAAGAGCCGGCCTCGGACGTCTGCACGCGCACCAGCCAGCGCAGCGTCTTGAGCCCGAGCTCGAGCATCGTGTCGTTGTGCATCGAGCGACCGCTGAGAATCATCGCATGCGGCAGGCGGGCGTTGGCATACGACACGACTTCCTCGAACCACTGCCATTCCTCGCTCGCGGCGTCGGCGTAGCGTTGCAGCAGTTTCGCGGTCAGCGCCTCGCGGAATTGCGTGACCCGCCGGTCGCCGCTCAAGCGCCGCAGATATTCGTCGATGCCGATGAGCGTGAACGCCCAGGCGCGCGGCGACGTGAACGCCGCCGCCACGGGTAGCGCGCGCTCGAAAAGCTGCGCGGCGAGCATCTGGAAACTCCCCTGCCCGGCTTGCGACACACACAATCCGAGCGCCCACAACGCGTGCCCCTGACAATCCTCCGACCCGACCTCCTCCAACCAATGACGGTCGAAACTCATGAAGTTGCGGAAGCGTCCCCGCTCGCGGTCGAACGCGTGATTGAGGAACGCCGCAAAGGTCGTCGCGTGCGCCTGCAGCCGCGACGAGCTCTTGCCCAGCCGCTGCAACATCAACGCCAGCGCGAGCGCGCGAGCATTGTCATCGGTGCAGTAACCTTCCGCGAAATTCGGCACCGTGAAGCTCGCGTGTTGAAAAATTCCCGTCGAGTCGCTCATCCGGAACAGGTGATCGAGCTTCAGCTCCGGCAACTGGCCGGGCTGCTCGTCGAGCGTCTTGATGGGCGACGATTTCGTGCCGACGAAGCTGTGGTCCAGTCGCGCCTGCTCGAACGACTTCACGTAAAGCTGCGCCACCTTTCCCCACACCATGTCGCGGCCGAGCTTGTAGGCGTTCTTGCGCATCGAGTGGCGCAACGGTTCGTCGCGCAACAGCGCCACGACCGCGCTGGCGATTGCCTGGCTGTCGCGGAAGGGCACGAGTTTGCCGCGCTCCTGCGTCAGCAATTCCGTCGCATGCCAGTAAGGCGTGGAGATGACCGCGTTGCCGGCGCCAAACGCGTACGCGAGCGTGCCCGACGTGATCTGTGCCTCCGTGAGATAAGGCGTTATATAGATATCCGCCGCGCCGATGAAGCGCATGAGTTCCTCGAGTTCGACGAAGCGATTGAAGAACACGACGTTCTTCTGTACGCCGAGCTCGATCGCCAGCCGCTCGAGGCTCAGGCGATACGCCTCGCCCTCGTCACGCAGCAGATTCGGATGCGTCTGCCCAAGGACGATATATACAAGATTGGGAAACTCGCGGATGATTTCCGGCAGCGCCCGCAACGCGTATTCAATTCCCTTGTTCGGCGAGAGCAGGCCAAACGTCAGCATCACCTGCCTGCCCGCCACCTCGAACTCGTCCTTGAAATAGTTCGGATCCGCAAACGGCATGTCCGGAATGCCGTGCGGGATCAGATCGATCTTCTCCTCCGGCACGCGATACACCTCGCGCAGAAATTCCCGTCCGCGCTCGCTCATCACCACGAGCCGCGTCGAGAGCCGGGTGAGCTCGCGCATCACCCGGCGCTGCTCGTCGTTCGGCTCGCGCAGCACCGTGTGCAGCGTCGTGACGATCGGCATCCGCAACTCGCGCAGGAGCGCCAGCACATGACTGCCCGCGGGCCCGCCGAAAATTCCGAACTCGTGCTCCACGCAGAGGACATCGACGTCCGTGATGTTGATGAAATCCGCCGCACGCAGATACGACGGCAGATCCTGCTCGGCGATTTCGAAGCGCACTTCGGGCGGATAATCGTAGCCCTCCTCCGTGTCGTTGACGGGCACGACCGGGCATTGCAGCGCGGGAAACTCAGCCGCGATCGCACACCGCAGGTCGGTCGTGAAGGTCGCGATTCCGCATTTCCGCGGCAGGTAATCGCCGAGAAACGCAACTTTACCGAGGCGATTTGATTTCCGCATAGTCTACAGTCCTGTCCGTTGGTCGCGCCCATTTCGTCCCCGCGAATTGCCGAACGGTTCACTATAAAGCGCGGCACGAAGATTGCGAGCGGCATTTCGCCTGACCGCCCGGAAGTCGGCCCACGAAACACACGAAATACACGAAAGGAGGAAGCGCTCCAAAGCCGGAGCGACGACCGATCATCGTTTCAATGGTAACGATTCGGTTGAACCGCGAAGCAAGCCGAAGAGACGCGAAGGAAACGTCCGGACTCATCTCATGAGCTTCGCGTGTCTTCGCGTTGATTCGCGGTTTTTCTCTGGATCGATCCGGCTCACCGGTTCGGCTCTTTCGTGTCTTTCGTGGGAAATGCAGGTCCGGGTCTCGCGCTATGCCGCGGGCAGCGACGCGATCACGCGACGTAGTTCGGCGATGGATACAGGTTTGACGAGATGCGTGATGAATCCGGCATCCCGCGAGCGCGCGATGTCGCCTTCCGTGCCGTAGCCGCTCAATGCGATGCCGCGCAGGTGATACGTGTCGCGCAGGTTCTCCATCAGCTCGGTGCCCGAGCCGTCCGGCAACCCGAGATCGGAGATCACGAGGTCGAACGTGTCGGTGGCGGCCACCTCCAGCGCTTCGGCGATTGTGACCGCGGTGGCGACGCGATGCCCATCGCGTTGCAGCAGCCGGGACAGCGTCTGCAGCGTGTTCTCGTGATCCTCGACCAGCAGCAGGCGAAGGGAAGCGGTGCGGACCGTCGGTTTCGGCGACGATTTTCCCGTGCCGGCCCCCGCCGCGTTATCGTTGATCCCGGCCTGCGGCTCCAGGGCGCCCGGCAGCTCAACGACGATGGTCGCACCGCGGTTCACGCCGGCGCTTTGGGCGCTGATCCGGCCGCCGTGCAATTCGACCACGGCCCGCGCAATGGCGAGCCCGAGGCCAAGGCCGCCGAAACGATGGTCGCCCGTGAGCCCACCTTGATCGAAGGGCACGAAAATCTGCTCGAGCCGTGCCGGATCGATCCCGATTCCCGAATCGGTCACCTCGACGCGCAACCACGTCTCGCCTTGAACGATGCTCTTGTCTTCGCGCGTGCGAATGGAAATCCGGCCGCCGCGCGGCGTGAACTTCACCGCGTTGCGCAGCAGATTCCAGATGACCTGCTGAAACCGCGCCGGGTCGGCCATCAAGCGGCCGTGCTCGGTGCCAAACGTGCGCTCGATCGAGATGTTTTTCGCCCGGGCATCGTCCTGCACGATCTCGATCGAACGACCGATGAGATGATGCGCATCGCAAGGCTCGGCGCGAAACTGCAGCTTGCCGTGCGAAACGCGCGTGAGGTCGAGCAGGTCGTCGATCAGGCGCGCTTCGAGCGCGATGTTGCGCTCCATCATGCCGAGCTGATCGCGTGCGTCGGCCGGCAGCCGTTCGTCCTCGCGCAGTGCGGCGGCGGCCATGAGGACGGGGGTGAGCGGCGTGCGCAGCTCATGCGAGAGCGCCGCGAGAAATCCATCCTTGGCCCGGCTGGCGCGCTCGGCGGCGGCCTGGGCGCGTTCCAATTCGTCGATCGCTTCGCGCAACGCCGCATCGGCACGCTTGCGCTCCGTGATGTCACGAATGTTGCACTGGATGACCTGCTGCCCGTCCTCGTCGTAGAGATTGCTCACGAACTCCACCTCACGGCGTTTGCCGTATTTTGTTTCGAGCGGCAGATATTCGTAGCGGATGAAACCGCGGTGTTGCAGTTCGCGGAACGCCGCCTGGCTCGCCTGCTCGTCCTTGAGCAGCCCGATCTGCCACAGCTCCTTGCCGAGCAGTTCCTCGCGCGTGTAACCGAGCATCTGCGCGATGAACGGATTGCTGTCGGTGATCTTCCGGCTGACTGGATCGAGGCTGATGATCCCGTCCTGCGTCGCTTCGAACAACCGCCGAAAGCGGATTTCCGAACGCTTCATGATGACGCGCGATTCGCGCAGCGCGGTCTCGATTCGCTTCCGCTCGGTGATGTCGCGAATATTACACTGGATGACCTTGTGGCCGTCTTCGTCGTAGAGATTGCTGACGAACTCCACCTCGCGGCGTTCGCCCAATTTGGTTTCGAGGGGCAGATCCTCGTAGCGAATAACGCCGTTGCTCTTCAGCTCGCGAAACGCCGCCTGGCTGGCCTGTTCATCCTTGAGCAGCCCGATTTCCCACAGCTCTTTGCCCAGAAATTCGTCGCGTGTATAACCGAGCAACTGCGTCATGTACGGATTCGCGTCGGAGATCCTCCGACTTGCCGGATCGACAATCACGATGCCGTCCTGCGCGGCTTCAAACAGCCGTCGATAACGCGTCTCCGAGCGCTTCATGGCCACGCGCGACTCGAGTCGCTCGGTCACATCCTCAATCGACAGCAGGATGAGCTGGCTATCGTGCTCGGTTTCGAGCCGTCGCGAGTTGAGCAACATCGTGCGCCGGCCGATGGCCGGGAAGTCGTGCACGATCTCGAAATCGTCGAAGTAATTATTGAGCGGCAGGATCTCTTCCAGCAGTTGCCGCAGGCGGGGAATGCGCCACTGGCCGTTGCCCAATTCATAGATCAGACGCCCCTCGGTCTGATCGGCCGTCGCCTTGAATGTTTTATAGAACGCGGCGTTCGCTGTATTCACCCGCAGGTCCGCGCGCAGCACCAGCAGGGGATCGCGTGTCGTGCGCAGGATCGCCTCAGCGTAGTCGCGTGCGGCTTTCATTTCGTGCTGAACTCGGGTGAGCGCACCATTGTCCGGCGACTCCGACGCCGCGTCTGGAAGGTCTAGTGCGACGCTCACGTGGCGCCGCCGATGCTGGAAACCAGCAATGCGGGGAACAGATTTGTCATAAGGGTTGGGAGATATTCCGACACGACGCGCTTTGGTCACGCGCGGCGATTGAAATGACGGTAGGCGAAGACCCCATTGGTGCTCCATCGAGGCCCCAACGAGTTTGCCGTCAGCTAAACGCGCTTGCGAAACGCTCCTTCGTCACGGACCGACCGTGACGTTTACACCGACCGAGGCCACTTCGCCTCCAGCCGCCTTGGCGCCGGCGTTGACCCCGATGGTGCGGGCGAACGAATCGAGTATCAGATCCGCATAACGCGTGAGCGTGCGATAGGGCGTGTACGGCACATAGACGATATCGCCACGCTCGAGTCGCACGTCCGGCGTGCGACCGCTCACGATCGCGCCGAGATCGACGATCGCGATCTGCGGCTGCGTGAGCGAGCCGCGCAGGACCGCGACATTCGAGATGAACGCGTTCGGCGCCGTGCCGCCGGCCAGCGCGACGGCGCGCGCCACCGTGAGCGCACCGGAAATTTTCTGCGACTGCGGCCTCGTCACGGCGCCGAGCACATGGACTTCCGCGCCGCGCTGCGCGGGCAGGAAGATGAAATCGTCGGGCTGCAGATAAATGTTCTGCGAGAGATCTCCGTCGCGCAGCAGCTTTCGGAAATCGATCGGCAAAATCTTGCCCTGCCGGATGACAAACGCGCGCGATAGATCCGCTGCCTCCGGGCCACCGCCACCCGACGGCTCGGCCCCGAATCCGCGGCCGCCCGGAGCGATCACCGCGCCGGCACTCCCACGGACAGCCGCCACGCCCCCGCCCTGCGCGATGGCGTCGAGCAGCGTCGTGGGCCCGGAGAGCACGTAGACGCCGGGCGCGTTGATGCGGCCGAGCACCCACACCCGCTGACTGGCCACCGTGCGCAACGAGACGGCGACGACGGGCTTCTCCCGCAGGAACTGCTGCAGCTCGTGGCCGAGGCGTTGTCGCGTTTCCGTCAGCGTGAGGCCCCAGACATCGAGTCCGTTGAGTATATAGTAATATATTTTCCCGTCCGGCCCGACCGTGACGCTGGCACGCGTGTCGTCGCGGCCCATGACCTCGATGTCGAGTGTATCGCCTGGCCCGATACGGAAGAGAGCGGTCGCGGGCTGAAGCAAGGCCGGATCGAGCGGAGCGGCCGGGGCGAGCGAAACCAGGCCGGTCACCGGTGCGCCCACGCGGGCGGTCGGCACCGGCGTTGTCTGGCAGCCAGCGAGCAGAAGGGTCGCGCAGGACAAAGCGGCGAAAGAGGAAAGCGGAAGGTTCATGGAGAGGCGGTCGAAGGTGGGCGTCACGGTGTGACCTTGAGGCCGGTCCACGTGATGACGGCGGCTTCGACGAAGGCGCTGGCGGCACGATCGAGGAGTTCTTCGGCGCGGATCCAGGGACGATTGCTCACATAGATGAGATCGCCCGGCTTGAGCGCGAAGTTCGGCGCCTTGCCGGAGAGCGCGCCGGCGATATCGACTTGGAACGACTGCGGCTGGTCGAGCGAGCCACGGATCACGAGCACGCGTTGCGCCCAGGCCCGATCGGTGAAACCACCGCGCGCCGCGATGACGGAAAGCACGCTGGTGTCGGACTGGCAGGGCGCGGCTCCGGGTGTTTCCACTTCGCCGAGCACGTGCACCGTGCCGCCGGCGCCCACCGGGAAATAGAGATAATCGTTGGGCTCGAGCGCGACGTTCTGCGAGAGATCGCCCTGGAGGAAAAGCTTCTCGAGATCCACCGGCAGCCGCTGGCCGGCCCGGCTGACGAAGCTCCGCGAGAAATCGGTCGTCTCGATCGCCTCGTCGCCGCCGCCTTGGTTTTCGAAACCGCGCGCGCGCGCCACCGCTTCGATCACCGTGATCGGCCGATCGAGCGGGAAAACGCCTTTCTGCACGACGCTGCCCAACACGTAATATTTCTTGCTGCGATAGGCCACGGGGGTGACGAACGCCTGCGGGGTGCGGCGAAACTTGCCGAGCTCCTCATTGAGCTTCGTGCGCAGCTCGTCGACCGTGAGGCCGGTCGCGAGAATATTTTCCGCCTCGAGATACGAGATGCGTCCGTCGGGACCGACGGGCACATCCGTCCACGTAAGCTCGGGCGCGCCGAACACATGAAAATTCAAAACATCGCCCGGCCCGAGCGTGAGCTTCTGTTGCCATGCGCTGCGCTGCGCCGGACCGACGACGGAAAACGCAACGGGCGCAGCCGTCTGCGCGAGCTCGGCCGCATGGACGCGCGGGCTGCCGAACGGCAGCGCGAGCGCAAACGGCAGGAAGCACGCGCTGCTCGCGAACCAGCGCCGGAAACGGCCCCGGATCGGCATGGCGCGCTCACGATTGAGCACGGCGCCGACGAGATTGCAGCGGGCGTGGCGCAACGTCTCGAGCGCGGCGTGGGTCTCGGCGGCGTCGGACTTGTTGCTGTCGACCAGCCAGAGAAGGTTCGGAATATTCTCGGCGAGCAAAACGGTTTCCGAGACCGACGCGGGCGGGAGCTCGACGAAGATCACGACGTTTTCGATCGTGCGCCACACTTCGAGCGCGGAGTGCCATTGCTTGCGGCGCTCGAGATTCCAGACCCAGCCGGGCAGCGGAATATTGACGGTCGGCGGGGCGTCGGCGCCCCCGAGACGCTCGGCGATCTGGCCGGGCGTGCTGAGCACATCGACGTTGAGCGCGACGCTCGCCTCGGTCGGCGGAGGCGCCGACGGCGTGGCGGATTTGTTCTGGCGCGCGAGCTCGGCGGCGATGGCGGGCGACGGTTGGGCGGTGATCGTGAGCACGCGGAAGCCGCAGGCGCCCGCGGCGCAGGAAAGAAGATTGATCCACGTCGAGCGCCCGTCGCCGGAATGCGCGGAGGTGACGCCGCAGATCATGCCGTGATTGGCCGTGAGGCTGAGCTTGCTCTGCAGCGCGGTCCACGAACGGAACGCCCACTGTTCCGACTCGGCGGTCGTGAGCGAACCGAGGTCGCCGAGCGTGGCGAGAAGCGGCAGACCGGTGACGCGACGCACATCGGCGCGCGTTTTCACGCGGTTGTCGAAGAACTCGCCGAGCAGCACCTGACCGGCGGAGAAGAAGAGGCCGAAGAAGGCGCCGAGCGCGCCGCAGACGATCACCTGAAGCCGGTTGCGCTTTTCGAGCGTGCGGCTCGGCGTCGCCGGCATGAGCACACCGAAATAACCGGGCGGTTTCTCGAGGAACGGCTGGATGGCGCGGAGTCGCGTGACGAGAATCGCGCGATTCGCCTCGAAAGTCCGGAGGCGCTCGCCCATGGCGATTTCCTCGGGCGTGACGCGCGCGGAGAGCGACGGCGGCAACGCGATGGCAGCGCGGCGGACCTTGGCGGCCGGTGCGTGGGCCGCGGCGTCGGCCGTGGCCTGGCGCGATGATTCCGCGAGGGCCGCGACGCGGGCGCGTTGCTCGACGATGAAGGGATGCATGTCGGTGTAGCTCACGAGTAGTTCGTCGAGCCTCCCGCGCGCGGCGTACAACCGCTGCGGCAGATCACTCACGATCTCCGGCGGCGCTTCCGCCTCGAGCTCGGGAATCCCCGCCAGTGCGGCGACGATGTCGGCCGAGGCGGCGGGGACGGAGGAGCGCGACAACGCGAGCTCGGCTTCGACTTGCTCGAGTCGCAACCGAACGGACGCAGCCGCGACGCCGGCTTCCTGGCGCTGCATCGTCTGCGTGTAGTCGATCGCCATCGCGGTGAACGCGTTGACGAGACCGACGGTGGCATCGCGATCGCCGCCCGTGGCCGTGACGGTCGCGACATCGTTGTGGCGATCGAGAGTGATCTGCAGGCGGCGTGCGAGCTGCGGCGCGGTGAGCGGCGGTTCCTGTTTCATGCCGAGCTCCTCGAAGAGGCTCGGCGATTGCAGCATCACGACCAGGCTCGCGGCCGCGATCTCGCGCGGGCGATAGGAATCGTCGACCGTGTTCGGCGCATGATGTATCAGTTGCGCGGATGCAGTGTAGGACGGGCCGAACATCTTGAGCGCGACAAACACGGCCGCGACCGCGCCGAGCACGGTCCAGCACGTGAGCCAGCGCCAGCGACGCAGCCAGAAATCGAGCACCGCCCAGGTATCGAAGGGCGCAGAAGTGGACGGATGTCCGGAAGGTTCATTCATAGAGGAGGCAGCGCCAGAATGCCGCTGAAGCCCCGGTTGGACGCCTCCGCGCCGCATCCGTCCCATGGAGGAGATGGGGTGCGGCCCTACTTCAGCGGCACTAACGACCCCACGCCGATCTCGCCGCCTCGATGGACGACCAGATTGTGTTGAAATGCGTAGTGCAGGAGCTCGGCGTTGTTCGCCAGGTTCATCTTCTGCAGCAGTCGCGTGCGATACGTGCTGACCGTCTTCACGCTGAGGTTGAGCTCGCGCGCGATCACGCCGACCGGTTTGCCGCAGGCGATGAGTCGGAGGATGAGAAATTCGCGATCGGAGAGCCGCTCGTGCGGCTGCTTCTGCAGGTCGGTGCCGATCAGCTCCGCCATTTTTTCCGCGAGCGTGGCGCTGACGTAGCGTCCGCCGGCCATCGCCTTTTTCATCGCACCGACCAACTCGGCCGGAGCGCTTTCCTTCGTCATGTAGCCCGAGGCGCCCGCCTTCAGCAGGCGCATGGCAAACTGATCTTCCGGATGCATGCTCAGCATCAGCACCGGGAGCTTGGGCTTCGACTGCTTGATCTCGGTGAGGACCTCGAGGCCGCTGCGGCCGGGCATGGTGACGTCGAGGACGACAGCGTCCCACGCCTCGCGCCAGACGAGCTCGAGCGCTTCCTGGCCATTCGAAGCCTCACCGAACGTCGCCTTTTTGAAGGCATCCGCGAGGATCTGTTTGATTCCCAGACGCACCACGGTGTGGTCATCGGCCACGAGAATTTTCACGTGGGCGCCCCGGTTTTCGGCAGCAAGGTCGGGGGGACCAGCGGCGCGCGCATGGTGACCGTGGTGCCTTGCATGGGCAGCCCGAAGAAAAATACCACGCCCCCCACCTGCGCCGCGCGCTCGCGCATGCCGATCAGCCCGATCGAGGCGCCGTTGATCTCGCGCTCGGAAATGCCGCGACCATTGTCGCGCACGGTCAGCACGAGCTGGCCCTCGCTCTCGGCCAGCCGCACATCGACGCGCGAGGCTCCCGCGTGGCGCACGATGTTGGTGAGCGTTTCCTGGAAGATCCGGAAGCACACCGTCGTCAGATCCGAGTTCACGAGCGTCTGCTTTACATCGATCGACGCGAGGCAGGGAATACCCACACGCGCCTGAAAATCGCCCGCCTGCCACTCGATCGCAGCGACGAGCCCGAGGCTGTCGAGCACGCCGGGCCGCAGGTCGGTGGAGATGCGGCGCACGGTGTTGATCGTCTCGTCGATGTGCGCGGACATGTCCTTGATCTTCGCCTGCAGATCGCCGAAACGGCGCAGCTTCCCGGACAACCAGGAGAGATCCAACTTCAGTCCGGTGAGCGCCTGGCCGAGCTCGTCGTGCACCTGGCGCGAGATGCGCGTGCGCTCCTCCTCGCGCACGGTGTGAAGATGATTCGCCAGGGCGCGGAGCTGCTCGTGCGAGCTGCGGAGCTTCGCCTCGGCGTCTTCGCGATCGCGCCGCTCCTGCGCCTCGCGCAAGGCCCGCGTGACCGCCGGGCCGAGGCGCGCGCGATGGGTTTTCAATACGTAGTCCGTCGCGCCTTGCTTGAGGAGTTCGATCGCGACGTGTTCGCCGGGCGTGCCACTCACGAAGATGAACGGCGTGTTCGGCGCCTTCCGCTTCGCAATCTCCATCGCCGTCCGGCCCTCGAAGCCGCCGATCGCGTATTCCGACAAAATCAGATCGGGCGATTCGCGCTCCAGCTCCGCTTCGAACGCTTCCCGGCGGTCGATCACGACCAGCGAGAAACTCAACCCGTCCTCACGCAACGCGTGCTCGGTGAGCTCCACATCCGGCGCGCTGTCGTCAAGGATGAGGATCCTCGGCGCGGTGCCTCGGGGCGGCGCGAGTCGTTGCTCGTCGCGATCGCGAGATTGCACGTCGAGGAACATCGTGCCGACCACAAGGCGCGACGAACTGACCGGTGGAATGGGAGCATGCGGTTTCATGCGCGCAACCGGGGCGGGGATGGTCGAAGCGTGGAGGAAGCGTTCATTCGCGGAGCGGATTGGCGTCCGGCAGGGAGAAGTGAAACGTGGCTCCCGTGCCCTGGACGGCTTCGGCCCACGTCCGGCCATGGTGCCGCTGAATGATGCGCCGCACGCGAGCGAGCCCGATGCCGACCCCTTCGAATTCCGTCACGGCGTGCAGCCGGCGAAAGGCGTGAAACAGCCGGTCGCGCAGCATCATGTCGAAACCCACGCCATTGTCGCGGACCGAGACCACCGTTTCCTGATGCCCGCGGCGCGCGTTGATCCGGATCCGCGCCTCCGTCCGGATGCGCGTGAATTTCATGGCATTCGACGCAAGCTGCACCAGCACCTCGCGCAACAGCGTGGGATCCGCGTGCACGAGCGGCATCTCGCCCACCGACCATTGCACGTCGCGATCGCCGGCCAGCGGTCGCAGTTCGTCGACGACATGCTGGGACATCACCTCGAGATCGAACGAGATCTTGTGCAGATCCGCGCGACCGACCCGGGTCAGCGAAGCCAGATCGTCGATCATCCGCCCCAGCCGGTAGGTCGACGTGGCGATTGTATTCAGATAATGGAGACTGGTGGCATCGAGCGTATCGCCCGCATGGTTCACCAGCAGATCGACGAAGCCGCCGATGTTGATGAGCGGCGCGCGCAGGTCGTGGGAGATGCAGTAATCGAACGCCTCCACCTCCGTCTGCGCTTGCTGCAGTTCACGCGTGCGTTCGTCGCAGCGGTGATCGAGGTCCGCGTTGAGGCGGCGGGCCTCGTCGTGGACGAGCATTTGGATGAGGTCTTCCCTTTCGGCGGTTTTTTTCATCGGACAGGAGATTTGGAGACAGAGGACGCAAAAGTCTTGGTGGACGGAGAGTGGTCATGCGCCCGGTGGCGCCCGGACGAAACGGCGCGCGCATGCGCGCGCTCATAGACGGCGAGCATGGCCGTAGCGGTGGCGCGCCAGTCGAAGGCGCGCGCGCGCACCAGCCCCGCGGCGCGAAGCCCGGCGCGCCAAAGCGCATCGGTCGCGGCGCGCGTAAGCTGCGACTGCATCTGCGAGACGTCTTCCGGTTCGAGCCACCCCGCCGCTTCGCCGACCGTTTCGGCGAGCGCGCCGCGGCGCGAGGACAACACCGGACAACCGCACGCCATCGCCTCGATCGGCGGCAGACCGAAGCCTTCGTAGAGCGAGGGAAACACCATGACGCCCGCCGCGCGATACCACGCCGGCAGCTCGGACGACGGCACGAACCCGAGCCAGATAATGTCGCGCACGAATGGCGACGCGGACACCGCCGCGTGAATCGAACCCACGCCGTGCCATTCGCCGCCGCCGAGCACGAGTTGCCACGGCGAGCCGGTCGCGGCCTTGAAGGCGTTGAAGGCGGCGATGAGCCGCACGTGGTTTTTCGCGGGATGCTCGAGCCGCGCGAGATAGAGGAAGAAAGGCGCCGTGACGCCCTGCGCCACCCCGAGCGATGGCCGGGTGTGCAGATCGTGTTCCGGCCGGAAGCGGGCGTGGTCGAGGCCGTTGGGCACGACCGTCACGCGGTCTGCGGACAGCGCGAAATGTTTCTTCAAACCAGCGGCCGTCTCCGCGCTGACTGCGACGATCTCATCCTGCCGCTGCGCCAGCGCGCGTGCGACGACGCGCCCGTAGAACATGCGCGCCCAGTCGTATTTTCCCGCGAGGTGAAACGGCGCGAGATCGTGAATCGTGGCCACCAGCGCGCAGGGCCGCGGCCAGAGCAGCCGCCGATAACTCGGCACATGCAGCACGTCGATGCCGGCGCGCCGCACGCGCCGCGGCAGCGCGGTCTGGTGCCAGAGAATGTTCCTCACCGGCGGCCGATGCCGTTCGGCGACCGGCTCGAGCCGCATCGCCTCGCGGGCGAAATCGAAGAGCGGCAGGTCCGCCTCGAGCACGTAGAGCGTGAATTCGTGTTGCGCCGCCGCGGGCAGCAGCGCGCGCACGAGCTCGAGCACATATTGCCCGACGCCGGACTTGCCGCGCTGAATGACCGAGGTGGAGAGCGCGATCTTCATCGCTTTGCCTCGGCTGCTTTCGAAACCGCGGCCCGCTGACCGGGCGGCATGCCGTCGGTGACGATGAATTGATCCGCGAGCCCCGCCCGCGCGAGCGCGCCCCGCACGGCCGCACTCGGACGAAAAAGGATCAGGTTGCGGGAACGCTTCGCGAGGCGCTTCTGCCAGTCGGCGAGAAACGCGAGGCCCGTGCTGTCGATCGCGCGCACCTCGCCGAGATCAACGAGACAATGCCCGTGCTGCTCGAGTGCGCCTTTCCAGAAACCGGCGTCCTCGTGCAGCGCCTTGCGATCGAGTTGTTCGCAGGCGCGCACGCGAAGACCATAAAGCGTCGCCTCGGCGAGCGGGCCGTAGGCGGACGCGTCGACGTCGTTCGGCGGATGTTTGCGGCGTTGCGCGAGCAAGGCGGGAAAGAAATGTCGGAGGTCGTCGCTATAGCGGCGGAAAAGCCGGCGCGGTTCCTGCAACAACCGGAAGAGCCATTCGCTGCCGCTGCGTTGCATCCAACGCGGCGCTCGGCGCACCTGACCGGCGAGGAAATCCAGCGTCGCCCCGACTCCGATCACGACCGGCACGCCGAGCGTGCGATACTGCATCGAGATCCATTTTTCCTGTTTCGGGCAACCGAACGAGACGAGCAGCAGGTCGGGCTCGGCGGCGCGGATCTTTGCGTTGATCTCGTCGTGATTGATGTCGCGCAGTGACCGAAAGGGTGGCGAGTAATGCGCGATCGGAGGCAGGGTGGGATACTGCGCTGCGATGCGACGAGCCGCTTCCTCGGCGACACCAGGCGCGGCGCCGAGCAGAAAAACGCGCCAGCCTCGCACCGCGGCGCGTTGCAAGAGCAGCGGCACGAGATCGGCGCCAGCCACCCGGCCGGGAAGGGAATTGCCGAGCCAGCGCGAAGCCCAGACGAGCGGGGTGCCGTCGCAGAGAACGAGGTCCGCGTCGACCAGGATGCGATGCAACTCGGGATCACGCCGCGCCTGCACGAGGAAATCGACATTGGCCGTGACGACGTAGTGCGGCATGCCGGCGTCGACCATCGCATGAACGCGATCGACCGCCCCGCTCAGCGTCAGCGAATCAAACGGGACGCCCAGCAACGAGATCGGCCAGGTCGTCGCGGCCGCAGCGGTCGGCACGAGTACTACAGGCGCCGGGTCGGCGGCAAGGGCAGGAAAAGCGGGAACAACGGGCACACCTTGAACGACAGGCCTAGTCATGTTTTCGATGCCGGGTTGTTGCCCCAAAAATGCAGGGCATTTCCGCCGAATCCGGCTGGCGTGGGGTCATCACCCCCCGGAAAATCGCTCGGACTCGAACCGTCGCGGTGACGTTCACCCGGGCAAACGCGAGAAATCCCGCCTCTCCCGAGGCGGGCTACAATCTGCAAATGAAGTTAACGCCGAGCCGTGTCCGTGCGGTCAGCTGTAGCAGCCGGGGTAGCGAGGCCCGTCGCGGGCTGCATCGTTTGCCACCCTGCGTTTACGTCGAGCGCCGGCCGATCAGAACACCAAGCAGGACGCCGACGCCGAGAGCCACGCCGAGCGATTGATACGGGTTCGTGCGAATCGTCTGGTCGGTGTAACGAGCACCGGCGACGACCTGTTCGCGTGCGCCCGCAAAAAGCTCGGAGCATTTCTCCTGCGCGGCGGAAAAGCGTTCGCGGAGTGCGCCCATCGCTTCGTCGCTGTGTTCGCCGATCGAATTGGCGACCATTTTTTCCGCATCCGCGACAAGCGTGCGGAGATCGTTGAGGAGATCGGCGGGAGTCTGGGCGGTGGCTGACGTGCGATTATTTTTCATACAGTTGGTTCTGGATTCACAATAGAGACCGACGAAAGCGTGCACGGTAACAGCCCCGGGAGCTTTCCCTGCATTTAGTGCGGGAGGCCGGTGATCCGCCCTGAGCGCGCATTTCCACAACAAACAGGGCGCGGCGCGCAACTGCGGCGGACGGCGTCGGTCCACCCCTGTCCCGGTTGACGGGTAAAACTCGATGCCCGTCCCTCTCCGGAAAACCCTGCGTGTGCTGATTGCCGCGAACGACGATGCCGATTTCTGCGCGGTCCAGGCGTTACTCGCAGCGGACTCGCACACCCACTATGAAGTCGCCCGCACGAGCTCCGGCGCAGCCGGAATCGAGCGCGCGCAAAAATCCCCGACGCCGCACGAGATCGTAGTGCTGGCCGCCGCGGATTACGACGCGGCGCTGGAATTCATTCGCGCGGCAGCCGCGAACTGCATGGCGCGGCCGCTTGTTTATATCGCGGCGAGTTTCGACGATTGCGTCGAGGCAGCGGCCGTCCGCGCCGGCGCAGCGGAGTGCCTGGCGCGCGACGCGCTGCACCCCGTCGAGCTAGGTCGCGCGATCCATCGCTCGGTGCGGCACGCGGACCGGCGCTGGCTCGAGCTGAATCTCCTGCGCGCGGGCGACATCGAGCAGCAACGCCTCGGCGCAGAACTCCACGACGAGCTCGGCCAGCAACTTGCCGGCGTCGCGTTCATGGCGGCCGCACTGCGCGACCGGTTGAAGACCTCGCTGCCGCACGAAGTCGCGCAGGCGGACGCGCTGGCGTGTCTCGCGCGCGATGCGACGCAGCGCGCGCGATCCCTCGCGCGCGGGCTTCATCCCGTGCAGTTCGAGGAGCACGGGCTCGTCGCCGCGCTCGACGAACTCGCGGCGCAATCACAGGCGTTGCACGGCATCGAGTGCGGGTTTCGCCGGCGCGGCTCGATTCCGGTGCGCGAACATTCCGCGGAGCTGCACCTCTACCGCATCGCGCAGGAAGCGATCCGGAATGCGGTGCGTCACGGCGCGGTGCGGCGCATCGCGATCACCCTCGCCTCGTGCGGGCACCAGCACCGGCTCACCATCGCGGACGATGGGCAGGGCTTCGACCCGGTGCACGCGAGCGTGACGCTCATCGGCCGCGGACTGCGGTTGATGGAGTATCGCGCCACGATGATCGCGGGCGAGTTCACGATCCGCTCGCGCCCTGGTGGCGGCGCGCGCGTCGCCTGTCGTTTCGCCAGCCCTTCCCTTTCATGAAAACGAATTCCTTGCGCCATCCCGCCGGGGCGACCGACACGTTGTCCACGGCCCGCCGCATATTCCTGGTCGATGATCACCCGGTGACCCGCCAGGGCATCGCGATGCTGATCGATCAGGAACCCGATTTCGTCGTGTGCGGCGAAGCGGACAGCGCGCCGCTCGCCATCGCGATGATCCCGAAGGCCGCGCCTCATCTCGCGATCATCGATATCACGCTGAAGTCCACGGGTGGAATCGAGCTGCTGAAGGATTTGAAAATGCTGATGCCCACATTGCCGATGCTCGTGATGTCGATGCACGACGAGAGCCTCTACGCGGAGCGCGCGCTTCGCGCGGGTGCCCGCGGCTATGTGATGAAGCACGAGCCAAACGAGCTGGTGATCGCGGCCATTCGCCGCGTGCTCGCCGGCGAGCTGGCGTTGAGCCCGCGCATCAAGGAGAGGATGTTGAACCATCTGGCCACCGGTGGAAGAAATTCCACCTCATCGCCCATGGAGCTGCTGAGCGATCGCGAGCTGGAGGTGTTTCAACTGATCGGAAACGGCTTCGCCAATCGTGAGATCGCGGAGCGATTGAACCTCAGCGTGCGGACGATCGATTCTTATCGCGAACAACTGAAATCGAAACTGCACCTCGATAGCAGCCGCGCGCTCGTGCACCACGCGACCCAGTGGATAAAGAGCGAGACGGTCGGGTGAAGGAGGCCACGCATTTTGTGACTTTTGTGGCTGCCAAGCTGCCTGCCGAATATGCAAAAAAATATCCTGCTTCGCGAGCGAAGCAGGACACGAGAGGAACGGAGCGCGACTGAGAGTAAGCGCGAGCGCGACCGACTTACTTCACGATGATGCTGTTCTTCACGTTCCGCACACCGGTGACGGCACCGGCGAGTTTTGCGGCGGTGGATTTTTCGGCGGACGTGTCCACGAAACCGCTGAGCTGCACAACGCCTTTGAATGTTTCGACCGTGATCTCACGCGCTTTGACCGCGTCATTCTTCACGAACGCCGCCTTCACTTTCGTGGTGATCGTCGCGTCGTCGATAAACTCGCCCGTGCTTTCGCGCGTGGAGGTGGAAGCGCAACCGGTGATGGCGAGGACGTTGGCGCTGACGAGCAGCGTGGAAACGAGGACAATTTTAAGGAATGATTTCAAAGGAGTGGTGTTGGCGGCGGGTTGAATGATCGAAGGTGACGTCGTGCCGCGCGCATCAAGCGGCCAGCGTGAGCCGGCCGGAGTTGCGGCTGGTTTCGAACCATTCGCCGAGGGGAGCGTCATCCGCGAATTCCGGGCACATGTCGGCCAGGAGCGCGCGGATGTTTTCCCGCGCCCGCGCGATGCGGCTCTTCACCGTACCGACGGTGACGCCCAGCGTGTGCGCGATCTCGTCGTAGGAGCGGTGGAGGTGATTTCGCTGGGTGAGGATGTCGCTCTGGTGAGCCGGAAGTTTTTCCATGCATGCGTCGATGAGCACGGAGAATTCCGCCGTGGTGGCGGCGCGAGCCGGATCGGCGTCTTCCGTGGCGACCAGGTCCGTGAACGTCGCCGCGGATCCTTCGCTCAACGCGCAATCGAGCGACAAGGTGTCCTGCTGACGACGACGGAAGAAATACCAGTAGCGATTGCGGGCGAGGTTCACGGCAATGCAATGCAGCCACGTGGCGAGGGACGATTCACCCCGGAACGCCGCGAGGCCGCGATGCGCGCGGATGAATGTGTCCTGCGTGATCTCCTCGGCGTCGGACGGATTGCGCAGCAACCCGCGGGCGATGAGAAAGGTTTTGTCGCGATAGCGGTTCATGATTTCCAGGAACGCGGATTCGTCGCCGCCTTTGAAACGCTGAACGAGCTCAGCGTCGTGTGCCGCTTCAGTGGCCGATGCCGCGCGACGGGCGGCGTGATCCAATGAAGAGCGATTAGAAACGCGAACTGAGGCGGGAAGTGAGGCGGTGGTATTCATGGAAGGTTGGACGGGGAAGAGGGTGGGTGGACGTCCAGCCTCTTACCTCAATGCGTGCCAGCGATGGCCGGCTTTCCCAGAAACGCATGCCCGGCGCGGGAGTTAATATTGTTGTGTCCGCCGGCGAGACGAATCCTTCGCCCCCGACGCCTTGCATATCGCGCGTTCGCAGATGCCAAACTTGCATAATGCGAAACACCTGACGCACCGCGTCTTGGTACGTACAGCTCTAACCCAAACGCGACGACGTCACTCGATCACCCGTGGCGCTACAGGCTGCGCATGCAACGTGATGCGGCGCGTATTCCCTGAAGCCGCCACCCGTAGATTCGCCGAGGCTCAGTCTGAAGGTGTATTGAGGCCTTCACCTACCATCTACTGCGCGACGAGCCGTGACTAACGTGGCAGTTATGAAAACAAACACGCTCGCTGCCCTCCTCATCGCCGTCGCCTCATCCGCTTCGATCTTCGCCACACCGGAGGTCGCGAAGGCCGAACCTGATCAGGCGGCCGTTGCGCCCGCCCCCGTCAAAGACGGCAGCAATGCCAGCCGCGCCCCGTTCCTGGTGCCGACCGAAAAGGTCACCGACGCCGCGACGGACCGGACGATCGAAAAAAACGCACGAAGCTCCTATAATTACAGCACCGTCCTCGACAACAAGATCGCCGTCCAGTCGGACAACGGTGTCGTCACGCTGACTGGCACCGTCGAAGACGCCGAGGCCAAGGGACTCGCGGCCGATACGGTCGCCGGCATGCCCGGCGTGCGGAGCGTCGCTAACGACATCGAGGTCAAATCGACCGTCGCCGAACATTCCGATGCCTGGATCGCCATGAAGGTCCGCAGCCGGCTGCTCGTGAAATCGAACGTCAGCATGGCGAGCACGACCGTCGCCGTGAATGAAGGCGTCGTGACCCTCACCGGCACGGCGGAAAATGCGGCGCAGAAGGATCTCACCGCCGCCTATGCCGGTGACATCGCCCATGTGAAGTCGGTGCAGAACAATCTCATCGTCACCGAGCCGACCGGCCGGACGATGGGCGATGCGATCGATGACGCCTCCATCACGTCACAGGTGAAATTCGCCCTCTTGACCCATGGTTCGACCAGCGCGGTGAAGACCAAGATCGAGACCAAGGACGGCATCGTCGGTGTGTCCGGCGAGGCGTCTTCCGATGCGGAAAAAGCGCTCGTGACCAAGCTCACGGAGAGCGTCCGCGGTGTGAAATCCGTCAACAACACCATGTCCGTGGTGAAGGCCTGAGTTCCCTGTCCAATCTTTGCCCCCCTCGCGGAGCAAAGATTCTTCGCGATTGCAACGTCACTCTCGAGCGCCGCAAGGCACCCCCAATCATATGAACAAGCTTGTATCACTCGTGCTCCTCGTCGGAGGCATCATCCTCATCGTTTACGGCATCAGCGCATCGAATTCGTTGGGCTCCGACTTCTCCCGTTTCTTCACCGGTTCGCCCACCGACAAGACAATCTGGCTGCTCCTCGGCGGCGTCGTCGCGACGATCGTCGGCCTGACGGGAACGCTCGGCCGCTCCAAATCGGTTTAATATAAAATCCCCATGCTATATTATACATTGGTCTTCCTCCTGGTAGCCGTGCTCGCCGGCGCGCTCGGTTTCGGCAGTCTGGCCGGCATTGCCGCCACCATCGCCAAAGTACTCTTTGTGGTCTTTTTAGTCATGTTCCTCGCGTCTCTCTTCCGGCTGCGGAAGTCGTAACCGGCAACCGGTCCGGGATTCGTGCCGCGCACCCAACCGGGCGCGGCACGAGTTTTTTGTGTCAGCCTCGGGCGAGTTCCAGCCAGAAACGGCTGCCTTTTCCCGGCTCGGATTCGACCCCCACCCGGCCACCCATGCGCTCGATCGCCTTGCGCACAATAGCCAGCCCGATGCCGCTGCCTTCATACTTCGTGCTACTGTGCAGTCGCTGAAAAATCTCGAATATAGTGCCCTGGGCTTCGGCGACTATACCGATGCCACGGTCTTCCACCCAGAGGCGCACGACCGGGCCGGACGGCGCTAGCGCCTCGGGCTCCATCGCGCCGGACGTCTCCTTCCCGTCCTTTTCCGGAGCATCCCGCTCCTCGCTCCACACGCGCACGCGAGGCACCACTCCAAGCTCAACAAACTTGACGGCGTTGCCCAAAAGATTGGTCACGCACTGGCTCAACGTCGCCTGATGCCCCTTCATGCGCAGCAACGGGCTTTCGATTCTGATTTCCGCGAGCGGTGGCGACAGCTCCGGGCGTTCCACGACCAACGACCGCACCAGCGTGTCGACATCGACCGACTCCACGGTGATAGGGCGGCGGATCACCTGGGTGAGGTTGAGGACATCCTCGATCAAGCTGTCCATCCGGCTCGCCGCCTTCACGACGCGTTGCAGCAGCTCCGCGGCCGAGGGCCCGACCTGTTCGCGCGACATCTCCAGAGCGAGCTGCGTGAACCCGTGGATGGCCCGCAGCGGGGCGCGCAAATCGTGCGCCAGCGTATATGAAAAGGCCTCCAGCTCGCCGATGGAGGCGCGAAGTTCGGCGGTGCGCTCTGCCACCGTTTGCTCCAGCGAATCGGCATGTGCGTGCAGTTTCGCCTGCGCCTCGCGCAATGCCGCCTCCGCGCGTTTCCGCTCCACGATCTCGATCTGCAACTGCGCGTTTGACTGCTCGGCCTCCTCCCTGAGCTCGTGCTGGCGGAGTCCGCCGATCAACAACGCTTCGTTCAACGCCGCCGAATATTGATTGGAATGCGCCGCTCGAGTGAGCTGTATAACGACTTTTTCCGGCCGGCGATTTCCATCCTCCATCGGCCAAGGTATATATAACCAGCGCGCCGCTTCCGCCGCGGCGGCCGGTTCGCCCTTCGCGGCTTCTCCCGTCGATCGGACATGGTCGAGGAACGCAGTACCAGCAGTGCCAGGGCCGGCGATTTCGGCCAACGGCTTTCCGACCAGTTCCGCACTGGATTTCTGCACCAGACGGCAGAAGGCAAGGTTAACGAAACTCACGATGTGATCGCGCCCTTCCACCTCGATAAATGCCAGAGGCGCCGGCTCCATGGTCTGCGCGAGGCGGCCCGCTTTCTTCGAAGTCGGGCGGTTTCGCTTGGTTTGCGGTTCGAGATCCATGTTTTTTTCTGTCCCAGTAATGGGTCAGGCTCCTCGAATTCATACCTTGCTCCATCACTTCCGCAACGAGGACGAATGAATTGGACGCGTCCCCCCCCCTTTTTTTCCGCAAGGACGCTCGGGCACGGAGGGCTCTAATCCAACTTGTGCCGACCGTTACTTTCCAGCGGCCTCCCGGCGTCATCCGTTTCGGGCAACTCACACGTCATCCAGTAGGCGTGAAGCGTCTTCACCAAAGCCCGCAGATCCCGGGGATTGCCGGGCTTCGCGTGATAGGACGTGGCCCCCAACAAATAGGATTTCCTGATGTCGGCGTCGTCCCGCGAACCCGAGAGGACGAAGACCGGAAGAGTCGCCGAGTCTGGATTTTCCCTTAGAAATCGGAGGAGCCCAAATCCATTGATCCCCGGCATCTTCAAGTCGGTGATGACGAAGGCCGGATATTTATAGACACTGCGATCGGCGTATTTTCCCTCACCCTTCACATAGGCGACCGCTTCGTCACCACCGCAGACGAGCTGTAACTCCGACGTCACGCCCATAGCCTCGAAAGCCGATTGAATGAGCAGGAGATCGTCAGGATCATCGTCCACGATCAGGAGGGTGGGGTTTGTTCGTTTCATGGGGGGAGGGACGCGCAATTGGAATCGTTCTCAGAAGAAGCCGAAAAAGGTATGACCACGGTAGGTAATATTCGTTCGGTGGCTTGCGCAAAGAAACGAGTTTCCCGAGTCGTCCACTATTTACGTTGAGAACCTGGGACAGGTGCACGACCTTGACGACGCCCGACACGATTTGAGGAATCCGCCTAGGCGGCCTTCCGCAATTACTCGGAGGGAGTCGCAGACCGCGGCCTCCGAGGACGATCGATGAAGAAACAGCTCAAAATAAAATCGCAGGTGACGGGATCGCGCAAACGGGCGTGTTCGGGGATTCCGGAGCTTTTCGCGGGCACGCCTCTCGGCCGGCGGACGTTTGGTCACCCGACAACCCGGTTTGTATTTTAACGTATGGCAAACAGCGCGACACCCAAGCTGAAGGATATTGCCCGGCGTCTGCTGGCTTACGAAGCGGCCGCGGACACGCTGCCCACGGCGAACAGTTCCGCCGCCTTTCGGGTTTGCGAGCAGGTCCGGTTGCCATTGGCCAGGCTGCTTGGCACCGATGGTTTTCGCGCCCTCCTCTCCCGCGCACTGGCGCTGGCGGGCGCAGAAATGCCCTGGCTGCGCGCCCTGCACATCAAGTCGGACGGCGCCCTCGAGGGCTTGGAGAACGATGAGCTGACCGCGAAGCTCGACGCCCGCGCCGTCGCCAACGGCGAAGTCCTTCTGGTGACCCAGTTGCTCGGGCTGCTGGTGACGTTTATCGGCCCGGCGCTCACGCTGCGGCTGTTGCACGATATTTGGCCGAAGATGGACGATCTGAAACTTTGAGGAGAAATGTTATGAAGAATAAAAGAACCCCGGCGCGCGGATCGTCGAAGACCGTCACGCAGCCGGAAAAAGTTAAAATTCACCAACTGCCGACCGGCGTTCGTGGCCTCGACGACATCATGGGCGGCGGGCTCCCGGAATTTTCCTTCAACATCATCGCGGGGGCGCCCGGCTGCGGGAAAACCACGCTCGCGCATCAGATCCTCTTCGCCAACGCGACGCCGCAGAAGCCCGCGCTCTATTTCACCGTGCTCGGCGAGCCCGCGCTGAAAATGCTGCGTTACCAGCAGCAATATTCCTTCTTCGATCCCGCCAAGCTGAACACGGCCATCCGGTTCATCAACCTGAGCGACGTCGTGCTGCAAAAGAATCTGGGCGGCGTGCTCGACGAGATTACGCGCGAAGTGCAGGCGTCCAGCCCGAGCCTGGTCGTGGTCGATTCCTTCCGCACCGTCGTTCGCAACGCCGCCGGGGAAAGCGAGCTGGAGCTGCAAGGCTTTGTGCAGCGGCTGGCCCTGCTGCTCGCCAGCTGGCAGGCGACGACCTTTCTGATCGGCGAATATTCCGACGGCGAGATGCGGGACAACCCTGTGTTCACCGTCGCGGACGGACTTTTCTGGCTCACGCAAAACGTGGAGCGGAATTCCGTCGTGCGAAAGCTGCAGATCATGAAGCTGCGCGGCCAGGCATCGGTGCCGGGCCTGCACACCTTCCGCATCACCGACGGCGGACTCCAGGCCTTTTCGCGCATGCTCGGGCTGGTCGGAATAAAGGACAAACCGGTCAAACGCCGGCGGCTTTCCACCGGCATTCCCGAGCTGGATAAGATGCTCGGTGGCGGCATCCTCGAAGGCGACAGCGTGCTGGTCTCCGGCCCTTCCGGCACGGGAAAATCCGCGCTGGCCAGCCAGTTCCTCGCCGAAGGACTGCGCAAGGGAGAGGCCGGCATTGCCGCCATCTTCGAGGAGCGCCCCGAAGGCTATACGGCACGGGCCGCCACGTTAGGCCTGGATCTGGTGACGCCGCAAAAAAAAGGCATGCTCAAGATGCTTTATCTGCGTCCGCTTGATCTCTCGGTCGACGAGACGATGCAGGAAATCCTCGACGAGGTGAAACGGATCGGCGCCAAGCGGCTGGTGATCGATTCGCTCGTGGGCTTCGAGATGGCGCTCGCTCCCGGCTTCCGGGAGGACTTTCGCGAATCGCTCTACCGCATGATCGCGGCACTGACCGGAGCGGGCGTGACGATCCTCACCACGGTGGAGATCGAGGATACGTTCACGTCGTTCGAGTTCAGCCACTATACAATTTCCTTCCTCACGGATGACATCATCCGTTTGCGCTATGTAGAGATCGAGGGCCAGCTGCGCAAAATTCTGGTCGTCGTCAAAATGCGCGGCGGCAACCACAGCAAGGACATCCGGGAATATGTCATCACCGACGAGGGCCTCGTCGTGATCGGCCCCCGCCAGACCGACTACGCGCGCCTGACCAGCGGGCAGCCGGAACGGATCGGCCAGATCAAAGAAGAGGCGCCCGAGCCGAAGGCGAAAAAATAGGCCCGCTGCCGCGCTCCATCAGAGCGCAACGTCGCACCCGGAAAAGACTATATGGACACGCAAACAAACCCCAACACGACCGGGCCGCCGCGTGATCCGCGCGGACCCTCGTCGCCGCTCATCGGGCGCGCGCCGCCGCCTCTGGTCGAGGTGCAGGGAAGCGCGAATACCGTGTCCGCCGTCAATGCCGCGTTCTGTCGCCTGCTGGGAAAATCCAGCCGCGAGCTCATCGGCAGGCCGTTCGCCGAAATTGTACAGGAAGGAGCCGCGTGCGTGGCGATTCTGGACCGGGTCCGCAAAACTCGCGCCACCACGGCTCACGCGGAGCACGCCGAAACCGAAGCCACGTCGCCGTGCTGCCTCCATGCGCTGTGGCCGGCACTCGATGCAAACGAGAGCCCGGTTGCCGTCATCATTAGTTTAGCGCCGGCGGCCACCTTCCATCAGCATGCCACCGCCGTAAACGAGGCCTTGTTGATAGCCGGCCTGCACCAGCACGAGCTGACGGAACAAGCCGACACCCTGAACGCGCAGTTGCAGATAGAGATCTCCGAACGGGAACTGGCGGAAACCGCGTTGCATTCCGCCATCGTCGATCTCCGCCAGGCTCAGGTCGCCGCCGAGCGCGCCAGCCGCGCCAAGGACGGTTTTCTCGCTGCACTCTCGCACGAGCTGCGCACGCCGCTCACGCCGGTGCTCATGGCCGCGGCTGCCCTGCGCGAAGACGAGCGACTCCCCACCGACATCCGCGAACAACTCGGTATGATGGAGCGCAACATTGCGCTCGAGGCGCGGCTGATCGACGACCTGCTCGATCTCACGAAAATCTCCCAGGGCAAACTCCAGTTCAACGCCGAACCCTGCGATGCGCATCACCTGATCGGTCGCGCCATCGAAATCGTACAGGGAGACGCCCGGGCCAAGGAAATCTCCATCGAGCGTGCCTTCACCGCGGCCAACAGCCGCCTGGTGGCCGATCCCGCGCGCTTTCAACAGGTCATCTGGAATCTCTTGCGCAACGCCCTGAAATTCACGCCGCGCGGCGGCCGCGTTTCGATCCGCACCTATCAGGGCGAGCGTATCGGCTCCGACATTACGTGGCTGCACGTCGAAGTCGCCGACACCGGCATCGGCATCGATCCCGCGCGGCTCGAGCAGATTTTCGAGCCGTTCGACCAGGGCGAGCTCACCGGCGATCACCGCTACGGCGGGGTCGGCCTCGGCCTGGCCATCGCACGCGCCGTGGTGCTGTTGCACGGCGGCCGGATCCACGCCGAGAGTGCCGGAAAGGCTCACGGCGCCACGTTCGTGGTCGATCTGCCCGGCATGCCCGGCCAGCAGCCCGGAATCATCGAAACGAACTCCGCGGACGCCGCCGGTTCGTCTGTCGACGTCGCCCCGGTACGCACGATCCTCCCCCGACGAATCCTTCTGGTGGAGGATCACGAAAACACCCGGCAGACCCTGAACCGGCTCCTCCAGCGCGACGGCCACCACGTCGTCGCCACGGCGACGGTCGCCGAAGCGCTCGCCGCGGCCACCACCGTCGCCTTCGATCTCGTCGTTTCCGATCTCGGCCTGCCCGACGGCTCAGGCACGGACGTGATGGAAAAACTGCGCGCTGCCTACGGCCTGCGCGGGATTGCCTTGAGCGGCTATGGCACGGACGACGACATCAGCCGCTCACGGGCCGCCGGCTTCGTCATTCATATGGTCAAACCGGTTTCCATCGCCGATCTGCGCCGCGCGATCGCCTCGCTTTCGTCCGCGGTGAAATAGAACGCGCGGGCCGCGCCTTGAAAGGTGCGCAGGCGCCCCGCAGCGTCCTGCCTGCATCCCTGGCCTCCCCCGACTTCGTCGGGCAGGTTTGTCATCTAATAGATGACAAACACATCGGGCTGAGCGGTTCGCTTCGAGTGACTTGTCATCTAATGGATGACAAACCGGTCACCGGGGAATTGATCAAGCTCCAATGCCCCGACTTTGTCGGGGCAGATCATCGGATGGAAGCCGGTGCCACTCGGAAGCACGCGTCCCGCCTGCGCTATACAAACACCTCCCGGCAAGCCTCACACACCTTGCGTTGTGCAAGGGCGAGAGGCCGGACTGTGCACTCTGCAAAGCTTCCGGTCCCGGCCGCATGCGCCGGTTATATATATAGTCCGCTCCTCACCAAGCGGTAAGCTCGCTTTCATCGTGGATGGAACGGTCCCGGCTAGGAACCCACGTCCCTTGTCGGTCCCCTTCAACCTCCGCCTCTTCAACTCCTGTGCTGCTTATCGACGGCCATTCACGCCGAAAACCTCGCCAACGACCTGCCCGCGCAGCCCGATACAATCCGATGACCCCGCCCGCTCGACACGCTTCGCGGACGCCGGTATGATGTTCGTTTGCCGACCATGAGCACCGAAATTTCCCGCCCGGTGCGACTCCTCGTCGTCGACGACCATGAAGCCAATCGCAAGATCGTCGGGGAAATCCTCGGCCGTCTCGGCTTCACCATCATCCTCGCCAGCGACGGCGAGGAGGCGCTGCGCCTCCTCGAGCATCGCGCGATCGATCTCATCCTGCTCGACGTGCTCATGCCCGGTCGTGACGGCTTCGAGATCTGCACGCTCATTCGCGCCAAGCCCCAGTGGGCCGACATCCCGATCATCTTCCTTTCCGCCGCCGACGACAAAAGCCTCATCGTGCGCGCGCTCGAGGTCGGCGGCGTCGACTACGTCACGAAACCTTTCAACCCCGCCGAGCTCACCTCGCGCGTGCGCACGCACGTCGCGTTGAAAACCGCGCGCGACCGATTGAGGCAACTCGCCGAAGACAAGGACGAGTTGCTCGGCATCCTCGCGCACGATCTGAAAAATCATCTCGGCGGCATGAAGATGAGCGTGCAGCTCCTGCACGATCGCGCCGCGAAACAAGACGACGCCCGGCTCCAGCGCATGGCCGAGAACATCCACACCGCGACCAATCAGATGTTCGCGTTCGTGGTCGAGTTTCTCGCCAACTCCGCCGCCGATCGCGGGCTCAATCTCAAGATCGAACCCGTCTGGCTGCACGAAGTCACCGCCACCGCGGTGAAACGCTTCGAGGAAAATGCGCGCCGCAAGGAGATTGTCCTCACGCACTCCGGCAACACGACGGAACCAGTCGCCGCCGATCGGAAGGCGCTCGAGCAGATCCTCGATAATCTGATTTCCAACGCTCTGAAGTTTTCGCCGCCCGACACCACCGTCCGCGTCAGCGTGGTAGACGGCGACGCGATTGGCAGCAGCGCGATCTGCCGCGTGTGCGACGACGGTCCCGGTTTCAGCGACGAGGATCGCGCGCAGATGTTTCACCGTTATCAACGGCTCAGCGCGCTCCCGACGGCCGGCGAGCCGTCGACGGGTCTCGGTCTCAGCATCGTGAAGAAACTCACGCACGCCATCGGCGGCGAAATCGAGTGCGAGAGCCAGCCCGGCGCCGGCGCTACGTTCGTACTCACGCTGCCGGCGTTCAAACCCGCAGTGATGAGCTCAACCCGTCACGCCGCGGGGGCCTCCTCCCTTGTCCTCGAATAGCTCACTTTCATGGATTTTCTCGTAATCGACGACGACCGCATTTTTCGCGAAGCCACCTGTCTCCTCATCGAGGATGAGGGTCATTACGCGGAAGGCGCGGCCACACCCGAGGCCGGACTCGACGCGGTGCGCGAAGGCAAATTCGACGCGGTGCTGCTCGACCTTCACCTCGGCAAGCACAACGGCCTGCAGTTTCTTCCCACCATCCTCAAGCTGCGTCCGCAGCAGATGGTCGTGATGTTCTCCGCGCAGGGCACGATCAAGAACGCCGTGCAGGCGATCCAGCAGGGCGCGATCGACTTCCTGGAAAAACCGTTCACGCGCGAACAATTCCACGCCGTGCTCGCACGCCTGCGCCGCTTCAGTGAGCTCGGTCGCAAGATCGAAACGCTCGAAGCTCAGGTGAAGGAGGGCCAGGCACACCAGCCGGAAGCACTGATCGATTTCGAAACGCCCGTCATGAAGGCCGTCATGGACCTGCTGCAACGCGCCGCGAAGAGCCCCGCCTCCGTGCTCATCCTCGGCGAGAGCGGCACCGGCAAGAGCGTCGCCGCGCGCGCGCTGCACGAGCACAGTCATCTCGCCGACAAGCCGTTCGTCACCGTGAGCTGCCCGTCGCTCACGAAGGAACTGCTCGAGAGCACGCTCTTCGGCCACGTGCGCGGCTCCTTCACCGGCGCGATGCGCGATCATTGGGGCAAAGTGAAAGCGGCCGACGGCGGCACGCTCTTCCTCGATGAAATCGGCGATCTTCCGCTCGAGATTCAGCCCAAGCTTCTCCGCCTCCTGCAGGAACGCGAATACGAGCGCGTCGGCGAAACCGTCACGCGTCGCGCTGAAGTCCGCATCGTCGCCGCGACCAATCGCGACCTCCAGCAACGCGTCGCTGACGGTGCGTTTCGCGAAGATCTTTTCTACCGGCTCAACGTGATCACCGTGCAGATGCCGCCGCTCCGCGAGCGGCCGCGCGATGTCCTGCGTTTTGCCGAACATTACTTGAAGCATTGCGCCGAACGCTGCGGCCGCAAGATGGCCGGCTTCACCCCGGCCGCCGAGGAAATCCTCCGCCGTTACGGTTGGCCCGGCAATCTGCGCGAGCTGCACAACACCGTCGAACGCGCCGTCATTCTCACGAGCTCCGAGCGGCTCGACGCCGCCGATCTCCCCGCCGAGCTCCGCCAGAGCGTCGAGACTCCAGCCGGTCGCAATGGCGACACCGAGCTCCGCGTCGGCTCGATGGTTTCACTCGAGCATCTCGAAGAGCAGCACATCCGTCGCGTCATCGAGAACTGCGCCAATCTCACGGATGCCGCGCGGGTCCTCGGCATCGACGGTGCCACGCTTTACCGGAAACGGATCAAGCTCGGAATGAAGAGCAAACCCGGCGGCTCCGAAGAGTCTGCGCCGCTCACGGCATCGTCCGTGACCGAGCGCGCGTGATGCACTTCTTCTCCTCAAGGCTCCGCGCCTCCCTCGCATGACGACGCGGCCACGACGCACCGCCGGTCGGCTTGACGTGTTTCATGGCGGCGGCGCGTCCGGCGCTCTTCTGCGTGCGATGAAATGGAACGCACATGTGCTCGGGCCGGTGGCGCGATGGCCGCAGACCCTGCGCACCGCGCTCAATCTCTGCCTCTCATCGGGTGTGCCGGCCTGCATTTTCTGGGGCCGTGATCACACGTGTTTCTATAACGATGCCTTCGCATCGATCGTCGGTGCGCAGCATCCCGCGGCCCTCGGCGCTCCCGGCCCCACGGTCTGCCCCGAGCTCTGGATTCAACAGCTCGAACCTTTGCTCAAATCCGTCGCGCAGACGGGCGCGAGCGCAGACTCGGCCGATGTCCCGCTCGCGTTGCGCCGCGATGGTCAAGACGGCCGCGCCGAAGAAGGCCACGTCCGCTTTTCGCTCGCACCGTTGCGTCTCGGGAATGGAAGCCTCGGCGGTTTCTTCACGACGGCGATCGAGGTCACTGATCGGGGCCGCAACGATCGCCGCCTGCGCGAAGGCTCCGCGCAGTTGCGGTTCGTCACCGACAACGCGCCCGTGCTCCTCGCGCAGATCGATCGCGAGCACCGCTATACGTTCGTCAATCGCCCTTACGCCGCGCGTTACCGACTCGAACCGCAGGATATCATTGGTCGCCCGATCGCCGAGGTGATCGGCGGGCCCGCGGATCAAGCCATGTGCGCGACCATCGACGCGGCGTTCGCCGGCGAGACCGTGAATTTCGAATTGGAGATCGACTCCCCGGAACCACGCCTCGGACCGCGCCGCGAGCAAGTGACCTGCACGCCGGAGCGTGCGCTCGATGGCGCCGTCGTGGGACTTCTGATCGTCGTCGTCGACATCACGACCCGCGAGCAGGCCGAGCGCGATTTGCAGCAGGCGCAGGAAAACGCCCTCGCCTGCTCCCGCACGAAGGACGCGTTTCTCGCCGCGATTTCCCACGAGCTGCGCACGCCCTTGAATCCCGTGCTGCTCCTCGCCAGCGAAGCGGCCGCCAATCCTGCGCTGCCCGCGGCGGTGCGGGCCGATTTCGATGCGATCCGCAAGAACGTCGACCTCGAGGCGCGCCTCATCGACGACCTGCTCGACCTCACGCGCATCACCGATCGCAAGCTCCCGCTCGATCTGCGCGTCCTCAATCTGCACACGGCGCTGATGGACGCACTCTCGATTGTCCGGCCCGAGCTCGCGACAAAACATCTCGTGCTGGATCTCGATCTGCGCGCCGCCGAGCCGATCGTATGGGGCGACGAAGCGCGACTGCAGCAGGTGTTCTGGAACGTGCTGAAGAACGCCGTCAAGTTCACGCCCGAGGCGGGTCGCATCACGGTGCAGACCGAGAGCGATCCGGCGCGCGGCCTCGTGATCGTGAAAGTGAGCGACACCGGCATCGGCATGACGGCCGACGAGCAGACGCGGATCTTCGAAACGTTTGCGCAAGGCGAGCACGCCAGCCCTGGCGGTGCGCATCGTTATGGTGGCATCGGGCTCGGTCTCGCGATTTCCCGCATCGTCGTGGAAATGCATTCCGGCCGCATCCAGGCCACGAGCGCGGGCCAGGATTGCGGTTCGGATTTCACGATCGAGCTTCCGCTGCATCACGCGCCGGTGCGCCGCACCGAGTCTGGCGCAGCCTGGCCGCTTACCTCGGCGCCGCTCGTTCCCGCGCCGAAGGCCGCACCCGTCGAGCGCGTGCGCGTCCTGCTCGTCGAAGATCACGTCCCCACGCGCAACACGCTCGCGCAACTTCTCGGCCGCCGGCACTTCGATGTTCTCGCCGCCGGCTCCGTCGCCGAGGCGCGCGTCTTCGGGGCCACGGACGATTTTCAACTCATCATCTCCGACATCGGGCTGCCCGACGGTGACGGCTACGAGCTCATGTCGGAACTGCGCGCCACGCGCCCGAATCTCCCCGGCATCGCGATCACCGGCTACGGCATGGAAGACGATTTCGCGCGCTCGCGCCGCGCCGGCTTCGGCCTGCACCTGATCAAGCCGATCAACATCGCCGCGCTCGAGGCAGCCATCGCATGCGTCTTTCAAACCGGCACCGAAATCAACGGCGCGAGCTAAAACTCCTTCCCTTCAACTCCCATTCATATGTCCAAACGATCACATTCCATTCCCAATGCGGACCAGTTGGTGAAAGTCCCGACCGGCATCGCCGGCTTCGATGAAATCACCGGCGGCGGTCTCCCGGCAGGCCGGCCCACGCTCGTGTGCGGCTCCGCCGGCTGCGGCAAATCGCTGCTCGCGACGGAATTTCTCGTGCGCGGCATCACCGAATTCGGCGAGCCCGGCGTGCTGATGACGTTCGAGGAGAACGCCGCCGACATTCGCAAGAACGTCGCCTCGCTCGGCTTCAACATCGCCGATCTCGTCGAGCGCAAAAAACTCGTCGTCGATCACGTGTTCATCGATCGCCATGAGATCGAGGAAAACGGCGAATACGATCTCGAGGGCCTCTTCATCCGGCTCGGCCACGCGATCGACACTATCGGCGCGAAGCGCGTGGTGCTCGACACGATCGAGTCGCTCTTTTCCGGCCTGAGCAACCAGGCGATCCTGCGCGCTGAATTGCGCCGCTTGTTCTCGTGGCTCAAGGAACGAAAGATGACGACCGTCATCACCGGCGAACGCGGCGACGGACAACTCACCCGCCACGGCCTCGAGGAATACGTCTCCGACTGCGTGGTCCTCCTCGATCACCGCGTGATCGGCCAGGTTTCCACGCGCCGCCTGCGGATCGTGAAATATCGCGGGTCCACGCATGGCGCCAACGAGTACCCCTTTCTCATCGATACGAAAGGCATCTCGGTGCTGCCGCTCAGCTCGGCGAGCATGGACTATACGGTGTCCAACAAGCGCATTTCGTCCGGTCTGCCGGAGCTCGACGAGATGCTCGGCCGCAAGGGATTCTATCGCGGCAGCACGATCATGCTCAGCGGCACCTCCGGCACCGGCAAATCCACCGTCGCCGCCTGCCTGGCGCACGCCACCTGCCTGCGCGGTGAGCGTTGCATTTATTTCTCCTTCGAGGAATCCGAGGCGCAGATCCTCCGCAACATGCGTTCCATCGGGATGGACCTCGCGCCCCACGTGAAGGCGGGCCTGCTGCAGTTTCATGCGAACCGGCCCACGGTGCACGGCCTGGAGATGCATCTCGTGCAACTGCACCGCCTCGTCGATGAGTTCAATCCGTCGCTCGTGATTCTCGATCCCGTGACGAATCTAGCGACGACGGGCAACATGGACGACTCGAGCAGCATGTTGATCCGGCTGATCGATTTTCTCCGCAAGCGCGGCATCACCGCGTTTTTCATCAGCCTGACCAGCGGCGGAAAAGCGGCCGAGAGCACCGACGAAGGCATGAGCTCGATCGTCGATACGTGGATGCTGCTCAGCGATGTCGAGTTCGGCGGCGAACGGAATCGCGCGATGTATGTGCTGAAATCCCGCGGCATGGCGCATTCGAACCAGGTGCGCGAATTCCTCATCACTTCGCACGGCGTGCGCCTCGTGCCGACCTACCTCGGGCCGTCCGGCGTGCTCACCGGTTCCGCCCGTCTCATCCAGGAAGCGAAGGACGCCGCGGACAAGAAATCCGTGCACGACGAAATCCAGCGCAAGCAGCTCATGCTCGATCACCGCCGTCAGAGCGTCGAGGCGCAGATTCAGACCTTGCGCGCCGGCTTCGAGGCAGAGCGGCAGGAATTCAGCCGCGCGCTCGCGAACCAGCAGTCGAAAGTAAGCCAGATTGAAGTCGACCGGCAGGCCACCGCGAAAAGCCGGCAGGTCCGCAAAGCAAAAACAAACCAGGCCGCGCGATGAAAACCAAACCACTCCCCGCTCATAAAAAACTCCCGGCCAGGAAAAGCCCCGCGGCCGCTTCGCGTGCCCCCCGGCCGGGCCGCGCGCTCGCGAAAAAAAAAGCCCCCCGTTCCGCTAAGGCCAAATCCGAGGAATGGATCCTCCGGCTTTATGTGGCCGGCGAGACCCCGAAATCGCTCTCCGCGTTTTCAAATCTCAAACAGATCTGCGAAGAACATCTCGCCGGGCGCTACCGGATCGAGGTGATCGACCTGATCAAGGCGCCGCAACTCGCCCACGGCGACCAGATCGTCGCACTGCCGACCCTCGTGCGTAAACTTCCCGCGCCCATCAAGCGCATCATCGGCGATCTCTCGAATATCGAGCGCGTACTCGTCGGCATGGATCTCCAACCGGCATCAAAGCCCAACGCTCCAGCACCTCTCGCCTCATGACCGCCAAGCCAAACCCGCGCCCCATGGCGAAGTCTGCCAAGCCCGCGAAACCGCCGAAGGCCGCGCCAGCCGGGCCTAACCCTGCCGACCGCACCGCCGAATTCGAGGACATGCTGCGCGCGACCTCGCAGACGCAGCGCTACGAGCTGCGACTGTACGTCACCGGCACGAGCCAGCGCTCCGGCCAGGCGATCGCCAATGTGCGCTCGCTCTGCGAGGAATACCTCGCCGGCCGCTACGACCTCGAGGTCATCGATATTTATCAACAACCCGGCGTCGCCGCGAGCGAGCAGATCATCGCCGCCCCGACGTTGATCAAAAAGTTTCCCGCTCCCTCAAAGCGTCTCGTCGGAGATTTGTCGAATCGCGACAAGATCCTCGTCGGTCTCAATCTCGTCGCGCGGTCGACCGATACGCGCTGGGTCGAGCTATGAAGAAGAGAGCCCGACGCACCAACCCCGCCTCCGAGCGTCCCGTCGCTTCGCCGCTCCCGTCGAAAACCGAAGCGAAGGGCCGCTGGATCACCGAAGAGGAGTTCTCGCGCGTCAACGAACGATTGCAGGAGGCGCAGAACACCCTCGACGCAATTCAGAGCGGCGCGGTCGACGCCGTCCTCGTCAATGGCGTGAGCGGCAGCCAGGTTTATAGCCTCGTCGGCGCCGATCAGCGCTTCCGCATTTACGTCGAGCAAATGCAGGAAGGCGCGATCACCGCATCGCAAGACGGATTGATCTTATATTGTAACCGGCGCTTCGCCGAAATGGTGAAGATGCCGCTCGAACGCGTGATCGGTGCCAGCATCACCGACCGCATCGTCGGCGATGGCTGGACGCAGATTTCGTCCGTGTTCACCGAAGGCCGCGAGGTCGTTAAGCAGGAGACGCTGCTCGAGTGCCCCGACGGCAGCCGGCTTCCCGTTCATATCACGGCCAGCCGCCTGCCCGCGCTCGAACAGAACATCGTCTGCGTGGTCGTGACCGACCTCACCGAGCAGAAAAATCAGCAGGAGCTGCGGCTCGCGAAAGACCTTGCCGATAAAACCAATCGCGCGAAGGACGCCTTTCTCGCGACCCTCAGCCACGAGTTGCGGACGCCGCTCACGCCGGTGTTGATGGCCACGGCCGCACTCGAGCAAACCGGCGGACTGCCGGATCACGTCCGCGCCGACCTCGCGATGATCCGGCGCAATATCGAACTCGAGGCACGCCTCATCGACGATCTGCTCGACCTCACGCGCATCGCGAATGGCAAGCTCGAGCTGCGGCTCGCGCGCGTGGATGTTCACACCGCGGTCACTGCCGCGCTGGAAATCTGCCGCATCGAGCTCGAGGGAAAAAATCACCGCTGCACGGTTCACCTCGACGCGCAACGGACGGTCACGGCCGCCGACCCGATGCGCGTCCAGCAAGCACTCTGGAATCTCATTCGCAATGCGATCAAGTTCACGCCGGCCGGTGGGGAAGTGACGATCGTGACCGGCAATCATGCGGAGGAAAGCGTCTGGGTGCAGGTGCGCGACACGGGCATCGGCTTCGAGCCTCACGAATCGGAGAATCTCTTCTTACCTTTCGAGCAGGGTGGACGCCACATCACCCGGCAGTTCGGCGGCCTCGGTCTCGGCCTCGCGATCAGCACCTCGATTCTGCACGCCCACAGCGGCACGATCCGCGCCGAAAGCCGCGGCCTGAATCTCGGCGCCACGTTTACGATCGAGCTGCCGCTCCGGCCTTTCACCGGCACAAACGGCTCCAACTCGCCACTGACTCCACGCGCCCCCGCGAACATCCAGCTCCGCCGCCTGCGTATCCTGCTCGTCGAGGATCACAAGGATACCCGCACCAGTCTGCAGCGTTACCTGCAGGCCGCGGAAAACGATGTCACCGCCGCCGCGACCGCCCACGAAGCGCTCGAGGTCGCAGCCAGCGGCAACTTCGATCTCGTCATCAGCGATCTCGGCCTGCCCGACGAAGGCGGCGGCCTTGCGATGATGCGCCAGCTCCGCGATCGCCATGCCCTCAAGGGCATCGCCGTCAGCGGCTATGGCATGGACGAGGATGTCGAACAGAGCCGCGCCGCCGGTTTCTCCCACCACCTGACCAAACCGTTCAGTCTCCAGCGCCTGAAGAGCCTCATCCTCGAAGTCTCCGGCCAACTATAATGCCACTGCAAATCCCTCCGGCGCCGCTCGCCGCAACCGCGGGCCCCGCGGCGCTCGATCTCGCCGCACGTTGTGTTGCGCTCGAACACGAGAACGCGCGTCTCCGCGGCGACCTCCGCACCAT
The DNA here is from genome assembly GCA_036675625.1 of Opitutaceae bacterium. GTDB lineage: Bacteria > Verrucomicrobiota > Verrucomicrobiia > Opitutales > Opitutaceae > ER46. The sequence goes on along the minus strand of JAKFEQ010000020.1, from coordinate 928 downwards.
CGGCCGCCGGCTCACGCACGATCTGCGCACGCCGCTGAACTGCATCAGCACCGCGTGCGATGCACTCGGCGATCCCACCACGGATCGCGAGTCCGCGACGTTGTTCACCCAATCCATTGCCGAGGCCGTGAACGAAGCCGCCACGCTCGTCGATCGGCTGAGCGTGGTGTTGATGGCGACGGGCAATCCCACGGAGCCGCGGCTTTTCACGATGGGAGAAATCGTCTGGGGCGCGCTGCAACGGCTCGAGACGCGGATCACGAAAGCCGGCGCCACGATCGCGCAGCCGCCGACCTGGCCCGCGGCAAAGGGCGTGCCCGCGTGGACCGATCTCATCTGGACGAATCTCGTCGGCAACAGCCTGACGCATGCCGGCGCAAAGCCGCGCCTCGAGCTCGGCTGGGAAAAAATCGGAGAGGAAATCCGCTTCTGGCTCCGCGACAGCGGCCAGGGTGTGGCGGAGCGCAAACGCGGCTTGCTGTTCCACCCGCTCGATCGTCTGCACGAGCTGAACGCTCCGCGCAGTTACGGCCTTTCGATCGTCCACCGGCTCGTCGAGCTGCAAGGCGGCCGCTGCGGCTACGCCGCCGAGCCGGCGCCGGGCGGCACGTTTTTCTTCACGCTGCCGGCGCCGAGCGATTCGGTCCTGCCCGCGGGGTAACCCGAAACGACTGGCCCAACACCTCAAGGAACGGAGAACCGAACGACTCCGGACGACTCAGCGCTCTTCGTTTCTTTCGTTCTCTTCTGTTCAACGGATTGGGTGCTTGGGTTGGTCACGGTGAATGCCGCGCCGGAGTATCGTGGCACGAAAAAGGCCCGCGAAACGTGTTCGCGGGCCTTCGAGCTCAAATGCGTACAGGTCCGCTTACTGAGTGTCGTACACTTCGATCAGCGCCACACCGGTTGACGTGCCCGCGCCCGTCAG
>JAKFEQ010000001.1:0-34116 GCA_036675625.1 Opitutaceae bacterium | reverse complement strand
AGGGCAAACATCCGTTTCGATATGTCTCCGCGATTTCGGAAGTCCTGGAATAGTGCGATCGGACATCAGAGCAGATGTAACCTCTCAGCCGCGAAAAGAATGAAGGTCGCTTCTATATTTCACGAAGAAGCCTCGATTCTCAGCTTTCGCTGCGTTCCACGCGTGCGTTGGGCTAACAAGACGCCAGAGCCAACGCTGGGAATTGCACGGTTTCCGCAAGGATCAGAGGCCTTCGACGCTATAGCGGGCGTGGCTCATCTTTGACGTTCGGCAAATGAAATCCCTCCCTGTCGCACTAACAGCTGTAGCATTTGCGCTGTCGTCATGCTCAACAAACAAGCAAGGCGATGGCGGCCTCGCGCAGAGCGCAATGCTCGTGGGTGGAGTCGGCGTGATGGCAGCACTGTCGCCGCTTGTCCCTGTTACTACGGCGCTCGCTAAGGCTTCACGACCCAAGCGTGCGTTGATGTTTCCAGAGGTCTATCGCTTACCGGAAGGCCGGTTTGTCATCTCCAATTATCTTGGCTGGTTCACCGATAGGAGCGAGATGCCTCCACCCGGAAAGGGTTGGCGAGCGGATAGTGCTTGGGTGATCGATTCGACTACTTCACCGCGCGATGACCGAGGTAGAATCGTGCTATCTGAGCAGAATCTTGTTCGGTGGTATTTTAGAGATACCGATCGCAAATCACTTCAGTCGATACCTGCCAAGAGTTCCACTCCTCAGGCGGATTTTTTCACCTGTGAGTTTGGAGCCGCATCGCTCGACATCCGTCTTGGTCAGCAAGCTCCACTCACCATTTACTTGAAGCAAGAGTGAAAAAGCCGAACAAGGCGCCAGAGCCAACGCCCACAGCCGCGGGGTGTTCGCAAGGATCAGAGGACTTCGACATTGTAGCGGTCGTGGCTCATCTTTGACGTTAGGCAAAGACATGACTTCCGAAGAAAAAGTCCTGGCGATATTCGGCGAGTTGCTCGGCGAACACGCGAAGCGCCTCAAGGGAAGCGCGGCACTGTCGGACTCGATCGACCGCATCGCTGGTGCGCTCAGCAATGAGGAAGATGGTGCCTCTCCTGAGCAGGCGCATGAGATCGGCTTTCACCTCATGGATTGGCAGAGCGATGCCGCATTCTTGGTAGCGGTTGCCTTGTTCCCGGAGCGCTTTACTGACGAAGAGATCCAAGATGGCGTTCGGGGATTACTTCTCCACGCGCCGCATCACGTATTGGAAGCCGCGCGTCAGGGCGGCTACGAGACTCGGAATATCTTCAGCGACGATGAAAAGGCCTAACAAGGCGCCAGAGCCAACGCTGGGAACTGCTCGGTTTCCGCAAGGATCAGAGGTCTCTAACACTATAGCGGGCGTGGCTCATCTTTGACGTTGGGCAAATAACCGGCACAAATGCGTATTATGCTTCTACATCGACTCCTTTGCTTGTCGTTAATCGGTGTCTTGCCGTTGTCTGCCGCGGACGAAGCCAAAAACCCCGAGATCGTGATGCCCGTGGTCAAAGTTGTATCGTCACGCATCGAGCGCTTTGGCCTTCTGAATCAGAAGCTGCTCGACCGAGACGGCGAAGTGGCTTGGCGGCTGGTCATTTGGCATGTGCCGACACAATCCGATACGTTCTCGTTGTTCGTAGGCGGTGCACAGGTTGGGGACGAGATCGTGTCTATTGATGGCCGCGATGTGGCTGCGATCCCAAAGAATGAACGCCGAGAGCTTTTGCGCGGGCAGTTCAAAATAGTCATCAAGCGACCGATCGGCCGACGCTCCTTCAAGTTGCTCGAGCTTGATGGACGCGGCGCGTAGCGGCATGCGTAACAAGATTGCACAGAGCTTGACTGCACAGAAGCTGCGGGAACTTGCAACCAACTCCGGATTGGAGCGATGCAGGCTTGATGCGCATATTGCGCTTGGCGAACAGACTGTCGCAGGGCGGAGGACCTCAAAGCGTAGCTGCCTGTGCCTCGAACCGTACGTATTGCCCAACCTGGAATCATATTTAATGATTCACTGGAACTGCGACTGGGTTCTGTGACATGCCAGATTCAGCATGTTGGCGGCGATCACACGGCAGACTCATCGGTCATGTTTATTCTTCCGGATCGCGTGCTGTTTTTGGGCGACTGCCTGTACGATGCGGTATATGGACCCAAGCGCTGCTACACAGCCCAGCGCTTGTTTCCGTCATCGACAAGCTGCGATCTTTCGACGCTACCTATATTATGTGGGAGGGCACGACCACAGCCGTCACGCCGCGTGCTATCGTGTTTTGGATATACGACATGATATGCGGTGGCGCACGGGTCGCGCCGGCTGTGGTCGTGGCTCACCTTTGACGTTAAGTCACTGATTGTGCAGCCAAAGACACCGTACAAATTTCGGTTAGTATTCGCCAAGATGTGCAGAGTCATATCGTCCATCCCGAACGAAAATGCGCGATGAATACCGCTCACGTTCACCTCATGTTGACCCATGTTCCAGTAGTCGGAACAATTTTTGCGCTCCTGCTACTTGGCACAGGATTACTCAGGCACAGCGACGAGCTCAAGAAGGTCGCGTTGTGGTCTTTTGCCCTCTTCGCTGCCTTAACCATACCAGTTTTCCTTACCGGCGAACCGGCCGAAGAACTCGTGGAGCGCCTTCCGGGCGTTAGTAAGCCCGCGATCGAGACGCATGAGGACATCGCGAAAATTGCGTTTGGTGTGATTCTTTCGCTTGGCGCGTTCGCGCTTGGCTGCTTGGCGGTCCTGCGCAGGCGCCCTGTGCCGCAGTCGCTTGCTCTGTCTGTCTTCACATTGGCGTTAATCACCGGCGGATTGCTTGCTTGGACTGCCAACCTCGGCGGTAAGGTGCGCCACACCGAAATCAGCGCCGATCGCTCCTCGGCGCTCAGCACCATTTTGAAAACGCGTGATTAGCGCACCGAACCGGCCTCTTAAGGAACAATATTTATAGTAGGCTATATAGCAATGTTTTGATCTCCGAGAGAGCGGACGCGTTTGCGCAGTGCGGGCTCGCCAGCGACTCGCTCCGGCAGAGAATCGCGGCGCTTTCGAGCTCGGCGCGGGCAAGGGAAAACTCGATATCTGGATCGATGCGAACAATGGCCTTCAGCTGCCGTTCACCGGTAACGACACCTGCAGCGATGCGATTCTCCGCCGGTTGAAATCTCCCCGCTCATTCTATGAAAGCCACCCTTCTAGCCGCCTCATTACCGCTCTGCGCGTTCGGCGCATGGACGTTCGCCGCCGAATCGGCCGCAGCGCAACCGGTCTCCAGGACCGCCGGAGTTGAGGCGCAGCAGCGCGCGCCGACGCACGCCAATGTCGCCTACGGCGCGCATGAACGCCAGGTGCTCGATTTCTGGCAAGCGGCTTCGGCGCGCCCCACGCCGTTGCTCTTCCATATTCACGGCGGCGGCTGGGTGAATGGCGACAAGGCGCGCGTCGCGAGCCTCGAACGCTATCTCGCCGCCGGCATTTCCGTCGTCTCCATCAACTACCGTTTCGTGACGCACGCGATCGAGGCCGGCGTGGAGCCGCCCGTGCAATGGCCGCTCGCCGACGCCGCGCGTGCGTTGCAGTTTGTTCGCCACAAGGCGCGCGAATGGAACATCGATCCGAAACGCATCGGCGCCACCGGTGGCTCGGCCGGCGCGTGTTCGAGCCTCTACCTCGCGTTTCACTCCGACATGGCCGACCCGGCGAGCGACGATCCCGTTGCCCGCCAATCGACGCGGCTCTGGTGCGCCGCGGTCAGTGGCGCACAGACCACGCTCGATCCGCAGCAGATGAAGGAATGGACGCCGAACAGCAAATATGGCGGCCACGCTTTCGGATTCATGCCGGACACGAAAAACCTCAGGACCCGCGACACGCAATTCGCCCAGTTCCTCGCCGCTCGCGAGCGCGTTTTGCCGTGGATCAAGGCGTATTCACCTTTTGAGCACGTCACGCCCGACGATCCGCCGGTGTATTTGTCTTACGCCGCTCCGCCTGCACTCGGCGAGCCGGCAAAAGACCCGACGCACACCGCCAATTCCGGCGTGAAGCTGCAGGAAAAACTCCGGCGTGTCGGGGTCGCGTGTGAACTCGTCTACCCGGGGGCGCCCGACGTAAAGCATCCGCAAATCGCGGATTATCTCCTCGCAAAACTCAAGGCGTCCTCGCGCGAATAGTCGCAAGCCCGGCGGCCGCTCCCAGGTAAATCGCCGCGTCGGCTTTTCCGCGCGGGACTTTTCGGTTTCGCCCGCCACGGAGCGCAGCAGCACCGCTGATTGTGGAGCGCCACAGTCGGAGTCATTCGCCTTGCGAGGCTCCGAGCCGCTGCGCATTAACGCCCTTTCCGACGATGAACATCCACCCGACTCGCGAAGTCTTTGCGACCCTCGCCGCGCAAGGCAATGTGATCCCCGTCTACACGGACCTCATGGCCGACTTCGAGACGCCGGTGTCGGCTTACGCGAAACTGAAGAACGCAGGACCTTCGTATCTTTTCGAGTCGGTCGAAGGTGGTGAGAACCTCGCCCGCTACAGCTTCATCGGCTGCCGGCCGCGCAAGATCTTTGTATGCGGTGCAGCGACCACCGAGATTCGCGTTCCCGGTCGAGCCAGTGAAACCATCCCCACGCCGCAAGACCCGCTGACCTTGATCGAGGAGGAGATGCGCGACTACAAACCGGTCACACTGCCCGGGCTGCCGCGCTTCACCGGCGGCGCCGTAGGTTTCATCGGCTACGAGTATGTCACACGGATCGAGCCAAGTGTGCCGGCAGTGGCGAAGGACGAGTTGGGCACGCCCCTGCTCTATTTCATGCTCTCGGATTCGCTGCTGATCTTCGATCGCGCGAAGCAGACGCTCCGTCTGTGTGTCAACGCGCACGTCCGCCCTTCCACCGGCTCAGGGCAAGTCGCCGACGCGGATGCGGCCTATGAGGCTGCCGTCGCCGAACTGCGCGCGCTCTACGCGTTGCTGAGCCAGCCGCGCGAGCTCGCACCGGCACCACTCATCGATCCATCCAAGATCACGGTACCGCCCGGGAATTTCACGCAGCCGCGTTTCGAGCAGGTGGTCGAGGAAGGGAAAGAGTTTATTCGCTCGGGCGACATCATCCAGTTCGTACCCTCGCAGCGTTTCACGAAGCCTTTCGGCAAAACGCCCCTCGACCTGTATCGTGCACTCCGTACGGTAAACCCGTCGCCCTATATGTTTATTCTGGAGGCGGGCGACTTCTCCATTGTCGGTGCGTCGCCCGAAGTGCATGTGCGGCTGACCGATGGTTTGGTGGAAATTCGACCGATCGCCGGCACCCGTAAACGCGGCGCCACCCACGCCGACGACCTCGCCCTCGAGAAGGAACTGCTGGCCGACGAGAAAGAACGCGCCGAACACCTCATGCTTGTCGATCTCGCGCGCAATGACATCGGCCGGGTCTGCCAGTTTGGCAGTGTTCAAGTGCCCGAAATGATGGTCGTCGAACGCTACTCGCACGTGATGCACATCGTTTCGCAGGTCGAAGGGCAAATTGCATCGGGCAAAACAGCCTATGACCTCATGCGCGCGACGTTTCCGGCCGGCACCGTTTCCGGAGCCCCGAAGATCCGCGCGATGCAGATTATTGCGCAATACGAGCCTTCGCAGCGTGGTTTCTACGCCGGAGCCCTCGGCTATGTGGGCTATGACGGAAACATGGATACCTGCATAATGCTCCGCACCGCGCTGCTAAAAGACGGTCTGATCCATATCCAGGCCGGCGCCGGCGTTGTCGCCGACTCGAGCCCCGCCTCAGAATATCAAGAGACCGTGAGCAAAGCCTCCGCTCTATTTAAGGCCGTGGAAATGGCCGAGCGGTTTTAGAATATCCTGTCTCGTTTCCACGAGGCTTAGCGGCGGGGAACTGACCCGGGCGAGCGCAGTCGATGTAAATCCGCCGCTGCCGGCCTTGGGTCGGTGCGCAGAGTGTTACCCACGGGAGTTGCGCCCCGTTGGCAGTGTCGGCCCGGGAGAGTGTGCCATTTTCGCCCAGAGATTGGGCATTGTCGCGCAACTTTCCCCCGTGGACAAACGTTTTACTGGGTGGAACGAAATACGCTCCCACTTGGGGAACAACCCATCGCTTCATTCCTCTAATTTTCACGAGGTTCCCATCATGCCCGCCAAAGCCAAGTCGCTCCGCCAGAATTCTGTAGCTGACGATCCTGTCGCCTCCGAGGCCCCGACCGCCACGTTCACCGCTGCGCCCATGGATGCGCCGCCATCATTTCTCGAGAAAGCCGAACCCGCCTCCAATGAGCCCATTGCTCACGGCGAGCGCAGCAATCTTCAGCTCTATCTACAGGAGATCGGCAAAACTGCGCTCCTCACCATCGAAGAGGAAGTCACTCTCGCGCGTCGTATCCGGCGCGGCGACAAGGCCGCCCGCGATCACATGATCCAGGCGAACCTCCGCCTCGTGGTAAAGATCGCGATGGACTATAAAGATTTCGGCCTACCCCTCCTCGATCTTATCAGCGAAGGTAATATAGGTCTCATCAAGGCCGTGGAGCGCTTCGATCCGCGCAAGGGCGGCAAGCTCTCGACCTACGCCGCTTGGTGGATCAAGCAATCCATCAAACGCGCGCTCGCGAACCAGTCGAAGACGATCCGACTGCCAGTCCACCTCGTCGACAAGATCTCCAAGATGCGTCGCACCGCGATGCAGCTTACCGAACAGCTCGGCCGCGAGCCGTCGGACGAAGAGTTGGCGGCGGAGTTGCAGATTCCGACCTCGAAGGTCGCGCACCTTAAATCCGTCAGCGTGCGCCCCGCTTCCCTCGATGCTCCGATCGGTGAAGAAGGCGATTCCGCAACCTTCGGTGAGATCGTGGGTGACGATAACGCGGTCAGCCCATTCGAAGGCCTGCGCGAGAAAAACCTCAACGCCGACCTAAGTGCGATGGTCAACTCGCTCGACAAACGCGAGGCCGAGATCATCAAGCTGCGCTTCGGACTCGAAGGCCGCGAAGAATTGACGCTCGAGGAAGTCGGCAAGAAGTTCCACGTGACCCGCGAACGCATCCGCCAGCTCGAATACCTCGCGCTGACGAAGATGCGGAAGGCGATGGCGAAGAACGAATCCGTCCGCACGCTGGATGAGATCGAGCAGGAGAAACGCGCGCGCGACCGCATGGCCGTCATCCGCGAATTCGTGGAAAGCAAAAGCAAGAAGCCCGGCAAGATCGGGCGGAATTAGACCAAGCCGCCACGGAGCCGCAAAACCCTTTCCAAAGGCCGACCCGAATCTCGGGTCGGTCTTTTTTTTTGCGCCCTTGCCGGGTCACACTCACAAAAAAACCGCCCGGATTGCTCCGGGCGGTTTTCGAAAGTGGCTGCCCCGACTTCCGGAGCAGGATCATCGGCCAGGGGCCGATGCTGCCACGCGTTATTCCTTCTTGGCCGCCTCGTCGAGGATGTCGCCGAGGTTCATCATGTCGTTGCCGGCGCTGCGGTTCAGCTGCTCGTAAGCCGAAGTCTCGGCGGCGAGCTGCGAATCCGAGTAGTTGGCCGCCTTGATCGACAGGCCGAGACGACGCTCTTCCCGATCGATCTTGATCACGCGCGCCGTCACTTCCTGGCCGGGCTTGAGGACGTCCTTCACCTTGTCGATGCGCTCCTCGCTGATCTGCGAGATGTGCACGAGGCCGTCGATGCCGTCCTTCAGCTCCACGAAGGCGCCGAACGACGTGATCTTGGTGACCGCGCCCTTCACGACGTCGCCGATCTTGAAGAACGAATCGATGTCCGACCACGGATCGGTGGCGAGTTGCTTCATGCCGAGGCTGATCCGCTGCTGGTTCGAATCCACGTCGAGCACGATCGCGTCCACTTCGTCGCCCTTCTTCAGGACCTCGGACGGGTGGTTGACCTTGCGGGTCCAGCTCATGTCGGAGACGTGCACCATGCCGTCGATACCCTCTTCGAGTTCGATGAACGCGCCGTAGGTCGTCATGTTGCGAACCTTGCCGCGCACGCGGGCGCCGATCGGGTAGTTGTGGCGAACCATGTCCCATGGATTCGGCTCCAGCTGACGCAGGCCGAGCGAGATCTTCTGCTCTTCCTTCTGGATGCCGAGCACGACGGCGTCCAATTCCTGACCGACCTTGAGCAGCTCGGAGGGCTTGGTGATGCGCTTCGTCCAGGACATCTCGGTGATGTGCACGAGACCTTCGACGCCCGGCTCGATTTCGACGAACGCGCCGTAAGGAACGAGGTTGACGACCTTGCCGTGAACCTTCGCACCGACCGGATATTTGCGGTCGATCTCGTCCCACGGATTCTTGGTGGTTTGCTTGAGGCCGAGCGAAACGCGTTCTTTGTCGCGGTTCACTTCGATGATCATGACCTGAACCTCTTCACCCTGCTTGAGCATTTCGCTCGGGTGCGAGATGCGGCCCCACGACATGTCCGTGATGTGCAGCAGGCCGTCCATGCCGTCGAGATCGATGAACGCACCGAAGTCGGTGATGTTCTTGACCACGCCACGGCGCACCTGGCCGGGCTGGATCGAATCGAGGAGGTTGCGGCGCTTCTCGGTGCGCTGCTGCTCGATGAGCTCGCGGCGGGAGAGAACGATGTTCTTCCGGTCGAGATTGATTTTGAGAACCTTGAAATCGTAGGTCTGGCCGACGTATTGATCGAGGTTCTTGGGGGGCTGGATGTCGATGTGCGACGCCGGCATGAACGCATCGACGCCGATCGAGATGATGAGGCCGCCCTTCACCTTGGCCTTGACGCGACCCGCGGCGATGGAGCCTTCGGGGAATTTGGTGAGAATGTTATCCCAGTTCTTCTTTTGTTCGGCCTTGTCGAACGAGAGGACAGGAGCGCCGCTCTTGTCTTCCAGTTTTTCGACAAGCACCTCGATGGTGGAGCCGATTTGGAGCTCACCGATGTCGATGAACTCGTTGGCGGGGATGACGCCTTCGGATTTGCCGCCGATATCAACGACGACGTCGTTCTGGCGGATTTCGGTGATGATGCCCGGGACGATTGCGCCTTCCTTCAACTTGTCGAAGGACGACTGCGCGAGCAGGTCTTGCATTACTGAACTCATATAACGGATACGTCGGCCGTGCGCCTGCTCCAGGAGCGCCCATCCGACGGGTCGACCGCGGGATTAAGCGCGGCCGGATTGGTTAAGGTTAGACTAACGTTCGGAGGTCGGCGGGAGCTCGCGACGATACGCCGACCTGACCGACTGACTGTCGCGAACGGTCAGCGTCGCCAGCGCCCCATGCCCCCGCAAGCATGAATTTAGGGGAGCCTACAGGTATCGACGGTCGCCTGTCCCGTCGCTCGGTTTCCGGCAGAAAACCAAGACGCGTTGCCGCCCTATCCTGCCAGCCTTGATGGAGATGCCGGCAGGATGTCGGCGCTACATTTTCCCAGCGGGCGCTTTCAACGCCTGCTCCACGCCACGGAAAAACACCTCATATTGCGGCGTGTCGCGCAGGGGCGTCTCGGTTGCAACGCCCACCCGGTTCGAGGAATCCGCTTCGATAATCTCGGTGATCCGCACCGCCACATCGGTGCCGCCCTCGAGCGCGCGCTCCAGCTTCACTTTCATGGCAAGTTGTCGCGAGCTGCCGATTTGGTCGCCGCCGCGCACGCCGCTGACCGCGTCGAACTCACCCTGCGCCGGTCCGCCGCGCACAAAGCGATAACCCATCTGCTGGGCCGAAACGCGCACCGCGTCGTAGACCGCGCGTTGCGCCGCGGGAAACGACTTCGTGTGCGGCGCCGCACGATCCGCGAATTTTCCGCGCACCGTCGACGTGGCGTCGGAGATCGACTCGCATCCGGTCAGCGCGAGCGCGACCGCTGCAGCGGTAAACAAGAGAAGCTTCATCGCCCCGATGCTCAGCCTCCCCAACCTCCCCTCGCAAGGTGCAATCGTCGGGCGGTCGCATCGTCTTCAACCGGCCGGGAAACCGTCGTCCCTGCCGTGGCGTCGTGGTATTCCGCGGTCACCGGGTTCCCGGTGTCTCTTTCAGAGTGAACTCTTGTCTAGCTCGCTCAGTGGATTGGACTCTCACCCCTCAACTTTCGGCTCTCAACTCTCAGCTCGGCTAAGCCCAACTGCGCAGCTTGCCGCGCAATCGTTCTCTCGCGCGCGCCACACGGTTCTCCACCGCCTTCGCAGTTGCTCCCACCACGGCTCCAATCTCTGCGTGCGACATCTGCTCGTATTCGGACAACACGATCGCCTCGCGCATGTCCGTCGGCAAAGCCGCGATCGCCTCACGCACCGCGGCGGCCCGCTCGGCCCGCTCGACTGCGCTCGCGCCCGCCACAGCGTCGTCCGAAGTATCCGTCCACGCCTCCAGGCTGACTTCCGGCCGGCTGCGCCACCAGCGCAGGCGATTCCGCGCGAGGTTCACAGCGATCGCGAAAATCCACGGCCGGAATTGCGCCGCCGGATCGAAACGCTCCCGCTGCTGCCAGACGCGCACAAAGGTTTCCTGCGCCAGATCCTCGGCCTCGCGCGTGTTGAACACCAGACGCGCGATCACGGACTTCACCGGCCGTTCCCAGCGCTCCATCAACGCGCCAAGCGCCGCCTCGTCTCCGTGTTGGACGCGCCGCATCAGCTCCGTGTCTTCCCCTGGAGTGATGGTCGCATCGCCGGTCGGCGCCATAATTTCAGTGACGGCTGTGACTCAGTTTCAAATCCGGCGCCGCAAGGTGATCGAAGTCTTTGATCTTCGGCAGCACCAAGGCGAGATAACGCTGGCCCGCCTCCGGCGACATCAGCGCCGCGCATTGGCGCACATGCGTCGCGATCGCCGACTCGCAGACCAGACGGAGCTCTTCGACTCGACGCTCTGCGGCCGCGAGCGCAGACGTGTTCGCGTTTGCCGCTGTCTTCAGGGAATTCCGCGCGCGCGTCGCGTCCTGGATTTCGCGGCAGTGCTCTTCACACACGAGTGAGTAGGAATCGTGCAGCTGCTTGATCGCCACAAACTGTGCCTCGGTGAGCTGAAAATCGGCGCGCAACCACTCCATCGCGTCGCGTTTGGTGAGCGCATCCTGGACCACGGGATCGGCACTCGCACGAAACGAAATAAATCCCACCGCGCTCGCGATGAGCACGACCAGAGCGACGGTGGCGAAGAGATGCTTCATCGCGTGGACGGGTGAATCTTCGCCAGCACGCGCGGGTCGAGCTCGCCGAGATAGGAGACGACCATCTGTTCGCGACCGGCCTCGAGTTTCGCCTGCGCCACGCTATGGCCGGTCCAGCCGGCCACCACGATGCCCAGCACGCCGACGACCGACCAACCGACCAGGTGAGCGCGGATATACGCGGCCCACGTCTCCTGCGTGCGCTGCCGGATGCGCTGCCAGACCGCCGGACGGAAATTCGGATCGGGCTTCGGCTGCACGCGCCAGGCGGCGAGTGTCCGGGCCAGGGGATCGTTCGGTTGCGTAGGTTTCATGGGCGACTTCAACGACTATAAACGCGAGGCGGGAAAATCCCCCAAGAATTTTTGAGGGATCGCGCAACGTCGCGGTTATAGCAGGTGAACACACACCACATGAACATGAAGACATCCTTTCCGACAATCCTCGCGTCCGCAGTCCTGTTCGCTGGCGCACCCATGTTTGCCCAACACGCCAACAGCGACCATCACAACGCGAACAGCGCGAGCCGGCAGGCGCCCGCGAGCGGTGGCAAACTCGTGCCCGTGACCGAAAAAGACGCGGCGTGGGCCGCCAAGGCCCGCCAGAGTTATCCCCTGGATGTCTGCCTGACCTCCGACGAGAAACTGGGCAGCATGGGCAAATCGCCGGAGTATATCTACCGCGTCGCCGGCCAGCCCGACCGGCTCGTGATCTTCTGCTGCGACGGCTGCGAAGAGGATTTCATGAAGGAGCCGGCCAAATACCTCGCAAAGATCGACGCCGCGAAGGCCAGGCACGCACCGGCCCAAAAGGCGGATGCGGCCAAGGGTCACGACAAACACCACGAATAACGCCCATGTGCCTGCGTCCTCTTCTCTTCACGCTGACGGGCGCGCTGCTCGGGTCCGCGACGCTTCCGGGCGCTGAACCGGCGATAACGCGCGCGGAATTCCTCCGCGTCGTTGTCGACGCGCCGGCGCTGTCTGCCGCCTCGCGCCGGACGAGCGCCGCCCGTGAGCGCGTCGAGTCGTCGGGCCGGCTGCCGGATCCCGAAGTCGAGGGGATGACCTCGCGCATGAACGGCCCCATGGGCGAGCGCAGCACCATGTACGAGGTGAACGTTCGCCAGCCTTTGCCCAAGCGTGGCGAGCGCGCCGCCGATCGCGAACGCGCTCACGCAGGCGTCGCGATGGCCGAGGCCGACTACGCGCTGATGGTCGGCGAGATGGCCGCCGACACCGCCATGGCCCTCGCCGAAGCCGAAGCCGCAGAGGCGCGTATCCGACTTCTGGAGACGCAGCTCGGCCGGCTCGATGCCGTGTTGCGCAGCGTCGAAGTGCGGCTCGCCGCCGGCACCAACGGCCGGATCGCGGACCGGTTCACCGTGCAGACCCGCGTCGCGTCGATGCAGCTCATGATCGAGGAAGAGCGGAGAATGGCCGCGGATGCGCTCTCCGAGGCTCGCGGCCGGCTCGGGCTCGCGCCCGAAACCCCGCTGCCGGCGTACGCCGCACCGAGCGCCACCGACGTCAACGCGACCGAAGCCGCCGCGATCCGCCTGGCCGCAGCACGATCCGATGAAGCGACCGCCATGGTGAAGATGGCCCGTGCCTCCGCGAATCCGATGACCGCCGTCGGACTTCGCCTCGAACGCGAGCGCACCGGTATGGGCGATGAGGATACGATCGGCCTCGCATTCATGTCGGAGATTCCGTGGCGCAACCGCCGCTACGCTCGCGCCGAAGTGCGCGCCGCGGAAGCCGAGCGAGCCGCCGCCCAATCCGACGCCACCGCAGCCCGTTTTCGCATCTCTTCCGCGCTGACGCGCGTAGAGCGCGCGGAACGTCTCGCCGCCACTGCCCGCCGCCTCAGCGGCGAAACCCTCGCCCGCCTCAACGCCGAATTCGACTCCATGATCCGCACGGCCGGCGTCGCCGGCATGGGTGAGTCGACGGTGCTCCAAACCGTCGAGCTGCTCGAGAAGGCCACCGACACCGAGCTCCAGGTCATCCAGGCCGATCTCGCCGCGCGCACGGCGCGTTCCGAGTTGTGGCGTTATTTGCCCGCCCAACGATTTCCCAATCCGAACCGCTAAACGAATCTCATGACCCGAAACATATTCATTTTCCTCGGCACGTTTCTGGCCGGCGCACTCATCGCGCTCGTGGCGCGCGCCGCGATGTTCAAACCGCACGCTGGGCACACCGGCCATCCGGCGGCCGGTGGCGACTACGCCGCGATGGTTTCGAATCCTCTCGCGCCCGCCAACACCGTCGCGGCAAAGCCTGCCGCCGCATCCTCCACGTCGGCGCCCGACGCATCCTCCGCCCCCGCCGCGCAACCGGCTGCCGCCGATCCCCACGCCAATCACAACGCCTCTGCGGCGACCTCGTCCGCGGCCGGCAAACAACCGGTAAACACCGTATGCGCCATCTGCGGCATGGACGTGGATCCGACAATTCCGACGGTGGAATATCAGGGCAAAACCATCGGCTTCGGCTGCAAGATGTGCCCCCCCAAGTTCAAGGCCGATCCAGAGCGTTACGGCCCCCTGTATCTGAAAAACGAAGTCGTGAAGCGCTAAGCGAACCATGCGCCCTCCTCCCGCCCTTCTCATCGCCGCAGCCGGCCTCGTGCTCGGAGCCGGCCTCATCGCCGTGCTGCCGCAACGCATCCTCTTTTCGGTCTCCGAGGAGCACGATCACGCAGCCGAAACCGCCGCAGCGGGCGAACGTTGGGCCTGCCCGATGATGGATTTCATCGGCACCAAACCCGGCAACTGTCCCGTGTGCGGCATGAAGATGACCAAGGTCACCGCTGGCGAGCTGACGCGGGAACAACAGCGCCGGATGGACGTGCAACTGACAACCGTGACCGAGGGCCCAGCCCGCGCATTGGTCCGCGCTTACGGCGCCGTGCGCTACGACGATCGCACGTTGCAGGTCGTGATTCCCCGCGTCGGCGGCCGGATCGTGAAACGCCACAACGCCGCGCGTCACATGGGCACGCTCGTGAAAGCCGGCGACCCCGTCGTCGATCTCTACAGCCCCGAAGCGTTCGCGGCCCAAGGCGAGCTCGCCGCCGCAGTAAAGCTTGGCGATAGGCCGACCATCGACGCGCTCACGCACCGTTTCGAGCGCTGGAATCTCGCGCCGGTCGCACGCGCCATCCTCGAAGGTGGCGCCCCGGTCGACACGATAACGATCACGACGCCGTTCGCCGGCCGAGTCGTGCTCGCGCTCGAGGGCGAAGCCGACGCCATGAGCGCGCGACTCCCGCAAGTCGGACAGGAAGTGATGGCCGATACCGCGCTGCTGCGTCTCGTCGATCCATCCTCCTACATGCTTGTGATTCACGTGCCCGAAATGCGCGCGCATTGGTTGCGCGTGGGTCAGCCCGTGCGGCTTGCGTCCGACGACCGGGGCGAGCTGCCCGAGATCGACGCCACGATCGCATGGGTCGCGCCCGAACTGAATCTCGAGATCCGCGCGCGCGAAGTGCACGTCCACCTGCGCGATCCGCAGGAGCGCTTGCTGCCCGGCAGCCTCGTGAACGCCCGTGTCGAAGCGGTGCTCGCGCAGAACCTGGAAGTCGCCGATGCGACGAAATCCGACACGTGGGGCACCTTCACACTCGTGCCTAAGACCGCCGTAATTTCGACCGGAGTGCGGCACGTCGCCTGGCGCGTGGCCGGACGCCAGCGCGATGGCCGGATGCGTTTCGAACTCGTACCCCTCGCGCTCGGGCCGCGGCTCGAGGACGAAACAGGCAACGATCTGTACATCGTCCGCGCCGGATTGAAGCCGGGCGACGAAGTGGCAACGCAGGGCGTATTTCTCATCGACAGCCAGGCGCAGCTCGCCGGCACGCCGAGTCTGCTCTTTCCGCACGGCGCCGTCGCCCCCGCTCCTGCGCACCAGCACTGACGGAGAGAAAAGTTCCAGACACCAAAGGTCCAAACGCCAGGGAAGCCCCGATGACCGACCTTGCATATCTGAATTTCGGATACGTCAGTTTTCGTGGGATTTCGAGGCAGGGATCAGGAATTTAAACCGATGCTCTCGTTCGTCATTCGCAACACCTTCCTCACGCTCACCGCCGCTGTCGCGCTGGCCGTCGCCGGTCTCTGGGCCTGGCGGCATGTGCCGGTCGATGCGATACCGGACCTGAGCGACAATCAGGTGATCGTCTGGGCGGAATGGCCCGGCAAGAGTCCGCAGGACATGGACGATCAGATCACGTCGCGTCTCGCACGTGAGCTCCAGGGGCTGCCCGGCGTGCAAACCGTCCGCGGCATGTCGCTCTACGGCGCGAGCTACATCTACGTGATCTTCGAGGAGAATCGTGATCTCTACGAATGCCGCACACGTGTGCTCGAGCGGCTTTCGCAGTTGCAAGGCATCCTGCCCGCCGGCGTGAGTCCGCGGCTCGGTCCCGACGCCACGGCGATGGGGCAGGTTTACGCGTTCACCCTGCAAGGGCCGCGCGACATCGAGAAGAAGCGTTTCATTCTCGATCAGATCATCGTACCCGCGTTGCGCGCCGTGCCGGGCGTGGCGGAAGTCGCGCCGGCGGGCGGAGTCGTGCGCGAATACCAGATCGACGTCGACCCGACGCGAATCGAGGAGCAGGGCGTCACGCTCGAGATGCTCATGATGGCCGTGCAGCAAGCCGGCCGTGATGTCGGCGCCATGAGCGTGGAGCAGTCGGGCGTCGAAACCATGATTCGCGGTGTCGGCTTCATCCGCTCGGTCGAAGACGTGGAAAACATCATCATCCGCGGCGATCGCATGAAAGGCGCGGGCCTGCGCCTCGGCGACATCGCCGTCGTTCGGCTCGGCGGCCAGTTTCGGCAAGGCTTGCTCGCCGATGGCTATCAGGAACACGTCGGCGCCGTCATCGGCATGCGGGTGCAGGAAGATCCGAAGACCGTGATCAACGCCGTCAAACAACGGCTCGTCGACCTCGCTCCCACCCTCGCGCGCGAAGAGCTCAGCGCCGTCTCCTTCTACGATCGCTCGCAGCTCATTCGCGAGACGACGGACACGGTGACGGCCACGCTTCAGGAAGCGGTCATCACGACGGTCGTCGTGGTCGTTGCGTTTCTGCTGCACGTCCGCGCCAGTCTCGCCGTGGCGGTGAGCCTGCCGCTCGGCATGCTGTTCACATTTTTGGTCATGCATCTGTTCGGCGTCGGCGCGAACATCATGAGTCTTGCGGGCATCGCGATCGCGATCGGCGTGATGGTCGATTTCGGGATCATCATGACCGAAAATATCACGCAGCACCTCGTCGACCTGCAGGAAAAATGCAAACGCGAGGGGCGCCCGATGCCGACTTCGCCGTTCAGTACCGAAATAACGGATACGGTCGTGCGTGCCGCCCAGGAAGTCGCGCGACCGCTGCTCACCTCGGCCGCGACCACGGTCATCGGATTTCTGCCGATCTTCGCGTTGACCGATCAGGCGGGACGCTTGTTCGAGCCGCTCGCGCTCACGAAATCGCTCGCGATCAGCGGCGCCGTCCTCTTCGGCACGCTGCTCGTGCCCGTGCTGTGTCGCTTGCTGCTGCCGCCGTGGCATGTGCGCAAACCAGTGCTGCTCGCGCTCGCGGGCATCGCGGCCGGCGTGGCGTTTGGCTGGTTCATTCGCGATGGCTGGTCGCTGCCGATGGAGTACGGCCGCTGGACGCTCACGGTGCCCGGCTGGTTGTTTGCCCCGCTCTTCGCCGTGCTGGTGGCCTCGGCCATCTGGCGGATCGGTCGCGAGCGGCTCGTGAACTACGAGGAGAACCCGATGAGCCGCGCCATTCACGTCGCCTACGAGTGGGCGTATTCGCGCATCCAGCGCCACAAGGTCGCCTTCACGCTCGCGATCGCGTCGATGGCGTTCGGAGGTTACCTGCTGGGCGCCGGCTGGCAGACGCTGAGCTGGCCGCTGCGAAAAATCTTCGCCACCGCCGGCGCCGACCTCTCGCACACGACGCTCGACCAGACGTTGACCCGGCTCTTCCCCGGCGTCGGCTCGAGTTTCCTGCCGCCGCTCGACGAAGGCAGCCTGCTCTTCATGCCGTCGATTCCCGCGACCGGCGGGCTGGGCGAGACACAGCGCATCATGCTCACGCAAAACCGGCTGATCGAATCGATTCCCGAAGTCGCGAGCGTGATGGGAAAAATGGGCCGCGCCGAAACCGCCCTCGATCCCGCGCCGATCGGCATGATCGAAACCGTCGTGCTGCTGAAACCCTACCGCGAGTGGCCGACGCATGAGATCACCCGCCCCGACGGCACCATCGAGCACCGCCCGCGCAAGCTCACGGAAGTGCGCGCCGCGCTCGCCGCGATCTCGGACATCCCGGGCGTCGCGCCCAGCTGGCTTCAGCCGATTGAAACGCGCGTCGTGATGCTTTCGACGGGCATCCGCAGCTTGATCGCGTTGCAGATCCTGGGCGACGACACCGACGAACTGGAGCGTTTCGCCGAGGCCGCGGAAAAGGTGATTCAGCCGACGCCCGGCGCGGCCGATGTGCAGATGCAACGCGAGGGCGGCAAACCCTACGCGGAGATCCGGCTCGATCCGGCAAAGCTCGCGCGCTTCGGCCTGAGCAACGAGCAAGTCATGCGCTCGGTCGAGACGGCCCTCGGCGGCATGGCGACCACCTACTCCGTCGAAGGCGCGCTGCGCTATCCCGTTCGCATCCGCTATCTGCGTGAGCGCCGCGATGATCGCGACGAATTGCTGCAACTCCAGGTTCCAGCAGCGTCCGGTCACGGCGCGGTCCCCCTCACCAACCTGCTTGCGATTCCCACGGTGCACCTCCTCGAGTTTGCCGGGAATGCTCCCGATGCGCGCGCGATGAGCCTGCGCCTCCCGCTCGCGCACCAGCGCAATTTCACGATCCTCTCGCCCACGCGCGCCGAACTCACGATTCCTGCCGGCGATTCCCTCCCGGCCGAGATCACCGCTGCGGTCACCGCGCAGCAGCTCCGCATCAGCGCGACCCGGCCGAGCGAGGCCGGGCTCACCTACACGATCGGGCCGATGGCGATTCGCTCGGAAGGCGGCAAGCGCACGCAATACGTGCTCCTGAACGCGCGCGGCCGTGGCGAAGTCGAGGTCGTGCAGGACGCTGAAGCACGGCTGCGCGCGGCGCTCGCGGATGGTCGGCTCGAACTGCCGGCCGGAGCGACCTATCGCTGGGTCGGTCGTTACGAGCAGAAACTGAAAGCCGACGAGACGCTCCGCTGGGTGATCTCCGCCTCGATGCTCATGATGGTGGCGCTGATCTACGTCGGCACGCGTTCCTGGCTGATCACGAGCATCATCGTGCTCTGTAATGCCACCGTCACTACAGCGGGCGGCTTCTTCTTCGTGTGGCTCTGGGGCGCGGAAATGACCACCGCCGTCGTCGTCGGTTTCCTCGTGCTCCTCGGCGTGATGTTCAACGACGGCATCCTCCTCGGCACGTATATCCAGGAACAGTTCAAGACCCATCCCGGCACGGTGGACGAGGTCCATCGCCGCGTATTCATTGCGGGACTACGGCGTCGCCGGCCCGCCATCATGACGAATGCCACGACGATGCTCTCCCTGATTCCCGTGCTCTGGTCGACGGGCCGCGGCTCGGAGCTCATGGTTCCGATGGTGCTCCCAGTGGTGGGCGGCATGGTTTTCGACATCGTATCGCTCTTCTCGGTCCCGGTTTTCTTTTCCTGGTATTGGGAGCGGCGACTCGCGCGGGAAGCCGCTGCCGGTGCGAACATCGCCCAGCCTGCGCCGTCCGCGGGTTGATTCCCGCGTCGTCTGCCCGAACCCTGTTTTCCCCAAAACCCATGACAGCATTCCCCGCCCTCCTCCGCCCTCTCCGCGGTCTTTGTGTCGTCGCAACGTTCGCCACCACGATCGCGCTCGCTGAATCGTCGCGCTCCGGCCGCACCGAAATCCCCAACGCCGCGCAGCCACAGCTCACCGTCGCCGCCGACGGCCGGGTCTGGCTCGTCTATGGCCGACCGGCATCGGGGGCCACGGTCGCCGCTCCACCTTCGCAAGCGCACGAGGCCGGTGAACATCACGCCAAGGCTAAAGGCGGCCACGGCCACAAGCGCCCCGCGTCGCGACCGGACGGCGATATCTTCGTCGCGCACTCGGACGACGGCGGCGTGACATTCGGTCCTGCAAACAAGGTCGCGACCGTGCCAGGTCTGATGCTCGGGATGCGCCGCGGTCCCCGCATCGCCGCACATGGCGATCGCGTGACAGTCACCGTCGTCGCGCACGAACTGCTCGCGTTCTCTTCGGCCGATCGCGGCAAAACCTGGAGCAGTCCCGCCACGATCAACAGCGTGCCGACCAGCGCACGCGAGGGCTTGCACGATCTCGCCGGTTCGCGCGACGGCCAGCTCTTCGTCACCTGGCTCGATCTGCGCAACGGCAAGATGGAGCTCTGGGGCGCGTCCTCCTCCGATGGCGGCCGCACTTGGGGCAGCAACACGCAGCTCTATCGCTCGCCCGACCAGTCCATCTGCGAGTGCTGTCACCCGACCGCGCTCTTCGACGCCGACGGCAATCTCGCCGTGATGTGGCGCAACTCCATCGAGGGCACGCGCGACATGTGGCTCGCCACGCGCGCGAGCGGCGCGAAGGACTTCGCGGCCGCGCGCAAGCTCGGCGAAGGCACGTGGAAACTGAACGCCTGCCCGATGGACGGCGGACGCATCGTCGCATTAGGAGCCGGCAAATTTGCCGCCGTGTGGCAGCGCGCGGGTGAAGTCTTCTTTTCTCCGCCGCAGGGCGCAGAGGTCGGCCTGGGCAAAGGCAAACAACCGGTCGCGGTCGCTCGCGGTGGTCAGCCGCTCGTGGTGTGGCAGCAAGGCACCGAGCTCGTTTCCGCAGCCGTCACGGGTGATACCGCGCCCGTGACGCACGCCGCAGACGCACGTTTCGCCGTGCTCGTCGCGCTCGCCGATCAGCGCGGCGCAGTGCTCGCTTACGAACAAGGGCCGCCGAAGGGCGCCACGAAAATCGTCATCGAACGCCTCTAAACAGGTTCGATCCCCGAGGATCGGTTTTCATTTTTCACCGAAGGCGCGGCGGCATTCCACCGCCGCGCCTTCGCATTTTTGGTCAGCGGGCCGACAGCGCAGGAGGAGGCAAATTCCGCGCACATTCGGCCAATCCGTGCACACTCGTTTCGAAGGGAAACGCGGGCGACGACGTGTAGTACTTGATGACAACGTCACTCAGCCACGAAACCCGCAAAGCTTCCCGGTCATGAAAACCAACAGCTTGAATTCGCTCCGCTCCATTCTCTCCGCGAGCCTCGCGCTCGCCGCGTTTTCAACCACCCTGCTCGCTGGCCCCGGCCCACAATATTGGAGCAAGTCCACCACGCCGCCGCCCGCCGTCAAAGAGCAGGCAAAACCGAAAGCGCCCGGCACCGCGAAATGCGACGGCTGCAAGACGACCACGAAATGGATCATCAGCGACCGCGGCCCTGCCGGCAAAGGCGTCCCCGGCGCCTCGATCGCAGAGAGGAAACACGAGTGCAAAGGCTGCTCCGGCACTGTCGTGACCGAGAATCGGACAACCACCGGGACGATGGTGCACAGCGAGAAATGTCTTGCCCTTCTCTGCTGCAAATGAGGCCCAGCGCCACGGCGCGCGAACACTCGCGCCCGTGATCATCACCCACGATACGACCACGATAACCCCAAGACTCCGATGACTACGCTCCCCGAGACTACCGAGACCTGCGCCGTGTGTGCGAAACCCATCGCGGGCGATCGCGGTGTGGCGCACCTCTATCATCAAGGCCGGGCGTTCACCCTGTGCTGCCCGATGTGCATCGAGATGTTTCAGCGGGCGCCCGAGCGCTTCGCGCGCGGCGATCAGCGGCAGACCCTCATGGAACAGTTGGTCGAGGAGATGAAATGGCGAAACGGTTAACCCGTGACACACGCGCAAAACAGCCGGACGCGACGCCCGGCTTTCGCGAGTGTGCTGAAGCGGTCGCATCCAGCTCCGGCGACCGTGCCTGATATCGTTTCTCCCCTACCATGGCTGCAGCCAGATGCGCATCTGCGCGACGCCTGCGGGAAAAACCCCGTGCCGGCTTTTCCGGCCGCGGCACCAGCGGACGGACGAGAAAAAATGCGCTCTTCTCCGAACCCGGGTGTAAGGTTCATCCGGTGACTCCGTCATCTCACATATGAAGCACGATCCCACCCAACCCGCACACGAACCCGGCCCGCACGACACACCGAAGCACGGGAAAGACGGCTGCTGTGCGCATGGCCAACCAGAGGCTGGCCATGGCGCACAGACTCACGAGGGACGCGCGCACCACGAACACCACGAGCACGCGCAGCACGAGCACGGGCATTCGTGTCAGCACGGTCATCACGCGCACGCCGACGTGAAGCCGTCCGCCGGCGCCGCGTATTACTGCCCGATGTGTCCCGGTGTGGAGTCGGACAAACCGGGCGATTGCCCGAAGTGCGGCATGGCGCTCGAACGCAATCCCGCCGTCCGGTTGAAGAAAAAAGTGATCTACACCTGCCCGATGCACCCGCAGATCGAGCAGGACCATCCGGGTGATTGCCCGATCTGCGGCATGGCGTTGGAGCCGAAAGGCGTCCCCGCTGGCGAGGAGGAGAATCACGAGCTGAACGACATGACGCGCCGTTTCTGGATCGGCGCGGTCCTCGCGCTGCCGGTCTTCACCCTCGGCATGCTTCATCTCGTTCCATCGTTGTCGCACGCGGTAAACGCGCCGTGGAGCCGCTGGGCGCAATTCCTCCTTTCCACGCCCGTCGTGCTCTGGGCTGGCTGGCCGTTCTTCGTGCGCGGCGCGAAATCGTTCCGTTCGCGTCATTGGAATATGTTCACGTTGATCGCGATCGGGGTCGGCGCGGCCTGGCTTTATAGCACCGTCGCGTTGTTTGCCCCCGGCCTGTTTCCGGAGGCGATGCGCCCGCATGGCGTCGTGGATGTTTATTTCGAAGCGGCCGCCGTGATCGTCGTGCTCGTGCTGCTCGGCCAGGTGCTCGAGTTGCGCGCGCGCGAGCGAACCTCGGGCGCGATCAAGGCGCTGCTCAATCTCTCGCCACCCACCGCGCTCCGCGTCGGCCAGCACGGCGACGAGGAGATTCCCCTCGATGCCGTGAAGACCGGCGACCGTCTCCGCGTGCGCCCGGGGGCGAAAATTCCAGTGGACGGAATCATCGACGAAGGCGCGTCCTCGGTCGACGAATCGATGCTTACCGGCGAATCGCTTCCGGTGGAAAAAAATTCTGGCGACCGCGTGACAGGCGGAACGGTCAACGCCACCGGCAGCTTCGTGATGCGCGCCGAAAAGGTCGGCGACGAAACCATGCTCGCGCGCATCGTCGCGATGGTCGCCGAAGCGCAACGCAGCCGCGCGCCGATCCAAGGGCTCGCGGACAAAGTCGCGGGCATCTTCGTACCGGCCGTCGTTGCCGTCGCAGCGGTCACGTTTGCCCTCTGGTATTTCTTCGGGCCGGAACCGCAGCTCGCGTATGCGATCGTGAACGCCGTCGCCGTCTTGATCATCGCGTGCCCTTGCGCGCTCGGGCTCGCCACGCCCATGTCGATCATGGTCGGCGTCGGCCGCGGCGCGCAGGAAGGCGTGCTCGTGAAAAACGCCGAGTCGCTGGAGTTGCTCGGCAAAGTCGAATGGCTCGTCGTCGACAAAACCGGCACGTTGACCGAAGGCCGACCGCAACTCGTCGATGTCGTCCCACAAGGCGGCATCGACGAGACGAAGCTCATCCAACTCGCCGCATCACTCGAGCGCGCCTCCGAACACCCGCTCGCCGCGTCGATCGTGCGTGGCGCGGAGGCACGGAAGATTCCATTGCTCGACGCGGCAGACTTCCGCTCCGTCACCGCCGGCGGCGTCGCCGGCCAGGTGGACAGCCGCCTCGTGCTCGTGGGCAAAGCGAAGTTCCTCGAAGCAGAACGCGTTTTGATTCCAGCGACCGCCGTCGACCGCGCGACGGCACTGCAACACGAAGGCAAGACCGTCCTCTTCGCCGCCGTGGATGGACGTCTGGCCGGCCTGCTCGCCGTCGCCGATCCAATCAAGGCGACAACCGCGGAAGCGGTCGCGCAACTCCATCACCTCGGCATCAAGCTGATCATGGCGACCGGCGACAATCGCCGCACCGCGGAAGCGGTCGCGAAGCAACTCGGCCTCGATCGCTTCGAAGCCGAGGTCGAACCGGCGGACAAAATCCGGCTCGTGGAGACGCTGCAAAAGGAAGGCTCACACGTGGCCATGGCGGGCGACGGCATCAACGACGCTCCCGCGCTCGCCGCGGCCAATGTCGGAATCGCGATGGGCACCGGCACCGACGTCGCGATGGAAAGCGCCGGCGTCACGCTCGTGAAAGGCGACCTCCGCGGCATCGCGAAGGCCATCCATCTCTCGCGCGCCACCGTGAGGAACATCCGGCAAAACCTCTTCTTCGCTTTTATCTACAATGTCCTCGGCGTGCCGATCGCGGCCGGCGTGCTCTATCCGTTCTTCGGCCTCTTGCTGAGCCCGATCATCGCCGGCGCCGCGATGTCCGTCTCGTCGGTATCCGTAATCGCCAACGCGCTCCGCCTACGCCGCGTGCACCTCTAAGTTTGCGGGTGGGGCGAGGCGTCCTCGCCGAGCCGTGGCGCGACGGCTCACCGAGGACGGTTCGCCCTACCGCTCCGCGTCCAAGCATCACGCCGGATATTCCTTCGCCACCGCGAGTTCCACCAGCGGTGCGATGGCCGCGATCGTCGGCGTGGCGAAGAATTCCGCGAGCGAGAGCTCAAGGCCGAGTGCACCTTGCAAGCGCGCAATCACCTGCATGGCGTGAATCGAGTGACCGCCCAGCGCGAAGAAATTGTCGTCCATCCCGACGTGTTCCAGTTCGAGCACCTCACACCACACCTCGCCGATATAACGTTCCGCTTCGGTCATGGGCCGCGCGTTTTTGGCCTCGACCGCGCCAAAATCCGGGGCCGGAAGACTGCGGCGATCGAGCTTTCCATTCACCGTGCGCGGCATTTGCGCCAGCACCACGAATGACGTCGGGACCATCGGCGCCGGCAGCCACAGCAGCGCATGCTTGCGCATTTCCGCCGCGTCGACCGCCCTGCCCGCCACCGGCACGACGTAGGCGACCAGTTGCACTGCGCCGCCGGGCATGACGTGCACGACGGCCACGGACTCCGCCACGTTCGGGTGTTTGTCGAGGACGGATTCGATTTCCGCGAGCTCGATGCGGTTGCCCCGCACCTTCACCTGGCGATCGAGTCGGCCGAGATATTCGATCGTGCCATCGGGCATGAAACGCGCGGCGTCGCCCGTCCGATAAACGCGGCCGGCCGGAAGGTGCGGCACTTCGAGGAACCTGCATGCCGTCATCGCGGGCCGGTGCAGGTAACCCCGCGCCAGTTTGTCGCCGCCGATATAGAGTTCCCCCCGCACGCCGATCGGCATCGGTTGCTGGTGCGAGTCCAGAATATAGGCCTGCTCGTTCGACAGTGGCCGCCCGATCGTTGCACGGCCACCGCGCCGACGCAGGCTGCCCGTCGAATACACCGTCGTCTCCGTCGGACCATAGAGGTCGTAAACACGCTCGATGTGCGGCAACGCGTAAAGCGCCTCCACAAGCGACTGCGGGCAAAACTCACCCGCGAGATTCACCGTTCGCACTGACTCAGGCAGCAGGCGCGACCGCACGACTTCAGCGATGGCAGAAGGCACCCCGCTGACCAGCGTGACTTCGTCGGTCGTCCCGCGATTCACGAGCTGTATCAAGTTTTCGATTACGATGACCTTTCCGCCGAGACAAAGCGGCACGAGGCACTCGAAGACGGAGACGTCGAAGGTCGCCGACGTCGCGAACAAGACACCCGCCAGCTCCTCCGGCCGGTAAAGCTGCCGGGCCCACGCCGTCAGCGCGATGACCGCGCGATGGGGTACCGCCACGCCCTTGGGCTGGCCCGTCGAACCCGACGTATAGATCACGTAAGCGAGATTGTCCTCCGTGGGCCGCGCTGTTGCCGGCTCGGCGCCGGCGACCGGCGCAAACTCCTCGTCCTCGGTCAGCACGACGCGCGCGATGCCCGGCGGCAGGAGTCGCAGCAGCTTGCGCTCCGTGATGACCACCGGCATGCGCGTGTCGCTGACGATCACTTCAATCCGGTGCGGCGGATGCGACGAATCGAGCGGCACATAAGCACCGCCGGCTTTCAGCACAGCGAGGATTCCGATGATCAGATGCGGCGTCCGCTCGAGCAGGATTCCCACCAGCCCGTCCGGCTTCACGCCCGCGCCGCGCAACTGCTCGGCCAGGCGATCCGCGCGCTGGTTCAGCTCTCGATAACTCAGGCGTTCCCGGCCCGCGACGACCGCGGTGGCATCGGGCGTCAGACGGGCCTGTTCCTCGAACAGCTCGTGCACACAGACCCCGCGCGGATAATCGAGACGCGTGTCATTCCATGTCACCAACATCATCTCACGCTCCGCCGCAGTGAGCAGCGGCACGTCCGTGACGCATATCTTTGGATCCGCAAGCACGCCGCGCAGCAGCGTTTCGAAATGCTTCAGCCAGCGCGCGACCGTCGCGGTTTCGAAAAGCTCCGTGCTGTAGTAAACCCCGAGCGCGAACGAGTCGCCGGTGAGCGCCAGATTGAAATTCAGATCGAAATTAACGAACTGCTTCGGCTGCACCGTCACCGTGCCGACGATGTCCGCCAGCTCGACGCTGCCGCGATGATGCACCGTATTGAACAGCACCGGCGTCAACGGCACGCGGCTGGAATCGCGCGGCACCTTCAACTGCTGCAGCAGTCTCGCGAACGGATACCCGCCATGGGCCAGCGCATCGTTCACGGTGCGCTGCACCTGCACGAGGTAATCGCTGAAGGTTTGATGCTCGCCGATGCGGCTGCGAATCGGAAGCAGGTTGGCGAAATGTCCGACCAGATCCGGTTGATTCTCCAACGCCTGCCCGGCCGTCGGGACGCCGACCACGAGATCGGCCTGGTCGGTGAGCCGGTGCAGCAGCACATTGAAAACGGCCAGCAGCGCGGTGAAGACAGTGCTTTCGCTTTCCGCGCAAAAACGTTTTAACGCCATGGTCAGCTCCGGCGAGAAAGCGTGGCTCAGGAAATCGCCGGCGTAGGTACGGCTGGCCGGGCGCGCGCGATCGGTGGGCAGGTCCAGCTCGGGCACGGCATCGGCGAACTGCTCACGCCAGTACGCTTCCGCCGCGGCAAACTCCCGCTCGCGTCTGTCCGCTCTCTGCCGCTGCGCATACTCGCTGAACAATGGCGCGACTGACAGCACGGGGCGGCGGCCTCCGACCTCTGCCGCATAAAGCTCGGCGAGCTCGCGCACCACGATGCCAAGCGACCAACCGTCGCAGATGATATGGTGCACGATGAGTGCGAGTACGTGACGGTCCGCGTCGACGCGCGCGAGCACCGGACGCAGGAGCGGGCCGTTCACCAAATCGAACGGCCGCTGCAACGCCTCCGCGAGACACTGCGCGGCCTCGCTCTCGCGGGCGCGACCCTGCTCCGGCCGGACCGCAACCGAGAAATCACGAAGCGTCAGCTCCGCCGAGCCGCGCGGTGCGATGATCTGCACATCGCCCGCTGCCGCGAACGTCGTGCGCAGCGCCTCATGGCGTGCGACCAGCTTATCCAACGCGCACTGCAACGCCTCCACCTGCAGCGGCCCGGCGAGCTGCAACATCGCGGACTCGTGATAGGCCGCCGCCGCGGTCGCG
The DNA here is from genome assembly GCA_036675625.1 of Opitutaceae bacterium. Lineage (GTDB taxonomy): Bacteria > Verrucomicrobiota > Verrucomicrobiia > Opitutales > Opitutaceae > ER46. The sequence continues at coordinate 7,146 of JAKFEQ010000001.1, read as the reverse complement.
CCGAGCTGGCTCGCCACCCAGATCTCCCGCTGCGCCTCCGTCATCGGTATACATTTTTCGGATACCACCTCGATCGCCGCCGTGGCCGGCTTCTCAACCACGATGCCGGCCCCGGCAAACACCGCGTTTTGTTCGATGTATGTGACGAGCTTCTGGAATGTCCCCACGTTGTCCCGCAGCTGCCGGAACGTGAGGGCGACGCCGAAGCGCCGCACCACCGCGACGCAGGCCTGGCTCAGAAACAGCGAATCGAATCCAAGTTGGTTGAACGTCGCATCCGCTCCGACCTGCGAGAGATCGAGACCGGAGAGCGTCTGGAAGATTTGCTTCAGCACCGTGAGAATCGCCGTCTCGCCGGGCTCCGGCGCGCTCGCCGGCGCCGCCTCGACTCCGACGGTTTCAATCGCCGCCGGTGCGGGCTCGCCCGCGATTGCAGGGCTTACGGGCAAATGTCCCGTGCCCCAATCGTTACCCGGCTCGATCCAATAACGCTGGCGCTCGAACGGATAGGTGGGCAGCGCCACGATCGTCCGCTGCTCCTGCGCGTAGAATCCATTCTGCCGGTGCGAGTCCACGCCTGCCACCCACAGCTCGCCGAGCGCCTGCAGCATGGACGCCAGATCGGAACGGCCCTCGCCCGCTCGTCCAAGCGACGTGGATACCGCCAATCCCGGCGCCATGCCCGCCTGCTGCCGGGCCAGCCCGGCGAGCGTCTGGCCGGGGCCGACTTCCAGCAGCACGCGATAACCCGCCCGCGTGAGCTCGCCGATCCCATCCGCGAATCTCACGGTGCGGCGCACGTGAGTCAGCCAGTAGGCCGGACTCATCGCCATTTCCGGCGTGATCCAGGCACCCGTCACATTCGACACCCAGGGGAGCTTCGGCCGGTGCAACACGAAGCGGCGAAAGACATCCGCGAACGCCGGCAGCATCGGCTCCATCATCGCCGAATGAAAAGCATGCGAGGTCGCCAGCCGCTTCGCGGGAATTGCTTCCGCGGCGAGCTTTTGCTCGAGGAGCTCGATGGCTTCGAAGGGCCCGGACACGACGCTCAATCCGGGCGAGTTCACCGCCGCCAGGGCCAACGGGTCTTCCAACCAGCGCGCAACGCGCGACTCGGAGAGACGAACGGCGAGCATCGCGCCCGCGGGTTGAGCCTGCATGAGTCGCGCGCGCTCCGCGACGAGGGTCAGCGCATCCTCGAGCGTGAACACTCCCGCCAGACATGCGGCCACATATTCACCCAGACTGTGACCTATCATGGCCGCAGGCTGAATGCCCCACTCCATCCACAGGCGAGCGAGCGCGTGCTCGATGACAAACAGCGCCGGCTGCGTGATGCGCGTTTCATTCAAGAGCCTCGCGGCGTCGGCGCGGAGAGCATCCGTGCTCCCTGGGGGTTCGCCTGACGGTGCCGCTGCGGTGCTCCGCGGAAACAGCACGTCGCGCAGGTTCAGGCCGAGTTTCGGATTCAGGATCTCACAGGCCTCGTCCACGTGCCGGCGGAACTCGCGCTCGGTGTCGTAGAGGTTCCGCGCCATGTTCACGGCCTGCGCTCCCTGTCCTGGGAACATGAATACGACGCGGCCGTCAGAGAGGTCGGTGCGTCCTTCGATGAGTCGCCCGCCGCGGTTCGACCGCAGCGCACTCACGGCGTCGGTAATACCACTGGCCACGACGGCGCAGCGGTGCTCGAACGCCTTTCGGCCCTCGTGCAGCGTGAACGCGACGTCCGCGAGGTTGACCTCCGAATGCCGCTCCAGATGCCCGGCCAGATTGTCCGCCGCAGCCGCGAGCGCCGTGGACGTTCGGGCGGAAAGGCGCAGCAATTGATGCGGGCGCGACGGCGCCACGCCTTTCCGGAGTGGCGCCTCCTCGAGCACCACATGGGCGTTCGTCCCGCCGATCCCAAAGGAGCTGACGCCCGCGCGACGCGGCGTCGCACCGCGCGGCCACAGCCGCAGCTGTTGGTTCACGAAGAACCGCTTGTCCGAAAAATCGATCTCCGGATTCAGCGTTTCGAAATGGAGGGTCGGCGGAATCTCTCCGTGTTGCAGCGCGAGCGTCGTCTTGATGAGCCCGGCGATTCCGGCCGCCACATCGAGATGTCCGATGTTCGTCTTCACCGAACCCAGCGCGCAGGAGCCGCCCATTTCCGGAGCCGCGCGAAACGCCTTCGTGAGAGCGGCGGTCTCGATCGGATCGCCGAGCGGAGTTCCCGTGCCATGCGCCTCGATGTAGGAAATCGGCGCAGGCGTGAACGACGCCATGGCGTGCGCCGTCGCGATGCATTCCGCCTGTCCGTCGATGCTCGGCGCCGTGAAACCCATCTTCACTCCGCCGTCGTTGTTGACGGCGTGGCCCTTGATCACCGCGCAGATCCGGTCGCCGGCGAGGAGCGCTTCACTGAGTCGCTTCAGCACCACGACGCCCGCCCCGTTGCCCGTCACCGTGCCGCTCGCCTGCGCATCGAAGGCGCGGCAATGACCATCTCGCGACATGATTCCGCCTTCGACGTGCTGGTGCCCGCGGTTCGTGGGAAACGTGATCGACACTCCGCCCGCGAGCGCGACGTCGCAGTGATAATCCAGCAAGTGCTGGCACGCGAGCGACACCGCCACGAGCGAGGTGGAGCACGCGGTCTGGACGTTGAGGCTCGGCCCGCGAAGGTTCAGTTTATACGCAACGCGCGTCGCGAGGTAATCCTTGTCGTTCATCGTCAGAACGGGAAACAGCCCGTAATCCGCGATGAGATTCCGATTCGTGAGCAGGTTGTTGAACAGATAGCTGTTGAAGCCCGAACCCGCAAAAACACCGATCGCGCCGGCAAACGCGTCGGGATTGCAGCCCGCGTTTTCCAGCGCTTCCCACGCACACTCGAGGAAGACGCGATGCTGCGGATCCATGATGGCCGCCTCCTGCGGATTCAGGCGGAAGAACCCCGCATCGAACCATTCCGGTCGATCGAGCGCAGCGCGTGCCCGCACGAAATGAGGATCGTCCGCGCGGGGCCGATGCTCGAGAGGCAGCCACTGCGCGTCTTCCGCCGCGAAGAAGGTAACGGCTTCGCGGCCTTCACGCAGATTGGCCCAGAATTCTTCCAGCGTCGCCGCCTGCGGGAAACGCCCTGCCATCCCGACGATGGCGATGCTTTCGGGTTGAGTGTCGTTGTTCATTGAAGCGAGGAGATCGACAAACGTTACGCCGCACGCGCGGCGCTGAGGCTGGAACTAGGGATTGGGCAGTTCATACACCTCGACCAAGCCAACGCCCGTGCTGCTGCCCGCGCCATTGATGACGGCCGTGTAGCTGCCCGGCGCGAGGGTGGTCACCAGCGCGGCATCCTTGCTCCCGGCCGGCAGGGCAAACGCGCCCACCGCCGAGGCCGCCGCGGCGATCTCCGTCGCCGTCGCCGCGCCCTGACTCGCACTCAGCGGTTGCGGCGAGCTCCAGTCGTCGTTCTGCGCGATGACCACCGCGCTGCCAGCCACGAAGAGTTTCAATGCGGGATCGGCGACGACCCCAGTAACGTTGAACGATGTAAGGCCGGGGCCGATACCGCGGATCAGGATGCGCTTCGGCGCATTGCCCGTCACGACGAAGCCGGCAATCAAGCTGCCTTCACCGGTATCGACGAAACCGCGTGTCGAGAGGTTGACCAGATGGTGCGCGGAAGCCGGCGCGCCGGAGCTCGCATCATAAATTTCAACGAGGACGACGCCCGTGTTGTTCGCGCTGTCGACGACCGCGCTGTAAGCCCCCGGCTCGAGCAGCGCGACAAGCGCGGAGTCGCGGCTGTTCGCGGCAAACTTGAAGGCGCCGACGCGATCGGCGATCGTGGCGACGTCACCGCGGTCGCTCCAATCGTCGTTGTCGGCCCGGAGCGCGCTGCCGCGGTAGAGCTGCAGTCGCGGATTCGCCAGCGCGTCCTGCACGCCGAATCCGCTCAGGCTCGGACCCGCCGCGCGCACCAGGATTTGTTGCGGCTCCATTCCCGTGATGACGAACCCGGCGATGACGGACCGGCTCGCATCACCGCCCACGACCCGGAGTCGCGACGAGAGATTGACCAGTCGATCGGAACGCGCCGCGCCCTCGCTCAGCCCGAGCAGCGGCAACGTGGTGGTCCCCATCCGCATCGTGCCATTCAGCCCGCCCGTGCTGGCGTCGATCGTGCCAGAGATCGACCCGCCCTGCGAAGTGGTGACGTCGAGTACGCCGGACGCGCTGACGGTTCCCATCCCCGACGCCACCGCCGATGGCGTGATCGCCACGACAAATGCGGTGCCGGCGGGCGTTGTTACGATGTAGGCGTCGCCAGCCGCAGCCCCCGGAATACTGGCCACATAGATTCCGGCGAGCGCGGAGGTCGGTCCGCTCACGGGCGACAACGTACCTGTGAACGCGATCCCGAGTTCGGCGATCGTACCGGAAACCACGCCGTTGTTCACCACGCCGCTCAACGTGCGCGGCGTGGTGAAGGCGGCGACGACTGGCGCCTCGCCGGCGCTTTCTTCGGGGCGGAATGCCGGAACCACGCTGCTCCCACTCGCGTAGAACGAGCCGTCCGCGTTGAGCCTGAACCTGGCGATGATCCCTTCACCATTGCCCGAAATGCGAGTGATGAATATGCCGCTGGAAGCATCTTGTGAAACGACTACCGCAAAGGGATCCGAGCCGATCGTGCCGAGATAAACCTCCTGGCCTATCGCGCGCACCTTGAACGTGCGCGTGGCCTCAGCCGCAGGGAGGAAGAGATCATTCCCACCTTGCGTCGCGCGCACCGTCACGGTGCCCGATGCGCCTTCGAGAATTATCATGCCGCCGGAAAGTCTCGCCGGGCCGCTGATGGACAAGCTCACCGGCAGCCCAGAGGTCGCGGTTGCGTTGATCGGAATCGGACCGCCGACCGCGGTCGTATCGCTGAGCGCAGGGCAGTCGATCGTCTGCGCCGCCTTTCGCGGATCGCCGAAGTTCAACTCGACGCTCGCGGGCGCGAGGGTGTCGTTTCCGGCTTGCGTCGCGCGCACCACGATCGCACCGGGGCCTTTCGGTGTGAGGGTGTTGCCATCAAGCGTGGCATTGCCGCTCACGAGCGAGAATGCGATCGGAAGATCGCCCGCCGTCGTGGTGGCCCCGAGCGCGAATGGAGTGTTGATGGTGAGCGCATTCACCGGGGGATTAAACGCCACGGTCTGCCGGTGCCGCGCGCGAATGGTCGCGTCGGTCGTTCCGGGCAACCAGGTGCCGCTGCCACTCGCGCTCGCCCGCACGATAATCGCGCCGGCGTTCTTAGGGGTCAGCGTAGTGCCATCAAGCGTGGCGTTGCCGCTGACCAGGGTAAACCTGACCGGCTGACCCGAGGCGGTCGTCGCCGTAAGCGTGAACGGTGTATCCACGAAAGCATCACCCGACGGTGAGAACACGATCGTCTGCGGTTGAAGTATCACCCCGCCGCCGCCACCACCTCCGCCGCCACCACCTCCGCCGCCACCACCTCCACCGCCACCCGAAGGCGCGGCGGCGATGGCGAACGTAATCGTGCCGTTGCCGCTGCCGCCGGAATTCGTCGCCGTGATTGTCACGGCCGCGCTGCTCGCTGCCGTGGGCGTGCCGGAGATGATGCCACTGGTGGAATTCAGCGCGAGTCCGCCGGGCAGCATGCCGGCCAACACACTGAAGCCAGTCGGGCTGTTGGTGGCCTGCACCTGATACGAAAACACCGTACCGGCCTGCCCGGTGACGGTGGCGGACGTGACGACCGGGGCGGAAGGCGTTGTTGCCACGCTGTGGCTCGGACCGGTCGCGCCGTTTGCAAGCGCAAGCCCGGCCGTATCCGATATCTCATTACCGGAAGCGTTGAGGTTCAGCTGCACCGTCCCGCCGGAACCCGTGAACGTGACCGCTATCGTGTAGGTCGTGCCGCTCACCGCCGTCACACTCCCCACCATTGCCGTGCCACCCGTCGAGTCCGCCCGGACAGGGGTGAAATCGGCGGCGTTCACGCCGGTGACCGTTTCGCTGAACACGATTTGATAGGTGACGCTCGACGCGTCCGAGCTCGCGATCGTGAAGCTCGCGACGGTTGGCGGCGTCGTGTCGCCGCCAATCGGCACCGGGTGCGTCGGCCCCGTGAAGCCGCCGGCCAGCGCGTTGCTGCTTGTATCCACAATTCCATTGCCGGAAGCGTTCCTCCGGTTAAAGAATGAAGGCGCCGATGTGATCGGCTTTAACTGCCGCAGCGGTCCGAACGGTATTATGAGAGCGATCGACTCGATAACAGGACCGATCGGATTGCCATTATCGGTTTATCCGAACGCAGGTATACCTGATTATATCGATGGTAAATATACGTATCCCGCAGGACCTGAGTATTTTGCAGAGACAGCCCTGCGCTTTGCTGATCGTGGCGCCAGGTTGATCGGAGGATGCTGCGGTACGACGCCTGAGCATATTAAAGCGATTGCTGAGGCGCTTGATGGTTATATTCCACAAATCGGACAAGCAGCTGCAAATTCGGCAGCACTAGAGAAGATTGCCGTAAAGCCAGTTGAGAAGCCAGTTGACACAGTAGACTCATCGCCACTGAAACAAACGGTGCAGGAGCCGAATATCGTAGATTTGGTTAAGAAGCGCCACACCGTCATTGTTGAGCTTGACCCGCCACGTGATTTGGATATTCGCAAATTCATGGCTGGCGCAGCTGCTTTGAAAGAAGTGAAGGCGGATGCGGTTACGATGGCAGACAATTCGCTTGCTGTTACACGTATGAGCAACATTGCGCTTGCAGCACTTGTACAGGAGAAAGTAGGCATTCGTCCGCTCGTGCATATTGCTTGCCGGGATCGCAACTTGATTGGCACACAGTCACATATGATGGGATTGGATGCACTCGATATTGATCATGTACTGGCTGTAACCGTAGATCCTGCCCGTTTTGGCGATTTGCCGGATTCGAGCTCCGTTTATGACCTTACTTCATTCGAAATGATTCGTATGATTAAGCAGTTGAATGACGGAACAGCCTTCTCAGGAAAGCCGCTTAAGCAAAAAGCAAAATTTGTTGTTGGCGCCGCATTCAATCCTAATGTGAAGCATTTAGACAAAGCGGTTCAACGACTTGAACGAAAAATTACGTCGGGTGCA
>JAKFEQ010000028.1:0-35259 GCA_036675625.1 Opitutaceae bacterium | reverse complement strand
CGGAGCGCGCAAGCTGCACCACACGATCGCGAAACGCCCCCGCCTCGAAGGCCTTCTTCAACTGCGCCCGCTGGATCTTGCCGATCTCCGTCTTCGGCACCGCGGCAGCGTCCAAGGCGATCAGATACGCCGGCGGCACGCCTGCTTCCTGGATCAGTTTCGTGCGGATTGCGCGCGCGGTCTTTTCCACCGTGGCGGCGTCGCTGTCGTCGGTCAGGCAGAAAAACAACGCCAGCTGGTCCGTATCCGCCGCAGCCTCACGCACCGCGCAGGCCGCGGTGAAGGTCTTGCGCACGCCAGACACGGCCTCGGCCACGGTTTCGATTTCATGACACTGGAAATTCGCGCCGTTGACGATGATCACGTCCTTCTGCCGGCCCGCGATGTGCAGGCAGCCGCCGCGCAGGAAGGCCAGATCGCCCGTCGTGAACCAGCCGTCGCGAAACACCTGCGCGTTCTCCGCCGCGTTGCGGAAATACCCGCCAAACACCGAGGGCCCGCGCAGTTGCAGCAGCCCCGTCTCGCCTTCCGGCAGCACGTCGCCGGCCTCGTCGACCACCCGCATCTCCGCGCCCGGAATACACGGCCCGAGATCGACGAAGGCCTGCTCATCGCCCGTGTTCTCGAGTGTGAGCCCGCGCGACCAGGTGATGCCGGAACACGTTTCCGACATGCCGAACGCGGGACGCAACGCCGCCGCCGGCAGCCCATGACGCTGCAGCAACGCGATGAAGCGCCGCGCCGTGCGCGCGACGACCGCCTCGCCGGCATTCACGAGAAAACGCATCGAGCGCAGATCCCAATTGCCGGCCTTCACCGCTTCTTCGCGATCGAGGAAAAGCGTGAACGCGAAATTCGGCGCCCACGAAATCGTCGCCCGATGCCGCGCGATCAGCTCCAGCCAGCGCAGCGGCTCCTGCAGAATGTAACCGGTCGGCACGTGAATCTGCGTGCAGCCCAGATCCGTTGCCATCGTGCCGAGAAACGAGACCGCGCCGACATGATCGAGCGCCATCCAGTTGAGCGTCACATCGGCCGCCGTGAAGCCGTTCGCCTCGATCGTGCCGGCCGACATCGCGAGGAGATTACGGTGTGTGAGCGGCACGCCTTTCGGTTGCCCGGTGCTGCCGGAGGTGAGCAACAACACCGCGACATCGGTCGCCGCTCGTGCCGGCAGCGCCGGCACAGTCAGCGGCGCGCTCGTCCGCAGAGTGGCGAGATCGAGCACCGCGCCGCGCAACGCCCCGAGTTCGCGCGGCAGCGCCCGCAAGCCCGCCACGGCGGCGCCGCTCGCGAGCACAGGCGCCTGCTCGAGCAGCAGCCCGGCGTTCAGCAGTTTTTGCAGCGCGCTGTTCGGCTTCGAAAATGTCGGCGCCACGGCCACCGGCGTCGGGATCGCGCCCGCGACGATGCAGCCCCACAACCCCGGAATGAAATCCTCGCCGTTCTCCAGTTGCAGCAGCACGTGCTCGCCGGGCCGGACTCCCGCCGCGATCAGACCCGCCGCGATGCGGCGCGCGTCCTCGAAAAGCTCCGCATAACTCTGGCGCACCGCCTCGCCGGCCGACCGCACATACACGACCCCGCCCGTATTGGCCCGCGCCGCATGCGACAGTCGCTGGCCGAGTGTCGCCTCCGCATCAAAACCCGATAACGGCGAAGCGCCGGTCGGAGGGTTCGTGCTCGGATTTGGGGTAGGCTCGCGCATTACGTGCTGGTTCGCATCGCTGAAGAAGGACGCCCACGAGAAACGAAAACGGTTTATCAATTGCAAGCCGGGTGCTCGTGAAACAAAACGGCGCTGAATTACTTACCCTTTTCCTGTGTCCGCACCGTCCGATTCCGTTCGTTACCACGTCGTAAAAAATAACGAAAGCCAGTCCTCGATCTGGCCGGACTATCGGTTGAAAACCCTGCCGGCCGGCTGGTCGTTCACCGGCATTTCGGGCCTGAAGGAAGAGTGCCTGCGCCGCATCGCCGAGAGCGCGCAGGCTCGCGCCGGGGCGGCCGAGACCATCGCGAGCGCGAGGCCCGCCGCCGCGCCACCGCAACTCGACGCGACCGCTCGCTCCGGACCGCACGGCAGCGTGCCGCGCACGCGAGCGACGGCGCTGCCCTTTCCTCGGCCGGATGCGGCCGCGCGGCTGTTCGTATTTCCGCACGCCGGCTCGGGCGCGTCGTATTACCACTTTCTGGCGCGCGCGTGCAAAGACGACCCGATCGAGCTGCACGTGGTCCAGTATCCCGGCCGCGAGATGAGAATGGCGGAGTCCGCGCTCGCCGACATGGGCGCGATGACGCGCCTGCTGCAGCGCGAGCTGGGCCCGTTGCTCGCGGAGAAGCCCTTTGCGTTCCTCGGCCACAGCATGGGAGCGCTGACGGCGTTCGAGCTCACGTGTGCCCTGCGCGACGGCCACGCACCGCTGCCGCAGCACTTGTTTCTCTCGGGCCGGCAGGCTCCTCATGTTGCCGGCACCGTGCTGAAGGTCGACGCGCTCGACGACGCGGCGTTTCTCGAAGCGGTCGGCCGCCGCTATAACGCGCTCCCGCCGGAGCTGCTCGCGCACCCGGAGATCGTGGCGATGATCCTGCCGAGCTTGCGTGCCGATTTCTCGCTCATGCAGCGCTACACCTGCCGCGAACGCCCACCGCTGGACATTGCGCTCACGCTGCTCAACGGCCTCGAGGATCCCTGGATCGACGCCGCCTCGCTGACGGCCTGGCAACGCCACTCGACGTATCCGTTGCGGCAACACACATTCCCCGGCGGGCATTTTTATCTCACCACCGCGGCCCAGCAGATCCGCACGATCGTTCTCGGCGCACTCGCTCTCCAGCAACGTTGATCACCTCCCCTCTCGCCGGGCTCGAAAGTGGGGGCTGGCTCTCCGAACCGGCCCGGATCGCCGGGCGAATGGCCGCATGAAACTCAGGCCGTAACGCCTGGACACGGCTGAGCTCACGCCCCGGGAACTCAGGCCGGCGCGGAGAGCCTGCCCCATCTCGAGCCTGACGTATCCAAAGTTCGGAGCCGCCTCCTCTACTCGAACCGCCCGTACTCCATTTTCAGCACCCGGTCGGCCACGTGGAAATAGTGGTCGTCGTGCGTGACCGCGATCACCGCCTTGCCTTGCTGTTTCATCTCGCGCAGCAGCGTCTCGTAGAAAAACCGGCGGAAAACAGGATCCTGATCCGCCGCCCATTCATCGAAGACGTAGACCGGTTTGTCGTCCAGGTACGCGAGGATCAGCGCGAGCCGTTTCTTCTGTCCGGTCGAGAGATTGAGGTTGGTGATCCGTCCGTCCTCGAGATTCGTGATGCCGGTGAGCTCCATGCGCTCCAGCAGCCGGTCGACGACAACCGGATCGCGTTCGCGGGCCCCGAGCAACCGCTGGAATACGTGAAAATCCGTGAAGATCGGCGCGAAGAGATCGCGATACGCGCCGAGCGTGCCTTCCGTGACGAGATTGCCGTTCAGGAAACGCCCACCGCTGGCTGGCGCATAAAGCCCGGTGACAAGCTTCAGAAACGTGGACTTCCCGCTGCCGTTGCCGCCCACGACGAACACGATCTCGCCACGTTTCACCTCGAAGGAAAAGGGCTGCAACGCAAACGGCCGCGTCCCTTTCGCCGGATACTGAAACGTGAAATCCTCGCAGCGCAGCGACTCGAAGGGCGCTGCCGGCACGTCCGCCTCCGAGGCCATCACCTCGATCTCACTTTGCTTCGCATCGATCTCCCCCTCGAGCCGGTGAATATTGTCGATCGAGGCCTGCGCTTTCGCGAGCGCCGGGATCGCCACCACCACATCGCCGATCGGCCCCGCGGCGAAGAGCACCACCGCGATCACCGGCACCACGATGGCGACGTCCGCCGAATTCAGGTTCGGCAGGAGAAACAACACGCCGCCGACCGTGAAGAACAGGAACGTCTGGCCGATCAACACGCCGTGATTCATCGCCTTGCCGGCCTTGACCCGCAGCGCCGCGGTCGACGACACGAGATCGAACAGCTCCGCGCCGAAGAAGTCTTCGCTCTTCGCGCGGTTGAGTTTGAACTCCTTGAAGCCCGCGAGCAGCCCGTTGAGGTTGTCGAAGAACTCGTTTTCACGCCGCGCCGCCTCGCGCATCTCCGCGCCCACGCTCTTGCTCTTGAGCAGATATAAATAAACGGCCGCGCCGATGAATCCCACGGTAATCAACAACGCCGTCACCGAGAGGATGCCAATATACGCGATCACGAAAGCCAGCATCACGACCGCCGACGTGGCATTCACGATCGCGCCGGCGGACACCGAGATGCCGATCGCATCGGTGGAGAGCGCTGAATAGATCCGGCCCCGATCCATGTTCTCGAACACCAGCAGCGGAGTATGCCGGATCTTCCGCATGATCCGCACGCGGACGTCGCGCACGATGCCCTCGACGATCGAGGTCGTGCGGTTGAGCACATGCTGCTTCGTGATCCAGAACGTCACCATGCAGAACGCAAACAGGAGGAACTCCCGGAAGTTGAGCACGCCCGGCTGGAGCCGTTTCGCGGTACCGATCGCGACCGCGATCGTATAGCCGTTGATCAAGCCCGCCACGACGGCCATGACGATCAACTGCCAGCGGAATTCCTTGGATTCGGCGCGGACGAACTGGAAAAAGGAACGCATCTAGAAAGCGGGCTCGAACATCATAGGCGTTGCATCAGCCGCCGCTCAAAACTCGTAGCCAAGCTTCGTCATCAGCCGGTCCTGCTCCCTGACGATGCCCGGAGCCGGCCGGCTCTCCTCCCGTCGGTTGTAGTTGAGAATCAACGACACGCCCGCGGTCAGTTGCTGGCGCAGCACCACATCGAATACATAGCGATAATCGTCGCGATCCTGCGGATCGACATAGGCGAGGAACGTCTGCCGCAGGGAGAGCGTGGGGGTCAGCCCGAAGCGGAGCACTTCGTAGGCCGCGACATTCCAGTGCGACACGGTCGCGGCGCCCGGCACCAGCCACCGGCGCCACTCGTGGGCCGGCCCGACTCCCGCGAGCAGCGCGGAGCGTTTTTGCTTCCAGACATAGAAGGCCGGCACCGCCACCGTATCCACGCGGTAATCGAGCTGCTGGCTTTCGTCCGAGCGCCAGTCCGCCTGCCCGAGCAGCATCCAACGCGAGTTGAGATGGCGGATCCAGCGGGCTCCTTCGTCGTGGGTCTTCGCCGCCTGTACTCCGTCCACGGATACATAATCGTAAAGATGATAGGTCGCGTACTCGTTCTTCTCGTCCTTCCAGCCGAAGCCCGCCTCGAAGTGGTAATTCCGCATATCGGCCTCGGCGCTCAGAACGTCCGCGCCAAATTCCACGCTCCCGGTGAAGGCCGCCGGCAACGACAGCTTCCGGCGCACCCATGACCCGGACGGCGCCGGCGCCGGATCAGCAGCCACGACGGGCGGCTGGCTCGATGGGGCAGGCCCCCCCACGGGGGCCGGCGCCGGGCCGTTTTCAGACTGTACACTCGCCGCGGGCACCCGGAGCCGGCCCAGCGTCTCCGACTCGAACACGATCATCCCGGCTGTCCGCTCGATCGTGCGGCCGATCAAAATTTCGCCGCTCGAGAGGCGCAGTGTCTCGGCGGCGTGGGCGGAGCCGATCAGCACCGCGGCGGCGGCAACGCGCCAGCCAACGCCGCGAAGCGTCCTGGCAAGGTAAGGTCCAAAGGAACGATGGGCGACGGCCGCAGAGGGGAATCGAGGTGTTTTCACGGAGCAGTAAGATGTTCTCGCACGCTGGCGAACGGCAGCGGGACTTTGCGGATCAGGGAATCGGGCGCCGCTTTGACCGCGTTCCAAGCCTCGACATAGTGCGCCCGCGCGTCACCAACGTCCTCCAGGAAGACCATCCCGTCGGCCAGCGGCACCATATAGCTCGGCCCATTGGTGATCCTCGGATCGATGAAGGCACGCGATGCCGGATTCGTGTTCGCGTAGTGGCTGTAATTCGTCAGCGCACCCGTGATCTCCGGGATCAATAGATAGTTGATGAAAAACTCCGCGGTCTCCGGATGCCGGGCCGTGACGGGCACACACAGCGAATCCAGTTCCGAGATCGATGAGCCGCGCGGGACAATAAAGCGAACATAGCCGTTCAGCGTGAGCGCCCAGCCCGCATCGCCACTCCACGCGATCGCGATGATCGCCTCCTCCTTGGCAAGTGCGTCCGGCATCCGATCCGAATGGAAGAGCAGCCCCGTGTCGGCCTTCACCGAGATCAACATATCCCTCGCTTGGGCGATTTCCGCGGGACTTCTGCTGTTGGGCGAATGACCGATCATCAACAGGGCCGTTCCCAGCACGACGCGCATTTCGTCCGGTATCGCGATCCGTCCGTGGGCGAGCGGCTGGTCAGTTTCGACCGCAAATTCCGGCCACGTCAAAGGCAGGCCCTGCGCATACTTGACGTTCATGGCGAGCCCCACGGTGGAATGGTATATCGGCACCGCATGCTTCAACGCCGGATCGAATTCCAGCTCGAAGTAATCCGGGCTGATCTGGTGCAGATTGGGGATTCGCGCGTGATCGATAACCCGGAGCCGCTGCTCCCGGATCAATTGCTGGACCATATAAGTCCCAGGCATGATCAGGTCGTAGTGAGCGCCCAGGCGCGTGATCTTGGTGTAGATCTCCTCGTTCCCGCTGATCAACTCCACGTTGATCTTCACCTTGTACGTTTCCTCGAAATGATCGATGACGTCCTCGGGAAGATAACCTTCCCACACCAGAATATTCAGCTCCTGACTCAGAGGAAACGGCGCGCGCGGAAAATCCAGATGCCGCCACCTCCCGCCCGTATCCAGCTCCTCCAGCCGGATCTTGGGGCCGCATCCGGCCTGAAGGAAAATGACCAGCAGGCTCGTCACCAGCCACGTCACGCCGCGCAGGCAGCCAATCCCGCCGCCGCGCTGCAGCCACGCAGACATGGAGAAGAGCCTGCTCATTTCTTGCCTACGGACGTTTCAGTCGCGCCCTGCGGGACGGTTGCGCCGGCCGGCGGGACTTTGCCTGGGAACACAGGCGGGCGGGCCGGTACGATGGCGCCATGTGAGGTGCTCGTGCCGGTAGGCGCGACCGCGCCATGAGGCGCCCCGGACGGAGTCGCAGCCGCGGCCCTGTCGACGGGCTCGGCCCCAGGCACCATCGGGCCGTCCGGCATATTGAGAATCACCGGCAGACCATCGGCGCCGCCGCCGATCACGACCACTTTGGCATTGGGCGACGAGGCGAGTCGCACCGTGGCGTCGACGCCCTGATAGCGAAGATATTTGTCGAAAGCGCCGCCCTTCATCACCTCCAGCTGAAAATCCCGGATGCCCGTTGCCTCGATGCGTTTGCGCTCCGCTTCCTTCTGCTCCCGGTCAAGCCGGTAGGGATATTCCAACACGAGTTGCTGTTGCACCAGCTTGCTCTCGATCGCCGTGCGCACCAACTCGGGCAGCGAAAGCCGCTTTATCAACAGGTCGTCCAGCAAAATATGCCGCTCCAGGATCTGCCCGAGCGCGCCCTGCTTGATTATATTCAGCAGGAAGCCCTCGGAGGTATAAACTTCTTCCGGTGTATATTGTGCCAATACAAAACGCACCATCGCCTGCACCTCCGGCTTCACGATCTGCTCGACATATTCCGGCCCCACATTCTGGTGCAGCATCGGGAGCTTGTTCCCCTGCGGCCGGAAGCGAATGGAAACCTCCACCTCGATCGGAAGCCCATCCTTGCTCAACGCGATGAACTCGTGCGGCACCTGCTGGATCCGCAGATTGTAGATCGTCATCCGATCCCACGGCGGAATGATATGAAACCCCTCGGCGTAAACGTGCTTGAGATCCGTACCCCGCAGGAACCGCCGCCATAGCACACCGCCATGTCCCGCCTCGATACTGACGAAAATCCGATTAAAAAAGTAGATCGAGAGAAAGACGAGAACGAGCAGGAACACGACGGCCACCTGCTTCAGGGCGCGCGCAATTCTCGGCCAGTTTTCCTTCGCGCGGTCCCGGTAACGCTGGAGCAAAGACATTAAATATGACGTTCGAGTTACGATCGAGAAACCAAGGCGGCACCGTAGGTCGGGGAGTTTCTGGGTCAAGAATCATAACTATCCCCGGTAAGCGGGCTTCCGGTCGCCCGCCCGCGCTTTGATCGCGTCAAACGGTCACCGCAATACCCTCGCACGAGGCACCAGCCACGTAATCCACCCGCATGCCGTAACGGAACCCTCTTCACCACCGGAGCTAAGCGCCTTTTCCGCTTGCTATGCAGAAGCGCAAAAGATTCACCTCATTACATGGACGCAACCGCTACCGCCCCCACCCCATCTGAAGCCGTGCTCGTCGAAACCCCTACGCTCTCTCCGCAACAGACATCGGAAGCGCTCGTCAAAAAACATGTTCTATGGTCGATCGGCTGCGGTCTTATTCCGCTTCCTCTGGTCGATCTCGCCGCGATCACCGGCACCCAGATCCATCTCGTCTCGAAGATGTCCGCGGCCTACGGCGTCCCGTTCTCCGAACATCGCGTTAAGAATATCATCACCCCTTTGATCGCTTCGGTAGGCGTCGTCCCCGTCGGCGCGAGCTTGATTTCCAGCCTCGTTAAATCCGTCCCGGTCTTCGGCACCCTGGTCGGAGTCGCTTCGATGCCCGTCGTGGCCGGCGCGACGACCTACGCGATCGGCAAGGTCTTCATCAGCCACTTCGAGGCCGGCGGCACGTTGCTCGACTTCAATCCCGAAGCCATGAAAGCCTACTACGCGGAAATGTTCAAAGAGGGCAAACAGGTCGCCGAGACGTTGAAGGACAAGGAAGCCGCTGCCGCCAAGACGGCGAAGAAGTAATAAACGAAGCCAGCGTCTAGCAGCGCTATGATTCTGCCGATGTTTTTGCCGCTGTTGCCCTACGTGCTGCTTACGCTGCTCGTGGCATATATAGGGCAGAACACAAAATTCGGGTTCTGGGGCAACTTCTGGGTTTCACTTTTACTTACGCCGGTCGTCGGAATCATCGTGCTGCTCGCACAAGATCACCGCCCGCCACGCACCAAGCCCTAGCCACAGCGAGGCTGCACTCCGAGATTTCTCCAAGCCCAAGACCACGTGTCTTGGGCTTTTTGCTGCGGCCCTGCGATCCAACAGTCGGGCTGGCTCCCCGAGCCGGGCGGCCGCGGTCGACGAGCCTCCCCAACGGATTAATCAGGGTCGTTTGCGTTTTGGCCGCCCGGAAAAACAAAGGCGCCGGAATCGATGGCGCCCCGTCCCTCGCGTCAACGATACTCCATCAAGGGGGCCGGCCAGCGATCTGCCGGCGCTGCCGGGGCCGTGACGGCACGGAGCGATTGCGCGCGACCGGGCTCCGAGCGGATCCGATTCGTGGCAATCAGATCCGGGTATAACAACGCCACCATCTTGTTCAAGGCCACCTCCAGCGCGTTGGTCGGGAATCCGGGGCCATTCTTCAGCGTGCGGTTACACACCACCACGATAGACGCGTTCTTCTCCGGCAAATACATCATCGCTGTATCATAGCCCGAAATCTGGCCGCGGTGCCCAATCACATAGTAATCGGCATTGTTCGTATAATCCGGCTCATGTGCGAGCTTGATGCCGTAAGTGCCCGGGGGCGGCCCCGAGGTGGCGCCGTTGAACGCGATATAATACCGCCAGTCGATGTGCCCGCGGCGCAAATCGCCCACCAGTGCATCGTTCCGGACGATCGCTTCCATCCAAATGCTCAGATCGCGCACCGTCGAGATCATCGGCCCCGCCGGCCCCACTCCAGTCGGATCGTATACGGTCACGTCGGTCACTCCCGGTGGCAGCGATGGCTCGCCGATAAAATCGATCCAATCGACATAGCCGCGCGTATGGTTCCCCGGAATCTCCGACTCGCCCGGCGCCGGATAGATCGTTCCCGTCAGCCCCAGCGGTTGGATAAAATTCTCCGTGATATACCGGCCGAAACCCACCCCCGTGATTTTCTCGATGATCAACGCAAGTATGACGGTGTTCGTGTTCGAATAAAACCACTTCTGCCCCGGGTCGTAAACCTTGCCGCCCTCTTCCGGCGTTTTCGTATACAGTCCGTTGACCAGTTCGATCAGCTCCTCGTTCGTCCAGACCCGCTTGCGGTCCATGATATAGGGGATGAACCAGTCATCGATGATATTGGTGTAATTATTGATTCCCGACATATGCTGGAGCAGCATCCGGACGGTGATGAGATCCTTGCGGTAGTTCGAAAGCACGTTCGCCGGCAGATAGGCACCGATCGGGTGCTCGAAGCCAAGCCGCCCCTGATTGATCAGGCGCAATGCTGCCATGCCCGCGAAGGTCTTCGAGGCACTCCCGATCCGGAAGCGATCGTCCGGGCTGATTGGCGCCGCGGAATTGCGGTCCCGCACGCCGCGGCCGTCGACCCACGGCTCCTGGCCCGGCTGCTTGATCGAATAAAGTATTCCCGGAATCTCATACGCCGAGATCGCACCATCGAGCAATGACCGGATCGACGCCACTTGCTCCCAACTCAAGGCTCCCGGCAACGGATCACGCAACGATACCCGCAGCCGAAGAAATCGCCGGTTCGTCTGGCTCAGCGGCGCTCCGTCGGCGACGGTCAGCGTCGTCGGTGTATCGCTCACGATAATGAGCCCGTTCGATGACCACGCCGCCAGATCGGACGAGCCCTCGACCGTATATATAACGCCAAGCGCATCGGCGTTCTTGTTGACGGTCAGCACCAGCCGTTCGACGCCCTGCACGGTCATCACCTGCGCCTGCGGCACCAGATTCGTCGCGACCACCAGCGGATCGAGGCCCAGTCCATACTTCAATATATTCGAGACACCATCGCCGGCCGGATCGTCATTCATCCCCCGCTGACTGGCCGGCACCTGTTTTCGAATGACCCATTCCGGGAACGTTTCCCGGGCAGCGACGCCGACCGCAATGCTCAGAACGCCAAAGGCGACGGCGAGAATTCGTACATTTCGAAAACAGAAATTCTGCATAAGTGCTTGTTTGTGGGACCCGTTATTCTTGTTTCACGCGTCGATGCCGGCTGCAACACTTATGATCTCGATCGGAATCCGCACCCCATCGAGACATTCGCCTCATCTCGGGCGCGCAAAAACTCGTCCGGTCGAAATCACGCGCCATCACCTTCGGCCATCAGGCAGACAGGCGTCATCACTATAGCACCGATCGTGGCCAGTGACGCCCGGCACCCCTCGACCGGTGGCAGCGCATACAACATCATCTCGTGGCGCACGTCGCCGCCTTCGACGACGATCCGCACCGGGCCCTGCCCCGCGGTTCGCACCGAAAAGCCATCCAGTTCGATCCCAAGCCCGGCTCCCGTGGCTTTTACACACGCCTCCTTGCGACACCATATATCATAAAAAATTCCCGTTCGCTCGGCCATTGGCGCATCACGAACCGACTCCATCTCGTCACGCGCAAAAAAGCGCGTCGCGAGTTGGATGAACTCGACTTCGGGGCGGCAGACTTCCACATCCACGCCCACCTCCACCCCGACCGTGAACGCCAGCAGCGCGACCGCGCCCGAATGCGACACGTTGAAGCGCACATCGGGATCTCCCGCGGCGCGCCGCAATGCCGGCTTGCCCGCCAGACCGACAGTGAACTCCAGCGCGCTCGGTTCTCGCCCGATATAGTCACCGAGCCTGCGGCGCAGCCATCCGCGTGCCGTCACGTAACGCGCTTGATCCGCCGGAAATCTAAACGCCTCCGCCCGGCGCCGCTCCTCCTCGGATAACAGTGTATAATCAGACCGCCCAGGTTCGGAGCCCACCGTCACACGCCACACATGAACCTCTCCGGCCGCGAGCGGCGGCGGCCGACGCGCCGGCAGCCAGTTTGTATTCGGCCCGCACATCATAGACCGTTCGGAGGCGATAAGAGCATATACGCCCCGAATCGAGGGGCGGATTGGAATTCCGGTCAAGTTTGGCAATTCGTTCGTACGCGAGCTTGGCATCCGCTGGATACGGCCCATCGTCGGCCCGCCAGCCCATGCGATATCCTCACCGTCTTGCTTTCACACCCGCATTGCCGCTGCTCCTGGCCTTTGCGATCGGCTCGAGCTCCGTCCTCCGGTCACAAACGGCCACCACCCTTCCAGTCGGCGCGATTCGCATCGAGGTCGCAGCCGGCACGCCGGCAACCCCGGCGGTCACCGCGTTCGCGATTCCCCTGACCACACTCGAGACCGCGCCCGGCATCCCCGCGGGTCGGATCGTCGCCTTCTCGTCGAACACCGTCACCGTTCGCGGCGCGAACTGGTCTCCCGCCGCCCTGGCTCGACCCGACCAGCCCTACGCGATCCGGATTCTGACGGGCCGCGCCGCGGGTGAATGGCTGCCCATTTCCGGCAACACCGCCGACACGTTGATTGTGAGCTCGAGCAACCTCCGCGAATTTGGTCTCACGGCAGGATCGGGCGGGGACATTGTAGAAGTTGTACGGATACACACGCTCGATTCGCTCTTTGGCGCGAACACGTTCACCGGCGGCGCAACTGCGGACACGGCCGACATCATCCGGCTGGGCTCGCAGCTTCAGGAAAGTTATTATTTCAACACCACCGCCGGCCAGTGGCGCCGCAGCTCGGGTCGCTCGACCGCCAACGCCGGCGCGACCGTGATCCCGCCGTACGCGACGCTGCACGTCACCCGTCGCGGCGCCGCCCTGGCGCTGACGTTTACGGGCCGCGTGCCCTCGAGCCCGTTTCGCATTGCGGTCGCCAATGCCGGCAACACCTACACGCACACCGGCTATCCCACCGATGTCACGCTCGGCGAATTCGCCCTCGAACGACGGGTCGCGAACTGGGTCTCGAGCACGTCACCCGAGTTCGCCGACAAGATTTCACTCCCGGCCTCAGCCGGCTGGCGCACGTTTTATCATAACGGCGCCGACTGGATCGATCTCGCCACACACCGCGCGACACCAGAGGCGGTGACGATTCCTTTCGGCACCCCGATCGTGATCGCTCGCCCGGGTAGCTCCGTCGGATTTTCAACGCTCGCCCGCCCCCTCCCATACTCGCTCCAACCATGAACGCGCGCCTGCTCGCTCTTCTTTCCCTTACCGCGTCATGGGCCGGGGCCCAGGTGCTCGAGTCTTTCACCGGTTTCGTCCGCCCCAACACGACTTATTTCGCCGGTAATTGGTCGTCGGGTGGTGTGGCGCCGGCGCCGGGCCTCGTGCAAGGCGATGGTTTCTTTGAGCTGCGCGGCACCTCGGACGCAGCCAGCTTCGTCGACCTTCACCCACCCGCCGGACAAAATTTCTTTGCCCTCGGGTCCGCCCAATTCCTTTCCGTCTCGGCCCGGATCCTCGCGGGCAACCAAGCCGACGCGTTCCGTATCTTTTTAATCGATACGGCGGGCCGGACAGCGAGCGCGTCGTTCCCGGCGGCGGAATTTCCGACCTCCGGCTTCCGCGCCACGACTGCCCCGCTTTCCGCTGCGCCGGGGTTCAATCGTTCCGCCGTCGAACGAATCAGGATTTCGGGCGATTCCATCACCGCCCCGTTGCCGTTCGCCATTGCGTTTGACGAGATGAGGCTGGTCGAGCACGGCCCCACGATCGGCAGCGCAATCCGGAATTTTTCTACCCGAGCGCAAGTAGGCGGCGGAGCCAGCGTCCTCGTCGCCGGGTTCGTCATACCAGGCGAACACGCGAAACCCCTGCTCCTCCGGGCCGCGGGACCTTCACTCGCCGCCTTCGGCGTGACCGGCGTCCTCGCTGATCCTCAGTTGCAACTCTTCACCGGCACCACGCTGCTCGCCGCAAACGATAACTGGACGACCGACGCCACCCTGGCGGAAACGATGCAGCGCGCCGGCGCGTTCGCGTTTCCGACCGGCAGCCGCGACGCAGCGTTTTCAGCCCTGCTCCCGGCAGGCGCTCACACGGTCCAGGTCGGCGGAACCGGAGGCAGCTCCGGAACAGCGCTGTTCGAGCTTTACGATCTGGCCGACCCTTCCGTAACCGACGCCGCCGGCTGTACTAATTTTGCCGCCCGTGGGTCCGTCGGTTCCGACCAAGCTCCGTTGACCGCCGGTTTTGTCGTCAGCGGCTATACGACAAGGAAGTATCTCCTTCGGGTCGCCGGTCCCGCACTCGCCGCGGCCGGCTTGACTTCCGGCGTGCTCGCCGATCCCCGGCTGCGCCTGGTGCGCACCGCGGGCGGGCTCGAATACGCTTTCGGCGAAAACGACAATTGGGACGGCACCAGCGCTCATTCCGCCGTCGCCGAGGCGGCCGGAAAAGTGGGGGCGTTCCCTTTTGCCAGCGGCAGTCGCGACGCAGCACTGGTGGTGGCGCTTCCTCCCGGCATCTATACTGCGACGGCAAGCGCGACAGGAAGCGCCAGCGGCATCGCCCTCCTGGAGCTCTACGAGCTCCCGTGAGCGGGCCGGCCGCGACGAGTCGTAGCTCAAGCGCCGCGAAACCACCCGAAGGCGTGGCCATTGTTCACTCACGCGCAAGCGCGCGCGACTCCCAGATGGCTCGCCGCGGTGCTACTTCGCTTTCTTAGCCGCGCCTTTTTTCCGGACCGGCTTTTTCGCGCCGCGTTCGGCAAGCGGTAGCAACGCGCCTCCGCGCGCATTCATCTCGGCATCGCAGAGAGCCCGCATCCGCGCGAGTGTCGTGGCGTGGGTCGAGTCCGTCGCGAGATTCTCGAGTTGGTCCGGATCCGTCTTCAGGTCGTGCAGGAATTCGAAGGCCGGCTGCTGATCGAAATAACGCGCATACACATAGCGCTCACCGCGAATCCCCTCCCAGGTGAGCGTGGGCGCGAGATCCACGTGCTCGCAGAAAAAATGCGTGCGCCAATCGGCCGGCGGCCGCCCCTGCACGACCGGCACCAGACTGCGTCCTTCATAGCCTGCCGGTTTCGCCACTCCGGCCCAATCGAGAAACGTGGCCGGCAGATCGACATTGAGCGCCATCTGATCGACCACGCGGCCACGTTGCGCCTTCGGCAAACGAGGATCGTAGATGATCAAGGGCACCCTCAGCGACTCATCGTAGTGCGACCATTTGCCCTGGAAGCCGCGGTCGCCAAGATAATATCCGTTGTCCGCACTATAGACAATAATGGTGTTGTCCGCGAGGCCCGCCGCTTCCAACGCCGCAATCACCCGCGCCACCGCGCGATCGATGCCGGTGATCATTCGGAAGTAGGCGCGCACGTTGGTCTGATATTTTTCGGGCGTGTCGTAGCTCCAGAAAAACCGCTCGCGATTGATCGACTGCTTCAGGAAATCCGGATGCCGTTCGAAGATCGCCGGATCACCCAGGGGCGGCGGCGGAACCGTCCGGTCTTCATACATGCCGTCGACCGACTGCGGCCACGGATAGTGGCCGATGCCCGGACGCCGATCGTTGTCCTCGGCATGCGCGGCATTGAACCACAGGTTCAAGCAGAAGGGCTGCCCCTTTGGCTGCGATTGGATGAACTCGATCCCGCGGTCGCAAACCAGGTCCGTCTCATGACGCTTCGAGCCGTCCGGCATCGTCTTGAAATACGGCCTGCGCCCGATCGCCTCAAAGCGGTCGTAGTGCGTCGCCGGATCGAAGCCCGCCGGAGCCTGCATGTGCCACTTGCCAAAATGACCCGTCCGATAGCCCGCCGCGCGGAGCTGCAGCGGAAAGGTCGTGCTCAAGGCCCGCGGCGTCACGACCGGCATCGCGTCACGCTGCGCATGTGAGCGTGCCCACTGACCCGTCAGGACGACCGCGCGACTGACCCAGCAGACCGACGTAGTGACGAAAGCATTACGAAAGCGGACGCCCTCTGTCGCCAGCCGGTCGATCGCCGGCGTCTGCACGATCGGGTGTCCTGCGACGCCCGACGTGTCGTGCCGCTGGTCGTCGGCGAAGAGGAAGAGAATATTCGGCCGCTCGACACCTCGTGCCACACCGGCCAGCGCGAAAACGACAAACAGCGAGATTACGCGGGTTGTTCTCATAAGTTCGGAAGTCCGGCGACCAGGGGAAAACACCGTGACACGAACGGAACCGACGCGCCGTGTAGATGATTGTATTCGCCCCTGATCATCCGTGAATCGGTGACTCAATGGATCAGGGCGTTCCCGCCGGATCACTCAAGCCCAAGATCATTCTCACGCAAGGCCTGCAGTTTCGCGGCGAGCTTCGCCTTTAATCGCGCGACCTCGGGCGCGAACTCGGATTTGGCCGCGAGATTCGTATATTGTTTCGGATCGTTTTTCATATCGAAAAGCTCGATGCCTTTCGACGCGTCCTCTGCGTATTGCAGGTAAGCCCAACGGTCCTCACGCAGGAGAAAGCCCTTGCTCGAGGGCGCCACGCTGAACGCCGCATCGCGCACCGCGTGAGCCGGATCGTCGAGCATCCGGGAGATGTCCTTGCCCTGGAGCCGCGCGGGCACGTCCAATCCGCACAGCCGCGCGACCGTCGGATACAGATCGATCAACTCGGTGAGCGAATGACACACCGCCGGTTTCTTGCCGGGCACGCGGATGATGAGCGGCACCATCGCGGATTCGTCCCGGAGGCTGACCTTTGCCCAGAAATCGTGCTCGCCGAGATGATACCCGTGATCGCTCGTGAAGATGACGATGGTATTATCCTCGAGCCCGGATTTCCGCAGTGCATCCAGCACCTTGCCGACTTGCGCGTCCATATAGGCGACCGAGGCATAATATCCGCCCACGGCCTTTTTCTGCCGGCGGACATCCATTTTCATATTCACGCTCGTCTTGTAGTTGATGCCGGCCTTCGGAATATCATCCCAGTCCCCTGGAATCTTCGGGGGCAACGGCAGTTTATCATAAGGGAGAAACGGCTCGTAATACGATTTGGGTGCGACGAAGGGCACATGCGGCCGCACAAAGCCCACCGCGAGAAAGAAGGGCTGCGCTGCGCCGCCGCCCGGCGTCGCCCGCTGATTTCGCGCATGACGCTCGATCAGCTCGACCGCTTTCGCGGCCGTCTTGCCATCGGAGTGAACCAGATCGTCGCCCTCGGCCTCCACGACCACAAAGGTGTTTCCCCCAACCACGGGCCGCTTGCCGTCGGGGTTGCCCTCGAGCGTCTCACCCACGCCGGCTGCCTTCCATTCCGGTCCGGGACTATTGTATTTTTCCGTCCACGACGCGGGATCGTCCGCGCCATCCCCGTTGTTGTGTTTGCGCCCGTCGCCACCTTCCTCGATTCCGCCCGGCACGCCCATGTGATAGATCTTGCTGATGCGGCTCGTATGATAACCGGCCTGCTTGAAATGCTGCGACCATGTCGCGCGATCGCCAATTGCCGGCCGCGGGCTCGTGTAGCCGAGTACGCGCGTCGCATGCGGATAATAGCCGGACATGAACGACGCCCGCGACGGCCCGCAGTACGTGGCATTACAAAACGCCCGCGTGAAGCGCGTGCCCTGCGTGGCAAGCCGGTCGATGTTCGGCGTCCGCGAAATCGTGTTTCCATAGCACGACAACGCAGTCGCCGTCAGATCGTCCGAAATGATGAAAAGCACATTAGGCCGGCCCGTCGGCGCGGCGCGCGTGGCGGCGCTGAGACCGGCAGGCAGTGCGAGAAGCAACGCCAGCGAGCACAGGAGATATTTCATCATCATCATCGAAATCATCAAACTGGTTTAACGACGAATTTCACGGGAGGCACGGACGATGGAGGTCGCCATTTTCCGCCTCACCTCCCGGCGCTTGGATTTTACTATAGAGACCGGAAGGCCGCGCACGACAGACCGAAAATGAGCCCCTTCCTTCATTCGCGTTTGTTCGTGCCCATTCGCGGTTGAGAGGGATCGATCCGGCCCAGCATCCGAATCTTCATAAGGTCTTTATTAGTGTTCATTAGTGGTTAAGCCATGTCCGGTCACTTCTTCGCTTTTGCTTTCTTCGCCGCGCCACCGCCGGAATTCGACGCCGCGCCAGCGATGGGGCGCTGGGAGGCGCGGCCACTCGGCTTCGCCGGATCGAAATTAGGATTCGGCGTCGGATAGCTTACCCCCGTCGCTTTCTGCCACGCCTTCAGGTCGGCGCGGAGCGCGGCGACACGCTGCGGATCGCGATTCGCCAGATCGTTTTGCTCGCCCGGATCGCGCTCGAGATCGAACAGTTCCACCCGCTGGTCTTCCATCCATTCGATGAGCTTCCATTTGCCGCGGCGGATCGCCGCGCTCGGCGCTCCGCCTTGATTACCATAGTGCGGGTAGTGCCAGTAGAGCGAACGCTCCGGCAGCGCCCCGCCGCGAAACACCGGCATCAGACTGACACCGTCGATCGTCTGGCCGGCAGCCGGCTTGGTCCCGGCGGCTTCGAGCAAAGTCGGAAAAAAATCCGGGCTGCTCACCGGCGTGGCCACGACGCGCCCCGGCGCCACCACCGAGGGCCAGCGGACAATCAGCGGCTCGCGAATGCCGCCTTCGTACATCCAGCCCTTGCCGCCCCGCAGCGGAAGATTCGAGGTGGGCCAGCCCTCGCTGGTCGACAGCCCGCCGTTATCACTGGTGAAAATCACGATCGTGTTTTCCCGCAGCCCGAGTTCGTCGAGCTTCGCGAGCACCTTGCCGACCGCGAGGTCCATCGCCTCCACCATGCCGGCGTAAACCGCGTGCTCCTGCACGAGCCGCACATCGCGCTCATGCTCGCGCCCCCACTTTGCCTCGAGCCCGAGTCGGCGGCGCTTCTCCTCGTATTTCTTCTGCAAATCCTCCCGCGCCATCAGCGGCGTATGCACGGAGTAAAACGCAAAATACGCGAAGAACGGTCGCGCGCGATTGGCCTCGATGAACTTGCTCGCCTCCGTCGCCAGCCGATCCGGCAGGTGTTCGCCTTCAGGCCCGTCCGTCAGGCGCGGATTGCCATAGGGCGAAAAATATTTCCGGCCACCGTAAGGGCCGCCCCGTTCGTTGCCGCCCAGGTTGGAGTCGAAGCCCTGGTTTTCCGGCCAGTAACCTTCCGGCCCAAGGTGCCACTTGCCCGCGAAGAACGTCGCGTAACCAGCCGCCTTCATCGCTTTCGCCAGCGTCGGTGCGTCGAGCGCGAGCCGGTCGCGATTGGGCGCGGGCAGAAGCGGCGTGTTCCGCTTCCACTTCTCGGGCCCGTTGATGTTATCGTTGGCTATATAATCGGTGATGCCCGTGCGCTGCGGCCAATGTCCGGTCAGAATGCTGGCTCGCGTCGGCGAGCACACGGGACACGCCGCATAGGCGTCGGTGAATCGCGCGCCCTCCCGCGCGAGCCGGTCGATGTTCGGCGTCTCGTAGAAAGTGCTGCCATAGGCGCCGAGATCCCGCTGACCGAGATCGTCGGCCAGGAAGAAAACGATATTCGGCGGCGCGGCGAAGGTCAGATGACCGAGCACGCAAAACAGGCCGGCCAGAAGGAGTGATTTGAAGCGGTGGATCATTGGGGTTCATCGCCGGCACCCCGGATCGTTCGGCGCGCCAGCGTAATCAGGCAAGCGAACCGTGCAGGTTTTGCCGGTTCACCGGGAGAGCATCCCGCCACCAGCAAGGCGGTCAATAACTGGCAATGCGCCGGCCGCACTTTTATGCACGCAGGCGCGCCCATTTTTTTCCCGCGTCGCACTGCGAGACGCCGCGCACAGCTCAATCGCCGTCGTTGGCTGGCTCGTTCCACTCGCAGTCGTCGAGAGTCACCGCCGCGCTCGTCCGATGCTCGACCGCCGCGACGAGCTGATGCGCGATTCCCGTCCAGGTGAAGAGACTGCGGGCCTTGTGGGCGCCCATGCGCGCGAGCCGCGTGCGCAATCGCGGATGCCGAAAGACCTTCGACATCGTGATGCCCAGATCCTCGGCATCGAACGGATCCGCGAACAACGCATGCCGGCCGAACGACAACGCGCGATACAAGCCGCCATGCACCGTCACGACCGTCGGCGTGCCGCACGCCATCGCTTCGATGGCCGTCATGCCAAACGGCTCGTAGCGGCTGCACAGCACGAACAGATCGGCCGCCCGATAGTAATCCGCCAACTCCTCATCCGCCACGAACGACCCAAACGTGATCCGCTCCGCGCAGGGCGTTTCCGCGGCACGGCTGCGCAGCTCGGCGAGGAGTTGCGCCTCGCTCGCATCCATGTCCTTGGCGCCGACGGCCAGGTGCAAGACCGCATCCGGCACTCTCGCAGCCACTAGCGTGAACGCATCGATCAGCAGGTCGTAGCCTTTGTTTCGCGCGAGCCGGCCCAGCGCGAGGATGACATTGCCGTTGAAACCAAGCCGCTGACGAATCGCCACGCGCGATCCCTCGCCCACGGGGAAAAAACGATGATCGTCGAAACCCGGCGGCACCATGCGCACGTGGGCCGGCGGCACGTTGTAATCCCGCACCAGGAGATCCAGCTGTTGCGGCGTCGTGGCGATCACGATGTCGCAACCAGCGTAGATCTTCCCTTCCTCCCGGATCCGGCGCGGAAAATTATATTGTTCCGTGAGCTCGGCCGCTGTTCCCGGAAGGTCCGCCTCCATCTGCCGCTGTTTCCAGAGGCCGAGCGAGTGCGGCGTGTGCACGTGCGGGATGTCGAGCGCGCTGCTCAGCTGCTGCGCCGCGAGGCCCGCGTCCCAATAATGGCTGTTGAGAAACCGATACACGAGCCCGTGCTGCGCGATGAATCCCAACGCGTGCTCGCTCCACTCCCGCAGATGATCGCACAGGTGTTCCTTCGGCAGAAATTCCCCGCCGCCACACGGCATGCGAATGATCCGGACATGCTCTGCGACGCGCTCGAGTTGCGGCTGTTGCTCGAACTGCCGCGTCCAGATGTCGACCTCGTAGCCAAGCAGCGCCAGCTTCTTGGCCAGCTCCAGCACATAGACGATCAACCCGCCGGTATCGGGCGCACCCAGTGGCGGACTGGCGGCGACGTAGCCGTGCGTCGAAATCATCGCGATTCGCGGCCGTTCGCTGCCGGCCCCCAGCACCTCCGAAGAAGAGGACTGAGGAGACAGCGATCGCTGCGGTGAATCGGAGGAGGACGAAGTCGGCATTAAATATTTGAAACGTTTGAAACCCGGAAAACATCGTCGAACCACTGATCTCCACTAATGCGCACTGATTGAGCAGATATAACAAGCCCCACCGCTTTCACCGGAAGGGTGAGAAAAGGATCTCGAGCATGGGTTCGGACGGTTCTCATCAGTGATTATTAGCGTGCATCAGTGGTTAAACCTTCTGCCGGATTCAGCTTGAACCTGTAATATACAACGCACCCGGCCGCACGCACATCCCGCCTAACACAGGCGTCCTGCCCGTTTTGTTCCCCCTGGGAACGCGCGTTTCACCTATATTCCATATTCCGACACACCGCCAGGACGCACAGGCCCTCTCCGCTCGACGCGCCGCTCGCTCAACGCGCCACCGCCACGTTCTCCCCGGCCACCGGTCGCCGCACGATCAGATTGTCCCACCACAATTTTGTCCGCCAGGTGCGAAAGCCGAGATATCCTCCCGGCTTATCCTTCGCTGTCGCCGGAAGCTTTGTGTCGAGCAGCATCTGCCCGTCGATGTGACACGTGAACTGATCACCGCGCCGCACGAGGCGCACGTGATAGGTGCGACCCTTGCGCGCGTGGTAGCCGCTGAATTCCTGCACCACGGGATCGAACGGCGGCACCTGCCGCACGCGGAGTCGCGCCGACTCCTCGTCTCCATTCGCAAGAAACGTCAGGATCGTGCCGCGCAACCGGTCGCTGTGATAACGTGCATATCTCCCGTCCGCCCGCTCCGCTCGCGTCTCGCTCAGCCCGGCGTGCTTCGGATCGCGAAACTGGAACAGCAGATTCATGTTGTTCGCCATGCCGATGGCCTCGACCACCTGCACGTCGAACGACACGTCAACGTCGCCCGGCAACTCGCGATCGAGCCACACCGTCGCGCCCGACGTCTTCGGGCCCGTGGCATCGACGAGCAGTTTTCCCTCGGCCATTCGCGCGCGCGCGCCCGTCGCTTCGCCCTCGAGCCACCAGCCAACGGGCAGCGTCCCCCATTCCGTCTCCGGCGTCGCCTCGAAGTTCTCCACGAACAGCGGCTCGGTGTCGCGGCGTGGATGCCCCGGCGGAAAATCCGACCAGATCTCGACATCATCATACGCAAACCACGACTCGTCCCCATCGCTCAGATCCGCGTCGTAGAAATGTTGGTGCCGGTAGTTTTTAAACAGCGCCCAGAAGCCGAGCCCGAGCGGCGTCTTCGCATGTTCGAAGCGGCCCGCCTGGTCGAAGAGCGTGCGGCCATCGATCGCGAACCAGATGCGGCCCTCGCGACCCCAGCGCCAGAACGCCTCCAGTTGAAACCAGCGCCCGACCGGCACGGGCGCCGCCACGTCCACGATCGCCTGCTCATCGCGGCGCTGCGGCTGCACCTCCTGCCGGAGAAATTTCCAGACCAGCCTCTCATCGTCGTCCGAGCTGAGCGTGATGTTCGTCCGCCAGTTGTTCGTGCCGCCGGTCGAGACGTCTGGATTTCGCGGCTCCTTCCACTCCATCACCATCACCCAGGAATCCTTCTGCGCCTTCTCCAGCATGTCCGGATGCATGAACATCCAGTAGCGCGCATAACCCTGCCGCCACGCCGGCGTAGGATAGAGGTCGAGCTCGTTTCGGCTCAATGCGCGCGTGGTCTGATCGTCGCCCTTCACACCAAGATACAACACCCGACTCGGCGTCCCGCGCGGCCCGGGCATCGTGCGGATCTCCGTCGTGACGAATGTTTCCGGCACCGCCTGCGGCGAGATCACGTACTGGAAAAACGCGTCGTTCACCAACCCCGCGCCCGCGAGGCTCTCGCGCCACTCGAAACCCGTCGTGTGATCGCGGCCGGCGAGATGATGTCGGTTCGTGGCCGTTTCGCGCCGGATCGTGCCGGGTGCAATCCGCGTGTCGCCTTCGAAGCCCGATTTGAACAACAGCCGCGCCGGGTCCGCGCCGAACGCAGGGAGCGCGCCACAAACGAGAAGCGCAAAAAATGTCAGCGGTTTAGACATGCTTGGGAAACAGGAACGTGCGCATGGCCCGCCGCCGTCCCGGAGCCCAGGTTGCGCGCGCCACGTTCGCGCGTCACGGTTTTCCGTCACGCGCCACTTTTGTTCTTCCGCTGCGACAAGCCTCCCGTGACGATTCTTCGCCGCTGCGCACTCGCCTCGCGCGCCGCGATCGCCCCACCCGTTTGCCTCACCTCCCACTCCCGATGCTCCGGACCCGCTGCTTGTTTATTGTTTCCGCCACCGCCGCCACGCTCTCCGGCGCGCAGCCCGCCGCCACCGTGCCCGCCGTGATCGAGTTCAACCGCCACATCCGGCCGATCATGTCCAACACGTGCTTCAAGTGCCACGGGCCGGACGTGAAGAACAACAAATCCTCCCTCCGCCTCGACATCGCCGAGCTCGCCTACGCGCCGCACAAAAACGCCAAGGGCCGCGTCACCACGCCCATCGTTCCCGGCCAGCCCGATCGCTCCGAAGTCTGGCGCCGCCTCGCCACCAACGATCCGGGCGAGATGATGCCTCCGCCCGACTCGCTCCACCAACTCTCCGCCCGCGACAAGGCCCTCTTCAAACGCTGGATCGAACAGGGCGCGAAATACCAGCCGCACTGGGCCTACCTCGCTCCAACCAAGTCCCCGCTCCCGCCCGGCGCCGACGCGCATCCGATCGATCGTTTCATCCGCGCCGAGCTCCTCGAGCGCAAAATCAAACCCTCGCCCGAAGCCGACCGCCGCACGCTCATCCGCCGCCTCAGCCTCGACTTGCTCGGGCTGCCGCCCACGCCCGCCGAGGTCGACGCGTTTCTCGCCGATCAGAAGCCCGGCGCCTACGAGCGGCTCGTCGACCGGCTGCTCGAGTCCGAACACTTCGGCGAACGCATGACCGTGCCGTGGCTCGATCTCGTGCGCTTCGCCGACACCGTCGGTTTTCACGGCGACCAGCGGCAGAATATTTTCCCGTATCGCGACTACGTGATCGACGCCTTCAACCGCAACAAGCCCTTCGACCAGTTCGTGCGCGAGCAGATTGCCGGCGATCTCCTGCCCCATGCCACCGAAGAGCAGCGCATCGCCACGGGCTACAACCGGCTCAACATGATGACCCGCGAGGGCGGCGCGCAGAACAAGGAATACCTCGCGAAATACGCCGCCGACCGCGTGCGCACGGTGTCGTCGACCTTCCTCGGCTCCACGCTGGCCTGCGCCGAGTGTCACGACCACAAATACGATCCGTTTTCCACCCGCGACTTCTACGCGATGGCGGCTTACTTCGCCGACATCAAGCAGTGGGGCGTGTATTCCGATTACAAATACACCCCCGAGCCCGAGCTCAAGGGCTACAACAACGACTACCCGTTTCCGCCCGAGCTCGACGTCGAAAGCGACGCGCTCAAGCGCCGCCTCGCCCGGCTGCGCGTGCAATTCGACACCCGCGCGAGCGGGGTCGGCCAGGCCCTCGCCGCCGATTCCGAAGCCTTCGGCTCCGTCACGCGCTGGGCCGCCAACGCCGCGCCGCGACTCCAGACCGATCCCCGCGGCTGGGCTGTCGCGAGCGTGGACTCCGTCCGCGCCGGCGCGCCCACGAAAGCGGATACGCTGCCCGATCAGAGCGTGCGCTTCACCGACACCAAGCCCGTCCCGCGTGGCAAGAAAGCCGCCGCAAACCCCAGCTCCACGCACGTCATCACCCTGCGCGCGCCCGCCGGCCCACTCGCCACCGTACGGCTCGAAGCGCTGCCCGACGACCTGCATGGCGGCCGCGTCGCCCGCGGCGACAAGCTCTGGTTCACGCTCTCGCTTCAGCTCGCCGTGCGCCGCGCCGGTGCATCCAAGCCGGAGCCGCTCGCGATCGCCGACGCCTATCCCGACGGCGCGACCCAAAGCTATTCCAACGCCTATCTGCTTCCCTCCGTCCGCGTGAGTTGGACCTCCGGCCGCCAGCGTGGCACCGAGCGGCAATCGGCCGATTATCTGCTCCGCCAACCGCTCGTGCTCGCCGAGGGCGACACTCTGATCGCCACCGTGAAAAGCGCGGACGTCGGCCGCGTTCGCTTCTCCGTCTCGCCGCTCGGCGGACTGCTGCCCAACGAAAAGCCCGCCGCCGCCGAGCGCTCCGCCTTCGCCGCAACCCAACCCACGCGCGAGCAACGCGAGCTGCTCGCCGCGCGCTATTTCCTCAGCACGGGCGACGCCGGCGCCGGCCACGACTCCACCCGTTTCGCCGCCGCACTGGATGACCTGCGCGAGATCGCCGCCTGCCGCGGCGGCAAGGCGTTCACGATGATCACCGTCGCGACCGAGCCCGTGGTCACCCGCGTGCTCCCTCGCGGCAACTGGCAGGATGACTCCGGCGAGATCGTGCTGCCCTCCCCGCCCCGTTTCCTCACCGGCGCCGCCGAAAACGCGGCGACGACCTCACCCACCCGCCAAACCCGCCTCGACCTCGCGAACTGGATCGCCTCGCCCCAAAACCCGCTCACCGCACGCACCTTCGTCAACCGCCTCTGGAAACAGTTCTTCAGCACCGGCCTTTCCGCCGTCCTCGACGATCTCGGCCTGCAGGGCGAATACCCGAGCCACCCCGAGTTGCTCGACTGGCTCGCCGTCGAATTCACGGACCGCGGCTGGGACGTGAAGGCCATGGTCAAGCTGATCGTCACCTCCGCCACATACCGCCAGTCCTCCGTGCAGCGTCCCGAACTCCGCGAGATCGATCCGCAGAACCGGCTGCTCGCCCGCCAGAGCGCGCGCCGGCTCGAGGCGGAGTTCGTGCGCGACAACGCCCTTTTCGCCGCCGGCCTCCTCAACCTCGAGCCCGGCGGCCCGAGCGCCACGCCGTATCAGCCGGAGGGATACTACGCGCAGCTCAACTTCCCGCTGCGTGACTACGAGGCCGAGACCGACGACCGCCAGTATCGGCGCGGCCTCTACATGCACTGGCAGCGCACCTTCCTGCATCCGATGCTCGCCAACTTCGATGCGCCTTCGCGCGAGGAGTGCACCGCCTCCCGCACCGTTTCCAGCACGCCGCAGCAGGCGCTCACGCTGCTCAACGATCCCACCTTCGTCGAAGCCGCGCGCGTGCTCGCCGGCCAGGCGCTGCGACACGCGCCGAACGGAGAGTTTGCCGCGCAACTCGAGACGATGTTCACCCGCGTCCTCGCCCGGCCGCCCTCCGACCGCGAGCTCGCCTCGCTCCGCACGCATCACGAGACGCAGCTCGCGTATTACGCCGCCAACCCTGCGGACGCGCAGAAGCTCGCTCACGTCGGCCTGTATCGCACTCCGCCGGGCACCGATCTCACCCGGCTCGCCGCGCTGACTTCCGTCGCACGTGTGATCCTCAATCTGAACGAAGCCGTCGTCATTTATTAACGGATACAGCCGCCCCACCCGCCGCCACCCCCTCAGGCCATGACACCTTCCGACCTCCATCATCTCCGCGCGCAGCAAGTCGCCTGGTCGCGCCGCACGTTTCTCGGCAAATCCGCGCAAGCCCTCGGCTCGCTCGCACTCGGCTCGCTCCTCAACCCGCGGCTCCTCGGCGCCGCCTCCGAGGTCGACGGCCGCTGGCGCGGCATGTTGCGCGCGCCGCACTTCATGCCGCGCGCCAAGCGCATCATTCATCTCTGCATGGCCGGCGGCCCGTCGCACGTGGACCTGTTCGACCCGAAGCCGATCCTCAACCGGCTCCACGGGCAGCCGTTTCCCGAATCGTTCACGCGCGGGCAACAGCTCGCACAGTTGCAGAACACCGTGCTGCTCGCGCGCGGCTCGACCTTCGGTTTCAAGCGCTGCGGCCTCGCCGGCCACATGATCTCCGATCTCCTGCCGCACACGCAGGCGATCGCCGACGACATCTGCGTCATCCGCTCGATGCACACCGAGCAGATCAACCACGATCCGGCCCACGCGTTCATGAACACCGGCTCGATCATCAAGGGCCGGCCGAGCATGGGTTCGTGGCTGCTCTACGGGCTCGGCTCCGAGGCGGAAAACCTCCCCGGCTACGTCGTCCTCATGTCCAACGGCCCCGGCGCCGATCAGCCGGTGTCCGCCCGCCAGTGGTCCTCCGGTTTCCTGCCGAGCCGTTTCCAGGGCGTGCAGTTCCAGAGCAAGGGCTCGCCCGTTCACTACGTCGGCAATCCCGACGGCGTCTGCCAGAGCACGCAACGCCAGGTCATCGAGGAGGTCGCGCGACTCAACGGCTTCCACGCCGAGCAAAGCCTCGATCCGGAAATCCAGACCCGCATCGCGCAATACGAGCTCGCCTTCAAAATGCAGACGAGCGTGCCCGATCTCGCCGACATGAGCAGCGAGCCGCAGTCGATCCGCGATCTCTACGGCGTGAAGAATCCCGGCGACGGCTCGTTCGCATCGAACTGCCTGCTCGCGCGCCGGCTTGCCGAGCGCGGCGTGCGCTTCATCCAGTTGTATCATCGCGGCTGGGACCACCACGGCGACCTCGACAACCGGATGCAGCAGGTCTGCAAGCTCTGCGATCAAGCCTCCGCCGCGCTCGTGCAGGATCTGAAACAACGCGGCATGCTCGAGGACACGCTCGTCCTCTGGGGCGGCGAATTCGGCCGCACACCCATGGGCCAGGGCACGGGCCGCGATCATCACATCAACGCGTTCTCCGTCTGGATGGCCGGCGGCGGCATCAAGCCTGGCATTACGTGGGGATCCACCGACGAGCTCGGCTATAAATACATTCCCGACGATCAGGCGATGCACGTGCACGACCTCCACGCGACGATGCTCGCGACCTTCGGCATCGACCACACGAAGCTCACCTATCGCTCGCAGGGCCGCGACTTCCGCCTGACCGACGTCCACGGCAAGGTCGCCACCGGCATCCTCGCCTGACGATTTAGTCACAACTCATGGACCAACTCTGGCTCCTCCTCGGCCGTCTCCATCCGGTCGCCGTCCACCTGCCGATCGGCATTTTCGTGCTGCTCGCGCTCGTCGAGCTCGGCGCGCTTTTCCCGCGCGTCCAGCGTCTCACGCCTGCGCTGCGCACCTTCGTGCTCGCCGTCGGCGCGCTCTTCGCGCTCGCGACCGCCTTCTTTGGCTGGCTCCTGGCGCGCGATGGCGGCTACGACGCCACGCTGCTCGACCGACACCAGAATCTCGGCCTGGCCGTCGCCGCCCTCGCGTTCGTCCTGCTGGCCGTTCACCTCCTCGGCTGGCGTCGGATCTACGGCGGCGCCCTCGCGCTCACCGTACTCGTGCTCGCCGTCGCCGGGCATTTCGGCGGCGTGCTCACGCACGGCGAGAGTTACCTCACGGCCTTTGCCGCTCCCGCCACCCGCCAAACCCCGACCGATCCCGCCCGCGCCAACGTATTCACAGACGTAATACACCCGATCCTCCAGCAACGTTGCGTGTCGTGTCACGGCCCCACCAAGAGCAACGGCGACCTGCGCTACGACACGCTCGAACACCTCCTCGCCGGCGGCAAAACCGGTCCCGCCTTCAAGCCGGGCAACGTCACCGCCAGCCTCATGATCAAGCGCATGCACCTTCCGCTCGACGCGAAGGAGCACATGCCGCCGAAGGGCAAGCCGCAGCTCACCGACGACGAAGCGACTCTCCTCGAGTGGTGGATCGAGGCCGGTGCACCCACCGAGAAACGCGTGGCCGAGCTCGCGCCGCCGCCGCTCATTGCGGAGATGATCGCCGCGCAGCTCGGCATTCCTCCGACGCCGCCGCCCGATCGCGCTGCCATGCTCGCCGCCGCGGAGGCGATCGAGCGCGAGCTCGACATCATCGTGCGCCCGCTGTCCGCCGATGGGCCGTGGCTCGCCGCAAACGCACGACTGCAGCTCGAGAAATTCGGCGACGCCCAGCTCGCCCGGCTCGCGCCGATCGCGCCTGCGCTCTACTGGCTCGACCTCGGTGAAACCGCCGTGACCGACGCCGGCCTGGCCTCGCTCGCCGCGATGAAAAACCTCCGCCGGCTCCATCTCGATCGCACCGCCGTGACCGATGCCGGGCTCGCCCACCTCGCGCCACTCGGCCAGCTCGAATCGCTGAACCTCCACGCGACCAGGATCACGAACACCGGCCTGCAAACGCTCCGCGCGCTCCCGCGATTGCGTTCGCTTTATCTCTGGCAGACGGGCGTCACCCCGGACGGACTGGAGAAACTCGCCAGGGCGCAAACCGATCAGCGGAAGATTTCGCGCTGGAAAGCGCAGATCGCCCAACTCGAGGCAAACATCCGCGCCGAGCACTTCACCGCCAATCTCGGCAGCCCGCAGCCACCCGTGCCCGCCGCGACCGAGACCACAGCGAAAATCGTCGCGCCGACCAAAGTGAAGAGTACGCCAAAGCCGGCGCCGGTGACCGTGACCGAGGAGGCCGACGATGAACCAAACTCCGCGGCGCCCGCCGCCCCGGTGAACGCGACATGTCCCGTGAGCGGCGAACCGATCGACGCGGCCGTCACGGAAATGTTCGACGGCAAGCTCATCGGCTTCTGCTGCGAAGACTGCCGCGCCCGCTTCCGCGCGAATCCGGGAAAGTTCCCGCTCAAGATCGCAACCCAGCGCTGAACGCAGCCCGCCAGTGAGATTGGGTGGCGCAACTGCCTTCGCCTAAACTCAACGCCCGGCCCGGGGCGGCCTCGCCGGCGCGCGCTCCTTGGGAATCTCGCGCGCCAGCCGCGACTTCACCGCCGCGTGCTCCGGTTTCCCCGCGACATTGGTCCACTCGTTCACATCGCTCGCGTGATCGTAGAGCTCCTCGCTACCGTCCGCATAACGGATGTACCGCCACCGCGCGTCGCGCACGCTGAAGTGTTCGCCGTGAAACGTACTGACGACCGCGCGGCCGGTTTCCCGCTGCGGTTCGCGGAGAAGCGGCACCAGCGATTCACCGTCGAGTCCGGCCGCGGGCGGCGGCACACCGCAGAACTCCAGCAACGTCGGATAAAGATCGAGCAGACTCACCGGCTGGCGCGTCACTTTTCCCTGCGCGAAACGCGCCCGGTCGCGCGCCGGCGGCACGATCGCAAGCGGCACGCGCACGGCGCGTTCCCAGCCGGTCCATTTGCCCCAGTGCTGCTTCTCGCCGAGGTGCCAGCCATGATCGCCCCAGAGCACGATCAACGTGTTGTCCGCCTGCGGGCTCGCTCCCAGCGCGGCGAGCAGCCGGCCAATCTGCGTATCCACAAAGTAAACACACGCGAGATACGCCGCCGTGGCCGCGCGTTGCTGGCCGTGTTTTGCGACGAGCGCGTGCCCGCCCGCCGTCTCCGCCTCGAGTGCAATCCGCCGCGCGGTGGGCCCGAGATCGTCGAGGTCGTCGGCACGCGAGGGCGCGAGCTGCGTCGTCGCGGCCGGAAACGGCTCGAAGTACTTCGCCGGCGCGAAGAGCGGGATGTGCGGCCGGTAGAATCCCACGCCCAGGAAAAACGGTGCCGCGGACTTCACGTTCAACCGCTCGATCGCCCAGTCGACGATCTGCGCGTCGCCCATCGCGCTGTCGGGCACATCGACCGGCCCCCAGTCGAAGGATTCGCCCGCGGGATGATCCGGCCGGCGCTCGCTCGGCATCCGGTTCAAAGGCAGCACGACGTGTTTCTTCTCCGGCCCCAGCTCGACCACGTGACGCGGGTTGTCGGTGCCTTTCGAGGGCAGTTCCTCCGCCGTATACAGCACCTGTTTCCCGGTGAACGGACTCCACCGCTGCTCCGGCGTGAACGACTCGTCGAAAATATCCGGCCGCGCGCCATGCAGCAGTTTGCCCGTGCCGTAGGTACGATAACCGTGCGCCTTCAATTGCTGCGGCAGCAACACGAGATCGGGCGCGGCGCGGCGCAGATCGTCGCCATTGCCGTACACGCCCGTGCAAAACGGCTGCCGTCCGCTGAAGACGGAGGCCCGCGAAGGCGCGCACAACGGCGCCGCGCAATTCGCGTTCGCAAACACGACGCCACGGGCCGCGAGCCGGTCCATGGCCGGCGTGCGCGCTTGCGGATGCCCCTGCAGAAAACCCACCCAGTCGTTCAGATCGTCGATCGCGATGAACAACACGTTCGGCCGCGAGACGTTTTCCGCTGCCCGCATGCCAGGAGGATCAACCATCAACAGGGCCATCAGACTGCCGAGAACCGTAAAGGACCTGAGTTTCATAGGGGTGGATTGGGAACGGTGTCGCGACTCCTCACTGGCCCTCGCGCGACAAATATCCCTGCCGCCGCAGCCATTCGCCGCAACGGTGATGCCAGGTCGTGACGGGATTGTCCGTGACACGGAGCCCGTAGCCATGGCCGCCGTGCGAATAGATGTGCAGCTCCGCCGGCACGTTCGCCTTTTTCAATTCGACGAAGAGCAGCGCGCTGTTGAGCGGCGAAATCCGATCGTCGTACGCATGCGCGAGAAACATTGGCGGGCTGCCTTCTGTCACCTGCACGTGCGGCATCAAGCCCTGCTCGCCAGTCCCGGTCTTCGCGAGATACGCCGGATAAACGAGCACCGCGAAATCGGGTCGGCTGGAGATGCGATCGATGTCATCGACGGCCTCATAATGACGCTCGGTAAACAGGGCCGTAAGCGCGGCGGTCTCGCCGCCCGCGGAGAAACCGAGGATGCCGATCCGCTTGGGATCGATGCCGAGTTCCGCCGCCTTGCTGCGCACCAGGCTCATCGCGCGCTGCGCATCCTGCACCGCGGCGAACCAGCGACGGTCCTTGGGCGTTCGGGTGGGCACGCGGTATTTGAGCACGATGCCGGTCACGCCGATCGTATTGAGCCATTCGGCGACTTCCGTTCCTTCGAGATCGTAAGCGAGGATGTTGTGCCCGCCACCGGGACAGATGACGACCGCCGCGCCCGTGTCCTTGTCCTTGGACGGTGGATACACCGCGATTTGCGGCGTCGAGACGTTGCCGAGCTTGATGATCCGACGCCCGCCGACGAGCCGGTCGCTGTCCTTCGCTTGATCGGCCTCCGGCGGCAACGTCTTGGTTTCACCCGGTGGGTTGCCGGGCCAGAGATTTAGCGCGAGCGGCCCGGCGGCAGCCACCGACGCGCACGAAACCATACCAGCGAGGGCGAATAGGAAGGTCTTCATGGGGGCAGGATCGGGGTGAGGAAAACAAAATGAGGACGCTTCGTTCTACGCCCACCGCTGCTGTGCACCAGCTTCAACCGAACGGCCATGCTCGATCGTCGAGCGATCGGGATGGCCGCCGGGTGTCGCCTGGACATCGCTGTCGCGCGTGATGTTTTTGGGATCGCCACCTATGAGGAACCGCGGGGATTCCTTCGATCAATGTACGCCCTATCGCCCTACCCTCCGATCCGGCACTTCGCGACGCTCAATCGTCGAGCGCGCCGCTTCGCCGCGGCCGCCACGGCAATGACAGCTACGCCACGCTGCGCGCGACGATCGCACCGTATCCGCCGAGCCCCGTGATCGACCGCATCGAGTTCGATTTCCGCACGCACCGCCGGCTCGCACCGGGCAGCGACAACTGGCCGGTGACTTGGGCCGACGACGGCCACCTGTATGGCGCCTGGGGCGATGGCGGCGGCTTCGGTGGCACCAACAAGGAAGGCCGCGTCCACCTCGGCGTCGCCCGCATCGAAGGCGACGGGAAAAACTATACAGGCACCAACGTCTGGGGCGGCGCCCCGCCCGGCCGGCCGGCGCACTTCGGCGGCAAGAGCTATGGTATTCTCAGCGTTGGTGGCGTGCTATATATGTGGGTGTCGCCGCAACCCAATCCCCACCTCGCAAACTGCCAGATCGCGATGTCGAAAGACCACGGCGCCACCTGGACGCTCGCCGATTGGAAGTTTCGTTTCGAGGACGGATTGACGATCCCGACCTTCCTCAACTTTGGCCGCGACTATGCAGGAGCGCGCGACGGCTACGTCTACAGTTACTATATTCAACCCGCGTGGGGCCCGCAGATTTCAACCCGCCACGCCAATAGTACATTCGATGTGCACATCCCGGGCCGCATCCACCTCTCGCGCGTGCCCCGGCAATCGATTCTCACCCGCGAACACTACGAATTCTTCGCGGGCCTCGGAGCGGACGGTCAGCCGGCGTGGACGCGCGACCTGGGCCAGAAACAACCGGTGTTCACCGATGTGGCCAATGGTGTGGGCTGGAACCTGAGCGTGAGCTACAATCCGGGGCTGAAACGCTATATACTCTGCACGCAGCACACGGAAAACCGGGCCGGCAACATCGGCATCTTCGACGCGCCGGAGCCCTGGGGCCCATGGACGACCGTCCTGTTTCAGGACAAATGGGGCGCGCCGCACCTCGAGGCTTCGACGTGGCTTTGGCATTTTCCGACAAAATGGCTAAGCCGCGACGGTCGCGCCTTCACGATGATCTTCACCGGCAAGAACTCGAACGATTCCTGGAACACCATTGAAGGCCGCTTCGTGCTCAAGGCACGCGGCACGAATCGATAGCCCGTCGCAGGCGTAAGCGCTAGCTGGAGATCATGAACGCGCGGCCGGCGCCGCGTCGATCGGAGCCGGCTCCGCGAGGGCGTCCGGACGCTTCGTCCGCAAGTGCTCCGCCGGCGAGACGGCCGCCGCGGCGTGGCGGCGGCGAATGACTTTCTGGAAGAAGAGATTGTTGGGTATCTGCATCACCGACCCGTCGCCTCCATCCAGCGTAGTATAGATGAAGTTGAGATCTTTCACCCGGCCCTTCACCGGCTCGCCCGCAAACTCGATCTCGTCGCCCACGGAAAACGGACGAAAGATCATGATGATAAGCGTGCAGAGTATATTGCTCAGCACGCTCCAGACCGCGACGAAGCCGATGGCGATCATCGCGAAGATCGTGGAGAAAACGCCCCACAGGCCGCCGACGTTGAATCCGAAAGCGCCCAGGATGAGGACCAGCGCAGCGACGAAGATTACCCAGCGGATGACCCGGTAGACCGGAACCATTTCCTGCTCGGAAAATCGCGTGCGACGCCCAAGCACCTTCAGCGCGCGACAAAGCACGAAGTTGAGTGCAAGCGCCCCGATGAGGATGAGAACGACCGTGGGAACCGCCGCGCCGAGAACCGGCAAAACCGCGGAGAAATCGGGAAGTTGAAAGTTCATCACCGAAGACGGAATCAGTTGGTGCACGATTCACAACTTCACGCACCGCGCTGCTGCGAAACCGGTCCCCTGAAATCGACCGGATGCTCCATCGCAGCTGAGACCTGATCGCTTTCGCCGGGTCTACAGTGAGCGCGTCTCCCAACCGCGAGCCCGCAGGATGTGCGACGCGATCAAGACGCAAAGCAGATCATGAACCTCGAAGACTATGGATTCATCGGCGACCTGCACACCGGCGCGCTCGTCGGCGCGACGGGCTCGGTCGACTGGCTGTGTCTGCCTCACTTCGATTCGGATGCCTGCTTCGCGGCTTTGCTCGGCACAGAACGAAATGGCCACTGGCAGATCGCACCGACGGCTCCCGCCCGCGTGATGCATCGGAGGTATCGACCGGAGACGCTGATTCTCGAGACGGACCTCGAAACCGATGCCGGCGCCGTTCGCCTGATCGATTGCATGCCGCCCGCCGACGACCGGCACGACATTGTCCGCGTAGTGGAAGGCTTGCGCGGTGCAGTGCCCGTCGCGTTGAAACTGGTCATCCGGTTCGACTATGGCACCACGGTGCCCTGGGTGCGGCGCGAGGACGGCGGCATCAAGGCCATCGCCGGTCCGAACGCACTTGTGCTCCACACCGACGTGAAAACCCACGGTGAGGATCTATCGACCTGCGCCGAGTTCACTATAAAGGCGGGCGAGCGAAAGACATTTGTTCTCACGTGGCATCGCTCGCACGAACCCTCGCCGGAGCCGATCGATGCGCTACGGGCGATCGCACACACTCAGAACTTCTGGCGCGAATGGTCAGCGCACTGCACCTATAAAGGCGAATGGCGCGAGGCGGTCGTGCGCTCGTTAATCACGTTGAAGGCGCTCACCTTCCGGCCGACGGGCGGCATTGTCGCTGCCGCCACCACCTCGCTGCCGGAGCGCATCGGCGGCGTGCGCAACTGGGACTATCGCTACTGCTGGCTGCGCGATGCGGCGTTCGTCGTGCGCGCGCTCAACCGCCTCGGCGCCACGCGCACGATGGAAGAGTACATCCGCTACATCTTCAACCTCGCCGTCAGCGAGGACGCCGAGCTGCAACCCGTGTACGGCATC